>CAWAST010000010.1:0-599647 GCA_963784775.1 uncultured beta proteobacterium | reverse complement strand
CCCGATTTCCACTGGACCTAAAAGTAGAACGGTTATGCAGCCTTGGCCAGATGCTGCTTTGGGGTGAATCCACCCAGGGCCATATTCGGGCGGTCGTGATTGTAGGACCACATCCATTGGGTGGCGAAGTCCTGAACCTCTTCAATGCTGGCCCAGTAATACTGGGATAGCCATTCGTAGCGTACGGTTCTGTTAAACCGCTCGACATATGCATTTTGTTGTGGCTTACCTGGCTGAATATATTCAAACCGGATCCCCCATTCCTTGGCCCAGTTCTGGATAGTGCCGCTGATGTTCTCCGGCCCGTTGTCACAACGAATCACCTGTGGTTTGCCGCGCCAGGAGATGATCTGCTTCAAGGCCCGAATGACTCTCTCACTGGGCAGCGAGAAGTCCACCTCAATGCCCAGCGCCTCGCGGTTGAAGTCATCAATGACATTGAACAAGCGCAGATTCCGGCCGTCTTCGAGCTTGTCGTGCATGAAGTCCATCGACCAGACTTGATTGATTGCTTCTGGCACGGCCAGGGCTTCAGGCTTCTCGCGCACCAGGCGCTTCCTGGGCTTGATGCGCAGGTTCAGTTCCAACTCGCGATAGATGCGGTAGACGCGCTTGTGGTTCCAGTCCAAGCCCTTCACGTTGCGCAGGTACAGGTAGCACAGGCCAAATCCCCAGTTGCGGTGGTTGTCCGTCAGACGCATCAGCCAATCGGCAATGATCTCGTTCTCAGCGTTTTGTCTGGACTCGTAGCGGTAGCAGGACTCGCTGATGGAAAACACCGAGCAGGCCAGCCGTATGGCCAGCCCACGCTGCCGAACAACTTCCTTGGCCATCTCGCGTCGGCGAGACGGCCGTGCTACTTTTTTGCGAGGTACTCGTTGGCGATCTCCGCCTTGAGCTTCTCTTCGAGGTACATCTTCTTGAGACGCCGGTTCTCGTCTTCGAGCTCCTTCATGCGCGACATCATGGAGGTGTCCATGCCGCCGAACTTGGCACGCCACTTGTAGAACGTGGCGGTGCTGATGCCCAGCTCCCGGCAGATCTCGGGCACTGGCAGACCAGCCTCAACACGTTTCAAGGCAGCCATGATTTGGCTGTCGGTAAATCTCGACTTCTTCACGTAGAACTTCCTTCTTGGAAAATTCTACTTCTCGGCCCTTTGGTTTATCGGGGGGATTACCACCGGTATAACCAAAGCACCATGGCCGCCAAGTCGCGTATCAAGGAGCGTGAGCAATCGCGCAAGAAGTCCAAAGCCGCACAGCAGGAAGATCCGTTCTGAGGCTGCGCAGCACGGGCAATTGCGCTACGGGCTACGCCCTTCGCTCCATTGCCCGTGCCCATGATCCAGGCAAAACCAAGGACATAGAAAGAGGAGATGAAAACCCGCTATTGAGTACACTTATCCACAGTTGCCAATTCAAAAAGCAGCTACCCGTCCTGGGTCATTATTGAATCGGCAGGGTGGGTCAATATTCAATCGGCGCGGACATGTAGTGGACAAGCCCATATAAATTTCCTGGAAAGAATGACGGATCGTCGATCAGAACCATCATTGTCGTCATATTTTGGTAACAATGAAATAAGGTGATGTGTCAAGTCGTGCGGCGTTCAAAATAATGCGGACGGCGGTTCAAGTGCGAAATGCGGATTTGAACTGGCGTCCACAGTTTTCGATGAGGTCGACCCTCAGCGTCTGATAGACTGCCAGTAAAGTTGGAGGTTTCCGCAACTGTTCGATGCAGCCATTGGCAGCAAAAAGGAGCCCAGTTAGCTGGGTTTGCCAGGGGGTGCGGCCCCACCACCATATAACGCCTATGTCATTGATTTAACTTAGGTTTTTCTCTCAAAGCTAAGCGGCTTTCCTCTCAGGTGTGCCGTTTTGGTGTGACGCATACTTGCAGCATCATTCAAGAAGGAGAAATCAGCATGTTCAAACACATACTCGTTCCAGTGGATGGGTCTGAGACATCCCAACTGGCTGTCGAAAAGGCCATTGGTCTGGCCAAAGCCTTTGGGGGGCGGGTTTCCGCGATCTTTGTCATTGACCCCTATCCGTTTACTGGCGTTGGAACCGATTTTGCATATGGCCAAGCGGAGTACCTCAGCGCTGCCACGGCGGAGGGCAATGCTGCGGTCAAGGCGGCCAAGGCGAAATTTGAGCAAGCGGACGTTCCGGTGGAGACTTCAATCATCGAGGCCAACGCAGCATGGCGTGGTGTGGTGGAAGCCGCCGAGTCGCTGTCAGCGGATTTGATTGTGATGGGTTCTCACGGCCGAAGTGGCCTTGAGAAACTGGTGCTCGGCAGCGTGACTCAGGCCGTTCTGTCGCACACCCATTTGCCAGTCCTGGTGGTGCGCCGTTAGGCGCACCAGCTCACATGTTGACCAGTGGCCTGCTCTCAGGCCAGTGCAGGCTCTATCCACACTGCCCGACGTAGCCGCAGGCGGTACAAAAATCACAACCGTCCTTGTGAATGACGGTTGGATTGCCGCACTCCGGGCACACCTTGCCAGCCATCGTCGTCTGCGCTTGTGGGCTTTTGGGTGCATCTAACACCCCCATTTCGCGCAGCGGATAACCGCTTTCGTCCAGGATGCCCAGCATGGCATAGCGGTGGATGATGAGGCGGGCAATGTAGGCCACGGTTGAGGGCCAGGTTTGCTGGCGCCGCTCGCCATGCGGCAGGCCAGGCACGAAGGCCATGAAGTGACCCAGAGGCTCGGCATAGTTCAGCAACTTGCGCAACTTCATACCGATCCATGCGGGATCGATCACGCGCATGTCCAGCGAGAGTAACCGCGCAAGGCCATCAAGTGCTCTGGGGTAGTTCCCCGAGAAACCGACGGCACAGGGTCGGGTAACAATCACTCCATCTGGATCGGGCAGATTGACTTCTTTGAGTGTTACTGTGAACGATTCGCCGGTGGCGGGGTTGTCCACGTCAACGGACCAGGCCAGTGTGCCTGATGGTCCGGTTTGGGGCTCGCCACGGCTGAACATGGCGTCCATCACCGGGGTTGGCGCTTTGGAGTCATTGCCCGCCAGGGCCTTAAGCTGATCACAGCGCCAGCGAACGACCGCGGCGGTGGCGGCGACCACGCCAGGAAACAGGCGAAGTTCGCCGTGCGGCGGGAAGGGCATCTCGAAAGAGTGCTCCTCTGCTACCGTGGCCAGGGCGTCGAGCTTGAGTTGCAGCCACGCCGGGTCGTTAGCGCGCAAGTCCATGGACAGGGTTTTGGCCAGTGCGCCCAATCCGCGGGGCTGATCGGTTCCATTGACCCACACCTCAAAGGGCTGAGGCGCGCCTCCCTCTTCGGGCGCGAGCTCGCCAACGAACAGTGCAAAATCTCCAAAGGGGTGATGAACCATGAAGGTCCAGGCCGGATTGCCTGCGGGCAGTTCCGGGCGGCTGGGCCATCGCAATGATGAGAGCACCGCCGCAGGAAGTTTTTCAAGGGCCAGACGATGGTTGGTTCCATCAATCTGCAACGGTACCGCTGTAGCTGCCGCGCTGGGCGTGACGCTGAGCACCGAGCCCAGAATCGAGTTGGGGCGGTAGGTAGCCAGGCCCTTCAATCCCGATTGCCATGCTTCCATGTAGAGGTGTTGGAAATCTGCGTAAGGGTAATCGGCGGGTACGTTGACGGTTTTTGAAATTGCTGTGTCTATGCAAGGTGCGACCGCGGCAACCATGGATTCGTGAGCCTGCGCACTCATTTCCAGCGCGGTGACAAAAGCGGGCGTCAGGGGCGCGTCCTCGCCAAACAGGTGGCGATACAGACGCCAGGCGTGGTCTTCAACTGCATACTCCTTGAAGCTGCCGTCAACCATGCGCTTCTTGCGGGTGTAGCTCCAACTGAAAGCGGGCTCAATGCCATTGCTCGCGTTGTCCGCAAAAGCCAGGCTGATGGTGCCCGTGGGTGCTATCGACAGCAGGTGTGAATTGCGCAGTCCTTCGGCGCGAATGCGCTCTTTGAGCGGCGCTGGCAAGCGCGATGCGAAGGTTTGCCCGGAGAGGTACAGGTCGGCGTTGAAGAGAGGGAAAGCGCCGCGCTCGCGCGCCAGTTCGACCGATGCCTCGTAGGCGGCGTCGCGCATGACTTCGGAGATTTTTCTTGCCATGTCCCGCGCTTCTTGCGTGTCATACCGCAGGTTGAGCATGATCAGTGCGTCGCCCAGCCCGGTAAATCCCAAACCAACACGGCGCTTGCTGCGCGCTTCTTCCTGCTGCTGCGGCAGCGGCCAAACGGTCACATCCAGCACGTTGTCGAGCATGCGTGTGGCTACCTTGGCCACTTCGGCAAACCCGGTCTGATCAAAGTTGGCTGTCTTTTCGAACGGTTGACGGATAAATCGGGTCAGGTCGATGGAGCCCAGACAACAGCACCCGTACGGCGGAAGAGGTTGCTCGGCGCAAGGGTTGGTGGCCGCGATGGTTTCGCAATAAGACAAGTTGTTGTCGCGGTTGATGTGGTCCAGAAACAGTACACCAGGCTCGGCATGATCGTAGGTGGATCGCATGATCTGTTCCCACAACTCTCGTGCCTGCAATTTGCGGTACACCCATAGGCCCGTTTCCTGCACCTGGTACGCGCCCGCCGCTTTCTGGGTTACGCCAGGTTCGGCGCGGTGAACCAGCACAAATTCGCTGTCCTGGCGCACAGCTTCCATAAACACGTCGGTTACCCCGACTGAGATATTGAAGTTCTTGAGATCGCCCTTGTCCTTGGCGTGGATGAATTCCTCGATGTCCGGATGATCGCAGCGCAGCACGCCCATCTGGGCGCCGCGCCGAGCACCGGCAGACTCGACAGTTTCGCAGGATCGATCGAACACGCGCATATAGCTTACGGGGCCCGAGGCGCTGCTTTGGGTGCTGCCAACCCAGGAGCCACTGGGGCGAATGCGGGAAAAATCGTACCCCACACCGCCGCCCCGGCGCATGGTTTCTGCGGCCTCGGTCAGAGCGGTGTAAATGCCGGGATGCCCGTCTTCAATGTGGGCAATCGAATCACCCACGGGCTGCACAAAACAATTGATCAGCGTGGCAGAGAGTTTGGTCCCGGCGGCGGACTGAATGCGTCCGGCAGGCAGGAAACCATTTTGCAGGGCCTGCAAAAACTTGGCTTCCCAATGTTTTTGCTGGTCTGGCGCCTCAATCTGGGCCAAGGCGTGCGCCACCCGTTGGTTGACATCCAGAATGCTCTTCTCAGTCCCTTTGCTGTACTTTTCAATCAGTACTTCGAGGCTGATTTGTTGCGCAGGCATGCCGACGGTTGGCTTGGTGCGTTCGGGAGTTTTCTGAGTCATGGCGGGCTTCCTGAAATGGTTGTCTAGGTGTTGGGCGATACGGTCGGGTATTCTGTGGACCCTGGCGAACTGATTTTGATGGTCTGGTTCATTCTAGCGGCTCAAACGCTACCGGTAGTGTTCGAAGTCAAACTTTACCACTACCTGTAGTGGAAATAAACAGGGGGCTGCCAAAAATATGGCAGCCCCCTGTAAGCGGATGTTTCTGTAAGGTCAGTCCATTCGTTCAAAAATCGCCGCGATGCCCTGGCCGCCGCCAATGCACATGGTCACCAGGGCATACCGGCCACCAACGCGCTCCAGTTCGTACAGTGCCTTGACCGTGATGACCGCGCCGGTAGCACCAATTGGGTGACCCAACGAGATTCCGGAACCATTGGGATTGACCTTGGCAGGGTCGAGGCCCAGATCGCGCGAGACGGCACAGGCTTGCGCTGCGAAAGCTTCGTTGGCCTCGATCACGTCAAGGTCTTGCACCGTGAGGCCAGCCTTCTTGAGCGCCGCCTGGGTTGCGGGAACAGGGCCGATGCCCATGTACTTTGGATCAACGCCAGCATGCGCGTAGGCCACCAGGCGAGCCATCGGTTTAAGGCCGCGGGCTTTGGCGGTTTCGGCCTCCATCAGCACGACCGCCGCTGCGGCGTCGTTGATGCCCGAGGCGTTGCCGGCCGTGACGGTACCATTCTCCTTGATGAACACCGGCTTGAGTTTGGCCATGTCCGCCATCGCGCAGTTGGGGCGGAAATGCTCGTCAACCGCGTAAGCGACCTCGCCCTTCTTGGACTTAAGCATCACAGGCGTGATTTGATCCTTGAAGTAGCCCGCTTCGGTGGCGCGCTGTGCCCGGTTGTGACTTTCCACGGCCAGCGCATCCTGGACTTCGCGTGAAATGCCCCATTTGGCGGCAATGTTTTCGGCCGTGACGCCCATGTGGATGGTCTGGAACGGGTCGTGCAGCGCGCCCACCACCATATCGACCATCTTGGTGTCACCCATGCGGGCGCCCCAGCGGGCCGAGAGGCTCGCATACGGGCCGCGGCTCATGTTTTCAGCGCCGCCGCCGATGGCGATGTCCGCATCGCCCAAAAGAATGCTTTGGCTGGCCGACACGATGGCTTGCAGGCCCGAGCCACACAGGCGGTTGACGTTAAAGGCCGGGGTGCTTTGGTCGCAGCCACCATTGATGGCCGCCACGCGGGAAAGGTACATGTCCTTAGGCTCGGTGTTGACGACGTGGCCGAACACCACATGGCCCACGTCTTTGCCCTCGACACCGGCACGAGCCAGCGATTCGCGCACGACCTGCGCTGCCAATTCGGTGGGGGGAATGTCCTTGAGGCTTCCCCCGTAGGTACCAATGGCGGTGCGGACCCCGCTGACGACGACAACTTCGCGACTCATAGCATTCTCCTGATTAAAAAACTTGGTGGGTGTGTTTTACTTGGTTTCGTGAAGCGCGGCCAGACTGATCAGGGCAGAGATCACTTCGCTCTTGAACCCTTCACGTGTCTGGTCAGAGCGATCACCGCCACTGATGATCAGTTGTTGAATGTAATTTTCACATTCGGGGTGCCCCCAGAACATCTCGATAGCCTTGGCGATGCGTTCATGATGGGCGCGGACGATGGCCAACTCGCCATCGATGCGCACCTGTCGCGGCAAATCCGCAAGCGGGGTGGGTTGAGTAACCGGCACGGTATCGCCGGTTTCTTTTCTGTGGGGCATAACGTGCCTGTTCAGTGCAGAGGTTGGTGTGCAAAGATGGGGTGACCATCAAAGCTGTTATCTTAATGGCAAACACGGCCAGCCTGGCTTAGCGAACGGCGCACCAGGCCGTTCATTCGTTCCAGTTGCCGCTGCGGACTATTTCGATGGTTCGCCGGTCCCGCTTGGTCGGACGGCCGTGCTCGATGGATCGCGCCGGTTCGCGGGTCAGCCGACGCTGCTCTGCGGCACGTTCGCGCAACAAAATGCTTTCCTCGGTTTCACGGTACAACTGCTGCGCCACGGGAGCAGGGCCGCGCTGGTCGCTGATGCGCTGGACCACAATCACCCGCCTGACGTCCCCCTGGCGAATCTGCAACGTGTCGCCTGCCTTGATTTCCCTTGACGGCTTGACCGTCTGGGCATTGACCTCAACCCGGCCGCTGTTGACTTCCATGCAAGCGAGCGATCGGGTCTTGTACAGGCGGGCCGCCCAGAGCCATTTGTCGATTCGGATTCGTTCCATCTGAGCATGATTTTGCGCCTGTGCGGGCTTGCCGCGCCGGGTGCCAGTCAATTTGGGAGCTCAAGCGCCTAGGCAGATCAGGGCAGTGTGAATGTTCGTCACATAGAGATACTATATTATTTATAGCTAACTATGCAATCATAACGTGGGCTACAGGCCATTTTGGCTATGAAGTTTCAGACAGAAACCCATTCCACGCGATTGCGTCCATTGCGCTTGGCCAGGTAAAGCGCCTCATCGGCCGCCTTGATCAAATCTTCCGGGTTGCGCATCGCATCGGTCTTGATGGCCACGCCCACGCTGACGCTACCTGACCATTGCTGGCCCGCGTTCAGGGCAACGTTCAAGCTTGCAACTTCGTTCCTCAGGGCCTGAGCAACCAGCAGGGCACCGTCCAGGTCGGTGGCTTCGCAGAGAATAAGGAACTCGTCGCCGCCCAGCCGGCAGGCGATATCGTCGGTGCGTATGGCGTAGCTGATCACCTTGGATAATTGACGCAGAACCTCGTCCCCCGCATCGTGGCCACATTGGTCATTGATGCGCTTGAAGCCGTCGGCATCGATCATCATGCAGGCAAGGGATACACCGCTGGACTGGGCTGCATCCCAGGCCAGGGCCAGGCGGGCCATCGCGTGGCGGCGGTTGGGCAAGCCCGTGAGCACGTCGGTCAGGGCCATTTGTTCGAGCATCGAGTTGGCCTCGGACAGCGAGCGGGTGCGCTCGGCCACCTTGGCCTCCAGGGAAGCATTCATCTCGTTAAGTTCGCGGTTGCGCTCCGAGACATGCTGGAACAGGCCGTTGAGCGCCACCAGCAATGGCTCGGTCGCCCCTTCATCTCTGGATTCTTCAGTGCGGTAGGCCTCAACGGCGGTTTGGCCTGACTTCACCGCGGCGATCTGTCGGGCCATGGCCTGGTCGATGCCCAGAATGTGAAACGCCAGCCAATAGGTCAGAAATTTGAGCAGGGCCCTGGCGCTTGCTCCGCGTTCGACCACGTGTTGCTTCATCTGGGTCACTTCGCGCAGAAAATCGTCATGAAATTGCTTGTGCCGAGTCACATGTTTTGGATCCAGGCCCACTTTCTGCATCAGCTGCTCTTCGTCAACAAAGTGGTCTCGCGCGTAGGCAGCCAACTCTGCCAATATGGATTGCAGGGCATCAGGTCCCACGTCGCCGGGACGGATGAGCAACTGTCCGAACCGGTTGATCAGGTTAACCAGCGTGTGATGCTGCGCGTCGACGCTGCCAATGCCGGTTTCAAAGTGATGGTCCCAATTGAAAAAATCCAATTCGATCCCCTGTGCGTGATGGTGAATCCCTGCGCTGCTGTGTAAAGCGGTGATGTCACCAACTTCGTTTCACTATAGCGTGTCTTTGAGTCTGTGGGGCCGATTTGCATTGACTTCAGCGGAACAGCGATGCAGCGACCAGGGGGCTTTCTTGCGGCCATTGGTCGGCCATCAGAGCGTGCCGATAGACCGCCTCGCAGGTTGCGGAAAAGGAATTGAGTCCGCCTGCCAACTCCGCGCCTATCATTCCGGCCAGCACATCACCGGTGCCCGCTGTCGCCAGGCGGGCATTGCCGGTGGCGTTGATGACCGGTACCTGGCCCGGTGCTGCAAGAACCGTCCCCGAGCCCTTGAGGGCGACCACGCAGCCAAAGCGCTGCGCCAGGGTCTGGGCGGCGCTCAGTCGGTCCTGCTGCACCTGGATGGCCGTTGTGCCGAGCAGACGTGCGGCTTCGAGCGGGTGGGGGGTGAGGACAGTGGGAAGTTTCCGCCGCCCCCGCGCCACCAGAAGGGTTTGAAACTGGGCGTCATTTGCTATTGCATTGAGTGCGTCTGCATCAACAACGACGCGGGCTGAAGTGGATAAAACCCTTGCAAGTGGGCCGCGTATGGCGTCCCCGCCACCACAACCGCACACCACCGTCATGGCCTTGAAATCGAGCGCGTCGAGTGGGCGCAACATCAGCTCGGGTCGCGTGGTGTCCACGGTAAGCGACCCGCCATCAAGCAGGGCCACAAACACCCGGCCGGCCCCCGAGTGCAAGGCACTTGAGGCGGCCAGCAGGGCGGCGCCGGTCATTCCGGGCGCGCCGCCCACCACCACCAGGTCGCCATAGCTGCCTTTGTGGCTGGCATGGAGTCGGTGCCTTGCGGGTGTCGCACCAGCCAGCCATGCCGTTGGTGCTTGGTTCGCTCGCCCGGCCCCGGCCCCGGCGGCCGGCGTCGACACGCCCAGATCGTCCAGCCAGACCTCGCCGGCTGCATCGCGACCGCGTGCGGTGAACAGGCCGGGCTTGAGCGTGAGCAAACTCAGGGTGTGGCTGGCGGTGACACTGGTGTGGGTCACCTGGCCGGTGTCGGCGTGAAGGCCCGTGGGCAGGTCCACGGCCAGTACGGGCGCCGCGCCCGTGGCCATCCGTTCAAGCCACTGTGCCATGTGTCCCCCGGGTTCGCGGATCTGAGTGCCCAGCCCAAGCAGGGCATCGATGCATAAATCAAAGTGTTGCGGAGGTTCGGCTTCGAAGTGAACGCCTGCGGCGACAGCACGCTGGCAGGAAGCGGCGCTGTCGTCTGAGGCCTCTTCTACGCTCCCGAGCCAGGTGACGACGGGCTGTTTGCCCCAGTGCTGCAGGTGCATGGCGGCTTCCAGTCCGTCGCCGCCGTTATTGCCTGCCCCGCAGGCGATCCAGATGTGCCGGGCGTGGGGAGACAGGGCCAGCGCCAGTTTGGCCACCGCCAGCCCGGCGCGTTGCATCAGGGTGTGGGGCGGCAGCGCCGCCAGTGCTGCCTGCTCGATCTGTCGCGTTGCCTCAGCGCCGTACAGCGCGTGACGTGAGGTGCAATCGATTTTGAGCACGATTCTCAGAATTCGTAGGTTTCGCCTTCACGCGCCAGCCGGTAGTCGGGGTCGCCTGCCTGGCGTGGGTGATCCGCCAGCACGTCCTGAAAAACTGCCTCCAGTGCGTCGTCGCTGCGGGTGGGTTCGTGATGAGTGCAATACAGGACCTTGGCCCCGGCCTCTTTGGCGTACTGGATGCTGGAGTGGTACGTGCCGTGGCCCCAACCCTTCTTGGAGGGGTACTCCCCCTCGGTGTAGGAGCAGTCGGCGATCAGCACGTCAACACCCCGCATCGCCCGGGCAATGGCTTGTGACTTTTCATCCACAAACGACTGGTATTGCGCGTATTCAGCGTCCGATTTGTCATAAATGTTGATGGGTGGTTCGTGGTCACCTGTGAAGAAAACCGACTTGCCATGGGAGTCAATGCGGTAGCCCAGGTTGATCACAGGATGGTTGAGCAGGTATGGCGTGATCGTGGCCGAGCCGAGTTGAAAACTTTGCTCCGGCATAAGGGTGATGTACTCGATGCGGGCCTTCATCTCGGCCTCGCGGACCGGAAAATAGCTGTATTGCAGCTGCACGGCCATGACGTGTTCCACGCCTTTGCCCGAGACCGGGTCAAACGCGCCATGCAGGCGCAGTACGTTGCCGGGGATGAAGTTGGGGACGAAAAAGGGCAGGCCCTGGATGTGGTCCCAGTGGGAGTGGGACAGCAGCACATTGGCAGTCAGGGGCAATTCGCCGAGCAGCGTTTGCGACAGGGGGAAGATCCCCGTGCCCGCGTCCAGGATGATCAACTCGTTGTCGTCCGTGCGAATCTCAATGCAGGTCGTGTTGCCGCCGTAGCGCACGGTGCCGGGTCCAGGCGAGGCGATGGAGCCACGCACACCCCAAAATCTGACTTTCATGCTGCTCCTTCAAACTCTCGAAAACACCTGGGCTTCCTCAAACACCGGCGCCAGGTCACCCAAGGATGCGATCACTTCGTCCAGTGTTCCTCCCAGGCGCCTGGCAAGCTTGGGGGGCAACTCCTCGGTGCAAGGATTGCCACCTGAGCCGAAGGACATTTTCTTGCTGATCTGGTTGGCGGCAAAGACGCAGGCGATCATATCGGTGTCCTGAACGTCCGGACCATTCTGGTTGAGGATGGCGCTGACCAGTTCCGGGGCAAACCGCCATTTTTCGACCAGCATGGCACCCACAACGGCGTGGTCCGTGCCAATGACCTCACGCAGCGTCTGGTGCAGTGAAGTGTTTGTGTTGCGACTGAGTTCCAGCGCCAATTGAAATTTCTCGGGCATGAATTGTGCAAACACGACCTTGCCAAAGTCGTGCAATAGGCCCGCGCTGAAGCAATCCATCGGATCGGCGTCGTCAAGGCGCAGCGCCAGGCGCCTGGCGATTCCGGCGGTGGACAGCGAGTGCAACAGATATTGCTGGACATCAAAACCAGCGGAATTGTGCGGGGGCAGGATGCCGATGGCCGCCACGCCCAGGGCCAGGTTCTTGATGGTGTTAAAGCCAAGGTAGACCACGGCATGATCGATCGAGGTCAGTTGCTGGGGCAGGCTGTAGTAGGGCGAATTGACCACCCGCAGGACCTTGACGGTGATGACCGGGTCCTTCTCGATCACCTGCACCAACTCTTTGGCTGGGCTATTGACATCGCGGGTGAGTTCCAGGATTTTTTGCACGCTTTTGGGAAAGGCGGGCATCCCGTCCACGGCGGCGGCGAGTTGCTGGGCGAGTTCGGGGCTCATGGTGCGAATTGTCGGGCATGAAGCCGGGCTGTCAACCGGCAGGCCAGCGCGGGGTGTTTGCGCGCCTCAGACTGTGAGTCGGTGCACGTCAAAACCAGTCAGGTCGAGCTCGGGCTTGCGCCCGCCAATCTGGTCGGCCAACGCGCGCGCAGCGCCGCAGCTCTGAGTCCAGCCACTCGAACCGTGGGCCAGGTTGAGCCAGACGCCTGGTGTACCGCTCGGGCCAATCACCGGGGTGCCGTCGGGCAGCATGGCGCGTGCGCCTTTCCACTCCTGCACGCCATTGGAGAGGTGGGCCGCCCCGGGAAACCAGTCGTGCAGGACCTTGTACAGGGTTTGCAGCGAGGCCGAGCGCTTCTTGAGCGTAAACCCGCCGAGCTCCGCAGTGCCCGACACCCGAACCCGGTTGCCCAGGCGCGAGATGGCAACGCGGTAGTGCTCGTCCATAACGGCGCTGCAAGGCGCATTGGCTGGGTCGCGGATGTTTGCGCTCACGGAGTACCCGTGCACAGCGACCATGGGGATTCTGAGCCCCAGTTGGCTCAGCAGCCGGGCTGACTGGATTGCCGCGCTGATGATGGCGCCTTCAAATTGGCGTGGTTGTGCTTCCCCGGCGATGCTAATGGTCACTCCATGGGAGGCTTGAACCTGCGTAACCGCTGCGTTGAACGAAAACTTGACACCCTTGCGCAGGGCTTCGTTTCTGAGCATCAGGGCGAACTGCCGACAGTTGCCCACTTCATCGCCGGGCAGATGAATTGCGCCAAAAAAATTGGTGTCAGGATTGAGCGCAGGCTCGATGGTGCGGGCCTCCTGCGCGTTGAGTTCCTGGAACTTTACGCCCGCCTCTTTGATCAGTTGGAGTCCAGCCAGAAGACCTTTGCCGTCCCTTTGTGAGCGGAGCAACACCAGCTGGCCTTCGCTTCGCTCGTACTCGAGCTTCAGATCCGACGTGATGTGGTGCAGGCGCTGCTGACTGTACGCCGCCAGAGCCCGGGTGTGAGCCCGATGATCGTTGTACCTTGCAGGTCGGCAGGCGCGAAGCCATTGCCAGATCCAGCGCAACTCAGCGCTCGAGAGCGGCAAGCCGACTTTGACGGGCGCATGGCGGCTCAGAAGGTTGCGCAGCACTCGGGTGGGCATGCCCGGTGCGGCCCAGGGAGCCACATATCCGGGCGTCACAAGACCGGCATTGGCAAAACTGGCCTCCTCGGCGGCGGCCCCGCGGCGCTCGAGTACCGTGACTTCGTGCCCGTCGCACGCCAACTCGTAAGCCGTGGTGATTCCCACGACGCCCGCACCAATGACAGCAATTTTCATGAATCCCTTTTATGTACAAAATCAGGCTTTAGCCCAAGTGCAATAAGCGTTATACGCTATTATTTTTGTAGTATATTTTCAATCTGAAGCGCAACGTTGAGCACCGTATCGTCACGCATCGCCCCGGCCCAAACCATCAACCCGACCGGCAATTCGCCGCGCTGGTGGCATGGAATTGAAATTGCGCAGCCGTCGAGCATGTTAACCATGCTGGGGTTTCGCAAAAGCTGGGCGTTCAGGCGAAAGAAAGCTTCGTCACGTTCGGCGCCCGGTGTGACATCGGAAAGTGGTGGGGCGACGAGAGGGACCGTGGGAGACAAAAACGCATCAAAGCCCTGCATGGCCAGTGTCATCGACCCGATCCAGGCTGCCCGGGCGCGTACCAGTTCCAGGTATTCGCAGGCGCTCATGGCGGCTCCGCGCTCGATGCGGGCCAGCACGCGCGGGTCGTAGCTTGATGCCATCTGCGCGATCATGGTCTTGTGCCAGGCATAGCTCTCGGGGGCCGAAAATCCGCCTGTGGCTTGAATTTGCGCCAGCTCATTGAGCTGTGGCAGTGCAATCTCCTCGATGCGGGCGCCTGCCCGGCGCAACGCGCCCAGGCTGCGCTGCCAGGCCGCCGATACGGTGGCATCGAGCCCGTCCAGCAGCAGGGTGTTGGCCACGGCCAGCCGGTAGGCCGACAGGGGCGCCGCACTGCGCGTGACCTGCCGCCAGGCCAGTATTTCGTGCGCCAAAATGGCGTCCCTGACCGAACGGGTCAGGGCGCAGACGGTGTCCAGCGTCGTGGACAGGGGAACAGCCCCTGTGGTGGGAACCAGCCGTGCGGTGTTCTTGAAGCCGACGATGCCGTTGAGCGCCGCCGGGATGCGGATGGAGCCGCCGGTGTCCGACCCCAGACCAATAAAAGCGGCCCCGCGGGCCACCGAGACGGCGGCGCCGGAGGATGACCCGCCTGGAACGCGGTCTACGACCTCGTCACCGGCGTTGGGTGGGGTGCCAAAGTGCGGGTTGACGCCCACTGCGGAAAAGGCGAATTCGGTCATGTTGGTCCGCCCGATGAACGCCGCACCGGCACGGCGCAGACGCGCGACCGCCACGCAGTCCTGGGCGGCAACCGGGGCCTGTGCCAGCGCAAGCGAGCCCGCACAAGTGCTTTGTCCCGCGACATCGAACAGGTCTTTGACCGAGACCGCCAGACCGGCCAGAGGGCGCATTTGAAGGTCCGCACTGTTGGCCACAGCCTGCGCGTCATCGAACGTGGTCGTCAAAAATGCATGTTGGCAGTGGGGGCCCCTGGCGGCAGCAATGGACAGGCGCATTTGTGCGGCCGAATCCGTGATTCCGGCGCGCATCTGATCACGCGCCCAATGGAGGTCTTCAAGCATGGGGTTGTGTTATAGTCTTTGGGTTTTGCTGAGCGGCGAAAGAGCTGTTTGGCGGATAAATAAGCAAACCAGTTTCATCAAGGTGTTGCAAATTTGCAGGGCAGACCAACAACTGCCTTGGGAACGCGCAAAACGAACTGGATTTTAGACCTAACCTTTGGAGTTAAACATGTCAGTAACCATGCGCGAAATGCTTGAAGCCGGTGTCCATTTTGGCCACCAAACACGCTTTTGGAACCCCAAGATGGCCCCGTTCATTTTCGGCCATCGCAACAAGATTCACATTATCAACCTGGAAAAGTCTCTGCCGATGTTCCAGGAGGCGGCCAAGTTTGTGCGCCAAATCTCCGCCAAGCGTGGCACCATTTTGATGGTGGGAACCAAGCGCCAGGCCCGCGAGACCGTTGCCGTTGAGGCACAGCGCGCCGGTGTGCCCTACGTTGATCAGCGCTGGCTGGGTGGCATGCTGACCAACTTCAAGACGGTCAAGACCTCCATCAAGCGCCTGAAGGACATGAAGATCCAGCTCGAAGCCGGACTGGACAGCCTGAGCAAGAAAGAACAGCTGATGTTCTCACGCGAACTGGCCAAGCTCGAGCGGGACATCGGTGGCATCCAGGACATGTCGGTTTTGCCCGACGCCATTTTTGTGATCGACGTGGGCTTTCACAAGATTGCAATTGCCGAAGCGAAGAAGCTCGGTATTCCGCTGATTGCGGTGGTTGACACCAACCACTCGCCCGAGGGCATTGACTACATAATTCCTGGTAACGATGACTCCTCCAAGGCAGTTGTCTTGTATGCACGCGGCATTGCCGATGCGATCATTGAAGGTCGCTCCAATATGGTTGACGACGCGGTCAAGGCCGTGGTCGCTGAGAGCGGCGACGAGTTTGTTGAGGTGAACGAAGCCTCCACCTGACCGGGTCCTGACCCCAAGAAAGGGGGCTTTGTTGCCCCCTTTTTTAGCCCCCCTGAGAAATTACTGAAGAACTGAATTTACGGAGAATCAAAATGACTGCAATTACCGCAAGTATGGTGGCTGAACTGCGCGGAAAGACTGACGCGCCCATGATGGAATGCAAGCGTGCCTTGGCCGAGGCCAGTGGTGACATGGTGAAAGCCGAAGAGATCTTGCGCGTCAAACTCGGCAGCAAGGCTGGTAAGGCCGCAGGCCGGATCACCGCCGAAGGCGTTGTGACCTGTCTGGTTGAAGGCCGGGTTGGTGCGCTGCTCGAAGTGAACTGCGAAACCGACTTCGTCACCAAGAACGACAGCTTTTTGGCCCTGGCCAACACGGCGGTTGCCTTGGTGGTCAAGAACAATCCGGCCGATGTCGCGGCCCTGGGTGCGCTGCCCTATTCACAAGACGGCTTTGGCCCCACGCTCGAAGATGTGCGCAAGGGCCTGATCGGCAAGATTGGCGAGAACATGAGCTTTCGCCGCTTCAAGCGTTTCGCTACGGACCATCAGTTGGCTACTTACCTGCATGGCACGCGCATTGGCGTGGTGGTTGAGTTCGGCGGCGACGCAACTGCTGCCAAAGACGTTGCAATGCACGTCGCGGCGATGAAGCCCGTGGCCTTGTCCAGTGCGGATGTGCCCGCTGAACTGGTGGCCCGCGAGCGCTCGGTGGCAGCGGCCAAGGCCGCTGAAGATGCGGCCGTTGCCACGGCAGCAGGCAAACCGGTTCAGTCGGCCGAGATTGTCGCCAAGCGCATTGAGGGCGGCGTGCAAAAATATCTCAAGGAAGTTTCACTGTTCAATCAGCCGTTTGTCAAAAACGACAAACAGACCGTCGAGCAAATGCTCAAGGCTGCAGCCACCGACGTCAAGGCGTTTACCCTGTATGTGGTGGGTGAAGGCATTGAGAAGAAGGTCGATGATTTTGCCGCCGAGGTGGCCGCGCAAGTGGCGGCCTCCAAGCAGTCAAGCTGATCGCCCGTCGATTGGGGAAAGCGGGCTTGCTGCCTCTCCCAAAGGAGTGGTGTGTCAAGTTCAATCAGGGTTGATCCCAAGATAACCGTCGTAACACACAGGAGTTCATCATGTCCCTCGCCAAGCCAGCCTACAAGCGTATTTTGCTCAAGCTGTCGGGCGAAGCATTGATGGGTGATGACCCCTTTGGCATCAACCGTGATGTGATCGTGCGCATGGTCAACGAGGTGGCGGAAGTCACCCGTCTGGGTGTTGAGGTTGCGGTGGTCATTGGCGGTGGCAACATCTTTCGAGGTGTTGCTGGCGGCGCGGTTGGAATGGATCGGGCCACGGCGGACTACATGGGTATGCTGGCTACCGTCATGAATGCCCTGGCGCTGGGTGACACAATGAACAAGGCGGGACTCAAAGCCCGCGTGATGTCGGCTATTGCGATTGATCAGGTTGTCGAGCCATATGTCCGGCCCAAAGCGCTGCAATATCTCGAAGAAGGCAAGGTTGTCATTTTTGCTGGTGGCACTGGCAACCCGTTTTTCACGACAGACACCGCTGCGGCGTTGCGAGGTTCAGAGATTGGGGCGGAAATCGTGCTCAAGGCCACCAAGGTTGATGGTGTGTACAGTGCCGATCCCAAGAAAGATCCGAAAGCGACCCTTTACAAGTCCATTTCCTTTGACGATGCGATCTCGCAAAACCTGGGCATCATGGACGCTACGGCCTTTGCGTTGTGTCGCGACCAGAAACTACCTATCAAGGTCTTTTCGATCGTCAAGCACGGCGCACTCAGGCGTGTTGTAACCGGGCACGACGAAGGTACGCTGGTTTTTGCCTGATCGTGTCAGAATGACGTTTTTTAAGCAGTGCTCGATATGCTGGTGAGCCATTGAGCCAGGAGAGAAAAATGCCTATTTCAGAGATAAAAAGCACAATCGAAACCAAGATGGATCAGTCCATCGCAGCCTTTCAGAATAATTTGACCAAGATTCGCACGGGTCGCGCCAATCCTGCCCTGCTCGATTCTGTGCACGTCGACTATTACGGCGCGATGGTGCCCATCGGCCAGGTGGCCAATGTTTCCCTGCTCGATTCCCGTACCGTCAGTGTGCAGCCTTGGGAAAAGGGCATGGGCGCCAAAATTGAGAAGGCCATTCGCGACAGCGACCTGGGTCTCAATCCATCCTCGATGGGCGACTTGATCCGGGTTCCCATGCCCGCGATGTCCGAGGAGCGGCGCAAGGAACTCACCAAGCTGGTGAGGCACGAGGGTGAAAGCGCGAAGATTTCAGTGCGCAGCCTGCGCCGGGATGCCAACGAGGCCATCAAGAAGGCAGTCAAAGACAAACTCGCCTCTGAAGATGATCAAAAGCGTTCCGAGACCGATATCCAAAAGGTAACAGACCGTCACGTGGCCGCAATTGATCAGATGGTGGCTGCCAAAGAGCAAGACATCATGGCGGTTTAGGGCGCGCTCAGGCGCCTTCCTTCCAGTTCGTGGCGCGCGCAGGCAAGGCAACGGTTCTTGTCGCTGCACCGTCAATTTTCCCAATGAAAGCCTGAGGAACACCGCCAATGCTGAAACAACGGGTTATCACGGCCTTGATTTTGCTGCTGGTTTTGCTGCCAGCGCTGTTCAACAAATCACCAGAACCATTTTGTGCCGTCGCTCTGGTGCTCATCGCCGCTGGCGCTTGGGAGTGGGGTCGACTCAATGGCCTGGGTCAAGTGGCGTCCATGGCAATTGGCGCAGTCTGCGTGACTATTTGCGCGACTGCATGGTACCTGGGCTGGCTGGAGTTGCCCTTGACCGGTTTGTGGCTGGTCGCTGGCGCGGCCTGGGTGTTGCTGGGTGCCTGGGCGTTGCGCGGCGGCGTTGGCGCCTGGTCGGCCCTTGGGCGCACAGCACGTGTCGTGACCGGAATCGCCGCACTGTGTGTGACGTGGCTGGCCGCAGCGCAGGCCCGGGTTGTCGGGGTCAACTTCCTGCTCTCCATTTTGGTTCTGGTGTGGGCGGCGGACATTGGTGCGTATTTCGCTGGACGGGCTCTGGGTGGACGTCTGGTGCACCGCAAACTTGCCCCGGCCATCAGTCCAGGAAAGAGCTGGGAGGGCGCCTGGGGCGGGATGATTTGTGTCGCAATCGCAGCCTTTGTCTGGCGCTGGGCGGATGGCGCGTGGGCGAATCCGGTCCCTAGCCTGTACAGCCATTTGGGACAGAAGGGCGGATGGTTCTTGTTGATTGCAGTCATGTTCATGGCGGCAATGAGCGTCGTGGGAGACCTTTTCGAATCGCTGATCAAGCGCAGCGCGGGTGCCAAGGACAGCAGCAATTTGCTGCCTGGTCACGGTGGTGTGCTCGACCGTGTCGATGCGCTGTTGCCCACATTGCCGCTGGCAATGATGCTTTTGTCCTTCTGAACGCATCGATGACTGATTTGGAAAGCAATTCGAAGCGCCGTATCGCCATTTTGGGCTCCACCGGTTCTATTGGGGTCAGCACGCTTGACGTGTTGTTACGCCATCCTGACCGGTACGAAATATATGCCCTGACTGCGGCGACGCGCGTTGACCTTATGCTGAACCAGTGCGCCCGTTTCAAGCCCGTATTTGCCGTCATGGCCAGCGAGGTGCATGGACGCTCGCTGGCGCAAAAATGCCGGGGACTTGGTCTGGCGACCAAGGTTCTGTGGGGCGAGAAGGCCCTTGTGATGGTGGCTTCGCACGAGCAGGTAGACACGGTCATGGCGGCCATCGTCGGGGCGGCCGGACTGGCGTCCTGCCTGGCTGCAGCTTCGGCGGGCAAGCGTTTGCTGTTGGCCAATAAGGAAGCGCTGGTGGTCGGAGGCGATTTCTTCATGAAGGCGGTTGCCAGAGGCGGCGCCAAGTTGTTGCCAATTGACAGCGAGCATTCGGCAGTTTTTCAGTCACTTCCACCTGATGCGGGTGAGTGGCCTAGCCAGATTGACAAGATCATTTTGACCGCCTCGGGTGGACCCTTTCGCCAGCACGAGCCTGACGCGCTGCGCACGGTCACACCGGAACAGGCCTGCGCTCACCCCAATTGGGTTATGGGGCGCAAAATTTCGGTCGATTCAGCCACCATGATGAACAAGGCACTGGAAGTCATCGAAGCGCACTTCCTGTTTGGCGTTCAGCCGTCGCAAATTGACGTGGTCATCCACCCGCAAAGCGTCATTCATTCGATGGTTCAGTTCAAAGACAACTCCGTGGTGGCGCAGCTTGGCACGCCGGACATGAAGGTTCCGATTGCCTATGGCCTGTCCTGGCCTGGCCGCATGGTTTCTGGTGCTTTGGCGCTTGACTTCAAGTGCCTGGCCGATCTCACGTTCGAGTCCATCGATTCCAACGGACACCCTCAACGTTTTCCAGGCTTGAGACTGGCATGGTCGGTTCTGGCAGCGCCACCCGGTTCGACGGCAGTGCTCAATGCAGCCAATGAAGTGGCAGTGGAGGCCTTTCTGGATAGAAAAATTCGCTTTGACCAGATTCATGTGGTGAATTCCGAGACACTGGCGAGGGTTGTTGTGGCCCGACCGGTGTCGCTCGAAGATTTGCTGGCGCTGGATGCTCTTTCCCGCGATGCAGCGCAAACGGTAGTGCGACGTGTCGGAATTTGAGCATCCAGTCAGGAGCTGCGCATGCTGACGCTGCTTGCATTTGTAGTCGCGCTGGGTCTGTTGATTGCCGTGCATGAATATGGGCACTACCGTGTCGCGGTGGCCAGCGGTGTCAAAGTGATTCGCTTTTCGATCGGGTTTGGCAAGGTGCTGGCGCGCTGGCAGCCCAAAGGCTCTGAGACGGAATTTACGCTGGGCGCTTTTCCCGTGGGCGGCTACGTCAAGATGCTCGACGAGCGCGAGGCACCGGTGGCCGCGGAGGATCGATCCAGGGCCTTTAACACCCAGCCCTTGCGCTGGCGGGTGGCTATTGTGGCGGCCGGGCCCCTGGCAAATTTGTTGCTTGCAGTCATGCTGTACGCTGTGGTGAACTGGAGCGGCGTGGAGTCGGCCGCTGCCGTGTTGGCAAGCCCGATGCGCGGCTCGATTGCTGCGGCATCCGCTCTACTGGGCGCTGAGCGGGTCGAATCGGCTGCTTTGGGCTCTGGAGAGCCTGAGCCGGTGCGGTCATTTGAGGACCTGCGATGGATTCTGACGCAAGGTGCGCTGCACCAGCAGGACGTGCGCCTGAGCGTGAGTAGGCCCACGGCAGGGCGCCACGCCGATGTGTTGCTGGCCCTGAGCAGCCTGCAAGCGAGTGACGCCAACGCAGAACTTTTTGAAAAAATCGGAATTCTGGGGCCCTTTACCCAACCGGTCATCGGCCAGGTGATCGAGGGCGGGGCGGCACAGCGCTCCGGCTTGCGCGAAGGTGATGTTGTGCGCCAGATGGGTGGGGTCGCGGTGATCGACGGCGCCCAGCTGCGTCAGTTGATTCGAACGTCCGTGGTCAAGGGGGTGCCGGCCCGCCAGATATGGAAGATTCAGCGCGGTAGCACGGAACTTGACATCGCGGTAGAGCCCTCAGCCTTTGCCGAGGGGGACATCATCGTCGGAAAAATTGGCGCCTATGTCGGTTCCGCGCCTGAAATGGTGCTTGTGCAATATGGACCGTTGGACGGCCTTTGGCGTGGTGTCACCCGAACCTGGGATGTATCGGTGTTGACCGTGGCCATGATGGGAAAAATGGTGATTGGTGAGGCTTCTGTCAAGAATCTCAGCGGTCCCTTGACCATTGCGGACTATGCAGGAAAATCCGCTTCCATGGGTGTGACGCAATACCTTCTGTTTCTGGCGCTGATCAGCGTGAGCCTGGGAGTTTTGAATTTGCTTCCGTTGCCCGTCCTCGACGGTGGCCACCTGATGTATTATCTTTGGGAGGGCGCTACTGGCAGACCTGTGCCCGAGGCCTGGATGAATCGATTGCAGCGGGGCGGCATTGCGGTTCTCCTGGTCATGATGTCGATTGCCTTTTTCAACGATATCACCCGTTTGTTTGGCTAACTGTTCGGTGTCGGAAGACGACCCGGCTTGAATTTTCTATATCAAAATGCAATTTAATCGATTTCGCGCTAGCTCCGTTTTCGCCGCGGTGTCTCTGGTCGTTGCCGCCAGTGCGGCGTGGGCGGTCAACCCGTTCACCGTGCGCGATATTCGCGTCGAAGGGCTGCAGCGTGTTGAGCCCGGAACCGTGTTCGTTTCGCTGCCGGTTCGGGTGGGCGACGTTTACAACGATGAAAAAGGATCGGCGGCCATTCGCTCCCTGTTTGGTCTGGGCCTGTTCAAAGATGTACGCATTGAAGTTAGCGGTGACGTCCTGGTCATCGTTGTGGAGGAGCGGCCCACCGTCAACCAGGTTGATTTCATCGGTGCCAAGGAGTTTGACAAGGATGTGCTCAAGAAGTCCCTGCGCGACATTGGCTTGGGCGACGGGCGGCCATTCGACAAGGCGCAACTTGACCGGGCCGAGCAGGAACTTAAGCGTCAGTACATTAACAAGAGCCTGTATGCCGCGGAGGTTGTGACCACGGTCACGCCGATCGAGCGCAACCGGGTCAACCTGACCTTCACCGTGGTGGAGGGAGAGCCCGCTCGAATCAGCGAGATTCAGATTGTGGGCAACAAGGTCTTTGGTGAATCGACGTTGCGGGATCTCTTTGACCTGGACACTGGCGGCTGGTTCAGCTGGTATACCAAGTCCAATCGCTACTCCAGGGCCAAGCTCAATGCTGATATCGAGACCCTGAAATCCTATTACCTGACCCGCGGTTACCTCGAGTTCAAGGTCGAGTCCACTCAAGTGGCCATCCTGCCCAACAAGACCGACATTGCCATCACCATCAACGTCTCTGAGGGCGAGCGTTATGTGGTTAGCGGCGTCAAGTTGGAGGGGAACTTTCTGGGCAAGGAAGATGAGTTCAAGTCCTTGGTGACGATTCGACCCGGACAGGCCTACAACGCCGACGAAGTGGCCAAGACGAGCAAGGCCTTCACAGACTACTTCGGAAATTTCGGGTTTGCGTTTGCCCGTGTCGAGGCACGCCCGGAGATTGACCGCGCCAACAACCGTGTGGTCCTGGTCCTGCAGGCCGATCCTTCCCGTCGGGCTTATGTTCGAAAAATCAATGTGGCGGGCAACAACCGCACCCGTGACGTCGTGATCCGGCGCGAATTCCGCCAGTTTGAGGCGTCATGGTATGACGGGGCCAAGATCAAGCTTTCACGCGATCGTGTCGATCGCCTGGGCTTTTTCGGTGAGGTGGGCGTGGAGACCCAGGAGGTGCCAGGCTCGCCCGATCAGGTGGATTTGACGATTAACGTCGTGGACAAACCCACCGGCAGCTTGACACTGGGAGCGGGTTTTTCCAGCGCGGACGGGCTGGGCCTCTCCTTCGGTCTGAAGCAGGAAAACGCGTTTGGTTCTGGCAACTCACTGGGCGTTCAGATCAACACCAGCAAGACCAATCGGGTGATTGTCTTCAATACGACAGACCCCTACTTCACTGCAGACGGGGTCTCGCGCACGATCGATGTGTACCACCGCACCACGACGCCGTATCAGGATACGAGCTATTACAAGCTGGTCTCCACCGGCGGCAGCCTGCGGTTTGGGATTCCATTCTCCGAATCAGACACGGTCTATTTTGGCGCTGGCCTGGAGAGTACCAAAATCGTGCCGGGCACCGCGCTGCCCCTGTCCTACCTTGCCTTTGCCAACGAGTACGGCTACGAGACCATGGCGGTTCCGCTCACGGTGGGCTGGGCCCGTGACCGACGCGACAGCGCGCTGGTCCCTACGGCCGGTCGCTACCAGCGTGCTTTTGGCGAATGGTCCCCTGCTGGGGACGTGCGCTATGTCCGCGCCACTTACCAGTTCCAGGAGTATTTCCCGCTCACCCGCAAGATTACCGCAGCCATCAACGCTGAAGTGGGTGTAGGTCGGGCTGTCGGCGCCCGCACCTATCCCGTGTTCAAGGCCTTTTATGGTGGCGGCTTGGGTTCGGTGCGTGGCTTTGAGCAAAGCAGCCTGGGCCCCAAGGACAGCAGTGGCCTCGCCGTCGGTGGTACTGGAAAGTTCAATGTCAATGCCGAATTGCTGATGCCGTTTCCGGGCACTGGAAATGACCGCACCTTGCGCTGGTACGGGTTTCTGGACGCCGGTAGCGTGACCGGTCCCGATCTGGGTGGCACCTATAACCTGAACGCCAACAGTGTCCGCTCCTCCATGGGGATTGGTATCAGCTGGATATCGCCGATTGGACCACTGCGACTCGCCTGGGCTAAACCCATCAAGAAGTTCGATGGAGATAAAATACAAAACCTGCAATTTCAAATTGGAACTACTTTCTGATGAAACATCTTCTTCTTCGCGGCTTCTCTGGCATCTTGTTGGGTGGACTGCTTATGGGCGCCCACGCTCAGGCGCAAGAGTTCCGAATCGGCTTTGTCAGTACCGACCGGATCTTCAAAGAAGCCGGTACCGCCAAGGCGGCCCAGGCCAAGCTTGAGCAGGAGTTCTCCAAAAGAGAAAAAGATCTGGTCGATGGGCAGGCATCACTCAAGGTGATGGCGGACAAATTCGAGCGCGAGGCGCCCACGTTGTCAGAGGCGCAGCGCACCACCCGGCAACGTCAGTTGGTGGATCAGGACCGCGATTTCCAGCGCAAACGCCGCGAGTTTCAGGAAGACCTCAATTCCCGCAAAAACGATGAGCTGCAGCAGGTTCTTGAGCGCGCCAACAAGGTGGTCAAGCAGGTTGCCGAGTCCGAGAAGTTCGACCTGATTCTTCAGGATGCGGTGTATGTCAACCCCCGGCTTGACATCACGGACAAGGTCTTGAAGCTCTTGAACGCGCCCGCCGCCAAGTGATTCGGCGCAAGGTTTGTAGGGTGTGACTTTCACTCTGGGCTCCATTGTCGGGACGCTGGGCGGGGAGTTGTACGGAGACCCTGAGTTGGAGATCAGCGCCCTGGCGCCGCTGGAGAGCGCTACCGGGCAGCAGTTGAGTTTTCTGAGCAATCCCAAATACCAAAGCCAATTGGCTGCATCCCGCGCAGCCTGTGTGATAGTGGGTCCGGGCCAGCGCGAAGCAGCTCTGGCCAGGGGGGCCTGCATCGTGGCAGAGCAGCCCTATTTGTACTTTGCCCGAGTCACGCAGCTGTGGAGAAAATCGCGGGTCCGGGCGCAGCACCCCAGAATTCACCCCAGCGCAGTGATCGATGACGAGGCTTTTGTTCATCCGACGGCCCGCGTCGGGCCACTTTGCGTGGTCGGGCGAGGCGCCCGGATTGGTGCTGACAGCGAGCTCAGGGCCAGCGTCAACCTGGGGGAAGACTGCGTTGTGGGCGAGCGTTGCCTGCTGCACCCGGGCGTCGTCATCGGTGCAGACGGTTTCGGTTTTGCGCCCAACGCCGGCGCCTGGGAAAAGATTGAACAGCTTGGCGCCGTTCGCATCGGAAATGACGTGGAAGTTGGCGCCAACACCTGCATTGACCGGGGCGCTCTGCAAGACACGGTGATTGAGGATGGCGTCAAGCTCGATAACCTGATTCAGATCGCCCACAACGTGTGCATAGGGCAGCACACGGCGATGGCGGGCTGTGTCGGCGTGGCAGGCAGCACCACCATCGGTGCCCATTGCACGATAGGGGGCGCGGCGATGGTGCTGGGGCACCTGGAACTCGCTGATGGCGTCAATATCTCTGCCGCCACGGTGGTGAGCCGTTCCCTGCGCAAGGCTGGGCATTACACCGGCATTTTTCCCATGGACGACAATGAAACATGGGAAAAGAACGCGGCCTCTCTCAAACAGCTGTTCCGGCTGCGTGAGCGTGTTCGTGCCCTCGAAAACAAACTAAAAACATTGGAGCCGCCATGATGGACATTCACAGGATTCTCAATCAATTGCCGCACCGTTACCCGTTCCTGCTGGTCGATCGTGTGCTTGACATCCAGAAGGGCAAGAGCATCCGCGCCCTGAAGAATGTCACGATCAACGAGCCATTTTTTGAGGGACATTTCCCCCAACGGCCGGTGATGCCCGGCGTGTTGATGATCGAGGCCATGGCGCAAGCGGCAGCCCTTCTGTCATTTGATGCAATGGACGCGTCGCCCGACAAGAACACACTGTATTACCTGGCAGCGGTTGACGGAGTCCGTTTCAAGCGGCCGGTGGAACCCGGCGACCAACTCATTCTGGAAGCCGAACTGGTGCGCATGAAAGCTGGAATCTACAAGTACAAGGGTCGAGCCCTCGTTGATGGCGAGGTCGCTGCCGAGGCAGAGTTCACCTGCGCCATCCGCACTTTTCAGTAAGGAGTGGCTAAGGTGAGCGCGATTCACGCCACGGCCATTGTCGATCCGAAAGCTGAGCTTGACAGCTCGGTCAGCGTCGGACCTTACACCGTCATCGGCCCACATGTGAAGGTTGGCCAGGGCACTACCATCGGTCCACATTGCGTGATAGAGGGTCACACCACCATCGGGTGCGATAACCGCATTTTTCAATTCAACTCACTGGGTGCGATTCCGCAGGACAAGAAATACGCTGGTGAGCCCTGCGAGTTGTTGATTGGTGACCGAAACACCATTCGGGAATTTTGCACTTTCAACATCGGGTCGCCCGGCGATGCGGGTTTGACGCAGGTTGGCAACGACAACTGGTTCATGGCCTATGTGCACATCGCACACGATTGCACGGTGGGCAATCACACGATCTTCGCCAATAGTTCGCAACTGGCAGGCCATGTGAGCGTAGGCGACTGGGCGATTTTGGGTGGAGTCACTCTGGCCCACCAGTTTGTGAGAATCGGTGCGCACAGCATGACCGCGATATGCACGGTGTTGCTGGCCGATGTGCCGCCCTTTGTCATGTGCCAGGGCCAGCCCGGGCAGGCGCGTTCGATGAATTTTGAGGGCCTGCGTCGGCGAGGCTTTTCGCCGGAACGGGTATCGGCGGTCAAGGCGATGCACAAGGCCTTGTACCGTGACGGTCTGACCCTGCAGGCAGCGATCGCACGCATCGCGGAGCTTGGAGAAAAGGTTCCAGAGTCCGCACCAGATGTTGAAATGATGCTCTCATTTTTGGAGCAAGCATCGCCCCAACGCGGCATCGTCCGCTGAGTTCAGCATGGTGGGCGTCACTGCAATGGAGCCACAGGGCAGGGCAAATGACGCCGGTCCCGCGTCGCTGAGGGTTGCCATGGTGGCGGGTGAGGCCTCTGGCGATTTGCTTGCCGGTCTTCTGCTCGATGGCCTTCGTGAGCGCTGGCCAACCATGAGTGCGGTGGGCATTGGCGGGCCCCAGATGACGCGCCGGAAATTTGATGCCTGGTGGCCGCATGACAAGCTCTCGGTTCATGGATTCAGTTGGGAGCTTTTTCGCCGACTGCGTGAAATCATGGGTATTCGCAGCCAGCTTCGCACCCGCTTGATGGCGCAGCGCCCTGATGTGTTTATCGGCGTCGATGCGCCCGATTTCAATCTGGGCCTGGAGGCATCACTCAAGGCCGCGGGCATCAAGACGGTTCATTTTGTCTCGCCCTCGGTCTGGGCCTGGCGGGCCAAGCGGCTCGAAAAAATTCATCAAAGTGCTGACCATGTGCTGTGCATCTTCCCGTTTGAGCCGGCTTTGCTGACCCAACATGGCATTGCCGCCACTTATGTTGGACACCCGCTGGCCAACGTGATACCCATGGCGCCTGATCGGGCCGCCGCGCGGCGGGCCCTGGGTCTGCAAGAGCAGGATCAAGTCGTCGCGATTCTTCCCGGCAGCCGCAAATCCGAGGTCTCCCACCTGGCCTTTAGGTTTTTTCAGGCTGCAGCCCTCGTGCAGAAAATGCACCCAGCTATCAAGTTTATAGTTCCATCGGTTTCGTTGGTGAGTGCGCAAGTAGAGCAGGCCGCCCGAGCGAGCGGTTTTTCCGGGCATCTTCAAATGGTACAGGGGCAGTCGCACACGGTTTTGGCCGCCTGCGATGTCACCCTCATTGCCAGCGGCACTGCCACGCTGGAGGCCGCCCTGTTCAAGCGCCCGATGGTGATCGCGTATCACATGAGCTGGCTGTCCTGGCAGATCATGCGGCGAAAGCGCCTGCAACCCTGGGTTGGATTGCCCAACATTTTGTGCCGCGATTTTGTGGTGCCCGAGCTCATTCAGGACGCTGCCACGCCGCGGGCGCTGGCCGACGCGGTGCTGAGCTGGCTCGATTCCAGCGCCGACGGGAGCGCAAAGACTGCCGCCTTGCAACGAAAATTTTCAGAACTCCATGCGCAATTGCAGCGCGACACCCCCCGACTGGCCGCCCATGCAATTGCGCAAGTACTCCAAAGCTGAACAAACAGCGTTTTCCTGGGACATTCCCGGCCTGGTAGCGGGCGTGGATGAAGCAGGGCGCGGGCCACTGGCCGGACCGGTGGTCGCCGCCGCGGTAATTCTTGACCCACGCCGACCCATTGCGGGGCTGGCTGACTCCAAGAAACTCACGGCGCTGCGGCGTGATAAATTGTTCGACGAAATTTGTGCCAAGGCGCTGTGCTGCTCGATTGCCCAGGCCAGCGTCGACGAAATTGACCGGATCAACATCTTGCAGGCCACGATGCTGGCCATGAGCCGCGCCGTTGCGGGCCTTCGCTTGCAACCAAAAAAGGTTCTGGTTGACGGCAATCGCCTGCCGGTACTCAGCGTGCTGTCGCAGGCCGTTGTCGGCGGCGATGCACTCGTGCCCGCCATCTCGGCAGCGTCGATTCTGGCCAAAGTCCATAGGGACCGTTGGTGCGTGGAACTCGATCTGGCTTACCCCCAGTATGGTTTCGCCGTCCACAAGGGTTATGGCACGGCCGTGCACATGGCAGCACTCAAGGCGCACGGCGCCTGTCCGCAGCACCGCAAAACGTTTCGCCCGGTGGCCGAGGTACTGCGGTGAGTGTCGTTCCGGTTCAGCACATCAGCTCGCGGGACAACGCCTTTGTCAAGGATTTGCGCCGCCTGTCGCAAGACAGCACGGCCTACCGCAAGCAGGCTCGGGTGTGGGCCGAGGGTGATCACCTGTGCCGGGCTGCATTGGTTCGAGGTGTCAAACCGGCGGTGGCCGTATTTACTGAGTCTTTTTGGCCGCTAGCCCCCGTTGAATATGCACAAGTAGCTATCAAAAATGTAGTGATACCGGATGCGACGTTTCAGGCCATCAGCGCACTGGAGTCGCCCGCGAGCATGGGCTTTGTGATTGACTTGTCGTCGACTTCGCAAGTGCGGCCGGGCGTGGCCAGCGTGATTCTGGACCGGGTGCAGGACGCGGGCAACGTGGGTTCCATTTTGCGCAGCGCCTCCGCTTTTGGCTTCAGGCAGGTCATCGCCATCAAAGGTACAGCGGCTCTGTGGAGCCCCAAGGTGCTGCGCGCGGGCATGGGCGCGCATTGGGCGCTTGAATTGGTCGAGGGCGTCGCCTGTGTCGATCTGGAGGTGCTGGCGCTACCGATTCTGGTCACCAGTTCGCACCGGGGCGGCTTCCTGCACGCTATGGCACGCAACCGGGAATTTCCCCATCCCTGTGCCTGGGCCCTGGGCCACGAAGGGCAGGGCGTGAGCGCCGAGATCGAGGCCTTGGCTCACTTGCACGTGCGCATTGCCCAGCCTGGCGGCGAAGAGTCACTCAATGTGGCCAGCGCCGCAGCCATCTGCCTGCACGCCAGCGCTCAAGCCGGCGGCCCCGCTTGAGCCACGCGTCCCACCGGCCCCTGGGCTACAATGGGCGGCTTCATTGCACCCTGTACGTCTCAAGCCTGCCCAAGACAAATCCCTCGTAAAAGCCATTCAAGAGCGAACTCTTGAGCGCGTGTGGGCGTACCCGAAAACCCCATCCGGAGAACCCAGTGCTTTTGTCATTAAAGGGACCCTACCCCCCAGCTATTCTGGCGCTCGCAGACGGCACCGTGTTTGTTGGCATTTCCATCGGAGCGGCTGGCTCCACCGTTGGCGAGGTGGTGTTCAACACGGCCATGACGGGTTATCAGGAAATTCTGACCGACCCGAGCTACTGCCAGCAAATCGTCACGCTCACCTACCCGCACATTGGCAACACCGGCGTCAACAGGCAGGACGCCGAGTCCGCCAAGGTGCACGCCGCGGGCCTGATCGTCAAGGATGTTCCGCTGGTGGCCTCCAACTTCCGGTCCGAGATGACCTTGCCACAGTACCTGGCGAAGGAATCCACGGTGGCCATCGCCAACCTCGATACCCGCCAGCTGACCCGTCATCTGCGGACCCACGGCGCGCAAAACGGCTGTATTTTGGCCCTCGGCGACGGTGAAACCATCAATCAAGCCCGCACCGATCAGGCCAAGGCGCTGGCGCAGGGCGCCCCCAGCATGGCGGGAACCGATCTGGCCAGGGTGGTGTCGGCCGAGGCCGCCTACCCATGGACCCAAACCGAGTGGCAACTCGCTCATGCCGAACTGCAATGTAAACCCGGCTTTGGCGAGCAGGCTCAGCCCAGGTTCCACGTGGTCGCCTACGATTTTGGTGTCAAGTTCAACATTCTGCGCATGTTGGCCCAGCGCGGCTGCAAGGTCACTGTGGTGCCGGCCCAAACGCCTGCGGCGGAAGTGCTCAGACTCCAACCCGATGGCATTTTTCTGAGCAACGGCCCGGGCGACCCCCAGCCCTGCGACTACGCCATTGCCGCTGCGGCGGAGTTAATAGAGTCCGGAATCCCCACTTTTGGTATCTGTCTGGGTCACCAGATCATGGCGCTGGCCAGCGGGGCCAAGACCTTCAAGATGAAGTTTGGCCATCATGGGGCCAACCACCCGGTCAAGGATCTTGACAGCGGGCGCGTCAGCATCACCAGCCAGAACCACGGGTTCGCGGTGGACGACAAAGCACTACCCGCCAATTTGCGGGCAACCCACGTCAGCCTGTTTGACGGTACCTTGCAGGGCCTGGCCCGCACTGACAAACCGGCTTTTGGCTTTCAGGGCCACCCAGAGGCCTCCCCCGGCCCGCACGACATTGCCTATCTGTTTGACCGTTTCACCGCGCTGATGGACCAGGCCCAGGAGAAGAACCATGCCTAAGCGCACCGACATCAAGTCTGTCCTCATCATTGGCGCGGGCCCCATCATCATTGGCCAAGCCTGCGAGTTTGACTACTCCGGCGTGCAGGCCTGCAAGGCGCTGCGCGAAGAGGGCTACCGGGTTATCCTGATCAACAGCAACCCGGCCACGATCATGACCGATCCGGCCACGGCGGACGCCACCTACATCGAGCCCATCACGTGGCAGACGGTTGAAAAAATCATTGCCAGGGAACTCCCTGACGCGATTCTGCCAACCATGGGCGGCCAGACTGCACTTAACTGCGCCCTTGATCTCTGGCGCAACGGGGTGCTCGACAAATACAAAGTCGAACTCATCGGTGCTTCGCCTGAGGCCATTGACAAAGCCGAAGACCGCCTGAAATTCAAGGATGCCATGACCAAAATTGGTCTGGGGTCGGCCCGTTCGGGCATTGCCCACGGCATGGACGATGCCTGGGCCGTTCAAAAGACGCTGGGATTCCCCACGGTCATCCGGCCCAGTTTCACGCTGGGCGGCACCGGAGGTGGTATCGCCTACAACTCCGAAGAATTTGAAATCATCTGCAAGCGCGGGCTGGAGGCCTCCCCCACCAGCGAGTTGCTGATTGAAGAGTCGCTTCTGGGGTGGAAAGAATTCGAGATGGAAGTGGTTCGCGACCGGGCGGACAACTGCATCATCGTGTGCTCGATCGAGAACCTCGACCCCATGGGCGTGCACACGGGCGACTCCATCACGGTGGCACCGGCGCAGACGCTCACCGACAGGGAATACCAGATCCTGCGCAATGCCTCGCTGGCGGTGCTGCGCGAGATTGGGGTCGATACTGGCGGCTCCAACGTGCAGTTCGCAATCAATCCGGACGATGGACGCATGGTGGTAATCGAAATGAACCCCAGAGTCTCACGCTCTTCAGCACTGGCCTCCAAGGCCACGGGGTTCCCGATCGCCAAGGTCGCCGCCAAGCTGGCCGTGGGCTACACACTGGACGAACTGCGCAACGACATCACGGGCGGTGCCACGCCAGCCAGTTTCGAGCCCAGCATCGACTATGTGGTAACCAAGGTGCCGCGTTTTGCCTTTGAAAAATTCCCCGCTGCCGACTCGCGCCTGACCACCCAGATGAAATCGGTGGGTGAGATCATGGCCATGGGGCGCACGTTCCAGGAGTCACTGCAGAAAGCATTGCGCGGTCTTGAAGTGGGTGTAGACGGCATGAACGAGAAGACCCAGGACCGTGAGGTGCTTGAAAAAGAGCTGGGTAACCCCGGGCCCGAACGCATCTGGTACGTGGGCGACGCGTTTGCCCAGGGCATGAGCGTTGAGGAAGTCCATGCGCTGACCAAAATTGACCGCTGGTTTCTCGTGCAGATCGAGCAGATCGTGAAGATCGAGCTGGAGATTGAGCGCCTGCCGGTACCCGACAGCGGCAGCGCGCTGGACCGAATTGACGCCGCGACCCTGCGCGCGCTCAAACAAAAGGGCTTTTCTGACCGCCGCCTGGCGCGCCAGTTCAAGACCACCGACACCCACATGCGTGAAAAGCGCCACGCCCTGGGCGTGCGCCCCGTGTACAAGCGCGTTGACACCTGCGCAGCGGAGTTCTCCACCAACACAGCCTATATGTATTCGACCTACGAGGCCGACGGTTCCGAGTGCGAATCTGTTCCGACGGACAAGAAGAAGATCATGGTGCTGGGCGGTGGGCCCAACCGGATCGGGCAGGGCATCGAGTTCGACTACTGCTGCGTGCATGCCGCGCTGGCGCTGCGCGAGGACGGTTATGAGACCATCATGGTCAACTGCAACCCCGAAACCGTCTCGACCGACTATGACACCTCTGACCGGTTGTATTTTGAGCCGCTGACGCTCGAAGATGTACTTGAAATCGTGGACAAGGAAAAACCGCTGGGCGTGATCGTCCAGTACGGTGGCCAGACGCCGCTCAAGCTGGCGCTCGATCTGGAGGCCAACGGCGTGCCCATCATCGGCACCTCACCCGACATGATTGACGCCGCTGAAGACCGTGAACGTTTTCAGCAACTTCTGCAAACGCTGGGTCTGCGCCAACCCGCCAACTCCACCGCTCGCACTGAGGCCGAGGCGCTGGAGAAGGCGTCCGCCCTGGGCTACCCGCTGGTGGTGCGCCCGAGCTATGTGCTGGGGGGCCGCGCCATGGAGATCGTGCACGAGCAGCGCGATCTGGAACGCTACATGCGCGAGGCGGTCAAGGTCAGCCACGACTCGCCCGTGTTGCTGGACCGTTTTCTCAACGACGCCACCGAGTGCGATGTGGATTGTCTGCGCGATGCGGGGACCGATGGCGAGCCTGGACGCACCTTTATTGGTGGTGTGATGGAGCACATTGAACAGGCCGGCGTGCACAGCGGAGATTCGGCCTGCTCGCTGCCGCCCTACAGTCTGAGCGCGCAGACCATTGCCGAAATCAAGCGCCAGACCGCCGCCATGGCCCAGGCGCTCAATGTAGTGGGGCTGATGAATGTGCAGTTTGCGATTCAGAGCATCGACGGGCGCGATGTCATCTATGTGCTGGAAGTCAACCCGCGGGCCTCGCGCACCGTGCCCTTTGTCTCCAAAGCCACGGGCATTGCGCTGGCCAAGGTGGCGGCGCGCTGCATGGTGGGGCAAACACTGGCAGAGCAGGGGATAGGGGCCGAAGTGACGCCGCCCTACTTCAGCGTCAAGGAAGCCGTGTTTCCGTTCGTCAAGTTCCCCGGTGTGGACACCATCCTGGGGCCCGAGATGAAGTCCACCGGTGAGGTGATGGGGGTTGGCCAGACCTTTGGCGAAGCCTTTGTGAAGTCCCAAATTGGTGCGGGAACCAAGTTGCCCACGCCCATCCTGGCATCAGGAGAGCCTGCGGGGAAGGTGTTTCTTTCGGTCAAGAACAATGACAAGCCCGCTGCGATCGAGGTCGCCCGCGCACTCGATGCCATGGGATTCCTCATGGTGGCAACCAAGGGAACCGCTGCCGCGATCAACGCCGCGGGGGTGTTCTGTGGCGTCGTCAACAAGGTGGCCGAGGGGCGGCCCCATGTGGTGGACATGATCAAGAACAACGAGATTTCCCTGGTCATCAACACCGTGGAAGAGCGGCGCAACGCGATCGCCGACTCGGGGCATATCCGGACTTCAGCCTTGCTGGCCGGGGTGACCACTTTCACCACCATTTTCGGGGCGGAGGCGGCGGTCGAAGGCATGCGGTACATGGACAATCTGGGGGTGATTTCCGTGCAGGAAATGCACTCCCAGCTATGTGCGGCTTCCAGCAAATGACAATGGCGGCATAATCAAGCCTTTGATAACCGCCGAATGGCAACGTTCGGCGGTTTGCTTTTTGTGCAACACAGGATCAAGTGGGTGCAGACGCCGCTCTCATGGCAGAGCGTTGTGTTTGTCTCTCGATGAATCTTCAACCAATACGGAGCAGTACGTGGCTACCATTCCCATCACCCTGCGCGGCTCAGAGAAGCTCAAGCGCGAGCTGCAAAAGCTCAAAACAGTGGATCGCCCCTGGGTCATCAATGCCATCGCCGAAGCACGCGCCCAGGGCGACCTGAGCGAAAACGCGGAGTACGAGGTGGCCAAGGATCGCCAGGGATTCATTGAAGGGCGGATCATGGAAGTCGAGGGCAAGCTCTCGGCCAGCCAGGTGATCGATCCCGCCGAGCTCGATGCGGGCGGGCGGGTCGTGTTCGGCGCCACGGTCGAGCTTGAGGACGAAGAGTCAGGCGAGGCCGTGACCTACCAGATCGTTGGTGAGGACGAGGCCGACATCAAGCTGGGCCTGATCAACATCGGCAGCCCCATCGCGCGGGCGCTCATTGGCAAGGAGCGGGGCGATACGGCCGAGGTGAATGCGCCCGGAGGACTCAAACGCTACGAAGTGACGGCCGTCAGTTATGTCTGAACTGGTTTCACGGCTTCCGGTATGGGCCGCTGCGCTGTGGTGGGGCAGCCTGAGCGTGCTCGGGTTTATGGTGGTGCCCATGCTGTTTGCCCATTTGCCCACGCCTGCTGTGGCCGGTGCCATGGCGGCTCGATTGTTCAGTGCACAAACCTGGCTCTCGGCCGTGTGTGGGTTGGTGCTCCTGATGGGTACAAGGTCAAATCGCTCCTTAGCCCCCGTCCATGTTTCACAATCAGCTATTATTTTTATAGTGTCTGGAATGTTGCTGGCACTGCTGTCCGAGTTTGCGGTCGCACCGCGCATTGTGGCGCGGGAAAATTTGCGCCTGTGGCACAGCCTGGGCAGCATCATGTACGTGTTGCAGTGGCTCTGCGCGGGTGTGGCGTTATGGAAAGTGAGTGCCAAGCCTTGACCGGGACAGCCACTGCCACTGCCACTGGTCCAGGCCCTATATCTGACCGCGCTTCTTGACGCTGACCTGCTTGGGCTTGGCCCGTTTGACCTGACCTCCAGCGGTAAGGCGCTGATTGCCCAATACCCGCAGGGTCTTGACTTCCGGACGCTGGCCGCCTCGCTTGCTGAATTTAAGTACTTTGAAGTCGCGAGGACCGGGCATGCGGTCTTCATCAGCCGTTTTTTCCTGCTCGGGCATGGGTCGCCACAGCACCAGGAGTTTGCCAATGTGCTGGATGGGTGCGGCGCCCAGTTCGTCGCAAAGCGTCTGCAGCATGACCTCGCGTGCCGTGCGGTCATCGCTGAAAACGCGAATCTTGATCAAACCGTGGGCGTTGAGGGCAATGTTGGCTTCTTTTTTGACGGCGGCGGTCAGGCCGTCGCCGCCCACCATGACCACTGGGTCAAGGTGGTGCGCCAGGGAACGATGTTCTTTGCGCTGGGCGGGAGTGAGTTGAATTTGTGGCATGCCGGTATTATCGGTCACGAAGGCAAAAATGAAAGTCAAAACCAAAAGCAGCAAGGTCAACCGGGCGTGGCTCAATGACCATGTCAACGACACCTACGTCAAGCTGGCACAACAGGACGGTTACCGCGCCCGTGCTGCTTACAAGCTCAAAGAGATCGATGAGCAACTGGGCCTGATCAAGCCCGGCCAGCTGGTGGTGGACCTGGGCAGTACGCCAGGCGCCTGGAGCCAGTACGTGCGGCGAAAAATGTCGCCCAGAACGGCGGTGGGTGGCGGTGCGGCCGTCGGCGAACTGGACGGGATCATCATCGCGTTGGACATTCTGCCCATGGAGTCAATCGAGGGAGTCACTTTTTTGCAGGGCGATTTTCGCGAGGTGCTGGTGCTGCAAGCGCTGACCGATGCGATGCATGGCCGCCTGGCTGATCTGGTGGTCTCGGACATGGCCCCCAACCTGTCAGGCATAGCCTCGGCCGATGCGGCCCGCATTGAGGAACTGGTGGAACTGGCCATCGAGTTTGCCCAAAACCACATGCAGGCCAGGGGTGCTCTGGTGGTCAAGGTGTTTCACGGCGGTGCCTACGAGCCCCTGGTCAAGCGTTTCAGGCAGGTGTTTTCGGTGGTGAAGGCCATCAAGCCCAAGGCCTCCCGTGACAAATCGGCAGAGACCTTTCTGGTGGGGGTGGGTCTCAAGCCGACCTGAATTCCACAATCGACCCGTGGCCGGAAAAGGGCATTTTGAGCAGTGGACCGCTCGAAACGCCTAAAATGGCAACAACTTATGTTCTGTCTATATCGTCGCGTCCGTATTGGAGCTTTCGTTTGAATAATCAATGGTTCTCGAAAATTGCCGTTTGGCTTGTCATCGCCTTGGTGTTGTTTACTGTGTTCAAGCAGTTCGACACTCGCGGGACGGCGGGCGCCGCCTACATGGGTTACTCGGATTTTCTGGAGGAAGTTCGCAGCAACCGGATTAAGAACGCTGTGATTCAGGAGGGCCAGAGTGGCACTGAAATCATTGCCGTGACCAACGACGATCGCAAGATCAGAACCACGGCGACCTACCTCGACCGCGGGCTGGTGGGCGACCTGATCGCCAACGACGTGAAATTTGACGTCAAGCCGCGCGAAGAAGGCTCCCTGCTTATGACTTTGCTGGTCAGCTGGGGCCCGATGCTGCTGCTGATTGGTGTTTGGGTCTATTTCATGCGCCAGATGCAGGGCGGCGGCAAGGGCGGCGCTTTCAGCTTTGGCAAGAGCAAGGCGCGTTTGCTGGATGAAAACACCAATCAGGTGACTTTTGCCGACGTGGCTGGATGTGACGAGGCCAAGGAAGAGGTCAAGGAAGTGGTGGACTTCCTCAAGGATCCGCAAAAATTCCAGAAACTGGGTGGCCGCATTCCCCGCGGCCTCTTGCTGGTGGGCCCGCCCGGCACCGGAAAGACGCTGCTTGCCAAAGGAATCGCAGGCGAGGCCAAGGTTCCGTTTTTCTCGATTTCGGGCTCTGATTTTGTTGAAATGTTCGTCGGCGTGGGCGCCTCGCGCGTGCGCGACATGTTCGAGAACGCGAAGAAGAACGCGCCCTGCATCATCTTCATCGATGAGATCGACGCAGTGGGGCGCCAGCGCGGCGCTGGCCTGGGTGGCGGTAACGATGAGCGCGAGCAAACCCTCAACCAGATGCTGGTGGAGATGGACGGCTTTGAGACCAATGTGGGGGTGATCGTGGTCGCGGCCACCAACCGCCCTGACATTCTGGACTCCGCCCTGTTGCGCCCGGGCCGTTTTGACCGCCAGGTGTACGTCACCCTGCCCGACATTCGCGGCCGCGAGCAGATTCTCAATGTGCACATGCGCAAGGTTCCCTTGGGTCAGGACGTCAACGCGGGCGTGATTGCCCGGGGCACGCCGGGCATGTCCGGGGCCGATCTGGCCAACCTGTGCAACGAGGCTGCCCTGATGGCGGCACGGCGCAATGCCCGCACCGTGGAGATGCAGGATTTTGAGAAAGCCAAAGACAAGATCCTGATGGGCCCGGAGCGCAAGAGCATGGTCATGCCCGAGAGTGAACGCAAGAACACGGCGTACCACGAGTCTGGTCATGCCCTGATTGGAAAGTTGTTGCCCAAGTGCGATCCGGTCCACAAGGTCACCATCATTCCGCGCGGTCGTGCCCTGGGCGTCACCATGAGCCTGCCCGCGCAGGATCGCTACAGCTACGACAGTGAATACATGCTCCATCAGATCAGCATGCTGTTTGGCGGACGTATCGCTGAAGAAGTGTTCATGAACCAGATGACCACCGGCGCGAGCAACGATTTTGAGCGGGCCACCCATATTGCGCGTGACATGGTTACCCGCTACGGCATGACCGACGCGCTGGGCCCCATGGTTTATGCCGATAACGAGGGCGAGGTGTTTCTTGGCCGTTCTGTGACCAAGACCACCAATATGAGCGAAGAGACCATGCAGAAGGTCGATGCCGAGGTTCGCCGCATCATTGACCAGCAATACGGCCAAGCGCGCAAACTCATCGAAGACAACAAGGACAAGATGCACGCCATGGCCAAGGCTTTGCTGGAGTGGGAGACCATCGACAGCGACCAGCTTGACGACATCATGGCCGGGAAAGAGCCACGGCCACCCAAGGACTGGACGCCACGTGTTCCAGCAGCACCCGGTGCAGGCGGTGGCGGTGGCGACACCCCAGCGGTCAAGCCCGACGCGGCGCCAACCGCTGCTTGAACGAGCAAACAGGATAATTGGAGCGGGGCTTTTGGCCCCGTTTCTTATGTCAAGCCAGCCCTATCGGACAATAGATTCATCAATGCACTTCACAGGCATCTGCGCGGATTCATCATGAACTGGCAAACAGCCCGATTTCTGGTTGACTTGAGTTGTCCCAGGGTCATGGGCATCGTCAACGTCACCCCTGATTCCTTTTCGGACGGGGGGCAGCATGCCTCCAGCGCGGCGGCCCTCAAGCACTGCGAGCTACTGATACGCGAGGGCGCGGACATTCTGGACATTGGCGGGGAATCCTCGCGCCCGGGTGCGGTCGCGCTGCCACTAGACGAAGAACTCGCACGGGTGCTGCCTGTGGTGCGCGGAGCGGTCACATTGGGGGTGCCGGTTTCTGTGGACACCTGCAAGCCCCGGCTCATGCAGGCAGTGCTCGACCTGGGCGCTGACATCATCAACGACATTTGGGCCCTGCGCTGGCGCGATCCCCTGGGTGCGTCAGACCAATTGACAGGGGCGCAAGTGATCGCGCAGCACGCGGGCTGCGGCGTTTGTTTGATGCACATGCACCGCGAACCCCTTAGCATGCAGCTTGAACCCATGCAGGGCGATGTGCTTGAGCAGGTGCTCGCATTTTTGATTGATGCCGCAAGGCAATTGCTCGATTTGGGTGTTGCCAGAGAGCGCATCGTGGTAGACCCCGGCATTGGCTTTGGTAAAACCGTGGCGCAGAATTTTTCTTTGCTGAAGCGGCAAAACGAACTGCTGGCCTGTGGGTATCCGCTGCTGGCCGGTTGGTCCCGAAAATCGTCGTTGGGCACCGTCACAGGCGTCGCTGAGAATTCGCAGAAGGGCGTGCAAGCGCACCCCCGCATGGTGGCCAGCATTGCCGCCGCGCTGTTGGCGGTCGAGCGCGGCGCATCGATCGTGCGTGTGCACGATGTGCGGGAAACCGTGCAAGCCTTGAAAGTTTTCAATGCTATAAAATAGCTAGCACAATGACATTTAAATTCAATGGGCAGGGACAATAAATGACCAGAAAATATTTTGGAACGGACGGCATTCGCGGCACCGTGGGGCAAGCGCCCATCACGCCTGATTTTGTGCTGAGACTGGCCCACGCCGTGGGGCGGGTCCTCAAGCGGACCGAGAGTCGCCCGACGGTTCTGATCGGCAAGGACACCCGGATTTCGGGCTACATGCTTGAGAGCGCCCTGGAGAGCGGATTCAACTCTGCCGGCGTGGATGTCGTGTTGCTGGGACCTTTGCCAACGCCGGGCGTGGCCTACCTCACGCGGGCGCAGCGGGCCTCGCTGGGGGTGGTGATCAGCGCCAGCCACAATGCTTTTGCTGACAACGGCATCAAGTTTTTCAGCGCCCAGGGCACCAAGTTGCCCGACGCCTGGGAACTCGATGTGGAACTGGCTTTGGCGGAAGACCCGGTGTGGGTGGACTCGGCCAATCTCGGCAAGACGCGTCGCCTGGACGACGCTGCCGGGCGCTATATTGAGTTTTGCAAGAGCACGTTTGCCAGCGATCTGACCCTCAAGGGCCTGAAAATTGTGGTGGACGGCGCGCACGGTGCGGCCTACCAGGTGGCACCCCTGGTGTTTCACGAATTGGGGGCAGAGGTCATCTCCATCGGGTGTGCGCCTGATGGTCTCAATATCAATCTTGAAGTTGGCGCGACAAGTCCGCAGGCCCTGGTGGCGGCAGTGAAAGCCCACGGCGCGCACTACGGCATTGCGCTCGATGGCGATGCCGACCGGCTGCAATTGATCGACTCTCAGGGCCGCTTGTTCAATGGCGACGAGATCCTGTATCTGATGGTCAAAGAGCGTTTATTGCGTGGCGGCGCGGCCACGGCCAAGCGAGCGGACGAGGCGGTTCCCGGCGTTGTGGGGACCCTGATGACCAACATGGCGGTTGAAGTCGCTCTGCGGGAAAAAGGGATTGAACTGGTGCGCGCCAAAGTGGGTGACCGCTACGTTCTCGAAGAACTGGAAAAACGCGGTTGGCTGCTCGGTGGTGAAGGCTCAGGCCATTTGTTGGCACTGGACAAGCACACCACGGGCGACGGTCTGATTTCTGCCTTGCAGGTATTGCAGGCTTGTATGCGCAGCGGGCAAACGCTGGCGCAGTTGCTCAGTGATGTGACATTGTTTCCGCAAACCCTCATCAACGTACGAATTCAAAGCGGGCAGGACTGGAGTGCCAACGCGTCTCTGAAGGCTGAAATTGCTGCTGTGGAGTCCGAGCTGGGCGCAACCGGCCGGGTGTTGATTCGCGCCAGCGGCACTGAGCCCGTGTTGCGGGTGATGGTGGAGGCCCGCGATGCGGCCCAGGCCAAAGCCTGTGCGCAGCGCATCGCCAGCACCATTGAGGCTTGAGAATGTCCGAACAGAAATTTTCGGGCAGCGTGCGCGTTTGTCGCGCCGACTACGCCAACCCGGTCCACGCCAAAGCGCTGATGGACCTGCTCGATGCCTACTCCCGTGATCCGATGGGCGGTGGCGAGCCCTTGAGTGAGTTTGCCGTGGCCAATCTGGTGCCCGCCCTGGCGGTGCGTCCGCAGGCCTATAGCGTGCTGGCATTTGCCCGAGCGAACGAGGGCGCTGAGGAGCTGGCCGTTGGATTGGTCAATTGCATTGAAGGTTTTTCCACCTTTGCATGTAGGCCTCTGGTCAATGTCCACGATGTGGCGGTGCTTGCCGGGTATCGTGGTCAGCGGGTGGGTGAAAAAATGCTGGCGTTGGCTGAGGATATTGCACGTCAGCGCGGCGCCTGCAAACTGACATTGGAGGTGCTTGGCGGCAACGCGGGCGCGGTCAAGCTGTATCAACGCATCGGGTTTGCCAACTATGAACTCGATCCAGCCATGGGGCAGGCCCAGTTCATGCAGAAATGGCTTTGATCGTGATCGCGACCCAACCTCATGGGCCATCGAAGGGGTGAATCCACCCCGGACTGCGGGAAATGCCGTGATCCACTAGAATTTTTCGGGTGAACTGGCTCAAGAAATTACCTGGCTACCAAAAAACACCTGCGGGGCTGGAGTGGCGCTTGTTGCGTCTGATGCCCTCGGTCTGGCTTGCAGGAACGCTTTTGTCGGCGCTGGGGGCACTCGCAGCACGCCTCTTCATGGCGCGCGACAGCGCAGCTGAGTTGGCCCGAGCCATTGAGATGTTTGATTACATGATGCTTGGGCTCGCGATCACAGTCTGGACCCTGGTTCTGATTGTGAGCATGGGTTGCGTTATTGTTTGGATCATGAAGGGCCCCGCCTACGTGGCCGATGGTTTCGAGGTGTCGCACAGCGACAATCCTAAACCCTGAGCTCACCATTGCCCGGTTCGTCCGGCGATGGCGAAAAGTCCTGAACCTCTGCGCTCGGGCTCAGGCCGGGGCTGGGGCCATGTCGTCCCAGGCTTTGAGCGCTTCGGCGGCGTACATCAGCGCTGGCCCGCCCCCCATATAGACGGCAACAGTGAGCATTTCCTCCAGTTCAGCGCGGGTACAGCCCAGTTTGTGCAGGGCCTTGACGTGAAAGCCGATGCAACCCGAGCAATGCTGGGTCACGCCAATGGCCAGCGCGATCAGTTCCTTGTGCTTGGTGCTGAGGGCGCCCTCGGCCATCGACGCGCGTGCCAGTTGGCCAAAACCCTGCATGGCATCGGCCTGGGATTTTCTGAACGGGGCCAGGTTCTCGTTGATGTTCTGGATTAGGCCCGTGTGGTCAAAAGTGCTCATTTCAAATGCAATCTTTCAAAGTCAATCATTGAATCAATGTGCAATTATGTGCTGATATCTTCGACGGATCGCATCTTGCTGGTGATTGGGTCCGCAAGCGAGCCATGACCTGAATCAACCAAATTTCAAAAACAATTTGCTGTAGGGCTGTTTGAGTTTTCCAAGGGCATCCTTCACTGCAGCAGGGTCCTGGGCAATCAGGGCCGATTGCAAGGTGCCCACCGACTGTTGCACGGCCTTGACCAGTGCGGAAAACTCACCGTTTCCGGTCAACTCAACGGGCGCTTCGTGGGTCAATCTTTGGGCCAGATAGTCCAGGGCCCCCACTTTGGCCGTGAGCCGCAGCATCCCGTTGGACTGCGTCAGGAGGGTGTCTCCCCCGGAGATCACGTGCTCCATTTCCTCGTGGTAGGAGTTCATGTGGTCACTGAACACCACGACCTGGTTGCGGTGGCGCAGATTGGCGATCACCTCGCGTGCTTCTTCCAGCGTGTCATGAGCCTTCTTGAGCTGGTTGGCATTGATTTCATCGGCCGCCTGGAGGTACACCTGCGCAACCTCGGCCAGCGATTGGGCCAACGCCGGGTCCCGGTCGTAGGGCGCTGGTGGCTTGGTGGTGAACTGCGCTGTCAGTTGACTCCAGGCCCGCTGCGCCTGCATGAGGGCTTGTTGTGCCTGGCCCTGGGAGTCGCCGTTGGTTTTGAAAAGTGCGGCGCGGTAGGGTGCGTAGGCTCCCTGAATGGCATCGGTAAGCGGATCGGCCGCCAGGGTGAGTGAACTGGCGCAAAGGGCGAGCGCGCAAACGGCCGCTTTGGCCTGCTGGTGGATGGGGTAAGACACGATGGGTTTCCTTCTGGAAGGTCCGGGTCCACGAAACTGGCCCCAGGTGAGATCAAGTTTGAAGGAGTCGTGTCAACCGCAGCGGTTGATTGCTTGAAGAAATGTAAAGGTCAGGGTTGATGCCTCAGACGGGTTGTGGTGTTACAGGGCATTAATATTGCTATAAAGTAAATAGCTATGTATGCAACGTCAGAAAGGACTAGAAGCTGAAAAAGCCTTGAACTTTCTGGGGTAGAGACAGTGGGCTCATGGGCCGTCCATAGAGCCGGTGCACACGCTGATCGAGTGTCGGGTGGCTGTCCAGCCAGTTGGCAAGGCGGCCTTGACGGGCCACATCCACCAGCAGCATGTGCTGCAAGGCAGGGTGGGCGATGCCGCTGTTGCGGTTGTGTTCGGTGGCGTTGTCCCGCCGCTGGGTCATGACTTTTCGCAGCACGCCGCCCAGGCCATCACGGCTGCGTGTCCACTGCACAGCGCGGGCATCGGCCAGGTATTCGCGCTGACGCGACACCGCTGCTTTGAGCAGGCGCCCGGCCAGCCAGCCAGCCAGACCTGCGACCATGACGGCCGAGCCGAACAGCACCGCCAGCCCGCCGCGTTCACGCAGGTTCTCGCCAAAGTTGTAGACCAGCTCCAGCCCATACACCATGCCTGCAAGCTGCATGTTCAGACGGGTATCTCCTTCGCGCAGATGGCTGAGCTCATGTGCGACCATGCCCTGCATTTCTTCGCGCGTCAGGAGTTCCAGCGCGCCCTCGGTCACACCAAGCACGGCATCGGCCTCATCCCAGCCGGCGGCAAAGGCGTTGATGGCTTCGGTGCGGGGGATCACCACGGGCTGCGGACGCACGATGCCCCCGGCGATGCACAACTCGTCAAGCACATTGCAGAACATCTGTTCGGCGTGGGACACCGAGGGCCGCGCCTCGCGTGCACCCACGCGCCTGGCCAGGTGCAGGCCGCCGGCGCGCAATTGCGAGGTTTCGACCCACCACCCGCCCAGCACAAGCAGCAGCGTGAGACCGACATTGACCCCCAGGAAGCCCAGCGGAAACGGGACGGATACGTGAAGGAGTGCAAAAACAAAACCCGACAACAGCAGCCACGCCAGCACCAGCGCCCCGTGCACGGCTACCACCAGCAGGACTAAGGCCAGCGTGAAGGCCAACAGAAGGCGGCGCGTTTCGGTGCGCGCGGCGTCCTGATGGTCAAAAAACCGCATGACTGAACGACGGAGCCCTAGAAGCTCACTTTGGGCGCAGCGCGCTCGGCCTCGTTGCTGGTCGACTCAAGCATGGCGGCTCGGGCAAATCCCATGAGCCGGGCCACGATGAGGTCCGGAAACTGGGTGGCCCCGTTGTTGAAGTCGAGCACCTGGTCGTTGTAGGCCTGGCGGGCAAAACCCAGCCGGTTTTCGGTGCTGGTGAGCTCCTCGCTGAGCGAGCGCATGGTGGCGTCGGCTTTGAGTTCGGGGTAGTTCTCGGCCACCATCATCAAGCGGCCCAGACTCGCTCCCAAAGCACCTTCTGCCAGGCCCAGGGCGCCGATACTGGTGGCACTGGCGCCCTGGGCGCGGGCAGCGCTGGCCGCTGACTGGGCCTGGCCGCGCGCCGCAATCACGGCCTCCAGCGTGGAGGCTTCGTGCTTGAGGTAGGCGCGCGCCACCTCCACAAGATTGGGTACCAGATCGTGACGGCGCTTGAGCTGCACGTCGATTTGACTAAAGGCATTGGCGATCCGGTTGCGCAGTTCAACCAGGCGGTTGTAGATCAGCACGCCCCAGATCAGCACAATCGCGACGAGAATCAGAAGACCGATCATGAACATGGTGCACCTCGCAGAAAAAGGATTGCCGGAATCATAGCCGCAGCCCGATTCCGTCTTATATTCACACTTCATGACGATGATGTCACGTGTTCCCGTCAATTCAACAGAAAGAATGTGATGAAAACAAGTTCGCTGTCCCTGCTCCTGGCCGTCTTCCTGCTTGGTGGATGCGCCTACAACGCCTCACCCTACGGGGCATCAATCAGGAATGTGGAAACCATCAAGTCCATCAACATCAAACCCGTGGCGGTGGCCAAGTTCCAGGCCAGCAAGCCCGGCCAGGCCACCATCACTTGCCGTGCCGCCGGACCGGTCACCGTTTCTCCAAGCTTTGAGAGCTATATCGAGAAGGCCTTCATCGACGAGCTCAAACTCGCTGGTGTTTACGACCCCAATTCAAGCATCACTTTGTCGGGCAAGCTCGAAGAGATCGATTTCAGCTCGGGAATCACCGATGGCAAATGGATGTTCACGCTGCTGCTCTCCAATGCCAGAGGTGAGGCCTTCACCACCAAGTCCATCTTTGGCTTTTCGGGAAGCTTCGTGGCCGACAAAGCCTGTCAGGAGGTTGCACAGGCGTTCGGACCCGCCGTCCAGAAATTGATTGAGGACGTCGTTCGCGATCCCAAGTTCAAGCAGATTGCCATTTAGGACGGACGGTGCCGACATCAGCGGCCCATACGCCGCTGCTCGCGCAGCATGAACAGATAAAGGCTTTCGACTTTTTCGCGTGCCCATGGGGTCTTGCGCAGGAATTTGAGGCTTGAAGAGATGCTGGGGTCCTGGGCGAAGCATCGCACCGGGATGCGCTGATTCAAACCATCCCATCCATAGAAATCAGCCAGTGCCGTGACGATGGCCTCCAACGTGAGCCCGTGCAGCGGGTTGCGAGGCTGGGTTGGCTTCTCCGGAGGTGGGCTGGGTGGCGTGTGCATGGGATGATTTTCGCATCTGCAGGGGCCTCACACATGAAACAGGTTGCGTTCGCCGTCGGCATGGCGCAACCTGTGGGCAAGGGTGCGGGCGATTGACGTAATCAGCAACAGGGCCAGTTTTTTGTGCGCCTCGGCCAGTTCGGTGAACTGTTCATAGGGTAGCACATACAACTCCATGTCGGTGTTGGCAACGGCAGCGTCGCTGCGGGGGCGATCCTCCAAGAAAGCCAATCCGCCAAAGAAATCACCACGACCAAAGCTGGCCACATGGTGTAACTGACGGCTGCCCCCAACCGGTGCCATGATTGAAGCCGATCCGCGCCGGATCAAATACAGTTCGCGCTGGGAGTCCCCGATGCCGTAAATGGGCTGTCCGGACTTGACCTGCCGCTCCAGCATGCGTTCTTCCAGATCGATCAGGGTTTCGTCCTTGCGCCCTTCAAATAGTTCCATGTCCTGCAGCTTGAGAAGGTTCGGATCGTCCGCTGGGGACCTCATTTGGCCAACCAGACGGTCCTCGACCCACTCAATGGACGCCTCCAGGGTTGGGAACACCCTTACCGTTGGGTTGGGGCTGTCCGGCGGTTCGATGAGGCCGATCTGGGTCAGAAATTCCACCAGATTTCGGCCACTTGGCAGTTGTTCGCGCACATTGCTAAGCAGCAGCGGAACCCCGCGCTCGCGCAGCATGTCACGCACCTGGTGGAGCATGTGTGCCGCTGTAACGTCGACGGATTGGACCCGGCGCAGGTCCAGCAGAACAAAGTCGCGCCTTTTGAGTTCAGGCTCAAGGGCACGGTACAACTCATAAGTGGTGCCAAAGAACAGGCTTCCCTGCAGCTCAAAAATAACTGCGTTCTCGCCCTTCTGGGCGATGACCAGCATCTCTGCTTCGGGTCGATACCAGGTCGAGGAGCGCTGGTGAACAAAGGTTTTGTGGCGCACCACCGATCCGCCCACCTGCTCGCGCAGGAACAGAAGGATCGCCAAGATTACCCCTGCCGCCGATGCGGCGATCAACCCGACGGTGAGCGCGCAGGCAATGACCACAGCCACCACCGCAAAGTCGACCACCGTCGCGCGGGACTCCAGAAAGTGCAGTGGTTCGGTGTCAATCATGCGCAGTCCGATCACGATCAGAATTCCGGCAAGTGTTGCCACGGGAACCCATGCGATGTATTTGTTGAGCAGCAGCGCGGCCACCAGCACCATGACGCCTTCAACAATACCCGAGACCCGCGTCTTGGCGCCGCTCGACAGGTTGACCATGGTGGCGCCCATGGTGCCAGCGCCCGGCATTCCGCCAATGACAGAAGAGGTAATGTTGGCCAGTCCCTGGGCGAACAGTTCGCGGTTGGGGTCGTGCCGGGTGCGCGTCATCTGATCGACCACCACGCAGGTTTTCAGAGTATCGATAGACAGCAACGCGGCCAGTGTCAGGGCGCTGCCGAACAGGGCGGCGACCTGGGCCAATCGCATCTCGCCAATGTCTGACCAGCGGCCTGTGATGACCTCCAGATAGCCCTCGCCCGAGGCCCCGAGCGAGCCCAGTACCAGCTTGTTGTCGCTCAGTGTGGTCAGTGTCGGATCGGAGGCTGACAACGCCAGGTAGGTCAGGAAGCCGGCCGCCAGCCCCAGGATCGTGCTGGGAATTGCTCTGGTCAGCCTGGGGGCGATCAAGGCCGCAAGGACGGTCGCAGCTCCCACGTAGAGGGCGCGAGCATCCCAAAGATCGGGATTGAGCGCGGCGTGCCACCACGTCGTACCCGCTGGCGTGCCCGCAAAGCGCGGGATCTGACTGCCGATAATGATTAATCCCACCCCACTGAGATAGCCGCTAACGACGGTGTACGGGATGAAGCGGATCATCCGGCCGACCCCCAGGAATCCGATGAACATCTGGATGATGCCGGTCAGTATTCCCAGGACGCACAGCATCAGAACGATGGTTGAGGGAGCCACGCCTTGCTTGACCAGTTCAATCGCGAAGGCCGACAGCACGGCGGCGGCAGGAGCACAGGGGGCGCTGATCAGTCGATCCGCTCCGCCGAAGGTTGGGGCAATGAGGCCCAGCGCGACCGCGCCGAGCATGCCCGCCAGCGCGCCCAAGACGGCATAGTCGGGGCTGATCGCCGAGTACACCGTGACACCAAAGGCAACGGCCGCAGGCAGGGCCACCAGCATGGATGCCAGGCCGCCCCAGAAATCGCCTGTGTTTTTCAATCGCGCAGACCAGTTTGTCATAGTGGGCTTCGATGTTTTGAAAGACACTCGGGACTATTTGCGTTTCATGGCCGATTCAATCTGCTTGCACAGGGTTTTGAGAATCTTGATGCGTGCAAATTTCTTGTCATTCGCCTCCACCAGTGTCCAGGGTGCAATTTTGGTGCTGGTACGGTCCACCATGTCACAGACAGCGCGCGCGTACTCGTCCCACTTCTTGCGGTTGCGCCAGTCTTCTTCGGTGATCTTGAAGCGCTTGAATCCGATTTCCTCGCGTTCCTTGAAGCGCCGAAGTTGTTCGTCGTTGCTGATGGCCAGCCAGAATTTCGCCACCACAATGTCATGGCGCACCAGTTGCTCCTCAAAATCGTTGATTTCGCCATAGGCACGCATCCATGCAGCCTCGGTGCAAAATTTCTCCACCCGCTCCACCAGCACCCTGCCGTACCAGGAGCGGTCAAAAATCGTGACACCACTGCGCCGTGGAATATGTCTCCAAAACCGCCACAGGTAGGGCTGAGCCCGTTCTTCCTCAGTGGGCGCTGCGACAGGATGAATTTCGTAAAAGCGGGCGTCCAGGGCGCCGGTGATTCGTCTGATGGCACCGCCTTTGCCGGCAGCGTCATTGCCCTCGAACAATGCCACCACCGTGATCTTTTTGAATTTAGGGTCGCGCACCAGCAAGGCGAGCTTGCCCTGGTATTTCTCAAGCTCGCGCTCATAGGTCTTTTTGTCCATGCCCTGGTCAAGGTCGAGCGTCTTGAGGATGTCGAGCTTGTCGATGGGCGCAAGCGGCGGCGCGGAATTCGATTGAACCACTTTCTTGTCGACCGTGTCGATGCGGTTGCGGATCGCATCGAGAATGACCTTGCCTACGGTCAGGCTGCGGTAGCGCGCGTCATAACCTTCCACGATGGTCCAGGGGGCTTGTGCGGTACTGGTGTGGCTGATGACGTTTTCGTGTACCGAGCGAAACTTGTCGTAGAGCTTGTGGTGTTTCCAGTCGCGATCGGTGACGCGCCACTTGGTTTTTGGGTTGCTTTCCAGAAACTTCAAACGCTCCTCCTGATGATCCTTGGACAGGTGCAGCCAGAATTTCAATACCAGCGCACCTTCATCGGACAGCATTTTTTCCAATCGCTTGACGCGTTCCATGCTCTTGTCCAGATCGGTCGATTTGGTGCGGTCCATGACGCAGTCCAGGACCGGCCAGGTGTACCAGGACCCCAGAAAGATGCCGGTTCGGCCCTTGGGCGGCAGGGCGCGCCAGAAGCGCCACATTTCCGGTCGGTTCAGTTCCTCGTCGGAGGGTTCCCCCATTCCATGGGTGCGAACGAACCGGGGGTCCATCCACTCGTTGAGGAGGTTGACCGTTTCACCACGCCCGGCGCCGTCCACCCCGCCAATGAGGATGATGACCGGAAACTTGGCCAGCGTGGCCATCTCCATCTGGGCGTCCAGCAGCGCTTCTCGAAGCTTGGGGACCTCCAACTCGTAGGTGGCTTTGTCCAACCGGTGGCCGAGTTCAGCGGATTCAAACATAGACGTTCTCGTTTCAAAAAAATGAGGATGCTTGCCCGGCTGCGAACCGACCGGGAGATTCGTATTGGGCCCCAAGCCTGATTTGGGTAAACATCGAAGTGGGTTGGAAAGACGTTGCTATTCTTTTTGTGGGGAAGCCGCCGCGCCGTAACATCAGTGCTTCCCATTGCAACAGAGCAACCCTGTATGTCGTTTCTTGCGGAAAAGAGAGTACCGAAGCTCAAGCCCAAGCCCGAACAAGAACCGTCGGACACGCTGTTTCTCAATCGCGATCACAGTGTGCTGGCGTTCAACGAGCGCGTGCTTGACTGGGCCCATCGCGACAATGTGCCGCTGCTGGAGCGGTTGCGGTTTTTGTGCATTGTTTCGTCCAACATGGACGAATTTTTTGAGGTGCGCGTTGAACCTCACTTGGTTGCCAACCGCCGCAAGGACGAAGGGGGTGCCTTCACGGCAAGTTCATTTGAGCAACTGGCGCGGGCGGCTCATGCGCTGGTGGCCCGCCAGTATTCAATTTTCAATGATCAGTTGATCCCCGCAATGGCGAAACAGGGGATCAGGATCATTTCCCACGGTGACCGTAATGCCGCGCAGCGGCAATGGGTCAAACGGTATTTCCAGCGTGAAGTGCGTCCACTCCTGATTCCGGTGGCGCTCGATCCGTCGCATCCTTTTCCGCAGGTTCCCAACAAATCCCTGAACTTCATTGTGCGACTTGGCGGGCGTGATGCCTTTGGGCGTGAGAACAGCATCGCCATTGTCAAAGTTCCGCGTGTTTTGCCCCGGATGATCCGTATGGCCGACAAGACCTGGGGCGGCGACAATGTGTTCGTGACCCTCTCCAGCGTGATTCGCGCCCATCTGGGAGAGCTCTTTCCGGGACGTGAGGTGGGGCAGTTTGCCCAGTTTCGCGTGACCCGTCATTCCGATCTGGCGGTGGATGAAGAAGACGTCAAGAATTTGCGCACTGCGCTGCGCCAGGGTCTGGAACACCGCCATTTTGGTCAGGCCGTGCGGGTTGAAGTCTCGGCGGGTTGCTCCGAGCATTTGTCCTCGTTCCTGTTGCAGCAATTTGATCTGCCCGAGCAGGCCCTGTACCGCGTTCAGGGCCCGGTCAACCTGGTCCGACTGGGCCAACTGGTGGACCTTGCGCAAAAGCCACAGCTTTGCTTTGCGCCTTTCAAAGCCCGCTATCCGCAGCAGTTGACTGTTGGTGCGTCAATCTTCGATCGCCTTAAGCTTGGCGATGTGCTGATCCATCAGCCTTTTGAGAGTTTTGGTGGCGTGCTGGCGTTCTTGCGGGAAGCGGTGTATGACCCCAATGTGCTGGCGATCAAGCAGACGATTTACCGCACGGGGGCGGACTCCGAGCTCATGGATTTGCTGCGCGAGGCGGTCCGCCGGGGCAAGGAGGTGACCGTCGTGGTCGAGCTCAAGGCCAGATTCGACGAGGAGGCCAATATCAATTGGTCAGAAATGCTGGAGTTCATCGGCGCCCAGGTCTTGTATGGCGTTGTGGGCTTGAAAACCCATGCCAAGATGCTGCTGGTCACCCGCCGCGAGGGCAAGCAGCTCAGACGATATGGCCATCTCTCCACGGGAAACTACAACCCGCGAACCGCCCGTCTGTATACCGACTGGAGCCACCTGACGACAGACCCGGCGCTTACTGCTGACATGGAAAGCGTGTTCGGTCACTTGGGCAGTCACAGCCGCTTGCCCAAACTGGGCAGCATGTGGATGGCACCGTTTCATCTGCACAAAAGGCTAATCGCAAAAATCGATGCGCTCGCGGCGGTGGCGGCCTCTGGAGGCAGCGCCCGCTTGGTCGCCAAAATGAACGCTTTGACCGATGAACCGCTAATTCAAGCCCTGGTTCGCGCAGGCCAGAAGGGGGTCGGGATTGATTTGATCGTGCGTGGTGCCTGCATGCTGCCTGCCCAGGTTCCCGGTGTGACGGACAACATCCGGGTTCGATCGATTATCGGGCGTTTTCTCGAACATGCCCGCGTCTTTTACTTTCGCAGCGACGACACCGAAGAACTCTATCTCTCCAGCGCCGACTGGATGAGTCGCAACATGATGCGCCGGGTGGAACTGGCCTGGCCGGTCACTGACCCAGCACTGCGTCAGCGCATTGTCGATGAGTGTCTCGTGGCCTATCTGCGCGACGGCGTGGACGCGTGGGACCTGCAGCCCAATGGGCGGTACGCCCGCGTCAAACCCGGTGGCCGACGTGCGGCAAGCGGAGCCCAGGCGGCCTTGATGGGGCGCTATGGCAGCCAGGCGTTTGCGCAGTAACTCGTTGTCTCACCGTGCACCGCGCTGGTCAGGACTCCTCCAGAGCCAGGGTCCAGGGCGTCTTTTGCCAAATCAGCGATTCCTCGCGCAACAGATGGGCCGATTGGGGGTAAACGCTTGCCCAGCCGGGACGCCACGCCAGTGAAATGGTCCGGGCGCCTGCCTCCGGGGGCTTGAGCCGCAGGCCCTGAAGGTCAGGGTCGCGCCGGGCGTGACAAAGGGCCACGGCCAAGCGCAGTGCGAGCAACTGCCAGACAAAGATGGTGTCCCCGAAGTCGAGATCGAGTTTATGCAGTTTGCCCCGGTGAGCCAACACCAGCACACTGAGCCGTTGCAGTTCCGAGAGGGAGAAACCCGTCACATCAGCGTTGGCAACAATATAGGCACCATGGCGTCGGTAGTCGTTGTGGGAAATGTGATTTCCAATTTCATGGAGTTGCGCCGCCCATGTCAGCGTGCGACAGGAACGCTCGTTGTGACGGTCCCCGTCCGTGGTATCGCCATTGAGCTGTCCAAAAAGGGAGTCGGCAATTTGCGACACTCGCGCGGATTGTGCTTGGTCAGCACCAAATTTGAGCGCCAGACGATTGACTGACTCGCAGCGAACATCTGCCAGTTCGTTGCGGTCTCCCATCATGTTAAACAACAACCCGTGACGCAATCCGCCGCTGGCAGAGTGCATTTGCTCGATGTTGAGCAGGTCGAACAAGGCCAGAGCGATACTCAGGCCGCCGCCAATGAGCGGGCGACGGTCGTCTTTGAGTCCGGACAGCCGGAGCTGGTCCGCACTTTTGGCATTGAGCAGCTTTCCGAGCAACCAGTCCAGCCCGCTTTGGTCGACGCAGCCCGCAGGGCGGCCGTTGGCCTCAAGAATGTCGGCAATGGCGCTCAGGGTTCCGGCCGAACCATAAGCCTGTTCCCATGTCTCTGCACGGTAGGCTGTGGTGGCTTCATCGAACACTGCCTTGGCCGCGACCTGGGCAATTTTGAAGGCTTGTTTTGAAAACTGACCCTCGGGGAAGAAACGTGCGGACCAAGCCACGCTCCCGACCCGCCACGAACCCATTTGAGTGGCGGTGAGTCCCTGCCCCAGGATCATTTCGGTGGAGCGGCCTCCGATGTCAATGACCAAACGTCGCTCGTTGCTCGGGACCATGGTCTGTGTCACGCCCTGATAGATCAGCCGCGCCTCTTCGCGCCCGGAAATGACATCAATGGGAAACCCCAGTGCCTGGCTGGCACGGGGTAGAAATTGGTCCCGATTGCGTGCTTCGCGCAGCGTTTGCGTCGCTACGGCGCGCACTTCGGTGTCGCCAAAGCCCTGCAGGCGTTCGCCAAATCGTTCAAGACAGTCCCAGCCGCGCTGCATGGCCTGGGGGCTCAAGTTGTGGTCCTCATCGAGGCCACCGCCCTGCCGGACTGTTTCCTTCAAATATTCAGACCGGTAGTAGTGACCATGATCCACCCTGCCGATTTCCAGGCGGAAACTATTTGATCCAAGGTCAACGGCCGCAAGACGGGTTGGGCTGGCCATCAGGCGTGGCCTTTCTGCCCATCGTGTAGGGCTTGCCCGGGGCGAGCTTTGCTGCTTGTCATGATGCGATTTTGCTTGAAGATGGCTGCGGCCAATAACTCCCCTGGTACGGTCTAATGAGGTATTTCCTAAATTCACTCCTTCCATGCACCCTGAAAGCTGCTTTTGACCACGCCAAACCCTTCGCAACTGTCCCTGGCGGCGTTTGACCGGACGATCAGCGACACCCCGGGGTTTTGTTCGCGACTCGGCCAGCGTGCCATGGCTGAGCGCATTGCCAGCGCCCTGGGCGCGGCCACCCTGGGTCAGCACCCAGACCCAACCAGAGCCATCAGTGTGATCCAGGCCGGTACGGGTGTGGGCAAGTCGGCAGCCTACCTGGCCACCACCGTGGCGATGGCTCTGGCGCGCAACACGCGGGTGCTCATCTCCACGGCCACGGTGGCCTTGCAGGATCAGCTAATGACCAAGGATTTGCCCGCATTGAGCGCGGTGCTGCCCACACCCTTTGTTTATGCTCTGGCCAAGGGGCGAGGCCGATACGTCTGCAAGCTCAAACTCGAGCGGCTGGTCGGCGCAGGCACAACTGCTGACGAGGAATTGTTCGAGTCTGACGATGACCAGCCACCGCCGCGCGCTGGGTACGCACGCCAGACCCAGGGTGAAGACCCTGAGCAACGTCGCATCAGACTCTACGCCTCATTGGCGCAGGCGCTGGCCGAGGGCCATTGGGACGGGGACCGTGACAAGCTGGAGTCGCAACCCGAGCCGCGAGATTGGGCTACTGTGGCGGCCGAGCGCCACACTTGCACGGCCCGGCATTGCCCGCGCTACCGCCATTGCAGCTACTACGAAGCCCGCAGTGGACTGGCCCAGGCCCAGGTGATCGTGGCCAACCACGACCTGGTGCTGGCATCGCTCGGCATGAAGGCGTTGCCTGAGCTGGACAACTGCCTGGTGGTATTTGACGAGGGGCACCATCTGCCTGGGGTGGCCTTGGGCCAGTTTGCGTGCAACATGGACCTGTCAAACCTGCGCTGGCTTGACCGCTTGCCCAGGGTGCTGCGCGAGGTGAGCGACAAGATGAGTCTGGCGTTGGCGCAGGACGTGGCCACGCTGGCCCAGCAGCTCAAGTCCGCCTTGCAGGATGTGGGCCGCATGGCGATGGACCTGCTCACCGTGACCAGCACCGGCTACGACGGTGTTCATCGCTTCAAAAATGGGGTGCTTCCCCTGGCCTGGCATGACCCGATGCACCTGATCCACGGCCACGCGGCGGGCTTGTCGCAGGCGCTCGAGGCGCTTGGCGCGGCCGTCAAGCTGCTGGCCAAAGAAGACCCCTCGCAGGCGGCGCGTTGTTCGCTGATGTACGCCCGGCTGGGCCAGATGGCACCCCGATTGGTGGGCGTGGTGGCCACCAGCGCCTCTTTGCTTGAACATGGCCCGGTGCCGGTTGCCAAGTGGCTCAGGTCTGACACCAGCTCGGGGCTGGTGTTCTTGACGGCACATGCCTGCCCGATTGAACCCGGAGACTTGCTGCGAGATTCCCTGTGGAGCCAGGTGCGGGCGGCGGTGGTAACCTCCGCATCGCTCACCAGTTGTGGCAGTTTTGACTACTTTCTGGGTGAGAGCGGCTTGCTCGGCAACCCCGATGTCTGCACGCTTGAAGTCGCCAGCCCGTTCGACTACAGCAGCCAGGGCCGGTTGATTGTGGTGGAGACGCGGGCCGATCCGAAAAACGTGCAGGCCTACACGCTTGAGATGGTCCAGGAACTGCTTGCGGATTTGAGCGCGGTGGCACACGGGGCTTTGGTGCTGTTCACCTCGCGTGTGCAAATGAAAGCGGCCATGGATGCTTTGCCTGCCGCCCTGCGCGAGTCGGTGCTGGTGCAGGGCCAGATGGCGCGTGGCCGCTTGCTGGGCGTGCATCAGGCGCGGGTTGAAGCGGGCATGCCCTCGGTCATCTTCGGGTTGCAGTCGTATGGCGAAGGCCTGGACTTGCCCGGCGACCTGTGCGAGACGGTATTTATTGCCAAATTGCCTTTCAGCCCGCCGGCCGACCCGGTGGAGGAGGCTCGTTCGGAGTGGCTTAAAAGCGTGGGTCGCGATCCATTTTCCGAGCTGGTAGTGCCCGCAGCGGGCATTCGCTTGTTACAGTGGACCGGGCGGGCCATTCGCAAAGAGGACGATTGCGCCACCGTGATCTGCTACGACCGGCGTTTGCTGCGCATGTCGTTCGGGCAGCGCATGCTGCGGGGCTTGCCTTCTTATGCGCTCTTGCGCCGGGTGAATGGGTTGATCGAGGCCCTGTAGCGACCCTTGCAATTTCGGCGGGGGGCCGCAGTTGGGGATGACGACAGGGATTCCAACATGGATTGAGTTGATGGGACGAATCGTGAATTTTGTGATCAGAGTGATATTGGTGCTGGCAGGACTGGTGTTTGTGGCAAGTGCACTGCTGGCGGCACTGATGGTGCTGGCGCTGTGGAGTCTGCGCGCCTTGTGGGCCCGCTTGACCGGTCAACCGGTGCAACCCTGGGCGTTTCAATTTGATCGCCAGGCCATCTGGAACCGCTTTTACCGGGGGGCAGGGCAAGGCCAAAGGCCGAGCCAGGCGCAGCAGCCCAACCAGGCCGCCCGGCGCGATGATCCCGACATCATTGACGTGGAGCCCAAGGAGATCAAGCGTTTTGACGAATGAAACGCTATATAAATAGTAGCTTTATGTGCAATTGCGACGGGGACTAGAGCCATAAAACACTAAGAATCTCCCGCGGGTGCTGAAAACAGCTCGATCGCCGTTTTGGCCACTTGGCGGGTGTCGTAGTAAGCGTAGGCACTCACCCCTGCGGCGCCAATCAAGGGCACCATGCGCGCAGCGCCTTTTCCCACCAGGGTTTGCGTCACCTTGACGCCCAGCGTGCGCGCAATGGACTCCAGAGCGCTGCGCGAAACACGCTGGACGACGTAACGTTCCCCCACGCGCACTGCCACATCCCGCACAAGCTGGGCCGAGACGTGGCGAAACAAACAGTACAACATCTGCTCGCGCCCCAGTGTGGCGTTTTTGCCGTACACCGCGGCGATGTCCGACACCATCTGCGCCTGCAGCCGCCACACACCGACCAACTCAGGCAGCACAGTCAACCAACCGAGCATGCCTGGCGGCAGTGCCAGTGAACCGGCCAGCAGGCTGGCCTGCCGAGCGGCGCTTTGCTTGATTGAATTGGCCGCTACCAGTGGATCCCTGGATTCGCTTTTGCTCGATACGGGAGGGCTTAGAACCAGATTCAGGATGCTTTCCTGCACCCTGCCCTGCAGGTCGGGGCCATGTTCTGGCGGGGCCAACTCGTTCTGAGACATAGGGGTCATTATGTCGGCATCGCAGGTTCAATGGCGCCTTGGTCGAGGAGACCACTGAACCTCAGCACTGGCCAAGCGCCCGCTGGGCGATCAACGGCAGTTCTGGTTCGAGTCAGTCGGGGTGCGTTGGAACCAGGGCTCAGAGGTACCCCGGGGATTTCTTGATGGCACGTCTGGTGACGAATCTCGCAGACGCGCGCACAGACCCACAGGGATACTGGCTGTCGGCCCGTATCCGTGCCTGCCGTGCCACTGCGTTGATTATTGGGACGGGAACTCCTGCAAATAGGCGGCGACATCGTGCATATTTTGCGCCGTCAGTTCGTGCGAGATCGCTTTCATAATGGCGCCGTCAGGGCGATTCTCCGTGCCTTGGAGAATCAACAACTGCTTGACGATGTAGTCAGCATGCTGATGCGCCAGACGAGGAAATTGCTCCATCCCAAGTGCTTTCGGACCATGGCAGGACATGCAGGGCGGGACACCTTTGTCGGGCACACCATTCTCAAAGATTGTCTTGCCCGCCAGAACAGTGACAGCGTTAGCGGGCTTTGCATTCACGGTGGGCACAGGCTGAGCCGCAAAATATTTGGACAGTCCTATGATTTGATCGTCGGTCAAACTGCGGCTGATCCCCGTCATGTAATCCATGCCAGCAGGAGTCACCCGGGTGTGGCCTCTGAAGGCATTCATTTGAGTCACGAAATAGGTTGGTTGCTGCGCTGCCAGGTTAGGGAACGTTGGATTGATTGACTGTCCCGTCACGCCGTGGCACAGCGAGCAAACTTGCTGTGCCAACACGGCGCTCGAAACGTTGGGTTCGGCCAGATTGCGCGAAGTGTCAAGGCTCGTGCAGCCTGTTGCGACCAGCACCGTCGCCATACCTAAAAAAATACGACTGAATTTCATGTTGAATCTCCGATAGGGTGTGACAGGTTCAGTACGCAAACCACGCGTAAAGGAACAGCGAGTTGTTGTCTTTGGCGTTTCGCCCTGCTCCGTCGTAGTTGTCTGTCGCACCTTCGAACTTGCGATAGGCCGTGTACTGCAACCCTACCCGGATGTTTTGCATCGGGGTGTAAAACGCTTCGTAGGTCGCGCCCGTGGTCGCGGGGTCGCCCTGATTGTTAGTGGACCCGTTGGAACTGAACAACGCCAGACTGCCACCGTATTTAGCCATGTAGACGTAGGACGCCTTGGCGCGTGAGACATTCGTCGTATCACTCAGACCAAGGGGAAGTGATGCGCTTGTCATCACGCTGTCGGCATAGGTAGTGCGTTGATGCATGCGTGCGAACTGGACGGTGACCGTGTGCGGATCCAGCAAATACTGATACTGGGCATCGATACCGGTGTTCCGGTCGATATTGATATTTGTGGAGTCGCCGGTATCGGTGCCGGGCTCAAAACGGTGTGCTGTCATGCCTGCGGCGCCAACCATGATGTTGTGCGGGCCCCACTCATGAGAGAGCGCAAGCCGCCAGTACGGGTTGTTGCTCCCGCTGAGCTGGGTAATGTCTGCCGAGTTGATTCCCGCGCTCATGAATCGCATTGCTTTGGAGGCCGTCCGGTAAGTTCCCAGTTCAGCGTACACCATCTGATTCCAAAAAACGTAGCCATTCAGGCCAGCGATATTGCCACCAGAACCGAAGCCGGGATAGGGAGTCGCTGCGCCGTCGAGATAGGCTGAGCTGGAGGGAGAGGGCACCGGCACGTATTGCATCCAGGCAGCAGCGGTATTCCACGGGTCTGATATTGAGGGGTTGTTGTTCAAGCTCACGCCATAGACCCAGTCTCGTTTGGCGTCAACAGTCCGGTTGGCAACGCGCAGGTCGATGTTGTCCGCGTTGGAGTGGCCAGAAAATGACCCGTCGCCGTTGTCGACGGCATACTTATCGTAAGTGATTTGCGCGAAGCCCCCGATGTTGTCGGTGACCTTACCTGCGAGAAACAGGCTGCCCGTGGCCAAAATTGGCTTGCCTTGCTTGGCCGTGCCGTCCGGTGCAGTGGCGATGCTGGATACACTGGCCAAGCCCATGACAGAAACCGGAATCGTGCGCTGGCCGATGGTGTAACCCGTCAACTTGAACATGCGGCCATAGGGCGTTAGTTCCGGGAACTGTCCACCGGCATGACAGGCAACACAATTTTGCCCGGTCTGGCGGGCGAATGCGGGAACAGCCAAGGCTTGTTTCGGCATCAAGCCGACCCCTAGCAGAAGTGCGGCAAAGGCAACCCCAACCCCAACCCCTTTCGTGAGAATCCCCTTTGTCCTCTTGACCTGTGTTTCCATGACGATGCCTTTCTTGAGAAATGGACGGTTTTTTTGCACCACAGGCCCGACCAGATCCTGATTTCCAGAAACTCACGCCACGATGGATTCAGCCTGGCAGAGATGGGGGGAGTGGAGTTGGCGTCGCGATGGGTGGTAATGCAGTCGATTTTGCTCTGGTACACAGGTCAATGAATATCAGACAACAGATGAAATGTGGCATAGGAATAGTCCTATGCCACATCCCTGACACCGCGTGCGGGTCAGCAATCGAGCAATTGATGTTGGACTGCGTACCGTACCAGCGCGGACTGAGAGGCCATGTTCATTTTGGTGAGGATGTGGGACTTATGCGTACTGACAGTTTTGATGCTCAAGGAAAACTCTTCAGAGATTGCGGTAAGACTAAGGCCACGCACAATCCGTATGAAAACCTCGTATTCGCGGTTGCTCAGCAAGGTATGGGGCAACGCCGGGGTATTGGACGAGACATCTGTGGCCAGCAGTTCGGCAACCTTCGGGTTGATAAAAAAGCCACCCATCACCACCTTGCGAATAGCAGGCAGCAGCAATTCCGTGTCATCATCCTTGCACAGATAGCCAGCAGCGCCTGCACGTATCGCCCGCACGGCATATTGCTCCTCGTGGTGCATGCTGAAGACAAGAATTGGCAGGCGGGGTCGTTCGGACCTGATCAGCTTGAGCAATTCCAACCCATTTTTGCCCGGCATGGACAGGTCCAGGATGAGCAGGTCCCAATCGCGTTCACGAATCCTGTCGAGCGCGGCGTGACCGTTCGCGGCCTCGCCAGCAACGATTAAATCGTCTGTGTCGGCCAAGATCTTGCGCAGTCCGTCCCGAATGATTGCGTGGTCATCAACCACCAGTACTTCGAATGGCATCAGACGACTCCCGTTGGCGACTCAATATTGATGGGCAGGGTCAGCTCAATCGTTGTGCTCCAATCTTGGGAACTGCCGACACTGAAGGTCGCACCAATTGAAATGGCACGCTCGCGCATGCTGAGCAAACCGACGCCACCTTTCCTTGTTGAGGTCTTCATGCCTTGACCGTTGTCGGCAATCGACAGAACAAGGCGCTGTTCATGGGCGACCAGGCTGACTTTAATCCGCGTTGCCTGTGCGTGTTTAACCACGTTGGTCAGCGATTCCTGCAAAACTCGAAAAAGCGCGGTCGTCAACGCATCGCCAGTGACCTTCTGCGCCCCCGGGACATCAAGTTCAACCTCAATGCTACTTCGCCTGGCGAATTCTTGACAATGTGAGGCAATCGCTTCTTCGAAGTCAAGATCTTCAAGAATCAATGGTCTGAGTTCGGTTGAAATCCGTCTGACTGACCCGATCGCAGTGTTGATGAGTTGGCGCATTTCACTGACACTGTCCAGCGTGGCCTCGCGACCACTGCGCAGGCGGTTGGTTAACCAGGAAAGATTGAGCTTGAGGCCGGTGAGTTGTTGACCCAGTTCGTCGTGCAGTTCCCTGGAGAGCCGTTTGCGTTCCTGTTCCCGCACTAATTGCAATGATGCGGTAAGCTGACGAAGTTGACTGTTGACTTGCCTCAATTCATTCTGAGCGTGATGGCGATCAGTCACATCACGCAGCACCGCAGTCATCTGCAATCGACCATTCACCATGGACTTCGATACCGTGGATTCAATGGGGAATTCGTCGCCATTGGCGCGTCGGCCAGAAATTTCCATTTGTGGGGCCATGGCTCTTGAGTTAGTCTCGCGGCCTGCGAAATGAGTCACATGGACAGCATGCGTCGCACGAGCATGCTCCGGCAACAGGATTTCAAACGGCTTTCCCATGACCTCCATTGCCTTGCATCCAAACATTCTTTCGGCTGCAGGATTGAACAGCACAATCAGATTTGACTCATCAATCGCAACAATTGCGTCCATTACCGAGTTCACCGTGTGCTGGTACAGGTCATTGGCCGTCGCCAGAGCCTTCGCCAACGCTTCTCGGCTCTTAAGCTTGCTGATCAGAAACGCAGCAGCGATGGCGGTAAAGAAACTAACGAAAATACCGCCGCCAACTAGCGGAATGGTGGTTTCTCGCCATGAAGCCAGTGCCATATCATCGTCTTCGGTGATGCTGAGCAATAGTGGGTAGTTATCCAGTCGACCTAAAGTGAGGTTAAAACGGACGCCATCAGCACGGGACTGTTGAACTGATACGATGTCTTTCTCCCTCACGGGAAAGCGTACCCCATTCAGGTCGGGTGGTTTCTCGCCGATCATGTCGTCCCGCCGGGGCAAGCTGGCAAGGAGGGTGCCATTGGTCAGATAAATACCGATGGGACGTGAGTAATCGAGCTTGATGACAGTGTACTGATCCTCAAGTTGTGCGATACCGATTGCCGCGACGACAGCGCCAACGACAGCGCCATTAGCATCACGCAAGACCCGTGACAACGGCAGCGACCAACTGTTGTCCGATCGGCTTCGGACTGGCTGTCCGACCACGAGATCGCTAGACTCGCCGTGTATCAGTGTTTTGTAATAGTCACTGTTGTCGAGCGCAATATCGTGTGGCGAGAAATCACCTGAGGTATTGACAACACGGCCATTCGCGTCAACGATAAAAAGCGACTGCAACTGGCGCATGCTCGCCGTGCGACTGCTCAGAAGGAAATGGACCGGCAGGCTGTCAAGGGCAAACTGCCTACCGTTGTCTGCCATTAATTTCTCCTGTATGGCGAGTACGGTTAAATCGACCTCCTGGAAATCGCGTTCTGTTTGCTCCATCAGCATATTGGTCAGCGACATCCTCTCAAGGCGCGCATGCTCGAGTTCGCGCCCTCGCAGTCGCAAAACAAACAGGGCGATTGACACAATGATTAGTGCGATCGTTAGCGCTGCCAAAATTCCTATGGGATGGATTTTTTGAATTTGTGGCCGCATGTATTTGTTTGGGTGAATCAGAAAGATAAAAAGAGAACCTGGAAGGTTTTGCCGGCAGCGCAGCGTCCAAGCGCAGAATGCACCTTGCTGCCAAGCATGCACGCAATGGATTCCAGAGCGCTGCGCGAAACGTGCTGGAACACATGGCATTGACCCATGCGTACTGCCACGTCGCGCGCAGGTTGGGCCGAGACGTGGCGAAACAAACAGTACTTCATCTGCTCGCGCCGCAGAGTGGCGTTCTTGTCATACACGACGGCGATGTCCAACACCAGGTGCGCCTGGAATCGTCACACGCTCGGTTTCACTTTCACTTGACGCGGGAACGCGCAGCACCAGATTGAGGATGCTCTCCCGTACCTTGGCTTTCAGGGCGTAACTTGTGTCCTGGGCGGTCAACGCAAATTTCGGCATGCGTGCCATTATGGCGGCCGGGCGGCTTTGGCGCGAACAACCGGTCCTTCATGCCCTTCGGAATGCCGATTGCTCCGGGTTGTGAACCACCTACAGCAAATCAGCGGGAATGTTGCCGCCATTGGCAGCCAGTTTCTGCAAAACGGTCTTGTGCAGCCACATGTTCATGAGCGCTGAATCGGCCATTTTTTCGGTGGGGCAACCCAACTCGGTTGCCAACTGCTTGCGCACGCCCAGGCTGCTGTCCAGACCCAGAAGTTTCATGAGATCGACGATGGAAGTCTTCCAATTGAGTTTTTCGGGGTTTGCCGCTGCCAGCTTCGTTAGTTTGGCGACCACATCGACTGCGTTGATCGCCACGGGTGCTGAAGGCGCGGCATTGGCGCTCGTTGCCGGGGCCGCAGGCGCAGCGGCTCCAGCAGGGCTTGCCGCTGCTGCGTTTTCTTTTTTATCGCCAAAACCGAGTTTGGAAAGAATGCTGCTAAAAATGCTCATGGTAATGCTCCTTGGGTTGTCATTGAATAAATACGCAATGCCGGTTTAGGGGCAACTCGCGTTGCGGAAAATGTCACTCGCGATACGGAATCAAAACAACTTCTGGGGCCTGTTTAGCCCTTGAGCAATCCGCCGAGCATGCCCATCAAATCGTTGGGGTTGCCCAGACCGCCCTCTGGCACAGCGCCCTGCGGGGTGAGTTTGTCGATGAGTCCCGGCAGGATTTGCGCGAGCTGCCCGGATACCGCGCTGGAATCCAACCCGAGTTGGCTGGCGATGTTGGCCAGTGGACCACTGCCAATTGAACTGGCAATCTGGTCCCCCGAGACCGGCAGGTTGTCACCCTGGCCGATCCATGAGTTGACGATGTCCCCCAGACCGTTTTGCTGAAATTTTTCAACCAGACCGCTCAAGCCACCAAGCTCGGAGTTGTTGGCCAGAAGACCGCCCAATAGGCTGCCAAGATCGGCGCCTTGTTGGCTTTGCCCGGCAACTGCACCCATGACTGAATCAAATAGTCCCATTGTTGTCTCCTGTTAACCGAAAGAGAACACTATATGGACATTAGCCTCCGATTGCAGCGAATGCGGGGAATGCCCGACCCGTCCGAGGGGTCCGGCGTGACCTGTCTGAGTTTGGTTTGGTGCACAGGCCTGCTACCGACCGCCAAAGTCGATCAGCTGCGCGCGTGTTTTGTCAGGGCCTGTCAACTGCCTGAGCAGCAGCCGGTAGGTGTCAAGGTCAAACGCCAGTGTGTGTGACAAGCCCAGGGCGTCGGACAGCTCGGCCTCATCGTGAACCGTGGCCAGATGGCACCACTGGTCAAACAGGTGGATGTCCGTCTTGTCGGCAAGCGGGTTGTGTTCGCGCAGGCCGATGGTGCCCGCATACGGCCATGCGTGAAGCTTGTGTTGGGTCAGCGCCACTTGCAGACGCAGATGGTGCCTGTCGGATGTCTCCAGGCCGCAGCACACGCCTTTGCAATGACCGATCTGGTGGGCAAAGCAGCGACCCTGGCTGGGCTCCAAGCCCAGCGCTTGCGGGCAAAGTGCATGTTCGGTGGCGAGTTCGCGCAGCGCGTCCTGGGCCTGGCGCTTGGATCGGTACACGCCAAACATGCGCTCAAATTCTCGGGGTTGCAGGTCTTCACCGCGCACCAGGGTGAGCAGGGGGCGGCTGTTGGGGTTGGATTCCAGCCGCCAGCTGCAGAGGCTGCTGGTGCGCCTCAACTGTCGGTTGTGGACCGGTTGCTGGGCTTTCACCAGCCGCGCCTCCAACAGCAACGCACCGAGTTCACCTGCAGTCTCAATCCACTCAATGCGCCGAATTTCCTGGGCAATTCGCATCTCTTTGGCCTGCTTGCCGGTGGCTTGAAAGTGCGACATCACACGCGAACGTATCTTGACGCTTTTGCCAATGTAGAGCGGCAGCGGCCCCTCGCCAAAAAAGATATACACCCCGCTTGAATCGGGAATATCACTCACCGGTGTTTCAAGCAGCGGTGGCAAAGCGGCACTGCCTTGCAGCAACGCAACCGCTTGCCGCGCCACATGCTCTGCCCCATGTTCGGCACGGGCCTGCGCCAACCAGGCTATCACCACGTCGACGTCGCCCATGGCACGGTGGCGTGCAATGGTGGCCAGGCCGTGGCGCTGCATGATGGCGTCGAGCCCATGGTGGCGGTGCTGCGGATACAGCAGGCGCGACAAGCGCACGGTGCATAGCGTCTTGACGCGCAGGGCAATGTCAATGCGGGCCAGCTCATTGAGCAAGAAACCGTGGTCAAAGCGCACGTTGTGCGCGACCAGGACCGCGCCATCGAGCAGGTCGAGCAGCTGTGGCGCCACTTGTTCAAAACGTGGTGCATCAGCCACCATGGCATCGGTGATTCCTGTGAGGTTCTGGATGAAGCCAGAAATGGGTGTGCCCGGATTGACCAGCGTGCTCCAGCGCGCTACTTCGTGGCCATCCTGCACCCGCACCGCGGCGATCTCCGTGATGCGGTCGTGCACCGGGCTGCCTCCGGTGGTTTCAAGATCGAGCAAAAGGTAGCAGGGCAGCATGATGGCGGCAATGCGTCAACAGAAAATAAAGGCGAGCCAGGCCGGGTCGTCCACAAAGTTGAGCAGAAGATAGGCGCCAACGCGGTAGGTCCAATACTCCAGATTGGCGCTCGTGCGCAGGCGCCCGCTAATCAATGTCGACCGCATGAATCGAGAACTGGCCCGCACGCCGATCTGCAAAATAGTATTTCAGGGTTTCCCTGACGGTCCTGAATGCCAACTCGCCCCAGGGGATTTCATCTTCCGAGAAAAGGCGGGCTTCAAGGGTCTCGAAATTGGGATTGAAAACGTTGCTTAGCAGGCGGGCCCGGTAAAACATATGGACCTGTCCCACCCGCGGCACGTTGAGCAATGAGAAAAAACCCTCCATCTCAAACTGCGCGCCGGCTTCTTCCAGCGTTTCTCGGGCCGCGCCCTGGGCCACCGTCTCACCGAGTTCCATGAAACCGGCCGGCAGCGTCCACTTGCCCCAGCGCGGTTCGATGTTGCGCTTGCACAGCAGCACCTTCTCTCCCCAATAGGGCACGGTGCCCACCACGTTGAGAGGATTTTCGTAGTGAATGGTCTGGCAGGCTTGGCAGACGGCGCGCTCGCGGGTGTCGCCATCATCGGGAACGCGGTAAACCACGGCGGTGCCGCAGCTTCTGCAGTGTTTGATGGGGGTGCGCAGCATGCCGCCAGTGTAAATTGAAAGCGCCTGCAAACCCGACCGCTCCGGTCGTTGACGCAACCGGGCGGGGCCGTCTGCTTCTCGCCTAAACCACGGTCAGCGAGATCGGAACCAGTCCTGTGATGGCACCATGAAGGGCATCACCCACCACCACCGGTCCCACACCTTCAGGCGTTCCGGTGTAAATCAGGTCCCCTGGCTGCAGTTCCCAGGCCGCAGAGAGGGCCTCGATCGTCTCCGAAATGTTCCAGATCAGTTTGGACAGACTGCTGCGCTGGCGGTCCTGACCGTTGACCTGCATAAAGATTTCGGCCTTACCAATGTCTCCCGCCGCCTCTGCTGGGGTTATGGGGCCAATGGGTGCCGAGTGGTCAAAGCCTTTGCCAATACTCCAGGGGCGGCCTTGCTTTTTCATCTCGTTTTGCAGGTCGCGCCGGGTCATGTCCAGGCCCACGGCGTAACCGAAGATATGTTTGTGCGCGTCGGCCGCCTTGATGGCCTTGCCGCCCACCCCAATGGCCACCACCAACTCGATTTCGTGGTGCAGGTTATTGGTCAGACTCGGGTAAGGAAGCGGGGTGGGCTGCTTGCCGTTGACGACCAGCACTGCATCGGCCGGTTTCATGAAGAAAAAGGGTGGCTCTCGGCCGGTAAATCCCATCTCCTTGGCATGATCTTCGTAGTTGCGGCCCACGCAGTAGATGCGGTGCACTGGAAACAAAGCATCGGTGCCAAGCACCGGGGCCACGACGGTGAAAGGGGGTGTGAAGACATAACTCATGACAACCTCATTTCAAATCAGTCTGACTTGCCTACCAACTCAAAGTGCTCGACCACGGGTGGAGCGGCAAAAAATGGTCCCACAATGCTGCGCCAGACGGCAAATTCTGGCGACTCGCGAAACCCCACCATGTGGTCATCGAGGGTGTCCCAGAAAATCTGGAGCAGATAACGCTGGGGGCTTTCGATGCACCGGTTCACCTTGTAGCCATTGAATCCCTTGCTGCGGGCGATGACGGTTGTGACACCGCGCTGAACGGCCTCTTCAAAAGCGGTGTTCTGCCCGGCGTGGATGCGCAAATCGGCGAGTTCAAGAATCATGAAAATCTCCTGGGTATCGATGGGACTGATTTGATGGCCAAGTTTACCGGCGTGCGGGAAGCCCGTCACGCAAAAATCCGGCGGGCGTCATGCGCAGGCCGTCAAAATCTCAAGTTCCTCAACGGGCAGTGGCTCGCTGAACAAATAACCCTGGCAATGGTGGCAGCCCATCTCGGCCAGAAGACAGCGTTGGTCCTCGTTTTCCACCCCTTCGGCAATCACGTCCAGGCCCATGGTGTCGGCCAGGGCGATGACCATTCTGGCAATGGCAGCATCGTTGGGGTCGTGCAGAATATTTTTCACAAACTCCTGGTCAATTTTGAGTTGGGTCAGCGGCAAACGCTTAAGGTAGGACAGTGATGAATAGCCAGTGCCAAAGTCATCAAGCGAAAAACCCACCCCTTCGTTCCGAAGTTCTGTCATTTTCCCGATGGTTCCCTCCACATCGGTGACCAGCAGACTCTCGGTCAGTTCCAATTTGAGCCGATAGGGGTTGGTCCCGGCGCGTTCAAGTGCCTGAAGCACCTGCTCGACGAAATTACTCTGGCGAAATTGGTGGGCACTGACGTTGATGGACAAGGTCAGGTGCGCCGTGTCAGGGTTTCCAGCCCAGCGGGTCAGTTGCGCACAAGCGGTCTCGAGCACCCACTTGCCCAGGGGCAGAATCAGCCCAGTTTCCTCGGCCAGAGCGATGAAGTCGAGCGGCCCGACCAGACCCCGCTCCGGATGGTGCCAACGCACCAGTGCTTCAACCCCGGTGATCTCGTGTTCCTCTCTGACTTGCATCTGGTAGTGCAGGACCAGTCGTTGACGGTCAATGGCCTCGCGCAGCGCGCTCTCCATGGCAGCGCGTTGGGTCACCAGGGCTTGCATCTGGGGGTCGAAGAACCGCAAGGTACTGCGCCCAACCTTTTTGGACTGGTACATGGCCATGTCAGCCTGCCGCATGAGTTCTTCCACAGAGAATTGCAACCCGGCGATCAGGGTGGCGCCTATGCTCGGTGTACTGTGAACGGTGCACCCATCGAGCTGGTACGTCTTAGTAAGGGCAGAGATCATCTTTTCGGCCAGGGCTTCTACCTGATTTGCCGCGTTCTGCGCGTCTTCACTCAGGCCCTCAAACAGTACGACGAATTCGTCGCCTCCCAAGCGTGCCACCGTGTCGCCTTCGCGCACACCCCGCACCAAGCGACGGCCCACTTCCTGCAGCAGCAGGTCGCCTTTATCGTGGCCCAGGCTGTCGTTCAGGGTTTTGAAGTCGTCCAGGTCGAGCAGCAGCAGCGCAGCATGAAAGCCGGTGCGCTCGCACGAGGCGCGAGCGTGCTTGATGCGCTCGAGCAGCAGACGCCGGTTGGGCAATTCTGTCAGGGCGTCATGGTAGGCCAGGAACTCAATGCGTTCACTGGCGCGCAGGCTTTCGCGGATGTCAATTACCGCGATGGCTACCGCCTCTCCCTGAGCGGTGTGAAGCGGGCGAAAGCTGACGTTGGTGGGTATTTCCTGTCCCTGCTTGGTCAGGACCCACCACACGTTGCGTCGGTTTGTCTCATGCACGCTGATTGATTTGTAAAACTTGAGCCAGGCACCGTCGCCCGTACCGCGATAGCGCTCGGGAACCAGCCTTGTGGCCATTTCCCCAACCAGTTCTTCGGATCGATAGCCCAGAAGCGTTTCGAGTTCCTGGTTGACGAGTGTGATCAGTCCATTTCCGTCGGTCACGATCAGCGGGTAGGGTGATGATTCGATGAGGTTGCGAAACCGTCGCTCCTGTTCACCGATCAGGTCAAGATCAGCTTCTCGGCGGGTCCACGCCCGGTGGATCAGCCATCCAAACCCCAGAGTCACCAAGCCGAAGAGCAACACCATGAGAGAGGACCGGATGGCGTTCTGGCGCCACTCTTTGAAGTAATCATCGTCGGCCAGCCCAAGGACCACGGAGAAGGGGTAACTGCTGACCGCGCCATAGGCCATGGTGCGCTCGATCTGGTCGATCGGCGAGCGCACATGAAAAACACCAAAATCAGGATTGACCTGCAGCTCGGCGACCAGCTCGGGCGTCACGACCTGGTGCCCTAGGGTCTCGCGACTCCGGGGTGTGGACGGATACCGGGCGATGACTCTTCGCTGGGCGTCACGCAGCACCACCATGCCGTGTGGGCCGCTGTCAATATCCCTCATCGGGGCGGTCATTGTCTCCAGATCGAAGAACCCGGCGGCAACCCCCACAAAACCGCCCTGTGGATCGCTGACGCGGCGCGCCATGACCAGACTTGATCCGTCGGTTGAAAGACTGATCGTGGGCTTGTCCAAATGCGAGTCCGAGGTCGGGCCGCGCCGCAACTCGGCGAAAAAGTCCTGATTGGCGATGCTCTGGTGCGGTTCGGGCAAAGCGTCCCCGGGAAGCATGAGACTGCCCTGAGCGTCGAACAGGCCAAGCTGTTTGAGGTGGCTCATGCGCTCCTTGTGACGACCGGCCAGGACGTTGATGTCGCCAACATCAATTTCCTCGCCCTTCCGGATGTGCTCGCTGGCCTCGTCGTCGATGGCCAAAACGGCTTTGTCGATGCCTTCGAGCGTCTGATTGACGTCATGCGCCAGCAGCCGCGTCAGATTGCGCGCTGTGGTTTGCACCTCGTGCAGGGTATTTTGGTAGCCTTGATTGAGTGTCAGCCAGAGCAGCAGGACCACCACCAGGTTGAGCAGACCGATGCCAGCGACCAGCAGCGTTGTGAAGCGGTTGCGGCGGGTACTGGGCAGCGCGGGGGATGTGGGGCGCTGATCAGGCAGGTCTGCTGCGGCGTTGTGGTTCATTGGGCTGGCGCTGCGGTTTTCAACTGGGACCAGTGTAACAAACCGTAACCCAATAAATTGCCGCAAAACCCCTGGCCGATGCACAGCCAGCCCGGGCGGGCACAATCGCGCAACCATGATTCATTCCAAATCAATTTACCAAGCCAGTCCGTATGGCCAGTAGCCTCTTAGCCCTGCTCGATGACATTGCCACAGTGCTTGACGATGTGGCCATTTTGACCAAAGTGGCCGCCAAGAAGACAGCAGGCGTGTTGGGGGACGACCTGGCCCTCAACGCCCAGCAGGTCTCAGGGGTCAGGGCCGAGCGGGAGTTGCCGGTGGTGTGGGCAGTTTGCAAGGGTTCTTTTGTCAACAAGGCAATTTTGGTGCCTGCAGCGCTGGTCATCAGTGCGATTGCGCCCTGGGCGGTCACGCCATTGCTGATGGTGGGTGGCGCTTACCTGTGTTTTGAAGGTTTCGAGAAGCTGGCGCACCGGCTATTGCACCGCCGCTCGGACGACGCGGCCCACCACGCGCAGCTGGTGCAAGCCCTGGCCGATTCATCCGTCGACATGGTGGCGCTGGAAAAGGAAAAAATCGTGGGCGCTGTGCGAACTGATTTTATTTTGTCGGCCGAGATCATCGCGATCACGCTGGGCACGGTGCAAGGTCAGACACTCCTCACGCAGCTCATCGTGCTCGGCGGTATCGCCCTGGTGATGACTGTGGGGGTGTATGGGTTTGTTGCCGGCATCGTCAAGCTCGATGATGCCGGCCTGCATTTGAGTCAACAGGCAGGACAGGGTGCGAGGGCAGGAGTACGGCGTGCGCTGGGCCGGGCTATTCTTTTCGCGGCGCCTTATTTGATGAAGGCACTCTCGGTAGCGGGCACTGCGGCGATGTTTTTGGTGGGTGGTGGCATTCTGATGCATGGGCTGCCAGGGGCCCAGCACTGGGTTAACCAGGTCGGCGCCAATGCGGGACCGGCTCTGCAGGGAATTGCTGCACTGGGGCTGGACGCCCTGGTGGGTATTGGCGCAGGTGCGCTGGTGCTGGCGGCCTTAAACCTGCTGCGACGGCTCAGAGCCCGTTTCCTCAACCCAACCCCCTAGCCTGCCACCTGCCTGACCCGGCCGGACGGGTTGACCGATTCCCGGTGCGGTATGCTGATGCCCGCACATTGAAAGCAACCATGCACACTGAAAACTTCATTCCCGGCAAAGATGCCTCTCTTGAATCGACCATCCAGACCCTGCAAAACAAGTTGCAATCCTTGGGATTTCACATTGTGGAGCGCAGTTGGCTCAACCCGGTGGACGGCATCTGGTCGGTGCACATTCAGGATCGGGACTGCCCGCTCCTGTTCACCAACGGCAAGGGTGCGACCCGGTTGGCCTGTCTGGCCAGTGCTCTGGGCGAATTTCTGGAGCGTCTTTCGACCAATTATTTCTGGACTCACTACTACCTGGGCCCCAAGGTGGCCAACCGGCATCATGTGCACTATCCGCAGGAGCGCTGGTTTGAGATCGGTGAGGACGAAACCTGGCCAGTGGGCCTGCTCAACCTGGCTCTGCACAAGCTCTACAACCCGGCGGGCACCATTGACGCCAGCAGCCTCGTGGAGTTCAATTCGGGCCACGCCGAACGGGGCATCTGCGCCATTCCCTACAAGCGTGAACGCGACGGTGTGGTGACCTGGTTCCCGGTGAACATCATCGGGAACCTGTATGTGAGCAACGGCATGTCGGCGGGCAACACGCAGGACGAGGCGCGTACTCAGGCCTTGTCGGAGATTTTTGAGCGGCATATCAAGTTCCGCATCCTCTCCGAGGGCATTTGTCTGCCGGACGTTCCCGAGGAGGTGATTGCGCGCTACCCGCGGATCGCCGCGGGTATCAGTGCACTGCGGGCCGCGGGCTTTGGCATCCTGGTTCGCGACGCCTCGCTGGGCGGCCAGTACCCCGTGATGAGTGTGACGCTCTTGCACCCTCAGGACCAGGGTTGTTTTGCCAGTTTCGGTGCGCACCCACGCTTTGAGGTGGCACTGGAGCGGGCGTTGACCGAGTTGCTGCAGGGGCGGGCGCTGGACGCGCTGGCCGGTTTCCCGGTGCCGAGTTTCGATCTGGAAGAAGTGGCCAGCTCGACCAACCTGGAGATTCATTTTGTCGATTCCAGCGGCGTGGTGCACTGGAAATTCCTGGGCAACGTCCCAGACCACGAGTTCAGCGACTGGAACTTCAGCACCTCCACGGCGCTGGACTACGCCTGGCTGGTGGACCGCATCCATCGTGAGGGGCGCGAAATTTACATCGCCGACTTCACGCATCTTGGCGTGTACTGCTGCCGCATTCTGGTGCCCGGCATGTCCGAGATCTACCCGGTGGACGATCTGGAATTCGAAAACAACAGCGTGGGCAATGAGGTGCGTGAAGCCATCCTGAACCTGCCCGATCTGGACGACCAGGAATGCACCGACCTGCTCGATACTCTGAACGAATCGTCCCTGGCCGACCAGCGCCCGGTGGCAGCGGTCATCGGTCTGGCCGCTGACGCAGGTTCGTTTTGGAGTGATTTGCGCGTGGGTGAGCTCAAAACCCTGCTGGCTTTGGCCATTGGAGACGAGGCATCCACCCTGGAGGGCTGCGACTGGATTCGCAACTTTGGCCAGCTCAATCCTGAGCGGCGCGGCATCTACGCCTGCATCGAGAGCCTGATCAACCTGGCCGACATGGGCGATACCGGCCCCTATCTTGATGCCCTGCGTCAGCTCTACGGTGACGGTGCTCTGGCGCAGGCCCATGCGCTCATCATGCAAACCGACCGTTTCATGGGCATTCCGGCACCCGGCTTGATGCTTGAGGGCTGTGAAATGCACCACAAGCTGCTGGCTGCATACGACAAAGTGCATATCCGCGCCGCGTGAAGATAAATCCGGACTGGCTCGTTCCCCAGTGGAGCGCTCCGCCGGGGGTGCGTGCGCTGTGCACCACACGCCTGGGCGGCCAGTCCCGCCCGCCCTACAGCGCGCTCAATCTTGGCGATCATGTGGGCGACGATTCGTTGGCCGTGGCGGAGAATCGGGCGATTTTGAGGCAGGCCATTGCGGCGCGGCCGGTGTTCCTGTCGCAAGTGCACTCCGTGCAGGTGCAGCCTCTGGTGCTGGACACGCCCGATGGAGCCCAAGCCGATGCCTGCCTGACCGATCAGCGCGCGCTGGCCTGCACCATCATGGTCGCCGATTGCCTGCCCGTGCTGTTGACCAATGCCAAGGGCAGCGTGGTGGCGGCTGCGCACGCCGGTTGGCGCAGCCTGGCCGGGCAGAGCGGGCGCGGGGTGATCGAGCACCTTATAGAGCGTTTTTGGGCATTAGCCCCCGTGGATGCTACACAGTCAGCTACTGAAATAATAGCGTGGATGGGGCCGTGCATCGGGCCGGACGCTTTTGAGGTGGGCGGCGACGTGCGCCAAGCCTTTGTGGCCAACGATACCCAGGCGCGCGCGCTGTTCAAACCCCTGCCGGGCGACAAATGGCTGGCCGACCTGCCTGGCTTGGCACGGCTTCGGCTTGCCCGGCTGGGTGTAAGGGATGTTTTTGGCAATGATGGCAGCCTTGCCTGGTGCACCGTGAGCCAGCCTTCACGGTTCTTTTCGCACCGGCGCGATGGGGTCAGCGGCCGCATGGCTGCCTGCATCTGGCTTGCCTGATGCTCCAGCCGGACTCTGCGCCCCCATCTGTTCTGCCCTTTCCCGGGCCTTGATGGCGCGACGGCGGGCCGGGGTGCCCATCAAGTAGAGCACCAGCGCGATCGGCAGCACACCGTACAGGATAAAAGTCACGATGGCGCCGAGCAATGTGCCGCTGGCGTGGGTGGCTTCGGCCAGGGCCATCATGAGCGCCACATACAGCCAGGCGATGGCGACAATGTACATGCGGGTTCAAAGGTGAACGGGTTTGCGAGATGCGCCGCAGCGTTGGACCGGGTAAACTGCTGGCGTTGCCGCACGCACGCCGCGCGGCTCTCAAAGAGGCATAGCATGACACAGAATTCACCCGATTATTGGACCCAGAGCGCACAGCAGTTCCAGCAGTCTTTGACCGAGGCCTGGTCTGGTGCGATGGCGTCTTTCCAGAACATGGATGCAGGAGCCGTGGCCGGCCCATCGGCAGGTGCAGCGGCGGTGCCAGCCATCAGCTTCTCCCAGGACAAGTTGCAGCAATTGCAACAAGCGTACCTCCAGGACGCGACCGCGCTTTGGACCAAAACCCTGAACGGCACTGTCGATCAGAGTGGCGACAAGCGTTTTTCCGCCCAAGCCTGGAGCGCCAATCCGATGGCTGCGTTCTCGGCCGCGGCCTACCTGCTCAATTCACGCACCCTGATGGGCCTGGTCGATGCTGTTCAGGCCGACGACAAGACCCTGGCACGGATCCGGTTCGCAGTGGAGCAACTGACGGCGGCGGCAGCGCCCAGCAACTTCCTGGCACTCAATGCCGAGGCGCTGCAAAAGGCGATCGACACCAAGTGCGAGAGCGTTTCCATGGGGCTGCAGAACCTCGTTCACGATCTCAGGCAGGGCCATGTCTCCATGACCGATGAGAGCGTCTTCGAAGTGGGTAAAAATGTGGCCACCACCGAGGGCGCGGTGGTGTTCGAGAACGAGCTGTTCCAGCTGATCGAGTACAAGCCGCTCACCGCCAAGGTGTTCGAAAAGCCTTTCTTGCTGATTCCGCCCAATATCAACAAGTTCTACATCCTGGACCTGCAGCCGGAAAATTCACTCATCCGCTACGCCGTGGCCCAGGGCCACCGCACTTTCGTGGTGAGTTGGCGCAATCCCGATGAATCCCTGGCAAACAAGACCTGGGACGACTACATTGAAGACGCTGTTATCAAAGCAATAGCAGTGACGCAAGAGATCGCAGGGGTCAATAGCATCAATGCCTTGGGTTTCTGTGTGGGCGGGACCATGTTGGGCACAGCGCTGGCGGTGTTGGCAGCGCGGGCTGAGTCTGCCAAGGGTGCGGCCAAGCCCCTACCGGTGGCCAGCGCCACATTCCTGACGTCCTTCCTCGATTTCGCCGACACGGGCGTTCTCGATGTCTTTATCGACGAATCGTTTGTCAAGTACCGGGAGCAGGAACTTGGCCAGGGCGGGCTGATGAAGGGGCAGGATCTGGCCAGCACCTTCAGCTTTTTGCGCCCAAATGATCTGGTGTGGAATTACGTGGTGGGCAACTACCTCAAGGGTGAAACGCCGCCCCCATTTGATTTGCTGTACTGGAACAGCGACGCCACCAACCTGGCAGGACCCTTTTACGCCTGGTACCTGCGCAACACCTACCTCGAGAACAACCTGGTCAAGCCGGGCAAGGTCGAAGTGTGTGGGCAAAAAATTGACTTGAACAAGGTCAAGCTACCGGTTTATGTCTATGGCTCGCGCGAGGACCACATCGTTCCCATCGGCGGTGCCTATGCCTCGACCCAGGTGCTGCCGGGCAAGAAGCGCTTTGTGATGGGCGCTTCCGGTCATATTGCCGGGGTGATCAATCCGCCGGTCAAAAACAAGCGCAGCCACTGGATCCGGGAAGACAGCAAATTGCCAAAGACCCACGCGCAATGGCTGGCCGGTGCCACTGAGCATTCGGGAAGCTGGTGGACCGATTGGTCCGAGTGGCTGGCGGCCCAGGCGGGCAAACAGATTCCCGCCCCCAAGACCTATGGCAAGGGGAAATACAAGGCGATCGAAGCGGCCCCGGGTCGCTATGTGAAAGCCAAAGCCTGACCAATTTTCAATAAACTGAAGGAGATAAAAAATGAACGATATCGTGATTGTTTCGGCTGCCCGCACTGCGGTTGGAAAGTTTGGCGGCTCACTGGCCAAAACTCCCGCGACCGACCTGGGCGCGGCGGTCATCAAGGAATTGCTGGCTCGCACAGGGCTGCCTGTTGACCAGATTGGCGAAGTGATTTTGGGCCAGGTTCTTGCGGCCGGTGTGGGACAGAACCCGGCACGCCAGTCCGTCATCAAGAGTGGCTTGGCCAAGGAAACACCAGCGCTCACCATCAACGCCGTGTGCGGCTCTGGTTTGAAATCAGTCATGCTCGCCGCTCAGGCCGTGTCCTGGGGCGACAGTGACATCGTGATCGCGGGGGGCCAGGAGAACATGAGTGCCTCGCCCCATGTGCTGCTGGGTTCGCGCGACGGTCAGCGCATGGGCGACTGGAAGATGATCGACTCCATGATCGTGGACGGCCTGTGGGACGTGTACAACCAGTATCACATGGGCATCACTGCCGAGAACGTCGCCAAGAAATATGGCATCACCCGCGAGATGCAGGACGCGCTGGCGCTGGCCAGCCAGCAAAAAGCGGCTGCCGCCCAGGACGCGGGCAAGTTCAAGGACGAAATCGTGCCCTTTAGCATTGCCCAGAAGAAGGGCGATCCGATCGTGTTCGCAGCTGACGAATTCGTCAATCGCAAGACCAATGCCGATGTGTTGGCCGGTCTGCGTCCCGCGTTTGACAAAGCCGGTGGTGTCACCGCGGGCAATGCTTCAGGCATCAATGATGGCGCCGCAGCTGTGATGGTGATGAGCGCCAAGAAGGCCGCCGAGCTCGGACTCAAACCCATGGGGCGCATCGCCAGCTTTGCTACCAGCGGGCTGGACCCGGCCTTGATGGGCATGGGCCCGGTGCCCGCTTCCACCAAAGCGCTGGCCCGTGCAGGCTGGAAAGCTGCTGATCTGGATTTGCTTGAAATCAACGAGGCGTTTGCTGCGCAGGCCTGTGCGGTCAATCAGGAAATGGGCTGGGACACCAGCAAGGTCAACGTCAACGGCGGCGCCATTGCCATTGGGCACCCCATTGGTGCGTCCGGCTGCCGGATTCTGGTCACGCTGCTGCATGAAATGCAGCGGCGCGATGCCAAAAAGGGCATTGCCTCACTGTGCATCGGTGGCGGCATGGGCGTGGCCCTGACCATCGAACGCTAGAACGTGAGACTGTCCCGCCGAGGCGGGGCTGGCTGCGGCTCTCAATCGCGGTGAATGAGAGGGCCTCAGTGTTTTCCGCAATGCGGTCATTGCGAATTGCCGCTATATTGAAAAGGTGCCTGTGCGCGCCTATTCATCAATCAAAGGAGAAGAACAATGAGTCAAAAAGTAGCTTACGTCACCGGTGGTATGGGCGGAATCGGTACCGCCATCTGCCAGCGGCTGCACACCGAAGGGTTCAAGGTCATCGCCGGCTGTGGCCCCACCCGGGACTTTAACAAATGGCTTGATGAGCAAAAAGCGCAGGGTTTCACGTTCTACGCCTCAGTGGGCAACGTAGGGGATTGGGATTCCACGGTGGAGGCTTTCACCAAGACCAAGGCCGAGCATGGAACCATCGATTTGCTGGTCAACAACGCCGGCATTACCCGTGACCGCATGTTCGTGAAAATGAGCCGCGAAGACTGGGATGCCGTGATTGAAACCAACCTCAATTCGATGTTCAACGTCACCAAGCAGGTGGTCGCCGACATGGTTGAAAAAGGCTGGGGCAGGATTATCAACATTTCGTCGGTCAATGGCGCCAAGGGCCAGGCCGGTCAGACCAACTACTCGGCTGCCAAGGCCGGAATGCACGGCTTTACCATGGCGCTGGCGCAGGAACTGGCGACCAAGGGGGTGACCGTCAACACCGTGAGCCCGGGCTACATCGGCACCGACATGGTCAAGGCCATTCGCCAGGACGTGCTCGACAAGATCATTGCCACTGTGCCGGTCAAGCGCCTGGGCGAGCCCAGCGAGATTGCCTCGATCATCGCCTGGCTGGCCTCTGACGAGGGCAGCTATTCCACTGGCGCCGACTTCTCCGTCAACGGCGGCCTGCACATGGGCTGAAGCGCTTGTCAGAAGCACACGCGCCCTACGTCCCGCCGCCCTCCCGGGAACCGGACATAGAAATCATCAGCCTGGGTTTTAAAGACCCATTTCGCTGGCTGGCGCTGGGTTGGGGTGATCTGCTCGCAGCCAAGGGCATTGGCCTTTTTTATGGGCTGTGTTTTTGGGGCATGGCCCTGGTTCTGGGAGAGGTTTTTCGCAGCAACCCGGAGTATGTGATGTCCATCGCCTCGGGTTGCCTGCTGGTGGGGCCGTTTCTGGCAGTGGGGCTCTATGAGGTGAGCCGCCGGCAGGAACGCGGCACGGCGCCCGAGCTGCTCGCCTCCCTGAGTTGCTGGCGCTCACATGTTGGCAGCATGGGCATGCTGGTTCTGGTGCTGATCGTCCTTGAGTTGCTGTGGGGCCGGGCTTCGCTGGTGGTGTTTGCCGTGTTTTTCAACACCGGCATGCCCTCTACCACGGGGGTGATCGAGGCCATCTTCAACATGGCCAACTGGGAGTTCGTTGCGGTCTATCTGGTGGTAGGCGGCGCTTTTGCCTCGGTGGTGTTCGCCACCACGGTGGTTGCAATCCCGATGATTCTCGATCGCGACGCCGACGCCATTTCAGCAGCCATCACCAGCCTGCGGGTCGTTTTTGAGAACACGGCCGTTATGGTGTTTTGGGGGTTCCTGATCACGACCATGATTGTTTTGGCTCTGCTGCCCTGGGGCGCCGGCCTGGTGATCGTGGGGCCACTGCTCGGACATGCGACCTGGCATGCCTACCGGCGCTCGGTGCGCTGGCTCGATAAACAGGCTGTATCAGCCGCGCCCTGAGGCAACAAAAGCGGTCCCGCTGGTCGGGCACCGCCCCCGAGATGGTAAAGTCGTCCCGAACAAACTGAAAGAATATTTTGGCAACACCTAATTACGGATACGAAAAACGTCAGAAAGAGCTGGCAAAAAAGAAGAAGAAAGAAGAAAAACTCAAGCACAAGGCCGAGCGAAAGGTGGGCGACGCTCCCGATGCCAGCACACCAGATGAGACTGTCGCAGACGAGGTGCAACGGACCGGCTACGTGGCTCCCGACCGATCTTGAGTCTTCAGGCTACGGTGGGCTCCCGTCCGATACGGCAGTATTTGCAATAAGTTTTTTGGCCAGTTTTGTCATAGACCTTGTCGAATGGTCACTTGGCGCTATTGTTTCTGCAGTGGAAAAGTGTGTGAAATTGCGCCGCATGGATTGCAGGTAAACCGGGTCGTAATGCTGTACCAGCAACTCCTGCACCACGGGCTCGATATTTCCCGCGCGCACTCGGCCCTGCCAGCCTTCGACCATCATTTTTCCCCGAATTTCGGTCAGCGCCTGCAGACGCTGGCAGAAGTACTCGCGGTCCTGCACAAAAAAATCATAGTCTTCCATCAGGAGCGCCACGCGCTCTGCATCGCCTAGCACCAGGCTCAGGCAGGGGCTCTCACGCATCGCTTCAATCAGAGAGGTGGGCACGGCCACATTGCCCACTTTTTTGCTTTCACTTTCAATGAACACGGGCCGCGTCGGGTCGAACTGGCGCAGCGCGTCCCACACCAGCGTGTCGAATCGCTTTTGCGACGGTTGGGCAACGCCTGGCAGGGCGCCGAGCACCGAGCTGCGGTGGTTGGCCAAGTTTTCCAGATCAAGAACCTGGGCTCCTTCGCTTCGCAAGGCCTGCAGCAGGCGGGTTTTACCCGAGCCGGTGGTGCCGCAGATGACGCGCCAGTCCAGACCGCTCACAAGGCGGGGAATGTCTTGCACCACCGCGGCCCGAAAGGCCTTGTAGCCGCCTTCAACCAGCGTCACGCGAAACCCGATCTGATCGAAGATCAGCGAGAGTGAACCACTGCGCTTGCCCCCGCGCCAGCAGTAGGTCAGCGGTTTCCAGTCCTTGGGCTTATCGATCACATCGCGCTCGATGTGGGTGGCGATGTTGCGGGCAGCAATGGCCGCGCCGCGCTTTTTGGCTTCAAACGCATTGATTTGTTTGTACTGGGTGCCAATGACCTTGCGCTCTTCGTTGTTGAGCGTCGGCCAGTTCACCGCGCCGGGCAGATGGTCCTGGGCGTATTCGTCCTCGCTGCGAGCGTCGATGATGGTGTCAAATTCATGCAGGCGTGCGATGACCTCGGTGGCACTCAGCAGGGTCAGGCTCATTTGAGCAGCCTGTTGAGTTCGGGCCACACGTTGGCCAGCAATGTGGGGTGTGCCTGCGCCTTGGGATGAATCCGATCGCTCTGAAACAGCCGCTCGCTGTCGGCAATATCGGCCACGCCAGCCAGCAGAAACGGCACCAGCGCAGCCTTGTTGGCTTTGGCGACCTGGGCGAACACACGCGCAAACTGCTCGTTGTAGCTGCGACCATAGTTGGGCGGCACCTGCATGCCAATCAGGAGCACCTTGGCGCCTGCGCGTTGCGCCGAGCGTGTCATCTGGTTCAGGTTGTCCTGCGTGGAGGGCAGAGACAGGCCGCGCAAGGCGTCGTTGGCACCCAGTTCAATGATCACATGGGTGGGTCGGTGCTGTGCCAGCAGGGCGGGCAGGCGCGAGCGCCCACCCGAGGTGGTGTCGCCGCTGATGCTGGCATTGACCACATGGACAGCCAGCTTCTGTGCCGCCAGCTTGTGCTCCAGCAGCGCCACCCAGCCACTGCCGCGCGGCAGGCCATACTCGGCGCTCAGCGAGTCACCCAGCACCAGGATGGTGGTGGCCTTGCCAGCCACCTTTTGCGGCTCTGCGTCGCTGGAGCTGGTCGCACCGGATAGCCCCGTGCATCCAATGAGTAAGCCCGTTGCGATAAAGTGGCGGCGGTACAAGTGTTGTCGATACAAAGAAAGCCTCATGTCTGATTCAATTATTTCCGTTGAGCACGTTTTCAAGTCGGTGACCGACTCGACTGGCACTCTCGACATTTTGCGCGATATTGATTTTGTTTTGAATGCCAGGGAAACCGTTGCCATTGTCGGCGCTTCGGGCTCAGGCAAAAGCACCTTGTTGTCCATCGTGGCAGGACTCGATACGCCCACCCGCGGCACCGTGCGGCTCGCCGGACAGGATTTGTTCGACATGAGCGAGGACCAGCGGGCCGCCTTGCGGGCGCAACAGGTGGGCTTTGTGTTCCAGAGCTTTCAGCTGCTGGGCAATCTCACGGCTCTGGAAAACGTCATGCTGCCTCTGGAGCTGGCCAATCGGCGTGACGCGAGAGCTGCGGCAACCGAGATGCTGGCACGCGTGGGACTGTCCGAGCGCCTGGGACACTACCCCAAGGTTCTGAGTGGCGGCGAGCAGCAACGCGTGGCGCTGGCCCGCGCCTTTGTCGTCAAACCGGCGGTGTTGCTGGCCGACGAGCCCACCGGCAGCCTGGACTTTGCCACGGGCGAAAAAATCATGGAACTGATGTTTGCGCTCAACAGCGAGCTCGGAACCACGCTGGTATTGGTCACCCACGACCGGGGCATTGCACAGCGCTGTGCTCGCTGCATCACGATTGAGGCGGGTAGGGTGCTGGAAGCCGCGTCTGAAGTTTAGGCATGTTTTAGGCCTTGAGTCCTTTTTGGTATTGCGTAAGTAGCTATTAAAGTAGTAGCAATTATCGGTGGCTCGTCAGGTATGAGGCAGCCGTGCTGTATGGCGGCTGAATTCATGGGTCGCCTCAACCCCAGCCACATTGCCCCAGCAGCCTGGTGGCTCTTCCCCCAGATCGCAAGACTGAAGAAATGACTTTGTGCACTTCCCGTCGTGCGACACAGGGCCTATCATGACGACCGATGCCACCCTTGCCATCCACTGTGCACGCCTGCGCGCCACCTCCCACACCCATGCCCTCTGGCATTCTGGTGGTCGATGACCATGATCTGGTGCGTTTGGGCCTGCGCACGCTGGTGCAGTCGCACGCGGCGTCGTGCGACACCAGCGTGGAGGTGTTTGAGGCGCGCAATTTGCACGATGCCCTGGCACTCTATGACCAGCAGCAACCCAACATCGGCCTAGTGTTGCTGGACTTGCACCTACCCGACGCCCATGGGTTGTCCGCATTAATAGCCTTTATGGATCGTTTCCCTGAGGCATGCGTTGTGGTGCTGTCTGGCGTGAGTGACCCCGCTCTGGGCAGTCAGGCCAGGGCAAGCGGTGCCAAGGCCTACCTGACCAAGTCTGGCGATTTGCAAGAGGTTGTGAGTTATATCTGCTCACTTGGGCTGTTTGGCCCGCCAGGCATCTTGCCCGCGACCAGCGACTCCGGCCAGGCGGGGTGGCGCGTGGTTCGCACTGCCGGCGGAGACAGTGTGCGGCTGACTGTCCGGCAAGCGCAAGTGCTCGACGCCATATTGGTCGGTCAATCGAATCGCGAAATTGCCGAGCTGGCGCATTTGAGCGAGGGCACGGTCAAGAACCATGTCTCCACTTTGCTACTGCTATTTGGCGTGCGTTCGCGCTCCCAACTGATCAGCCAGCTGCGATAAATCGGCCTGTGCAGACCTCGTCCACCGCCGACACCGATCCTCAGACTGCCCAGCGCGTCCTGCGAGAGCAGGTGGCAGCGCTGTACGGCACATCATTGAGTTCGACGGTTGCAGACACTTTGTTGGCCTGGGCGCTGTGCGCTGTTTTCTACTGGAGGTTGCACAACACCATGGTTCTGGTGTGGCTCGGATTGCACTTCCTTCAGTTGCTCAGATACCCGCTGATTGCGGCCTACCATCGCGACCCAATGGCCAGAGAGCGCAGTGCATTTTGGGCGCGCCTTCAAAGTCGTGAGCTGCTGATTTACAGCAGTGTATGGGGCTTGGCGCCCTGGTTGTTCATGCCCGCTGACAGCCTGCCGATGACGGCCATGTTGATGCTGACCATGTTGGGAATCTCAAGCGCTGGCGTTCCGTCCGTTGCACCGCGCTGGCCCTCGGTGCTGAGTTTTGTGGTGCCGATGATGGTGGGGTTGATTAGCGCTCTGCTCTGGCGCGGCGACGCGGTGCATCTATTCCTGGCTGTGTGTAGCCTGCTGTATCTCGGTGCCACGCTGCACTTCGCTCGCCAGCAGCATCAGCTGCTAACCCACTCACTGTTGATGCGTTTTGAGAAGGAATCCCTGGCCGAGAAGTTGTCTGAGCAAATACGGGTCGCGCAACGCGCCAGCGAGGAAAAGAGCCGCTTCTTTACCGCAGCTAACCATGATCTGCGCCAGCCGATGCACGCCATTGCCCTGTTTGGCGCTGTGCTTGAAAAAGAGCTCCATGGGCGGCCCGAGCATTCCCATGCCGTGCGCCTCATGACTGCGGTACACGCTTTGGGAACTTCGCTGGACACCATGCTCGATGTCTCGCGACTGGACGCAGGTGTGATTGAACCCCAGCGCCAGGCCGTACCACTGAACCCGTTGTTTCAGACGCTCAATCAGCTCTTTGCCTCCCGCGCTGAAGAAAAAGGACTGCAACTGCGCTTGCGTGCCAGTCCACTGTGGGTGTGTACCGATTTGCCGTTGCTGCAGCGCCTTCTGGCCAATCTGCTTGAAAACGCTATCAAGTACACCGAGCAGGGTGGTGTGCTGGTCGTGGCGCGGGCGCGGGGCAAAAAGGTTTGGATCGAGATACACGACACCGGCATTGGCATGACGCCAGAGAGCCTGAACTATATCTTTGACGAGTTCTACCAGGTTAACAATCCGGGCCGGGATCGCAGCCAGGGCCTGGGCATCGGGTTGTCCATTGTGCGGCGTGTGTCTGAGCTGCTTGGGCATCCGGTGCAGGTGCACTCACGCCTGGGGCGAGGCACTCGTTTTCGGGTGGTCATCGACGCGGCACCACCGCAGGAGTCGCCTCTTGCTCTGCAGCCCGGTCTTGCACCAGAGCCCAGGGCCCTGCCCCAACGCATTCTTTTGATTGACGACGAGTCGGCTATTGCGTCTGCCATGGCAGCGCTGCTCCAAACCTATGGGGTGTCCTTGCAAGCCGTTCGCGATGAAATGGCGGCCACTACCGCGTTTTCTCAGGCCGCCGCCCAGGCTGCGCCTTTTGATGCGCTGATTTGCGACTTTCGGCTGGCCGATGGTGCCAATGGGTTGGATGTGGGCCAGCGTCTGCTCCAGCGCTTCGCACCCACGCTACCCATGCTGCTGGTGACGGGCGAGACCGCGCCAGAACGGCTGCAGCGGGTGCGTGATTCGGGCGTGCCGGTGCTCTTCAAACCGGTTGTTGCCGACGTATTGATCAATGCTTTGACGGCTCTAGCCCCCAAAACATGACTTTTGGCACTGTTACCAGCCCTGATACGTTTGTATCCTGAAAGGGTCACACATCACTGCGCGAAGCAACCGCAGCAAGTCCATTCAGGAGGTCTCCATGAAAGCAGCCACCCAGCCTGTCGCGGCAAAACCGATGTCGCAGCGCCATCCGGACAAACCAACACATGGCCTCGCTGGCGAACCCTTTAGCCTGGTTGGCAGCCTGTGTTGTTCTGCCGATGGGGTTGGTAGCGTGTGGTGGCAGCGACAGCGTTGCACCCAACGCCGCGACTTCTGTGACGGCTGTCATCGATGCGGCCGGGGGCACGGTCACTGGTCCTGATGGCCTGCAGGTGATCATCCCTGCAGGCGCTTTGAAGCAGGCCACGACGATTGGTATTGCGCGTACTTCAGTGGGGGCGCCCGATGCACTCGATGCGTATCCGGTGTCTGGTTTTGTCTACGAACTCACCCCGCACGATCTGCCATTCAATGTGCCAGTGACCGTGCGCGCACCGGTAGGCATAGCGCCGGACATGCAGGTGTTCATGGCCAGCCCGGGGCAACCGTGGATCGCGACAAGCGCTACTGTGACAAACGGCATGGCGGAGTGGCAACGCAGCAGTTTTTCGTGGATGTACGCAGGCGCCTGCTTAAGACCGACAAGCATGGTGGGCGACCCTTACTGGTGCGCCTCAGGTGTAAGCGTTGCGCATCTCAGCGCGGTACCAGTTGAAGCAATGACCCAGACCGAACTTCCGCGTGATCCGGCGAATGGCGCTTTTGGCGCTTATCGCGTCGACCAGAATGCAGACCTTCAACTCTCACAATTTGTCAGAGTGCCCGGGAATTGCAGCAATGTAACGGTCAGGTTTCTACGCAGGCGTTGGGCTGACCCCTTATATTGGTGGCATCCGGGCGTTGTGGCTCAAACTCAGGTCCTGCCAACGCAGTACCCAGTGATAAGCGTGGCAGGAGCGGGTTACATCACCGGCACGGCCACCGTCACGGTTCCTTTTACCTACGCTGACGGCGGGCACAACCAGTTTGTGATGGCCGCCTCCTACGATTGTCCCGGCATCATTCGCTCGCCAAACGGCAACGGTGGCTTCAACTACAGTTGGGATACCGTCCACCTGCGTCATACCGACATGTGGGGCGACACCATCATGGTGGAAGGCAATGTTCCGACAACAACAGTGCTTTACGCCGTGGGCGGCACAGTCAGCGGCCTGACGGGCACTGGTCTGATATTGCAGAACAATGGTGTAGACAACAAGAGTGTGACGGCAGATGGCACCTTCAACTTCGCAACAGCCATTGCCTCCGGGGCAGCCTATGCGGTAACGGTACAGACACAGCCTACCGGGCAAATCTGCACAGTGACAAACGGCAGCGGCACCGCCAGTGCCAATGTGACGAATGTGGCGGTGACTTGTGTGGCTGCGCCCGTCAATTCGATCATCCCACGCTTTGCCTACGTTTCTAATGTGAACGACAACAGTGTTTCCATCTTTGCGGTGGATGCCACCACTGGTCTGTTGAGCGACCATGGCTATGTGGCGACAGGTACCAATCCCCAGTCCGTCACTGTCGATCCCTCCGGCAAGTTCGCCTACGTGGCAAATCATGACTCCAATGACGTCTCGGCCTACACCATCAACGCCAGCACCGGTGCACTAACCAGCGTCGGGTCGGCCGCGCCAGCGGGAACCAACCCTTACTCCGTAACGGTTGACCCAACAGGCAAGTTTGCCTATGTGGCGAATTTCGGCTCTGACAATGTCTCGGTCTATTCCATCAATGCCACGACCGGGGCGCTGACCGGTACGGGCACTGTTGTGTCCGGAGCACAGCCGATATCAGTCACCGTCCATCCCACAGGCAAGTTCGCCTACGTGGCAGCAAACGGCGGCGTCCTGCGGGCTTACACCATCAATGCGACGACTGGGGCCTTGACCATGGTTAGCGATGTGGCGCCCGCCCCAGGGTTTTCACTGCGCAGCGTGACCGTTGATCCTTCGGGGAAATTTGCCTATGCGCCTGTGGCCTACTCCGGCGTCATGGTTTACAACATCAACCCGGCCACGGGTTCGTTGACAGCCGATCCGGGCAATCCGGTCACAGCCGGCAACTTCCCAATCTCTATCGCCGTTGCGCCAACGGGCAGGTTCGCCTATGTGGTGAACTACGACTCGGGCACCGTTTCGAGCTTCGCTATCAACGCGATGACAGGTGCCTTAAGCCTTGCAGGCACGGTGACGGCCGGAACCCAGCCATCTTTCATTAGCATCGAACCGTCGGGCAAGTTCGCCTTCGTGACGAACCAGGGCTCAAGCACTGTGTCAGGCTACCGCATCGATGCCACCACCGGCATTTTGACGGCGTTGCCGACAGTGACCAGCCGTAGCGGTCCAAGCTCGGTCGTTACCACGGGCGCGATCCAGTGATCTCGGTGGCCATGCAGTGATTATCGCCAGAGAAGCAGCGCAGGCTAGTGGGAGTCAGATTCGCATGGATGTCTGCAGATGCTTCTAAATGGGAAGCTGTTCGCAGAGTATTTGCAAGCCTTGAAGGCTAATTTGGCTATGACTAGCTCCGGTATAGAGCCAGTCATGGAATGACTTGGACTGATCCCGTCTTGGCAGTAGATCAGGCAAAAATTGACCGCTAAGACATTAATGACTGCATTAACCTCTTTGCGGCCCACAACATGACTTTTGGCACTGGTGCCAGCCCGGTGCCTTTGTGTATTCTGATGCCGTCACACATCAAGCCCGCACTGGGCGCAAAACGTAAATTCAGGGGGCACACATGCAAGCATTCCACCGTTATGGCGAAAGCCTGACCAACGAAATTGGGCAATATGCAAGCAGGGGTTACTGGCACGGTCGGCTCCGTGCCTTGACCTGGGGGGCTGCTTGCATCTTTCTCGCTTTGTGGGTGAGCGCCTGTGGTGGTGGCGATGTGGCACTTCCGGTTACCTCGGTCACGGCCACCATAGGCCCAGCAGGGGGAACGGTGACCGGGCCGGACGGCGTGCAGGTCATCATCCCTGCGGGGGCGTTGAGCCAGCCGACAACGATTGGCATTGCACGCACTACGGCGGGCGCTCCTCCCATACCAGAGGCCTATCAGGGGGGCGGTTATGTGTATGAACTCACACCTCACGGGCTCACATTCAACGAGCTGGTCACGGTGCGGGCGCCGGTGCCCGCCGGCACTACAACGCCACTGATTTTCATGGCCAGTGTGGGCGAGGGATGGAAGTTGCTGGACTCACAAATGGTCAACGGCATGGCCGAGTGGCAGCGCAACAGTTTTTCATACATGAGGGCAGCGGGTTTATGCCTCGTGCCGGTAAGCATGATGAACGACCCGAATTGGTGCGTTTCGCCTGTTAGTTATGCACGCGTGACGGCCACACCGTCTGGGGCATTGGTGCAGACCTCGGCTGGCTCTATGTTCAATGGCGACGCGGGCAGTTACCGGATAGACCAATCAACCACGTTGCAGTTCAAGACCACCTTTGGCGTCCCCAAAAACTGCAGCAACATCAGCGCCACATTCAAACGCCGACCGTATCAAGGCACCGCGGCAGGATATTGGGGTGCGGCGGTTGACATTCAGACCAAATACCCAACGGTGGCGGCGAGCGGGGTAAGAAACGTTGGGGTAGAAACCTTCGACTTTTCGTTTGACCATCACTTTGCCGGAAAGAACCTGTTTTCGATCATCATCGACTTCGATTGCCCAGGCGTCACCCGTTCAGGTGGCGTCGTGTCTGGCTGGGATTACGGCAATCTCTACAGCGACTCGGTCGGAGACGGTATGGTTGTGACGGGGAACGTTCCTGTGCCATTGTTCTTCTTCAATGTGGGTGGAAGCGTCAGTGGTCTGACGGGCTCCGGGCTGGTATTGCAAAACAACGGCACCAACTTCACGCCGGTTGTCGCCAACGGCAGCTTCAGTTTCAGCAGCACTCTGGGCGCCGGTGCGCCCTACAACGTCACGGTACGCACCCAACCTGCTGGTCAAACCTGCACGGTAACGAATGGCAGTGGTACGGCCAACGCCAACATCAGCAATGTGGCGGTGAACTGCATCGCGAGCTATTCGATCGGCGGCACCGTCACTGGCATGGCCGGAACGGGCCTGGCACTGCAGAACAATGGTGCTGATGACCTGACCGTCAATGCCAGCGGTGTCTTTGTTTTAGCCACTCCGGTGGCGGCCGGTGGCGCCTATAGCGTGACGGTGCTGACCCAGCCTTCTGGTTCCACCTGTACTGTCTCCAACGGCAGCGGCGTGGCCAACGCAGCAGTGAACAATGTGGTGGTTGCGTGCACCTCCATAGGGGCACTGGCGTTGGTCGCCAACACTGGCTCCACCAACGGTACCAACGGATTGTCGGTCTACCGGATTAACGCTTCCACAGGGGCATTGTCATTACTCTCCAACGTCAGCGCAGGAAACACGCCTTCCGCAGTGGTGGTTTCACCAAACGGCCTGTTCGCCTATGTCGGCAACTGGGTCGGTGGCACTATCTCGTCCTACAGCCTTGACTCGATCAACGGGACGGTCAGCCTGATCCCGTTGAGTTCGCCCTCGTCGCTGAACCCCACCAGCATTGCCATGGACCGCCTTGGGCGTTACATCTGGGTGACGAATTGGGGCTACAGCACGTTGTCTGCATTCGCAATTGGCACCAATGGCGCCCTGGCCGCCGCCGGGGCACCAAAATCGACCTTGAGTGCTTATCCGTATGCCATGACCGCGCACCCAACGATGGATTTTGTTTATGTCGCCCATGGGTCGTCGGGCGCCATCACGGTTTACAGCGTCGACACGGCGAGCGGCGCCCTGACGCTCATACAAACCGTCAACAGTGCAGTGGCCTCCCCGAGCGGCCTGGTCATTGACCCTAGTGGCCACTTTGCCTTTGCGATTAGCCAGTTGGGTAGCATCAGCAAATTTTCCATCAACCAAACCACCGGTCAGCTGACGTCGACCGGATTCGTCAACACCGGCGGCAACTCCTTCGCCATTGCTATTCACCCCAATGGCCAATATCTCTATGTCACCAACGATGCCGTGAGCAGCAATGTTGTGGTCTTTGCCTTCAACTCAAGCACGGGGGCACTCACGGCAGTCGGCTCGCCGGTCAGTGCAGGCAACGGCCCGCGTGGCGTCGCCGTTAACGCGGCGGGCACCTACCTCTATGTGACCAATTACATTAGCAACGACGTGTCGGCCTTCAGCATTGGCGGCGGTGGCAGCACACTGACTTCGCTGGGTGCAGCAGTGCCGGCAGGCAGTACACCGCAAGGCATTGCTCTTGCACCCTAGCACTGTGCGCAAGCACCCTGCCTCAGAGCACTGCTGAGGCAGGGCTGGTTATAGACGCCAGCGCTGTGCGTTGACGAAAATGCACGAGCGCGCAATGCCGCGTCAGGGTCAGTCGACGCAACCCGCGATAATCAGGCCATGTCTTCCCTCAAAGTGTTATTCGGCTTTCACGCCGTGGGTGTGCGCCTCAAAACAGCGCCCAAATCCATCATCGAGATTTATTTCGAGCCGACCCGGCGAGATGCGCGCATGCGCCAGTTTCTGGAGAAAGCCAACGAGGCGGGCGCGCGCCTGATCGAGGCTGACGGCATGCGTCTGGCCAAGCTCTGCGGCGGCCACGGGCATCAGGGAGTGGCGGCCCGGGTGCAGGAGCTGACCCAGGTCACCTCACTTGACGAGTTGCTGGAGCAACTCGAAGCCTCCCAAGAGGCCAAACCGGTGGCCGAGCGGGTGGCACCGTTGATTCTGGTGCTCGATGGCGTGACCGACCCGCACAATCTGGGCGCGTGTCTGCGCGTGGCCGATGGCGCCGGGGTGCATGCCGTGATTGCGCCCAAGGACCACGCGGCGGGCATCAATGCCACGGTGGCCAAGGTGGCCAGCGGCGCGGCGGAAACCGTGCCCTACTTCATGGTGACCAACCTGGCGAGAACTCTCAAGGAACTCAAGGAGCGCAACATCTGGATCATTGGCACCAGTGACCAGGCCAGCAGGACGATTTACCAGGCCGATCTCAAAGGCCCGGTGGCGCTGGTGCTGGGAGCCGAGGGCGATGGCATGCGCCAGCTCACCGCCAAGACCTGCGACGAGCTGGTCAGCATTCCGATGCGCGGCGCGGTCGAGAGTCTCAACGTTTCGGTGGCCAGCGGCGTTTGTCTGTACGAAGCGCTGCGCCAGCGCAGTTGACTCGGGCCAGTTGTAAGATCACGACGACAAGGAGAAATAATGAACCGAATTGCTACGTTTTCAATAGCTATTTGTGCAGCATTGGCGGGGGCTAGCTGCACCCAGGAGCAACAAAACAAGATCGGTAGAAACATCCAGAACTGGACCGGAACCAACGGTGTGCTGGAGGTTTATGCGGGTGACAAAGTGGTGCGCCGCTTCCTGAAGATTGACAAGATCAGCACCGCCATGGGCACCGATGACAAAATGCCGCGTCCCTACCGCTTTGGCTATGGCGTGATGGACGAGAACCTCAACATGCTGGCTGATCCGGGCGAGAAGAAGGTGTATTTCGAGATCAGCGACTACAGCACCAACTACATCTTCTTTGAAAACCCGCACTGACGGGACGGCAAGCCTAGACCCAGCCCAGCCAACCCAGCAATGCGCCAACGCCAAGCAACCACAACAGGTGGACGCGCGTGCGCCAGACCACCAGGGCGCTGACTGCGGTCAAGAGCCACAAAGGCCAGTGCCGGCTCACACTACTCTGGTTGACGACCAGAATCCAGCCGGTGGCGATGAGCAGCGCGATGACAATGGGTGCCATACCCTGTTTGAAGGCGCGTACGGCCCGCACGTCGCGGTTTTGGTGGCCCCAGCGGGCCGCCAGAAAAGTGAGCGTGGTACTGGGCAGCAAGATGCCCAGCATTGCCAGAAAAACACCAAACCCGGCGCTGGCCCACATGACGAGGCCCCCGCCCAGGCTGTTGCCGGCATTCATGCCCACGTTCCAGCCCAGCAACGCGACAAACAGCACATTGGGCCCGGGCGCGGCTTGCGCCAGGGCGATTGACGAGGTGAACTGTGCGTCGCTTAACCAATGCTGTTGATCGACCAGATAGCGATGCATGTCTGGTGCTGTGGCAATGGCTCCACCCACGGCCAGCAGGGACAGTGACAGAAAATGGGCAAGCAGGGCCAGCCAGTCGGCGGCGGTCAGGCTCAAACTCATGGCAAGGCCTTGGGTGTTTGCATTTTGTCAAGCTGCCGGTAGGCCCAGCCGCTGGCCAGGGCACCGAGCACCAGCAGCACCCAGACCAGGGGAACTCGCAACAGCGCAATGGCGACAAAGGTCGAGGCGGCCAGCGTCAGGCAGACCATGCTTCCCATGACATTTTTTTTCAAGGCTTCCATGAGTTTGAGCCCGGTGGCCATGATCATCCCCGCCGCTACAGCACCCATGCCGCGCAGGGCAGCCTGCGCATCAGGCGAATCTGAAACGCCGGCAAAGAGCGCCGCAATGGCCAGCACAATCATCAGTGGAAAGACCAGCAGGCCCGCCAGCGCCGTCAATGCCCCGCGCATGCCGAAGTGGCGGTCGCCAATCATCAGCGAGAGGTTGACCACATTGGGGCCTGGCAGAATTTGCGCCACCGCCCAGTCTTCCAGAAATTCTTCAGGCGTGAGCCACCGCTTCTTGTCCACCAGTTCACGCTGGACGATCGCTAGCACGCCACCAAAGCCTTGCAGTGCCAGCCATGAAAACGACCAAAAGAGGTCGGCCAGCGACGCAGGCCGACAACCGGCACTGGCTGCCGCACCAGGAGATTTTGGTGTTGATTCGGTCATCGCACGATTATCGTGCCGAGGTGTGCAGCGCCAATGATTCCAGACGCGATGACTGACCAGCCCCTTGCCCGGATGCCAAACGACCACCCAGTTTGGTATCCTGCTCCACGTTCCCGGCGTCGGTCAAGTCCAGTTGATAGACAACTTCAGGAGTCAGCATGAATCAAACCGTGAGATTCTGGGATCGAATTGCGGCACGTTATTCGAGGCAACCCGTTGCCGATGAAGCGGCGTACCAGAAGAAGCTGCAGGTCACGCGTGAATATTTCCGGCCTGACATGCAGGTGTTGGAGTTCGGCTGCGGCACGGGGTCAACGGCCATTGTGCATGCGCCCTATGTGAGCCACATTCTGGCGCTTGACATCTCCTCAAAGATGCTCGAAATCGCTCAGGGCACAGCGGACGCCAAAGGCGTCAAGAACATCACATTCAAATGCGCCGCCATTGATGATTTCGCTGTGCCAGACCAAAGCCTCGATGCCGTGCTGGCGCTGAACATCCTGCATTTGCTGGACGACAGGACAGCCGTCATCGCCAGGGTCCACAGGATGCTCAAGCCGGGCGGAGTTTTTGTCAGCAGCACGGCCTGCCTTGGAGACTCGATGAAGTTTTTCAAGTTTGTTGCGCCGATTGGCAAGTTTCTCGGGCTTTTGCCGCAGGTCAGGGTCTTTAGCATCGCCCAATTGGTGGGGAGTTTGACCGATGCCGGTTTTGAGATCGAACACCAATGGCAACCCGGTAAAAACAAAGGGGTGTTTATTGTGGCGAGAAAGGCGCAATAGGGCGCTTGATTTCGCTCACTTCCGGTGGATTTGAGTGAAGCCTTACTGCGCAGCCAAATCGTCGAGCTGCGCCGCCACCCATGCCATGACCGCCGGATTGAAGCAGAGTTCGAGATGGCCCAGGCCCTCGAACACCATCGCGGGCACGTCCGGCAGCACCTGCTCGCGCTGGGGATAGACGATGTTGTCTTGTGGCGTGAGCGCGATGCGCATGAGCTTGCGCGTTTGTGCCGTCTCGCCTGCCGCCAGTTCCTTCAGCCACACGCTTTGCCAGACCATTTGCGCGCTGTTGGCGGTGAGCGGGTGAGGGTCGATCCGGGTGCCTGCGTGGGGCGTGCCCAGTGTGATCACCCGCGCGACCCGCTCGGTGCCGTGGACGCGCATCCAGGCCCGGATGGCCAGACCGCCCATGCTGTGGCCCAGCAAGGCCACTTGGGGTGCGCCAGTATCGCGGCACAAGGTCTGCACGGCTTGTTCGACAATGGGCGCGTAGTCGTCAATCGACGTGAACAGGGGTTCGAGATCGACGGCAAGCACGGGGTGACCGGCTGCGCACAGCCGGTCCGCCATGGCATCCCAGACGCTGTGGTTGCAAAAGTAGCCGTGCACCAGCACCACGGGCACGCCGCGTGTGAGGCCCAATGCCGGACGCATTTCGGAGTGGGCCTTGGCCCAGGGTTGCTTCAGGAGATAGACCCGCATCGAGGTCAGCGTTTCACCGATGAACGAGCGCAGCCACAAGCCGTTGGTGCCCGGTACCCGCGAGCGCACGCAGCTGGTGAAGATGGACAGTTTGATCAGGGCGGGTGGAATCGCCAGACCCACGAGCAGACTCACCAGCAGGGCCATTGGACCCGCCAGGCCGCATTGACGGGCAATGAACCCGCCCAGCAAAGCGCCAATCAACACCTCGGCGAATATCACCCGGCGCAGCAATCGAGACAACATCGGCAGTCCTATTTGAGTTCTGATACTGCTACAAGATGCCTGCGCCCGGGTGCAATGTCAAGTGACCGGCTTCAGTAGACGGGTTGATTGCGTTCAATGGCCTGCTTGACTTCGTCCGTCACCGCAAAGCCGGCGCCATAGGCCTGGGCCAGCTCATTGGCCCGCTGGACGAAGGCCTCAATGCCCATGCCATAGATGAACTGCATGGCACCGCCCGTCCAGGCCGGAAAGCCAATGCCGAAGATGGAGCCAATGTTGGCTTCGTGCACGCTGGTGAGCACGTTTTCGCTCAGGCAGCGCGCTGTCTCGACCGCCTGGCGGTACAGCAGCCGGTCCTTGAGGTCAACGATGTTCCAGCTTGTGTCTGGCTTCTCATAGAGGGACTTGAGTTGAGGCCAGAGGAATTTCTTGGCTCCCTTTTCGGTGGGGTACTCGTAAAACCCGCCGCCGCCAGCACGGCCCGGGCGATTGTGCTGGCGCACCATGTCGGCCACCAACAATTCGCCGCGTGTGGTTTCGTAGCGCCTGCCCTCGGCGGCAAAGTCGGCCTGGGTTTGCTCCATCACGTGCAGGCTCAGGGTGAGTGCGGTTTCGTCCAGCACGGCCAGCGGACCCACCGGCATGCCGCACTGGATGCCCGCGTTCTCGATCGCGGCGGCGGGGATGCCTTCGCTGAGCATGGCCGCGCCCTCCATCACAAAGGTGCCGAACACGCGGCTGGTGAAGAAACCGCGCGAGTCGTTGACCACGATGGGCATCTTGCCAATGGCCTGCACATAGTCAAAGGCTTTGGCCACCGTTTCGTCGCTGGTTTTCTCACCGCGAATGATTTCCACCAGCTTCATCTTGTCCACCGGGCTGAAGAAGTGAATGCCGATGTACTTCTCGGGCGCGGCGCTGGCTTTGGCCAGCCCGCTGATCGGCAGGGTGGACGTGTTGGAGGCAAAAAATCCGTCCTTGGCGAGCATGGGCTCGGCTTCCTGCGTGACCAGGGCCTTGAGCTCACGGTTTTCAAACACGGCCTCGATGATCAGGTCGCAACCCTGCAGGTCCGCTGCCTTGCCGGTAGGGTGAATGCGCGAAAGCAGTTGCGCCTGCTCGGCTTCAACCATGCGGCCCTTGCTGACGCGCGCCTGGGTGAGCTTGGCGCTGTAGGCCTTGCCCGCATCGGCACGTTCCTGACTCACGTCCTTGAGCACCGTCTCGATGCCGCGGCTGGCCTGCACAAAGGCGATGCCCGCACCCATCATGCCTGCGCCCAGCAGGCCCACCTTGGCCGGCTTGAAGCGGGGAGTTTTGCCCGGGCGCGACTGGCCGCTCTTGATGGCGTTGAGGTTGAAGAAGAAGGTGTTGATCATGGCGCGGGCGTTGGCCCCGGTCATGAGCTTGGCCAGGTGGCGGCTCTCGATGCGCAGGGCGGTGGCAAGGTCCACCTGCAGGCCCTCGACCATGCAGGCCAGGATGGCCTCGGGGGCAGGGTACAGGCCCCGGGTCTGCTTCTTGATCACGGCCGGCGCCACCACCAGCATGTTGGCCACAGCCGGGCTGGAGGGCAGGCCGCCAGGCACCTTGTAGCCCTTGGCCTCCCAGGGGTGCTGGGCGCTGGGGTTGGCGGCAATCCAGGCCAGCGCAAGGGTGCGCAGTTCTGCTTTGGCATCTGTTGAGGGGGCTATCAGCTCATGCACCAGGCCCAGTTCCTTGGCTTGCACTGGAGAAAAGAGCTTGCCTTCCACCAGATAGGGCTGTGCGCCCATCAGGCCCAGGTGACGAGTCATCTTGGTCACACCACTGGCGCCGGGCAAAAGGCCGAGCGTGACTTCGGGCAGGCCGAACTGGATCTTTTTGTCGTCAATGGCGATGCGGTGGTGGCCCACTAGCGCCACTTCCCAGCCGCCGCCCAGGGCTGTGCCGTTGAGGCAACTCACCACGGGTACGCCCAGGGTTTCTATCGTGCGGAAGTTCTTCTTGACCAACTCGATTTCGTTGAAGATGACTTCGGCGTCGGCGGCCTTGAGGCGCATCGCGCCCTTGAGATCGGCCCCGGCGAAGAAGGTGGTTTTAGCCGAGGCCAGGATGATGCCCTTGATGGCGTCCTTGTCGGCCACGACCTGAGCGGCCAGTTCCGTGAGGTCCTGCTGCCACTGGCGGCACATGGTGTTGACGGGCGAGTCGGGCTCGTCAAAGGTGATGGTGGCGATGCCGTCCTGGAGTTGGTATTGAATGGTTTTCATCATGGTTTTGCTCAAATTTTTTCGACGATGGTGGCAATCCCCATGCCCCCGCCCACGCACAGCGTGGCCATGCCATAGCGCAGATTGCGCCGGTGCAGTTCATCGATCAGGGTGCCGAGGATCATCGCGCCCGTCGCGCCCAGCGGGTGGCCCATGGCGATGGCGCCGCCGTTCACGTTGACCTTCTCGTGCGGAACTTTCATCTCTTTCATGAAGCGCATCACCACGGCGGCAAAGGCCTCATTCACTTCAAACAGGTCGATCTGGTCGATGCTCATGCCCGCTTTTGCCAGCGCCTTGCGCGCTGCGGGCATGGGGCCGGTGAGCATGATGGTGGGGTCGGCACCGCTGAGCGCCGCCGCCACAATGCGGGCCCGGGGTGTGAAGCCGTGGCGCTTGCCCGCAGTCTGCGAGCCAATCAGGATGGCCGCAGCCCCATCGACGATGCCCGAGGAGTTGCCCGCGTGGTGCACGTGGGCAATGCGCTCAACCTGCGGGTAGCGGGTGAGCGCCACCTGGTCAAAGCCCATCGCGCCCATTTGCTCAAACGCTGGCTTAAGCCCGGCCAAACCTTCGAGCGTGGTGTTGGGTTTGATGAACTCGTCCTGCGCCAGGATGGTCTGGCCCAGAAAGTCTTTCACCGGTACCACCGAGCGGTCAAAGTAGCCGCTGGCTCTGGCTCTGGTGGCGCGTTTTTGCGACTCCAGTGCAAAGGCGTCCACGTCCTGCCTTGTGAAGCCCTCCAGCGTGGCGATCAAATCGGCGCCAATGCCTTGCGGCACAAAGGCGGTCTCGGAATTGGTTGCGGGGTCCATGGCCCAAGCACCGCCGTCCGAACCAATGGGAACGCGGCTCATGCTCTCCACACCACCTGCGACCACCAGTTCTTCCCAGCCCGAGCGCACTTTTTGCGCGGCCATGTTCACCGCTTCCAGGCCCGAGGCGCAAAAGCGGTTGACCTGCACGCCCGAGCAGGTGAAATCCCAGCCCGCCTTGAGTGCGGCCACCTTGGCAATCACCGCGCCCTGGTCACCCACGGGGGAGACCACGCCCATGACCACGTCATCGATCTGGGCTGTGTCAAAGTCGTTGCGGCGCTGCAGCTCGGTGAGCACGCCTGCGAGCAGATCAACGGGCTTGACCTCGTACAGGCTGCCGTCTTTTTTACCCTTCCCGCGCGGAGTGCGGATGGCGTCGTAGACAAATGCTTCAGTCATGGCTGTTCCTCAGGTTGTGGGGCAGCACGCCAGTCAATGGCGGCCGACTGACTCGCTCGGTGTTTTGGGCGAGTGTTACAGAAAAAATTGTGCGCCTCAAAGCGCAGGAATGCAGTATATTCTTTTTACCAAGCAAACGCTTTGTGTAAATACCATTTTCGATAAAAACCACCGACATCATGATTCAAAGAACCCTGTTTACCCCTGACCACGAAGCTTTTCGCGACAGTTTCCGGCGCTTCATTGACAAGGAAATTGCCCCCTACCATGACGCCTGGGAAGAGCAGGGCTACGTCGATCGTGCGGTCTGGGCCAAGGCCGGAGAGAACGGCTTTCTGTGCATGACCATGCCCGAGGAGTACGGTGGCTCTGAGGCGGACACGCTGTACTCGGTGGTGCAGATCGAGGAGATCAACCGCGCGGGCTTCTCCGGCATTGGCTACTCCCTGCACAGCGAGATCGTGGCGCCCTACATCCTGCATTACGGCACGCCCGAGCAAAAGGCCAAATACCTGCCCCTGCTTGCCAGTGGCGAGATGATTGGTGCCATCGCCATGAGCGAGCCCGCCGCCGGCTCGGACCTGCAGGGCGTCAAGGCCACGGCGGCCAAGCAGGCCGATGGCAGCTATGTGCTCAACGGCAGCAAGACCTTCATCACCAACGGCTGGCTGGCCGACTTGGTGATCGTGGTGGCCAAGACCAACCCTCAGGCCGGGGCCAAGGGCACCAGTTTGTTCCTGATCGAGCGCGGCATGGAGGGTTTCTCCAAGGGCAAACGCCTGAAAAAGATCGGCATGAAGGCGCAGGACACCTCCGAGCTGTTTTTTGACAATGTGCGCGTTCCCGCCGAGGCGCTGCTGGGCGGCGAGTTGCAGGAGAACCGGGGCTTTATCTGCCTGATGGAGCAACTGCCCTGGGAGCGCCTGCAAATCGCCATCGCCGCGGTGGCCGCAGCGCAGGCTGCCATTGGCTGGACGGTGGACTACGTCAAGGAGCGCAAGGTGTTCGGCCAGCCGGTGGCCGCCTTCCAGAACACGCGCTTCAAGCTCGCCGAGATGCAAACCGAGGTGCAGATCGCTCAGGTGTTTGTTGACAAGTGCACCGAGCTTTTGATGACCCAATCACTCGACACCGCCACGGCCAGCATGGCCAAGTACTGGACCACCGACCTGCAATGCAAAGTGATGGACGAGTGCGTGCAGCTTTTTGGCGGCTACGGCTACATGTGGGAATACCCCATCGCCCGCGCCTTTGCCGATGCCCGCCCGCAGCGCATCTATGGCGGCACCAACGAGATCATGAAAGAGGTCATCACCCGAGCCATGGGGCTGGGCGCAAAATAGCGTTCATGCCTAAACTTCTTGGAATTCAAACTGCGCAGGCCCGCCACCTTCAGATCGATGGCCGCTCCATCCTGAGCGCCATTCACAAGCAACCGCAAGCGGGTGCCGTGGCTGTACAGCCGCTGGGCTTGCAGGGCGACGAACAGGCCGATTTGTCGGTGCACGGCGGACTGGACAAGGCGGTGTATGCCTACCCGTCCGAGCACTACCCGTTTTGGCAAGCGGAGCGGGCGCAGGCCGGGGTCGCTCAAGAAGACGCACGCTTGGCCTTTGGATCTATGGGTGAGAACCTCAGCCTTGCGGGTGTGCTGGAAGCCGATGTGTGGGTGGGCGATGTGCTCAGGTTTGCCCATTGCGAGCTGCGCGTGACCCAGCCGCGCGAGCCCTGTTTCAAGTTCAACGCCGTCATGGGCTACACGGGTGCCGTGCGGGCCATGGCAAAGAGCGGTTTTTGCGGTTTCTATCTGGCGGTGAACCAGAGCGGCGAACTGCTTGCAGGCGAGTCTTTCGAGCTGGTGTCCGGCCCCCGACGTTTAAGTATTCCTCAAGCGTTTCAGGCCAAGATGGCCAAGCATCTGCGTTGAGCTGGCAATACGCTACTTAATTGGTAGTATGTTAGTAAGTCTGGATAAGGGAAAGAGTCCATTTTCAGCCAAATTTCTGCGTTGCAAGGACTCAGCGCCCCGGTAGCACCACCTCCACGGTCTTGCCGCCATAGCCATGTTTTTGTCGCGGCCCTGAATAAGGACACTGCGCACGTTCGGGTGCTTTTGCAGTGGGGCATCTACCGCAAGAGCGGCCAGGCTGCTCAGGCACAGCAAGGTGATCGACAGGAATTGTCTGCGCCGCATTCACAGGGCCTTGGGTTTGCGCTAAGCTGCGGTTCATGATCCAACTCCCTACATACCAGGACGTTGCCGCCGCCGCCCAGCGTCTGCAAGGTCACGCCCACCGCACGCCTGTGCTCAGTTCCGTCACGGCCAACGCCATGGTGGGCGCACAGGTCTTCTTCAAATGCGAGAACCTGCAGCGCATGGGTGCGTTCAAGTTTCGTGGCGCATTCAACGCGCTCTCCAGGTTCAGCCCGGAGCAACGCCGCGCCGGTGCGATTGCGTTTTCTTCGGGCAACCACGCGCAGGCGGTGGCTCTGTCAGCGCGCCTTCTGGGCATGCCCGCCGTCATTGTGATGCCCAAGGATGCGCCCAAGGCCAAGCTGGAGGCCACCCGCAGCTACCTGGGGGACAACGGCGAGGTGGTGCTTTACGACCGCTACACCCAGGACCGCGAGTCGGTGACCCAGGCCATTGCCACCGAACGTGGCATGACGCTGATTCCGCCGTATGAACACCCCGACGTGATTGCGGGCCAGGGCACGGCCGTCAAAGAGCTGATCGATGAAGTGGGGGAACTCGACGCGCTGTTTGTGTGCCTGGGCGGCGGTGGCCTGCTCAGTGGCAGCGCACTGGCGGCGCGGGCACTTTCGCCGCGCTGCCGGGTCTATGGCGTGGAACCCGAGGCGGGCAATGACGGTCAGCAGTCATTTCGCAGCGGTGCCATCGTGCACATCGACACCCCCAAAACGATTGCCGACGGCGCCCAGACCCAGCACCTGGGTCACACCACGTTTGCGATCATTCAGCGTGACGTGGATGACATTTTGACGGTGAGCGACGCGCAACTGATCGAGGCCATGCGCTTTTTCGCCCAGCGCATGAAACTGGTGGTCGAACCCACCGGCTGCCTGGGGTTTGCCGCCGCCTGCCATGCGGGGCTGGACTTGAAAGACCAGCGCGTGGGCGTGATCCTCAGCGGCGGCAATGTCGACCTCGCGCTTTACGGGAAGTGGCTGGCGGGTTGAGCAGTCACCTGGTTCACTGTTGAAAGGATAGCGGATCTGCTAAGCAGCGTTTGCTGACATAGGTCTGCCCACAATGCGGTCAGTCCAACTTAGCTTGAATGGCGAGACGGCGTCACACTTAAATCCGATAGTCAAGCACTTTCCTAATGAAATCCTGACACGGTAGGTGGTAGGCTGACTTCATCATGAAATTTCCGAATTTGTCTGCATTCAACTGCCCGCCAGTCCGAAGTTCGGTCATCGTCGCGTTTCTGCTAACGACTGCTACGGCTTGCTGCTTTGCTCTCGATCGCTATGTATCGTTGACCAGCCAAGCCATGATTTATGTGCTGGCTGTGGTGATTGCCTCGTACAAATTGGACTGGATTGCGTCAGCCGTCTGTGCCGTGGCGGCTGTCACAACCTTGAACTTCTTTTTTGTGCCACCGCGCTGGACGTTCGAGGTCGAAAACCAGGAACACTTCATCGCGCTGGGTGCAATGCTGGTCGTGGCCCTGGTGATCAGCCACCTCGCCACGGGGGTGCAGCGCGAAACCGAACTGGCACGTCTAAACGAACGGCGCGCCCGGCAATTGCAGGCGCTGGCCACCGACCTGTCCAACGTGAGCGCTCCGGCTGATATCGTGACCCTCGGTCAAAAGGCCCTGGACGCCGCCTTTGCCGGACCGTGTTCGCTGGCCCTGACCCCTGGCGGACGCAAACTCGACCTCGGCGGAGATCTGGACCCCGCCGTGCGCGATGGCATGCGCTGCTGCATGAGCGATGCGGCCGTTCTGGGGCCGGGCACCGGGCGCTGGCCCGGCCTGCTGGCCTGGTACCTGCCTTTGGGCGAGCGCGGCCATGTGACCGGCGCCGCCTGTGTGCGTCCCGCCTTGGCAAGTGACGAGAGTGGAAGGGAACACGCGCAGGCGCTGTGCGCGCTGCTGGCGCAGGCACTGTGGCGTCTGCGCCTGACCGCGTCAATGGTTGCGGCCCAAAGCGAGGCGCAACGACAGCAACTGCAAAGTACGTTTCTGGCCGCCATCTCGCATGATTTGCGCACCCCTCTGGCGGCCATTGTCGGTGCCGCTTCTTCCTTGCAAACACAGCGCGACAAGCTCAGCGCACCCGAGCAGGACCGCTTGTTCGGCAGCATTGTCAGCGAGGCATCCTATCTGTCCACGGTGACCGAGAACACTTTGCAACTGGTGCGGCTCACGGGCGCGCAGCAGTCGCTCAAGCGGGATTGGGAATCGATGGAGGAGATTGTCGGCGCCGTGCTGGCGCGTGTGCGCCAACGTGATCCCGAGCGTCGCATCAAATCCAGTGTCCCCGAGGACTTGCCGCTGGTGAAGGCTGACCCCGTGCTGCTGGCGCAATTGATCAGCAATTTGCTCGACAACGCACTGCAATACAGCAGCGGCGCGATTGATCTGAGCGTCAGCGCCGAGGCGCAGGAGTTGCTGGTCTCTGTCAAGGACCGGGGGCCCGGCATTGCCGAGGCCGAGCAAAAAGTCATTTTTGAAGCCTATACGCGCGGCGATCAATCGGGCCAGCGTGGTGCCGGTCTGGGCCTGGCGCTGTGCCGCGCCATTGCGCTCGCCCATGGCGGGCGTCTGACGCTGCGCCCGCGCCGGGGCGGCGGCAGCAATTTCGTACTCGCCATGCCGCTCGATGCCCAGCAACCAGGCACAGAGCCGAGCCAGGAGTTGCCATGACACTGCGGGTGTTGGTGGTCGAGGACGACCGCGAGATACGGGCTTTGATGCAGTCCTCTTTGTCGGTCGAGGGATTTGAGGTTCAAACTGCGGTCTCGCTGAGCGAGGCCAGCGCGCTCTTACGCCACAGTTCGCCTGATGTCATCGTTCTCGATCTGGGCCTGCCCGATGGCGACGGCGTGCAACTGGTGCGCGAGGTTCGCACGCGTCATTCGCTGCCCATCATCGTGGTGTCCGCGCGGCATCAGGAGGCACAAAAGATACAACTGCTCGACGCCGGTGCTGACGATTACCTGACCAAGCCGTTCAGCGTGGGCGAACTTCTGGCCCGCATTCGGGTGGCGCTGCGCCACCGCGGCACGGCGCTGGCCGCTGCCATCACGGCGCATGAGTTGGACGATCTCCGCATTGATCTCGCGGCACGCAGCGTCCACTGCCGTGGTGCCGTGCTGCATCTGACGCCGACCGAGTTCAAACTCCTCGCGCGCCTGGTGCGTAGTGCGGGCCGCGTGGTCACGCACCGGCAACTGCTGCTCGATGTCTGGGGGTCCGAGTACACGGAACACACGCACTATTTGCGGCTCTATATGGCACAGCTTCGGGCCAAGATCGAGCGCGATCCAGCCGAACCGCGCCATCTGCTGACAGAAACCGGTGTCGGTTACCGCCTGGCAGCGGTTTGAGGGCGCCCTTCCTTATGCGTTCCTGATGCGCGCGTGGCCATAGTCGCGCCACTTTCACCATCATCGGAATGCAATGAGCAGAACTTCGGATCGGGAGCGCCTGGCGACGCTCACGCTGGGCGCCATGGGCGTCGTGTATGGCGACATCGGCACAAGCCCCCTGTACACCATGAAGGAGGTTTTCAGCCCCGCCACCGGCGTGCCGCTGGACGCCGTTCACCTGATCGGCGCCGTATCGGTCATTTTCTGGGGACTGATGCTGGTCGTGACGCTGAAATATGTGCTGCTGATCCTGCGCGCCGACAACCGCGGTGAAGGCGGCATCATGGCGTTGACGGCCCTGGCCGCCAATGCGGCGGGCAAAACGTCACAGCGGCACACGGTCCTGCTGCTTATGGGCGTGTTCGGCGCCGCCCTGTTCTATGGCGACAGCGTGATCACCCCTGCCATTTCCGTGCTCAGCGCGGTCGAAGGGCTGGAGGTGGTAACACCGGCCTTCAAATCCTACGTGCTGCCGATTTCCGTGGCGGTTCTCATCGCCCTGTTTGCCGTGCAACGTTTTGGCACGGGTCTGGTCGGCAAGATGTTCGGTCCCGTGATCCTGCTGTGGTTTGCCGTTCTGGCCGTCACCGGTATGAGCGAAATCATCCAACAGCCAGCCATTCTGGCAGCGCTCAATCCCCTGAACGGACTGGCATTCTTGCGTGCGCAGGGCTGGCACATGTTTGTCGCCGTGGGCGCCATCGTGCTGGCGTTCACGGGGGTCGAGGCGCTCTACGCCGACATGGGGCATTTTGGCAAACGGCCGATCCAGCTGGCATGGTTGGGCCTGGTGCTGCCGGCCCTGGCTATCAATTACATGGGACAAGGGGCGTTGCTGATGCGCGACCCATCAGCGCTGGCAAATCCGTTTTATCGTCTTTTTCCCCAAGCCTGGCTCATTCCAACGGTCGCGCTAGCCACCTTGGCCACCGTGATCGCGTCCCAGGCGGTGATTTCAGGGGCTTACTCCATGACCAAACAAGCGATGCTGCTGGGGCTGCTGCCGCGCATGCAGGTGCAGTACACCTCCGCCAAGGAGATCGGACAGATCTATATGCCAGAAGTGAACTGGCTGCTGCTGATCTCGGTTTTGCTGGCAGTCATTGGATTCGGCAGTTCTTCCGCGCTGGCGGCGGCCTATGGCATCGCAGTGACCGCGACGATGCTGATCACTACGGCGCTAACCTTTTTTGTCGTGCGCGACGGCTGGGGTTACCCGCTTCCGGTGGCGTTGGCGGCCACCGCGGTGTTCTTGGCCCTCGACGCGCTGCTGGTGGTATCGTGCTCGCTCAAGTTCTTTCAGGGCGGCTGGTTTCCGTTGGTGCTGGGTCTGGCGATCTTCATGGTCATGGCAACCTGGCGGCGTGGGCGCGAGTTGTTGATTGACACAATCCGCCACGACGATCCTGAACTGCTGCCCTTTATCACCGCCTTGTCAGCCGATGTCGTGCACCGGGTCCCGCGCACCGCCGTCTACACCGTGGCCAACCCGGACACTGTGCCGCAGGCCCTCATGCACAACCTCAAACACAACCAGGTGCTGCACCAGCGCAATGTGATTCTCACGGTCGTCTTCCATGACGTGCCCTGGATTGCGTTCGAGGAGCGCGTTCAGGTCAAGCCTCTGGTGCCCGGCTTCTGGCGGGTGCAGGTCAACTATGGCTTCAAGAACAAGCCCGATATCCCGAAGGCGCTCGAACTTTGTCAAGCCCAAGGTCTGTCCATCAACCTGTTTGAGACCTCGTATTTTCTCAGTCGGGAAATCGTGGTACCGACCAAAGCCTCCGGCATGGCGCACTGGCGTGAGGCCTTGTTTGCCATCATGTCTCGCAACGCAGGCAGTGTCGCCGACTTCTTTCGCCTGCCCAATAACTGCGTGATCGAACTCGGAACCCGGGTGCAGATTTAACGTTGGGTGACACTCGCAATCGTTGCCTTGGTCCTGCGCCCATCGGCGCTGCAATGTATAGCGTAGTTGGCATCATGCATGGATGACCATTTTGCACAACTTTGGCCGTCCGTAAGGGCACGTTGCGGGCAATTTGAATGACCGCTGGTAGGTTCCACAAACTTAATAATTGAACCACCTGGTGAAGGCTAGTGGTGAATGGCGGCAATGTGTCTTTATGCATAGCACTCGATTATGAATAGCAATTTCACCGACAGGCTGGAAGCCGCATGAACGTTGACTTTGCTGCGCTCTTTGGATTAAACATCCAGCATAAATTCGACTATTCACTGGTGACGACGGCGATGATGGTCATGGGTTGGACTGCTTGGCGCTGGCCAGCAGCGCATCAATTTGCGCGTCCTTGTCCAGCCACATCTGATGCACCCACTTCTGGTAGGCCTCGCGCACGGCCCCGTCGCCTGCGTAGTCGCCTTGCGCCAGGTGTTGGGGAATGGGAAGGGCCCGCACACGCACGGTGATGCAGTGGACCTTGCCGGTGAGGAACTGCCAGAAAGCGGGGGCTCCATCGGGGTACACGATGGTGACGTCCAGAATCGCCTGGAACTTGTCGCCCATGGCGTTGAGCGCCAGCGCAATGCCACCGGCCTTGGGTTTGAGCAGGTGCTTGTAGGGCGATTTTTGGCGCTGGTGCTTGGCGCGGGTGAAACGCGTGCCTTCCAGAAAATTCATCACGCTGGTGGGAATCAGAGCGAATTTTTCACAGGCCTTGCGGGTGGTCTCCTGGTCCTTGCCGCGCATTTCGGGGTGTTTCTTTAAAAATTCTTCACTGTGGCGACGCATGAAGGGAAATTCCAGCGCCCACCACGCCAGGCCCATCACGGGCACCCAGATCAGTTGCTGTTTGAGAAAAAACTTGAGCAGCGGGATGCGTCGGTTGAAGAGATGCTGCAGCACCAGGATATCGACCCACGACTGGTGGTTGCAGTTCACCAGGTACCAGCTGCGCGGATTCAATCCCTCAATGCCTTGTACGTCCCAGGTCACACGCTGGGTCAGGGCCATCCAGGCGCTGTTGCCCGAGATCCAATTCTCGGCGATGCGCAGCAGGATGGGGTCGATGGCGAGGCGAATCCGGTGCACCGGCAATGCCAGCTTGACCATCGAGACAAGAAGAAGGATGGGGACCCAGAACAGGGCGTTAAACACCAACAGCACGGTAGCAATCAGACCCACCAGGGGTGCAGGCAAGAAGTTGAGCATATGAGGTGATGAGCTGTTTTGATGGTTCAACGGAAAATCACATTATTACTGGCTTGAAGCCTGTGTTTTCAGGGATGATCGGCGCATGAGCAACCCGACAGACACGCCCCGCACACTTTCAAGCCAGATATTGAGCCCGCCGATGGCCTCGCCGGTGCGGGTTGCCCTGATCGGCTACGGTGGTGCGGGCCGGATTTTCCATGCGCCGCTCATCTCGGGCGTGCCCGGCTTGGAGCTGGCTTGCATCTGTTCGAGCAAGCCCGAGGCTGTGCATGCCGATTGGCACGGCGTGCCGGTGGTGGCCACCCCCGAGGCGGTGTTTGCCGATCAGGCCATTGATGCGGTGGTGATTGCCACCAGCAACGGCAGTCACTTTGAACTGGCCCAGGCGGCATTGGCGGCAGGCAAACATGTGGTGGTGGACAAGCCGTGCACCGTGACGCTGGCTCAAACAGATAAGCTGCTGTTCACGGCCAAGGCGCAGAACAGGGTGCTGACCGTGTTTCAGAATCGGCGCTTTGATTCCGATTTTCTGGCACTCCAGAAAGTACTGGCTGGTGGTCAACTGGGCCGCGTGGTGCATGTGGAATCCCACTTTGATCGCTACCGGCCCGATGTGCCCCAGCGCTGGCGCGACGCCGATCTGCCCGGCTCAGGCCTGTGGTTTGACCTCGGGCCGCACCTGCTCGACCAGGTATTGCAGCTCTTTGGCGAGCCCGATTCCCTGCTGCTCGATCTGGCCCGCCAGCGTGACGGGGCGCAAATCAACGACTGGTTTCACGCGCAACTCAAGTTTGACCGCCGCCATCCGGGTTTGCGGGTGATCCTGCACGCCAGCGCCCTGGTGCCGGTGCTCGGGCCGCGCTGGGCGGTGCACGGCACCCAAGGTTCGTTCACCAAATACGGGCTTGATGTGCAGGAGGACGCGCTCAAGGCCGGGGCCAGACCGCAGCTTGGCAGCCTGCAGGAGTGGGGCCGCGACGCCCAAGAGGGCGAACTGGTCCATTACGAGCCGGCCACGGGCAAGGCTGCATCCCCCGTGCGCCGTGTGGTTGCTGAACCCGTGGTGGCTGGCAATTACTTGGCCTATTACGCAAATTTGCGCGACCACCTGCGTGGCGGGGCCCCATTGCTGGTCACTGCAGAGCAGGTCCGTACCGTCATGGCCTGGCTGACTCTGGGCGAACAAAGTGCTGCCCAAGGCCGTTTTCTGGCCTTGTAAGCGCCTGACCAGACGACCCGCGCAGTACCCACTCTTGGGGCGCTGACAAGCGCAAAACCTTACACTCGGGGCCTTTCCCCCGTTTGCCCTTCATGCACGCCCTCGTTGACGTTTCCTTTTTCCCACGCGCTGCCAAGCCGTTAAACAGCTACCGCAAGTATTGGGCGGCGCGCTTTGGCACGGCCCCGTTCCTGCCGATGAGCCGCGCCGAGATGGAAATGCTGGGCTGGGACAGTTGCGACATCGTGCTGGTGACGGGCGATGCCTACGTGGACCACCCCAGCTTCGGCATGGCGGTGATTGGCCGCATGCTCGAAGCCCAGGGCTTTCGGGTGGGCATCATCGCCCAACCGGACTGGCAAAGTGCCGACGCTTTCAAGGCGCTGGGCAAGCCCAACCTGTTTTGGGGCGTGACTGCGGGCAACATGGATTCCATGATCAACCGCTATACCGCCGACCGCAAGATTCGCAGCGACGACGCCTACACGCCAGGCGATGTGGGTGGCAAGCGGCCTGACCGCGCCGCCATTGTGTATAGCCAGCGCTGCCGCGAGGCCTTCAAGGATGTGCCCTTGGTGCTGGGTGGCATTGAGGGCTCGCTGCGCCGGATTGCCCATTACGACTACTGGTCCGACAAGGTGCGCCGCTCGATCGTGGTCGATGCCAAGTGTGATTTGCTGCTCTATGGCAATGCCGAGCGCGCCATTGTGGAGATTGCCCATCGCCTGGCTGCCGATGAGCCGGTGCACGGCATCACCGACGTGCGCGGAACCGCCTTTGTGCGCCGCGCGGATGACGAGACCGGCCATGGTTGGTTTGAGATTGATTCGACCAGTGTCGATGAGCCCGGTCGGGTGGAGTCGCACGTGAACCCCTACCAGACCACCAGTGAGCGGGCGGCCCAGCAAGGCGGCACGTGTATCCAGGAAAATGCTACTAATTCAGTAGCTACTCATGAAGGTACGACGGGGGCTAAAGGCCAAAAACACTCTAAAGATTCGGGAGAAGCGCCTGTACAGCCGCTGACCTTTGTGCCCAATCCCACGCTTGCCGGGCGGCTCAAGGTGCCGCCACGGGAGCGTTCGGTGATCCGCCTGCCCAGCTACGAGCAGGTTCGCGCCGACCCCGTGCTCTACGCCCACGCCAGCCGGGTGCTGCACCTGGAAACCAACCCCGGCAATGCCCGCGCGCTGGTGCAGGCACACGGCGAGGGTACGACGGCGCGGGACGTGTGGATCAACCCCCCACCCATTCCCCTGACCACGGCGGAGATGGACATGGTCTTTGGCTTGCCCTACGCACGAGCACCGCACCCGAGCTACGCCGATGAGAACAGCAGCCACGACGGCGCGACCAAAATTCCGGCCTGGGAGATGATTCGCTTCTCGGTCAACATCATGCGCGGCTGCTTTGGCGGCTGTACGTTCTGCTCGATCACCGAGCATGAGGGCCGCATCATCCAGAGTCGCTCGGAAGACTCGGTGATTCGCGAGATCGAGGACATTCGCGACAAGGTCAAGGGCTTTACAGGCACGATTTCGGACCTGGGTGGCCCCACGGCCAATATGTACCGCCTGGGCTGCCGCAGCCCCGAGATCGAGGCGGCTTGCCGCAAGCCGAGCTGCGTGTATCCGGGCATCTGCCAGAACCTGACCACCAACCACGACCCGCTCATCCACATGTACCGCCGTGGCCGTGCACTCAAGGGCGTGAAGAAGATCCTGATTGGTTCGGGCCTGCGCTACGACCTGGCCGTGCAAAGCCCGGAGTACGTGAAGGAACTGGTGACCCACCACGTAGGCGGCTACCTCAAGATCGCGCCCGAGCACACCGAGCAGGGGCCACTGACCAAAATGATGAAGCCGGGCATTGGCGCCTACGACAAGTTCAAGACTCTGTTCGAAAAATACACACTGGAAGCGGGCAAGAAGCAGTATTTGATTCCGTACTTCATCGCGGCGCACCCCGGCACCAGCGATGAGGACATGATGAATCTGGCCGTGTGGCTCAAGAAAAACGGGTTTCGCGCCGACCAGGTGCAAAATTTCTATCCCAGCCCGATGGCCACCGCCACGGCGATGTACCACAGCGGCAAGAATCCGCTGCGCCGCGTAACCCGTGACGGTGAAGCGGTGGATGTTGCGCGTGGAGAAAAACGCAGGCGGCTGCACAAGGCATTTTTGCGCTACCACGATGCCAACAACTGGCCGCTGTTGCGTGAGGCGCTCAAGGCCATGGGTCGCGCTGATTTGATTGGCAACGGCAAGCACCATCTGGTTCCGACCTACCAACCTTTGCTCGACGGCAGCTACACCAGCGCCCGGCGCAAGAATTCCACTGGCGTTGCGGTCAAACCACCCGCTGGCAAGTCAGTTGGCAAGGGCCGTGTGCTGACCCAGCACACCGGCTTGCCGCCGCGCAAATCCCGATAGGCTTCGCGCAGCATCGGCCAAGGCGTGCGCGGGGCGAAGCGTCAGGCCTCAGGCCTGCGGCGCCCGCTGCGCCCTTTGTAGTTTGATGGTGCCCACCAGGCCGCCCGTGGAGGAATTTTTTAAAATGAAGGTTCCACCCATGCGAGTGCACATTTTCTCCACAATCGCCAGGCCCAGTCCTGCGCCCGTGGCGGCCGTTCGGGCCGCTTCACCGCGGTAGAACGGCTTGGTCAGGCTGGCCAGCTGTTCCTCGGAGACGCCCATTCCGTGGTCGCGCACCCGGATCAGCACCCACTTGTCCAGCGCGGCCGCCGTGATGTCGATGATGGCCATCCCAGTGTCCACCGACTTGCCGTAGCGCCCGGCGTTTTCCAGCAAATTGGTGATCACGCGGCCCAGTTCCACCGGGTCGGCCAGCACCTGCACCTCTTTGCCCAGGTCCACGTTGAACCGCACATCGGTTCGGTGCCGCAAACCCTGCAGGCAGGTGTTGAGTGTCTCGCGCAGATCGACCGGGCTGAGCTGGACGTCGCCCGGGCGGGCGTAGTCTAGGAACTTGTCGATGATGGCGTCAAGCTGGGTGATGTCGGCGGCCATGTGCGCGCGCGCCTCGGGGTCGGCCACGCTCAGCTCTGTCTCGAGCCGCAGGCGCGCCAGGGGGGTGCGTAAATCGTGGGATATTCCAGCGAGCATGATGGCGCGATCCTGCTCTATTTTTGCCAGCTTCTGGGTCATGCGGTTGAAGCCGATGTTGACTGCACGAATCTCGCTGGTGGCCACCCGCTCGTCCAGCGTGGTGGCTTCAAAGTCGCCCTCGCGCACCCGGCTCGCCGCAAAGGACAGGCGTTTGAGCGGTCGGTTGATCAGCCGAGCGATCAGGGCTGCCCCCGCGAGTGAAAGTGCTGCGGCCGAGACCAGCCAGATCAGCCAGGTGCGGCCCGCCGTGGTGTTAAAGCGGGCCTGATCGGTGAGCAGCCAGTAGTTGTCATTGTCGATGGTGAACCCGACCCACAGTCCGGGGGTCTTGTTGACACTTTCAGCCACCACCGTGCCAGGCCCCAGGGTTGAGCGCAGTTCCAGCGAGATGCGCCGACTCAGGACGTCGTCGTCGAAGGCTTCGAAGGTGTCCGTGGGTTCGCGCGGCACGATGTGCACCCCCTCTTGCTCTTTCATGGTCTTGATCAGCGAGACCCTGGCAATGGCGTCCGAGTAAACCAGCGCGGCACGGCTTAGATTGACCAGAGAGGCAATCTGCTTGGCAGTCTGTACCGTGCGTGGTTCAAACTCTAGCGCCCGCAGCGTTTGCAGCCAGGCCAGAATGCTGCCCAGCAGCAGCAGTGCCAGCAGGAAGAATGTGCGCCAGAACAGGCTCAGGTCGATCCACGAACGTGCAGCGCGGTCTGCCGCAATGGCCTGCAAGGGCAGCGGGCCGCTTGCGTCAGGCACGGTGGTTTGCTGGTGGGGCAAGACGCTCAACCCGCGCCATCGGGCACAAACACGTAGCCTACGCCCCACACCGTCTGGATGTAGCGCGGCGCTGCGGCGTCAATTTCAACCAGCTTGCGCAGGCGAGACACCTGCACATCGAGGCTGCGGTCAAAGGGTTCGAACTCCCGGCCGCGCGCGAGTTGGGCCAGCTTCTCGCGTGAGAGCGGCTGGCGGGGATGGCGCACCAGGGCCTTGAGCATGGCGAATTCGCCGGTCGTCAAGGGCAGGTCCTGGTCGCCCCGGCGCAGGGTGCGCGCGCCCAAATCGAAAGAAAACGGACCGAAATCGACCACTTCGTTGTCGCTGGACGGCGAACCCGGTGCTTCCTGAGTAGGGCGGCGACGCAGCACGGCGTGAATACGCGCCAGCAACTCGCGCGGGTTGAAGGGTTTGCCCAGATAGTCGTCGGCCCCCACTTCAAGCCCGACGATTCGGTCCACGTCCTCGCCTTTGGCCGTGAGCATGATGATGGGGGTGCGGTCATTGGCAGCGCGCAACCGCCTGCAGATGGACAGGCCATCTTCGCCGGGCATCATCAGGTCGAGCACGATCAGGTCCACGGTTTCGCGCAGCAGCACGCGGGTGAGGGACTTTCCATCTTCGGCTTGCAAGACGTCAAATCCCTCCTGCGTGAGGTAGCGGCGCAGCAGGTCCCGGATGCGGGCATCGTCATCGACGATCAGAATCTTGTCGCTGCGGCTGGGAGTTTGGCTCATGGCGATCACCGTTGAATTTGTAACAGAGGCAATTTTGCAGGGTCAGCGGGGCAAAGTGTGGAAATATTTCCCAGGATTGACACAATGTTACAAATGTTGCCCCACCGCGCGGCCGATGCCAGATGGCATTGGGATTTTTGTTTTATGTTCGCAGGCATGAGGCTTTGGGGACTTTTTTCTTTTTTATCGGCACTGGCTTTCAGTGTCGGTCCAAGCTTGGTGTTGGCGTCTGAGCCAAGCCAGGTGGGGGTGGACCAGATGCAGCGGCGTGCCGCGCTGCGCGCCGTCCTACGCACACCGATCATGACCCCGAAGCAGGTGTCGGCCCCGGGGCGGCACGATCCCGCAAAACCAGTTCTGTCTGACAGCGAGCGGGCGCGCTTGCGCCAGTTCCTGGCTCAGCAATACCGCGCTGTGGTTTCCCGCAGACCGTGAACCACAGGGTCGGCAGGGTCATGCCCGCGTGATGGGGCTATGGCAGGCGATGAAGCGTCGGACGACCCTTGGAGCGTCGTATCATGCTGCTTATGTCCCTATCTGGAGCGGAGATGAAAACCACTATTAAATACATAGCGTATTTGGTAATACTGGCGGGGGCAAACGGGCTTTTTGCTCAAACAGTCGGCGTGCCGGTGTCGCTCAACCTGGTTCAGTTGTCGGCCAGCGCATCGGTCCAGGCGGTTCCCGATTTACTCGCCATTGCCCTGAACACCAGCCGTGAGGGCGGCGATGCCAGCGAGGTTCAAAGTGGTCTCAAGGCCGACATCGACGCAGCGCTGGCGGTGGCCAGATCCCAGGCCACGCCCGGCCAGATGGAGGCGCGCACCGCCAACTTCAGCCTGCACCCACGCTATGGCCGTGATAGCCTGCCGATGGGCTGGACTGGTTCGGCCGGGCTGGTGCTTGAGGGGCGCGATTTTGCACGCATTGGCAGCACGGCGGGAGAGATTCGTACCCTCACCGTAAGCAGCGTGGGCTTTGGCCTGAGCCGCGAACTGCAGGCCAAGCTTGAGTCCGAAGCGCAGACGCTGGCCATCGAACGTTTCAAGTCGCGCGCGGGCGAGATCGCCCGGGGCTTCGGATTTTCGGGTTATACCCTGCGGGAGATCAATGTCAACACCCAGGAGCCTGGCTTTGCGGGCCGACCGCGCATGATGGCCGCGCAGACCCGAGAGGCTGCGGCCGATGCACCGATTCCCGTGGAAGCGGGCAAGGTCTCGGTGATGGTGTCCGTATCGGGATCAGTGCAGATGAAGTAGGCCCCCTGTAAACCAAAAAAAACGGTGGTCAACCCCCGAAAGGGCCGACCACCGCGGTTGCAGCAGAACTGCGCGAGGTTATTTGAGAACCATGTCGTTTTTGACCGAGGTGACGCCCTTGACAGCGCGGGTCACTTCGATGGCCTTGGAGATGTCAGAGCGCTCCTTGATGAAGCCGCTCAATTGAACAACACCCTTGAACGTTTCGACGTTGATTTCCAGGGTTTTGAGCGTAGGCTCGTTGAAAATAGCGGCCTTGACCTTGGTAGTGATCACAGCGTCGTCAAAATATTCACCCGTCCCCTCTTTATTGGAGGTGGAGGCGCATCCGACTAGGGCGGCCAGCACCAAGGCAAAGAAAATTGTGCTCAAGTATTTGAATTGTTTCATGTCATAACTCCTTCGGTTCGAGTTGCCGTAGCAGCGTCCCTTGCACAATGCAGGGAGCGCAACCTGCCGCCCGGCGCAAGCCGGGCAACGGCACGCTTGATTTTAGCGAAATATTGAAAGATGCGCTTGCCACGTGAGCACGACGCTCTGTGGCCAAAACAGCATGGGCTATTGCGCAGTCCAGCCACCGTCCATATTCCAGGCCACGCCGCGCACATTGTTGGCGGCGGGGGAGCAGAAGAACACGGCGAGTTCGCCCAGTTCTTCGGGCGTGGTGAACTGCATCGAAGGCTCCTTTTCGCCCAGCAGCGCTTTGATGGCTTCCTCGTTGGACACTTTCATGTTGGCGGCTTTGGCGTCCACCTGTTTTTGGACCAATGGCGTGAGCACCCAGCCCGGGCAAATGGCGTTGCAGGTCACGCCCGTGGTTGCGTTCTCCAGCGCCGTCACCTTGGTCAGGCCGACCACGCCGTGCTTGGCCGTCACGTAGGCGGCCTTTTGGGCCGATGCAACCAGCCCATGCACCGAGGCCACGTTGATGATGCGGCCCCAGTTGGCTTTTTGCATGGCGGGCAGAGCCAGGCGCGTGGCGTGAAAGGCGCTGCTCATGTTGATGGCGATGATGGCGTCCCAGCGCTCCACGGGGAAGTCCTCGACCCGGGCCACGTGCTGGATACCGGCGTTGTTCACCAGAATATCGACCCGGCCAAAGGTGTCGGCGGCGAACTTCATCATGGCTTCGATTTCTGTGGGTTTGCTCATGTCGGCGCCGTGGTAGGCCACTTTCACGCCCAGGGCGGCGACTTCGGCCTTGGGCCCGTCCACGTCGCCAAAACCGTTGAGCACGATGTTGACACCCTGCCTGGCCAGTGCCTTGGCGATCCCCAGGCCAATGCCGCTGGTGGATCCGGTAACGAGCGCTGTTTTTCCTTTGAGCATGATGTTTTTCCTTTAATGGACAGAGTTCACTTCGATTGAATTAGGATGTGGTGACGGTGAGCGATGGTCGATCACCTTTCCCGCCACGGCATTATCGAGCCAACCATTTCAACATGACAGAACCTACGCTTAACTACGTACTGTGCCCGCACGTTCCCGACGGGCATCGGATGGCCTACTGGCAGTGGGGGCCGGATCAGGCCCGCCACGTGATCGTCTGTGTCCACGGCCTGACGCGCCAGGGCCGCGACTTTGACGTGTTGGCCCGAGCCCTGTGCGCCAAAGCAGGCGGCTCCGTCAAGGTGGTTTGCCCGGACGTGGTCGGGCGCGGACGCAGCGACTGGCTCAAGGACCCCATGGGCTACCAGGTGCCCGCTTACGCGGCCGACATGCTGGCCCTCGTGGCCCAGCTCCAGCCCGCCACGCTCGACTGGTTCGGCACCAGCATGGGCGGGCTCATCGGCATGGTGGTGTGCGGGCAGACAGAATTTCCCCTGGCAGCGCCGGTGCGCCGTCTTGTGCTCAACGATGTGGGCCCGGCGATGCAGTGGCAGGCCCTGCAACGCATTGGCGAGTACCTGGGCCAGACGGGGGATTTCGCCTCGGTGCAGGAAGCGGCCGACGCGCTCTGGGCCAGTTCCGCAACCTTTGGCCCGCACACGCCGGAGCAATGGCTGGCGCTGTCCACGCCGATGATCAAGCCGCTTGAAGGCTCGGCGGGGCACTTCACCCTGCACTACGACCCCGCCATCGCCGTGCCGTTTGCCGCCATCACCGAGGAGTCGGCGGCGCAGGGCGAGGCGCTCTTGTGGCAGCTTTATGACAACATTCAGGCCACAACGTTGCTCATACGCGGTGTGCAGTCCGATTTGCTCTCCACCGAGACCGCGCGGGCCATGACCGAACGCGGGCCCAAGGCGCGACTGGTGGAGTTTGGCGGCGTGGGCCATGCCCCGACGTTTGTCACCGCCGAGCAGGTGGCTGTGGTGGTGTCATTTTTGCTGGATTGAGGCAAAGGCTGGAGTTCGATGAAAAGTCTTTTGGCCCAGAACAACAATCCGGCATCAGCGCTGCACCCCTCGCCGCAGGTGGTGGCGGCCATGGAGCAGGGCCTGCCCGAGCAGGCAAACGCGCTGGCCAGCGCCCGCGCGTTTGCTGCGCCTTTGCTGGTCAGCGAAACGCTGGACACCGGAGAGAACGTACTCACCCATGCCGATGCGGTGGCGGCCATCCTGCGTGCCATTGGCGGCTCGCAGGCCATGCAGGCCGCCAGTTATCTTGTGTACGCCTGTGACCATCTGAACCGCCCGCAAGAGGTGATCTCTCGGGCTTTCGGCGAGAACTTTGCCACGCTGGCCCTGGAGACTTCCAAACTGGTGCGGGTGCAAAAGCATGCCCGCCAAACCCAGGTGGCCAGTGTCAAGAGCGCTGGTGCGTTGCCCATGGCCCAAACCGCAGCGGTCCAAACCGAGAACGTGCGCAAGATGCTGCTGGCGTTTTCGCGCGATCTGCGGGTGGTGCTGCTGCGCCTGGCCTCGCGTTTGCGAACCTTGCGCTTTTTTGCCGACGCCAAGCGGCCCTTGCCCGCAGGTCTTGCAGCTGAGTCCATGCTGGTCTTCGCCCCGCTGGCCAACCGGCTTGGAATCTGGGAGCTCAAGTGGGAGATGGAAGACCTGGCGTTCCGGTTTCTGGAACCCGACACCTATCGTCAGGTCGCCAAACTGCTCGACGAAAAGCGCATCGAACGTGAAACCTATGTCGAGCACCTGCGCGCCCGGCTGGAGGCGGCGCTCAAGGAACAGGGCGTTGTCGCGACCGTGCAGGGGCGTCCCAAACACATTTACAGCATCGTCAAAAAGATGCGCGGCAAGTCGCTCGCGTTTGATCAGGTCCATGACATCCGGGCGCTTCGAATCATCGTGGGCAGTGTTCCCGATTGCTATGCAGCGCTGAGCTGGGTCCACAGCCAGTTTGTCAGCATCACCGAAGAATTTGACGACTACATTGCCAGGCCCAAGCCCAACGGGTACCAGTCCTTACACACCGTGGTGCGGGACGAGTCCGGCCAGCCCATTGAAATCCAGATCCGCACCCAGGCGATGCACGACCATGCCGAGAGCGGAGTGGCGGCACATTGGGCCTATAAGGAGGCGGGCACGAAGGGTTACGCCGGTGTGTCCGCCAGTAGCGGGTATGACGCCAAGATCGCGGTGCTGCGCCAGCTGCTGGCCTGGGAGCGCGATCTCTCGGGAGCTCAGCCCGAAGGCGTGCTCGACGACCGCATTTACGTCCTGACGCCTGATGCCGCCATCGTGGAACTGCCACAGGGCGCCACCGCCGTCGATTTTGCCTACAGCGTGCACACCGATCTGGGGCATCGCTGCCGTGGGGCGAAAGTTGACGGCGCGATGGTGCCTTTGAATACGCCGCTCAGGAACGGGCAGACCGTTGAAATCACGGCGGCCAAGGAAGGCGGCCCCTCGCGCGACTGGCTCAACCCCGAGCAGGGCTATTTGGTGGGGCACCGGGCCCGCTCCAAGGTGCGGGCCTGGTTCAATGCGCTGGCCCAGCACGCCACCATTGCCAAAGGTCGCGAGGCGGTTGAAAAGCTGCTTCAGCGAGAAGGCAAGACCGCAGTCAAGCTGCAGGACATGGCTTCCCAACTGGGTTTTCGCAGCGCCGACGACTTGTTTGAAGTGGTTGGCAAGGACGAGTTCTCGCTGCGCAACATCGAGACCTTGTTGCGTCCACCTGAAGGCGCGCCCGCAGAGGATGATCTGCTGCTCAAGAAATCGCGAAGCGGTCTCAGCTCCAGCAAAGGCGGCTTGCTCGTGGTGGGGGTGGATTCCCTCATGACGCAACTGGCCAGGTGCTGCAAACCGGCGCCTCCCGATTCGATTTGTGGCTTTGTGACGCGCGGCAAGGGGGTGAGCGTGCACCGCGTTGACTGCAGCAACCTGCGCGAGATGGTGGCCAAGAACGCCGAACGGGTGATTGAAGTGCAATGGGGGCACGCGCCACATTCTGACAAGGCGGTTTACTCCGTGGATGTGATTGTTCATGCCACGGATCGTCACGGGCTGCTGCGCGATATTTCAGAGGTGTTCACCAAGGAAAAAATGAACGTTGTGGGCGTGCACACCCAAAGCGCAAAGGGAGTTGCTGCGATGACGTTCACAGTGGAAGTCTCCGATTCGCACCGGCTGTCGCGGGTGCTGGTGACCGTGGCGGAACTTGCAGGCGTGCGTTCAGCCCGGCGGCGATAATTTGCCTCCATGAGCGAATCACCTGCCAACCACACTTTTCTCTGGCACGACTACGAGACCTTTGGCGTGAACCCGCGCCAGGACCGGCCGGCCCAGTTCGCCGCCATCCGCACCGACGCCGATCTCAATGAAATCGGCGAGCCGATCATGCTGTACTGCCAGCCGGCCAATGATTTTTTACCCGATCCTCAGTCCTGCCTGATCACCGGGATCACGCCTCAACTGTGCCTTGAAAAAGGCCTGCCAGAGTGCCAGTTTGCCGCGCAGATTGAGCAGTCTCTGGGCCTGCCAGGGACCGTTGGCGTGGGCTACAACACCATCCGGTTTGACGACGAGATCAGCCGCTTTATGTTCTGGCGCAACCTGATCGACCCCTATGCCCGCGAGTGGCAAAACAACTGCGGACGCTGGGATCTGCTTGATGTGGTGCGCACCGCCTATGCGTTGCGGCCTGAGGGGCTCCAGTGGCCCACCAGCTCTGAGGGAAAGGCCAGCTTCAAGCTCACCGACCTGACTGCGGCCAACGGCCTGGCGCATGAATCGGCGCACGATGCCCTGAGCGATGTGCGGGCCACGATCGCGCTGGCGCGGCTGCTTCGCGCTGCGCAGCCTCGTCTGTTTGATTTCTGTTTTGCCCTGCACAAGAAGGACCGGGTGGCCCAGGAGCTTGGGCTGCCCACCACGTTGGCGCACGCCAAGCCGTTCCTGCATGTCTCTGGCATGTTCGCCCCAGAGCGTGGTTGTCTGGCGCTGATGTGGCCGCTGGGCATGCACCCGGCCAACAAGAACGAACTGGTCGCCTGGGACCTGGCGCACGACCCCCGTGAACTTGCAACGCTGAATGTCGATGAGATTCGCCTGCGTCTGTTCAGCAAAAGCGCCGAATTGCCCGAGGGCGTGACCCGTCTGCCGGTCAAGTCGGTCCACCTGAACAAGTCGCCGATGGTGATGGCCAATCTTAAAATCCTCTCGCCGGAGCAGGCGCAGCGCTGGGGCATCAGGCTCGATGAACAACTGGCCAACGCGGCTCGGGCCAGCGACTTGCCTGACATGAGTGCAATCTGGCCGGAAGTATTCAAGCGACCCAAGGCAGCTCCGCCCGATGTGGACGAGGACTTGTATGGGGGGTTTATTGGCAATGGCGACCGTCGCCGGCTTGACCAGTTGCGCCAGCTCCCGCCTGAACAACTCGCGCAAACCCGCAGCGCCTTTGACGACCCCCGGTTGTCCGAGTTGGTGCTGCGCTATCGGGCACGCAATTTCCCGGCCACCTTGACACCGGCCGAGGCCAGTGCCTGGGAGGAGCATCGGGCCGCTCGGCTTTTTGAAGGAGAAGGTGGGGCTCGCACCCTGGAATCACTGTCTGAGCAAATCGACCAGCTCTCGGAAACCGCCGACGAGCGCGGCGAAGCCATTTTGGGTGCCCTGTACGACTATGCGGAAATGATCGCCCCGCAGCGATCCTGATTCCGATCAGAGTCGAGCGAGGTTGGGACGGGGCGGTATCAGACCTGTCATGCTATCTAATAAATAGCTATCTATGCAGACAGGACGAGGGCTATAGCCAGATTTCTTATATAAAAATCACTGGGTACCGAAAATCCGGTCACCCGCGTCGCCCAGGCCTGGCAGGATGTAGCCGTGGCTGTTGAGCTGGCGGTCGATGGCGGCGGTGTAGATGGGCACGTCGGGGTGGGCCCTGGCCATGGTGGCAATGCCTTCGGGGCAGGTCAGCAGACAGACAAACTTGATCGACTTGGGGTGCGTTGCCTTGATTCGGTCGACCGCGGCTACCGCCGAATTGCCCGTGGCGAGCATCGGGTCCACGACGATCACGTCACGCTCCTGCATGTCCTTGGGCATCTTGAAGTAATACTCCACGGCCTTGAGCGTGGCCGGATCGCGGTACAGGCCAATGTGGCCCACACGCGCACCGGGTACCACCGAGAGCATTCCGTCCAGAATGCCCGTGCCGGCTCGCAGGATGGACACCAGCACCAGCTTCTTGCCGTCGATCATTTTGGCCGTCATGGTCTCCAGCGGGGTCTCGATTTCCACGTCCTGAGTGGCCATGTCGCGCGTCACCTCGTAGGCCATGAGCATGCTCACTTCATTGAGCAGGCGACGAAACCCATTGGTGCTGGTTTCTTTCTTGCGCATCAGGGTCAGCTTGTGCTGAACCATGGGATGGTCCACCAGGTGCACGTGTTGGGGGGTTGTGTCCGGAATGCTCATATTGGGTCCTTTCAATGTGTGGAGTGATGGGTGAAAACGGTTGGCCGCGGGCTTGACTAGCGTTTGGAGCCGCCGAAAATGCCGCCCAGCACGCCGCGGATGATCTGGCGACCAACTTCCCGGCCAATTGAGCTGGCTGCGCTCTTGATCAATTGCTCGCCGGCCGAGGTGCGAGTCCGGCGCGCACCGCCACCCAGGAGCGAGCCCAGGCTGTCGAGCAGACCGCCACCGGAGGACTCCTGCGCTGGCGCGCCCGGGGCGTTGGCGGCTGCTGTTTTTGCCTGCGCTTCCTCGGCGCTCTGACGCTCCGCGGTGCGCCCCTTGATTTTTTCAAAGGCCGATTCCCGGTCCAGCATCTTTTCATACACACCGGCCACAATGGAACTGGCGATGAGCGCCTGGCGCTTCTCGGGCTCGATCGGGCCGATCTGGCTGGCCGGGGGAAGCACAAACACACGTTCGGTCACGCCGGGGCGACCTTTCTCGTCCAGAAAGCTCACCAGGGCTTCGCCCACGGCAAGCTCTGTGATGGCAGCATTGATGTCCAGCGCGGGGTTTGGGCGCATGGTGTCAGCAGCCGATTTGACGGCCTTTTGGTCACGCGGAGTGAAGGCGCGCAGGGCGTGCTGGACCCGGTTGCCGAGTTGGGCCAGCACCGAATCCGGGATATCGAGCGGGTTCTGGGTGACAAAAAACACCCCCACGCCCTTGGAGCGCACCAGGCGCACCACCAGCTCAATGCGTTCGATCAGCACCTTGGGCGCGTCCGCAAACAGCAGGTGCGCTTCGTCAAAGAAGAACACCATCTTGGGCTTGTCCAGATCGCCCACCTCCGGCAGGTGCTCGAACAATTCGCTGAGCAACCACAGCAGGAAGGTGGCGTACAGCCGGGGCGAGTTCATGAGCTGGTCGGCGGCCAACACGTTGATGAGACCCCGCCCGGCCGTGTCGGTCTGCATGAAGTCCTCGATGTTGAGCATGGGCTCGCCAAAGAACTGATCACCGCCCTGGGCTTCGATCTGCATGAGGGCGCGCTGGATCGCGCCCACGCTGGCTGCACTGATGTTGCCGTACTCGGTGGTGAACTCCGAGCCGTTGTCGCCGACCCACTGGCACATGGCGCGCAGGTCTTTCATGTCCAGCAGCAGCAGGCCGTCGTCATCGGCAATTTTGAACACAAGTTGCAAGACGCCGGCCTGGGTCTCGTTGAGGTTGAGCATGCGCGAGAGCAGCAGTGGTCCCAGATCGCTCACGGTGGCGCGCACCGGATGCCCCTGCTTGCCGAACACGTCCCACAAGGTGACCGGTGACGGACCAAACTGGGGCGCGGGAATTCCGCGGTCCGCAAGAATCTTGGCCAGTTTGACGCCGAGCGTGCCGGTTTGCGAGATACCAGTCAGGTCGCCCTTGACGTCGGCCATGAACACGGGCACGCCCAGCTTCGAGAAGCCCTCTGCCATGGTTTGCAAGGTGATGGTTTTGCCGGTGCCGGTGGCGCCGGTGATGAGCCCGTGCCGGTTGGACTTATCGGGACGAAGAAAACATTGAGTCTCGCCGCGCTGGGCAATCAGGATGGGTTCAGACATAAATCCCTCAAAAAGTACAATTCACCCGATAGCGTAACGAATTTTTGAAGGATTCCCCGTGGCAGGACACAGTAAATGGGCCAATATTCAGCACCGCAAGGGTCGCCAGGACGAAAAGCGGGGAAAAATCTGGACCCGGATCATCCGTGAGATCACGGTCGCGGCCCGCGCCGGTGGTGGCGATCTGGGCACCAATCCGCGTTTGCGCCTGGCTGTGGACCGCGCTAAAGCCGCCAATATGCCGGCCGACCGGGTCAAATACAACATCGACAAGGCCACCGGCAACCAGGAAGGTGTCACCTACGAAGAGATTCGCTACGAAGGCTATGGCATTGGCGGTGCGGCCATCATCGTGGACACCATGACCGACAACAAGGTTCGCACCGTGGCCGAGGTGCGTCACGCTTTCAGCAAGCACGGCGGCAATATGGGCACCGAAGGCTCGGTGGCTTTTCAGTTCAAGCATTGCGGGCAACTCATTTTTGCGCCCGGCACCGACGAAGAGAAGGTGATGGACGTGGCGCTGGAGGAAGGCGCTGAAGACGTCATTTCGGACGATGACGGTGCAATCGAAGTGCTGACCTCCGTGGTTGACTTTGAGGCCGTGCGGGATGCACTACGGGCGGCCGATTTGACGCCCGAGGTGGCCGAGGTCACGATGCGTGCTGAAAATGCGATCGAGTTGACCGGTGAGGATGCTGAGCGCATGCAAAAGCTGCTCGATGTGCTGGAGGAACTTGACGACGTGCAACAGGTTTATCACAACGCCGAGATGGACAGCGAAACACCATGAACATTCTCGTGATTGGCGGTGGCGGCCGTGAACATGCGCTAGCGTGGAAGTTGGCCCAGTCGCAGCGGGTGCAGACCGTTTACGTGGCACCGGGCAACGGGGGTACCGCCCTGGATTCCCGGCTGGAGAATGTGCCGATCACCGATGTTCAGCAGTTGCGCCAATGGGCCAGCGACCACAAGATTGCCCTGACCGTGGTGGGGCCGGAAGGACCATTGGCCGCCGGCGTGGTCGATGAGTTCCGCAGACACGGTCTTCGGGTATTTGGTCCGACCCAGGCGGCCGCGCAACTGGAGAGCTCCAAGGCGTTTTCCAAAGATTTCATGAAGCGCCACGGTATTCCGACGGCCCGGTATGAGGTTTTCTCGGACCCGGCCGCCGCCCATGACTATGTGGACCAAGTCGGAGCCCCTATTGTGGTCAAGGCCGATGGTCTGGCCGCAGGCAAGGGCGTGGTCGTGGCAACGACACTGGCTCAGGCGCATGAGGCGGTTGATTTCATGCTGCTGGGCAACAGCCTGGGTGTGACGCACAACGAGGGCGGTGCGCGGGTGATCATCGAGGAATTTCTGGTCGGTGAAGAAGCCAGTTTCATCGTAATGTGTGACGGCAAGAACGTGCTGCCGCTGGCCACCAGCCAGGACCACAAGCGTTTGCTCGACGGTGACCAGGGCCCCAATACTGGTGGCATGGGGGCTTATTCGCCCGCGCCGGTGGTCACGCCCGAAGTGCATGCCCGGGCCATGCGCGAAGTCATTTTGCCAACCGTCCGTGGCATGGAGAAGGACGGCATCCCGTTCACCGGGTTCTTGTACGCCGGGCTGATGATCGACGCCAGCGGGCACCCCAAGACCCTGGAATTCAACTGCCGCATGGGTGACCCGGAGACCCAGCCGATTCTGATGCGCCTCAAGACCGACCTGGTCGAGGTGATGCTGGCCGCCACCGAGCCCGGTCCCCATGGGCGGCTTGATCAGATTGAACTGCAGTGGGACCGCCGCACCGCTCTTGGCGTGGTGCTGGCGGCGCACGGCTACCCGCTGCACCCACGCAAGGGCGATGTAATTTCAGGCTTGCCAAAGGATGTGGACGATGCCGTGGTGTTTCACGCCGGTACTGCGGCGAGCAGTGGCCATATTGTCACTTCCGGTGGGCGGGTACTGTGCGTGACCGTTCTGGCCGACAACGTGCGTCAGGGCCAGCAGCGCGTTTACGACGTGCTGCGCGCGATCCACTTTGACGGCATGCAGTACCGAACCGACATTGGTCACCGTGCGGTCAAGGCCTGAACAGGCAATGCAGTTAAACGATTATCCGCGGCCCTATCGCGTGCAATTTTCCGGCAGCACGCTGGCCCGCTGGATTTTGCGTGGCTTTGGTTGGCGGGCTGCGTTTGACGGTTTGCCAGGGAGGCAGGGTGTGTTGGTGATTTATCCGCATACCAGCAACTGGGATTTTGTGGTGCTTCTGATGGTCAAGTGGGCGGTCGGCATACCGGTGCGGTTTTGGGGCAAGGACAAATTGTTCCGGATACCCGTGCTGGGAGCCTGGCTGCGCTGGCTGGGCGGCGTGCCGGTGGACCGCACTTCACCGCGCGGTGTGGTGGGTCAGGCCGTTGAGGCGTTCGTGCGGGCAGGCGCAGATGGCCGTTATTTCTGGCTGGCGCTGACGCCCGAGGGAACACGCAAGCACATTCCGGGCTGGCGCAGTGGTTTTTATCAGACCACCTTGCAGGCCGGGGTGCCTCTGGCTATCGTCAAGCTCGACTATGGCCGCAAGGAGGTGTCGATCCAGAGTTTCATCCGCCTGAGTGGAGATACTGACGTGGACTTCACCCGCATTGCGAGCGTCTATGAGGGAGTCACCGGGTGCATTCCCCAAAACGCCGCCCCTATTCGCATGCTCGATGCGTCCGTGCCTCGATCTGAAACTATTGTGAAATGAGTCCAACGTGAACAATGACAACTCAAATACCGAAGCCGTCGCACTGTACCTGCAGGGATTGCAGGCACGCATCACTTCAGCAGTAACTGCGCTTGATGGCACGGCATTTTTGACCGATGCTTGGCAAAAGGCGCCAGGCGAGCCGCTGCAGGGGCAGGGCATCACCCAGATTTTGGAAGGCGGGCCGGTGTTCGAGCGCGCAGGGTGTGGTTTTTCCCATGTGCGCGGGCCCAAACTGCCGCCATCGGCGACCCAACATCGCCCTGAGCTGGCCGGTGCCCCGTTTGAAGCCATGGGTGTGTCGCTTGTGTTTCATCCCCGCAATCCGTATGTGCCCACCGTTCATATGAACGTGCGCATGATCGCCGCCCTGGGCGCTGATGGCCAGGAAGTGTGCTGGTTTGGCGGGGGTATGGATTTGACGCCCTACTACGGGTTTGAAGAGGACGTGATTCATTTTCATGCCAACTGCAAGAAGGCGCTGGCGCCGTTTGGCAAGGACAAGCACCCGCGCTTCAAAACCTGGTGCGATGACTACTTTTTTCTCAAACACCGCAATGAGCAGCGCGGTGCGGGAGGCATCTTTTTTGATGACTTTTCCGAGCTTGGTTTTGACCGCAGTCTGGCCATGATGCAGGCGGTTGGCGATTCGTTCCTGGATGCCTACCTGCCGATCGTGGAGCGTCGAAAGGATCTGGCCTATGGCGAGCGGGAACGCGCGTTCCAGCTCTATCGCCGTGGTCGCTATGTCGAATTCAACCTAGTGTGGGACCGGGGCACGCATTTTGGCCTTCAGTCGGGAGGCCGCACCGAGTCCATACTGCTGTCGATGCCACCCCTGGTGAGCTGGTCCTATCAGAATGTGCCTCAACCGGGCTCACCAGAGGCCCGGTTGCACAGCACATTCCTGGTCCGAAAAGACTGGGTCTGATGCCCACACCTGTGCCCGCTTTGCGAATTGGCGTTTTTGGGGGGGCATTCGACCCGCCTCATGTGGCTCATGCGAGTTTGGTGCAGGCAGCGGTGCAGAGCCTGGCGCTCAATGAGCTGAGGGTGATACCCACTGGGCAGGCCTGGCACAAAACCCGCACTCTGAGCGCCGCCTCGCATCGCCTGGCCATGGCCGAACTGGCGTTTTCCCCGCTGCCCAAAGTGGTGGTTGATTCCCGCGAGATTGAGAGAAGTGGCCCGAGCTATACCGTGCAGTCTTTGCGCGAGCTTCGCACCGAGCGGCCGCAGGGCGAGTTTTTCCTTGTCATGGGCGAAGACCAGGCGCGCGCGCTTCAGACATGGCATGAATGGCAGGAGATCTTGCGAATAGCTATAATTTGCGTAGCTTCTCGTGAAGATTTGACGGGGACTGAGGCTCGGTTTCGTGCCCCATTTGGGTACGAATCGCGTTTTCACCGGCTTGCCGTACCTGCCGCGCCTGTGAGCGCAACGGACATTCGCAACCGTGTTGCCACCCACCAAAGCATCGCATCGCTGGTTATTGAGCCCGTTGCACGCTATATTGACGATCACCACCTTTACCAGACCACTTGATGACTACGACCACGCTCGCAAGAAAAGACATTCAAAAACTTCAACGCACCATCATCGATGGGCTTGAGGACGTCAAAGCCCACGATATCCAGGTGTTCGACACTGAACATCTTTCTGCCCTTTTCGAGCGGGTGATCATTGCCTCGGGCACTTCCAATCGCCAGACCAAGGCGCTGGCGGGCAGTGTGCGTGATGCCCTTCGCGATGCTGGCTTTACCAAGCCGCGAATTGAGGGTGAGACCAATGGCGAGTGGATCATTGTGGACTGCGGGCGCGCCGTGGTGCACATCATGCAGCCCAATTTTCGCCAGTACTACAACCTTGAAGAACTGTGGGGTGAGAAGCCTGTGCGACTCAAGCTGGGCGCCGCCAAGCCAGTGGCCAAGACCCCCGCCAAGCCGGGCGCGGTCAGCAAGGAAGGCGCCAAGCCAGAGACCAGTTTGCGGCGATCCAACGCCGCCAAGAAGGGCGTGCAGGAAGCATTTCCGTCCAAGGCACAGTTGAAGAAGACGCTTGCGGTCAAGACGGCGGGTGCAGGAACGGCATCGAAGGCGTCTGCTGCCAAGAAACCAGTGGCGGCCAAAACGGTCGTTGTCAACGCGGCGCCGAAACCACTTGCCCGCAAGACGGCGGTCAAGAGTGTGACCAAGGGCGTTGCCAAGAGTTCAGGCAGCACCGCAGTCAAAGCCGGGGCTGTGGCTAGGAAGACGCCTTCTCGCAAGGCTTGACCGGAGCCGGGCATGCGGCTGCTGATTGTTGCCGTGGGTCAGCGGGTGCCTCAGTGGGCCCAAGTGGCCTGGGATGAATACGCCAAACGGTTTCCGCATGAAATCAAGGTCGAACTCAAAGCCATCAAGACAGAACCCCGGGGCTCCAAAACTGTCGAAACCCTGTTCGCGGCCGAGCGTGGCCGGATTGAGGCGGCCATACCCAAGGGCTGCCGGATCGTGGTTTTGGACGAGCGGGGCGACTCACTGACCACCGTGGCGCTGGCCAGCCGCTTGCGGGACTGGCAACTTGGAGGGGGCGATGTGGCACTGGTCATTGGCGGCCCCGACGGGCTTGATCCGGATTTCAGGGCCTGCGCACAGGAACGCATTCGCCTGTCGGACCTCACGTTGCCCCATGCCTTTGCCCGGGTGCTGCTGATCGAGCAACTCTATCGCGCCTGGTCGGTCAACGCCAACCATCCTTACCACCGTGAGTAAAAAGGCGGCTGCCCCGTTCACTCGAACCGCACCACCGGCCCCGGTTCGAACCGACCGCGTCGGGTTCATCTACCTTGCCTCGCAAAGTCCGCGCAGACGGCAGTTGATCGAGCAACTGGGTGTCCCCTACCAATTGCTGTTGCCGGAAGATGATGAGGACGCCGAAGCCCTCGAAACACTGCTTCCCAATGAAGCGCCGACAACCTATGTCCAGCGCGTGACGCAACTCAAGCTTGACGCAGCGCTCAGGCGGTTGCATTCCAGAGGCCTGCCGCAGGCACCCATTCTTTGTTCGGACACCACCGTAGCGCTGGGGCGGGCGGTCTATGCCAAACCTGCCGACGCTGCCGATGCGGCGCGGATGCTGGGCGAACTGAGCGGCAAGACCCACCGCGTTCTGACCGCTGTGGCCGTCGGCTCGGGCCACTGGCGCGAGCAGGCCCTGAGCGCTTCACGGGTGACGTTTGCGTCGTTGAGCGACAGCGAGATTCGGGCTTACCTTGCGACGGGTGAGTCCATGGGCAAGGCTGGCGCCTACGCGGTGCAAGGTGGCGCAGCGACTTTTATTTCCCACATCAGCGGCAGTTACTCTGGCATCATGGGTCTGCCCCTGTTTGAGACGGTGCGGTTGTTGCGGTCCTTTGGTTTGAAGGTGTGAGTGCATGCAAGAAGACATTCTGATCAATTGGTCCCCCCAGGAGACGCGGGTCGCCGTGGTGGAAAGCGGGGCGCTGCAGGAGTTGCACGTTGAGCGCACTTTGGAGCGCGGACTGGTGGGCAACGTTTACCTGGGCAAGGTGGCCAGGGTGCTGCCGGGCATGCAATCGGCATTCATTGACATCGGGCTCGAGCGTGCCGCGTTTTTGCATGTGGCCGACGTCTGGCGCCGCCCGCCCGACGGCGAGGCGCCGGGCATGGTGCGTGCCACGCAACCGCAGGTTCCCATAGAGAAGCAGGTGTTTGAAGGACAGATCCTGATGGTGCAGGTCATCAAGGATCCCATCGGCACCAAAGGCGCGCGACTGTCCACACAGATCAGCGTCGCCGGGCGCTTGCTGGTGTTTCTGCCGCAGGATGATCATGTGGGCGTGTCGCAGAAAATTCCGCCACATCAACGCGATGAACTACGTGCACGTCTGCAGCGTTTGGTGGGGCCCGAGGGCGGGGGGTTCATACTTCGAACCAATGGGGAAGACGCCGAGGAAGCTGAGCTCTCAGAAGATATCGGCTACCTGCGAAAGGCCTGGACCCGAATTAAGGAAGGCTCGGTGTGCAAGCCACCACTGTCGCTGCTGCATCTGGACTTGAGTTTGCTTCAGCGCGCCCTGCGCGACATGGTTCGGGAGAGCACACGATCGATCCAGGTCGATTCGCGCGAGCAGTTTGAAGCGCTTGGGGCATTTGCCCTTGAGTTCATGCCTGCCGTGCTGCCCAAGATCGAGCACTACCGTGGCGAGCGTCCGATTTTTGACCTCTATGCCATCGACGAGGAAATCGCCAAGGCGCTGGGGCGTCGGGTCGAGTTGAAGTCCGGTGGTTACCTGATTGTTGACCAGACCGAAGCATTGACGACCATCGACGTCAACACGGGCGGCTTTGTCGGCAGCCGAAGCTTTGACGATACTGTTTTCAAAACCAATCTGGAAGCAGCGCTGGCGATTGCCAGACAACTTCGCTTGCGAAACCTCGGAGGCATCATCATCATCGATTTCATCGACATGGTGCGCGATGATCACCGCGAAGCCGTGCTCACGGAATTGCGCAAGCAACTGCTGCGTGACCGGGTCAAGTCCATGGTCGGTGGATATTCGCAGCTTGGCCTGGTCGAGATGACGCGCAAGCGCACCCGAGAGTCTCTGGCGCACCTGCTTTGCGAGACTTGCCCGTGTTGCGATGCCAAAGGCATCGTCAAGACCACTCGCAGCGTGGCCTACGACATCTTCCGAGAAATCCTGCGGGAGGCGCGCCAGTTCAATCCGCGGGAGTTTCGCGTGGTGGCGTCATCCAAGGTTGTTGAGTTGCTGCTTGACGAGGAAAGCCAGCATCTGGCTGGTTTGAGTGAATTTATCGGGAAACCCGTGTCGCTTCAAAGTGAGAGCGCGATGAGCCAAGAGCAATACGACATCGTGTTGCTGTAGAGTTTCCAGTCGGATTCGGTCGGGCCGTCAATTGTCAAGAGTGTTCTCGGCCAGGTGCATGGCGATCACTGAGGGGGCTCTTTCTCCAGCCCACTTCCGCCAAAACCGAGCTGGTGCAGGCGGGAATATAAACCCTTTTGGGTGATTAACTCGGCGTGGGAACCCTGCTCCACGATCTGCCCTTCGGACATCACGATGATGCGGTCGGCATGCTCGACCGTGGAGATTCTGTGGGCGACGATCAGCGTGGTACGGTTGGCCATCAGGTGGCGCAGTGCTTCCTGAACCAGGCGCTCGGATTCATTGTCCAGCGCCGAAGTGGCTTCGTCCAGAATGAGGACGGGGGCGTCCTTGTAAAGCGCGCGGGCTATCGCCAACCGCTGGCGTTGACCGCCGGAGAGTTGGGTAGCGTTGTGGCCGACGACGGTGTCCATGCCCAGCGCAAGCGCTTGCACATAGGCCGACAGATTGGCCGCCGCAAGGCAGTTGGCGACGCGTTCACGATCGATTGACTGGCCCAACGCAATATTGGCCGCAATGGTGTCGTTGAGCATGACCACATCCTGGCTGACCATCGCCAATTGTTGTCGCAAAGAGACCAGCTGCCAGTCCGGCAGTGGTATGCCGTCGAGCAGTACCTGACCCTGCGTGGGCAGGACAAAGCGCGGCAGCATGTTCATCAGGCTGGTTTTGCCAGAGCCCGAGGGGCCAACAAAAGCCACGATTTCACCAGGCTCAATGTTCAGGCTGACCCCGTTGAGTGCCGGCGCGGCATCGTCAGAATACTTCAGAAAAACCGAGGCAAATTCAAGCTGACCTTTGGCCCTGGGAACCACGGTACTGCCACCTGATTCGCCGGGCGTTGCGCTGATTAGATTGAGACCCCGCTCAAGGGCTGCCAAGCCACGGGTGATGGGGTTTGCCACGTCTGACAGGTGCTTGATGGGGGCAAGCAGCATCAACATGCCCGTGACAAACGAGACAAAACTCCCCACGCTGCTGCCGGTGATGGAGCTTTGCCACAAGGCAATGGTGACGACTGCAGACAAAGCCACTGCGCTGAGCATCTGGGTTAGTGGTGTCATGGCAGCCGAGGCCACGGTTGACTTCATGGCCAGCCCGCGCAATGCATTGCTAAATCCTGAAAAACGCTCGCCTTGTGAGGCCTGTGCACCGTGCAGGCGGATGGTGCGATGGGCCAGCACGCTTTCCTCCACCACGTAGGCCAAATGGTCGGTTGCGGTCTGGCTGGCCTTGGTCACCCGGTAAAGACGTCGCGACAGGACTTTCATCACCATGGCCACTGCAGGAAACAGCACCAGCACGATCAGAGTCAGCTTCCAGTTTTCTGTCAGCAGGTACCCGAGCAACGCCAGCAGGGTCAAGCTGTCCTTGGCCAGGCCGAGCAGGGCGTAGACCAGTTGGTTGGAGCCCAATTGCACCTCATAGACCACCGTGTTGGCCAGCGTACTGGTTGACTGACGGGAAAACAGGCCCATCTCGGCGGTTTGTAAGCGGTCAAACATGGCCCGTCGCAGCTTGAAGATGCCACCGTTGGCGATCCGGGTCAGGGCGATCTGTGCCATGAAACCAGCCAGTCCCCGCACGGCAAACAGACCGATCAGAACGACGGGAACGGTCCACAGCGGTATGCCCTTACCTTGAAATCCATCGTCCACCAGCCGCTTCATGAGAAACGGAACTGCCGGCTCGGTGGCGGCCCCGATCACGGTGGTGAGCGCCGCAACCGCCCACAGCCACCTTGGACGACCAAAATAGGGCATCAATCGCAGGATTCTCTGGCGAAGTGATTGCGTTGTTCGAGCGGAGTGATCGGTCATTGAGAGGTATCAGTAGGTCGCTGGCTCACTGGCGCCGGGTAGGGCGCATCTTGCGGGCATTGTGACGGCAAAGGGTTGAGTGGGAGGCCGGGACACCATCAGAGCCTATTTGGCCGAACCGCCAATGCTTGGCACTGTCGGGGACTGCAACCATTGCCCGATTGGGGGGCTTGCACACGCAGCCTGAGAGCGCAAAAGCCCCTTTTCCAGTCCATTCTGTTGGTGGCGGTGATAATCGGTTCCAACCTAGCTATGTTCATTTGCATATTCTCCATGAAAATTGCCCATCCCAGCGTGACGACAAATATGAAGCGCAGACTTTCGATTTTTGGTGCCTTGCTGATTCTGACCATGCCCGCGCTGGCGCAATTCCGGGTCGAAGTTTCAGGCATTGGCCTAACCCAGATGCCCATTGCTGTTGCCGCATTTCGCGGCGAGGAGGGGTTTGCGCAAAAAATATCGGCCATTGTGCAGGCCGATCTTGAACGCAGTGGCCAATTTCGCAAGGTTGATGCCTCGGGAGTGGCCCTCGATGAACTCACCCGGCCTGATGTGGCTGTGTGGCGCCAGCGCGGGGCAGATTCTCTGGTGTCAGGCAGCGTGGCAAGGCTGGCCGATGGTCGGTTCGATGTCCGGTTTCGCCTTTGGGATGTGGTTAGGGCGCAAGACCTTGGTGGCCAGAGCTATGCGGTGACGCAGGCTGATTTGCGGCTGGCGGCGCATCGTATCGCCGATTTTGTGTACGAAAAATTGACGGGTGAAAAGGGCGCCTTTTCAACTCGAATCGCTTACGTCACCAAGGCGGCGCAGCGCTACCAACTATGGGTTGCCGATGCCGACGGAGAGAATGCCCAGTCGGCACTGGCCAGCCCGGAGCCGATCATCTCGCCCGCATGGGCACCCGGCGGCACTCAGTTGGCGTACGTGTCGTTTGAATCGCGCAAGCCGGTGGTTTACGTGCACGATGTATCGACCGGAAAGCGCCGTTTGATTGCGAATTTCAAGGGCTCCAACAGTGCTCCAGCCTGGGCCCCGGACGGGCGCACACTGGCCATGACGCTCAGCCGTGAAGGAGGCTCGCAACTGTTCACCATCGATGCGCGCGGCGGGGAGCCACGGCGCCTGTCCCAATCGGGCAGCATCGACACCGAGCCGGTCTACACGCCCGACGGCAAGCAGATTTATTTTGTCAGCGACCGAGGAGGCGCGCCGCAGATTTATCGCATGAGTGCAGCGGGCGGCGGCGTGGAGCGTGTGACGTTTGCCGGAAGTTACAATATTTCCCCCGACATCAGCCCGGACGGGCGGATGCTCGCTTATATTTCCCGGGTCGGCGGCGCCTTCAAATTGCATGTGATGGAACTGGCCAGCGGCACCGTCAATGCCATCACCGAGACGGTGGCGGATGAAAGTCCAAGCTTTGCACCCAACGGGCGCTTGATTGTTTTCGCAACCCAACAGCAGGGGCGTGAGGCGCTCATGACCACCACCCTGGATGGCAAGATCAAGGCCCGTCTGACGGGTCAGACGGGTGATATCAGAGAGCCGAACTGGGGCCCTTTTCAAAAGTAATTGATTAAATTAGGAGGAAATTCATGAAACATCTTCTGGTGGCTGTCAGCGTGGCAGTACTCTTGATCGGATGCGGTTCGACGGTCAAGCTCGACGACGTCCCGGTGGTGGACAGGACTGGTACTGCGGTGGGTGCAGGCGGGGCGGGTGCCGGTGGCATGGGCGCAGAGCCTGCGGTTGGAAAGGCAAGCGTGGCCTTGATCGATATCGATAAGTCCTTGCAGCCCGGAGCGGGTCCGGCGGGCCCGAAGATTGTTTACTTTGACTATGACAGCGTGGCGATCAAACCAGAATTCCAGGCCTTGATCGAGACGCACGCCCGGTTTATCAAGGCCGACAAAGCGCGCAAAGCCGTGATCGAAGGGCACACCGACGAGCGCGGAGGCCGTGAATACAACCTTGCCCTGGGACAAAAGCGTTCCGAGGCGGTGCGTAATGCGCTGGGGCTGCTTGGCGTGTCTGATGATCAGTTGGAGGCGGTGAGTTTTGGCAAGGAAAAGCCAGCAGTCCAGGGCTCTGATGAAGCAGCGATGGCTCAGAATCGCCGGGCAGAAATTCGGTATCGCTAATTGTTGTGGGTAACGAGATCATGAAATTGATGCGTCAGACCGCTGTTTCCGCATTTTTATGTTTGGCAGTAACCAGTGCGAGTGCCGGACTGTTCGAAGATGAAGAGGCACGCAGGGCGATATTAGAGGTGCGCGAACGGGTTGAGGCGATGCGGGTGCAAGCCGAGCAGAGCGTGACCCGTGCAGCAGACGAGAACAGCACCCAGCGCCGGGGCGTCTTGGAATTGCAGAATCAAATCGAAGGTCTGCGCTCGGATGTAGCCAAGCTCAGAGGGCAAAACGAGCAATTGACGCGGGATGTCTCGGACCTGCAGCGTCAGCAAAAGGACACCGCTCAGAGCATGGAAGAGCGCCTGCGTCAGTTCGAGCCGGTCAAAGTGAACGTCGACGGGCGCGAGTTCAGTGTTCAACCCGCTGAAAAGCGTGAGTTTGAGGCTGCGTTGACCGTGTTCAGAAAGAGCGAATTTGCTGCGGCGCAGACACTGTTCGTGGAGTTCCTCAAGCGCTACTCGCAAAGCGGTTACTCCTCATCGGCCCTGTTCTGGCTCGGCAACGCGCAGTACGCCACGCGTGACTACAAAGAAGCGATGATCAACTTCCGTGCCCTGATCGCTCGGGATGCCGAACACGTGCGCGCGCCCGAAGCGGTGCTGTCCATTGCCAACTGTCAGCTCGAACTCAAGGACACCAAAGCCGCCCGCAAGACGCTTGAAGACCTGATGAAGGCTTATCCCCAGTCTGAAGCGGCGGTGGCGGCCAAGGAACGCCTGGCTCGTCTCAAGTAGGCAGAGCCCTGCGGCCAATCAATCCTGATGCAGGCCACGAACCCGCTCGCGGTGCCCACTGGTGCGCAATCCGGTACTGGCGAGGTCGATCTTGACCGGCGGTTTGGCGGCCTGAGCCGTCTGTTCGGCGCCAGTGGCGCGCAGCGCATCCGGCACGCACACATCGCTGTTGTGGGCATTGGCGGGGTCGGATCGTGGGCCGTGGAGGCGCTGGCACGCAGTGGCGTGGGGCACTTAACCCTGATTGATATGGACCACCTGTCCGAGTCCAATATCAATCGCCAGATTCACGCCGTTGACGCCACGCTGGGGCAGTCCAAAGTCTTGGCCATGCGCGAAAGGGTTCTGTCGATCAACCCCACCTGCGAGGTCACCTGCATTGATGAATTTGTGGATGTTGACAATTGGCCCAGCATATTGCCTGAGGGCGTGGATGCGGTGATCGACGCCTGTGATCAGGTCCGGGCAAAGACCGCGATGGCGGCCTGGGCGAGAAATCAAGGCCGGATTTTCATCAGCGTTGGTGCGGCGGGTGGCAAGCGTCACGCGCATCGGGCCGATATTGGCGATTTGTCCCTTGTTACCCACGATCCGCTGCTTGCCCAGTTACGCTACCGTCTGCGCAAAGAGCATGGTGCGCCGCGGGAAGGAAAATCGATGGGCGTGGTCTGCGTTTTTAGTCGTGAAACCGTGCAGCCTGCGGATTTGATTTGTGCCGATGAGGGTGCGGGTGACGGCAGCCTCAATTGCCACGGCTACGGTTCGGTTGTCAGTGTGACGGCAACCTTCGGGCAGTGCGCCGCTGGCTGGATATTGGACCAGGTTTCGAGTCTCAAATGACTGCTCAGCCATCAGCAGAGGAATTTTGCCCTATAATGGCAGGCTTCGCAGGGCAATGAAAATTGTCAGGTGAAGGCCCGATGGGATGTTAGCTCAGTTGGTAGAGCAGCGGACTTTTAATCCGTTTGTCGTGGGTTCGACCCCCGCACATCCCACCAAATACGCCCTATGGGCATTGAAAAGCCTGCTACCTAATTGCTAGCGGGCTTTTTTTTGGTTCTGTCGCGTGCGGTTTATTGCGCTGGTATTGCTATATCCAGATTGTAGAATTTAGCGATGGTGTTCCAGGCTGATTGCGGATCGTCCACGTAGGTCAGCAGGTCCAGGTCCTTGGCCGATATGACGCCCGTCTCGATCATTAACTCCGTATTGAAAAGACGTTTCCAGTAGTCGGTGCCGAACAGGATGATAGGCACCGGCTTTGCCTTGCCGGTTTGAACCAGTGTGATAACTTCAAACAGCTCGTCAAGCGTACCAAAGCCTCCCGGGAACGCAACCAGTGCCTTGGCGCGAATCATGAAGTGCATCTTTCGCATCGCAAAATAGTGAAATTTAAAACTGAGTTCGGGCGTGATGTAGGGGTTTGGGAACTGCTCGTGGGGCAGGGCAATGTTGAGACCCACGCTCAGTGCACCCATTTCATGTGCGCCCCTATTGGCCGCTTCCATGATGCCAGGGCCGCCACCGGTTGCAATAAACAGACGTTCTTCGCGCCGACGATGGGCACTGTAGCCCGCCACCAAGCGAGCGAACAGGCGCGCCTGTTCGTAATAGTGGGCATTTCGAATCCGCTGCTCTGCCAAAGCCAGAAGTTCGGCGTCGCCACTGAGCTCGGCTTCCTCAAGCGCTGCCTGTGCGTCCTCGGGCGAGGGGAAGCGCGCGCTTCCGAAAACCACGATCGTATTCTCAATCCCCTGCTCGGACTGGCCGATGTCGGGCTTGAGCATTTCGAGTTGAATCCGAAGCCCGCGGGCATCACGGCGCAACAAAAACTCTGGATCGGCGAAGGCCAGCCGATAGGAATCGGCCTCAAGCGGGTTGCCCTGGTCGGCATGATTCTGCAGCTCCGCCCAGGCGTCAGCGAGTCGGCGTTCAGTGATGTGGTGTTTTTTGTTCATGAGCACCATTGTGGGCGAAAAACTTCGCGCACGGCGTCAGACGGCTATCCCTGCTTGGGCGGAACAGCGGTCCAAGCTCTGGTCCTTTGAAATGCGCTCCATGCCCACCACGCTCGGGCCACCCACTTGAGCGCGGACTGCGGGCGCAGTACTGTCAGGGCTGCAGCAATCCCCAGCGGCCATTGGGGATGCAGTGCAAGCCAGCGCGCGCCAGCTTGCACTTGATCGACCATGCCCAGTGTCCTGCGCAAGCCATGAGTTCGGCCGCTCAGGTCGGCCCGCAATTGGGCGCTGCGCGCCTGCAAACTGCGCAGGCGCGATTCAAGTGTCTGGCGGTTCATTTGAATTGACGGCTCGAAGCTCTGCGAGATCACTGCGCAGCTCGGCCAGGCTGGTCTTTATTGCGCTCTCGGGGTTGCGCAGTCGCTGTTGCGCGACTCGCGCCAGCACGATTCCCAGGGTCATAAACAATATTGCCATGAGGCCGGTTGCGGCCAAACGGTAGGATTCCCAAAAAATCATCAGTACAAAGCCACATGCCAGGACCAGTGCGACTCCGATGGCCAGCAACGCCGCCCCACCCCACAGCAGGCCATCAAAAATGCGCTGCTTTTCAAGCTCGACCTCAGTGCTGAGGATTTCCAGGCGTACCTGTCCAATTTCAAGCACCGTGGCCAGCAGACGGCGGCTTGAGGCGAACAGGCCGCCCTGCCGCGCAGGATCGCTCATGGGAAGCCGCCGCTAGCGGCGACCCACCAACAATCCCACCACAAGGCCAATGCCCGCCGCAATCCCGATGGATTTCCATGGGTTCTCGTGGACAAACTCATCGGTGGCGTGCCCGGCTGCCTTGGCTCTGGCCACGGCCGCTTCTTGCAGGTGCAACAAATCGGTTTTGGCCTGGGCCATGCGGGCCTGTACGCGGCTGCGCAGATCAGCCGCGCCCTCGCCGGCCTGGTCTGCCGTCACACGCAGCAACTCTTCGGCGTCGGCAATGACCACTTTCAGATCTCCCATCAGCTTGTCCTTTTGGGTCGTAGTCATTTCAGTCATGGTTAATCTCCATCTTGTTGGAACACAGGTTTATCCTAGCCATTGCATGTGGCGCCAAGGTGACAAAAATCAATCCGGAGCAGGGTGAGCATCGATAAGGTGCCGGTGCAATGGCGCAGGCTGACAGCTTCAACCCTCGCACAGATTTGGGCCCAAGTTTGAGCGAGGGCGCGCCGGTTATCGACCGCGTTCTTGGTGTCGCCAAAATGCGCGCCCGTTGGCACAGACTTGCACCTCGGACAGGGCCTGAACCCCCTCGGCCAGGTAAAGTGCGAATTTAGGTAGGACACGTTCTCGCGGTAGATATCAATGGCACGTCAGTGCAGCGCCAGTGTGCGGGCGGCAGAAGCACAGGTTGCGGGGATTGAGGCGTTGAGTGATTTTCAGACGGGACATCCATCCCGATTGCATGTGTCCGTCAGCATGCTAAACATGTAACTCGTTGACAAATATCAATCCGGCCCGGGTCGTGAAATCTAAAGTGATTTTCGGGCGCTCTGGCCTGTATCGAGTTGGAGGATCGCGATGCGTGAATACTTTGGACTCAGACTGATCTTGTTGACGTCAGCTTTTCTTACTGGGTGCTATGTGGTGCCGGAACGTATGCCTGATGGTCGGATTGTCTACCAGCACTACCCCTTTCCTCTGATTGAATCAACGGCACCGCCTTTAAGCGTAGGTGGCACAGTCCAATCGGGAATGATGTCTTCCGCCAACCTTCCCGTGCGTCTTTACCCGGCCAATGACGTGGCGGCCGGTACCGGCATGATCACTGGTTCGGTGACGAACTTGATGACGGGCAAGGGTGTCTTCAACGTCTCGTACCTTGGTGAAGTGCTGACCGGCGAGGCAACCCGAGTTTCCAACGAGGAACGGCGCGGGGTAGCCAGTGCCTTTAGTCCCAAGGGCATGTACATGTCCTGTGAGTACCAGATGAACACCCCCCTTAAAGGGGCTGGCAACTGCACTTTTTCCAATGGAGCTGCATACCAGATGCATATTGGGGGCAATTAACCGCCTTGCCTTTTTCAAGACTGCTCAAAATGCCTTAAAACCCCAGTCAGCAGTGGGTGTGCGGAGTTTTGCGGGCCAACACCGCAGTAAAACCGGAGCGTAGCGCGGAAAAAAAGCTTCCGTAGAAGCTTTTTTCGAGCAGAGAATGCTTAGACGCGTTTTCTGTACTCGCCGGTGCGTGTGTCGATTTCAACTTTGTCGCCCTGCGCCACAAAAATTGGCACGCCGATTTCAAAACCGGTGGCGATTTTGGCGGGTTTGAGAACCTTGCCAGAGGTGTCACCTTTGACCGCGGGCTCGGTCCAGGTGACCTCGCGGACCACGCTGGTGGGCAACTCGACGGAGATTGCCTTGCCGTCGTAGAACACCACTTCGACGGTCATGCCGTCTTCCAGGTAGTTGAGCGAGTCGCCCATGTTCTCGGCTTCGACTTCGTACTGGTTGTATTCGGTGTCCATGCAAACGTACATGGGGTCGGCAAAGTAGGAGTAGGTGCACTCCTTCTTGTCCAGAATGACCTGGTCCAACTTGTCGTCCGCCTTGAAGACCACTTCGGTGCCGAAGTTCGCGATCAGGCTTTTGAGTTTCATGCGCACGGTGGCCGAATTGCGTCCGCCACGGCTGTATTCGGTCTTGAGCACGACCATCGGGTCTTTGCCATGCATGATGACGTTGCCGGCGCGAATTTCTTGAGCGATTTTCATAAGGAATGTGTGAAGTTGGACCGCACATCAGCGCGGCAGGCTGGAACAGGCTCAGGAACTCTGGCTGATGTCCGAAAAACCGCTAATTTTACTGGGTTTCTGAGCAAAACGCATGACTTGGGTCACAAGATCGTCGTGAGCCAGCAGTCCCGATCGCGCGTCAATGGCGGCTTGCTCCCAGTCCGGCAGGCAGAGTGTGGGCAAAGGGCCGGTCTGCGCATCGTTCCAGATCCGGGAAAACACCCGCAGCGACTCTGGAGCATTGACCACATCGAGAAAGGCTTCGAGTTTGGCGTGATGGGCCCGGTCATGCTGCGGGTACAACTGCCAGACCAGGGGCTTGCCAGCCCACAAAGCGCGGACCAAAGAGTCTTCCCCGCGCACCAGATTGAGGTCGCAGTTCCATAACAAATGGTCAAATTCGCGTTGCGTGAGCCTTGGAAGGTATGAAAACGATAGCATATTGTGCTTGTTCCATAAGGGCTCAGACTGATTTTTGTTCTGAATACAGGCAAGCACGGCCGCGCTGGCTCTGCCAGCGGTCACAAGCAACCGGGTCGGCAGCGCACCCGCGGCGAGTTGTGCCAGAAAGCCACTCAGGGCGGCTGGTTCGTAGCAGAAGAGCGACACCATGCGCTCGCCGCGAAAAGCAATGCCCTGGTTTGCCAGCCAGGCGGTGCGGTCAAAACGGGCCTGGCGCTCCATCAGGTCAGGCTCGCGCAAGAGCCCTCCGGTGGCCGGGACAAAGCCCGGATAGAAAAAATGCTTGGTGATGCCGGCACCGGGGCCTGACATCACCGGCGAGGGCAGGCCGTGGTTGCGCCGGGCGTAGCTCTCTGCGCTCAGGTACTCAAGGTTGATCCATATGGGTTTTCGGCCTCTAGCCCTCGTCTGTTCTGCATAAACAGCTATATATTCGGGAGCAATGTCGCAACCGAAGGCCTCCACCAGAATATCGCCGGTCTTCAAGCCTTCGGTGTGCATGGGCTTGGTCCAGCGCTGCACCTGCACACCGGGTGCCCCTTGAGGGGCCATCCACGCCAGGGCGCCGGGGTCATCGACCCACAAATGCACCTGCTGGCCACGTTGGGCCAGACCCGCGGCCAGGCGCCAGCACACGCCGATATCGCCGTAGTTGTCGATGACCCGGCAAAAAATGTCCCACTGTTTTTCAGTCTTCACGCCCCGGATTGTCCACAATAGCGACTTATGTCCGCATCCATTGATTCCACCGAGCCCGATTCACCGCAGCCTGGTGCGCCTGCGCATTCGCCTCAACTGCTCAGCGACGTCGCGAGTCTGCCCGCGCTGCCAGGCGTGTACCGCTATTTCGACGCCCAGGACGCGGTGCTCTACGTGGGCAAGGCCATCAACCTCAAGAAGCGCGTTTCGAGCTATTTCCAGAAGAACCATGGCGGTACGCGCATTGGCCACATGGTGAGCAAGATCGCCCGCATGGAGACCACCGTGGTGCGCTCCGAGGCCGAAGCCCTGCTGCTGGAAAACAACCTGATCAAGACCCTCGGGCCCAAGTACAACATCCTGTTCCGCGACGACAAGAGCTATCCCTACCTGAAGATGGGTCGGGTGGGCAACGCGGCAACCGGGGCGGTGGGTTTTCCGCGCGTCTCGTACTACCGGGGCGCGGTCGAGAAGAAAAACAGCTACTTTGGCCCCTACCCCAGCGCATGGGCGGTCAAGGAAGCCATCTTGCTGATGCAAAAGGTGTTTCGGCTGCGAACTTGTGAAGACCCGGTCTTCAACAACCGTACCCGGCCCTGTTTGCTGTACCAGATCAAGCGCTGCTCCGCGCCCTGTGTGGGGCATATTTCCGCCGCCAACTATGCCCAGGATGTGGCCAACGCGGAGCGCTTTCTGCGTGGCGATGCCGGGCAGGTAATGGCTGAACTTGAGGCGCGCATGATGGCGCACGCCGAACGCCTGGAGTTCGAGCAGGCAGCCGAACTGCGCAACCAGGTGGCGGCCCTGTCGGGTGTGCTGCACCAGCAGTCGGTGGACAACGTGGCAGACCGCGATGTCGATATTCTGGCGGTCAAGGTGCAGGGCGGGCGTGCTTGCGTCAACCTGGCCATGGTGCGGGGCGGGCGACATCTGGGGGATCGGCCTTACTTCCCGGTGCATGTTCAGGAGGCTACAGCAATTTGCGAGCTTCGCGAAGGACTTGCGGCGCGGTCAGTTGAGGCACACGTGCTGGCAGCCTTTGTGGCGCAGCACTACCTCAATGTGCCCATTCCCCCGACGCTAATCGTCAGCGAGCCGGTGGACAAACCGCTGATCAACGCCCTGTCAACTCAGTCGGGCCTGAAGGTGAGTGCCGTGCACCAGCCACGCGAGCAGCGTCGGGTCTGGCTGGAAATGGCGCAGACCAACGCCCAGGTCCAGTTGGCGCGTCTGCTGGCCGAAGAGGGCTCCCAGCAGGCCCGCACCCGCGCTGTGGCAGATGCGCTGGAACTGGCGGTGGACGATCTCGATGATTTTCGGGTCGAGTGCTTTGACATCTCCCACACGGCCGGGGAGGCGACCCAGGCGTCGTGCGTGGTGTTTCATCATCACAAGATGCAGTCCAGCGAGTACCGCCGGTTTGGCATCCATGACATCACGCCCGGTGACGATTACGCGGCCATGCGTCAGGTCTTGACCCGTCGGTATGCCAAGCTGGCCCAGACGCACGACGAGCTTGTTGCGCAGGGGAAGAATGACAGCGGCCCGGGGCGCTTGCCCGATCTGGTGCTGGTCGATGGTGGCAAGGGCCAGGTGACGGTGGCGCGCGAGGTATTTGGGCAACTGGGGCTGGACCTGTCGGTGATCGTTGGGGTCGAGAAAGGGGAGGGGCGCAGGGTTGGGCTGGAAGAACTGGTGTTCGCCGATGGCCGGGACAAGGTATATCTGGGCAAGGATTCGGCAGCCCTGATGCTGGTGGCCCAAATTCGCGACGAGGCGCACCGATTTGCCATCACAGGCATGCGCGCCCAACGAGCCAGGGTGCGGTTGGGCGGCGGCAAGCTTGAAGAAATCGCAGGCGTCGGGCCCAAGCGCCGGGCCCGGTTGCTGCAGCGCTTTGGCGGGGTCAGGGGGGTGTCGCTGGCCAGCGTTGCCGATATCGCTTCGGTGCAGGGAATTTCGCGTGAGTTGGCCCAAGAGATCTACCGTGCCCTGCACTGATCACGGCGCGTGCGGCTCATGCCACAATATGACACCATGTTCTTTAACACCCCCACCATCGTGACCTGGGCGCGCATTGCCGCGATCCCGCTGATCGTGGGCGTGTTTTATCTGCCCGTCGATCCGGCCACTCGAAACGCAGTGGCCACCATCATGTTTGTGGCTTTCGCGGCGACCGACTGGCTCGACGGATTTCTGGCCCGCAAGCTCAATCAGGTCTCGGCCTTTGGCGCCTTTCTGGACCCGGTGGCCGACAAAATTCTGGTGTGCGCCAGTGTGCTGGTTCTGGTCAATCTCGGGCGTGCCGATGTGTTCGTGGCGCTCATCATCATTGGGCGGGAAATCGCGATCTCGGCGTTGCGTGAGTGGATGGCCCAGATCGGCGCCTCACGCAGCGTGGCCGTGCACATGATTGGCAAACTCAAAACAGTAGCACAGATGGTGGCCATTGCGTTCCTGTTGTTTGACGGCGTGCTGTTTGGTATTGTCAACACCCGGGTGTGGGGCCTGTGGCTCATCTGGGCGTCTGCCGTCATGACGGTCTGGTCTATGGTGTATTACCTGCAAAAGGCGCTGCCAGACATCCGCGCGCAGTCCAAGTGAGTGCTGTCCGGGGGCTGTCCCTGGTTCGGGCAATGCCCGCCTTCTTTGTCCTGATCTGGAGCACTGGCTTTATCGTGGCGCGCTACGGCATGCCGCATGCGCCCCCCATGACATTTCTGGCGTTGCGCTACGCCCTGTCGATTTTGTGCTTCCTGGTGTGGATCGGTTTGACCCGCGTTGCCTGGCCCCAGTCCCGCTCGCAATGGCTCCACTTGGCGGTCACTGGGGTGTTCATGCACGCTGGCTATCTTGGTGGCGTGTGGGCCGCAGTCAAGAACGGCATGGGCTCGGGCCTCTCGGCCTTGATCGTCTGCCTGCAACCGGTTCTGACCGCCCTGTGGCTGTCAGCCTCGGGTGGAAAAATCACGGGCCGACAATGGGCGGGGCTGGCGCTGGGCTTCGCTGGCCTGGTGATGGTGGTGTCCCACAAGTTGAGCCAGGGTGGGGAGGCCACCTGGGTGAACATGTCGCTGGCAGTTGGTGCCTTGCTCAGCATTACCGTGGGCACTCTTTACCAAAAGCGCTTTGTCCAGGCGTGCGATGTGCGCACGGCCAACACTGTGCAGCTTGCGGCGGCGCTGCTCGTGACCGCGCCGCTTGCGCTGCTCGAGGCCGACTCTCTGTACTGGAATGCAGAACTGGCCGGTGCCGTTGCCTGGTCGGTGCTGGTGTTGACGCTGGGCGGCAGTTCGCTGCTTTACCTGCTGATTCAACGAGGTGCGGCCGCCTCGGTGGCCAGCCTGATGTATCTGGTGCCGCCCATGACAGCCCTCCTTGCGTGGCTGCTGTTTGGCGAGCCCGTCACAGCGCTGACCGTGGCGGGCACCGCACTGACCGCCACAGGTGTTGCGCTGGTTATCCGTCAGCCGAGGACGAGCCGGTCGGTTGGGTCAAGCCTTCACAATTCCAACTCCGTTTCTGACAAAAGAGGTCTTCAATGAGTGCAAAGAGAATTGCCGTGATTGCCGGTGACGGCATTGGCAAAGAGGTGATGCCGCAAGGCGTTCGCGTGATGCAAGCCGCCGCCAGTAAATTTGGCATCGATCTGCAGTTTGACACTTTTGAATTTTCCAGTTGGGAATACTTTGAGAAGCACGGCAAGATGCTGCCCGATAACTGGAAAGACCAGATCGGCGGGCATGATGCCATCTATTTTGGTGCGGTGGGCTGGCCCGAAAAGATTGCAGATCACATCTCGCTGTGGGGCTCGTTGCTTCTGTTTCGACGTGAGTTTGACCAGTATGTGAACCTCAGACCGGCCCGACTGATGCCCGGAATTACAGCCCCCGTGGTGCGACGGGACGGGAGTCCACGCGCCCCGGGTGAAATCGACATGGTTATCGTCAGGGAGAACACGGAGGGTGAGTATTCCAGTGTTGGCGGGCGCATGTACTCTGGCACGGCGCGAGAGATTGTGATGCAGGAGACCGTGATGTCACGCGTCGGGGTGGACCGCGTTCTGAAGTTTGCCTTTGAACTGGCCCAGTCCCGCCCCAAAAAGCACCTGACCAGCGCTACCAAGTCCAATGGCATTGCCATCACCATGCCCTATTGGGACGAGCGGGTGGTGGAGATGGCCAGCAACTACCCTGGCATCACCCTGGACAAATTCCATATCGACATTCTTTGCGCCCATTTCGTGCAGCGGCCCGATTTTTTTGATGTGGTGGTCGCAAGCAATCTGTTTGGCGACATCCTCAGCGATCTCGGACCCGCTTGCACCGGTACGATCGGGATCGCGCCCAGCGCCAACCTCAATCCCGAGCGCAGTTTTCCCTCGCTGTTTGAGCCGGTTCATGGGTCGGCACCGGATATTGCCGGCAAAAACATTGCCAATCCCATCGGCCAGATCTGGTGCGGCGCGATGATGCTGGACTTTCTGGGCTACAAAGCCGCGCACGATGCAGTTCTGGCATCGATCGAGCAGGTGCTCGATCCCCGCAGCGGCGCGCCACGCACGCCAGACCTTGGCGGTACGGCAAAGACGTCTGACCTTGGCCAGGCCATTGCCAGTGCGCTTTGATCGGTCTGAAATGGAGGAATGCAGCGGTCGTAATCTGCGAGTTGGGGCAGCTCCGGGCACCCCAGTCAAGGCGGTCCTTTAAAACAGACTAGAATTTGCCACCGCACCGTTGTAAAGCTGCATGGCCTGTTGACAGGGTCAATTGGTGTGGCTTTAATCAGGTACAGCAGCGTCGCTGCATTATTTTTTTGATGGGCTGATTTTGTTGGCCCAGTTTCCATACAAGGGGTCCTTTGTGAATAAAACCGAACTGATTGAGCACATTGCATTGAACGCAGATATTTCCAAGGCAGCCGCTGCGCGCGCGTTGGAGTCCACGATTGGCGCCGTCAAGACCACCCTTAAAAAAGGAGGCTCGGTTTCCCTGGTTGGATTTGGCACGTTTGCGGTTGGCAAGCGCGCAGCTCGCGTTGGGCGCAACCCCCGTACCGGCACAGCGATTAAAATCAAGGCTGCCAAGGTTCCAAAATTCCGTCCGGGCAAGGCATTGAAAGACGCCTTGAACTGATAGCCGATCACGGTGGGGTGCTTAGCTCAGTTGGTAGAGCGGCGCCCTTACAAGGCGTAGGTCGGCGGTTCGAACCCGTCAGCACCCACCACCCAGGCAAAGGCGAACAAACTGTTCGCCTTTTTTGCTTTTTTACTGGAGAGTTAGCGCATGTTTGATTTTGTTCGCAAGCACACGAAGATCATGATGTTCGTGATGTTTTTGCTGATCATCCCCTCGTTTGTGCTGTTTGGCATTGACCGTTACACACGGATGGGTGAAAAAGGCGAAGCCGTGGCGCGCGTGGGCAGCCATGACATCACCCAGGGCGAGTGGGATGCCGCGCACAAATCAGACTCAGACCGCGTGCGGGCGCAGGCACCCAATATCGATGCCAAGCTGCTCGATTTGCCCGAGGCCCGTTACGCCACGCTGGAGCGGTTGGTCCGTGAACGCGTACTGAGCCAGGCCGCCGATGCGCTTGCCTTGACCACCAGTGATGCCAGATTGGCGCGCAGCCTTCAGGAAGACCCCACCATCGCCTCGTTGCGCCAGCCCAACGGCAAGCTCGACATGGTGCGATATCGGCAGCTGGCAGCCAGCCAGGGCCTGACACCGGAAGGTTTTGAAGCGCGCGTTCGCCGCGATCTGTCGGTCAGGCAGGTTGAGGCGGCCGTTAGCGAGACCGGCTTTGCCGCCGCTGCGGTGGCAGATGTGGCGCTCAACGCTTATTTTGAAAAGCGTGATGTGCAGATTGCCAGTTTTCAGCCCGTTGACTTTGCGGCCAAGGTCAACCCAACAGAGAGCGATCTGGAAGCCTTCTACAAGAGCAAACCCTGGCTTTTTCAGGCACCTGAGCAAGCAACGGTGGAGTATCTGGTGCTGGACCTGGACTCGGTCAAGAAAAGCATCACCGTTGCGGAGTCAGATCTCAAGACCTACTACGAGCAGAACGTTGCACGCCTGAGCGGCACCGAAGAGCGCCGCGCCAGCCACATTCTGATCAATGCCCCCAAAGCTGCACCGGCGGCAGACCGTGAGAAAGCCAGGGCCCGCGCCACCGAGCTGTTGCAGGAAGTGCGCAAGTCGCCGGGCAACTTTGCCGAAATCGCCAAGAAGAATTCGCAGGACCCTGGTTCGGCACCCAAGGGGGGCGATCTTGATTACTTTGCCCGCGGAGCCATGGTGAAACCCTTTGAGGACGCTGCCTTTGCCATGAAGAAGGGCGATATCAGCGACATCGTGGAGTCTGATTTTGGCTACCACATCATCCATCTCACTGACATCAAGGCGCCAACAATACGCACGTTTGCCGAGCTGCGCCCCAGCATTGAGGCCGATCTCAAGACCCAGCAAGCGCAGCGCAAGTTCGCCGAAGTCGCCGAAGTGTTTACCAACGGCGTCTACGAGCAGTCAGATAGTCTCAAGCCGGTGGCCGACAAGCTCAAGCTCGAGATCCATACGGCTACCAACGTCGCGCGTAAACCTGGCCCTGGCGTCACCGGTGTGCTGGCCAGTCCAAAGCTGCTTGCCGCGCTTTTCGGACCGGACGCCCTTGAGAAAAAGCACAATACCGAAGCAATTGAAACCGCTCCGAGCCAGTTGACGGCCGCGCGCATCAAGCAATACACACCGGCGCAAACCATGGCATTTTCCGAGGTGCGGACCGCAGTTCGGGAGCGCATTGTCGCAGAGCGGGCTGCCGAGATGGCCCGTAAAGAGGGTCAGGAAAAGTTGGCGGCCTGGCAGGGTGCGCCTGCCACGGCGGTCTTGCCTGCCGCTATCGTTGTCTCCCGTGACCAGCCTGGGAAAATTGCGCCAAAGATTTTGGGTGCCACCTTGCGGGCTGATGCAGCGACCTTGCCCGCTTTCGTGGGCGTGGACCTGGGTGCGCAGGGCTACGCCGTGGTTCGGATCAACAAAATCGTGCCACGACCAGTGCCAGCGCAAGCCGCTGCTGCTCAGGATCGGCTTCAGTATGCTAAATGGTGGACCGCTGCCGAGAGCCAAGCTTATTACGATCTGCTCAAGGAACGTTTCAAGGCGCAGATCATGAAAGCACGCCCGCAGACTTCTGCAGAGCCGGTGTCAATTGCTTCCAACTAGGTATCAGCGGTTATAATTTGCGGCTACGGTGGCTGTAGCTCAGTTGGTAGAGTCCAGGATTGTGATTCCTGTTGTCGTGGGTTCGAGCCCCATCAGCCACCCCAAGTGAACAAAGGAAGGCCCGCTATCTAAATAATAGCGGGCTTTTTTAATTGTGTTGTAGTTTGGCTCATGCAGCCGCCCTGTAGGCGTCGGTGAAGGGGGTGTCAACTGTGCCCGCGTTGATCGGATTGCAACGCCTTCCCGTTGACGGACCGCTCTTGCGGGACCGCCGGGCACTGCCTCTCGAACTTGATCATGCTGGCATCTTGACGCAGGAATAAATTGAACCGCCGTGTGTTCAAGTCCAAAAATGCTATTTTATAAATAGCTAACTATTCAATATTTACAAGGGCTAGAAGCCAATTTTTATCTAATTTCCTCGAGGTGAGTCGGGCCTGTCGAACAGGGGAAGCGTCAGGAAGGCAATGCTGCTGCTGGTGCCGAGCTTGAGCGATTTGGCGATGGCGTGATCGATTTTTCCAGCTTGACGACTGAACGATGCAAACATGTCGTGGTTGTCGGTCAGCAGCGAGTGCTCCAGTTCGCCAAGAGTCTGGCGGCTGATGAAGAATCGGTGCGCCACGCCGCTCACATCGGCCGTAAAGCCGACGCCATCGCCAATGTCCGGGTCCATGCGGATGTTCTCAGGTGTGAAATGTTCCATGTCTGGCGCCTTTGGACCCAATGTCTGGGCATTGCTTGCCATGGTAGCGGCCTTCGAGCACCTGCGCCAGCGCGGTTGGGGAACAGTGCTTGCGCATGCGTCACAATGAAACCAGTGAATTTCGTTGCTGTCAGCGCCAGGGCATACAGCTCGGGTTAGACAACGGTCAAAGGCAGTTTGTCCATGGATAAAGTTGAGTGCGTGGTGATTGGTGCCGGGGTGGTGGGGTTGGCGGTCGCCCGTGCATTGGCATTGGCCGGGCACGAGGTTCTGGTGCTTGAGGCCGCAGCAGCCATTGGCACGGGCACCAGCTCGCGCAACAGCGAGGTGATCCACGCCGGAATGTATTACCAGACGGGATCGCTCAAGGCCCGCCTGTGCGTGCAGGGCCGTGAGCAGCTGTACCGCTATTGTGCTCAGCGCGGCATTGGCCACCGGCGTTGCGGCAAGCTCATCGTGGCGACCACACCAGAGCAGGTGGCACAGTTGGAACCCATTATGGAGCGGGCCCGGCGCAACGGCATCAACGATCTTGAGTTGCTAAGCCAGAGCCAGGCACAAACCCTGGAGCCGGCGCTGGCCTGTTGCGCTGCCTTATATTCACCCAGCACCGGCATCGTGGACAGCCATGCATTGATGCTTTCGCTGCAAGGCGATCTTGAAAATGCTGGCGGTTTATTGGTACTAAATACACCTCTTGCCCTTGCTGAATGTGCCAATAGTGCTATTCAAATAGTTGTAAATGACGGTACCCGGCTGCAAACCGCTTGCCTGGTGAACGCGGCCGGGCTGCAGGCACCCGCAGTGGCCAGCCGCATTGCTGGACTGGACCCGCGTCGTGTACCGCGGGCCTGGTTTGCCAAGGGCAGCTATTTCACACTGGCGGGGTGCGCGCCATTCAGCCGTTTGATCTACCCGGTGCCTGAAGCTGCCGGTTTGGGTGTGCACCTGACGCTCGATCTGGGTGGCCAAGCCAAGTTCGGGCCTGATGTGCAATGGGTCAGCTCGCCCGATGATCTGGCGGTGGACGCGGGCCGGGGCGAGGCGTTTTATGCCGAGGTGCGCAAGTACTGGCCTGCCATGCCAGACGGTGCTTTGCTGCCGGGCTATGCGGGCATCCGCCCCAAAATCGGCGGACCCAATGAAGCCACGGCTGATTTTCTAATCCAGGGTCCGCAGGATCACGGCGTTCTTGGCCTGGTCAATCTGTTTGGTATCGAGTCCCCGGGCCTGACCAGCGCGCTGGCCATTGGCGATTACGTGGCTGCACTGCTGGAGCGTGGCCAGGACCCTGGACAAAAGCAACGTAAACCCATCTGATGCTGTGGGAAAGAGGACCCCTCAGTTTCCCTCTCTCCCTCTTTCCCGCTCTCATAGCCCGCGGCGTTGCCGTTCTTTGTGGCCGTGCTTCACTTCGAACAATTCGGGGCAATGACCTCAGTGCAATGAGTCCCAGCGTTCCAAGCATTGGAGATGCACTTCGCAAGTTTGAGCACGCAGCCAAACGAGGCTTCCCTTTCCCGCCCGGCGGGGCTGAGCGCTGCAGCCTGCAGGGCGAGAAGGGCTGGGGGAGCGAGTGGGGAAATGAATCGCTGTAAATTAAATAGCTACATGCGCAACCCCGACGAGGGCTAACGGTCAAAAAACCTGAAAACCCTACTCATGCCGCAACGCTTCAATCGGATCGAGCTGCGCAGCCCGGCGAGCCGGAAAATAGCCAAAGACCACGCCGATGGCGGCTGAGAACACAAACGACAGCACGTTCACGGTGGGATTGAACAGGTAGGGAATGTCCATCACGCTGGCCAGGGACAGCGAGGCCGCCGTGGCCAGGATGATGCCGATGACGCCGCCCAGCGCCGCCAGCACCACTGCTTCAATCAGAAACTGCAACAGAACTTCTCGTTCCAGGGCACCAATGGCCAGGCGCAAGCCAATCTCACGGGTGCGCTCGGTCACGCTCACCAGCATGATGTTCATGATGCCGATGCCGCCCACCAGCAGGCTGACCGCTGCCACCGCGCCGAGCAGCATGGTCATGACCTTGGTGGTGCCCGAGAGTGCGTCAGCGAGCTGTTTGGTGTCGAGCACGTTAAAGTTGTCGTCTTCGCCCTCGGCCAGCTTGCGGCGTTCACGCATCAGCTTGGTCAGGCTGTCCTTGACGCGTTCGGCATCACTGCCGTCCATCATGGACACGAGCAAGGTGTTGACCCGCGTGTTGCCGGTGACCCGACGTTGCAGCGTCTTGATGGGCAGCAGAATGACATCGTCTTGGTCGTTGCCGAAGCTGCCCTGGCCTTTGGAGGCGAGCACGCCGATGACCTCACAGGACATTTTGCGCACCCGCAACTGGGCACCCAAGGGGCTCTGGCCTCCGTACAGTTCGCGGCGAATGGTTTCACCGATCAGGCAGACTGCCCCGCCAGCGCGTAACTCGCCTTCGGAAAACTCACGACCTTCGCTCAGTGTCCAGTTGCCGATTTCCAGCCAGGCGTTGGTGCTGCCGATGTAGCTGGTGGTCCAGTTGCGCCCGTTGGCCACCACGGTCCCTCCGCTGCGGGCTTCCGCTGCCACCGCGGTAATGCCACCAATCTGGGTAGCGATCGCCTGCGCGTCGTCTTCCCGGAATGAAGGGGAGCCGCCGCCGCCGCCCGGACCCATGCGCTGACCTGGGCGGATTTGCAGCAAATTGGTGCCCAGACCGGAAATCTGGTTTTGCACCGCGAGCGTGGCGCCATTGCCCAGGGTGACCATGGTGATGACTGCGCTCACGCCAATCACGATGCCCAGAATGGTCAGGAAGGAGCGCAGCAGGTTGCGCCGGATGGAGCGCAGTGCGAGCAGCAGGGTGTTGAGTAGCATTACGCGGATACCCAAGTTGATTGGTCACTGGATGCGGCCGGCGATGGGGGCAGATGCAGTCCCGCTGGACGCGGGTTGGATGTGTCGTTGTCCACCACGCCATCGACAAAATGCACGATGCGTTTGGCGTAGGCGGCCATCTCCGCTTCATGGGTGACCATAAGCACCGTGATGCCGTGGTCCACATTGAGCGCCCACAAGAGTTCCATGATCTCCTTGCTGCGGTGGGTGTCGAGGTTGCCCGTTGGCTCGTCGGCGAGTAGCACGGCGGGCTCGGTCACAATAGCGCGCGCGATCGCGACCCGTTGCTGCTGGCCGCCCGAGAGTTCGGCCGGCGTATGGTGCTCCCAACCGGTCAAGCCGACCGAGGCCAGCGCCTTGGTAGCTGCCATGTGGCGTGCGCGTGCGGGCTCACCCCGGTACAGCAAAGGCAGTTCCACGTTTTCCTGGGCCGAGGTGCGTGCCAGCAGGTTAAACCCCTGAAACACAAACCCCAGGAACCGGCGCCGCAGCCGGGCTCGTTGGTCGCGGCTGAGGTGCTCGACATGCACGCCGCGAAACAGGTATTCGCCCGAGGTGGGCGTGTCCAGGCAGCCCAGCATGTTCATGGCGGTGGATTTGCCTGACCCACTGGGGCCCATGATCGCCACAAAGTCGCCCTGCTCGATGGTCAGGTCCACGCCACTCAGCGCCTGCAGGGCTGTAGCGCCCTTGCCGTAGGTCTTGGTGACCCGTTTGAGTTCAATTAAAGGCGATGGGCTCATGGGGCGGACCCGGCACTGCGCTGATCCGTGATGACCAGCATGTCAGATTGCAGATCACCGCCGGTGATTTCGGTCATGCGACCATCGTTGATGCCGGTGGTCACGCTGACGGCCATAGCGGCGCCGCCACGCAGCACCCAGACCTGCTTGGCGGGGCCGGTACCTGTGGCGGTTTTGCGGCCGCCACCGCGTGGCATGCGGGGCATCAGGCTGGAGACGATGCTGTCCTTGGATTTGCCCGCGCTGCCCTCGGCCGCAGGGGGCGTGAAGCGAAAGGCCTGATTGGGCACCAGCAGCACGTCTTTGCGCTCGGTCGCGGTGATGGTAGCTGCCGCCGTCATGCCCGGGCGCAGGCTCAAATCGGTGTTGTTCACATCGAGGTAGGTGATGTAAGTCACCACGTTTTCCGTGATGGTCGAGCCAAACGCCACGCGCGTGATGGTGGCTGGGTACTGGCGCGAGGGGTAGGCACTGACGGTAAAACTGGCTTTTTGTCCGACCTTGACCGAGCCGACATCGGCTTCATCCACGTTGACTTGCAGGCGCAGATCTTTCAGATCCTCGGCCACCGTAAAGAGGGTCACCGCCTGCAACGAAGCGGCCACAGCATTGCCGGGGTCCACCGTGCGGGTCAAAACCACGCCATCAATGGGCGAGCGGATGGACGCCTTGGACAGGTTGGTGGCGTCGGTGGAGGCGGTGGCCTGGACTTCGGCCACGTTGGCGTTGGCACTCAACTCATCGGCCAGGGCGCGCGCCACGGCCGCTCGGCCGCTGTCGAGTTCGGCTTCGGACGGCACCTTGCCACCCGAGCGTCCATAGACTTCTTCCAGACGCGCCAAATTGCCGCGCGCTTCCTTGACAGTGGCCGCCACTTGAGTCACCCGTGCCCTGGCAGCAGCCAGCGACGCTTGCGAGCGGGCCACTTGATCGGTGAGTTTGGCGGTGTCCAGCACCACCAGCACCTGGTCTTTCTTGACCCGGTCATTCACATCGACCAGCACCTGGCGCACCGTGCCCGAGAGTTCGCTGCCAATGCTGACCGAGCGCGTGGGTTGCAGTGTGCCGTTGGCCGAGACCGACAACGTGAGGTTGCCGCGATTGACAGGCACCGTCACAAAGACGGGGACTGCCCTGGCTTTGGCCCGGAGTTGCCAGTAGTAGGCGCCTGCGCCCAGCAGGACGACCACCAGCGCGAGGCTCCAGACCACAGGACGACGCCACCAAGGGCCCCCGGGCGCGTCGTCCAGCAGGGACAGCATGTCAGTGCCGGGGTCGATTTCATTGTTGGGGGTGGTTTGGGTCATGATCGTCTCGGGAATCTGCGGTTGAATTAAATAAAGCGTGTCGGGGCAGTGTCAGGTTGGGGTTAATTCCAACCACCGCCCAGAGCCTTGTACAGGCGCACATGGTCGGCACTGATGTCGGCACTGGCGCTTGCCACGTTGTCTTGTGCCGTGAGCAGCGTGCGCTGGGTTTGCAGCACGGTCTGAAAATCAATCAGGCCACTGCTGTAGCGATGCCGGGCCAGCAGGGCCGCGTTGCCAGCCGCGGTGGCGGCGCCCTGCAGGCGAACCAGCCGCGCCAGATTCCCTTGCAGGGCCACCAGCGCGTCTTCCACTTCTTTGAGGGCGGTCAGAACGACCGACTGATAGCTCACGCGGGCTTGTTCCAGCGCGGCTGATTGTGCCCGCACCTGGGCCCGAGCCGCGCCACCGTCAAACAAGGGCACGGAGACACCGGCCAGCAGGGCCGTGGTCAGCGAAGCGGCATTGCCCAGCGCGCCCAAAGTCAGGGCGTTGAGCCCGAGAGAGCCACCGATCGAAAAATTCGGGTAGCGCGCCGCATCGGCCGCGGAAACCCTGGCCAGTGCCGCGTTGACGCGGTGCTCTGCCGCGCGCACATCGGGGCGTTGACGCAAGGTTTGCGCCGGAATGCTCAAGGCCAGGTCGCTGCTGGCCTGTGGAGTGGGAGTTGGCGTTGCCAGCACGGTCTGCAAAGCGTCCGGACTCTGGCCCGTCAGGATGGCCAGGCTGTGCCCAGACTTGGCGATGCCCGCTTGCAACGCCGGTAGCGTCGCGCCAGTTTGTTCCGTGGCGGTGCGGGCCTGCTCGACTTCAAGAGAGGTGATGAGTCCGGCCTGGGCGCGCCACTCGGTAATTTGCAGGGTTTCGTTCTGGCTGGCCAAGTTGTTGCGCGCGATCTGCAACTGGTTTTGTTGACCGCGCAAGCCAATGTAAACCAGCGCCACTTCGGCCGCCACCGATACCTGCACGTCAGCCAGAGAGGCTTCAGAGGCGAGTGCATCGGCCTGCGATGCGTCCAAACTGCTGTGTTTGCCGCCAAAGATGTCGGGCTCCCAACTCGCATCCATTGCGGCTCTGAACGTGTTGCGCGCGTCACCGTCACCGGATTTGCTGCGCTGGGCCGAACCCGATACCGACAGGCTCGGCAACAGGCCCGCCGCTTTCACATCACTAAGTGCGCGCGATTGCTGCAGCGCTGCTTTGGCGGAAAGCACGCTGGTGTTGGCCTGCAAAGCCTGGGTTATGAGTTGATCCAACAGGGGATCGTTGAAACGTTGCCACCACTGGGCCAATGAACTTGCTGGCCCGGCGTCGTTGGGAGGCGCTGCTGCAGACCAGGTGGCCGGTGTGGCGATGACGGGCAGGTCCTGGGCGATGGGCGACCAGGACGCGCAGCCTATCAAAGACAAGGAGAAGGCGAACGCCAGAGTCAAGGGCAGGGCGCGAGGCATGGCGCTGCGCAGCCTTGGTGAGTCGATTGTTTGTAAGTTCATCATTCTTCTTGGTGCGTCAGGCACGATCGGGCACTATTTTGCCTGTCGGATGGCGTTCCCTCGGTTTCTGTCAAGTCAAGATTTGGTAAAGCGTTGGCCATGCGTGGGTCGTTGCGTGGCCAGATGGTCTGTGCGCCTATCACAGCAAAAGCCCTGGTGCCAAGGGATCCTATAGGCTCCGATTCAAGGAGTAATTGCCCCGTGCCATGGGACAATGCCCACACTATGCACCCTAAAGCCCTGCTTGACGTCTGTTCTGAACTCGTCCGCCTCACTCTCAAATTCGACCATCCCACCGACGCCATTGTGTCGCGCTTTTTCCGTGACAACCGCGGCCTGGGTCCGCGCGAACGGGCCACCCTCTCGGGCACTGTGTACACGGTGCTTCGCAAGAAGCTACTGTTTGACCATTTCGCGCCCTCTGGCAGTGGCCCCAAAGAGCGGCGACTCGCCATTTTGGGGTTCTATGGCCCTGGTGATTTTCTGCGCAGCGCGCTCTCCGATCAGGAGAAAAATTGGCTCGACCAATGCGAAATAATCCATGTCGCCGACTTGATGGAGCGCCATCGCCACAACCTGCCCGAGTGGCTGGTGCAGCCGCTCAAAGAGCAGTTGGGCGAAGAATTCTGGCAATTGGCCGAGAGCCTTAACCAGGGCGCTGGCCTGGATTTGCGCGTCAATGCGCTCAAGGCCAAGCGCGCAGATGTGCAAAAGGAACTGGCCCAGGGCGGTTTCAAGGCCGTACCCACGCCGTATTCCCCTTGGGGTCTGCGCATTGCGGGCAAGCCCAATCTGAACAAGCTCGAAGCCTTCACCCGCGGTGATTTTGAAGTGCAGGACGAAGGCTCGCAGCTGCTGGCGCTCATACTGGATGCCAAGCGTGGTGAAATGGTGGTGGATTTCTGCGCCGGTGCCGGTGGCAAAACCCTGGCCATCGGCGCGAGCATGCGCAGCACCGGCCGCCTCTACGCTTTTGATACCTCGGCCCACCGCCTCGATGCACTCAAGCCGCGACTGGCGCGCAGCGGCCTGTCCAACGTGCACCCTGCCGCCATTGCCCATGAGCGCGATGAGCGCATCAAGCGTCTGTCGGGCAAGATCGACCGGGTGCTGGTGGATGCTCCCTGTTCTGGTTTGGGGACGCTGCGTCGTAATCCTGACCTGAAGTGGCGGCAATCGCCGGAACTGCTAACGCAGATGTCGGCCACGCAAACTGCTGTATTGCAGGGCGCGGCGCGCCTGCTCAAACCCGGTGGGCGGCTGGTGTACGCCACCTGCAGCATGTTGGTGCAGGAAAACGAGGCCATTGCCCAGGGATTTTCGGATGCGAACAAGGATTTCGCGGCGCTCGATGCCGGCGAAGTTCTCGCCGGTTTGAACGTTCAGGATGCTGACGCACTGTGCAGTGGGGGTGCTGATGGGCAGCATTACCTGCGTTTGTGGCCGCATCGTCATCAGACCGACGGATTTTTTGCCGCAATTTGGCAAAAAGTCTGAGTTCGCGTTCCTTGCCAGTTTGAACCCGCTGGTCTGGTAGGCTTTGCGGTGTGCGGCCCGGTTTCTGGACAGGACGCTCTAAAATGCGAAGTTACACGCTCAACCCTGAGCTGGTTTCAAGAATTACTGACGGTCGTTGGAAGAGTTACCCCTATGTTGTTACCTGATTGGCCCGCACTGCACGCGGTGCTGGAGTGGCTGTCGCAAGGCATCTTGCAATTGAATTGGTGGCAGATGGTGTTGTTCACCTTGGCCCTAACCCATGTCACCATGATCAGCGTGACCGTGTTCTTGCACCGTCACCAGGCGCACCGCGCGTTGGACTTGCACCCGGTTGCCTCCCATTTTTTCCGCTTCTGGCTCTGGCTGACAACGGGCCAGGTGACCAAAGAATGGACGGCCATTCACCGCAAGCACCACGCCAAGTGTGAGGGGCCCCAAGACCCGCACAGTCCGCACGTGCATGGCATCAAGACCGTCTTGCTGCAGGGCTATGAGTTGTATCGCGCCGAAGCGCTCAACCAGGAAACCCTGGCGCGCTTCGGCCACGGCACCCCGGATGACTGGCTGGAGCGCCATTTTTACAGTCGGTTTTCTTGGTTAGGCATTGGCTTGCTGCTGGTCATCGATTTGGCGCTGTTCGGCGCTGCGGGCCTTGCTGTGTGGGCCGTGCAAATGGCCTGGACCCCGGTCATGGCCGCGGGCATCATCAACGGCGCCGCCCACTATTGGGGTTATCGCAATTTTGAAGTGGCTGATGCCAGCACCAATATCTCGCCCTGGGGCGTGTTGATTGCCGGTGAGGAACTGCACAATAACCACCATACCTATCCGACCTCCGCCAAGCTCTCCGTCAAACCCTACGAATTTGACATTGGCTGGATGTACATCCGCTTGCTGCAAAGTGTCGGCCTGGCACGGGCCAAGAAGACGCCGCCCCGGCTCGCTTTGGGCGAGGTACGGGCTCTGGCCGATGAAGGAACACTGCAGGCACTCATCACCAATCGGTACGAGATCATGGCCGCCTATGCCAAGGACATGCGGCGCACGTTCAAGGCCGAACTCATGGTCATGCAGGCCCATCGTGCAGACGCTGCGGTTCTCAAGGCCGCCCGGCGCTGGCTGCATCGCGACGCCGAGAAGGTGCCCGCGGCCGCTGTTCCCAAACTGGTGTTGGCGCGGGCTGCTTTTCCTGTGCTGGACAAGATGGTGACCATGCGCGAGGAGTTGCGTCAGATGTGGCTCAACCGCTCCCAAACTCAGGAGCAACTGGCTGGCGATCTTCAAGCCTGGTGCCGCCGTGCCGAGGCCAGCGGTATTGCGGTGTTGCGGGAGTTTTCGGTGCGTCTGCGGGCAGCCCAGACCTGACGCAGGACTTTAAGCCGCCTGCGAAAGCGCCTGGTTGGCGGGCTTTTTTGTATTGACCGGCTGTGTGCGGCGCTGGATCAGCTAAGTTTAGGCAGCGCGGCCCATTCTTGCGCAGTCGAACCGCAAACTTCATGGCTATCATGACAGGTGGTCTCAGGAGTGCGGGTTGTGCCCGGCTCCGGGCGTGCTTTTTTATCTGTTCCTTTATGGAGTAAGTGATGTTTCTGCTCAATCCAAACAAGCTGGTTCGCAACTATCCTGACGCTAGGTCGCGGGAGATTATGGAAAAAACGGTGACCTTTTTTGAGAAAAAGGGCCTGACCAAGATCAAGGAAGATTTCAACGGCGCAGTCTGGTACGCCGATTTCCTGGAATTCGCCAAGGAGGAGGGCATTCTTTCCTCCATGATGACCCCGGCCCAGCATGGCAAAGAGGGCGAAAACGCGGTCTGGGACACCTGGCGCGTGTGCGGATTCACTGAAATTCTGGGCTTCTACGGCTTGGCCTATTGGTACACCTACCAAGTCTCGGTGCTCGGTATTGGCCCGATCTGGATGAGCAAGAATAAGGCCGCGCAGGCCAAGGCCAAGCGACTGCTTGACGAGGGCAACATTTTTGCCTTTGGCCTGTCGGAAAAAGAGCACGGCGCTGATATCTACAGCTCCGACATGATCGTGACCAAGCTCGAGGACGGCAGCTACAAGGCCAACGGCGGCAAGTACTACATCGGCAATGCCAACAAGGCGGCCATGGTGTCCACCTTCGGCAAAATGGCCGATACGGGTGAATACATCTTCTTTGTGGCTGATTCTCAGCGCCCCGATTACAAACTCATCAAGAACACGGTCTACAGCCAGAACTACGTGGCCGAGTACCAACTGGAAAACTACGCGTTCACCGAGGAAGACGTGTTGCACTACGGCGACGATGCCTGGAACGCGGCCCTCAATACGATCAATGTGGGCAAGTACAACCTGGGCTGGGCCTCCATCGGCATGTGCACGCACGCTTTCTACGAGGCCATTGACCACGCCAGCAACCGCCACCTGTATGGCAAAACCGTCACCGACTTTCCGCACATCAAACAGTTGTTCACCGATGGATTCACCCGCCTGACCGCGATGAAGCTGTTTGCCTTGCGCGCGGCCGACTACATGAAGTCTGCCTCGGCCGAAGATCGCCGCTATTTGCTGTTCAACCCCATGGTCAAGATGAAGGTCACGACCCAGGGCGAGGAAGTCATCAACCTGCTGTGGGACGTGATCGCGGCCAAGGGCTTTGAGAAGGAAATGTACTTTCCCGTGGCGGCCGAAGACGTTCGCTGCCTGCCCAAGCTTGAGGGCACGGTGCACGTCAACATGGCCTTGATCATCAAGTTCATGGCCAACTACTTCTTCTTCCCTGGCAAGTACGCCGAGGTGCCGCGCCGCGACGATGGCTCCAACGACGACTTCCTGTTCGACCAGGGCCCCACCAAGGGCTTGGGCAAGATCAAGTTCCACGATTACCACATTGCCTACAACAGCTACGACCTGCCCAACCTGAACTTGTTCAAGGAACAGATCGAGTTGTTCAAGGAAATGGCGATGAAAGCGCCGCCATCGGCAGAACAGGCCAAGGACATCGACTTCCTGCTGACCGCCGGCGAGATGTTCACTCTGGTGGTCTATGGCCAACTCATTCTTGAGAACGCCAAGATCTACGGGATTGAGCCTGAAGTCATCGACCAGATTTTCGACTTCATGGTGCGCGACTTCTCCAAGTTCGCCTTGCAGATGTACTCCAAGCCCAGCAGTTCCGCAGGGCAAATGGAGCAATGTCTCAAGATGATCAAAAAGCCGGTGGTGGACGAAGAGCGCTACACCAAAGTCTGGCAAAACCATGTGCTGAGCATGAAAGACCAGTACACCATGCCAAAGTGATGGTTTGAGCGATAGGCACCCTGCGCCAGATCTTCTTGCGCGTGGTGCCCGTCGAATCGACTTGCCAACAGGCGTAAAAAAGCCCGCTTATTGAGCGGGCTTTTTACAGGGGAGAACTGAATTACTTCAGCTTCATTTCCTTGTAGTCCACATGCTTGCGAGCTTTGGGATCAAATTTCTTGATCAACATTTTCTCGGGCATGGTTTTCTTGTTCTTGTCGGTCGTGTAGAAGTGACCGGTGCCGGCTGTCGATTCCAGCTTGATTTTTTCGCGTCCGCCTTTGGTTGCCATGATGTTTCCTTTGCGTTATCAGGCTTGACCACGTGCGCGCAGGTCTGCGAGCACAGAATCAATACCGTTTTTGTCGATCAAACGCAAGCCTGCGTTGGAAATTCGCAGACGAACCCAGCGGTTCTCTGTTTCGACCCAGAAACGGCGGTATTGCAGATTGGGCAGGAACCGGCGCTTGGTCCGGTTGTTGGCGTGGGAAACTTTGTTCCCCACCATCGGGCCTTTGCCCGTAACTTCACATACGCGTGCCATGTGGACACTCCGATACTACTTAAACGGCCGTGATCTGAATCAAACGTTCTGTCAAAAACAGACACATCCCATTTCACAGCCTCACCTCGCCAAAAAGTGGGTGGCGGTAACCCCGTTGCCGTTCAAAGCCCTTGCAAGCAAGATTCAGCAAAGCCAGCAATTATAGCCGTCTTGCAGCGTGCCTTGGCCGGGCCGAGCTCACCCGCTACTCTTGCTCAAGAAAGCGCTGGGCGTCCAGTGCTGCCATGCAGCCTGTGCCAGCACTGGTGATTGCCTGGCGGTACACATGGTCCTGCACGTCGCCGGCGGCAAAAATGCCCGGCACGCTGGTCATGGTGGCAAAGCCCTTGAGGCCACCCTGGGTGACGATGTAGCCGCCTTCCATCTCAAGCTGTCCCTGGAAGATCTCGGTATTGGGCGCGTGACCAATGGCGATAAAGCAGCCCTTGAGCGTAAGGTCCTCGGTGGCCCCGCTGTCCACATGTTTGATGCGCACACCGGTGACGCCACTGGCGTCGCCCAGCACTTCTTCCAGGGTGTTGAAGGTTTTGAGCTCGATCTTGCCCGCGGCCACTTTCTCCATGAGCTTGTCCACCATGATGGGTTCGGCCCGGAACTGATCGCGCCGATGGATCAGATATACCTTTTTGGCGATGTTGGACAGGTAGAGCGCCTCTTCCACGGCGGTGTTGCCGCCACCGACCACGCAGCAGACCTCATCGCGGTAGAAAAAGCCGTCGCAGGTGGCGCAGCCTGAGACGCCGCGTCCCATGAACGCGGTCTCAGAGCGCAGGCCCAGGTACTTGGCCGACGCGCCCGTGGCCAGGATGAGGGCGTCGCAGGTGGTTTGGCCGCTGTCCCCGGTGAGGGTGAAAGGGCGTTTGGAAAAGTCGACCTTGCTGATGTGATCGAACACGATCTCGGTCTTGAAGCGCTCGGCGTGCTCCAGAAAGCGCTGCATCAGGTCAGGCCCCTGCACGCCGTTCACGTCGGCGGGCCAGTTGTCCACTTCGGTGGTGGTCATCAACTGACCGCCCTGTGCAATGCCGGTGATCAGCAGGGGGTTCAGGTTCGCGCGCGCCGCGTAGATCGCCGCCGTATAGCCGGCCGGGCCAGAGCCCAAAATCAATACCTTGGCGTGTCGTGTTGTTGTCATCTTCAAACCTTTTGTAAACCAATTTCCTGACCGGCGGTCGTGTGTGGCATCGCGGCAGTAGCGCAGGCTGTTGGTGCCCAATTTCGCCACACGGCCCGGTGCAAGACATTCGACCGGAGCTTCTTGCCGACTTGCTGATTGTATGAAGGCCGCAGGAACAGGCTCAAATTCAGCCTTTGGCCCTGCGCATGAACGGCAATACTCCAGTAAACTGGTATGGTAAATGGATTCGACGACCCATGCCCCACGATTCGCCCACACAGCCTGATCCGATTGACCCGAGCCCGAGCGTTTCACGGGCGCAGCAGGCCATTCGGCGTCAGTTGATCGGTTACGCAGTGGCTTTTCTCGTGGTCTTGGGCGCTGCGGCCACTCTGGCCTTGCTGCAATCGCGCAGCCAGATCGTTGAATCTGGTGTGCGCCTGGCCCAATCATTGGCGCAGGTGATCGAGGAGCAGACGGCACGTACCTTGCAGACGGTGGACCAAAGACTGCAACTGGCCGCCAGCGACCTGGAAAAACTCAAGCTCTCTGGGGGACTCAACGAGCAATCGGCCCGGCTGGTGTTGCGCGCACACGGCGAGGAGTTACCCTTTGTTCGGGCGCTTTGGGTGATGGACAGTCAGGGCCACATTACCTTGGACGCCGACGAGGGCAATATTGGCATCAGCTTGCGTGATCGGGCTTATTTTCAGATTTACCTCACGGCGCCGCAGACCAATTTTTATGTGGGGACGCCGGTGCGCAGCCGCTCCGTCGGGACGTGGCTGATTAGTGCCTCGCGACGCTTGCAGACTCCCGATGGTAGATTTGCCGGGATTATTGTGGCGGCCATCGAACCACTCTATTTTGACAAGGTCTGGAGCAGCGTCGATATCGGGCAGGATGACTCGATTGCCTTGTTTCGCCGCGACGGCACCTTGATGACGCGCAGCCCCTTCAATGACGGTGCCATGGCCAAGAGCTTTGCCGAGCGTCCCGTGTTCCGCCATATGCTGCCCAGCCAGGCCGCTGGCACCTACCGCGACAGCAGTGCCATTGACGGAGCTGAACGTGTTTTCGCGTATCGAACCCTGGCGAGCTTCCCTGATCTGGTGGTGATTGTGGGCCGGTCACTGGACTCAATTCTGGCCCCATGGCGTCAATTGGCCATGCTCGCGTTAATCGTATGGCTGGCTGCCGCGATTGCCGTGATTTGGCTTTGCGTGCGCCTGATGGGGGCCTGGCAGGAACGCCTGCAGGCCCGCACCAGTGAACAGGCGATGGCCCGGCGGATGGCGTTGGCCACCGAGGCCGCTGCGGTTGGGGTTTGGGAGTGGGACCTCAAGACCGATCACTGGATCGCCAACGCCACCTATTTCTCCATGTTGGGCTATGAGCACGAGGAAGGCCAGCATGACCGTAAGGTCTGGCTCGAACGTGTTCACCCGGAAGACCAGCCCGTGGTGGTCGAGAAAATGGCCTGTTCGCTGGCTGGCAGTGACGCGCCCTACGAGTGCGAGGCCAGGCAGCTTCATGCGGACGGAAGTTATCGCTGGGTGCAGGCCATCGGCGGAGTGATTGAGCGCGACGAGGCGGGCAAACCGAGCCGCATGTTTGGCGTGAAGATCGACACCACCGAACGCAAGCTGGCTGAGCAAAAGCGTGCCCAGATTCTGGAGCGCATCACGGATGCCTTCGTCGCCCTGGACCTGAACTGGTGTTACACCTACGTCAATCAGCGGGCCGGCGAGATGCTCGGGCGCAGCCCCGATCAATTGATCGGCAAACACATCTGGACCGAATTTCCCGAAGGCATCGGGCAAAAGTCCCATCGTGTCTGCGAGCGCGCCATGGCCGAGCAGCAACCCGCGCACATCGAGGAGTACTACCCGAGCGACGATCGCTGGTTTGAAAACTACATCTACCCCTCACCTGAGGGCTTGTCGATCTACTTTCACGACGTCACGGCGCGCAAGAATGCCGAGATGGCGTTGCGCCAGAGCGAGGAAAACCTGGCGATCACGCTGCAATCGATCGGGGATGCGGTCATTGCCACCGATGCCGCCGGACTGGTCGCCCGCATGAACCCGACCGCAGAGCGGCTGACCGGCTGGGGGTTGGCACAGGCCATGGGCAAGCCCTTGTCGGAGGTGTTTCGCATCATCAACGCTCAGACGCGCCTTGCGGCGACCGATCCGGTGCAGCAGGTGCTGGCCCGCGGCGAGGTGGCCGGTCTGGCCAACCACACGGCACTGCTGTCGCGGGACGGGCACGAGTATCAGATTTTTGACAGTGCCGCGCCCATGCGCAACGAGAAGGGTCAGATCGTGGGGGTGGTGCTGGTGTTCAGTGACGTCACGGAGCAGTACCGGGTGCGCGAGGCGCTGGTCGCCACCACCGAGTTGCTGGAGCGGACTGGCGCGATGGCGAAGGTGGGGGCGTGGGAGTTCGACACGCAGGCTGAGACTTTTGTCCTTTCGAAAGTGGCCCTTCGAATCCACGACCTTGATCCTGCTTTGCCGCCCCCTGCCTTTGAGCAAGGGGCCAAATGGTACCGAAGCGACGTGCAGCCGCTCGTGCGCGCTGCAATGTACGGCGCTATTTCGCAGGGTACGCCTTTCGACGTCGAACTGCCCATGGTCACTGACAAGGGGCGCCCCCTCTGGCTGCGCACGCTGGGCACTGCCGTGGTCGAAAACGGAAAAACCATCAAGGTCGTTGGCGCGGTGCAGGATGTGACCGAGCGCAAGCTCGCAGAGTTGCAGCTGGCCGCCTCCGAGCAGGCGCTTCGTGATTCGGCGTTGCACACCCAGACCATCCTGGACAACCTGCTCGATGGTGTGATCACCATTGACGACCAGGGGTTTATCGAATCGTTCAACCAGGCGGCGGCGGCCATCTTCGGTTACTCACCTGAAGAAGTATTGGGACGCAACGTCAAGATGCTGATGCCCGAGCCCCATCAGAGTCGCCATGACGGTTATCTGGCGCACAGCTATGGCAAGCCTCAGAGGCAAGTGATTGGCGCGCAGCGCGAAGTCGACGGACTGCGCAAGGATGGCAGCGTTTTCCCGTTGAGTGTGTCGGTGACTCGCATCACGCAAGGCGCGCGGCTCACGTCGATTGGGGTGGTGCGCGACATCAGCGAGCAGCGAGCCAATCAGGAGGAAATCCACCGCCTGGCCTTCTATGACCGGTTGACGAATCTGCCCAACCGGCGTTTGCTGCTGGACCGCCTCCAGCATGCCATGCTCAACTCCACCCGGACCGAGCGGTACGGCGCTGTCTTTTTGCTCGATCTTGATCATTTCAAGCAGCTCAATGACTCGCTGGGTCATGAGGTTGGCGACGCGCTGCTCAAACAGGTCGCGCTGCGCTTGCTGGCCTGTGTGCGTGAAGGCGATAGTGTGGCCCGCATGGGGGGCGACGAGTTCGTTGTTCTGCTCGAAGGACTCTATGAGCACGAACGTGAAGCGGCCAGCCAGGCTCGGGACGTGGCCGACAAGGTGTTGGCGTCGCTCGGTCAGATCTACCGGTTGCCGACCCTTGAGCACAGCAGCACGCCGAGCATCGGTATCGTGCTGTTTCTGGGGCAAGAGGAATCCGTGGAGGAGTTGCTCAAGCAAGCGGACATGGCCATGTACCAGGCCAAATCAGCCGGGCGCAATACGGCCTGCTTCTTCGATCCTGCCATGCAGGCGGCGGCTACGGCGCGCACCGAGCTTGAAGCCCAGCTGCGCCGGGGCGTCTTGGGTGACGAATTCGTGCTGCACTACCAGATACAGGTTGGTGAGGACGGCGCGCCACTGGGAGTCGAGGCGCTGGTTCGCTGGAATCATCCCACCCGCGGCCTGGTCACGCCAGGGCATTTCATCACGTTGGCCGAAGAAACACGCTTGATTTTGCCGCTTGGGCAATGGGTTCTGGAAACCGCCTGCCAGCAACTGGTGGCCTGGGCAACCCAAGGCGCGACCGCGCACTGGACGGTGGCCGTGAACGTCAGTGCCCTGCAGTTTGCCCAACCCAATTTTGTCGCCAACGTTCAGGCCGCGCTGGAAAAGACCGGCGCGAACCCCCGTTTGCTCAAACTTGAACTCACCGAGAGCATGCTGGCCGATGACGTTGAGGACGTCATTCGCAAAATGAAGCAGATCAAGACCGCTGGGGTGGACTTTTCTCTGGACGACTTTGGAACCGGCTACTCCTCGCTGTCCCTGCTCAAACGTCTGCCGCTTGGTCAGATCAAGATTGACCAGTCCTTTGTGCGCGATGTACTCAACGACCCGGGCGACGCCGTGGTCGCCCGTACCATCGTTGCGCTGGGCCACAGCATGGGTCTGAATGTGATTGCCGAGGGGGTTGAAACGCAGGCGCAGCGCGATCATCTGCATGGCATGGGATGCGATGCTTTTCAGGGCTACTATTTCGGGCGTCCGGTGGCCCCGGATGCCTTGCTCAATAATATTGATAAAAACAGACTGCAGCCCTTATTCATCAAGCATAGTAAGCTATGAAAATCATAGCGTCAGGATGACTAAGCAGAGTCGGACTATTGCCTTGCGGTGCGGATATTTTCAGGCAGTGGCTGCGGGTAGCTGGTGCGAAAGGGGTTGATGTCCAGCCCGCCACGGCGCGTGTAGCGGGCATACACTGCCAGCCGGGTTGGCTTGCAGCGGCTCCAGAGGTCCATGAAGATGCGCTCCACGCACTGCTCATGAAACTCGTTGTGATTGCGAAAACTCACCAGGTAACGCAGCAGGCCCGCCTGGTTGATGGGCGCGCCGCTGTAGCTGATCTGCACGCTGCCCCAGTCGGGCTGGCCCGTGACCAGACAGTTGCTCTTGAGCAGATTGCTCACCAGCACCTCGTTCACCGTTCCTTCATCCGGCTCGGTGTGCAATAGCTCCGGGGCAGGCGAGTAGTGGGTGCATTCCACATCGAGCCGGTCCAGGCTCAAGCCGTCGAGTTCGTGCACGGGTTCGCGGTCAAACAGGTCGGGCAGCAGAATTTTCACGCCAATGGATGGGCTGGCCGCGGGGGCAGCGTCAGCATCGCCAGAGGGGTTGCGCCATACCGCTTCACTCAAGTCCTCCCGCAGGCGGGTTTTAACCGCCTGGGCATCGGCAAACCGGGTGTTGTTGAAGCTGTTGAGGTAGAGCTTGAACGATTTGCTCTCGATGATGTGGGGGCTCTCACAGGGCACCGTGAAGTGGGCCAGCGCTACCTGCGGTTTGCCCCGCGGGTTGAGCCAGCTCAGCTCGAAGGCGGTCCACAAATCGGCCCCAAAAAATGGCGCTGCACCTGTGATGCCGATCTCGACGCGCTTGCCGGCCCGGGCGATGGGGAACAGCAAGCTGCGATCGTACTGATCAACGTAGGCGGAGGATTTGCCGAGCTGGGAATGTTCTGGCTGATTCATTCGTGCTTTTTGCTATAAATTAAGTAGCTACATATGCAGATTTGGCGATGGCTACAGTTCAATTTCTTCTAAATTGTTCAAGCAGCGCCGCGATAAAACACCATGCGCTCGGCGGTGGACGCTTCGGCAGCAAACGCATAGCCATCGCCGTCAAACCCCTGAAGCTGACGGGGCGTTGTCACTTGGTGCAGGGCAGCATAGCGCGCCATCAGGCCACGCGCCCGCTTGGCCATGACGCTGATGATCTTGTACTGGCCACTGCGGTACTCCTGAAACACGCAGTCCACCACCCGCGCTTGGAGGGAATGGGTGTCCACTGCCTTGAAGTACTCCTGGCTGGCCAGATTCACCACCACGGGCGAGATGTCGCGCCGCAGCCGCTCATTGAGGTAGGCCGCTATTTGAGAGCCCCAGAATTGGTACAGGGTGTTGCCCTTTGCAGTGTCGAGTTTGGTGCCCATTTCCAGCCGGTAGGGTTGCATCCAGTCCAGAGGGCGCAGCACGCCATACAAGCCGCTCAAAATGCACAGGTGGTCCTGTGCCCACGCCAAGGCATCGGGCGGCAGGTTTTTGGCATCCAGGCCGCCGTACACATCGCCATTGAAGGCCAGCGCGGCCTGTTTGGAGTTCTTGACGTTGAATTTGGGACGCCAGGCTTGGTAGCGCGCGACGTTCAGGGCGGCCAGCGTGTCGCTCAGGTGCATGAGGCTCGCAATCTCCTGGGGCGACTTGTGTTTGAGCAGATCAATGAGTTCTTGCGATTGCTTGACAAACAGCGGCTGCGTGTGGGCAACGTCGCTGGCGGTGGGTTCAAAATTCAGCGCTTTGGCCGGGGAGAGCAGAAACAGCATGGGCACTCCGGGGTGAGTAGAAGGCGGCAAAAAAAAGGCTTCGCCTAGAAAGCCTTCATTATCGTGCCGGCGGCAGGAACTGCGAGGAGTCTGGGCTGTGGAGCGTTTTGTGCAGGTCAAGGGGGAGGCCGCAGGACGGAGGACACGAAGGAAAACGCTCCGCAGCCCAGGCTGCTACGGACTTTTGTCTTAAGTAGCGATCAATATGTCTAGGTCAAATCCGCCGCCAGTGAGGCCATGGTTTCGGGCGTGATCGTGGTGTGGGCCGGGTAGTTGGGGTGATCGCAGCCGAGTTTGACGCCCGCGCCAGCCTTGACCGTGGCGCACATCGTGGGCGTCAACTCAAAGCGCACAAAGTGCACTGCCGAGGTTTTTTCGTCGTTCTCGCGCTCCATGTCCTCGTCGGCAATGGCATAAACGCGACTTTGGCCTTCGACTTCGACAAACAGACGGTCTTCGATACCGATCAGCCGAGCCAACTCGCGCTTGCGCTCGTTCTCGTCCGGGTACTCGACCATCAGCGTGGCTTTCCAGTTGCTGCCTTCAGGCACCAGTGCGCCATAGACGTCAATTTCCTGCTGGATGCCGTATTCCTCAAAAATTTTCTCAATGCGAAGCATCTCCTGGATCTGGTAGCGGATAGTGGTTTCATCTTCAAATTGCAGATTGAGGTGCTCGCCCAGATGCACGCTGCGCAACTTGCGGTGTGCCATGACAAAGGCTTTGTGGTCCTTGCGCCATTTGCTGTAGGCCTCCAGCGTCATGAGGCTCTCGGGGGTGATGTTTCCGGTGATTTGCATTCCGTCTCCAAATATCAAAATGACTGTCGTTGGTTGGCCAGGGGGAGTGGTTGGCCCGAATGATTGCACGCTTAGGCGTGTTTCTCGGGCTGTTTGCTCCCCCTTGCCAACCCGTCCCAGAGCCGCTATTTCAGGCCGTAAGCCCTGGCGACCAGGCTCAAGGGGTGCTGCAACTCGGGTGCGCCAAGGCCATTGACTTCAAAGCCCTGGGCAATGTGGTGGCCGCCCAGCGGGCAGTCCGAGCTGATGAAATCGGGCTTGGTGCCATCTTTCATGTTAGCCATGGCCTTGAACAAGGGTTTGCCGATTTTCATGGCTTGCTGGTGGTGCGCCTTTTTGACCCCAAAGGTGCCGGCGTGGCCAGAACAGCGCTCATTGGTGTTCACCGTGGTGCCCGGAATCATCTTGAGCATCTCCTCGGTCTTCTTGCCAATGTTTTGAACCCGACCGTGACACGGAATCTGGTAACTCACGTTGCCCAGCGGCACCGGGAACTCCGTCTTGAGCAGGCCATCGCGCTTGCGCTGCATCAGGTACTCAAACGGGTCCCACATGGCTTTCTTGACAAGTTGCACATCGGCCTCATCGGGGTACATGAGCGGGATTTCCTGTTTGAACATCAGGGCGCAACTGGGCACGGCCGCCAGAATCGCAAATCCGTCCTTGGCATAGGCCGCCAGCACGGGAATATTGGCCTCCTTGGCGGCATTGACCGCCTCCATGTCGCCGAGTTCGAGCTTGGGCATGCCGCAGCATTTTTCTTTTTCAACAATCACGTAGGGGACGTCGTTGTGGTCCAGGATCTTGAGCAGGTCCAGGCCAATGCCGGGCTCGTTGTAGTTGATGAAGCAGGTTGAGAAGATGGCCACTTTGCCCGGTGTTTTTTCTCCATCGGTCACGACGGTAGCTTTGGCCTGCGGTGCTGCAGAGCGGAATTTTTTGCTGGCCAGTGAGGGCAGCCAGGCGTCCTTGTCCACACCAGCCACGCTTTCCATCACGCTGCGGGCCACCTTGGTCTTATTCACGGCGTTGGCCACCTGCACCACAACCGGAATACCTGCCAGCTTGCCATGCACGTCGGTGGAGGCAAGAAACTGCTCGGCAACGGGAACGCCGCCATTTTTGAACTTGATCGCCTTGGCCCGCAACATGGTGTGCGGGAAATCGAGATTGAACTCATGTGGCGGCACATAGGGACACTTGGTCATGTAGCACAGGTCACACAGGTAACACTGGTCGACCACCTTCCAGTAGTCTTTCTTGTCGACGCCATCGACTTCCATCGTCTTGCTCTCATCCACCAGGTCAAACAGGGTGGGGAAGGAGCCGCAAAGGCTCACACAGCGGCGGCAACCGTGGCAGATGTCAAAAATGCGTTCCAGCTCTGAAAACGCCGATTCTTCTTTGTAATAATCGGCCCCCTTCCAGTCGATGGGATGGCGGGTGGGTGCTTGCAGATTGCCTTCGCTTGCCATGATGGACCCCTTGTGCTTGTTCTTGTGACGCGTGCCTGGACGCACCCATTTTCTTGATTGTTCTGCATTGGGCGCTGCAGGCAACGCCCAACACAGACGAATCAGGCCTGATCAGTCCGCCAGTTCAGCCAGCGCCTTGGTGTAGCGGTTGGCATGGGAGCGCTCGGCCTTGGCCAGGGTCTCAAACCAGTCGGCCACTTCGTCGTGGCCTTCGTCGCGCGCCGTCTTGGCCATGCCGGGGTACATGTCGGTGTACTCATGGGTTTCGCCCGCGACGGCAGTGGCGAGGTTGTCGCGGGTGCTGCCAAAGGGCATGCCGGTGGCGGGGTCGCCACAGGTCTCGAGCCACTCCAGGTGACCGTGCGCGTGGCCGGTTTCACCTTCTGCGGTGGAGCGGAACAGAGCCGCCACGTCGGGCTGACCTTCCACATCGGCCTTGTTCGCGAAATAGAGGTAACGGCGGTTGGCCTGGGATTCGCCTGCGAAGGCGGCCTTGAGGTTGTCTTCCGTCTTGGAGCCTTTGAGTGCTGCCATGGAAATCTCCTTGTAGTTGAAAAATACGGTTGCCTTGAACAGAAATTTGCCAAAGACAGGACGAGCTTAGTCCGGATCGGCGGCTGCGTCTAATTGGAAGCGTCAATGCCCATAATATTTTCTGCCTATTGGAAACATGCAATCGATACCCATTGACCGGCCGCTGAGGGACGTGCGCACGGGAGAAAGCCGCACAGGGCGCGGCGTCGAATAAAATCACTTGCTTCCAGCCTTACATCAATGGCGACCATCCCCGTTGGGACAGTCGCCACCGCTTTCAGTATCCTGTATCGGGCCACTGGGGCGGCACGCTAAAGACATCATGACCGACGCACTGCAACAACCTGGCCTGAACAGCCTGACCAAATCGTTCGAGCCAGCCCCCATTGAGGCCCAGTGGGGCCCGGAGTGGGAGCGCCGCGAGTACGCGCACGCGGGCTACCGTGGCACCAAGTCGCCAAAAGAAGGGGCGGATTCATTCGCCATCCAGTTGCCACCGCCCAATGTGACGGGCACGCTGCACATGGGGCATGCGTTCAACCAGACCATCATGGATTCGCTCACCCGTTACCACCGCATGCGCGGCAGCAACACGGCCTGGATTCCCGGCACCGATCACGCCGGCATCGCCACACAGATCGTGGTGGAGCGCCAGTTGCAGGAGCAAAAGATCAGTCGCCATGACCTGGGGCGCAAGAATTTTGTGGCCAAAGTGTGGGAATGGAAAGAAAAGAGTGGCAATACCATCACCACACAGATGCGCCGCCTGGGCGACAGCGTGGACTGGAGCCGTGAATACTTCACCATGGACGACAAACTGTCCAAAACAGTCACCGAGACTTTCGTGCAGTTGTACGAGCAGGGCTTGATTTACCGTGGCAAACGCCTGGTCAACTGGGACCCCGTGCTGCAAAGCGCCGTGAGTGACCTCGAAGTGGACAGCGAAGAAGAAGACGGCTTTTTGTGGCACATCCGTTACCCCTTTGCGGATGGCGCGCAAATGGTTGATGGTGAAATGATTTTGGGCTTGACGGTTGCGACCACGCGGCCAGAGACCATGCTGGGCGACGTGGCCGTGATGGTGCACCCCGATGACGAGCGCTACCAGCACCTGATTGGCAAGCAGGTGAATCTGCCGCTGTGCGAGCGCACCATTCCCATCATCGCCGACGACTACGTGGACAAGGCCTTTGGCACGGGTGTGGTGAAGGTGACGCCCGCCCACGACCAGAACGACTATGCCGTGGGCCAGCGCCACAAACTGCCGATTATTTGCGTGCTGACGCTTGACGCCAAGATCAACGATCAGGCGCCATTGGCGTACCAGGGACTTGATCGCTTTGTGGCCCGCAAGAAGGTCGTTGCTGATCTTGACGCCTTGGGCCTGCTGATTGAAGTCAAAAAGCACAAGCTCATGGTGCCGCGCTGCGCCCGCACCAATCAGATCATCGAGCCGATGCTGACCGACCAGTGGTTTGTGGCCATGACGCAGGTCAGCGCCAAAGACCCAAGTGGCAAATCGATCGCGCAAAAGGCGATTGACGCCGTGAAATCCGGTGAAGTGCGGTTTGTGCCCGAGAACTGGGTCAACACCTATGACCAGTGGATGAACAACATCCAGGACTGGTGCATCTCCCGTCAACTCTGGTGGGGCCATCAGATTCCGGCTTGGTATGCCGAAGATGGTTCAGTTTTTGTAGCACGAAACGAAGACGAGGCAAGGGCTAAAGCCGAAAAATCAGGGTATACGGGTGTGCTGCGCCGTGACGAGGACGTGCTCGACACCTGGTACTCCTCTGCGCTGGTGCCGTTCAGCACCATGGGCTGGCCCAACAATGCAGCGCCGGGGCGAGGCGGGTTTGGTCGCGGCGATTTGGCGAGCGAAGCGAGGTTGAGCAAGGCCGAGTCCGCTTCGGCCCAGCGCGGTGGGGCACAAATCAAGCCGGGCATGAGCGATTACGACTTGTACCTGCCGTCCAGCGTGCTGGTCACCGGCTACGACATCATCTTCTTCTGGGTCGCCCGGATGATCATGATGACCACGCACTTCACGGGCCGCGTGCCGTTCAAGCACGTCTACATCCATGGCCTGGTGCGTGACGCTCAGGGCCACAAGATGAGCAAGTCCGAAGGCAACGTGCTCGACCCGGTGGATTTGATCGACGGCATTGCGCTGCCCGAGCTGCTGGCCAAGCGCTCTGAAGGGCTGCGCAAGCCCGAGACCGCACCCCAGGTGCGAAAGAACACCGAAAAAGAGTTTCCCGTTGGTATTCCGGCCTTTGGCGCGGACGCGCTGCGCTTTACGTTTGCTTCGCTGGCCTCGCTGGGGCGCAGCATCAATTTCGACACCAAGCGCTGCGAGGGGTACCGCAATTTCTGCAACAAGCTCTGGAATGCCAGCCGCTTCGTGTTGATGAACTGTGAAGGCCACGACTGTGGCTTGAACGAGCATGCCAAGGACCAGTGCGCGGCCGGGGGTGCCGAGCCCGCTTACCTCGATTTCAGCCAGGCCGACCGTTGGATTGTTTCCTTGTTGCAGCAAACCGAAGCCCATGTTGCCAAGGGTTTTGAAGAGTACCGGTTGGACAATGTGGCCACGACTATTTACGACTTTGTATGGAACGAGTTTTGCGACTGGTACCTTGAAATTGCCAAAGTTCAGATTCAAACCGGCAGCGAGCCCCAGCAGCGCGCCACGCGCCGCACCCTGATTCGCACCCTGGAAACGATTTTGCGGCTGGCGCATCCGATCATTCCGTTTGTGACCGAAGAGCTGTGGCAAAAAGTCGCTCCAGTGGCCGGACGGGCTGGCGAGTCGGTCTCCCTTGCCGCTTATCCGGTGAGCCAGCCCGAGCGTATCGACGAGGCTTCTATCGCTTACGTGGCCAGGCTCAAGCAACTGGTGGACGCCTGCCGCAATCTGCGCGGTGAAATGAATGTGTCGCCGGCCACGCGCTTGCCCCTGTTCGTGGTGGCGGGGCAGGCCGATGAGGCCGACTTCCTGAGGCAGAGTGCGCCCGTGCTGCAAGCTTTGGCCAAACTCAGTGAAGTTCGCGTTTTCGACGATGAAGCCGCCTGGGCCGCCGCTGCCAAGGCCGCGCCAGTGGCCGTGGTGGGCAGCGCGCGGATTTGCCTCTACATGGAGGTGGACGTGCAAGCCGAAAAACTGCGTCTGGGCAAGGAGTTGGCGCGCCTGGAGGGCGAAATCGTCAAAACCCAAGGCAAGTTGGGTAACGAAGCGTTCGTGGCGCGGGCACCAGCGGCGGTGATCGAGCAGGAGCGCAAGAGAATGGCTGATTTTGAGGCCACAGTGGCCAAAGTGAAGGATCAGCTGGCCCGTTTGAGCTGAAGTTGAAGGCCGCGTCAGCGGCCTTTTTTAACGTCGACGCATCACGTGGATGAAGTCAGTTCCTTCGGTTTTTTGCTCCATCAGTTCATTGCCTGTTTGCTTGGCAAAAGCCTGGAAGTCACGCGTTGAACCGGCGTCGGTCGCCACCACACGCAAGGTCTGACCGCTTTGCATATCGGCCAGCGCCTTTTTAGCCTTCAAAATGGGCAGCGGGCAGTTCAGGCCACGGGCGTCGAGTTCTTTGTCGATGTGCATCAGGTTTCCTTGGAGTCAGCGCGATTTTAAGCGGGTCGCTCTCAGGCGGGGAATACGCCCGTGGACAGGTAGCGGTCGCCACGGTCGCAAACGACAAAGACGATGGTTGCGTTGCGCTCGCGCCGGCTGATTTCCTGTGCGACATGGCAGGCGCCCGCCGCCGAGATGCCACCAAAGATGCCTTCTTCGCGTGCCAGCCGCCGGCACATGTGCTCGGCGTCTTCCTGGCTGACGACCATCAGTTCGTCCACGGTGGCCGGGTTGTAGATCTTGGGAAGGTATTCCTGCGGCCATTTGCGAATGCCCGGAATGCGCGAGCCTTCGGCGGGTTGCACGCCGATGATCTTCACATCAGGGTTTTTCTCCTTCAGAAATTGCGATACACCGGTGATGGTCCCCGTGGTCCCCATGGCACTCACGAAATGGGTGATCCGTCCCTTGGTGGCGGTCCAGATCTCCGGACCGGTGGTTTCAAAATGGATGCGCGGGTTGTCCGCGTTGGCAAACTGGTCGAGCACCCGGCCTTTGCCATCCTTTTGCATTTGCTCAGCCAGATCGCGGGCGTATTCGATGCCGCCGCTCTTGGGGGTCAGGATCAACTCGGCACCAAACGCCTTCATGGTCTGGGCGCGTTCGATCGACAGGTCTTCGGGCATGATCAAAATCATGCGATAGCCCTTGATGGCCGCAGCCATGGCCAGCGCAATGCCTGTGTTGCCAGAGGTGGCCTCAATCAGGGTGTCGCCGGGCTTGATGTCGCCGCGCTCCTGTGCGCGGCGAATCATGGACACCGCCGGGCGGTCTTTGACCGAGCCAGCCGGGTTGTTTCCTTCGAGTTTTCCCAGAATGACGTTGCGCCGCGCGATATTGTTCTGTGCGCCTATGCGTTGCAACCTCACCAGAGGTGTGTTCCCGATTGAATCTTCAATAGTTGGATAGTTCATGGTCCACACTGTGCCATAATTCGCAGCTTCTCACTCAAATGCCCGGGTGGTGAAATTGGTAGACTCAGGGGACTCAAAATCCCCCGCCGCAAGGCGTGCCGGTTCGAGTCCGGCCCCGGGCACCACCCAAATATTTTCGGAAGATCGCAAAGACTTCCAGAGATCGCAGTCGCCGTACTTTCGTTCACGTGTCCCTGCGATGAAAACGAGGTAAGCCGCCGATCCCGCGCGGGTCACCATCCGTGTTTTCCCTAGGTAAAAAACGGCGATCCGTCAGGTATTTCTCAGTTGTCACACGTTACGCTCTACCGGTTGGGAAACTCAGCAACCGCTAGTGCACGCGCACTTGCTTTTGGACTCAGGCCTGGCACTTTCTACCGTTGGAGACACCATGCGTTTTTTATTAAAATTTTCAAAAGCAGTCGACTGGCTTAGCAGCTTTGTCGGCAAGTACGTTATTTGGCTGATTCTCTCGTCAGCGATCATCAGCGCTGCCAACGCCGTTGTTCGCAAGGCGTTCAACATGGGTTCGAACGCGTTTTTGGAAGTGCAGTGGTACCTGTTTGCTGCGACCTTTCTTCTGATGGCGGCTAACACGTTGCTCCAGGGCGAGCACGTCAAGATCGACGTCGTCTACAGCCATTGGTCCAAGCGGACACAAATGTGGATTGACGTGTTTGGCTTCTTGTTCTTCCTGCTGCCATTTGCTGGGGCCCTTCTGTGGTTCAGCACACCCTTCTTCCTGCGGGGTTTCGCCTCTGGCGAGGTGTCCACAAACGCTGGCGGCCTGATCCGCTGGCCGGTTTACCTGATGATGCCCTTGGGTTTTGGCCTGCTGTTTTTGCAGGGAGTGTCCGAACTGATCAAGCGTGTAGCGTTCCTGATGGGACTGATTGAAGATCCAACGCATAAGAGCGCGGCCAAGACGGCCGAAGAAGAACTGGCTGAGGCCATCGAAAAGCTGGCCGAAGAAAAAGCGGCCAGAAGCAACGCCGCCTGAGCCCGGAGAACTCTATGCAACTCATACTCAACAACTTTGCTCCCATCATGTTTGCGGGGCTCATTTGCTTCTTGCTGATCGGCTTTCCCGTGGCGTTCAGCCTGGGTGCTTGTGGCCTGTTCTTTGGCTTTATAGGTATTGAACTCGGACTCTTGCCTGAGGCGCTTTTGCAAGCTCTGCCTTTGCGTGTTTTCGGCATCATGCAAAACGAGACGCTGCTGGCGGTGCCGTTCTTCACACTCATGGGCTTGATTCTTGAGCGCAGTGGCATGGCCGAGGATTTGCTCGACACTATTGGGCAGCTGTTTGGCACCTTGCGCGGTGGCTTGGCATTTGCGGTGATTTTTGTTGGCACTTTGCTGGCCGCCACCACTGGTGTGGTTGCGGCTTCGGTCATTTCCATGGGCCTGATTTCGCTGCCCATCATGCTGCGCTATGGCTATGACCGACGCATTGCATCCGGAGTGATTGTGGCTTCGGGAACCCTGGCGCAGATCATTCCGCCCTCGCTCGTGCTGATTATTCTGGCCGATCAGCTTGGCCGAAGCGTCGGGGAGATGTACAAGGGTGCGTTTATCCCTGGTTTTGCGCTGTGCGGGCTTTACCTGGCCTACGTGATCGTTATCGCGTTTGTCCGACCCAAATGGGTTCCCGCGTTGCCCGCCGAGGCTCGCACGATTCGCGAAGACGATGGCAGTAGCGGACTTCGCTCACTGGGAGTTTTGACGGTTGCCACGGTCACCACGGCGCTCTTGTTCGGAAAGAACTACGCGAAAGTGACCAGCTGGATCAAAGGTGAAACCGTCACCAGCGTTGCCCTGGACGAAACCATTGTCGTTACCCTGTGCCTGGGCGTCCTGCTCGCCTTTGTCATTGCCCTGGTCAACAAGGTGGCCCGCTTGGGACTGCTCTCGCGCATGGCCGAGCGCGTGACCTTTGTGCTCATTCCCCCCTTGCTGCTGATATTTCTGGTACTGGGCACGATTTTCCTCGGAGTTGCCACGCCCACTGAAGGCGGTGCCATGGGCGCCATGGGCGCCTTCATCATGGCCATGGTTCGCAGGCGTTTGAGCTATTCACTGCTCAAGCAGGCGCTCACCTCAACCGCGAAGTTGTCCAGTTTTGTGCTGTTCATTCTGATGGGCTCCACCGTATTCAGCCTGGTGTTCCAGGGCGTGGACGGTTCCAAATGGGTAGAGCACCTGCTGACGTCCGTGCCTGGCGGTCAGACGGGATTTTTGCTGGTGACCAACCTGCTGATCTTCCTGCTAGCGTTTTTTCTGGACTTCTTTGAACTCGCGTTCATTGTCGTTCCGCTACTCGCGCCGGTGGCCGAGAAGATGGGCATTGACTTGATCTGGTTTGGCGTCTTGCTGGGGGTTAACATGCAGACCTCGTTCATGCATCCGCCATTCGGTTTTGCGCTGTTCTTCCTGCGCAGCGTTGCGCCGAGCAAAGAATACACTGATCGGTTGACCAAGAAGCTGATTCAACCTGTGACCACGATGCAAATTTACTGGGGTGCAGTTCCGTTTGTGTTCATCCAAATTCTCATGGTGTGCATGATCATCTTCTTCCCTGAAATTGTCTCCGGTGGCCTGGACAAGGAAGTCAAGATCGATTTGAAGGCCGCCGCCGCACAAATGCGGGCTGACTTTGCCGCTCAGCCCGACGAGCCGGCGTCCTCGGGTGCCAATCTGGCCAACGATGATCCCATGAAGGCCATGCTGGAGGCGATGAAGAAGTAGCGCGGCCTGCGTTACCGCGATTGAGCTCACTTTAGTGAAAACCCCGGCAGGTATGCCGGGGTTTTCTTTTTTGACGGTGGAATAGGGGTTGTGGGGTGCTTTCCCAAGGGGAGACAGGGCCATCCACTGATTTCAGAATGAACTGCACAAATAAAAAAGGCCCCGCAGGGCCTTTTTTGAGGGCAAGCATCAATTACAACTTCTGAGCCTGCATAAAGTTGTCGAAACGCGCTTCGGTGAATCGGAACCAGAGGTTTTGCTGGCGGCGGAAGACGGCCAGATCGTCGTACACTTTTTTCCATTTTGGGTTGCTGGCACGCAATTCTTCGTACAGTGCCATGGCTTCCTTGAAGGCCAGGTCCATCACGTCGTTCGGGAAGGGCAAGACCTTGGTTCCCGAGCCAACCAATTCCATCAACGCCTTTGGGTTCTTGGCATCGTACTTGGCTTGCATGTCCACGTGTGCGTGGCTGCATGCGGTTGCCAGCATGGCCTTGTACTCAGGCGACAGGGCGGCGTAAGCCTTGTCGTTGACATACAGGTCCAGCTGCGGGCCGCCTTCCCACCAGCCGGGATAGTAGTAGTAGGGTGCAACCTTGTTGAAGCCCAGCTTCTGGTCATCGTAAGGGCCGACCCACTCGGCGGCGTCAATCGTGCCTTTTTCAAGTGCCTGATAGACCTCACCGCCAGGAATGCTGGTGGGCACACCGCCCATGCGCGCAATCACCTTGCCGCCAAAACCGCCGACGCGGAACTTCAGGCCTTTGATATCGGCAACGCTCTTGATTTCCTTGCGATACCATCCGCCCATCTGGGCTCCGGTGTTGCCGGCCGGGAAGTTGATGATGTTGTAGTCCTTGTAGAACTCGCGCATCAGCTTCAGGCCATTACCTTCGTACATCCAGGCGGTCATTTGACGGCTGTTCAGGCTGAACGGTACAGCGCAACCCAGGCCAAAGGTCTCGTCCTTGCCAAAGTAGTAGTAAGGCGCAGTATGGCCACATTCCACCGTGCCGTTTTGCACGCCGTCGACAATTCCAAGCGCGGGCATCAATTCGCCGGCAGCGTGGGTCGTAATGGTGAACTTGCCGCCGCTCATCTCATTGACTTGCTTGGCAATGACATCGGCGGCACCAAAGATGGTGTCCAGTGATTTGGGGAAGCTCGATGCCATGCGCCAGCGCACATTGGCGCCCTGGGCATGCACGGCTGGTGCAGCACCGGCGGCGAGTACGCCAGCAATACCAGCGTTTTTGATTACGGAACGACGATCCATTGAGTTCACTCCTAAATTTGTCGATTAAAAATTGGGCATGCAGAACTGCACAACCGACTGACATATGTCAACAAACATTTTAGGAACACTTCACTAACGGGTCGAGGGGGTTTTCCCTTGCTATGCTGACACCAACCTGTCGCCCCTGGAGCGGAACAGGCCTACGCGGGCGCGGGGCAACCCTGGGGACCGAACCCTCAGGCTACGACTTTGAGGGCGGGGCGGCTGGCCTCGGTCAACGCGCCAAACCGCTGGGTGATGGCCGATTCAATGCCGCAGGCATCGAGTCCCTGCAATGCCAGCAATTTGCCTGGATCACCATGCTCAATGAACTCATCTCGCAGCCCCAATTGCAAGACGGGCTTGGCGACTGCCGCGGCCTGAAGTGCCTCGAGCACCGCGCTGCCCGCACCGCCCATGATGGCGCCTTCTTCGATGGTGACCAGTGCCTCATGCTCCTGCGCCACGCTCAGCAGCAGTGCAGTATCGAGCGGTTTGACCCAGCGCATATTGACGACTGTGGCGTCCAGAGCCTGTGCAGCCTCCAGTGCCGGGTACAAGAGCGTACCAAAAGCCAGAATGGCGATGCTTTTACCCTTGCGTCTGATCTCCGCTTTACCCAAGGGCAGGGCGTCGAGTCCGGGTTGCGTGGCCACGCCTGCACCCGCGCCACGCGGGTAGCGAACCGCCACAGGTCCATTTTGTTCGTAGGCGGTAGTGAGCAATTGGCGACATTCGTTTTCATCGGACGGGCACGCCAGGCTGATGTTGGGAATGCAGCGCAAAAAGGATATGTCGTAGGCGCCAGCATGGGTGGCACCATCGGCGCCAACCAACCCCGCGCGGTCCAGCGCGAACACCACTGGCAGGTTCTGGATGGCCACGTCGTGAATCAGCTGGTCATAGGCGCGCTGCAGGAAGGTGGAGTAAATCGCCACCACGGGTTTGAGTCCCTCGCAGGCCAGACCCGCGGCAAACGTGACGGCATGTTGCTCGGCAATGCCAACATCGAAATAGCGCGCCGGGAAGCGTTTTTCAAACTCAACCATGCCGGAGCCTTCGCGCATGGCCGGTGTGACGCCCACCAGACGCGAATCTTTGGCCGCCATGTCGCACAGCCACTGCCCGAAGACCTGGGTGAAGGTTTGCCTGGCAGGGGTGGCACTTTGCTGCAGGCCCACCGCAGGGTCAAATTTTCCCGGGCCATGGTAAGCAACCGGATCGACTTCGGCAAGCTTGTAACCTTGCCCTTTTTTAGTCACCACGTGAAGAAACTGCGGACCGGTGAGGTGTTTGATGTTTTCCAGCGTCGGGATCAGGGATTCGAGGTCGTGCCCGTCAATGGGGCCAATGTAGTTGAAGCCGAACTTTTCAAACAGGGTCGCGGGCACGACCATGCCCTTGGCGTGCTCCTCCAGGCGTTTGGCCAGTTCAAACAGAGGGGGTGCGCCTTTGAGAACCGTCTTGCCCGCGTTCTTGGCGGCGGCATAGAACTGACCACTCATGAGTTTGGCCAGGTAGCGGTTGAGCGCGCCCACCGGCGGGCTGATGCTCATGTCGTTGTCGTTGAGGATGACCAGCAGATCACAGTCGGCCACGCCCGCGTTGTTCAGCGCTTCAAAGGCCATGCCCGCTGTCATCGCGCCGTCACCGATCACGGCGATGGCGCGTCTGTTTTCACCCTTGCGCTTGGAAGCCAGTGCCATCCCCAGGGCCGCTGAGATGGAGGTGCTGGAGTGGGCCGTGCCAAACGCATCGAACTCGCTCTCCATGCGCTGCGGAAAACCGCTCAGGCCGCCGAGCTGGCGCAGCGAACTCATGCGCTCGCGCCGCCCGGTGAGGATCTTATGCGGGTAAGTCTGGTGGCCCACGTCCCAAACAATCCGGTCATCTGGCGTGTTGAACACATAGTGCAAAGCCACCGTGAGTTCCACCGTGCCCAGGTTGGAGCTGAGGTGGCCACCGGTTTTGGACACGCTGCTCAGTACATAGGCACGCAACTCGGCGGCCAATTGCACCAGCCGGTTGCGGGCCAGCAGGCGCAGGTCAGCCGGCGAATTGATGGTTTGCAAAAGCGGGTACGAGTTGTCAGACATATGCTATGTTATTGAGAGCGGAATGCGCATATTGCGTAATGGGTAAAGCCATATTTTTATGTAAAAACTGACGGGGCTAGCAGGAACGGTTGACCACTGTTCGGGCCAGGCCAGCGAGCGCGCGGGTTTCCCGCAGGCCACTTTGTGCCAGTGCCTCCAGCGCCTGTTCCAACAATTGCCTGGCCAGCTCGCCCGATTGTTCCAACCCGAGCAGTGACACGAACGTGGGCTTGGCCTGGGCGGCGTCCTTGCCGGCGGTCTTGCCCAGGGTGGCCGAATCGGCCGTCACGTCCAACATGTCGTCCACGACCTGGAACGCCAGTCCAAGGGCTTGGCCATAGGACGCCAAGGATTGCAGCGCTTCATTTGAAGCCTGGCCACAGGCCGCTCCCATGAGCACGCTCGATTGCAGCAAGGCACCCGTCTTGAGGCTGTGCATGTGACGCAACTGCGCCTCGGACAGCCCCAGACCAACACTCTGCAGGTCGATGGCCTGGCCGCCTGCCATGCCCGCACTGCCGGCGGCTCGGGCCAGCAGGCGGCACAGGCGCGCCTGCTGAAGTTCTGACATCGCGCCGGTCTCAGGCGTAAGCAGCTCGAACGCAAGTGCTTGCAGGGCGTCGCCCGCCAGCAGCGCCAGAGCCTCACCGAATCGGACATGCACGGTGGGCTTGCCCCGGCGCAGCACGTCGTTGTCCATACAGGGCAAGTCGTCGTGCACCAGCGAATAAGCGTGGATCAGTTCCACGGCGCAGGCTGCCCGAAGCGTGGCCTCGTTGTGGCCGGCCCGAACCACCGCTTCGCCGCCGGGATTGATTTCTTCGGGTGTTTCGGCGTTGATCGTTTCCCAGGCGGCCAGCACGAGCAGGGGTCTGAGGCGCTTACCGCCATCAAGGACGGCATACCGCATGGCGGCGGCCAGCGCGGCGGGGCCGCTTTGGCCCGCCGTCGTGGCGCTGTGCTCGCCCACCCAACGCTCCAGCGCGCGTTCAATGCGCTGAAGGTGGGCCCCGCTCCACCGTCCGATATCGAAATTCTGCGGTTGCGTTACTCGTTTGTCCACGTCTTGAGCACTCCTTGGTCCAGCACCTTGATCTGGTTTTCAACGGCTTCGAGTCGGTCCCTGCAGTATTTGAGCAATTCACTGCCGCGCTGGTATTGCGCGAGCAATTGTTCCAGAGGCATGTCGCCCGACTCCAGCCGGGCAAGCAACTGCTCGAGTTCTTGCAGGCAAGCCTCGTAACTGAGGGGCGCTGTTGCGCCAGGGCGGGAAGCAGTGGCCATACGAAAATGATCCGGTGTCGCAAAGGGCTGATTTTAGGCTCTGCGAGGGCGCAGGTGAATGAATCCGGAAATTAGTCGGCCCCGCGCGGCGCATCATGTGTCAACGGATCACGGGCTGCCCCGGCAGGTACAATGAATTCTTTGTGCCGGCCTGGGTCGGTTTTCTTTGTACCGCGCCTTCGCGCATCTCCCTGTGGGGAGTCTTTAGGTCAGGTCATTCATGTCTGATTTAAGTCTTCAACTGCAGCAGGCCACCGGCCAACTACCAGTTTCAAGCTATTTCGACGAAGCGCTGCATCAGCGCGAGCTTCAAAGGATTTTCGAGCGCGGGCCCCGCTATGTGGGGCACCGCTTGAGCGTTCCCAATCCCGGTGATTACGCCACTCTGGCGCAGGAGGCGCAGGGCCGCGCCCTGATCCACACGCCGCAGGGGATCGAGTTGATCTCCAACGTCTGCCGCCACCGCCAAGCCGTCATGCTGCGCGGTCGCGGCTCGGTTGATTTCACGCACCCAGGGGCGGCAGGGGGCAACGTCGTGTGTCCCCTGCACCGCTGGACCTACAGCGGCGGCCAGGGGCAGAGCGCCGGTACGCTGCTCGGGGCGCCGCACTTTGATCACGACCCCTGCCTGAACCTGAACAACTACAAGTTGCGCGAATGGAACGGACTGCTTTTTGAAGACAATGGCCGCAACATCGCCGCTGATCTGGCCGACATGGGCCCGCGCGCAGACCTTGATTTCACGGGTTATGTCTTTGATCGGGTGGAACTGCACGAGTGCAATTACAACTGGAAGACGTTCATTGAGGTATACCTTGAGGACTACCACGTAGGTCCATTTCATCCGGGGCTGGGTGGCTTCGTAACCTGCGAGGACCTGCGCTGGGAGTTCAAGGAAAACTACTCGGTGCAGACCGTGGGGTTGGCCGACCAGAATGCCAGGGCAGGAAGCCCGGTCTATCAGCGTTGGCAGGATGCACTGCGCCAGTACGGACATGGCAAGAAGCCACGCCACGGGGCGATCTGGCTCACCTACTACCCGCACATCATGGTCGAGTGGTACCCGCACGTGCTGACCGTCTCAACGCTGTGTCCGCAAGGGGTTGGCAAGACCCTGAACATGGTGGAGTTTTATTACCCCGAGGAGATCCAGGCTTTCGAGCGCGAGTTCGTCCAGGCCCAGCAGGCCGCCTACATGGAAACCTGCATCGAGGACGACGAAATCGGTGAGCGCATGGACGCCGGTCGCCGGGCCCTGCTGGCGCGCGGCGACAACGAAGTGGGGCCGTATCAAAGCCCCATGGAAGACGGCATGCGCCATTTTCACGACTGGTATCGCCGCCAACTCCAGGGCTGACCCTCCATGCAAGCTCTGTGGATGGTGTTGGCGTCCCTGCTGTTTGCCACCATGGGGGTGGGCATCAAGGTCGCCTCCAGCAGTTTCAACACCTCTGAGGTGGTTTTTTACCGTGGTCTGGTCAGCGTGATCTTCATTGCCGCGGTGTTGCGCCGTCAGGGCACTTCCCTGCGCACACGGGTGCCCATGATGCACGCCTGGCGCAGTCTTGTTGGCGTGCTCGCGCTGAGTTCCTGGTTTTATGCCATTGCCCATTTGCCGTTGGCAACGGCCATGACGCTCAATTACATGAGCGGGGTCTGGGTTGCGGCTTTTGTGGTGGGCGGCGCGATGTTGTATGGCAACACCGAGCGCCAGGGTCCTTTGATGGTGACGGTGCTGGCGGGATTTGGTGGTGTGATTTTGATGTTGCGTCCCTCCATTGAGCAGAACCAGATGTTTGCAGGTTTGGTCGGCTTATTCTCGGGTCTGGGCGCGGCGCTGGCCTATCTTCAGGTGGCTGCACTGGGCAAAGTGGGCGAGCCCGAGGGGCGCACCGTATTTTATTTTTCGATCGGTACCGTGGTGGCCGGTCTGATTGGCATGGGGTTTACGGGAATGTCGCCATGGTCGGGCGTGCGCTGGCAGGCTGCGGCCTGGCTGGTGCCCATTGGTGTGCTTGCTGCGCTGGGCCAGTGGAGCATGACGCGCGCCTACAGCCGGGGCGCCACCCTGCTCGTGGCCAACATGCAGTACTCGGGCATCGTGTTCGCCGTCGTGTACGGAATGGCGTTTTTTGGTGAACAGATCACGTGGATGGGCTGGACGGGCATGGGCGTGATTGTGGCCAGCGGTCTGGCAGCCACCGTGCTGCGCTCGCGCGCAGTGGAGCAGACCCTCGCGCGCAAAAACCCATCATCGAACCCGAGCGCTTGAATCGACACTTTTTGAGGAGCAACCCCGATGTACAGCACCCTGATTTCTGTGGACCAACTGCGTGACCTGCAACGCACTGGAGCGCCTTGTATGGTGTTTGACTGCAGCTTTGAGCTGGCCCAGCCGCTTGAGGGTGGACGCCAGTACAGCCAGACCCATATTCCAGGGGCGGTGCGGGCGGATCTGGACCTGCATCTGAGCGCTGACAAAGCGGTGCCCGACGCCGCATCGGGAGGACGTCACCCCTTGCCCTCGCGCGAACGCTTTGCGGCCTGGCTTTGCAGCGTGGGCTTTGACAATTCGATGCAAGCGGTGGTGTACGACCGCCAGGCATCGTCTTACTGCTGCCGCTTGTGGTGGATGCTTAAATGGGCGGGGCATGAAGCAGTGGCCGTGCTTGACGGTGGTTTGCAAGCCTGGCAGGCCGGTGGGGGCCAGGTGAGCAGCGCGGTCGGGCATTCGTCCGCACCGAGTATTTCTCAATCAAATTTCACTCTAGCCCCCGCCAAAATTGCATTGATAGCTACTGAAACAATAGTGAAAAAGTTGGGCAAGCCGGACCAGAATCTCATCGACGCACGCGGCGAACCTCGCTTTCTGGGCGAGGTAGAACCCCTGGACCCGGTGGCAGGCCATATTCCGGGGGCCCTCAATCGCCCCTTTACCTTGAACCAGACCGGGCAGGGCAGCTTCAAGCCCGCGGCGCAGTTGCGCGCGGAATTTGACGCACTGCTCGCCGGGCGCGATCCAGCCACAGTGGTGCATCACTGTGGCAGCGGCGTCAGCGCGGTCCCCAACATCATTGCCATGGAAATCGCCGGTCTGGGCCGCACTGCCCTGTATGCCGGGAGCTGGAGCGAATGGTGCAGTGACCCTTCACGCCCGGTGGCCAGAGGCTGAGGGCAAGCACTGATTCAGTTTTGGTGGGCGAACCAACTCACCCAGGACACCAGCCCGACGCCAACAAACAGCCAGAAGATCTGGGCCAGCGTCGCGCGCGGGGACAGTCGTTTTTGCAACTGGGGTATCAGGTCGGCCAGAGCCACATAGACGAAGCTGCTTGAAGCGATGACCAGGAAATAGGGCAGGTAGTCTTGCAGGCGGTCAATCAGCCAGTAGCCGGCCAGACCACCAATGGCCGTGACTGCGCCCGCCAGCGACACCTTGACCAAAGCGGCATGGCGCGTTTGGGGCTGGCCGGAGCGCAGCACCATCAGGTCGCCCATGTGGTGCGGGACCTCGTGCGCCATGACGGCCAGTGCCGCGATCATGCCCAGGCGCAGGTCGGCGATGAACGCCGATGCAATCAGCACCCCGTCGCCAAAGCAGTGCACGCTATCGCCTGTCAAGACGGACCAGGTTCCGGGTCTCATGGGGTGCTGGTGCTCGTGCTCTGACCCCAGGGGATCATGGTCATGTAACTTGCCACCGTGGTGTTCGTGTCCGTGATGCCACAGTTCGGCCTTATCGAGGAGGAAGAAAAAGACGAGCCCTATCAGCAATGTCTCGAACAGGTCATGAGCGGGGATTGAACTCTCGAAGGCTTCGGGCAACAGGTGCATGAACGCAGTGGCCAGCAAGGCACCTGCAGCCAGGCTCAGCATGTGCTGGGTATAGCGCGACAGCACGCCAAAACTCAGGAGCGCAGCCAGCCATACGCTGCCAATGCCAGCGACCAGAGTACCCATCAATATTGCTATCAAAATCATGGCTGTAAACGCATACTGCTTAAGGGATAGAGTCGAATCTTCAATAAATGGTGGAGCAGGAAATCGTACGCCGCCGCCGTTGTCGGCCCGACCCAACTGAACGGTGCGTCGAACGCCAGAGTAAACCACAGATTGCGGTATGCAAAGAGCTTTGCATATGCTCATGGCGCACAGCTATTTGAATTCGCGCACAATCCCGCCATGGCAATCGCACACTACATGAGGGAAATCGGACGCGGCAAGGACGGTGCTCGCGCCCTGTCGCGCGAGCAGGCCGCCGATTTGATGGCCCAGGTGCTCGACGGGGCCGTGAGCGATCTGGAACTTGGTGCCTTTTGCATCGCCATGCGCGTCAAGGGCGAGACGGCACAGGAACTGGCGGGGTTTCTCGACGCCACCCAGGCGCGATTGCAACTGGTTGCGGCCAGTGAGAAGCCCTTGATCGTGATTCCGAGTTACAACGGCGCACGCAAGCTGCCGGGTCTCACAGCGCTGCTGGCCTTGCTGTTGGCGCGTGAGGGTTGGCCGGTGCTGATTCATGGTTCAGCCTCTGAGTCGACCCGCGTTTATACGTCAAAAGTGCTTGAATCCCTTGGTACACATTCAGCAACAGCTATCAATAGCGTAGCTGATGGTGAGGTGGTGTTCGCCCCCACGGAACTGCTGTGCCCAGGGTTACAGCGTCTGTTGGAGGTCCGTCGCGTGCTGGGGGTGCGCAACAGTGCTCACAGCGTGGTCAAGTTGATGAACCCCTGCGCGGGAGCGGCGCTGATCGTGAGCAGTTACACGCACCCTGAATACGCCGTGTCGATGGCGGCCACCTTTGAACTGATGCAAGCCAATGCTCTGCTGCTGCACGGCACCGAGGGCGAGCCCGTGGCAGACCCCCGGCGAGCGCCCCGCATGCAGGGCTTTCTGGGCGGGCGAGTGGTGGCGCTGCACGAGGCCCAATCGGGAACCCTGACCACTTTGCCCGATCTGCCGCAATCGACTCAGGCGCAGCAGGTGGCCGCGTACATCGGCCGCGTTCTGGGCGGCGAAATTGCAGTGCCGAGTCCAATCACCCAACAGGTGGCGCTCGTGTCCAGCCTGGCCGCGCAACTGTGAAGATCGTCCAGACAGGTTGCCCTGCGCCGCTGGATCGTGCTCACGGTATGCCTGGGCTTTGCACGTTGGTGGGCGCGGGACCGGGCGATCCGGAGTTGCTGACGCTCAAGGCATTGAAGGCCATCAATGCGGCCACCGTGCTGCTGGTCGATGATCTGGTCAGCCAGGCTATTGTGGCGCTGGCCCCACCCACGGCCAGGGTTGTGCACGTGGGAAAGCGCGGTGGCTGTCGGTCCACGCCGCAGGCCTTCATAGAAAAGCTCATTGTTGAGGCCGTGCATGCGGGCGAAAACGTGGTGCGTCTCAAGGGGGGCGATCCGTTCATATTTGGCCGTGGCGGCGAGGAGGTCGCGCACCTGCGAGAGGCCGGTATTGAGGTAACCGTTGTCAGCGGCATCACGGCTGGGCTGGCCGCCGTGACTTCACTGGGTGTGCCGCTGACGCACCGCGAGCATGCGCATGGCGTGGTGTTCGTGACGGGCCACGCCAGGGCCGGTGAGAGAGCCACAGACTGGCACGCGCTTGCAACCGCAGCCCACAAAGCCAGACTGACTCTGGTGATCTATATGGGGGTCCGCGCGGCGGGCTCCATCGCGGACCAGTTGCTCGGTGGCGGGCTTGCCGCCGACACTCCGGTGGCCATCATCGAAAACGCCAGTTTGCCCGCGCAGCGTCACGTGGTGACGGTGCTCGCTGAACTGGAGCAAACGATTGAACGCGAAGCGCTGGGTAGCCCCAGTGTGATTGTGGTGGGGGACGTGCTGCATGGGCTGCAGGCCTGGGCGCGGGCGCAACCGCAAGCTGCGGCTGTGCGATTTTGACGCCCGAGGAGTTTGGACAGCAGAGCATCGGGCTCCCTGTCCTTCCAGCCTGCGGCCTCCCCCATTTACCTGCACAGAACGCTCTGCCGCCCAGCCTCCCGACGTCCTGCTGACGGATCCGTGCCAGCTTCATCGGCCTGCTGTGTGACACGGGCCTACACTGCGGGCCATGCAAGAATTTGATGTCGTGATTGTGGGCGCCGGGGCGGCAGGCCTGTTTTGCGCCGGCGTGGCCGGGCAACTTGGGCTCAAGGTGCTGGTGATGGACCATGGCGCCGGCGTGGCCGAGAAGATCCGCATTTCCGGCGGCGGGCGTTGCAATTTCACCAATCGGGACACGGGACCCGGCAATTTTTTGAGCAACAACCCCCGCTTTTGCCGCTCCGCGCTGTCGCGCTACACCGCGCAGGAATTTGTCTCCCTGCTGCAAAAGCACGGGATTGGCTACCACGAGAAGCACCGGGGTCAGCTGTTTTGCGACCGTTCTTCTGAGGACATCATCGAAATGCTGCTCACCGAGTGTGCTGCGGGTGGAGTGGAGCGTTGGCAGCCCTGCGCTCTGAAATCAATAGTATTTTCGGACTCAAGCCCTTATGGAAAAAGCACAACCAGCTATCAATTGGAGAGCGATCGAGGCTCGGTGCGCAGCGCTGCCGTGGTGGTGGCCAGTGGTGGTCTGTCCATTCCCAAAATCGGGGCCAGCGATTTTGGTTACCGCGTTGCCCGTCAGTTTGATCTGCCGGTGGTCGCGCCTCGTCCGGCACTGGTACCACTCATATTCGACTCCCTGGCCTGGGCGCCGTTCGCCCAACTCGCGGGCCTGTCGCTGCCGGTGACCATTTCCACGGGTGAGAAGAAATCCGTCATCAGCTTTGCCGAGGATTTGCTCTTCACCCACCGCGGCCTGAGTGGGCCGGCCGTGCTGCAGATCTCAAGCTATTGGCAAAGTGCAACGCCAGTGCGGATCGATCTGGCGCCCCAGGTGGACGTCGCCCGGCATCTGCTGCAGGCCAAGGCCGGTTCGCGCAAGCTCATTGCCAATGAATTGGCTGGCCTGGTTCCTGCCCGCCTAGCCGATGCCTGGGTGGCGCAGGGAGAAGCGCGGGGCCACAACTGGCTGCGACCGGTCAATGAGGCGCCCGACAAGGCGTTGTCTGCCCTGGCCGAATCCCTGAGTCGTTGGGAGGTGAGGCCTGTTGGCACCGAGGGGTACAAAAAGGCCGAGGTGACGGCCGGTGGGGTCGATACGCTCGCCCTTTCCGGGCAAACCATGGAGTCAACCCAGCAAGGGCTGTACTTCATCGGGGAGGTGGTGGATGTGACCGGTTGGCTCGGGGGCTACAACTTTCAATGGGCCTGGTCCAGCGGTTATGCCTGCGCGCAGGGTTTGGCGGCCAAACTGCTGCCCCGTCCTGAGTCGGCGTAACTTTTGCCTTTGAGTTTGCTGAAAGAGCCGCTATAATTCAAGGCTTTGCTGGCAAACCCTCGCTGCCTGATCAACTTTATAGCGGGGAAAATCGCACGATATTCAGTCAAATGGCCCGATCTTCCTTTGGCTGGTGTCTGCACAATTTGGATCACCTTAATTAATGACAACCATTCGTGTAAAAGAGAACGAGCCGTTTGACGTCGCGCTGCGCCGCTTTAAACGCACCATTGAAAAACTGGGCCTTTTGACTGACTTGCGCGCACGCGAGTTCTACGAAAAACCCACGGCCGAGCGCAAGCGCAAGAAGGCTGCTGCAGTCAAGCGCAACTACAAGCGCATTCGGGCCATGCAGTTGCCAAAGAAAATGTACTGATTCCCCAGCGGGTCAATCAACAAAAACAGCCCGCCGGGGACGCTCAGGCGGGCTGTTTTGTTTCAAAAACGCCACTTCAAACAGGATGTTGCCAATGTCACTTAAGGACCAGATCACCGAAGACATGAAAAACGCGATGCGCGCCAAAGACAGTGCGCGCCTGGGCACAATTCGCCTGCTGCTCGCGGCAGCCAAGCAAAAAGAGGTGGATGAGCGGGTGGTTCTCGATGACGCGGCAATGGTCGCCATCGTGGACAAACTGATCAAACAGCGCAAGGATTCAATCACTGCCTTCACGCAGGCCAACCGCATGGACCTGGCGGACAAGGAGTCCGCTGAGGTTGCGGTGCTGGTTGCCTACCTGCCCAAGCGCCTGAGCGCCGATGAGGTGGCCGCCAAAGTTCAGGCCATCGTGGCGGAGCTCGGTGCCAAGGGACCGGGGGACATGGGCAAGGTGATGGGCGCGGTCAAGGCACAGCTGGCGGGTCAGGCCGACATGGGCCAGGTTTCTGCGGCGGTCAAGGCAGCGCTGGCGAGCTGAACGCTGCGCGGGCGGGTTTCACCGCGTGCACGGCGCTTAATTTCAGCCGGGCTCGGCCCGTTGCACCTTCAGGACGGAGGGTGTGCGCCTGAGGTTGTGCATCGCTTTCTCAAGCTGATGCCGGTCTCTTACCGACACCAGAAAATGCAGGTCAGCCGTTTCCTGGGCTCCTTCTTCGGCCATGTCAATGTGGGTGATGTCAACCTCGGCCGCGGCAAGGGCCACTGCAACCCGCGCCAACACCCCTTTGCCATTGTTGATGGTCACCTGCACGCCCGTTTCAAAGGGACGACACGGCTCATCGGCCCATTCCACCGAGATGAACTGCTCGCTGTCCTTGTGTTTCAGCTTTTGCGCGGTGGCGCAGCCTTCCATGTGCACGATCAAACCCTGCCCACGCCCGAGGTGGCCCACAATCGCGTCGCCGGGCACAGGCCGGCAGCAGGTCGCAAACTTGACGAATGCACTCTCGCTGCCGTCGAGTACGATTCCGCCCTGTGAGACGGCGTCGTTGGCTGCAAAGCGGGCCGTTGTGATCAGAAGCGCATTGGGTTTCTTGCCGCTATCGGTGAGCAAGATCAGCAGACGCTTGGCAATGATGTGGGCAATGCGTTTGCCCAGAGCGATGTCCGTCAATAGCTCGGACCGGCTCTTGTTGCCGCTAAATCTCAGCAACTTGTCCCAAAGAGCCTGATTTTCAGCACTGGGGTCAGGTACCTTTTCAATGCCTTCGGCCCGCAGCGCCTGCGTCAGCATCTTCTCTCCCAAGCCCTCGGACTCGGTATGGGCCAGGGTCTTGAGGTGATGGCGAATTTTGGAGCGGGCGCGTGCGGTTCGCACAAAACTCAACCAGGCCGGGTTGGGCGTGGAGGTGGGTGCTGTGATCACTTCGATGACGTCGCCGTTTTTGAGTTCAGTGCGCAACGGCACGGGATCGCCATTGATATTCGCCGCTAGGGTTCGGTCTCCAACATTGCTGTGGATAGCGTAGGCAAAGTCCACGACGGTAGCGCCTCGGGGCAGGGCCAGAATCTGGCTTTTCGGCGTAAAAACGTATACCGCATCCGGGAAAAGGTCAACCTTAACGTGGTCCCAAAATTCGGCGGCGTCGCGGGTTTCGTCCTGGATGTCCATGAGTGATTGCAGCCAGCGCGATCCCACCCGGTCGTCTTCGGTCATGGTCTGCGGATTTTTGACCTTGTACAGCCAGTGCGCCGCCACGCCAGACTCGGCCACTAGGTGCATGGCCTCGGTGCGCACCTGAAACTCGACGTTGATCCCGGAGGGCCCCACCAGCGTCGTGTGCAGGGACTGGTAGCCGTTGAGCTTGCCGATGGCAATATGGTCCTTAAACTTGCCCGGAACCGGCTTGTACAACTGGTGCAAAATTCCCAGCGCGGTGTAGCAGTCAAGGACCTCGGGCGCGATCACCCTGAAGCCGTAAATATCGGTAACTTGTGCAAAACTGAGATGTTTCTCGTCCATTTTGCGGTAAATTGCATAAAGCGTTTTTTCCCGGCCCGCGATGTTCACATTCATGCGGTTGTTCGAAAAAGCGGTCTCTACTTCACTTTCCACTTTTTGGATCAGATCGCGGCGGCGGCTGCGGGTCTTGGCCACCGCCTTGGCTAAAATTGCGTAACGCCACGGACGCAAATGGCGAAAAGCCAGGTCTTGAAGCTCGCGATAGGTCTGGTTCAAGCCCAGGCGGTGCGCAATGGGTGCGTAAATTTCGAGTGTCTCGGAGGCGATTCGAGCCCACTTCTCGCGAGGCGCATCTGACAGCGTGCGCATGTTGTGGGTCCGGTCGGCCAGTTTGATCAGAATCACCCGCACATCACGTGCCATGGCCAGCAGCATCTTGCGGAAGGATTCCGCCTGGTTTTCCTCGCGGGTATTGAAGTGCAGTTTTTCAAGTTTGGTCAGACCGTCAACCAACTCGGCGACGGACGAACCAAACCGTTCGATCAGTTCGGCCTTGGTGACGCTGCAATCCTCGATGGCATCGTGCAAAAGCGCCGCCATAAGCGCCTGGGCGTCGAGTTTCCACTCAACGCATTGAGCTGCCACGGCGATCGGGTGCGTGATATAGGGCTCACCGCTGTTGCGCAATTGCCCCAAGTGGGCCTGGTCGGCATACCGGTAGGCCAAGCGCACCAATTCCAGATCGGACGGCGAGAGGTAATCCAAATGAGCGGTCAGACCGGCGAAACTCGCCGCGACGGCGTTGGCCTGAGCCGGGCTGGGCGTCTTGACATGACGATGCCCACCATGGTCTGGCGTGGTCTTGCGGGGTGGTTTGAGCTCGGTACTCACCCCTCAAATATAGCTTGAAGGGAAGAGTTTGCTGCACAGCAATAAAAAAGCACCGAAAACGGTGCTTTTTTTGCAGGTTGCTGATCAGGCTACAAAGGCACTTTTTTCAACATCTCCAGGCCAACCTTGCCAGCGGCAATTTCGCGCAGCGCCGTCACGCCAGGCTTGTTCTTGCTCTCAACCTTGGGCGCGTGGCCCTGACTGAGCATGCGGGCGCGGTAGGTTGCGGCCAACACCAGCTGGAAGCGATTGGGGATCTGCACGAGGCAGTCTTCAACAGTAATACGGGCCATGAAACTCTCCGAAAAACCAGGGGGAATGCTAGACAATGCCCAGCGTCTTGAACGTTTCAGCTCTGGCGCGACGTTGCGCCAGAAACTTGAGTCGCTGGGAGTGAGCGATCGCCTTGAGGTCAAAAAGCGCTCGGTCAAACAACTCGTTGATTATAACGAAGTCAAATTCATGGACCTGTGCCATCTCCAGGGCCGCATTCTTCAGGCGTGTTTCGATGACCTCCGGGGAGTCTTCGCCACGCCGCTCCAGCCGGGAACGAAGTTCCTCCCAGCTGGGAGGAAGTATGAAAATGCTGATCGCGTTGGCGAAGATGTTCTTGATCTGGAGGGCGCCCTGAAAGTCGATTTCAAGAATGACGTCGGCGCCCAGTGCCATCCGTTCCTCAATCGCTTTGCGGGAAGTGCCATAGCGGTGGTTGTGCACATAGGCCCATTCCACAAATCCGTCTGCCTGGACCATGGCATCAAACTGGGCATCGGACACAAAGAAGTACTCGCGCCCATCTTTCTCCTGGCCGCGCGCAGCGCGTGTGGTGTGTGAAATCGAGGGCTGCACGTGCGAGTCGAGTTCCAACAGTGCATTGACCAGGCTCGATTTTCCGGCCCCGCTGGGGGCCGCCACGACATACAAATTTCCAGGGTAGTCCATAGGCGGTGCGCATTAAACGGCGTTTGACAGAGGCTCTATTCTATGTTTTGCACTTGCTCGCGCATTTGCTCGATCAGGACCTTCATGTCCACTGAAATATGGGTCAATTCCAGCGCCGCAGATTTGGAGCCCATGGTGTTGGCCTCGCGGTGCAACTCCTGAATCAGAAAATCCAGGCGTTTTCCGATTTCACCGCCCTTGTTGACCAATCGCTCGATTTCATCGAGATGCGATTGCAAACGGGTAATTTCCTCGGCAACGTCGATCCGGATGGCAAAGGCCGTTGCTTCTGAAAGCGCGCGGTCCTGCGCCATTTCGGGCAAGGGCGCGCCTTCGGCCAGTGACATCGCATCCTGCCACCGGTCCATGAAGCGCTGGCGTTGCTGGCTGACCAGTTGCGGCACCAAAGGCCCTGCCTTGGCGGCCAGTGTGCGCAGCTCGCTGATGCGCTCGAGCAGCATGGTGCCCAGCCGCTCACCTTCGCGGGCGCGGGATCCAAGCAGTTCTTCCACGACAGTCTGGGCCAGGGCCAGCAGGTCTGCCCGCCAGTCGTGCCCGCTGCCCGCATCGGTGGCCGACAGGCGAATGATGTCGGCCACGCTCAGCGCGCGGGCGTCAGGAAGCCAGGTCCTGACGCTGTCCTGCACCGCGCCAAGGCGCTGCAGCAGTCGCGGTGACGGCTCGGTCAGGGCATCCTGGGACAGAGTTTCGATCGCGGCACGAACCTCGACCTTGCCACGCTTGAGGCGTGCCAGCACCAGCTCGCGCAGGGCGGGCTCATAGGGACGAAGCTCCTCAGGCAGTCGGAATGAGAGATCCAGAAAGCGGCTGTTGACGGAGCGGATTTCCATTCCCAGGCGGCTCGGACCCGCATTCTTTGAGGCGGACTCAGAGTTGGAAGTGGCTGTGCTGTGCTGTGCGCTGGCATAGCCAGTCATGCTGTAAACTGGCATGGTGATTTTTGTAGCAAAAGAAGGTGCCTGAGAATAACCCACGTTCAGGCACCGCAGTTCGAAGTTCACTCCAAAAATATGGCAAAGGTCAAACCCGCACCGCTACCGCCCGACACCATGATTGGTGGCTACCGCATTGTTCGAAAAGTTGCCGCTGGCGGCTTCGGCGTGGTGTATCTGGCCGTTGACGTAGAAGGGCAGCAGGTCGCTGTCAAAGAGTATTTACCATCCTCGCTGGCGACGCGTTCTCCTGGTGAACTGTTGCCCGAAGTTCAGGCTGAAAAGCTGTCCCTGTACCGTCTTGGTCTCAAGAGTTTTTTCGAAGAAGGCCGCTCGTTGGCCCAGATTTCCCATGCTTCGGTTGTGAGCGTGCTCAATTTCTTCCGGGAAAACGAAACCGTCTACATGGTGATGAACTACCTTGAAGGGGCTTCCCTTCAGGATTTCATCATCACTGCGCGCGACCTCAAACGCGCCAAGGTGTTCCGTGAATCGACCATCCGGTCGCTTTTCGATGAAATCCTGCGTGGCCTGCGCATCGTCCATCAGCACAAGATGTTGCACCTGGACATCAAACCGGCCAACATTTTTATCACGGACGACAATAAATCCGTATTGATCGACTTTGGCGCGGCCCGTGAGGTGTTGAGCAAAGAGGGCAACTTCATCCGGCCCATGTACACCCCGGGGTTTGCTGCTCCCGAGATGTACCGCCGCGATGCCTCCATGGGGCCGTGGACGGACATCTACGCCATTGGAGCCTGCATCTACGCCTGCATGAACGGCTACCCACCCAATGAAGCACCGCAGCGCCTGGACAAGGATCGCATTGCCATCGCGCTCACGCGCCTGCGGGGCGTGTACTCTGATAATCTGATCGAGGTCGTTGAATGGTGCATGTCACTCGATCCCTTGTCCCGACCTCAATCCGTTTTCGCTCTGCAAAAAGAGTTGAGCCGTGAAGGCGAGCGCCACTACACCAAGCTGACGGTCGGTGAAAAGGTTCGCCTTCAGTTCGATACCATGGTGTCGGACACCAAAAAATCGGTTCAAAAGGTGACCGGTTTTGACAAGCGAGCAAAATGAAATTTTCTGTTTTTCAAATCAGCCGCAAAGGCGGGCGAGAAAATAACGAGGATCGCATGGGGTACTGCTACACCCGCAGTTCCTGTGTCTTTCTTCTGGCCGATGGCATGGGCGGGCACCCCAAGGGTGAGGTGGCCGCACAGTTGGCCCTGCAGACCGTTGCGGCGATGTTCCAGAAAGAGGCTCAGCCTGAGCTGCCCGACGTGCATGGGTTTTTGAATTCCGCCGTGATGGCGGCCCATCGCCAGATTTTGCGTTATTCCATCGAAAACAACATGATGGACTCGCCGCGAACCACTGTGGTGGTGGCCGTCATGCAAGCGGGCACGCTCTCCTGGATTCACTGCGGGGACTCCCGGCTGTACCTGGAACGCAAAGGGGAGATGCTGGCGCGCACCCGCGACCATTCGTTCCTTGAGCAACGTCAGGGCTCGGTGCCGACCCCGAGCATGGCCGCGCGCATCAACCGCAACGTCCTGTTTACCTGTCTGGGCTCTCCGGCCAAGCCCGTGGTCGACATTGCCGGGCCATTTGCGTTGCAGCAGGGTGACAAGGCGCTGCTTTGCTCCGACGGGCTGTGGGGTAGTTTGAGTGACGCTGACATCGTCTCCCTGCTGGCCAGCAAGCCGGTGGATCAATCCGTGCCTGAGTTGGTAGAAAAAGCGCTGCGCAAAGCGGGCAGCACCAGTGACAATGTGACCGTCATCGCGATGGAGTGGGAAACGCCCGATGGTTTCGAGTCCACCCGGGGAAGTATCTCCACCGACACCATCAGCGAAGGGGTTTTTGCCTCAACGGTTCAGGCCGGTTGGCTCAACGCGGACATCGACGACCTCGACGATGCAGGGATTGAGCGCTCCATCGCCGAGATCAATGCTGCCATCCGCAAATCAGCTGCCAAGAAAGCTTGAGGTTTCATCATGAGTGAATTTGTCCGAAGCGGCGCTCGCGCCGCCGATGAGTTGCGGGCGGTTCGCCTCACGCGCAGCTACACGATGCACGCTGAAGGATCTGTGCTGATCGAGTTTGGCAACACCAAAGTCCTGTGCACCGCCTCGGTCGAAGAAAAAGTACCGGGTCACAAGCGTGGCAGTGGCCAGGGCTGGGTGACGGCCGAGTACGGCATGTTGCCCAGGGCGACGCATACCCGAAGCGATCGCGAGGCGGCGCGTGGAAAGCAAACTGGCCGCACCCAGGAAATCCAGCGACTGATTGGCCGCTCCATGCGCTCGGTCTTTGATCTTGGCAAACTGGGCGAGCGCACCATTCATCTGGACTGTGATGTACTGCAGGCCGACGGGGGCACCCGCACTGCCGCCATTACCGGGGCCTTTGTCGCGGCCCAGGATGCGGTCAGCCAGTTGCTGGCTCAGGGCAAGCTGCTGGAATCACCGATTTGCGACCATGTGGCTGCTATCTCCGTGGGTATCGTCCAGGGAACACCTTTACTTGACCTGGAGTACCTTGAGGACAGCGCTTGCGACACCGACATGAATGTGGTGATGACTGGCGCCGGGCATTTTGTGGAAGTGCAGGGCACTGCTGAGGGTGCTGCTTTCTCGCGCGAAGAGATGAACGCTTTGTTGTCACTGGCCGAAAAAGGCATTGTGGATCTGGTGGCGGCGCAAAAGAATGCGCTATTGAAATAGTAGCTACGTGTATATACACCACGGTGACTTTGGCTCGATTTCATGAAAATTGTTTTGGCATCTGGCAACCCGGGAAAACTGGTCGAACTGCGCGCTATGCTGGCGCCGTTGGGCTTTGATCTGATTGCCCAGAGCGAGATGGACATTGCCGAAGCACCGGAGCCTTTTCACACGTTTGTCGAAAACGCCCTGGCCAAGGCCCGTCACGCGGCCCAGCACAGCGGTTTGCCCGCTCTTGCAGACGATGCAGGCTTGTGTGTCGATGCCTTTGGCGGTTTGCCCGGCGTTGATACAGCTTTCTACGCAACCCGGTTTGGCTATGCCAAAAGCGATCAGAACAACGTGCGGGCGCTGCTTGAACAGATGCAGGGCATCGCCAACCGGCGCGCCGCCATGGTCAGCACATTGGTGGCCGTGCGTTCGCCGCAAGACCCAGAGCCCCTGATTGCCGTGGGTCGGGTGGTGGGTGAAATCACTCGCGAGCCGATGGGCAGCAACGGGTTTGGATTTGACCCGGTGATGTACATCCCGGCCTTTGCCCAGACTTTTGCGCAATTACCGATTGAGATCAAGAACGCCAACAGCCACCGGGGCCACGCGGCGCAGGCCATGGTTGAACTCATGCGTGAACGCTGGCTTTAGGGACAGGCGACTCGTCCATGATTCCCATTCGGCTCGCGTCCGAACCCGCTGCCATCGAAGCTGCGGTGCCGCGCGACGTCCAGCACTACATGCGCGCTGGCACGCTCCAATTTCAAGCCCTTCCGCCGCTGTCACTGTACGTCCACTTGCCCTGGTGCCTGCGCAAATGTCCGTATTGCGACTTCAATTCGCATGAGATGCGGGCCGCTGACCTGCCCGAGCAGCGCTACCTGGACGCGTTGATGGCGGATCTGGAAGCGGCACTGCCCCTGATTTGGGGTCGCGCCGTGCACAGCATCTTCATCGGCGGTGGTACGCCCAGTCTTTTTTCGCCGTCGGCCATTGATCGGTTGATCGGTGGCATCCGGGCACGGCTTGCGGTTGGGCCCGGATGTGAGATCACGCTGGAGGCCAACCCGGGCACGTTCGAGCGGGACCGGTTTCGGGCCTTTCGCGCGGCCGGCGTGACCCGGCTCTCAGTGGGTGTTCAAAGCTTTAACGACCACCACCTGCTGGCTGTCGGGCGCGTGCACGACCGCGCCCAGGCACTGGCGGCGGCCCAGGAAGCAGCGGAGTCGTTTGACACCTTCAATCTGGACATCATGTACGCGCTGCCCGGCCAGACGATGCACGATCTTGAAAATGACATGGCCACCGCTCTCTCTCTGGAACCAGCTCACATTTCAATCTACCACCTCACGGTCGAGCCCAACACCTACTTTGCCAAGTTCCCGCCAGCACTGCCCGAGGACGACCTGGCCTGCGACATGCTCGATCTGATCACCGAAATGACCGCTCAGGCTGGACTGGGACGCTACGAGGTATCAGCCTACGCTGCGGCAGGGCATCGCTGCGCGCACAACCTCAACTACTGGCAGTTTGGCGACTACCTGGGTTTGGGCGCGGGCGCCCACAGCAAGCTCAGTTTTGCGCACCGGGTGGTGCGGCAGGTGCGTTTTCGCCAGCCCGCTCTGTACATGGAAGGAGCGTTGCAAGGTCTCGCCGTGGCGCAGGAAGAGGAAGTCAGCCGTCAGGACCTGCCTTTCGAGTTCATGCTCAACGCGCTGCGGTTGAAAGATGGGTTTGCTCTGCAGCAATTCACCGAGCGCACTGGCCTGCCCCTGAACGCGATAGAGCCGGGGCTGGCGCAGGCCCAAAGCCAGGGCTTGATCGAGCGTGACCTGTTGCGTATCAAGCCGACCGCGCGAGGTTTTGATTTTCTTAACGACTTGCAGGCCCTGTTTTTACCCATCCGCCGCTGAAAGGCCGTCAGGGCTCGACTGCGGCGCTATAGTGCACACAGGCAATTGAAAGGCTTGGCGATGTTCACAGTCTATGGCGTGTCGGGGCGTGTACTCAGTGGTTCAATGGACCATCTGCGCCAGGTGGGCGGCGTCAGGGGGGCGGCGCGCACCAAGTCGCTTCAAACGATTGCGCGCGACGGGAAGGGGCCGGGTTGGGCCACGCCGACGGCTCAGGGTGATGTGGGTGTACCGGTGTCCACCGACGGGGCGCATCGCACCGCTCTGGCCGCCTACGCCGAAGTTCAGGAAGATGCCGGTGAGCGTATCTCTCAGGGCCAGGTTGCGGACCTGATGAACGTTGCCGTCGTCACGGTACACGATACCGACATGGTCGGCCAAGCTTGGCAACACATGGTCGCTCAAGGTGTCAGTCAGGCACCGGTGGTCAACGCGCAGGGAATTCTTGTAGGCATGTTCTCGGGAACCCAGTTGCTGGGTGCAATGCCGACGTCTGCGTTTGCCGAGGCTGACCGTGCCTGGACGATGGTGATGAACCAGACCGTAGCAAGCCTCATGCGCACTCCCGTGCCCAGCACTTCGGACAACACTGATGTGCGCCGAGCCGCCCGGGTGCTCATTGAGACCGGATTGCCGGGCCTGGCCGTGGTGGATGCACATGGGCTGGTGATTGGATTTATTTCACGCACCGACATCCTGCAGGTGCTCGCAACCGAGGTCTCGCTGGACCTGTGGGGCTAGGAGACTGGGCGGCGGAGTGTTCTGCTCCGTGTCCCCCGGCCTGCGGCCTGCTCCTTTTACCTGCGCAGAACACTCCGCCGCCCAGTCTCCTAGCCCTTGCGCCGGGTTGGCTTGTCGCCGGATTCTGGCTGCAAATCGGAAGGCACCGTGGGGTGAAAGTCGGTATCGACCGCATCAGCGGGCATGATGGAATCCTCCCACATACCCCACGCGGTGTCCGAGTCCGATTCAATCGCCTCGGGAACCGGGATCGGGTCCACAGCCGAGTAGGGATGCAGACCCGAGGATTTTGGTTCGACTGGCGGTTTTTTCGGAATTTGTTTGCCCATCAGACCTCCACTGGTGTTTCAGGCCATGTGCCTGTTGACATCGTTACAGGGTAACAGGATAGCGCAAAACGGCAAATCGGTCATGCTCAGGTCCTGGAAGGGCAGTCGATGCAGCGACGCCTGGCGTTTCAGGGTGTGCCAGTGGCTGCAAGCCTTTTGAGCTGGTAGAGGGTCTCGAGCGCTTCCCGCGGGCTGAGCGCATCGGGGTCAATCGAGTCCAGCGCGGTCTGCAACTCACTGTTGGGTTGCTCCTGCGGGGCCGGTACAGGGGCAAACAGATCCACCTGAGCACGGCTTTGCGTCGCCTCGGTTTGCAGCGCATCGAGCGTGTGGCGAGCCTGGTTGAGCACCGCAGCGGGCATGCCTGCCAGACGTGCCACCTGAATGCCGTAGCTGCGGCTGGCCGGCCCGCTGTGAATTTCGTGCAAGAACACGATGTCACGACCCGACTCTGCGGCGCTCACATGCACATTCACCGACGCATGGTGGGTGGCCGGGAATTCCGTCAGCTCGAAATAGTGAGTGGCAAACAGGGTGTAGGCCTGGGTCTTGTCGTGAAGCTGGGAGGCAATGGCGCTGGCCAGCGCCAGGCCATCAAAGGTGCTGGTGCCCCGGCCAATCTCGTCCATCAGGACCAGCGAATTGGGCGTGGCTGCGTGCAAAATCTGCGCCGCCTCCAGCATCTCCAGCATGAAGGTGGACTGGGCGTTGGCCAGGTCGTCAGCTGCGCCAATGCGGGTGTGAATGGCGTCGATGGGCCCGAGCCGACAGGCGCTGGCTGGCACAAAACTGCCCATGCTGGCCAGCAGCACGACCACGGCAATTTGGCGCATGTAGGTCGATTTGCCACCCATGTTGGGGCCGGTGATGATCTGCATGCGCTGCTTGGGGCCCATGCGCGTGTCGTTGGCAATGAAGGCGCCGCTGCTGGTCTCATTCAACCTCGCCTGAACCACCGGGTGGCGGCCCTGGGTGATGGCCAGACAGGGCTCTTTGGCAAAGGTCGGCGCGCACCACTCCAGCGTGAGGGAGCGCTCGGTGAGCGCACACAACGCGTCCAGAGTGGCGAGCGCGCGAGCCAGCTGGGTGAGGGCGGGTACAAAGGCCTGCAACTGGTCGAGCACCTGCTCGTACAGCCATTTTTCTCGGGCCAGGGCGCGCTCTTGTGCACTCAGCGCCTTGTCTTCAAAGGTTTTGAGTTCGGGGGTGATGAATCGCTCGGCGTTCTTCAAGGTTTGGCGGCGTCGGTAATCATCGGGGACCTTGTCTACTTGCCCCTGGGTGACTTCGATAAAAAAGCCGTGCACCTTGTTGAATTGCACGCGCAGGTTGGCAATGCCGGTGCGGGCTTTCTCGCGCCCCTCCAAATCCAGCAAAAAGGCATCGCAGTTGGTCTGGATGGCGCGCAGCTCGTCAAGTTCGGCGTCAAACCCATGGGCGATGACGCCACCGTCGCGCACCAGCACAGCGGGTTCCGCGTCGATGGCGCGGCGCAGCAGCTCGCCACACCCTTGTGGGGGCATCAGATGCTGGGATATTTGAGTCAAATAGGACTCTAGCCCCCGTAGCATAGGCGCAAGTAGCTCTGTTTTTTGTAGCGTTAATTGCAGCGCGACGAGTTCCCTCGGGCGCACCTGGCGCAGCGCAATGCGGGCGGTGATGCGCTCCACATCGGTGCTGCCCTTGAGTTGCTCGCGCAATTTGGCCCAGGGGCCGACGCGCAAGGCCCCAATGGCGCTCAACCGTTGCTGCGCTTCGCTGCGGTCGCGCCGGGGTGAGAGCAGCCAGTTTTTGAGCAGTCGGCTGCCCATGCCGGTCATGCAGGTATCGAGCAGCGAAAACAGCGTGGGCTTGTCCTCGCCGCGCAGGGTTTGGGTCAGCTCCAGATTGCGCCGGGTGGTTTGTGGCAGGTCAATGAGCTCGTCGTTGCGTTGCACTCGCACGCTGTGCACATGGGTGAGCGCACGGCCCTGGGTGTGCTCGCAATAGGCAAGCAGGGCGGCGCATGCGGCGTGGGCCTGAGCCAGCGCCTGGGCCTGCCAGGGTGCCAGGCTGGCGGCCTGAAGCTGCGCGAGCAACTGGCGCTCGCCCAGGCCGGAGTCAAACTGCCAGTCGGGGCGCACGGTGATGGACAGGGCCCCGGTGGCAGTCGCATTTCGCAAGCGGGCTTCAAAAGCTGGGGTTGCGCCAGCGCTGAAAACCAGTTCACCCGGGCTGATGCGGGCGATCCATTCGGAAAGCTCATTGGGAGTGCATTCAGCCAGATGCACTTCGCCCTGCGTCACGCTCAGCCAGGCCAGACCGCAGGTATTGCGCGGGCCCTGGTGCACGGCCAGCAGGAGTGACTCGGTCTTGTCATTGAGCAGTTCCAGGTCGGTGAGGGTGCCGGGGGTGACCACGCGCACCACCTTGCGCTCGACCGGCCCTTTGCCGGTCACTTCCCCCACCTGTTCGCAAATGGCCACCGACTCGCCCAGTTTGATGAGCCGTGCCAGGTAAATCTCGACCGAATGAAAAGGCACTCCGGCCATCACCACCGGCTCGCCAGCCGACTGGCCGCGCTGGGTGAGTGTGATGTTGAGCAGCCGCACGGCCTTTTCAGCATCGGCGTAAAAAAGCTCGTAAAAGTCGCCCATGCGGTAGAGCAACAGCGTGTCGGGGTAGTCGGCTTTGAGGTCCAGGTACTGGGCCATCATGGGGGTGTGCTGCTTTTCTGGGGCGGTCATCGCAAAGAGTCTAGCTGACGCCATTGAAAATTCAGCAAACCCCCGAAATTCAAAGCTGTTGCCGCACCGTCGCTGGGGTCTGGACGCGAGCGTCTGCCGATGGAGAGGCTTTGACGAAGTCTGCTTAGTCTGTTGGCGGCGCATCTGCAACCGGTGCAACTTGTCCGACCTCGTGAACTTTGGCGTTGTTGGCCTGGCGCACCACCGCTTTGTCCCCGGCGCTGGCGAATTTGCTGTATTTACCGAGCAGCGCCACCATCTGACCATAGATGCGGGGGTTACCGGCCAGACATTCCTGTTGTTCCAGGAAATTGGACTCGCCCGTAAAGTTGCCAATCAGGCCACCGGCCTCGGTCACCAGCAGCGAACCCGCTGCTACGTCCCAGGGTTGCAGGCCGGTTTCGAAAAAACCATCGGTGAAACCCGCAGCAACGTAGGCCAGATCCAGCGCGGCAGCGCCTGGACGGCGAAGACCGGCAGTGCGTTGCATCAGTTCACCCATCATCTTGAGGTAGGATGTCAAAGTCATCGCCAGGTCGGAAGGGAAAGCCGGTTGAGATCAGACACTCTTGCAGGCGGACCCGCTTGGAGACCCGCAGACGACGGTCATTGAGGTAAGCGCCGCGGCCCTTGGTCGCGGTAAACAGGTCGTTTCGTGTGGGGTCATAGATGACCGCCTGCTCGATTCTGCCCTTGACGGCCAGCGCAACGCTCACGCAGTAAACGGGCAGACCATGGATGAAGTTGGTGGTGCCGTCCAGTGGGTCAATGATCCAGACAAATTCTGAGTCTTTTGCCCCATGCTCGCGACCGGACTCTTCAGCCCAGATGCCATGTCCGGGGTAGGCCGTGAGCAGGGTCTCAATGATGATCTGTTCCGCAGCATGGTCGACTTCAGTGACAAAGTCGTTGACCAGTTTTTGCGAAATGCGCACCGACTCGACATCAAGCGCGGCGCGGTTGATGATGGAGCCTGCGGCGCGAGCGGCCTTGATGGCCACGTTGATCATGGGATGCAGATTGGGGGACGACATAGGTTGTTCTAAGAGCTTGGGGATGGGTAGCCAGCGCTGGCCCAAACTGACCATGAGGGCTACACCGTCCGACGATGCGGGCGGCGACAATAGAGCGATTTTAACCTTCACCGAGATTTCTTTGATCCTGAGCCCATGCAAACACGCTTTATCTTGATCAACACCAGCCACGCCGGCAACGTGGGGGCAGCGGCCAGGGCCATGAAAACCATGGGTTTTGATGATCTGGTGCTGGTGGCACCGCGCTGGGCGAATGTGCTCAGGCGCGAAGAGACCATCCAGCGCGCCAGTGGGGCACTGGATGTGCTTGAGAAGGCCCGCATCGTGGCGACCTTGGACGAGGCGCTGGACGGCATGACGCATTTATGTGCCACAGCCATGACGCCGCGTGATTTTGGCCCACCAACCCGGGCTCCGCGAGAGCATTTTGATCTGCTATTAAATAGAGAGCTTACTGTGCAGGATGGACAAGGGATAGAGGCTGATTTGTCTTATAAATATGTCAGGAATGGGGGGGTGGCGGAACAGGCAACCTCGCAGGCAGGCATGGGATTTCTATTCGGCTGTGAGCGTTTTGGAATGAGCAACGAGGACGTCTACCGGTGCCACGTGGCTTTGAGCATTCCGAGTAACCCCAAGTTTGGTTCGCTCAACCTGGCGGCGGCACTGCAACTGATCGCCTATGAATGGCGTCAGGCCCTCGGCGCCTATCCGGTGGCCCAAGCCACCGCTCCGGCCATGCTGGCCGATACGCAACAGGTGGCGGGCATGCTCGCGCATTGGGAGCGATCCCTGATTTCCATCGGTTTTCTTGATCCGCAGTCACCCAAAAAGCTGATGCCGCGCCTTAATCAGTTGTTCAATCGCGCTGCGGTCACCCAGGAGGAGGTTCATATCCTGCGAGGGATTGCAAAAATGATGGACCGCTCCGCCACGCCGGGCAAACCCCTGTTGCCGACCGAGGCGCCACCGAAAGGCTAGACTTCTGCCATGTTTTCAAGACTTCGCACCGATATTCAATGCATTCTTGAGCGCGATCCCGCGGCGCGCAGCCGCTGGGAGGTGCTCACCTGCTACCCGGGCTTGCACGCCGTTATGTTGCATCGGCCCGCCCATTGGTGCTGGCAGCATGGATTCAAATGGCTGGGGCGTTTTATTTCCCATATGGCGCGCTTTCTGACGGGCATTGAGATTCATCCTGGTGCCATTGTTGGAGAGCGGGTTTTCTTTGATCACGCCATGGGCGTGGTCGTGGGAGAGACCGCGGAGATTGGCGACGGGTGCACGATTTACCAGGGCGTGACCTTGGGAGGCACGTCCCTGTACAAGGGTGCCAAGCGCCACCCAACGTTGGGACGCGACGTCGTGATCGGAGCTGGGGCCCAAGTGCTGGGGGGCTTCGCGGTGGGTGATGGTGCCAAAGTGGGTTCCAATTCAGTGGTGACCAAACCGGTGCCCGCAGGGGCCACTGCGGTGGGCAACCCGGCACGCATCATCCAGGCCGAGCTCGATGTCAAGCGCGAAGAAGCTGCCTCAAAAATGGGGTTTTCAGCCTATGGCGTCACGCAAAATGACGACCCGCTGAGCCAGGCTATGCGCGGCCTGATCGACAACGCAGGCTCTCACGAACACCAGATTGCCCTCTTGTGGAAGGCCATTGACGCTTTGCAGGGAGACCGCTCGATGGCCGACTGCGTTCCGGGGGATGCCGCTCGCAGCGAGCATTTTGAGGCTGACAAGCTCAATGAACTGGTAGGTGATTAGGCACCGGGGTCGTGCGTAAAGGTTGCCAGCCCTACGGCACGCCGAATCGGTGGCTGGCAGCTGCGCCCCGTATCGGCGGGCGTCCCTAAAGCGCGGGATTAAACCCCTCGGATGGCGGATTTTGGCCTGAAGGCCTTGCAGATTTCGGTGTTGGTGTCGAGGTAGGGCCCGCCAATCAGGTCCACACAGTAGGGCACGGCGGCAAAGATGCCTGCCATCAGCACTTCACCGTCGGCGCCGCGCAGTCCTTCGAGTGTTTCCTGAATCGATTTGGGTTGGCCGGGCAGGTTGACAATCAGCGTCCTGTCTCGAATCACCGCTACCTGGCGCGACAGGATTGCGGTGGGAACGAATTTCAGACTGATCTGGCGCATCTGCTCGCCAAAACCGGGCATTTCCTTGTGCGCTACCGCCAACGTGGCTTCCGGCGTGACATCACGCAGCGCGGGGCCCGTGCCGCCGGTGGTGAGCACCAGCGCGCAGTCGGAATCTACCAGCTCGATCAATGTTGAACTGATGGTTGCCTGATCGTCAGCGATGAGCCGAGGCTCAAACTGCAGCGGGTTTTTCAGGGCACGGGTCAGCCAATCTTGCAGGGCGGGCAGGCCTTTGTCGGCGTACACGCCGCTTGAGGCACGGTCGCTGATGGAGACGATGCCGATCTTGACGGGGTCAAGGCTAGCGTGCAGGGCTTGACTCATATTGCCGTTCCCGGCTGGCCAAGGTCTCCGTGCGCCGCCAATTGCTCGCGAACAATCTGGAAAGTATCGCGATAGGCGCGTCCGTGGCGCAAGGCCTCGCCCGGTTTTTCCGGCTGGGCGTCTTTTCGCGCCTGGCGAATCAGCGCCCGCAGTTGCTGGCCGTCGGTATCGGGGAACTGGGTCAGCCACTCGCCGAAGGCGTCGTCACTGGCAATAAGGCGGTCGCGCCAGGTTTCCGCGATGTGCAGTACCAAGTTATCACGGGCCGAGCCGCTGTGTTGGTCGGAAAGCGCCAACCGGACAGTGTCCAGCATCTCTGGCTCAACCCGGCGCATCAGCTTACCGATGAACTGCATCTGGCGGCGTTTGCCTTCGAAATTGGTGATCCGCTTGGCTTGCTCCACGGCGTCCTTGAGCTTTTCAGACAGATCGAGTCGTGCCATGAGGTCTGGACGCAGCGTGAGCAGGTCTTCACCGAGTTTTTGCAACTCATCGCTCTCGCGTTTGAGGTCGGTGCGGCTTTGCTCTTCTGTGCCTTTGAGCTCGCGCTTGAGTTCAAGGTCGCGCTCGCTGCCTTCGGCAACGAACTCACCTTTGACGAAATAGCCTTTTTTGGGTTTGCGTGACATAGCCAAGTATCATAGCCTCCCATATGAAAAAAACTGCCAAGATCCCAGCCTCAGAGCGCCCCGAAGCCGGCTTTAGCTACAGCCGTCCATTTTTCGAGAGTCTGGTGGACAGCGCCCTGGCGCACGCCCGAAAACTTGGCGCCACCGACGCCGGGGCGGAGGCCTCCGAGGGCTGCGGCCTGGGGGTGTCCGTGCGCATGGGTGAACTGGAGAACGTGGAGCGCAGCCGCGACAAATCTCTTGGCGTCACCGTTTATGTGGGACAGCGGCGCGGCAACGCCAGCACTTCCGATTTTTCCGAGCCCGCAGTACAGCGGGCCGTTCAAGCGGCCTTTGATATTGCCCGTTTTACTGCCGAGGATCCGATGGCTGGCCTGCCCGAAACCCAGGACATTGCGCCTGCGTCCGAGCACCGAACCGATCTGGATTTGTTTCACCCCTGGACCATTGACAGCGCGCGGGCCGCGGAACTGGCACTGGCCTGTGAGGTGGCGGCCTTGCAAACGGACAAGCGCATCACCAACAGCGAAGGCGCAGCGGTTTCGGCGCAACAATCGCATTTTTTCAGCGCTCACACCCGTGGGTTTCGGGGTGGCTATGCCAGTTCGCGGCATTCCCTGTCAGTTTCACCCATCGCCGGGCGGGGCGACGCGATGCAACGTGATGCCTGGTACAGCTCACAGCGGCACCCGGGCGACCTGGCTCTGCCCGAAGCGGTCGGACGATATGCCGCCGAGCGCGCCTTGAGTCGCCTCAATTCCCGAAAGATTGCCACCGTGGAATGTCCGGTGCTGTTTGAGTCACCCATGGCTGCCGGTTTACTCGGGAGCTTTGTGCAGGCCATTAGCGGCGGTTCGCTGTACCGCAAGAGTTCATTCCTGCTTGATTCATTGGGCAAGCAGGTGTGGCCCAAGCACGTCGATCTTCTGGAAGACCCCTTTGTCCGCCGCGGCAAAGGCAGCTCACCGTTCGATGATGAGGGGGTTCGCGTCCAAGCGCGCCAGGTGGTGGAGGCGGGGCGGGTGCAGGGCTATTTTCTGGGAAGTTATTCGGCCCGAAAACTGGGCATGAAAACCACGGGCAATGCGGGTGGTTCACACAACCTGGCCCTGACTTCGCGTTTGACGCGCTCCGGTGATGGTCTTGAGGCCATGCTGGACAAACTCGGCACCGGTTTGCTCGTGACGGAGCTGATGGGTAGCGGTGTCAACTACATTACGGGCGACTACTCGCGAGGCGCCAGCGGCTTCTGGGTTGAAAAAGGTCGCATTGCTTATCCGGTGCACGAAATCACCGTTGCAGGCAACATGAAAGCGATGCTCATGGGAATTTCTGCTGTTGGTGCTGACACCTACAGCTATGGCAGCAAGACCGTTGGCTCCATTCTTGTGAACCGGATGAAAGTGGCCGGCAACTGATCTGCCCCTGGCGATCACTCAGCCGCCCGGGATCGGCGCCGGGTAGTGAACACTAATGACTTCAATCTCCACCACACCGTCAGGTGTCACTAGTTGAAGGACATCGCCCGTTCGGGTCTTGAGCAGTGTTCGGGCAATGGGTGAGACCCAACTCACCTGGTTTTGCGCGCTATCGGCCTCGTCGATCCCCAGGATGGTGACCGTTCGCTCAACGCCGCTATCTTCCATATAGGTCACGCAGGCGCCAAAGAAAATTTGCTCTCCGCCGTGGTGAACGCTAGGGTCTATGACCTCCATGATTTCAATGCGCTGGGTCAGAAACCGGATGCGCCGGTCAATCTCGCGCAGGCGCTTCTTTGCCGTAGATATAGTCGCCGTTTTCGGATCTGTCACCATTGCTGGCGGCCCAATGGACCACATCAACCACCTTGGGACGTTCGTTATCGATCAAATCGAGCAACTCGGCGCGCAGGCGGGCATAACCCTGGGGGGTAATGTAGTTCTTGCCTGTCGATGGTAGCGCTGGCAACTGTGGGCCGTCATCGTCATCGGCGTCAGATTCTTTGGTGAACGCCTTGTTCATTGAGATTGGATTGGGTGCGTCATGAACACGCATCTTAGGCTGTTGGAAAGCAAAAAGCCCGCAACTTTTCAGTTGCAGGCTTTCACTTTTTGGTGCGGCTGGCAGGAATTGAACCCACGACCCCTTGGTTCGTAGCCAAGTACTCTATCCAACTGAGCTACAGCCGCGAAGAGGATAATTCTAACATGAAGAAACCGCCTGCATTCACGCGTAATCTGAACATTTTGCACCGGTCCGCATTTCAGGAATTGGGAATGCTCAACCCATGGGGTTTGGACAACAATAGCGCTAAAGGGAGAAAGTTTTGAGTGATATCTTTTTATGGGATGTTTGGCAGTGGACTGTGTTGGGTGCGTTGGCCTTCAATGGTTTGATCCTCTTGTGGCTGGCGCTGCGCGGGCCGGACACGTCCCTGATAAACGCGGTAGAGCAAGGCAACACTGGGTTGATGGTATCAATCAACGGCGCACTGGAGCGGCTGGAGCGCGAGTTGCGGCGTGAAATCAGTGATTCATCGCGCGACGGCAGACTGGAGTTGGGCGCCGCGTTTGCAACTTTTCAACAGTCTTTGGTGCATCAGGGCGCAGAAGCCACACGCACGCAAAACGCGCAGATTGATGCTTTTGGCCAACAGCTGGCGTTGTTGCAAAAAACTCTGTCCGATGCTCTGACCTCGCAGTTGCTGAGTTTGAGCGAATCCAACGCACGACGCATGTCCGAAATTCGCTCCACTCTGGAGGCACAACTGGCTCAGTTGCAGCAGACAAACGCCGCCAAGCTCGATGAGATGCGCGCTACGGTGGATGAGAAGTTACAAACCACGCTGCACGCCCGTCTGGGCGAGAGTTTCAAGCAAGTGGCCGATCGGCTCGAACAGGTGCACAAGGGTTTGGGAGAAATGCAGACGCTGGCAGCGGGTGTTGGCGATCTCAAACACCTGTTAACCAATGTGAAGACGCGTGGCATCTTTGGCGAAGCGCAACTCGCGGCCCTGCTCGAACAGGTGTTTGTGGCAGACCAATACTGCGCGCAGATTGCAACCCGTCCTGGTAGCAAGAACGTGGTGGACTTTGCGATCAAGCTGCCGGGCAAGTCCGATGACGGCCAACCCTTGTGGTTGCCCATTGATGCCAAGTTTCCCAATGAAGACTATGAGCGCCTGCTTGACGCCCAGGGCCGCGCCGATGTTGCGGCGGCCGAGGCGGCCGGCAAGGCCTTGGAGTTGCGCATCCGCTTGGAGGCTAAGTCCATCTCCGATAAATATGTCGAGCCGCCATACACCACCGATTTTGCGATTCTGTTCTTGCCTACTGAAGGACTCTATGCGGAAGTGCTGCGGCGACCGGGCCTGATGCAGGCCTTGCAACGCGAGCACCGCATCACGCTGGCCGGTCCCACCACTTTGCTGGCGATGCTCAGTTCCCTGCAAATGGGCTTTCGCACGTTGGCGCTGGAGAAGCGCTCCAGTGAAGTGTGGCAGGTGCTGGGCGCAGTCAAGACTGAGTTTGGCAAGTTCGGTGACGTGCTGGCCAAAGTCAAAGCTCAGACCGAGACTGTTCTTAAGACCATCGACAGTGCCGAGATTCGCAGTCGTGCCATGGATCGCGTGCTCAAAAAGGTGGAGACCTTGCCAGAATCTCAAGCGCAGCCCCAGATTCCCATGGACTTGGCGCTAGACCCGCAACCCCCGGTTGATCCGACCTGAGCCTGGCTCGCATGTCACTCACGGCGCGCGACTTTTCATTGGCGCGTTTGATCGCGGGGCAGGTTTGTCTGCACGCCTGCATGTCTGGCATGCGCCTGGCCGCGCCTTTGCTGGCGCTGCGTGAAGGCTACAGCGCGCTGGCGGTAGGCTTCCTGTTGGCTTTATTCGCCCTGACGCAAGTTTTTCTCGCATTGCCAGCGGGCCGTTTCGTGGATCGGCATGGACTCAAACGTCCCGTGGGTATTTGCGTTGTAGCGGCAGCCACCGGGGCCGGACTGGCAGCTATTTTTCCGATCTACCCGGTGTTGTGTCTGAGCGCGTTGCTGACGGGGGGTGCAACCGGTGTCGCGTCGATTTCGCTGCAGCGGCATGTGGGCCGCAGTGCCTCGCATGCGACTGAACTCAAGCGGGTGTTTAGCTGGTTAGCCATCGGTCCGGCATTCTCCAACTTTTTCGGACCCCTGGCTGCAGGTTTGCTGATTGACTTCAGCGGGTTTCGAGCCGCTTTTTTGTTCCTTGCACTGTTGCCGGTTGTGACCTGGCTGTGGGTGCGCCACACCGTGGAGTTGCCACCTGTGATTGTGCTTGCCGGAGCGACACCCAAAAAAACCCTGGATTTGCTTCGCGAGCCGCTTATGCGGCGTTTGATGCTGGTGAACTGGCTGCTTTCTTCCTGCTGGGATGTCCACACATTTGTGGTGCCAATTTTGGGCAATGAGCGTGGATTCAGCGCATCGGTGATTGGTACCATACTGGGCGCCTTTGCGATCGCTGCCGCGCTGATTCGGACGATTCTGCCTATGGTTTCGGCCCGTTTGCGGGAGTGGGAGGTGGTGACTGCGGCCATGATCAGCACGGCCCTTCTTTTCGGTTTATACCCGTTCACACATTCACCACTTGCCATGGGTGCCTGCTCAGTGCTGCTGGGCCTGGCTCTGGGCTCGGTGCAGCCGATGATCATGAGCACCTTGCATCAGATCACGCCCGAGGCGCGTCATGGCGAGGCGCTGGGTTTGCGCTTGATGGCCATCAATGCCTCCAGCGTGATGATGCCCATGATGTTTGGAACGGTCGGTGCCGCGGTCGGCGTGTCGCTGGTGTTCTGGGTGGTGGGTCTGGCGGTGGGGGCCGGGGCGCGAACCGCCTGGTACTTGCGCCCCAATCCTTGACTCAGGTCGCCGACTGCATTTCGCCAGAGAGCACGATACGTGTCCCGCGGCCCGTGTCTTTCAGTGTCTGGATCAAGATTCGCGCGACTTTGCTTGCCTCAACCGCACGGTGGTTGGCCGGAATCAAGGGCTTGAGCAGTCGCATGGCAATCAGCCCAATCTTTTCGGCTGGTCTGGCCGCCTGGGCCAGGGCTTCGCGGTTACCCGCAAGCATGGAGGGCCTGGCAATGACAAGGGTCTCGTAGCCCAATTGAGAAAGACTCTGTTCCATTTCACCTTTGACGCGGCTGTAGAAAACGGACGATGAGGCGTCCGCACCCATAGCGCTAACAACACCAATTTTTGTAGCGCCATGAGCTTTAGCGGCGAGGGCTAGCGCCAGAACAGCGTCAAAATCAATGGCTCTAAAGGCCGCCTGGCTACCCGCCACTTTGATGGTGGTTCCCAGCGCGATGAAGACATCATCAATAGACCCGATACCGGGCAATTCTGTCAGCCCGGTGAAGTCCACCACATGACTGAACAACTTGGGGTGCTTGAATGCAGCGGATCGGCGGCCAACACAGTCCACCGCCGTATAACGCTTATCGGCTAAAAGAGCCGCGAGAATTTCCCGGCCCACGAGACCCGTTGCCCCCGCCACCAAAGCCACCCGTCCCGTTGCCTGAGCGATTGCCCGATCCGCCATAGGAACCTCCGCTGCGATTGCTACCACCACGACGGGGGGCGCGCTCGACCATCATATCAACGCTGGTACGCATCGGATCGGGTTGACTCTGGCTTGCGCGGGACGGTGGGTTGCTCCCGTCCCCGCGGCCCCGGCCGCTGGCTGGGCGACCCTGCGATGAAGGCCGGCTGCGCTCGGCACCTTCTGTTGCTGGCGCATGGCTGCGCGGACCCGCACTGCGTGAGCCGCCCCCGGTTCCGCGACCTGACGCCGCGCCTGCCCCACGATGTCCGGAGGTGCCCTTGCTCTCGCGAACCCGTTGCATCATCTCCGTGCGCGCTGCCTTGGCAGCGGCCTGCATTACGTCACGGCTGGGCGGTTTGCCCGCGCCACCCCAAATGGTTTGGCGCCCCATAGCGATGGGTTCTGCCCGTTCTCCTGATTCTGGCATGAAGCCTTCGACCACCTGTACGGCGATATCCTGTTTCGTGTAGCGTTCGATGGCTTGCATGAAGCCTTCCTCGTCCAGACACACCAGGTTCACGGCGGTGCCGTCGGCACCCGCGCGACCAGTGCGGCCGATGCGGTGCACGTAGTCTTCGCAGACGTTTGGAATCTCATAGTTGACCACGTGCGGCAGATCGTCAATGTCGATCCCGCGCGCGGCGATGTCGGTCGCCACCAGGGCCCGGATGTCGCCGCTCTTGAACCCGGCGAGTGCCTGGGTGCGGGCGGCCTGGCTCTTGTTGCCGTGTAGCGCCATGGCGTTAACACCGTTCTTGGTCAGGTAATCGGCGACGTTGTTGGCGCCGAACTTGGTGCGTGTAAACACCAACACTTGGCTCCAGTTCTGTTCCTGGATGATGTGGGCCAGCAACGCTTTCTTCTTGCCGCGGCCAACGGGGTGGATGATCTGAGTGATGCGCTGCACCGTGGTGTTGCGCGGTGTCACCTGGATGCTCTGCGGATTTTTAAGCAGGGTGGCAGCCAGTTCGCGTATTTCATCGCTGAAAGTGGCCGAGAACAGCAGGCTTTGCTTGTCTTTGGGTACGGCGGCCAGAACTTTCTTCACATCATGAATAAAGCCCATGTCCAGCATACGGTCTGCTTCGTCCAGCACCAGGATTTCGACTTGGCTCAGATCCAATACACCTTGCTGCAACAGATCGAGCAGGCGACCAGGTGTCGCCACCAGGATGTCGACGCCTTTTTTTACGCGGGAAATTTGGGGGTTCATGCCGACGCCGCCAAATACGACAGTGGACGACAGATTGAGGTACTTTCCATAGGTCTGTACAGATTCTTCGACCTGCGCGGCGAGCTCACGCGTGGGTGTCAGGACCAAGGCGCGAATGCCCGTGCCTCCGAATTTATTGCGCGGAGCTTCCTGTGAATCGAGTTTGTGAAGCATGGGCAGCACAAAAGCGGCAGTCTTGCCCGTCCCAGTCTGAGCGCCACCAAGCAAGTCCTGGCCAGCAAGCACGGCTGGAATGGCCTGAGCCTGAATGGCAGTAGGTGTTTCGTAGCCCTGCTCGTGCACGGCTTTGACAATGGCCTGAGCCAAATTTAGTTCTTCAAATTTCATAGTAAGGCGCCCGTCCTGGGCGCTATGGCATCGGCCTGTCTTGATGTCTGAAACATCAAGTCAGTCAAAGGCAGATGGGGTACAAAGGTGGAACGTTGCGCGTTGGCATTGTTCCCAGCGTGGTGCTGGCATTGTGGGCAACTGATGCTCCACAATGAGGTGCATTGTCGCACGAGTGTGCTGCCCTGTCTTTGAGTAACATGCGCAGGAGGTGCGATCAGGACGTTTGTGTTGGATACTCGCGTATTGGAAACAACATGTTAATGGTGCGGCTCACGAGTGCTTTCACCGTAGAAAATTGCACCCGTGACCCTTGCGGGTCGTGGTCATGAAAGTGTTTGATGAAGAAATTTATGCTGCGCCGCGTTGGGGTTGCGGACGACCGGTTTCAAGGTCGTCCATCACTGCACGACTGCATCGAAGTCGTTCTGCAACAGGCCGACACGCTGATTGATGACGTCATTGAGGGCCTCGCGCCAATGGCTGGCGGCTCGGTCGTGAAGGGCAAGAGTTCCCTTGGTGATCGCTCGCCCATTGCAAAAAGTGTGGCCGATTCCCTGCGCGCACAAGAGTCGAGCATCAAATCCGTCTTCGTGGCCAGGCTGCAAACGGGTGTTTACAACGCTGGATCAGAAGAGTTCGCGGACGACGCCCTGGTCCGTTTTGAAGATTTGCAGCTGCTCGATAGCAAGCAGATTGACGCGAGTATCGAGCATGCGCTGGCGATGCAGGAGGTCGCCCGGTGTGTGGAGGATGTGCTTCCTGCGCTCAATGGACTGGTCAGTAGCTTGCTCGGATGGATCACCTCGCAGCCGCATCTCAACCCCTTGAAACCCGATCCCTTTGTGCGCGCACTGCAGGCAAGCCTGGTGCAGCATGTAACTGACGAATCGGCGCGCGCGGCGCTGATGATTCCGGCTGCCGGCTTTCTTGGTGTCGGGTTGCGTCAACTTTACCGGGAGATTTGCGACTGGCTGCGCTCGCAGGGCGTAGAGCCCGCCGCACGCGTGGGAGCGCTGGCCAGCGGCGGCGGCGCCGTGCGTGACGAGGGCTCGCAGAGTTCAGTCACGCGCACCCTGGTGACCCTCGACAAGCTCAGGAGGTTGTTGGCCGGTGAATTGCACGGCAGCTCTCAGGTACAGGATTTCATGCATACGGTTCCGGCTTCCTTTGTGGCACTGGAGGACATGAAACTGGTTGAGCCCATGATGAGGCGATTGCAGATGCGGGCGAAATTGCCTCAGGAAGCGGTCCTGACGGAGTCCGATGCACTGGCTGAACAGACAGAGCGCGAACCTACCCAGAGCAAAAAGCTGGGGCGTCAGTTGGGCGCTGAGGTGGTACGAATGATGCTGGACAACCTAATGCAGGATGACCGGTTGTTGCTTCAGGTCCGTGAATTGATCAAACGGCTCGAACCGGTGCTGCTGCGCCTGTCGCGAACCGACCCGCGTTTTTTTAGCGAACGTCTGCATCCGGCCCGCAGGTTTCTCGATCGGGTGACCGACCGAAGCATGGGCTACAGCGCCGAGAGCGACGAGGGATTCCCCAAATTTCTTGCAATGATTACAAAAACGGTGGGTGCTCTGGTCGATGGTGCGTGGGACACCGATGCTTTTGCGGAGGTGGTCACTGAACTAGATGAAGTTTGGGCTCGCGAGGACATCGAGCAGCGGCGTCGGCATGAGGAGGAAGCGCGGGCGCTGCTGCACGCCGAGCAGCGCAATTTGCTGGCCCAGCGCTTGGCGGAAGATTTTCGCAAACAACAGAAAGTCGGCGATATTCCTGAACTGGTGGTCGGATTTCTGCGGGGTCCGTGGTCCCAAGTGGTGGCTGAGTCGCAGTTGGGTTGCGTCGATGGCAGTGTCGACCCTGACGGCTATCTGGCGTTGGTCGACGAGTTGCTATGGAGCGTGCAGCCCCGATTGGCGCGGCGAAATCAGAATCGTTTGGTGCAATTGGTACCTAAACTACTGGTCAAACTGCGCCAGGGCCTGATGCTGATTGACTATCCGGAGGAGCGCATACCCGTGTTCTTCGACGCACTGATCACTTTGCATGAAAAGGTGTTTGAGGGTGGTCGAAGGATGTCCGGGGAGTCGGCCACGGGCTCCCTGCCTGAAGACGCCGATGCCCTAGCGGGTGAGGTCGATCGGTCCTATGATTTGGCTGCCGCGGAGTTCTGGGACGATGAAGATGAGGCGGACGACGTCCTTGGCTCGGCAAGCGACGACCAATCCTTGGGGACGACGGCGCAACGCCCGTGGTCGATTGGTGATCTCAATATTGGCGTCTGGGTTGAGTTACAGGTGGAGCAGGTCTGGCTTCGTGCCCAACTTACTTGGGCCAGCCCGCATCGAACCCTGTTCATGTTCGTCTCGCGCGGCGGGCTGGCGCATTCAATGTCGCGCCGATCCATGGAGAGGCTGCGAATGAAGGGCTCGATCAGGTTCGTATCGGACGGACACCTGGTCGACAACGCGCTTGATGCGGTGGCGCAGGCGGCCCTGCAAAATGACCTGGGACAAGCCAAGCAGGGCGCGTGAACGTAACTGATGCTGCACGCGCGATCTGCCGTGCGCGGATAATAGGCGGTTTACATCCCGAATTACTCTGCAAGACTCATGGCTCAATACGTATTTTCAATGAACCGCTTGGGCAAGATGGTGCCCCCTAAGCGCTTTATTCTCAAGGACATTTCTCTCAGCTTTTTCCCGGGCGCCAAGATTGGTGTGTTGGGCACCAACGGGTCGGGTAAGTCCACGCTGCTCAAGATCATGGCGGGCGTTGACAAGGAGTTTGAAGGAGAAGCCATTCCCATGGCTGGTTTGAATATCGGCTATCTGCCGCAAGAACCCCAGCTTGATCCCGAACAAACCGTGCGCGAATGCGTCGAGGCGGGCATGGGTGACATGCTGGCTGCCAAAGCCCGTCTGGAGGAAATTTATACGGCCTATGGTGAGGAGAACGCCGATTTCGACGCCCTCGCGGAGGAGCAGGGCAAGATGGAGGCCATCATCGCCAGCGCAGGAACCGACTCCGAGCACCAGTTGGAAATAGCCGCCGATGCGCTGCGCTTGCCGCCCTGGGAAGCGGTTGTTGGCGTGCTGTCGGGGGGTGAAAAGCGTCGCGTGGCGCTATGCCGCTTGTTGCTGTCCAAGCCGGACATGCTGCTGCTCGATGAGCCAACCAACCACCTGGACGCTGAATCGGTCGACTGGCTGGAGCAATTCTTACAGCGCTACCCGGGTACGGTGGTCGCCATCACCCATGATCGCTATTTTCTCGACAACGCGGCCGAGTGGATTCTTGAACTTGATCGCGGCAACGGCATGCCATACAAGGGCAACTATAGCGCGTGGCTGGAGCAAAAGCAGGAGCGCCTGGTGCAGGAACAAAAGGGCGAAGAGTCTCGCGCCAAAGCGCTTAAAAAGGAGCTGGAATGGTCACGTCAAAATCCCAAGGCTCGCCAGGCCAAGAGCAAGGCGCGATTGGCACGGTTTGAGGAATTGTCTGATTTTGAGTACCAAAAACGCAACGAGACCAACGAGATTTTCATTCCAGTGGCCGATCGCCTGGGTAATGAAGTGATCGAATTTGTCAATGTCAGCAAGTCGTTTGGTGACCGTTTGCTCATTGACAATCTGAGTTTCAAGGTACCTGCGGGTGCCATTGTCGGCATCATTGGCCCCAATGGCGCAGGCAAGTCCACGCTATTTCGCATGATTTCGGGCCAGCAAAAGCCCGATAGTGGTGATGTCAAGATTGGCTCGACGGTCAAGATGGCGTTTGTGGACCAAAATCGTGATGATTTGGCCAATGAGAAAACCGTTTGGGAAGACGTTTCGGGCGGGCTCGATATCCTCAATGTGGGCAAGTTCCAGATGGCCAGTCGCGCCTATTGCGGACGTTTCAACTTCAACGGTGCCGACCAGCAAAAGCGGGTGGGCACCCTGTCGGGGGGCGAGCGTGGGCGTTTGCACCTGGCCAAGACATTGATTGCTGGCGGCAACGTGCTGATGCTCGACGAACCCTCCAACGATCTGGACGTTGAGACCCTACGTGCCCTGGAAGACGCCTTGCTGGAGTTTGCGGGCTCATTGATGGTGATCAGCCACGACCGCTGGTTTCTGGACCGCATTGCGACCCATATTCTGGCCTGCGAAGGGGACAGTCAGTGGACGTTCTTTGATGGCAATTACCAGGAATACGAGGCGGACAAAAAGAAGCGTCTGGGTGAAGAAGCGGCCAAGCCCCACCGCATGCGGTTCAAGGCGTTGAAATAAGTCAGCACTGAAATTGACGTCAAAGCCCTGTTGGCACCAGTCGCTGACAGGGCTTATTTATGTTCCCTGGGCACTGTGGAGCTTGTTGCGAACCAGCTCGATGTGGTTTCGCAGCGCGTACAACTCGTCGGTATACGACAGTGGCACGGTCACCTTTCCGACCCGCGCTTCAAGCTGATCAATTTCTCTGGCGAGATCCGTGAGCGATTCCTGTCCGGCCGCAGCACGTTCTTCAATATTGCGCAACTGACCGTACCATCGAAACACTCGTGAGCGAATCCGGAACTGATACATGGGAGGCACGATACGACTAAGAGGCAGCAAAATGGCCACGATCACCCCCAGCGCGAACCACATGCGCTCGACAAGGTTGGCGTAGGAAAAAGGAAGGTAGCGCTGCATCAGGGGGATGCCATTGCGAATGGTGCGTTCGGCTTCTCTTGAAATCGGGGCCTCGGTGTTGTTCGCATTAGGGAACTCGCGGGCCCGATTGAACCAGCCAGCCTGGCCATGCAATGACAAAGATGTTTGCGAGAACAACTGCAGCACGGCTGGATGCACACTGCTGCTGGCAAGCAAAGCCGTGGTGGGGGCGATCAGCTTCACGTCCAGCGGCGGTATGTCTTTGGCCAGATCAACCACGCCGCGCGGCAGTGTCACAGGCGCAAGAAAGGCCAAACGGCGCGAATAGGCTTCGCTTTGGGCGAAGTTCATCAGTTTGACGCCTGGAGTTTGGAGCAGCATTTGCACCATGGAGGATTCGGGCGCCGAGACGAACACCAGTGCATCGAGATCACCGTTCAGAAAGGCCACCGTGGCGGGTGTTTGCCCCAGGCGCGACAGCACCATGCTGTCCGGGGCAATATGGTTTGCGTCAAACAGTTGGTCCATCAGTCGGGGTATGCCGCTGCCCACAGTGCCGACATTCACACGCAGACCATTGAGCTGGCCCAGCGATTCCAGACCGGGCTTTACTGGTTTCGGGCTTGTGGTTCTGGGGACGGAAGTCTCGCGATAAAACAGCCACACCGGCTCAACGAAAAGACTGCCCAGGGAGATCAACGTGTCCTGCGGGTTCAGGTCCGGACCGCGGCTGCCGCCTTGAACAAATCCGAGATCGGTCTTGCCCGTCGCCAGCCACTCCAGGTTTTGCGATGAGCCCTCGCTCGGCAAGAGCTCCACTTCAATGCCGTACTGGGCGAGAGCTTTGGCGTATCGCTTGCCAAACTCTTCATAGGCGCTCTGAGCTGGTCCGGTTGCCAGCGTGACGCGCTTCGGAGGAGTAGGGTCGAGCCACCAATAGGCGAGTACCAAAAGACCCGCAGCCAACAGGACAAAGGGCCCTGCGGAGGTCAGCATTTCCCGCAGGGACAGCAGTGTGTATCGAAAAGTCTTGGGCATGGTGAGATCAATTGGACCACGACCAGGGGTAGCCCTGAGCATTGAGCGCAACGTGCCGACTGTGGAATCCTCAGCAGGGACTTGTCGACGGTGAATTGTCGATCAATGTCCCAGGATCTTGGACAGGAAGTCCTTGCTGCGCTCGTTCTGAGGATTATTGAAGAAGTCGTGCGGGTTGTTCTGCTCGACAATCTGACCGTTGTCCATGAAGATCACGCGGTCGGCCACAGCCTTGGCGAAGCCCATTTCATGGGTGACACAGATCATGGTAATGCCCTGATCTGCCATCTCCACCATCACGTCAAGTACCTCCTTGATCATTTCCGGGTCGAGTGCGCTTGTAGGCTCATCAAACAGCATGATCTTGGGCGTGAGACACAGCGCGCGGGCGATGGCAACGCGTTGCTGCTGGCCGCCTGAGAGCTGTAAGGGGTATTTCTCGGCCTGCTCGGCAATGCGAACCCGTTCAAGCTGCTGCATGGCCTTCTCTTCTGCCGCCTTTTTTGGCATCTTGCCGACCCACATTGGAGAAAGCGTTAGATTCTCAAGTACCGTCAGGTGGGGAAACAGGTTGAACTGTTGAAACACCATGCCCACTTTTTTGCGAACGTCGTCAATGGCCTTGATGTCGTCGGTTAGTTCGACGCCATCGACCGTCAGTGTTCCCTGCTGGTGTTCCTCAAGTCGGTTGATACAGCGGATCAGTGTCGATTTGCCAGAACCTGACGGGCCGCAGATGACGATTCGTTCGCCGGTCTTGATTGAGAGGTCGATATCGCGCAAAACGTGGAAATTGTTGCCGTACCACTTGTTGACTTTGTCAAAGGTAATGATGAATTCAGACATGATTTGGATGAGTCAGGTTATGGAGTTAGCGGGCTTTGCCTTTGTTGACCTGTCTTTCAACCCAATGGCTGTAACGGGACATCGCAAAGCAGAAACCGAAATAGATCAGGGCAATGAACAGGTAGCCTTCAATTTTGTAAGGACGCCACTGTGCATCGGAATTGAGCGCCAGTCCCAGCGCACCGGTCAATTCGTACAAACTGACAATTGTGACCAACGAGGTGTCCATGAACAGGGAAATGAAGTTGTTCATGATGCCGGGCACCACCATGGCCAAGGCCTGTGGCAGGACAATCTTGCGCTGAGTTTGCCAGTAGGAAAGTCCCAGGGTGGCCGCCGCCTCTATCTGTCCCTTTGGAATCGCTTGCAGCCCGCCGCGGATGACTTCGGCCATGTAGGCCGCAGCAAACATGGTGATACCCACAAAGACCCGTATCAGTACGTCGATTGAAAACCCGACGGGCATGAACAGTGGAAACATGAATGACGCCATGAAGAGAACCGAGATGAGCGGTACACCACGGATCAACTCCACGTAAATCGTGCAGACGCTGCGGATGGCAGGCAGACTCGAGCGCCGGCCCAGCGCCACCAGCAGAGCCACCGGAAAAGCAGCAATCATGGAAACGGAAGCCAGAAGGATCGTGAGCGGTAAGCCGCCCCAACTGTCCGTTTCGACACTCGTCATCCCGAAGACACCACCAAACATCAGGGTGAAATAGGCCCAGAGCACTACGACCCAAAGGATCACAAGTTGTGGCTTCCAGAAATAGCGAATGCAACTGGCCACTAGGGCGCCGAGCATCAGCAATGTGGCTACGAGAGGGCGCCAATGTTCGTCGAACGGATAGCGGCCGAAGATGATCAATCGATACTTTTCGGCGACCACGCCCCAACAGGCTCCCGCGCCCTCGCTGTGACAGGCTTCGACCACCGGTGCCCAGCGCGCTGTGAGAATTGCCCAGTTGATGAACTGGGGGACATACCACAGCAATAGGCTGCCAATGAGTACGGTTGACAGCGATGTCTTCCAGTCGTGGAACAGGTTCGAGCGCATCCATGCCAGCAGCCCTGTCGTGTTGACAGGCGCGGGACGGGCAGCAATCGGTGTAAAGGTTTGAACGCTCATGATGTGCTGTGTTCCTATCGTTCCTTGATGGCCGAACGCCTGTTGTACCAGCCCATCAACAGCGAGGTCGCCAGTGACGTACTCAGATACACCAGCATGACGATGGAGATGCATTCCAGCGCACGTCCAGTCTGGTTGAGCGCCGTGTTTGCGATGGACACGACGTCAGGGTAGCCGATGGCCACAGCCAGTGATGAATTTTTGGTGAGGTTGAGAAACTGATTGGTCATGGGAGGGATGATGACCCTCAGCGCCTGGGGCAGCATGATGAGCCGCATGGTATGCCGACGGCTTAATCCCAGGGCCGCAGCAGCCTCAGATTGACCGCCCGCCACCGACTGAATGCCGGCACGCACGACTTCGGCTACATAGGCCGCTGTGTACATGGTCAAGCCGAACAATACCGACAGGAACTCTGGAGTCAGGGCGCCACCTTCCTGGATGGAAAAGTCGCCCTGGTAGGGGTAATTGAATGCCGTTGGCGCCCCCCCGAGCAACCAGCCGATCAGGCTACCGATAACAGCAATCGCCACGGGAGTCCAAAACATGCTTTTGAGCACGCCGGTTTCCTCAAATCGGTGCAGCGCCCATCTTCGGTAGCCCCAGGCGACACAGCCGCCGATCAGCAGGCCGACAAGCGCCCACGCCTGGCCTGCGGCCCAAATTGGAATTGGAAATTTGAAGCCGCCTTTGCTCAGGAAGAATGGTCCGAAATGCCAAGCCTCGTAAGGGGTTGGTAGCAACTCAGTCATCAACAGATACCACATCAGCAATTGCAACAGGATGGGGATATTGCGAAAGAACTCCACATAAACCAGGCAAACGCCACGCACCAGCGCGTTGCGTGAAAAACGGCCAACGCCCAGCAATGTTCCCAGTAGCGTTGTCAGGATGATCCCAAGAACGGCAACGCGCAGGGTGTTGGTCACCCCTACCGCAAACGCGCGCCAGTAGTGCTCGGCAGAATCAAAGGCGTACAAACTCTCACCGATATCAAATCCGGCGGGTTGAACCAAGAAGTCAAAACCGCTCTGGATGCCGCGCACCTTCATGTTGGTGAGGGTGTTGTGGGCCAGGAACCAAACCGCAAGACCGATCAAGCCGACGGCCAGGATCTGGTAGACCAATCCCCTGAAGGCCTGGCTTCGCCAGGACCAATGTTTCTTCTTTGGAGCAGATGAGGAAGTCATGGGGTGAAATACCGGTTCTACGAGGAAGAAAAGCCGCCTGCAGGGCAGGGCCTGTCAGGCGGCAATCACGATGGTAAATGCGAAACTTAACGCACGGGGTAGGCGTACATCAGGCCGCCCTTGTTCCACTGGTTATTGAGGCCACGGGGCAGGCCAAGCGGTGATTTCGGGCCGACGTTGCGCTCGAAAATCTCACCATAGTTGCCAGTTGCTTTGACTGCCCGTGCCATCCACTCCTTGTCCAAACCAAGCAACTTGCCGGTGTCTTCAGAGGTCCCCAGAATGCGCTGCACGACCGGATCTTTGCTGGTCGCCTTGAGTGCGTCCACGTTGGCTTGGGTGATTCCGTATTCTTCAGACTCAACCAGACCGTAAAGGACCCACTTGACGATGGCAAACCATTCGTCATCACCGCGGCGCACCATCGGGCCAAGCGGTTCTTTGGAAATCAACTCGGGCAAAATCACGTGGTCTTTGGGATCTTTGGCTTCATTGTTACGGTAGGAGGCCAGGCCCGATGCGTCTGTGGTGAAGGCAATGCAGCGTCCTGCAAAATACGCAGCAATCGTCGCTTCGGGCTTCTCAAACACGATGGGCTTGATATTGAGTCCATTAGCCTTGGAGTAGTCAGTCAGGTTTTTCTCGGTGGTGGTCCCCGATTGCACGCAAACCGTCTGGTTTTTGAGCTGCAAGGCGCTCTTCATTTTTGTCTTTGACGGCACCATAAAGCCCTGACCGTCGTAATAGGTCACAACCGTGTCATGCAATCCCAGCGAGGCATCACGGGTGAGCGTGAAGGTCGTGTTGCGCGACAGTACGTCGATTTCGCCGGACTGCAGTGCCGTAAAACGAGCCTGCGCGACGAGCGGGACGAATTTAACTTTTTCACCGTCGCCAAGGACGGCAGCTGCTACGGCACGACAGGCGTCAACGTCCAGTCCTGCCCACTTGCCGTTGGAGTCTGCGGCGGAAAAGCCAGCCAGTCCGCTGTTGACGCCACAAACCACTTGTCCGCGCGCTTTGATCGCGTCCAGAGTTTTGCCCGCATGGGCTGGGACAGCCGCTACGGTACCCAATGCGGCCACCAGAGTAGCTGCGATTTTTAGTTTGCTCAGACTCATACTTTATTGCTCCAGTAGAAAATAATTGTTCAAACGCGGGCCACAGGCATAGATCCACCGGCCAGCATCAAGGCAAACTTTAACAAGGTTGAAATGATTTTCCCCTCGGGGTTTACGCGGGTATTTCATGCAAATAAGTTATAAGGTTACATGGGAGGGTGAGGGCGCAAGCACCATTACAGCGCTCAATTGCGTTTCCAGCCCAAGGCAAAATGCATGGCAGATGCGAAACCACCAAGCTACGGAAATCTGGCGTTGGTGTGCCGAGCAGAAAGTGAAGGGCAACAGATGACAGCAGTGGTTAAAAAGGAGTTTGGCAAGCCTCTGTCGGGGTGGCGGCTTCGGATGTACACGATTATTTTTGAGGCCGATACGCGAACTGGGCGCCTGTTTGATACGGCGCTGATTGTGGTGATTTTGGCGAGCGTGGCGATGGTGGTTGCCGACAGCGTGCCTGGCGTCAGTGCGGACAACCGCTCGGTCATTGCCTGGACCGAGTGGGGCTTCACCCTTGCGTTCACCTTGGAGTACATGGCACGGATACTGTGTGTACGGCATCCCTTGCGATATATTTTCAGTTTCTATGGTGTGATTGATTTGCTCGCCATCTTGCCGACCTATCTGGCGTTGATCGTGCCGGAGGTGCATGCCTTGGTTGACATCCGGGTGCTGCGCCTGCTGCGGGTGTTTCGTGTCTTCAAGCTCACGGCCTATGTCTCCGAGTACCAGTCGCTGAGCCGGGCCCTGAAGTCGAGCCGCCGCAAGATATTTGTCTTTTTGTCGGCGGTCTTGATGATCGTGCTGGTGATGGGTACGCTGATGTATGTCGTGGAGGGCCCCGAGAATGGGTTCAGCAGCATTCCCACATCGGTTTACTGGGCGATCACGACCATGACTACCGTGGGATTCGGTGATATCACGCCTAAAACCGACCTGGGCCGACTGATTTCTTCGGCCATGATGCTACTGGGGTGGGGCACGCTTGCGGTGCCAACGGGTATTGTCACCGCCGAGATGACCACTGGCCGCACCGTGCCGTTGCTGACAACACGCACTTGCCACGAGTGCCTTACGGAGGGGCATTTCCCTATGGCACGTTTTTGCATGCATTGCGGGGCAAAATTGCCACGGTGGGTCAGAGACGACAGTGCGGAGCCACCGGCGCCCGTTTAGAACTCTCAAGCCCGACGAGTCTGACGGAATATGGAGAATTGGAGTGCAAATTGATTGAAACTTGGAACGCTTTGGAAGGCATTTTTTCTCGGGGTGGCGGTAAAGAGAGCCCCTCGATGTCCCTGCTCGCCAGTCTGATCGCGCAGACTTTGCTCAGTGGACGCTTTTTCCTGGGTGGAGGACCGAGGCTATGACTCGTGCTCAGCCAATTGCCATGGCGGGCAAATCATCAAGTCCAACAGCGTCGTCCCTAAAAACCGGGCTGTGTCCGAAGCGCATGCGGCACTTGATGGACGTGCTTCAAAGTGAAGTGGAGCGCCAGCGTCTGCCCGGGGCTGTGGCGCTGATCGCGCGTCACGGAACAATCGGCCTGTTTGAGGCCGTTGGTTCTCTCGATCCGGCCACCGGGACAACCATGGAGCGCGACGCCATCTTCCGGATTTATTCCATGACCAAACCCATCGTGTCCGTGGCGGCGATGATGTTGATGGAGCAGGGCAAGCTGCTGTTAAGCGATCCGGTGGCCAAGTACCTTCCGGAGTTCGCTGCTCAGAAGGTGGCTGCGGTGGTGGACGGCGAGGTGCAGTTGCAGGCTGTGCGTCGGTTGGCTACCGTCCAGGATTTGCTGCGCCATACGGCCGGCCTGACCTACGAATTCATGGGCAGTACCCCCGTGCAGCGGCAGTATGCGCAGACCCGCATCGGGTCGCGCAAGCGCAGCAACGCGGAGTTCTCCCATGCCATTGCCGCACTGCCACTGATGTTCGAGCCCGCCACGGTTTGGGAATATGGACGCGCCACCGATGTGCTCGGTCGGGTCGTGGAAGTCGCTAGCGGGGTGTCTCTGGGGGACTTTCTGCGCCAGCACATTTTCGAACCCTTGGGAATGCGCGACACCGGTTTTTTGGTTCCCGCTGAGCAGCACGCCCGCATCGCTGAGCCTTTTGCACGCGATCCGGAAGGCGGGTTGCAGATGAAGGTCATCGATGTGCGACAGGAACAGGTGATGGAGTCCGGTGGTGGAGGCCTGGCCTCGACCACGGCCGATTACGCTCGCTTTCTGCAATTGCTGCTCAACAAGGGCGAACTTGATGGGGTGCGCTTGCTGGGTTCCAGGACGGTTGACTTCATGACAACGGATCACCTCGGAGAAATTCCCATCAACAGCGGCACCTCGCGCGAGTTGCTGCCTGCGGGCTATTCCTTTGGTCTGGGCTTTGCGGTGCGCCAACAACTGGGCGTGGCCGATGTTCCGGGGTCGGCGGGCACCTATTTTTGGGGAGGCATGGCTGGCACGACATTTTTTGTCGATCCTGCCGAGGACATGTTTGCCATCCTGATGCTGCAATCGCCCAACCAGCGTGAGTACTACAGGATGCTATTTAGCGGTTTGGTTTACGCAGCCTTGCGTGATTGAAGGCCCCCAACGTCTCAAACTTCAAACGCGTTCAAGTACAAGCGCAATACCCTGACCGACGCCAATGCACATGGTGCAAAGCGCGTAGCGCCCGTTCACGGCATGCAGCCGGTTCACGGCTGTGGTGGTCAGACGAGCGCCAGAAGCGCCAAGAGGGTGCCCCAGCGCAATGGCACCGCCCCAGGCATTGACGCGCTTGTCATCCCCCGCGAGCCCCAGCATGCCCAATACAGCCAGGCCTTGGGCCGCGAAGGCTTCGTTGAGCTCAATGACATCCATCTGGTCTAGAGACAGTCCCGTGAGCGCAAGCACTCTTTGCGTAGCAGGGACTGGGCCAATGCCCATCATTCTGGGAGCTACGCCTGCGGTCGCCATGCCCAGCACGCGGGCCCGAGGTTTGAGGTGATATTTGATGGTCGACACTTCGTCCGCCAGAAGCAGGGCGCAGGCACCGTCGTTGACGCCACTGGAGTTCCCGGCGGTCACCGATCCGCCCGGCCGAACGATTGGGGGCAACTTGGCCAGGGCCTCCAGACTGGTTTCCCGGGGGTGTTCGTCCTGATCAATGCGGAGGGCATCCCACTTTTTTTGCGAGACGAAAACGGGTGTGATTTCACGTGCGAGGTGCCCCGCCTTTTGAGCCGAAAGGGCTTTTTGCTGACTGGCCAGCGCCATTGCATCCTGTGCCGCACGTCCGATTTTGAATTCCGTCGCAACGTTTTCTGCCGTTTCGGGCATGCTGTCCACGCCATATTGCTCTTTCATCAGCTTGTTGATGAAGCGCCACCCGATGGTGGTGTCGTGGACGGTGTTGGTGCGGCTAAAGGCGGCATCCATCTTGGGCATCACAAAGGGCGCCCGGCTCATGCTCTCGACGCCACCAGCTAGCATCAATGTGGCTTCGCCGGTTCTGATGGCCCGTGCTGCTGTGCCTACTGCGTCCAATCCAGAGCCGCACAGGCGGTTGAGGGTGGCACCAGGCACCGCGACCGGCAATCCCGCTAAAAGGCTGGCCATGCGGGCCACGTTGCGGTTGTCTTCACCCGCCTGATTGGCGCAACCCATCAAAACATCGCTCACGGCCTCCCAGTCCACACGGGAATTTCGCCCCATCAACGCCTTGAGCACGGTAGCGGCCAAATCATCCGCGCGCACGCTGCTCAGGGCTCCGCCGTAGCGGCCGAACGGGGTGCGGATGGCGTCGCAGATGTAGGCGTGGTTCATGGGCTTATTCTCATTGTGAATCAGGTGGATCGATGGGGAGGCCGACAAGCATCTCCAACTCTGCGCGTGACAGGCCATCAACGGTGTCGATCAGCCGCAAGCCATTGGGTGTACAGGCCAGCGTTGCCAAGTCGGAGTAGACGCGTTTGACGCAGCCAATGGCAGTCAGCGGGTAGCTGCAGCTTGTCAGCAGTTTGCTTTCCCCCTGTTTGGTGAGCAGATCCATCATTACCCAGGTCTGCCGCGCGCCCACTGCAAGATCCATGGCTCCGCCGACAGCGGGAATGGCATCCATTTTGTCCGTGTGCCAGTTGGCCAGATCACCGGTGGGGGAGACCTGGAAGGCGCCCAGCACGCAAATGTCCAGGTGGCCTCCACGCATCATGGAGAAGCTGTCGGCGTGGTGGAAAAACGAGCCTCCCGGTCGCAGCGTTACGGGCTGCTTGCCTGCATTGATCAGGTCGAAGTCTTCCTGCCCGGCAGTTGGGGCGGGGCCCACGCCCAGTATGCCGTTCTCACTGTGCAATATGACCTCACGCCCGGGTGCGATGTGGTTGGCCACCAGGGTGGGCATGCCAATGCCGAGGTTGACCACCGCTCCCTCGAAAATGTCCTGCGCAACACGGGCGGCAATCTGGTCTTTGGTTCGCTTTTGAAACGCCACGTTATTCACTCCTGCGAAAGCCGCCGGCCACGGTTAGCTCACGCTCGACCTGGACGATCTGGTGGACATAAATACCGGGGGTGACGATGTGCTCCGGATCGAGCTCGCCCAGCTCGGCAATTTCGTGCACGGTCGCGATGGTTTTCTGGCAGGCCGTGGCCATGACCGGGCCAAAATTGCGGGCCGCCATCCGGTACACCAAATTACCCCATCGATCACCACGCTCTGCTTTAATCAGGGCGACATCACCGAAGATGGGGTATTCCAGCACGTGGTGTCTTGCGTTGATCTCGCGGCATTCCTTGCCCCTAGCCAGATCAGTTCCATATCCGGTGGGCGTGAAGAAGGCGCCAATGCCAGCGCCGGCTGCTCGTATCCGTTCAGCCAGATTGCCCTGGGGCACCAGTTCCAGTTCGATCTTCCCGTTTCGGTACAGTGAATCAAATACATGACTATCGCTTTGGCGCGGGAAGGAGCAAATCACCTTGCGCACCCGGCCCGTCTTGAGCAGCGCCGCCAGACCGGTGTCGCCGTTGCCCGCATTGTTGTTGACGATGGTGAGACCCTTCGCACCCTGAACAATCAATCCATCAATGAGCTCGTTGGGAATGCCCGAAGTGCCAAACCCGCCAATCATGACAGTCGCGCCATCGCGCACGCCTGTCAGAGCATCGGCAACGGAGTTGGCAATTTTGTTGATCATGGCGATCGTGCGGTGGAACTTGTGGAGGTCCTTGTGTTCTGTGTCTGGCGAGTCGACCCGGTCTCTGAATAAAAAAAGCCCCTAACCATGACAGCCAGGGGCTTTTGCATTTGGTGCCGGAGAGATGAATCGAACACCCGACCTTCTCATTACGAATGAGCTGCTCTACCGACTGAGCTACACCGGCTGAAGCGCCCAATTATAGCCTCGTCCTCAAGCCTCTCGGTGGTAGCGGGTGACCCGCTCGACTTCATTTTTGGAGCCGAGAATCACGCTTACCCGTTCATGCAATGAGGTGGGGCGAATTTCGAGAATTCGCTCTCGGCCATTGGTGGCCGCGCCGCCCGCCTGTTCAATCAGCCATCCCATGGGATTGGCTTCGTACATCAGGCGCAGCTTGCCATTTTTCTGCGGTTCACGCTTGTCCCAGGGGTACATAAAGATGCCGCCGCGGGTGAGGATTCGGTGCACATCGGCCACCATGCTGGCGATCCAGCGCATGTTGAAATCCTTGCCGAGTGCGCCTTCGCGGCCCTGAAGGCATTCGTCCACATAGCGTTTGACGGGGCTGTCCCAGTGCCGCATATTGCTCATATTGATGGCAAATTCCTGGGTGTCTTCAGGGATTTGCACATGTTCCTGCGTCAACACAAAAGAGCCCTGCTCGCGGTCCAGAGTGAACATGGCCACGCCGTCGCCCACGGTCAGCACGAGTGTGGTTTGGGGGCCGAAAACACAGTAGCCCGCGGCCACCTGTTTGTGCCCGGCTTGCAGAAAGTCCTGCTCCGAGACACCCGCGCCTTCGGGCTTGACCAGCACGCTGAAAATGGTGCCAATGCTCATGTTCACGTCAATGTTGCTCGAACCGTCCAGCGGATCAAACAGCAGCAGGTATTCGCCCTGAGGGTAGCGGTGCGGCACAACGTAGATGCCCTCCATTTCCTCGCTGGCCATGGCGGCCAGGTGGCCACCCCATTCATTGGCCTCGATCAGCACCTCGTTGGCAATGATGTCGAGCTTGCGCTGCATCTCGCCCTGCACGTTCTGGTTGGTGGTGTTGCCCATCACATCGCCCAGGGCCCCCTTGTTGACGGCCATGCTGATGCGTTTGCAGGCCCGCGCCACCACTTCAAGCAGCAGGCGCAGGTGAGAGGGTATGTGCCCGTCAATGCGCTGCTGTTCAACCAGATAGCGCGAGAGTGAGATCTTTGGAGACATGGTCAATCGCTTCGCAGTGGATTCAAATCAATCGGCCAGGGCACGGGTGATCACCTCGCGCACGTCGTTGCTCAGATCGATCTTTGCGGCGACCCGCGCGATGGCCTCCCGGGCCGCGCCACGGTAGGGCTCTGCCAGTTTCTTCCAGCGGTCAAGCGCACGCGCCAGTCGCGCAGCCACCTGCGGGTTGATGGCGTCGAGCTCGATGACGCGTTCGCTCCAGAAGAGATAGCCTGCAGCGTCCAGGCGGTGAAATGCTGCCGGGTTGGCGCTGCAGTAGCTGAAGATGAGGCTGCGGGCGCGGTTGGGGTTGCGCAGACTGAAATCGGGATGCTTCATGAGTTGCCGCACCACGGGCAGAATCTGGCCGCCGCGGTCACAGGCCCCTGCCTGCAGGGAGAACCACTTGTCCAGCACCAGTTCCTCGTGCCGGAACTCCTTGTAAAAGAGCGACAGCGCAGGGTTTGCCAATGCGTGACCGCCGCCCACCAGAGCCACCAGGGCGTTGAGTCGATCGGTCATGTTGTCAGCCACCTTGAAACGCTGTAGCGCCTCATCGGGCCACTGCGATGCCTGGGCATCTGCCCGGGCGGCCAGACACAGCTGCGTCAAAGCCAGACCGGCCAGCGCCCGTCGACCGGCTGAGGTGGTATCGGGGCGATAGGTGCCGTTGTGCCGGTGGGTCTCATAAGCCCATTGCCAGTCGGCAATGAGCGCGTCGGCCAGTTGTTCGCGCATCGCTTCCCGGACCGCATGAATGCGCTGCGGATCCACCACTTCAAGCTGCTCGGCGATGTAGGTTTCTGAGGGCAGGGTGAGCACCAGTTCCTTGAAGGCGGCATCCAGCGTGGGGTGCCGCAGCACACCGCGCATGCCCTCAAGATAGGCGTCATTTAGCGGCCTAGCCCCTGTCGTGTCAGCATTCTCTGCTATTGAAATAACAGCGCTCCGAAGCGCCAGACGCTGGCCCGCTTCCCACCGGTTGAAGGGGTCGGGGTCGCTTGCCAGCAGGGTGAGCAGTTGGGCGTCGCTGTAGTCAAAGTCAAGAACCACGGGCGCCGAGAAGCCCTGCAGTATCGAGGGCACGGGCTCCTCGTTCACATGGATGAAGGTGACGCTCTCTTGGTCTTGTGTCATCACAAAGAGGTGGCTGTTGCCCGATACGGCTTCATCGCCCTGCCGGTGCAGTGCCAGGGGCGCACCGCTGGCGCCCACCAAACCCAGGCTGATCGGGATCACGAATGGCTCGTTGGCGGCCTGACCCGGCGCGCCCACGCAGTTCTGATGCAAACTCAACGTGTAGGTTTTGGCCTGTGCATCGTATTGGCCGCTGGCGCGCACGTGTGGCGTACCGGCCTGGCTGTACCAGCGCTTGAACTGGGGCAGCAGACGCGCCAGATCCGATTCGGGGTTGGCATCGGCCACGGCCTGGGCGAAGTCGTCACAGGTCACGGCCTGGCCGTCGTGGCGTTCAAAGTACAGGCTGATGCCTTTGGCAAAGCCGGCTCGGCCCACCAGGGTCTGCATCATGCGCACGACTTCAGCACCTTTTTCGTAAATGGTGACGGTGTAGAAGTTATTGATCTCGATGTAGCTGTCGGGCCGCACCGGATGCGCCATGGGACCAGCGTCTTCCGGGAATTGGGCCGTGCGCAGCACCCGCACGTCCTCGATGCGCTTGACGGCGCGGGCCGAAGCGTTGGCGCACAAATCCTGCGAGAACTCCTGGTCGCGAAACACGGTCAGCCCTTCCTTGAGGCTGAGCTGGAACCAGTCGCGACAGGTCACGCGGTTGCCGCTCCAGTTGTGGAAATACTCGTGACCCACGACGCTTTCGATGTTGGAATAGTCCACATCAGTGGCTGTTGCGGGGTTGGCCAGCACATACTTGGTGTTGAAAATGTTCAGGCCCTTGTTTTCCATGGCCCCCATGTTGAAGTCGCTGGTGGCCACAATCATGAAGCGCTCCAGGTCGAGCGGCAGGCCAAAGCGGGCCTCATCCCACAGCACGGAAGCCACAATCGAATTCATGGCGTGCTCGGTCTTGTCCATGTCGCCGGGGCGCACATAGACCTGCAATAAATGGTCCTTGCCAGCGCGCGAGGTGATGCGCTGCTCACGGCACACCAAGCTGCCCGCCACCAGCGCGAAGAGGTAGCAGGGTTTTTTGTGGGGGTCAACCCAGGTCGCAAAGTGGCGGCCTTCATTGCCAGCGCCCTCGACCGGGCCGCCAGCCACCAGGTTGCCGTTGGACAGCAGCACCGGGTATTTTTGCTTGTCGGCGCGCAGGGTGACGGTGTAGCTGGCCATCACATCGGGTCGGTCCAGAAAATAGGTGATGCGCCGAAAACCCTCGGCCTCGCACTGGGTAAAGAAGGTTTCTTTGCTGACAAACAGGCCCATCAGCTTGGTGTTCTTGATCGGCTCGCACGTGGTGAAGATTTCCAGCTCGAAGGCTCCTTCGGCGGGCAGGTTGTCCAGCACCAGCTGATTGCCGCTGATTTTGAACGAGGCCCCCTGGCCATTGACCAGCACACGCGCCAGGTTGAGTTCCTCGCCGACCAGTTTGAGCGGTTGGACCTCAACATCGGGGTTGCGGCGCAGGCTCATCTTGTTGAGTACGCGGGTCTTGAGCGGGTCCAGGTCGAACGTCAGGTTAACGGTGTCAATCCAGAACGCAGGGGGGGTGTAGTCGGCGCGCCGGACCATCGTTGCGGGGGCGGCGAGTTCATTGGTTTGCAACATGCAAGTTCTCCAGAAATTTCGTGTTCATCAGTTCGTGAAAGTCACGCACGGTGGCGACCACGTGGGGCCCGGCCAACTGCGCTGGGGTGTGGGTGCTGCACACGGCCACGGCGCGCATTCCGGCGCGGCGTGCCGCTTCAATGCCAAAGGGCGCATCTTCAAAGACAATACAGGCTTGAGCCTTTGTCCCCATTCTCTTTGCAGCTTCCAAAAATATAGCAGGATCGGGCTTTCCTGGCAGACCTTCGTCGCCACCCACCACGGCGTGTGGTGCGCTGGGCAATTTGAGGCGGGAAAACGCAAAAGCAATGTTGCTTTGATCGCCAGCGGTGCCCACACCCCATTTCAAGCCCCGTGCCAGCGCTTGCTGCGCGAACGCCTTGAAGCCGGCCACTTCGGCAAAAAATGGATCAAAGGCCTCGCGGTACATGATCTCTTTTTCTTGAACCAGTACCAGGGCTTCGGCGGGGGAGACCTCGCGCTGGAACAGTTCGCGCATGCACTCCGCGCCCGTGCGTCCTGTGGTGCGGCGCATCAGGTCATCAAGATCAATGTCGATACCATGGCGTTTGGCAAAATACACCCAGCTACTGGCGTGGTAAGGCATGGAATCGATCATGGTGCCGTCCATGTCGAAGATCAGGGCCTGAACCTGCATCACACCCCCTGCTTCAGCGACGCTTCAATGAAGGCGTCCAGATCACCATCGAGCACCTTCTGCGTGGCCGAGGTTTCGTAATTGGTGCGCAAATCCTTGATGCGGCTGTTGTCCAGCACGTAGCTCCGGATTTGATGGCCCCAGCCCACGTCGGTCTTGGAGTCTTCGAGCTTTTGCTGCTCTTCCTGCTGTTTGCGCATTTCGAAGTCGTAAAGCTTGGAGCGCAGGCGCTTCCAGGCGACGTCTCGGTTGCCATGCTGGCTGCGCCCGTCCTGGCACTGCACCACGATTCCGGTGGGAATGTGGGTGAGGCGCACGGCTGAGTCGGTCTTGTTGATGTGCTGGCCGCCCGCACCGCTGGCGCGAAAGGTGTCCACGCGCACGTCGGAGGGGTTGATGTCGATTTCGATGGAATCGTCGACTTCGGGATACACAAAGACGCTGGCAAAGCTGGTGTGGCGTCCGCCCGAGGAGTCAAAGGGTGACTTGCGCACCAGCCGGTGCACGCCGGTTTCGGTGCGCAGCAATCCAAACGCGTACTCGCCTTCAACTTTGATGGTCGCACCCTTGATGCCGGCTGTGTCGCCCGGTGTTTCGTCCTCAAGGGTGGTTTTGAAGCCTTTTCGCTCGGCATAGCGCAGGTACTGGCGCAGCAGCATGCTGGCCCAGTCGCAGGCCTCGGTGCCACCAGCGCCGGCCTGAATGTCCAGAAACGCGTTGAGCGGATCGGCCGGGTTGTTGAACATGCGGCGAAACTCCAGCCCCTGGATGATTTCGGCCAACCTGGCGGTATCGGTCTCAATGGTGAGAAGTCCCGCTTCGTCCTCCTCATCCTTGCTCATCTCGAAGAGCTCGGAGTTGTCGGCAAGCTCGCTGGTGAGCGAGTCGAGTGTGATCACGACGCCGTCGAGCGATTTCTTCTCGCGCCCCAGTTCCTGGGCTTTTTTGGGGTCGTTCCAGACCGTCGGGTCTTCAAGCGAGGCGTTGACTGTCCTCAGGCGTTCGGCTTTGGCAGGATAGTCAAAGATACCCCCGTAACTCGATCGTGCGCGCGCTCAGATCAACGAGTTGGGTGCCGATGAGGTTGATGCGTTCTGCTTCCATGGTGCGGGTCCTGACTTGGTCGGTTTCGATTAACCCACCAGCGCGGCGGGTTCAAATAACCTGTCATTTTCTCACGACCTCGATTCCATCAGTTTCCAAACAGACCTTTGAGGGCCTTGCCCACGTCAGGAAGCCCGGACATTTCCGGAATGATGGACTTTTTCTCCCCCTCTACGGCTGGAGCCTTGCCGCCTTCGCTATCTTCACCCAGTGCGGCCATGGCGACGGACTTCACGCGGACCTTGGCGGCCCATTCGGGCTCCCAGGCAATGCGCTTGTCACTCGGGCGCGGGGGATAGGCCAGGTTCAACTCCTCGCCGTAGGCAATGCCACGCAGCATCGCGCCCTCGGTCCTGGCAAATATTCCCGCCGGAATCGCGCATTGGGTCTGGCTGGTCGCAAGCAATACCTTTTCCCGAAGCCATTTGTCCACGTTGGCGTTGCTCGCGTAGTCTATGAGGCCCCAGCCCGGATCGGGCAGTTCAGACGAACTCCAAATCACCATTTCGTTCTCGCTCCCTCCCATGGCGTTGAGAAAATAGGCGCGCGCCGTGGGCAGGCCCTGCCAGCTTAACGCGGTCGCGCTGGCCCCTCCACCCCGGTGGGCCAGGGCTAGCTTTGGCATGAAATCGCGCTGTTGATCGATGGAAAATTTCAGACTGGCAGGCAATCCCTCGCCGCTCAGGGCGTGTTCACCGACCAGGGAAGCGTCCGCTGGAATGATTTGTCCGTGTTTTTCGTTGGGCCAAATAGCGTGACCGGGAACCGCCCGGGCTCCGTTGTCCCGAGGCGCGCGGCCCTGCATAAACTTGCTGTATTCGTCAACGCTCGCTTTCGTGAAATCAAGCACCTGAGGCTGGCCGGGACGAACGGTCTCACTGCAACCCCAGTAAAAGAGAATGCGGCCTTTGGGCTGCTCGGGAATCCCTTCTTCAATCTGGCCGGTGCCACGAACCGGTGCCTGCGCCTGCACCGGCAGCAGCACGAGACTGGGCCCCATGTTTTGTCCGGTGGGAATGCTTTGACTCGCCTGCGTGCCAGCGGGTTTGCGTTGCGTCACCACAGCCAGATCAAGCCAGCGTCCGGGCATCATGCCGCGCGTCGCGCCAAAACTCACCCCGCCGCTGCGGCCTGCGCCACCAAAGAGACCACCCAGCGCCCCCATGGACGGCATTTCGTTCATGCCTGCCATGGACATCGTGGCCACGTCCATCCAGTATTGTGCAATCGGCGGTTTGACCACCTGGTTCTGGGCCAGCGCATTGGAGCACAACGCCAGCACCGCGCAGGCCGCCGCGCTGCGTGCGGGCGAACCGAAAAATCCACCGTGATTCAATGTTGACTTCATGAACAGGCCCCTCAACAGCGTCATAGACCGATGAGAAAACGGCAGATTAGCACCAGCGCGCCAGCGCGGCGCTTGATATTTTTCGCCTTGCCTGCCTAATTGGCTGCAAGAAACTGTTCGATCAGGTCGGCCAGGGCCTCGGGCTGATCGTGATGCATCATGTGACCGGCTTGGGCAATCTGTTCAATCCTGATGTTGGCTACAGATTTGAGCCGTTCGCGGTGCTGGTCAGGGGTGTAGCGGCCCTTCCACCATTGATCCATGCTGCTTTCGCTGGCTTCGATCATGAGGGTGGGAGCGGTGATGCACTGGTAAATTTTGCGCACTTCATCGACTCTGTAGAGCTGCGCGCTGGTGACCTTGTGGGCCGGTTTGCCGCGGACCAGCCAGCTGCCGCTTTCACAGGCCCGAGCCCACAGCGGGGCCAGCCAGTCGGCCTTGTCTTGCGCCAGGCGGGGGTTGGTTTTCATCAGCCGGTTGGCCACAGCCCGCACGCTGTCGTAAGGTTTGAGATCGAGTTCACCTGCGTGGAGTTTTTTGAGCTCATCCATCCAATGAGCGTAGCGGCCCGGTGCCTGTGCCGGTTCGCTGGCGGGCAGGCCGAAGCCTTCAAGGTTGATCAGGCGGGCGATTCGGGCGGGCCGTATTCCGGCGTAGAGCATGACCACGTTGCCCCCCATGCTGTGGCCCATCAGGTCTACCGGCTGCGCGGGCGCGTAGTGGTCGAGCAGAAAGTCGAGATCGGCCAGGTAATCAGGAAACCAGAAGTTGTCGGCACCTGGCGCAACAGTATCGCCATAGCCACGCCAGTCCGGGGCAATGACCCAGCGATCTTGCTTGAGGGCGTCCACCACGAACTGATATGAGGCCGCCACATCCATCCAGCCGTGCACCATAACCAGCGGGGCCTGCCCCAGTGTGGGTTGGCCCCAAAGGCGCACGTGGTAGTGAAGATTTCGGATAGGTACAAACTCGCTGCGTGAAATTCTTTTGACTTGGTACATTTGTAGCATCATACGGAGGCCCAAAGTGAGCGTCAGTCAAGCCAGAGACAAACCCATGTTGCCTTTAACCGACCACCACGCAGCCATGTGCGCCAGTTTTCGCTGGCAGGTGCCAGCAAGGTTCAATATCGCGCAGGTCTGTTGCCGACGTTGGGCCGAGCAGCCAGATGCTTCAAAAAACATAGCTATCTATGCATATGGGGCAAAGTCTGAGGGCACTTTTTATACATATTTTCAGCTGCAGGAGCAGGCCAATCGCCTGTCCCAGGTACTGACCCTGATGGGGGTGGGGCGCGGTGACCGGGTCGCCATCGTGATGCCACAGCGGTTCGAAACCGCAGTGGCTTATATGGCGGTGCTGCAAATGGGCGCAGTGGCCATGCCACTTTCCATGCTGTTTGGCCCCGACGCGCTGGAGTTCCGGCTGCACGACAGCGAGGCGGTGCTGGCCATCTGTGACGAAAGCTCCATTGCCAACGTGCTTGCCGTCCGATCCAACTGCCCGCTTTTGGAAAGCGTGGTGGGTGTCGGTCAGGCCAGCGTCCAGGCCGACGTGGACCTGGCCCAGGCCATGGCGCGGGTGGCGCCCAGATTTGATTTGGTCGATACAGCGGCCGAGGAGGCCGCGGTGCTGATCTACACCAGTGGAACCACCGGCAACCCCAAGGGCACCTTGATCCCGCACCGAGCGCTCATTGGCAATCTCACTGGGTTTGTCTGCAGCCAGAACTGGTTTGGCTTTGATGGACGGGGCAATGCCAGCACCGAGGCCGTGTTCTGGAGCCCTGCGGACTGGGCCTGGACCGGTGGTCTGATGGATGCGTTGTTGCCCACTCTCTACTTTGGGCGGCCCATCGTGGCGTTCAACGGCCGCTTCAGCCCCCAGATGGCGCTGGAGTTGATGGCCCGTCATGGCGTGACCCACACCTTTTTATTCCCCACGGCGCTCAAGGCCATCATGAAGGCATATCCGGGCAGTACTTCGGCCACCGTGTGCCAACAGTTCGGGCTCAAACTGCAGGCAATCATGAGTGCTGGAGAGTCGGTCGGGGATGCCGTGTTTGACTACTGCGCGCAGCAACTGGGCGTCACCGTCAACGAGATGTTCGGCCAGACCGAGATCAACTACATCGTGGGCAATTGCGCCTGCAAGCCCGTGGCTTCTGCGCCCGGTCTTGCCGCGCCGCAACTGGGCTGGCCGGCACGGCCTGGCAGCATGGGCCGGGGCTATCCTGGTCACCGGGTGGCGGTCATTGATGAACTCGGGCGTGAATGTCCGGTGGGGGTGGCCGGAGACGTTGCGCTCAACCGCTTCGATGGGCACGGCGATCCGGACCCGGTTTTCTTTCTTGGATACTGGAAGAACGGAGCGGCCACGTTAGAGAAATTTACCGGTGACTGGTGCCGTACGGGCGACCTGGCACTGCGCGATGCGGACGGTTACCTGTGGTACCAGGGACGCGCGGATGATTTGTTCAAAGCGGCAGGTTATCGGATTGGCCCCAGTGAAATTGAAAACTGCCTTGTCAGGCATCCTGCCGTAGCGAACGCGGCCGTGGTTCCCAAGCCCGATCGCGAACGTGGCGCAGTGGTCAAGGCCTATGTGGTTCTTGCTCCTGAATTCGTAGCTGTCCGTCCATACTGGGATAGGGCCAGAGTCAAGTTTGATCAAGATCTCATGGTTCAGTTGCAAGCCCACGTCAAGGACAAGCTCGCTCCTTACGAATACCCCAAGGAGATTGAGTTCGTTGACGCCCTGCCCATGACCACCACCGGCAAAGTGCAGCGGCGCGTGCTCAGGCTGCAGGAAGTCGAACGGGCCAGGCGCCGGGAGGTGTAAAGCGCCCGGACCGAACAGACCGTAAACTGGTGACTCCCTGAACCCGGAGCACTCGATGACCATGAACACCGTCCCGCTTGGCCAAAGTGATTTGCGCGTCACGCCAATCTGCCTTGGCACCATGACCTTTGGCGAGCAGGTGGATGAGCCGCTGGCCCACGCCATACTGGATCGGTCGCTGGAGCGTGGTGTCAACTTCATTGACACCGCCGAGATGTACGCCGTACCGCCGCGCCGAGAGACCTTCAACGCCACAGAAATCATCATCGGCCACTGGCTGGCCGCGAACCCGGCGGCGCGCCAAAAACTCGTGCTGGCGACCAAGGTGGCTGGTCCCGCGCGCGGCATGCCCTGGATTCGCGGCGGCAATGCCGACCTCACCGGCGCCGACATCATCGCAGCCTGCGAGGGGAGCCTGCGGCGGTTGCAGACCGATGTGATCGACCTCTACCAGATTCACTGGCCGGTGCGCCATGTGCCGGCCTTTGGCGGGATGTATTTTGATGCCGCGAAGGACGAGCCCTGTACTTCAATTCACGCGCAACTCGAGGCGCTGGACAAACTGGTGGGCGCTGGCAAGGTGCGGGCTGTGGGCCTGTCCAATGAAACCCCTTATGGGGTGCATGAGTTTGTGCGCCTGGCCGAGCAGTACGGCCTGCCAGGCGTGGCCGCCGTGCAAAACGCCTACTGCCTGCTCAACCGCACGGTGGAGAATGCCCTGGACGAGACCCTGCATCGCCTGAAAGTGTCGCTTCTGGCCTATTCACCACTGGCCTTTGGTCTTTTGACCGGCAAGTACGACCAATCGGGCTTGAACGGGCCCGAGGCCCCGATGGAGGCACGTCTGGCACGGTACGAGTCCACCCGCAAACAGCGCTGGGGCCGACCTGATGCGCTCAAGGCTGCCAGGCGCTACAACGCTCTGGCCCGTGAGCACGGTCTGAGTGCGACGCAAATGGCCCTGGCTTTTTGCTACACCAAGCCACAGGTTGCCAGCACCATCATCGGCGTGACGTCGCTGGCGCAACTCGATGAAGACCTGGACGCCTGGGGAATCATCCCGTCGCCCGAACTGCTCACGGCAATCAACGCAATCCGCTGGGAAATCCGAGACCCGGCTTTGTGACGTTCACCGACGCTTGGTGGGTGGATCGTCCTGGAGCTGCCATGACATCTTTCAATTCTGAGGCTGTCCGACACAATCAAGAGGCGGCGATCGAGATCGTTGCCTATGACCCAGGTTGGCCTGCAATGTTTGAGGTGGAGCGTTTGCGCCTGCAGGAAGTGCTTGCCCCGTGGCTCGCCGCAGGCATTGAACACATTGGAAGCACCGCCGTTCCCATGTTGCCCGCCAAGCCGGTAATTGACATCATGGCGCCGGTGCATACGCTGCAAGCGTCGCGCGATGCAATTGAGGCGCTGGGCAGAGCAGGGTATCTTTATTGCCCCTACAAGCCAGACTTGATGCACTGGTTCTGCAAGCCCGGCCCCACCAAGCGAACGCACCATCTGCATCTGGTTCCAATCGGCAGTTCGTTGTGGCGCGAGCGGTTGGCGTTTCGCGATGCGCTGCGCAGCAGTCCAAAGCTTGCCAATGACTATGCGGCATTGAAGACTCGACTTGCGGCGCAGTTTCGCCTTGACCGGGAGGCGTACACCGATGCCAAGACACCGTTCGTACAAATGGTTCTCTGCGGAGCGCCAATGGGTCAAGAAAAATGCAGGCCCGGGAACTGAATTTTGCAGCCGGTCTGCACCGGCGACGGCGGGGCGACTTGGCGCGCCCAACGGCTCGCGGCCCAGGCCAGCAAACTACGCCGGGTGTGGCTGCGCGCTTCGGCTTTGCGGCTTAGTCCTGTTTGCCACCCAGCGCATTGCGGTGGCAATGGTGATCAGAACCACGGCATACGCCAGAACCTGCATGCCTGTGGGCTGGGCTTCATAGCCCACGAGCGTGTGAAGAATGGCACCCACCAGGGTGTCCTGAGAGAGAACCGCCGAGGTGTCCCAAAAGGGTGCGCCAAGCGCCGGAAGAAGATCAGCCTGGACCAGCATTCGGGCCGCTTGCGAAGCCATGCTGGCGGCCAGCAGGAGCACCAGCAGGCCCGTCGCAGCGAAAAACCAGCGAACCGGTATTTTGAGCAGCCCCCAGTACAGAAGTCCCGCGATCAAGGCGCCGGTCGCCAGGCCCATGCTGGCGCCGGTGAGCGTGTCGCGCAGCCCGTTTTCGCCGTTGCTGGCCAAGCTGTAGAGAAACAGCACCGTTTCCGAGCCTTCCCGCAGGACGGCCAGTGCTATAACCACCAAAATCACCGAGCGTTCGCGACTGCCGTCAGTGACCGCCCGTGCAGTGCTGCTGATTTGCTTCGCCAGTTCGCGTCCGTGCGCCGACATCCAGATGTTGTGCCAGGCCAGCATTCCAATGGCAAGAATCAGCACGCCGACGTTGAACAGTTCCTGGCCCATGCCGTCGGCGAGATTGATGATCAAGTCCATGCTGGAGGCGACCAGTGCCGAGCCAGCCAGGCCAGCCAGAACACCACCCCAGATCCAACGCTGGCGGTTGGGAATTCCCCGCGTGGCGGCCAGCATGATGCTGATGATCAGGAAGGCCTCCAGTGACTCACGAAACACGATGACGGCTGCAGCAAACATGGCCAGACTCCTGGTTTTATTGGACGATGAGGGTGCCTTGGGCGCCGTCCTGCTTCTCGTGGAACTCCTCCACAAAGTCGTAGCGGCCGGGCTTGAGCGGACCCACAATGACCACGCCGGTCGAATTCCCGGGGATCAGTTTTTCCCGGGCGAGGGTCTTGCTCTCGAACTCGGCCGGGGTTGGGTCATTGTTGACCACCATCAGTTTGATTTTCTTGCCAGCTGGAACCGTCAGTTCCTTGGGTTCGAAGGTATGGTCCTTGAGGGTCAGCGTAAACGTGGGCGTGGCGGCGAAGGACTGCGCTGCGGCCAGGGCAAGGACAAGAGCGGCGATTTGGGTTTTCATTGAGTTTTCCATTTCCAAATGAGAATGGTTCGTATTGTAAATGAGAATTGCTCGCATTTGAAGTAAAGCGTAAAAAAATGATGTTTTTAGGCGACCGTGACCCTCGTTGATGCGGTGTCGCGATTCTGTTCGGCTTCCGGCACGACGACGATTTGCCGCCAGCGCCGGGCCATGGGAGGTGTCCCGACGTCGCTGGCAGTAGCAAGGCAGGCGATGCCCGATCCTTGAACCGGAGGGAGGCGCATCGGATTGCCGTTCGCCTGGGTGGAAAATGGGCGTCTATGGCCAAAAAGAACCACATCAGCGAAACGCCCGCCACCGAGTTGCTCAGGTCCAACAAGGTGGTCTTTACCGAGCACCCCTATGAATACCTTGAGCACGGGGGCGCGCAGCACAGCGCGCAGGTGCTCGGGTTTGACCCGTTTGCGGTGGTCAAGACGCTCATCATGCAGGATCAGGACGGCAAACCGCTGGTGGTGTTGATGCACGGCAACCGCAAGGTCTCGACCAAGAATCTGGCCCGCCAGATCGGGGTCAAGGCGGTGGAGCCCTGTCAGCCCGAAGTTGCCAACCGGCACAGCGGGTATCTGGTGGGGGGAACCTCTCCGTTTGCCACTCGCAAGACCATGCCGGTGTTCATCGAGGCGGGCATTCTTGAACTGCCCAAAATTCTCATCAATGGCGGGCGGCGTGGCTACCTGGTGGGCATCGAACCGCAGGTTTGCGTGAGGCTTCTTGGCGCAAAAATGGTGCAATGTGCGTTGATTGACTGAACAAGCAGTCACAGCGTGGGTCCGGGCTGGCAAAATAGCCGCTTACGCACGCCCATCCATTCGCACCGGCAGCAGGAGAAGTCAATTGGAATCCATGCAACCTTTCTATCCCATGGTGGCCGCACTGGCGGGCTACCTGATCGGATCGCTCTCGTTTGCCGTGATCGTCAGCCGCCTTATGGGGCTCAGCGACCCCCGCACCTTTGGCAGCAAGAATCCCGGTGCCACCAATGTGTTGCGCTCAGGCTCCAAGGCGGCAGCCATCATTACGCTGCTGCTGGACGCCGCCAAGGGCTGGTTGCCTGTGGTGCTGGTTCAGTGGTACGGCAAGGCTTACGGGCTGCAGGAGGGCACGATGGCGATGGTGGGGCTGGCTGCCTTTATCGGGCATCTGTACCCGGTGCTTTTCAAGTTCAAGGGGGGCAAGGGTGTGGCCACGGCTTGTGGCGTACTTGTGGGCATTCATCCCATTCTCGGGCTGGCTGGTGGTGCGATCTGGCTGATCATGGCCTGGGCCTTCCGGTATTCGTCCCTTGCTTCACTTACCGCGGCAGTGCTGGCACCGGTGGTCTATGTTTTTGGCGACGGTGCGGCCTGGTACATGAATAAAGGAGTGCTGCTGTCGGTGTCCGTCATGTCTTTGCTGCTAATTTATCGACACGCGGAAAACATCAGCCGCTTGATTAAGGGGAATGAGTCCAAACTTGGCAAAAAGCCTCCCGCGGCAAAGAGTCACTGACTGATCCAGGAGCACTATTTGAAAGTTTGCATTCTTGACAACGACATTCTCGACCCGGCGGTCGTTGTCACCTACACCAGCTACGCAGCCATGCTGGAACGTCTCTTGCGCGATGCGGGTGCAGCATGGGAATTCGAAACCTTCAACACCATACAGGGGCACTATCCGGCTTCTTTCGATGATTTTGACGCCGTGCTGCTCACGGGCAGTCGGGCCGATTCGTTCTCGCAAGCGCCCTGGGTGGTGCAACTGCGTGACCACGTGACGCAGCTTCTGGAGTCAAAAAAGCGACTTGTGGGCGTTTGCTTTGGCCACCAGCTCATTGCCTTGTGCCTGGGCGCGCGGGTCGGGCGCGCACCGCAGGGGCGGGCGGCGGGATGCATGCGCTACCAGTGGCATGCACCGGCGTGGCCGCAGGCGCAGGGGCGCATGGAAATTGCCTTGCTGGCCAGTCATCAGGATCAGGTCTTTGAGCTTCCAGCAGGAGCCACCTTGCTGGCCAGCAGTGAGTTTTGCCCGGTGGCCGCGTTTGCACTTGAGCAACAGGTGTTCTGCGTGCAGCCCCACCCCGAGTTTGTGCAGGACTACAGTGCCTATCTGCTTAATCTTCAGCGCAGTGAGCTTGATGAGGCGCGCTTCGCATCCAGCCTCAACAGCCTGACCGGTGGCCACGATGGGGCGCACGTGGCCCGCATGATGGTCGCTTTTATCGAAGCGGGGTGATCGGCAGTCGGGGTAAAAATAGATGATATTTTCGCCTCTACCCCTAGTCAATAAAGCATATGAAGCTATTGAATAAATAGCAATTAGGGCTACGATGCGATTTGCGCACCGATTTGGAGTATCAGGTAATGGTTGAGGTGCTCGCGCACCGATGAGGCGGCCAGCGCCGCCTTGATGTCCGGCGCCCCCGCAACGGTGCGGTGCAAGCGTGGCGGGTTGATCAGGGCGCCTCGCTCATTGATGACGATGGCCACGTGCGGCAGGTTGGGTTTGGCGCTGCGACGTATGACTACAGCCACCTCCCGGTTGTCCAGGCGAACATAGGTCCCCGGAGGGCACAACCCGATGACGCGCACCAGTGCGTGCCCCACCTCATCGTGTTGTCGGCGGGCATTGGTGATGATGGAACGCAGCGATTCAGCGGCACTTCGCCCCTGGCGTGATTGGCGCGGACTGATCATGGCCGCGTAGCGGTCTACTACGGCCAGGATCCGAGCCAGCCGCAAGGCTGGCGCCATGCTTTCGAGCGCCCCGTGGGCCAGCAGGTCTTCGTGATGTCGGCTGACGGTTTCAAGCCAAAGCACATCGCCGACCCCCAGACTGCGCAACATGGCAACTCCCTGGGCGGCATGCGCGTCGATTGCCTGTTGCTGCTCGGCACTGGGCTTGTCCATCTGGCCTGCCAATTGGTCCTGCAACCCCGTCATTGCAATGTTCATGGTGATGGCGGCGTGCACCAGACTGTCGCGCTCGCGCTGGGAAAGCTTGAGTTCCAATGCGATCAGGTGGCATAGCACGGCGCTCACCAGCGCGTGCGACGCGCTGTACCCAACGGGGGAGTTGCAAGCGAGTTGAAACAGCAGGTAAAGGCCGACATCGGTGTCGCGCTTGAGCAGGTTCTTCATCCAGCGGTCGTATTGCCAGACACGCTGCTCGAACTCCTGAACGCTCGCCGGGCTTCCCAGGATAATGCCCAGGCCCGACTCCAGATCAGACCACAGACTGAGCAGGTCTTCATATTGGTTTTCGCTGTGGACGCTCACACTGCTCCCTTAATAACGTCGTTCAAGGACCATCTGGTCGTTGCTGCGCGTCATCTGAAAGCGCGCCAGGAAACTGTTGCCCAGCAGCACGTAGGGCATCGCGCCCGAGGAGACAATGGCGTCCACGTCATACACCACCACATCACCGATGCGAACAGAGGCCAGTTTGAGGTGCCAACCGGGGATCACGCCATTGGCTGTACTCAGCTGGACAGGCTGCCCGGCTTTGTAGTTCAGCCCCACCCGCTCTGCGTCGCTGATGCTCAGAGCCACTTTGGTAGCGCCCGTGTCCACCACCAACTGCACCATTTTTCCGTTGATCTGTCCCTGGGTGAAGAAGTGCCCACCGTTGTCAGCGCTTATAACGATCTTCTTGCCAGCATCGCCGCTGCCCGGGTTGCTGCCAATGCTCACGGGCGCCTCGCCCACCTGGGCGGTGTGGCGGCGTCCCGCAATCTCCATCACGGCCTGGTCACCGCGGGTTGAAACAATTCGGACACCGCGGTAAGACTCGCCTGCGGCCACGGCCTTGGGCGCGCTGCCGTCCACAATTACCAGCGCCTTGCCGCCCAGCATGCCAGACAGGGTCACGCTCTGGGCCGCAGCCAGCGGCGCGCCAGCCAGCAACGAGAGCAGCAGGGCGGTTAATTTCATTAGTCGCGGAAGTTGTCAAAACTCAAGGGCAGGTCGGGGACGTCCTTCTTGATCAAGGCCATCACGGCTTGCAGATCATCGCGCTTGGCCCCGGTGACGCGCAGTTTGCTTTCCTGAATGGCGGCCTGGACCTTGAGTTTGCTGTCCTTGATCAGGCGCTGGATTTTTTTGGCCGCTTCGGTCTCAATGCCGTTGCGCACCTTGATCACCTGCTTGACCTTGTCGCCGCCCATTTTCTGCACGTCGCCCTTGTCCAGAAAGCGCACGTCAACACTGCGCTTGGTCAGCTTGTTGCGCAGAATGTCTTCAATCTGTGTAAGTTGAAAGTCGGCATCTCCGATCAGGGTGATGTCCTTGTCCTTGAGCTCGATGGCTGCTGGTGTGCCTTTGAAGTCAAAGCGGGTGGCAATCTCCTTGGCCGTGTTTTCGACCGCGTTTTTGACTTCCACCATGTCGGCTTCGCAAACAGTATCAAAAGAGGGCATGACTGAACTCCGGAAAAAAATCGCAGGTTTGAGGGCAAATGAGAGAATTGGGGCAATGTTAGTCGAGAACAACGTCCCGCTCCAGTCTTTCAACACCTTCCACATCGTGGCCAAGGCCTATTCACTGGCGCGCATCGCCAGCGAAGCGGACGCGCAGGCGCTCGGCTCCGATCCCCAGTGGGACGGCGTCGCCAAATTTGTTCTGGGCGGGGGCAGCAATATTGTGCTGACCGGCGACGTCAAGGCCCTGGTCCTGAAGGTTGAAGTCATGGGCAAGCGACTGGTTGAAGAAACTGCCAAGGCGTTCGTGGTCGAAGCCGGCGCTGGCGAGAACTGGCACGACTTTGTGACCTGGACGCTGGCGCAGGGCTATCCGGGGCTGGAGAATCTGGCGCTGATTCCGGGCACGGTGGGGGCCGCGCCGGTGCAAAACATTGGCGCCTACGGTGTTGAGTTGCAGGATAGGTTCGAGTCGCTGGATGCGGTGGAGCTGCAAACGGGCAAGGTGTTCACGCTCAATGCGGCGCAATGTGGCTTTGGCTACCGTGATTCGGTCTTCAAACATGCGCCGGCGTCGGATTCCGGTCTGGGCCTGGCGGGGCGCTCGCTCATTACCCGGGTTCGCTTCTCGCTGCCCAAACCATGGCAAGGCGTTCTGGGCTATGCAGACCTTGAACGCCAGATGCTACACACGGGTGTCAATCAGCCTTCAGCTGAGCAAATTTACCAATGGGTTTGCGAGATTCGCCGCGCCAAGCTGCCCGACCCGGCAGTGATTGGCAATGCCGGCAGTTTTTTCAAAAACCCCACCGTGAGCCCTGAGCAGTGCGCGGACATCATCGCCCGCGATCCGAAAATTGTGCATTACCAGCTGGCCGACGGCTCATTCAAGCTCGCTGCGGGCTGGTTGATTGACGCCTGCGGTTGGAAGGGCAAATCGGTGGGAAACGCCGGCGTCTACGAAAAGCAGGCCTTGGTGCTGGTCAATCGGGGCGAGGCCACGGGCGGCGAGGTAATGACGTTGGCCAAGGCCATTCAGACCAGTGTTTACGAGCGCTTTGGCATCCGGCTCGAACCCGAGCCGGTGGTGGTTTGATCCGCCCCGCCGAGGGGCCATAGCACTATTTCTTGGCGCGAATGCGGCCTAAAGCGGCCTGAGTTTCCTGCCACAGGTCCATGCCCACGTTGGTCGCAATGCTGGCGTTCACGCGGGTCAACCGGTCACGCATGCGCCCGGCCTCAGTCGCAGAGAGCATATTGACTTGCATGCCCTTGGCCTTGAGGTCATCGAGCGCCTTGGCCGCTTCGGCCCGGGTGTCCTTGCGCTCGAAATCGCGGCTGGTCTTGGCAGCGGTCATCAGCACCTTTTGTTCGTCCTTGCTCAGGCCGTCCCACCACTTCTTGCTCACCAGCACAATCCACGGGCTGTAGACGTGGTTGGTGACCGTCAGGTATTTCTGGATCTCGTAGAACTTGCTTGACAAAATGGTGTTGTAGGGGTTTTCCTGACCGTCAACGGCCTTGGTCTCCAAGGCGCTGAAGAGCTCGGAAAACGGCAGCGGAATGGCATTGGCTCCCAGGCTCTTGAAACTATCCAGGAACACGTTGTTCTGCATCACGCGCAGTTTGATGCCATCGAGATCTTCCAACTTGGTGACAGGGCGCTTGCTGTTGGTGAGGTTGCGAAAGCCGTTTTCCCAGTAAACCAGCCCAACCAGGCCTTTTTCTTCCAGTTTGGCGCGCACTTTGTCGCCCAGAGGGCCGTCAAGCAGGGCATCGGCTTCCTGGGCGTTGTTGAACAGGAAAGGCGTGTCCCACAGGGCCATTTCCTTGGTGATGCCCACCAAGGTGGCGGTGGAGCCGACCATCATTTCCTGGGCCCCGCCAATTAGAGCCTGCTGCATCTGCACGTCAGAGCCCAACGCTGCGGCGCCGATGGCGCGCAGCTTCATCTTGCCGCCAGAGAGTTTCTCAATCTCGTCGGCCAGCACTTTGGTCGCGCGGCCCTGGTTGGACTGCTCGTTCAGGCCGTAGCCAAAGCGAATCAGGCGCGGCTTGATGTCCTGCGCACTGGCCATGCCACTGACCAGCAAACTGGCGCCCACGGCGCAAGCAAAAAGAGTTCGTCGAAGAAGGGTCATAAGAATCTCCTGGAGTTTTCAAGGTTGATGAACAAGGGAAAAAAAGTTTTGCTGGTCAGCGCATCCAGGCCACGGGGGCGGTCACCAACTGAGGAAAGATCACGAGCAAGATCAGGATCATCACGTAGGTCAGCAAGAAAGGCTTGACGCCTTTCACCACTTCATGAAACGGCATTCGGCTGACACTTGCCACCACGTTGAGCACCGTTCCCACCGGTGGTGTGATCAGGCCGATTGAGCCATTCAGAATAAACATCAGGCCAAAGTACACAGGGTCAATCCCGGCCTTGACAGCCACGGGCAACATGACCGGCGCGACAATCAGAATGGTGGGTGTGAGGTCCAGTGCGGTACCGATCATGATGAGCAGCACCATCATGACGGCCATCAGGAGTTTGGGGCTGTCGATCAGCGGTCCCAGTGAATTGGCCAACGTGCCGGGTAGGTCGGCCAGCGTGATCATATAGCTGGCCACCTGGGCACCCGCACACAGGAACATCACCACTGACGTATTTTTTGCAGCCCGCACCAACACCCCATGCAAGTCCTGCAAGTTCATTTCCCGGTGCACAAAGAACGCGATCACCATGGCATAAAAGGCGGCCACCACCGCAGCCTCTGTGGGTGTGAAGATGCCAGTTTTCATACCGCCAATGATGATGATGGGCATCAGCAGTGCCCAAAATGCCTTACCTGTCTCGAGCAACCGTTGTGCCATGGGGAGACGGTTGCCCGCAGGCAAGTCAATCTTGCGCATTTCCATTTTCCAGGCCATCACCAGACCCGCACCCATCATCAAGCCTGGCACGATGCCTGACATGAACAGCGACGAGATGGAGGTATTGGTGGTCACGCCATAGATGATGAAGGGCATGGAAGGTGGAATGATGGGTGCAATGATGCCGCCCGCTGCCATCAACCCGGCGGAAGTCTTCATGGGGTAGCCATGCTCGCGCATCATGGGCAGCAGGATGGTCGCCAGAGCAGCGGTGTCGGCCAATGCCGAGCCGCTCATGCTGGCCATTAATATCGCCGCCCCGATGGTGACAAACCCCAACCCCCCACGAATGTGCCCTACCCAGGCCTGCGCCATGGTGATGATGCGTCGGCTGATGCCGCCCGCGTTCATCAACTCGCCAGCCAGGATGAAAAATGGCACCGCCAGCAGGGGAAAACTATCCACTCCGGCCACCAGGTTCTGGGCCAGCAACTGGGTGTCCCAAAAATCGAGCACCCAGGCCATGGAAGCGCCGGTGAGCACCAGGGCAAAAGCCATTGGCAGGCCTGTGCCCATGAAGGCCAGCATGCCAAATACAAAAACGATAGCGACCAAGCCTTGATTCATAGGGGTATGCGGTTATTTGATCGAAAAATTATTCGGTTTCTGGCAAGTGCCCGAAATTTATGGCATCGCCGTGCACCAGTTTCCACAGCGCCATAAGGCCAATGGCCAGGCTGCAAATGAAGGCCGGTAAGGGCAGTAATGCCTGCCGGTACCCCAGCACCACGCTGACGCTGTCCATGCCCACCACGACTTGCTGCCAGGCGCCCCAGCCCACCAGGACGCAACTGGTCACCACCATGGCGTGAATCGACTGCGTGGCGAGTTTCAGCGTCCGTTCTCGCCCCGGCTTAAGCAAGGGGTGCAGCAAACTGGTGATGGCCATGTGCTCGCCCTGCGGGTAGGCGGCGGTGGCGCCGATGAACACCATCCAGACGAACAGCAAACGCGACAACTCCTCGCTTGCCGCAATGCCGCTGCCAAAACCATAGCGCATCACCACGTTGATGAAGACCGACCCGGCCATGATGGCCAGGCAGAGCGCCATGAGGTTGTTTAGAAATTTGATTGCGGGAGTGTTGCTCATTGCGTTTCGTTCATCAATTCATTGCGCAACCAGCGCGCAATTGTGTCGTTGAGGCATTCAAGGTTCTGGGTGGCATCAACACGCAATACGCCGGACTCTCCCACAGGGGATTCGAGCGTGGCAAATTGGCTGGCCACCAGGCTGGGTGGAAAGATGTGAACGCCCGCGCGAGCCGTGACTCGCTGATGCGCCGTGCAGGGGTCGATATCGAGAAAGACAAAAAGCAGCCCTGGTGCGTAGGCACGCAGTTGTTCACGGTAGGCGCGTTTGAGCGCAGAGCAGGTGAGTACCACGCCTGATTCATGCTGGACCAGCGTCTGGCCGAGCGAGTGCAACCAATCGACTCGGTCTGCGTCGGTCAAGGGCAGACCTTGGCTCATTTTGTCAAGGTTGCAGGCTGGATGGTATTCATCCCCTTCGATTAGGGGCAAATCCAGTGTTTGGGTCAAGGCTTGTCCCACACTGGATTTTCCGCACCCGGCAACGCCCATGATGACAACGGATTTCATGGATTGGATAGCGCTATCTTTGTAAGTTCAAAAAAATCGGAATGCTGAAAACGCATTCCGGAGTAACACTCTTCTTTCGAAAAAATGATTTGGTTGAATCAGTTATTCTGTAAGATAGCGCTATCTTAACAAGATATTTTTAGCATATTGATCAGGGTAAACCCGCATTTATGAATAAGCCACTGCCCAGAAAAAGTCGTTCTTCGGGCCGGATCACGCTTGATGACGTTGCCTTGTCGGCGGGCGTCAGCCGAATCACGGCCTCGCGCGCACTGCGCGACCAGCGCGGTGTCGGGGCCGAATTGGCGGTGCGGGTTCGCCAAGCCGCTCAGACCTTGGGTTATGTACCTGACCCCGCAGCCCGGGCACTGGCCAGTGCACGTAGTCACACGGTGGTCGTGCTCGTCCCCTTGCTTTCAAACAACCTGTTTGTCGATTTGCTTGAGGCCGTTCATCGAGCCTTGCATCCGGTCGGATACCAAGTTCTGTTCGGCGTGACGCACTATCAGCCTGACGAAGAGGAGGCATTGCTCTCAAGCTACCTCGCCCAGCGCCCGGCCGGATTGTTGGTTACCGGTTTTGATCGCACGGCGCGCGCCCAAGAACTCATTGAGCGCAGCGGCGTCCCCTGCGTTCACCTGATGGAGACTTCGAGCGACCCGACCCTGCATTGCGTCGGATTTTCGCAAGAAGAGGCAGGACGGGCCATGACCGAGCATTTGCTCGGCCGAGGGCGGCGGCGCATTGCGTTTGCAGCGGCGCAGCTTGACCCACGGGTAATGCAGCGCCTGCAGGGCTATCGCCACGCTCTGACCCAGGCGGGCTGCTATGACCCACAGCTGGAGTGGTTGCGGGCAGAGCCTTCGTCCCTGGCATTGGGGGGGCAACTTCTGGAGCGAGGCTGGAGGAATTGCCCGGACATTGACGCCATATTTTTTTGCAATGACGATTTGGCACAGGGCGGTTTGTTGGCCGCGCTGCGGTTCGGCATCGACGTGCCACGCCAACTGGCGGTAGCGGGCTTCAACGATCTGGCGGGCAGTGACCAGATGTGGCCTGCGCTGACAACCGTGCGTACGCCACGCGCCGAGGTCGGTCAGAGCGCCGCGACCATGCTGCTCTCGTTGATGCGCGGTGAGCCTGTCGCGAAGCACAGCGTCGATCTCGGTTGGGAACTGGTGGCGCGCCAAAGTACATGAACTCGGGGCGCCTCTCCGGGTGCTATTGACCCTTGTGCAGCCCAAGGTTTATTCAAAGCGCTAGATTCGAAGCATGAAAAACATCCTGGTTTTGGGCGGTACCGGCTTTGTCGGCACCTGTGTCTGTACGCAACTCGCTGCGCAAGGCTGGCACGTGACGGTGCTCACTCGCAAGCGGGCAAACGCCGCGCATCTGCTGGGCCTGCCGGGTCTGTCGGTGCTTGAAGTCGATGTGCAGGATGCGTCGGCACTGGCGCATGCGGTTTCGGGGCATGACACGGTGGTGAATCTGGTGGCCATTTTGCATGGTTCGCAGGCAGCGTTCGAGCAGGTGCATGTGGCCCTGGCACGCAGCATCGCGCAGGCTTGCGTCGCCAACCATGTGCAGCATCTGGTCCACATCAGCGCCCTGGGTGCCGACGGGCGCAATCCTGACACGCCGCCCTCGATGTACCTGCGCAGCAAGTCTCAAGGCGAGGCCGTGCTGATGCAGGCGGCGGCCGCATCAGCAGAAACCGACGCACCCTTGGCCTTGAGCATTCTGCGTCCCAGCGTGATCTTTGGCGTGCAGGACAAATTTCTCAACGTGTTTGCCAAGCTCCAGACCGTCTTGCCGGTAGTGCCGCTGGCAGGAGCCAATGTGCACTTTCAGCCGGTGTGGGTGCAGGACGTCGCCAACGCCGTGGTGCGCGTGATCGAGCGAACAGGTCCGGTGGTCGAGCCCCTGGTGCTGGAGCTATGCGGTGCGGAGGTTTTCACCCTGCGAGAACTGGTGCAACTGGCAGGGCGGTGCAGCGGAGCGCGTGGGGGGAAAGGCCGACCAGTCATTGCACTGCCGATTTGGCTCGCCCGCTTGCAGGCGCGGCTGATGGAACTGGCCCCCGGCGAGCCGGTGATGAGCCGCGACAACCTCGACTCCATGAAGATCGACAACGTGGCCAGCGGCTCGGTGCCGGGTTTGCAGTTGCTGGGTATTGAGCCTGCCGCGCTGGGTCCGATTGCGCGGGACTATCTCGCGAAAAACCGCACAATCTCGGCCAAGTGAACCCCACGCGAACGCGCGGATTCAGCTTATGGCTTGACGCTGGTTTGTATCGTTTTCAATCTCTCGTACGGGCCTACTTTTGATCGTCACTGCTCAACTGAGCCAGTGCCGCATTCGAATCGAGAGACAGCAAGCCGGCCTGGGCGTAAATGCCCAGTTTGGCGCGGGTGTCCACGATGTCCAGGTTGCGCATGGTGAGCTGGCCGATGCGGTCTTGCGGCGAAAATGGTGCGTTCTCGACCTTTTCCATGCTCAGGCGCTCGGGCGCGTAGGTTAGGTTGGGGCTTTCGGTGTTGAGGATCGAATAGTCGTTGCCGCGGCGCAACTCCAGAGTGACGGAGCCGGTGACGGCGCGCGCCACCCAGCGCTGGGCCGTTTCGCGCAGCATGATGGCCTGCGGGTCGAACCAGCGGCCCTGGTACAGCAGGCGCCCGAGCTTGCGGCCGTTGTCGCGGTATTGCTCGATGGTGTCTTCGTTGTGGATGCCGGTGACCAGGCGCTCGTAAGCCGCAAACAGCAGCGCCAGGCCGGGGGCTTCGTATATGCCGCGGCTCTTGGCCTCGATGATGCGGTTCTCGATCTGGTCGCTCATGCCCAGGCCGTGGCGCCCGCCAATGCGGTTGGCTTCCAGAATCAATTCGACCAGGTCGGGGATCTCCACGCCGTTCAGCGCCACGGGGCGGCCTTCTTCAAAGCGCACCGTCACCTCTTCGCGCTTGACTTCAACCTCGTCCTTCCAGAAGGCCACGCCCATGATGGGCTGCACAATCCCGATGCCCGTGTTCAAGAACTCCAGGTCTTTGGCTTCGTGGGTCGCGCCCAGCATGTTCGAGTCGGTGGAATAAGCCTTTTCGGCCGACATCTTGTAGCCAAAACCGGCCTTGGTCATGAAAGCCGACATTTCGGCGCGGCCACCGAGTTCGTCGATGAACAACTGGTCCAGCCACGGTTTGTAGATTTTGAGAGATGGGTTGGTGAGCAGTCCGTAGCGGTAAAAGCGCTCGATGTCATTGCCCTTGAAGGTGCTGCCGTCGCCCCAGATGTTGACGTCGTCTTCCTTCATGGCCGCCACCAGCATGGTGCCCGTTACCGCGCGCCCGATGGGTGTGGTGTTGAAGTAGGTCACCCCGCCGGTCGAGATGTGGAATGCGCCCGCTTGCAGGGCGGCCAGGCCTTCGGCGGCGAGTTGGCTGCGGCAATCGATCAGACGCGCCTTCTCCGCTCCATATTGCATGGCCTTGCGGGGAATCTCGTCATAGTCCGCTTCGTCGGGCTGGCCCAGGTTGGCGGTGTAGGCGTAGGGCAAGGCGCCCTTGAGTTTCATCCAGTGCAGGGCGGCGCTGGTGTCCAGACCGCCAGAGAATGCGATACCGACTTTTTGTCCAACGGGAAGATCTTGAAGAATGGTGGCCATGGGATAGGTGCTGTGCAGTGGGGTAAGCGGCTGATTTTAGGCGAGCGAGACGATTGGGTGCACGAAAAGGTTATCGGTCGGACCTTCGTCAACTGGAGAGTTCGGGATTGCAGCCTTGCGCCTCTGAACGACAATGGCGGGGCCTATGCATACCCAATATCAAACCCTTGACGAGTGGCTGGCCCATTGCGAGCGGCTGCACCCCAAAAACATTGATCTCGGGCTCGATCGCGTCAAAGCGGTGGCCCAGCGCATGGCGCTGCGGCTCGACTGCCCTCTCATTACGGTGGCCGGAACCAACGGCAAGGGTTCGACCTGCGCCATGCTCGAAGCAATCCTGTTGCAGGCTGGTTATCGCACCGGCGTCTACACGTCGCCCCATTTGGTGAATTTTGAAGAACGTCTGCGGCTTAACGGCCAGGCTGTAGATGCTGCTAAATTGATAGCTGCATTTGCAGATGTGGAAAGGGTTAGAGGCCAAAATGGCTCAGAGATTTCGCTGACCTACTTTGAGTTCTCGACCCTGGCGATACTCGACGTGATGGCCCGAAGCGGGCTCGATGTGGCGATTCTGGAAGTGGGTTTGGGTGGCCGACTCGACGCGGTCAATATTCTGGACGCGGACTGCGCCGTCATCACCGGCATTGACCTCGATCACATGGAGTTTTTGGGGCCTGATCGCGAATCCATCGGTTTTGAGAAAGCCGGGGTCATGCGCACGGGCCGCCCCGTGATCGTGAGCGACCCCGCGCCGCCGCAAAGCGTGCTGGACCACGCCACCGAGATTGACGCCACGCTGTGGCGCATTGGCGTGGACTTCAAGGCGGTTGGAAGTTCCCAACACTGGGACTGGTCCGGGGCTGGGCGGCGCTTTGGCGCATTGCCTTGTCCCGCCTTGCAGGGCGCGCATCAGCTTGACAACGCCGCCGGCGTCATTGCAGCACTCGTGGCTTTGCGGGAGTGTCTGCCGGTGACCGAGCAGGCCATTCGCGCCGGACTGGCCAGCGTTCAATTGCCCGGGCGGTTTCAGGTCATTGCCGGCCTTCCAACCCTCGTGCTCGACGTCTCGCACAATCCGCACGCGGTCGCTGCGCTGGCGATCAACCTGGCGGGCATGGGCAGTTTCCCAACCACGCATGCGGTCTTTGGCGCGATGGCCGACAAGGATCTGGCGCTCATGCTGGGCACGATCAACCCGCTGATTGACCGTTGGAATTTCACCGATTTGCCAACGCCGCGGGCCGAGTCTGCGCTTGGATTGCTGGAGCAATGGCAGGCGCAAAATGCCCGAATTGACGCCTGTGCCAACGCCTACCCTGACCCCCGCGCGGCGCTGCAGGCGGCGCTGCAGGCAGCGGACCCCGCTGATAGAATCGTCGTCTTTGGGTCGTTCTACACCGTGGGCGGCATCCTTAAGGACGGCCTGCCCGGCTTTCCCGCAAAACAGCTGCCAGACAACTGAACTCCACTGTCCCCTACCATGGCTTTTTTCAAATTTCGGAAAACGGGCGACGAGCCCTCTGCTTCGCCAGCGCGGCACGAGAGTGTTGAAATGATGCGTCGGCGTGCCAAGTACCGGCTGGTGGGGGCGGCCGTGCTGGTATTGGTGGGGGTGATCGGATTTCCCCTTTTGTTTGACAAGCAGCCGCGCCCGATTTCGGTGGATTTGCCGATAGAGATTCCGGACCGCAACAAAGCCAAGCCCCTGAGCATTCCGCAGGCCGCACCGGAGGCGCCGATTGCGCGGGCTGATGCTCCCGAAAAATCAGAAGAAAAAGTGGCTAAAGCCCCCGTGGAAGCTGCAAAGATCGCTTCGAAAGAAGTAGCAAAGGACGACCCGACGAAGATTTTAAAACCGGTCGAAAAGCCGATTGAAAAGTCCGCCGAAAAGCCGCCCGTCAAGGTCGACAAGTCTGACGGCGGTGCCAAGGCGCTGGCCCTGTTGCAAGGCAAGGATCTTGCCAAAAAGCCTGAGGCCGACGCCAACCGCTATGTGGTGCAGATTGGTGCCTTCTCGGACGCCACCCGGGCGCGCGAAGTGCGCTTGAAAGTCGAGCGTGCCGGGCTCAAGACCTACACCCATGTGGCCAAGATCGATGGCACCAACATGATCCGGGTGCGCGTTGGGCCTTTTTCCAGTAAAGCAGAGGCCGACAAGGCGGCTGAGAAAATCAAGAAAATGGCCCTGCCCGCGGCCATTTTGACCCTTTAGGCCTGCCCATGACGATGACCCTGCCCGCATTGGATTGGATATTTCTGGCCGTGTTGCTGGCCTCGCTGCTGCTGGGTGCCTGGCGCGGGCTGATCTACGAGCTGTTTTCGGTGGCGAACTGGATTGCCGCCTTTTTTCTGGCGCAGTGGTTTGCACCCGATGTGGCGCAAAAGCTGCCCATGGAGGGCGCAGCAGAGGCGGTGCGCTACGCAGCGGGATTTGTCCTGGTGTTTGTGATTGCTATGCTTGTGGGGGGCCTGGTGGGGGCTTTGGCCAAGAAACTGCTCTCCGTCGTGGGGCTGCAATCGACCGACCGCGCTTTGGGTGCCGTTTTTGGCCTGGTGCGCGGGGTGCTTCTCTTGCTTGTGGTCACCGTCGTGATCGGCATGACGCCCCTGAAATCGGGGCAGTGGTGGCAGGAATCCATAGGCGCGGGCATTTCATCGGCGGCGCTCAAGGGCTTGAAGCCCGTTTTGCCCGCTGAGTTTGGCCGGTACCTGCCCGCATGAGGGCCCTGAACGCGCAGGGTGTGGCTTCGGTGGCCTGCCCTGTCCTGAACTGATCGGAAGCTTATGTGTGGAATCGTCGGCGTTGTCAGCAACGCACCCGTCAACCAACTTCTCTACGACGCTTTGCTGTTGCTGCAACACCGGGGCCAAGACGCCGCTGGCATCGTCACACAGCAGGAACGCAAGTTTTTCACGCAAAAAGCCAAAGGCATGGTGCGCGACGTGTTTCGCACCCGAAACATGCGCTCCCTGCCGGGCAATTGCGGCCTGGGCCAGGTGCGCTATCCCACGGCGGGCGATGCCGAGAGCGAGGAAGAAGCCCAGCCGTTTTATGTCAACGCGCCTTTTGGCATCGTGCTGGTGCACAACGGCAATCTGACCAACGCGCAGGCGCTCAAGGCCGAGCTGTTCAGTACCGACCATCGCCACATCAACACTGAAAGCGATTCCGAGGTTTTGCTGAACGTGCTGGCGCACGAGATCGAGGCCACCACGCGCGGTCTGCCGCTGCAGCCGCGCGATGTGTTTCAAGCCGTGTGCAAGGTGCACCAGCGGGTGCGGGGCTCCTATGCCGTGATTGCGATGATCGCCGGGCATGGTGTGCTGGCCTTTCGCGACCCCTTTGGCATCCGCCCCTTGTGTATGGGGGGTAGCGAGGGCGTGAAGATGCTCGCCAGCGAATCGGTCGCGATGGAAGGCACCTCCCATAAGTTCGAGCGCAACATCGACCCCGGTGAGGCGGTGTTCATCGACCTGCAGGGCAATGTACATGCGCAGCAGTGCGCCGAGAATCCGGTGCTCAACCCGTGCATATTTGAGTTTGTGTACCTGGCGCGCCCTGATTCGATCATCGACGGAATCTCCGTCTACCAGGCCCGGCTCAACCTGGGCCAGACCCTGGCCAAACGGGTGATTTCCACGGTGCCGCCCAATGAAATCGACACGGTCATTCCCATTCCGGAGTCGAGCCGACCGAGCGCCGCGCAGTTGGCGCAATTGCTTGGCCTGCCCTATCGCGAAGGATTTGTGAAGAATCGCTACGTGGGGCGCACCTTCATCATGCCGGGCCAATCAGTTCGCAAGAAATCGGTGCGCCAGAAGCTCAACGTGATCGCCAGTGAATTCAAGGGACGCAATGTGCTGCTGGTCGATGACTCCATTGTGCGCGGCACCACCAGCCGCGAGATCGTGCAGATGGCGCGCGATGCCGGGGCCCGCAAGGTGTATCTGGCCAGTGCTGCGCCACCGGTGCGCTACCCCAATGTCTATGGCATCGACATGCCCACGCCCGATGAGCTGGTGGCTCATAACCGCACAGTGGAAGAGGTTCGCCAGCTTATTGGCTGCGACGCCCTGATTTACCAGGACGTGGACGGCATGAAAAAAGCCATTGGCTCACTCAACCCCAAAGTGCAGGGTTTTGATGCCTCCTGTTTTGATGGTGTGTACGTCACCGGCGACATCACCCCCGCAGATGTGATTCGCCTCAACGCGGCGCGCACGAACACTACGGCCAATTCCCATGATGACTCTGATTCTGCCTTGCCAGATTGATACACCATGAGCGCTAAAAAGTTGCCCGGGGAATTGCATCAAGACACCTTGGCCGTGCGTGTTGCAGCCGAGAAAAGCCACTATGGTGAGAATTCGGAGGCACTGTTTCTAACCAGCAGCTTTGTGCAGCCAGATGCCCAGACCGCTGCCAACCGCTTTGCCGGTGAGGAAGACGGCTACACCTACACCCGGGTCGGAAACCCGACCGTGACCAGCATGGAATTGCGCCTGGCCGCGCTTGAGGGTACCGAGGCGGCGATTGCCACGTCCAGCGGCATGTCGGCCATTTTGCTGCTGGGCATGGGCCTGTTGCGCGCCGGCGATCATGTGGTGTGTTCGCAGTCGGTTTTTGGCTCGACCATTGGTCTGTTTTCAGGGCAGTTTTCCAAGTTCGGCATCGAGACCAGTTTCGTTCCGCAAACTGACGTGACTGCCTGGCGCGCGGCCATTCGCCCCAACACCAAACTTCTGTTTGCCGAGACGCCGACCAATCCGCTGACCGATGTGTGCGACATCCAAGCCCTGGCCGACCTGGCGCACAACGCGGGCGCGCAACTCGCGGTGGACAACTGCTTTTGCAGCCCGGCTCTGCAGCAGCCCATGCGTTTTGGGGCGGACTTCATCATTCATTCAGGCACCAAATACCTGGACGGTCAGGGCCGTGTGATGGCGGGCGCCATTTGCTGCGACCAGCGCCACGTGGAGGAGGTGTTTTTGCCCATCACCCGCACCGCCGGTATGGTGCTCTCGCCCTTCAATGCGTGGGTGGTGCTCAAAGGCATGGAGACGCTGGGCATTCGTATGCAGGCGCAATCCGAGCGTGCCTTGGTGATGGCGCAGTGGCTGCAAAATCACCCGAAAGTGGCGCGGGTCTATTACCCGGGCTTGGCCTCGCACCCCCAGTATGCGCTGGCTATGCGCCAGCAGTCAGCCAGCGGTACCGGCTTGGGCGGGGCGGTAGTTTCATTCGACGTGGTGGGCCAGGACGACTCCGAACGCCGACGCAACGCGTTTGCCGTCATCGACGCCGCGTTGGTGAGCTCCATCACCACCAACCTGGGCGACACCAAGACCACCATCAGCCATCCGGCCAGCACCTCACACGGGCGCCTCACCGAGGCTCAGCGCCAGGCCGCAGGCATCGGTCAGGGCCTGATTCGGTTCGCTGTTGGGCTGGACCACGTTGACGACTTAAAAACCGACCTTGCCCGCGGGCTCGACACCCTGACATGACACAAAAAACCCGTACCCGATTTGCCCCGTCTCCGACCGGTTTCATTCACCTGGGCAACATCCGCTCGGCTCTCTATCCCTGGGCTTTTGCCCGTGCCACTGGCGGCGATTTTATTTTGCGCATTGAAGACACCGATCTGGAGCGCTCTACGCAGGCCGCGGTGGATGTGATCATCGAGGGCATGCACTGGCTCGGTCTGGATTACGACGAAGGCCCGTTCTTTCAAATGCAGCGCATGGACCGCTACAAGGCGGTGCTGGCAGGGTTGCAGGCCGCAGGGCACGTTTACCCCTGTTACATGAGCGTCGAGGCGCTTGATGCCCTGCGCGAACGTCAGATGCTCGCCAAGGAAAAGCCACGCTACGACGGCACCTGGCGCCCGGTCCCGGGCAAGACATTGCCGCCGGTCCCTGAAGGGCTCAAGCCTGTGCTGCGTTTCAAGAACCCGCAGACGGGCGCGGTGGTGTGGGAGGACAAGGTCAAAGGTCGCATCGAGATCAGCAACGACGAGCTCGACGACCTGGTCATTGCCCGCCCGGATGGCACCCCGACCTACAACTTCTGCGTGGTGGTGGACGACATGGACATGGCCATCACGCACGTCATCCGCGGCGACGACCACGTTAACAACACGCCACGCCAGATCAACATCTTTCGAGCCCTGGGCGGCGAGCCGCCGGTGTATGCCCACCTGCCCACCGTGCTCAATGAGCAGGGCGAGAAGATGAGCAAGCGCAACGGCGCCAAGCCCGTCACCCAGTACCGCGACGAAGGTTACCTGGCCGATGCCATGGTCAATTACCTGGCCCGCTTGGGCTGGAGCCATGGCGACGATGAAATCTTCAGCCGTGAACAGTTTTTGCAGTGGTTCAACCTTGATCACCTGGGTCGCAGCGCGGCGCAGTTTGATGAGGCCAAGCTGCGCTGGGTCAATGCCCAGCACCTCAAGGCCATGGCAGATGACGCGCTCGCGCCTTTGGTGCGGGAACAACTTCTCAAGCGGGGTATTGCACCGGACGATCGCCTTGCCCGCATCTGCGCCCTGTTCAAAGACCGCTGCGACACGACCGTGGTGTTGGCCGACTGGGCGGAGGCGTTTTACGCAGATGTCACTCCCAACCCCGATGAAGTTCATCAGCACGTCAGTGATCCGGTCAAACCGGCTCTTGCGCTGCTCCTTGACAAGCTCGCCAACTGCGCCTGGGACAGACCGTCCATTTCAGCAGCCATCAAGGAAGTATTGGGTGCGTGCGGTCTGAAGATGCCACAACTGGCCATGCCGGTGCGGGTGTTGGTGATGGGCACGACCCAGACGCCCTCGCTGGACGCTGTGCTCGAACTTCACACAAGAGAAAAAGTATTGAAACGGCTGAAGGCGGTCTGATTTTTCAGGCTATAATTTGAGGCTCAGAAATTGAAATGCCTGATGAATGATTCGGGCAAATCAGGTTAGGGGGTATAGCTCAGCTGGGAGAGCGCTTGCATGGCATGCAAGAGGTCAGCAGTTCGATCCTGCTTACCTCCACCAAAAGTTTTTGAGGCAGGACTGAAAAGTTTTGCAAGTTGAGACGGAAGTCCAAAGGTTTTGACCCCATCGTCTAGAGGCCTAGGACACTACCCTTTCACGGTAGGTACCGGGGTTCGAATCCCCGTGGGGTCGCCAGATTCATCGCAAGATGATGCTGCACAAGTTGGTAACAGCAAGCTCGCAAGGGCAGGCAACTTGGCTCGAAAGAGCAAACGTTACCGCTACCAGGAGTGGTAGTTCAGTTGGTTAGAATACCGGCCTGTCACGCCGGGGGTCGCGGGTTCGAGTCCCGTCCACTCCGCCAAAAATGCAAAAGCCGTTGATATTCAACGGCTTTTTTCTTGTGTGGGTCCAACTGGGCGCGTGCCTGCGGGGCAGGTGGCCCGCGCCAGAGTTGCTGTCAGGCGGTCTGTGGGTTCAAACGTGACGGGCCAAGGGGCCCAGGGTCAGTGTTTCAAGGGCGCTGAGCTCGCGCTCAAAACGGGCCCAGCCAATGAGTGAACGCTCGATCAGGCCGGAGCGCACAGCGCAGGCATACGATTGCCGCGCGGCGTCAAAAGGGAGCCCCAGCATGCGCGCAGATGCCTGGCTGGACGCCCACACGGCATTGGCAACGCCTTGGGTTGGGGCAAGCAGGATTTGCATCAGTGTGCGCCCTGGCTCAGGCCCCAGCCCGCGCTCTGGCCGCGCACATCAATCTCGTGCATGCGGCGCTCAAGTTCATAGAGGTTGTCCGCCTGGGATAAATAGGAGTTTTCGAGCTCGGATTGAGATTCGAAGCCGGGAACGAGAGCTTTGATGAGCTCAATAAGTTTGGACATGGTAAGCCCCTTTGATATCGATGGTGCTAATTATAAGGGTTTACCCTCGTGTATGGTTGCCGATGGTGCCCGGTGCCCTCACTCTGGGCAGGTCTGCCTAGTTTTGTTAGTCTGACCGGGGGGCGCCGGGCGATTCCCTCAGAGTGGCACTGGTCAGGCCTACGCGCTCGGCGTCCTTCCTGTTGCGATTTCGCAAGATTGCCAATTTTTGGCGCAGGATCATGGCGCATGGAATCGCACCGCCACTCCCGCGTCCATGTTGCGTTTGAGCCCTCTGTCGCTCAGGCCGGGAACGATCAGCGCCTTGCCCGCAGGCGGTATTCATTGCGCTTGCCGGTTGAACTCGCGGCCCGGGTCGAGGCGCTGGTGGAGATGTTCCCGCGCAAGAGTCGTCCTGAACTTCTGCGCGATTTGCTGGACCTGGGCCTGGTGGAGGCGCAGCGGGTCTGGGCTGGCGCTGCTGCAACGCCGGGTTATCACCCCGACACCCGCCAGCCGGTGTACCTACTGACCGGACCGTTTGCCGAGTTTCACGGGTTGACCTGCAAACACCACCTCGCCATCGAGCAGGAACTGACGCGGTCAGACCCCCAGGTGACCTATCCACCCGGCGACTATGCGCTGGACGAGGCGCCTTAGTGCGCTGCCAATGTGGCGCGTTAGCGGCCCCGCAGAAACAGCCGGTCCAGTTCAGCCAATGTGATCTGGCGCCAGGTGGGGCGGCCGTGATTGCACTGGTCCGAGCGCTCGGTGGCTTCCATCTGGCGCAGGAGTGCATTCATTTCCTCCAGAGTCAGGCGTCGGTTGGCGCGCACCGCGCCGTGGCAGGCCATGGTGGCCAGCAAATCGTGGTGGGCCCGTTCGATCACCGTGCTGGCTTCATGTTGTGCCAATTCGGCCAGCACGCTGCGCGCCAGTTCCACGGGGTCGCCCTGGGCCAGGCTGCTGGGCACTGACCGCACTGCCAGCGTCTTGGGAGAAAACGCTGTGATCTCCAACCCCAGGGTCCGCAGCGTAGGGGCATGGACCTCGGCCGTGGCCACTTCAGCGGGCGTGGCGGCAAACGTGGCGGCAATGAGCAACGGCTGGCTGGGCAGAGCAGCCCCTATTCCCTGGGCCTGGCGGGCCGCAAACTGGCTCTTCAGGCGTTCGTACACGATGCGCTCGTGGGCCGCATGCATGTCCACCACCACCAGCCCGTGGGCGTTTTCCGCCAGGACATAGACGCCCTGCAACTGCGCCAACGCGCGGCCGAGCGGTAACTCACCGCCCGGAAGAGGAGCGTCGTTGCTGGAATCGTCGCTGCGACTTGCGGTGCCGGAGCGTGTCTCCAACGCTTGCGCGTGATGTGCATCGGACGGATTCCACGGCGCGTGAAAGTCGCTGGCCACTGGTGTTTCATTTGCTGCAGAAAAAATAGCAGACTGTGAAGAATAGATAGGGGCTACAGGCCGATTTTGTGCAAATACTCCACGGAATGCGGAATCTGGCTCACCGGCACCGGAGGGGTTCTGCAACGATGGCGCAGGCTGACCCATTCTCGCTGACCGCGGTGCGGCCAGCGCCGACTCCAGCGCGTGACGCACGGCCTGATGCACCTCGCGGCTGTCCCGAAACCGCACCTCGATCTTGGTGGGGTGCACGTTGACATCCACCCGCGCGGGATCGATCTCAACCCGAAGGGCATAGACCGGCTGGCGGTGACCGTGCAGCACGTCTTCGTAGGCGCTGCGGGCGGCGTGGGTAAGTACCTTGTCGCGCACAAAACGCCCGTTGACGTAGCAAAACTGCTGATCGGCGCGCGAGCGGGCGGCGTCCGGGATGCCAGCGCGTCCCCACACCCGAATGCGGGGCACGCCACTTGGGCGGCTGTGGTTGTCGTTTTGGTAGTCCACTTCAACCGAGCGTTCGACAAATTCGCGGCCGAGTACGTCGCGCAGGCGCTGATTCAGGTCGTCGGTACGCTCGCAGCGCCGCCACTGAACGGCCAGCTTGCCCTCGTGCCAGACGGCAAAGCCCACATCGGGGCGGGCCAGCGCGTGGCGGCGCACGGCCTCCACGCAATGGGCCAGCTCGGTGGCGTCGGTCTTGAGGAACTTGCGCCGGGCCGGGGTACTGTAAAACAGCTCCTTGACCTCCACCGTGGTGCCCACAGCGCGTGCGACCGGTTTGAGCTCGCCGCTGCGTCCGTCCAGAAAGTATGCACTATTTGCGCCTATAGCCCTTGACAGTATTGCGCAGTCAGCTATTGAATTTATAGCGGCGAGGGCCTCGCCGCGAAAACCCATGGTCGCCACCGATTCGAGATCGACCAGGCTGGCGATCTTGCTGGTGGCGTGGCGCCGCAGGGCGATGGGTAATTCCTCGCGCAGCATGCCCATGCCGTCGTCTTCGACCGCGATGAGGCGCACGCCACCGGCCAGCAATCGCACGGTGACCTGACTTGCTCCCGCATCAAGCGCGTTGTCCACCAGTTCGCGCACCACGGAGGCCGGGCGCTCCACAACCTCGCCGGCGGCGATCTGGCTGATCAGTTCGTCAGGCAGATCGAGAATCGGGCGGCGCGGGCGGGGAATGGGCGGTGTCTGGTCGGTGTTCACCTGGACATTTTATGGGCGGAGCGGCAGTTAGAATGCCGGACAAGACCCGCGGCTCCGGCGGGTCTTGCTTTTTCTGTTTGGAGCCATGTAGAGGACCACCATGTACAAAAACCTCGTAGCCGCGCTTGCGGCCGCCTGTTTTATATCTCCTGTTTTTTCGCAATCCACGCCCGCTACTGGTGCTGCCAGGGAGCCGCTCAAGATTGGTTTTGTGTATGTCGCACCCTTGACTGATGCCGGTTGGGTGCGCCAGCACGAGGAAGGCCGAAAGGCCGTCGAGGCGGCCCTGGGACCGAAGGTGAAAACCGCCTATGTGGAAAACGTCGCTGAGGGCCCCGACGCCGAGCGCGTGATCCGCGATCTGGCCAACACCGGCCACAAGCTGATTTTCACGCCGAGCTTTGGCTACATGGAGCCCACGCTCAAGGTGGCCCAGGAGTTCCCGGACGTCAAGTTCGAATCGATCACCGGTTACAAGACCGCGCCCAACGTGGCCACGGCCAATGCGCGCTATTACGAAGGCCGCTACCTGGCCGGGATCGCCGCGGGGCGCATGACCAAAAGCAATATCGCCGGGTACGTGGCGGGTTTCCCCATCCCCGAGGTGCTCCAGGGCATCAACGCCTTCGCTCTGGGCATGCGCTCGGTCAACCCCAAGGCGGAGGTGAAAGTGGTGTGGCTGAGCGCCTGGTTCGATCCCACCCGCGAGCGCGATGCGGCCATGACGCTGTTTAACCAGAACGTCGATGTGATCGCCTTTCATACCGGCTCCTCGGCGGTGATGGTGGCCGCGCAGGAGCGTGGCAAGCTGGCCGTGGCCTACCACTCGGATATGCGCAAGGTGGCGCCCGATGCGCAAATCGTGGCCGTAACGCACCAGTGGGGCCGTTATTACACTGAGCGGGCCAAGGCGGTGCTGGACGGAACCTGGAAGAGCGGCAGTGTCTGGGGCGGCGTGCGCGAGGGCATGATCAAGGTGGACGGTTTTGGCTCCAAAGTACCCAAGGCCGTGCAGGCCGAAGTGCTGGCCCGCCAGAAGGAAATTGCCTCGGGCAAGCTCCATCCGTTTCACGCCGAGCAGGCCGTTCTGAGCAACACCGGCAAGGAAGTGATTGCCAGGGGTCAGACCTTGAGCGACGAGCAGATTTTGCAAATGAACTACCTGGTGCAGGGCGTGCAGGGTAAGCTGCCCTGAATGTGTCGGTCTGATTTGGCCGGAGTGCTGCTGATTTAATTCGACCGCAAGAAAAAAGGTTGCGCCAAGAACATGAAAGCCTATCGATCCGCGATTCTGAGGTTTGCCGAGGACCGCGAGCCCGGCCAGTCGGCTGTCTTTGAGGAAGACGGTCTGCTGGTGGTGGGGAAGAGTAGCGACGGTTTGCAGGTGGTCGAGGCCGTGGGCCCCTGGCGCGATCTGTCCCCCGTCTATGCGGATGTCCCTGTGGAGCATCTGCCGGGGCGCATCATCGCCCCCGGTTTTGTGGACATGCACCTTCATTTTCCGCAGACCAACATCATCGGCTCGCCGGCGCAGGGCCTGCTGCCCTGGCTTGAGAAATTCACCTATCCTGAAGAAAAACGCTTCTCGTCCCCCGACTACTGTGCCCAGGCAGCTGCGTTTTTCATAGCGGAGCTGCTCCGCAACGGGGTCACGACCACGCTGGCCTTTGCCAGCCCGCACCTGGCCTCGGTGGACGCGTTGTTCGCGCAGGCTTCAGCGCAGCAGCTGCGCCTGATCACGGGCCTGTGCCTGATGGACCGCAATGCTCCACCGGATCTGCTCAACCGCGCAGCGGCGGGCGGTGCCAGGGACGCCACCGAGCAAAGTTTGATCGACACCGAAGCCCTGATTCAAAAATGGCACGGCAAAGATCGCCTGGGCTACGCCATCACGCCACGCTTTGCGCCCGTTTGCAGCCAGGCCCAGTTGCGCGGGGCGGGCGAGCTGGCGGCGCGGTATGGCGATGTGTGGATCCAGTCTCACGTAGCTGAAAACCAGGACGAAATTGCCTGGGCCCGTGAGTTGTTCCCAAGCTCGCGAAGCTATCTTTCCATCTACGGCGAGGCGGGCCTGCTGCGCCAGCGCGCCGTGTATGCGCATTGCCTGCACCTGGATGAGGCCGACCGGGACTTGATGCGCCAGACGGGTGCGGCCGCAGCCGTTTGTCCGACCAGCAACCTTTTTCTGGGCAGCGGCTTCTTTGACTATGCCAAAGCCGACCGGGCCGGGCTTCGCTACGGGCTGGCCAGCGATGTGGGGGCTGGCACCAGTTTCAGCCCGTTTCACACCATGCTCGCGGCCTACTGCGCCGCGCGCGAAGGAGCGAGCAAGCGGGGCCTCACGCTCTCGCCGCAGCACTTGTGGTGGCAGCAAACGGCCGGTGCGGCCCGGGCACTGGGACTGGTGGACTCTGGCGGGCAGGCTATCGTGGGCAATTTGCAACCGGGCTGTGAGGCTGATTTTGTGGTACTCAACCCGCAAGCCACGCCCTTGATGGAGCGACGCACCAGTGGCACCGAGAGCCTCGATGAGTTGCTGTTCGCACTCATCGTTCTGGGCGATGACCGCCTGATCGAACGCACCGTTATTTCTCAAGCTTTTTAGAGCTTTAGACCCTGTCCATATTGCGTATGCTGCTCTAATAAAGGTAGCAGTTTGAACGCTTACAATCGAGCCAACGCAGGAGCCTTGAACTATGACCATCAAGAGTGACAAATGGATTCGCCACATGGCAGAGACCACGGGCATGATCGAGCCCTTCGAGCCGGGCCAGGTCCGCGAACGCGAGGGCAAGAAGATTATCAGTTACGGCACCAGCAGCTATGGGTACGACATCCGCTGCGCGCCTGAGTTCAAGGTCTTTACCAACATCCACAGCACCGTCGTTGACCCCAAGAACTTCGACCAGAAGAGCTTTGTTGATTTCAATGACGAGGTGTGCATCATTCCGCCCAACAGCTTTGCGTTGGCGCGAACCCTGGAGTACTTTCGCATTCCCCGCAATGTGCTGACGATTTGCCTGGGCAAGAGCACCTACGCGCGCTGCGGCATCATCGTCAATGTGACGCCCTTTGAGCCCGAGTGGGAAGGCTACGTGACCCTGGAATTCTCCAACACCACGCCGCTTCCAGCGAAGATTTACGCGGGCGAAGGCTGCGCTCAGGTGCTGTTTTTCGAGAGCGACGAACCCTGCGAAACGTCTTACAAAGATCGGGGCGGCAAATACCAGGGGCAGTCCGGGGTAACCCTGCCCAAGGCGTGAGCCGGGGGCGGCCGGTTGGTTTGCGTGAATTTGCTCTGCTCAGAGGAGTCATGCCATGAAATGGGAAGGTAATCGCCAGTCTGACAACGTGGAAGACCGTCGCGACGAAGGGGGTTCCTCGGGCGGACGTGGCCTGGGTGGGCGGGGCATCGGGATCGGCTCAATCGCCATCGCGCTGGTGGTCTCGTATTTTCTGGGCGTCAACCCCATGACGGTGCTCAGTGTGCTCAGTGGTGGAGGTCCCGCACCTCAATCCCAGCAGGCTCCCGCGCATCGACCACCGGCCGATGACCGCATGGCCAGCTTCGTCGCCACAGTGCTGGGTGATACCGAAGATGTCTGGAAAGAGGTGTTTGCCCAGGGCAACGGCACCTACCGGGAGCCCAAACTGGTGCTCTTTCGCGGTGCCACGGCCACCGCCTGCGGCCAGGGCCAGTCCGCCATGGGCCCGTTTTACTGCCCGACGGACCAAAAAGTCTATATTGACTTGGACTTTTACGAAACGCTGAAGAACCGTCTGGGCGCGCCGGGCGACTTTGCCCAGGCCTATGTGATTGCCCATGAGGTGGGCCACCACGTGCAGAACCTGCTGGGCATCACCGCGAAGATGGACGAGATGCGCAATCGGGTCAGTCAGACCGATTACAACGCGCTGAGTGTGCGACTGGAATTGCAGGCAGATTGTTTTGCCGGTCTTTGGGCCAACCATGCCCAGGCGGCGCGGCAGTTGCTTGAGCAAGGTGATGTGGCGGAGGCCATGAACGCAGCGGCAAAGATCGGCGACGATGCCTTGCAGCGCTCCAGCGGGGGCGCGGTTGTGCCCGAAAGCTTTACCCACGGCACCAGCGCGCAGCGTCAGCGCTGGTTTGATACCGGCTTGCAAACCGGTAATCTCAAGCGCTGCGACACGTTTTCCGCACGCCAATTGTGAGAGTGGGGGATAATCAAGGTTTGCCCCAGTGCTTGGGGCGCAAGCAGCTATCGCATTGATAGCATTTGAAGTGGCTATGAATGACCGAACAAAATCCTGACCTGACCGCCGACCTGGACCTCAATAATTTGCCGATGGCGTTTGCCCAACTGCAATTGGCCGAGCCCTTGGCCCGTGCCGTGGCCGACAAGGGCTATGAATCCATGACGCCGATCCAGGCCCAGGCAATCCCCGTGGTGCTGCAGGGCCGAGACGTCATGGGTGCCGCCCAGACCGGCACCGGAAAGACGGCCGCTTTTGCCCTGCCTTTGCTGCAACGCATGCTGGCCCACCAGAACAGTTCCACCTCGCCAGCGCGCCACCCGGTGCGCGCACTGGTGCTGCTGCCCACGCGCGAACTGGCCGATCAGGTGGCGCAGGCGATCAAGGACTACGGAAAATACACCCAGTTGCGCAGCACGGTGGTGTTTGGCGGCATGGACATGAAGCCCCAGACCGCTGAACTCAAAAAAGGCGTCGAGATTCTGGTCGCTACGCCCGGGCGCCTGTTAGACCACATCGAGGCCAAGAACGCGGTGCTCAATCAGGTGGAGTACGTGGTGCTCGACGAGGCCGACCGCATGCTTGACATCGGTTTTCTGCCCGATTTACAGCGCATTTTGAGTTTCCTGCCCCAACAGCGCATCACGCTGCTGTTTTCGGCCACCTTCTCCAATGAAATCAAGCGGCTGGCCAGCAGCTATCTGCAGAACCCGGTGACCATTGAGGTCGCGCGTTCCAACGCAACGGCTTCCACGGTGGAGCAGCATTTCTACAGTGTGGGCGACGATGACAAACGCCACGCCTTGCACCAGATTCTCAAGCAGCGCGGCATGAAGCAGGCATTTGTGTTCGTCAACAGCAAGCTCGGTTGCGCGCGGCTGGCGCGCTCCCTGGAGCGTGAGGGCCTCAAGACCACCGCCCTGCACGGCGACAAAAGCCAGGATGAGCGGCTCAAGGCACTGGAATCGTTCAAGAGCGGCGAGGTTGATTTGCTGGTCTGCACCGACGTGGCAGCCCGCGGTCTGGACATCAAGGACGTGCCCGCAGTGTTCAATTTCGACATCCCGTTCAACGCCGAAGACTATGTTCACCGCATCGGGCGTACCGGGCGGGCTGGTGCTGCGGGTCTGGCAGTGAGCTTTGTCGGTAAGAGCGATGCGCGTCTGGTGGCTGATATTTCAAAGTTGATCAACACCAAGATCGAGCTTGAAGCTGTTGTATTTGATGAAGATCTACCCGATATCCGCAAGCAGGGCCGCATCAACGACGGTCGGCGCATGTACTCGCACGGCGAGTCTGATGACTTTCGACGCGGTGCTCATCGGCCCTCGTCTCTTCGGGATGTGGCGCGCGAAGGCCAGTTTGCCCGTCCCGAGCGCGATTCCCGGCGCGACCCTGCGCGAGTCGCACCTATGCCACGCGACCCGTTTTTTGACAAACCCTACGAAGAGCCTGCGGCCCAAGCCGATGCCTTGCCGTCCTGGGAAGCCACCGCCACCCGGCGCGGCGTGCGCAGTATTTCGGCCAACATCAAGCCCAAGCGCAAGGTTGCGGCACTGTTCAAGTCCGAGTAGTTTTGGCCTCAAGCGGGCCAGCCCGGCTTGAGCGCCTGGTCGCATGGCACCTGAATCAAGATTTTCGAGAGTAACCCTGGAGTCTGGTCCAGATCAAGGCGCACGCTGCTGAGGCTGCCACCCCAGACGCAACCAGAGTCCAGCGAGATGATGTCCGTGCGCTGCTGCGGACCCAGCATGGACCAGTGGCCAAAGGCCACGCAGATTTTTGCAGTTCGCCGTCCAGGCACATCGAACCAGGGTCGAAAGCCCGTGGGCGCCGCGCTGCTTCCTTCCTTGCTGAGAAACTCCATGTGGCCCTGATCGTCACAAAACCGGATTCGGGTCAAGGCGTTCACGATCACCCGCAAGCGCTCAACGCCGGTCAGGGTGTCAGTCCAGGCACTGGGCTCGTTGCCGTACATGCGTTGCAAAAATTCACCCAAGTCCGGGCCGCGCAGAACGGCTTCCATCTCACCCGCAAGCGCTATTGTTTTGCTAGCTGACCAGGAAGGAAGGACACCTGCGTGCACCATCAATAGCTCATGCCCGGCAATGGTTTCCAGGATCGCCATGCGTTGCCAGCGCAACCAGTCGAGCATCGCCTGGCGGTCGGGCGCAGTCAGGATGGAGTTCAAGGTGTCGGTGCGGTGCGACTTGCGCACGCCGTGGGCCAGTGCCAGCAGATGCAGATCGTGGTTTCCCAGGACGCATTGCACCGCTCCGCCAAACGCCATCAGGCGGCGTAGCACGCCCGCGGAATCGGGTCCTCGGTTGACCATGTCGCCCAGCATGAGCAGCGTGTCGCGGCTTGGCGAGAAGGAAATGTCGTCAAGCAGCCGCCCCAGGGCGTTATTGCAACCCTGAACGTCGCCAATCAAGTAAAGTGCCATGGTTGTCTATTTTCCCCTGTGATTCATGGAATTCTTGCTGATTGTTTTCTTGACCCTGCTCAACGGCGTGTTTGCCATGTCCGAACTGGCCTTGGCCGCGAGCCGCAAGTCGCGGCTCACGGCCATGGTTGAAGACGGCGACAAAGGAGCACAGGCGGCGCTCACCTTGCTGGCCGACCCCAATCAGTTCCTGTCCACTGTGCAGGTCGGCATCACCTCGATCGGGGTACTCAACGGCATTGTGGGCGAATCCGCATTCAGTCCGACCGTCTCCCGTTGGTTGCAGCTGTTGGGGTTACAAGCCGGCCCGGCGGCCATTGCCGCAACCGCCATTGTGGTGGCACTGATCACCTTTACCACTATTATTTTTGGCGAGTTGGTGCCCAAACGCATTGGGCAGCTCCACCCCGAAGCGGTTTCGCGCGTGGTCTCCAAGCCCATGCTGTGGCTGGCCGCCGCGGCCGGGCCATTTGTGAGACTTCTCTCTGGAACCACCGCCGCGGTGTTGAAGCTGCTGCGCATTGATGCCAGCGCGGTCCGGCTGGTGACCGAGGATGATGTGAGTGCCAGTCTGGAAGAGGGGGTCGATGCCGGTGTGATCGAGCGTCACGAGCACCAGATGGTGCAGAACGTGTTTCTGCTCGATGATCAGCCGCTGACTTCTTTGATGATTCCGCGCTCGGATATCGAGTGGCTCAATGCGGCCGATACGCCGTCGCAATGCCTTGCCAGGGTGGCTGGCGGGGGCGTCAAGGGCGCACACTCCTGGTACCCGGTGTGTCGCGGGTCGCTCGACGACGTTCTGGGCGTCATCAGCATCGCCAGGCTTCTTGAGCTGGGCTCGGACTCAACCGAATCCATTGAGGCGCATGTGACACCCGCGTCTTTCGTTCCTGAGACTTTGAGTGGCATGGAGCTACTTGAGCAGTTTCGGGCCCGGGTGGGTCGGTTTGTCCTGGTGGTTGATGAGTATGGCGTTGTCCAGGGTTTGCTGACGCCACGCGACCTGCTCGAAGCCATCACCGGTGAATTGCGCACGGGCGTTCATCTCGATTCCTGGGCCGTTGCGCGCGAGGACGGCTCCTGGATGCTCGATGGCGCCATGCCGGTGCGCGAGCTCAAAGCGCAGCTCAATCTCGATGAACTGCCCGATGAGGATCGGGGACGCTACAACACGGTGGCAGGATTGCTGATGTCCGTCTGCGGCCATCTGCCCGAGGTGGGGGAGCAAATCGGTTGTGCAGGCTGGCTTTTTGAAGTGGTTGAGCTCGATGGCAAGCGCATCGACAAGGTACTGGCAACGGCGCATCACAAGCCTGCCTCAACTTGAATCCCTCTTGCGGGGCCCCTGGATACGGCTCTCCGGCCGATCCGCATGTAGCGCAACGACTCGCCCTGGCCGCTGGCACGGCCATGATTCGCGCCTTGTTTGAACTTCGCAAAACACTGACTCAAGTCAAGACATTGTTTGTTCCATGAGATATAGTTTCACTTTGTGGAATAGGTAGGGTTACCTAATTGCAAAAGCCATACGATGAAAGGCCCAGAATGTTTCAAGTACGAATTCACGGACGCGGAGGCCAGGGGGTCGTGACCGGTGCGGAAATGCTGTCGATTGCAGCGTTTCGCGGCGGCAAACATGCTCAGGCGTTTCCCAGTTTTGGCTCGGAGCGAACCGGTGCGCCCGTCGTCGCTTTTTGCCGCATGGATGACAAGGAGATCCGGCTGCGCGAACCCATCATGGAGCCCGACGCGCTGATCATCCAGGATCCCACACTATTGCATCAGGTTGAGGTGCTCAGCGGCTTGAAAAAAGACGGCTTTGTTCTGATCAACACCAACCGAACCTTCGACCAGCTCGGTCTGGGAGATTTCGTCAAAGGTTTCCGCGCGGAGCGCCTGCTCTCGGTTCCTGCGACTGAACTGGCCATGAAACATGTCGGGCGCGCCGTGCCCAATGTGCCCCTGCTTGGCGCCTTTGCCGCCTTGAGCGGTCTCATCACACTCGATGCGGTGGTGGCTGCGATTGAGCAGAAGTTCAGCGGAAAAGTGGCGCAGGGCAACATTGATGCCGCCAGCGAGGCCTATCAGCTCGTCAAAAATCAACATCAAACACCGGAGGCCAGCCATGCTTAAGCAGTGCGAAGGTTCGTATGCGGTGGCGCAGGCCGTGGCACTGAGCCGCCCTGAGGTCATTTGCGCCTATCCCATTTCTCCCCAAACTCACATCGTTGAGGGCCTGGGTGAACTGGTCAAATCTGGCGAGTTGGAGAAGTGCGAGTTCATCAACGTCGAGTCTGAATTTGCCGCCTTAAGTGTGGCCATCGGTGCATCAGCCGCTGGAGCGCGTGCCTACACGGCCACTGCCAGTCAGGGCCTGCTGTACATGGCCGAGGCGGTTTACAACGCTTCCGGACTGGGCTTGCCCATTGTGATGACCGTGGCTAACCGCGCGATTGGCGCGCCCATCAACATCTGGAACGACCACACGGACAGCATGTCCATGCGCGATGCGGGCTGGCTGCAGCTTTTTGCCGAGACCAACCAGGAGGCGCTTGACCTTCATATCCAGGCCTTTCGCATTGCCGAAGAGTTGTCGCTGCCGGTGATGGTGTGCATGGATGGATTCATCCTGACCCACGCCTACGAGCGCATCGATATGCCCGAGCAGGCCATGGTGGATCAATTCCTGCCGACCTATGAGCCGCGTCAGGTGCTCGACCCGCTCGACCCGGTGAGCATCGGTGCCATGGTCGGACCCGAGGCCTTTACCGAAGTTCGCTACCTTGCTCACGCCAAGCAGATGCAGGCCTTGGACTTGATTCCGGAGATCGCCCAGGAGTTCAAACAAATTTTTGGACGCGACTCGGGCGGGCTCATCAAGTCCTATTGCCTGGACGATGCAGAAACTATCGTCATCGCGATGGGCTCGGTGCTGGGCACTATCAAGGACACGGTGGACGATCTGCGGGCTCAAGGCGTCAAGATCGGCGTGCTGGGCATTACCTCCTATCGCCCGTTCCCCATCAATGCGATCCGTGATGCAACAGCAAACGCCACCCGCATTGTGGTGATTGAAAAGTGTTTTGCAGTGGGCATTGGCGGCATCGTCACGCGTGACGTGCGCAGTGCCGTGCGCAACCGCGCTCAATCCGTGGTTTCGGTCGTTGCCGGTTTGGGGGGACGTGCGATCACCAAGGCTTCGGTCCACAAATTGCTCATGGATGCCATTGCCGACAAGCTCGATTTGCTCACCTTTCTGGATCTGGACCATGACATCGTTAACCGGGTGCTCGAACGCGAGAAAAAGCAGCGTCGCTCGGGCCCGGTGGCCGAGGGCATATTGCGCGACATTGGCACCGTTTCCTCCCGTATAGCCTGAGACCAATATCATGGAACAAACCGTCGTCAAGTTTTACCAGACCGGCACCTTTACGGTGGGCAACCGCCTGCTCGCTCCCGAACAGCGCAGTGTGCAGGCCAATACCCAGCGAAATAACTCGCTCAATTCCGGCCACCGTGCCTGCCAAGGCTGCGGCGAGGCGCTCGGCGCCCGCTACGCTATTGACGCTGCCATGCAAGCCACCAATGGCCAGCTGATTGCGGTCAACGCGACTGGCTGCCTGGAAGTGTTCTCGACACCTTACCCTGAGACTTCCTGGCAAATGCCCTGGCTTCACTCGCTGTTTGGCAACACGGCGGCAGTTGCTACGGGGGTTGCCGCCGCCATGCGCGTCAAGGGCCGCAACGAAGTGCGCGTTGTGGCGCAGGGTGGTGACGGTGGCACCACCGACATCGGCTTTGGTTGCCTCTCAGGCATGTTCGAGCGCAACGATGATGTGCTCTACATCTGCTACGACAACGAGGCCTATATGAATACCGGCGTGCAGCGCTCCAGCGCCACGCCGCCAGCGGCGCGCACCGCCACTACCATGCCTGTCGGCCCCAATCCTGGCAACGTGTTTGGCCAGGGCAAGAACATGCCACAGCTGGCGATGGCGCATGAAATTCCCTACGTGGCCACGGCGACTGTGGCCGATCTGCGCGACCTGGAATACAAGGTCAAAAAGGCCATGTCCATGCGGGGTGCGCGTTACATCCACATATTCGTGCCCTGCCCGCTGGGTTGGGGAGCAGCCTCCCAGGACACCATCCGGCTGGCTCGTCTGGCCGTGGAGAGTGGCACCTTTCCCGTGTTTGAGGCCGAGCGCGGCGAAATCACAGGCGTTTCCAAAATCAGGCGCCCCGTGCCGGTTGAGGACTATCTCAAGCCACAAAAGCGTTTTGCGCATTTGTTTGGCAAAAAGCCCGATGTCGAAACCATTGCGCGTCTGCAAGCGGTCGCCGATCGGAACATCCGCCGTTTTGGTTTGCTGGAGCAGAACACTTAATCAGTTGAGGACGAGGTCGGCCCGTTGCCTGGCGACGCGACCTGTCCCGCAAGGAGAAACTTATGCAAAAACCCTTTGCCATCACGCTCGACGTTGGAAGCTCACTGGCCAACCGGACGGGCTCCTGGCGCACCTCGCGCCCGGTTTATCTGAACCGGCTTCCACCTTGCAACAACCAATGCCCCGCAGGTGAAAATATTCAGGCATGGTTGTTTCACGCCGAGTCTGGCGACTATCAGAAGGCCTGGCGCGTACTGGTTGAAGAAAACCCGTTCCCCGCCGTGATGGGGCGGGTCTGTTATCACACCTGTGAGGCCGCTTGCAATCGTGGTCGAATTGACGCGCCGGTGGGCATCAATTCAGTCGAACATTTTTTGGGTGATGAAGCCATCGCCAAGGGCTGGAAGTTTGACCCGCCTGCGGTGTCGTCGGGGAAGAAGGTGCTGGTGGTTGGGGCCGGCCCGTCAGGTCTGGCCGCGGCCTACCACCTGGCCATTCTCGGCCATCAGGTCACTGTGCATGAAGCAGGTCCATTGCCGGGCGGCATGATGCGCTTTGGTATTCCAAAGTACCGCTTGCCACGCGACATCCTCGACACCGAGGTGCGGCGCATCGTCGATTTGGGCGTCAAGATTGAGTACAACACCAAGGTCTCCAACGTTCTAGATGCCAAGGAGCAGGGCGGCTTTGACGCCGTGTTTCTGGCCGTAGGCGCCCATATCGCCAAGCGTGCTTTCATCCCGGCTGGTGACTCGGCCAAGGTGTTAGACGCCGTGTCGGTGCTGCGCTCCATGGAGGACGAAGAAAAGCCCATGCTGGGACGTCGCGTGGTGATTTACGGCGGTGGCAACACCGCCATTGACGTGGCGCGCACTGCCAAGCGGCTTGGCGCGACCGATGCCATCATCGTTTACCGGCGCAACCGCGAAAAGATGCCCGCGCACGACTTCGAGGTCGAAGAAGCCCTCCAGGAAGGCGTGATGATCAAGTGGCTCTCCACCATCAAGCAGGCGGGCGAATCATCCATCACCGTGGAGAAAATGGCCCTCGACGAGAAGGGTTTTCCGCAACCTACGGGCGAGTATGAAACGCTGGAAGCCGACTCCGTGGTGCTGGCGCTCGGCCAGGACGTGGACCTCTCGCTGATCGAGGGCGTGCCGGGTCTGGAGGTCCAGGACGGTGTAGTTCAGGTCAACACCCAAATGATGACGGGTCACGCCGGTATTTTTGCCGGTGGCGACATGGTGCCAGCCGAGCGCAATGTCACAGTAGCCATCGGCCACGGCAAGAAGGCTGCGCGCAATATTGATGCCTGGCTCAACGGCACAACCTTTGCGCAGCCGCCCAAGGCTGAACTGGCCGGGTTTGACATGCTCAATACCTGGTATTACAGCGATGCACCCAAGACCATGCGGCCCATGCTGGACATCATCCGGCGTCAATCGACCTTTGAGGAGGTGCAGGGCGGCCTCGATGAGACCAACGCTTTGTTTGAGGCGCGCCGCTGCCTGTCCTGCGGCAATTGCTTTGAATGCGACAACTGCTATGGTGTCTGTCCTGACAATGCCGTGATCAAGAACGGTCCTGGCAAGGGCTTTGATTTCAACTACGACTACTGCAAGGGCTGCGGAGTGTGCGTCTCCGAGTGCCCCTGTGGCGCTATCAAGATGGTGCCCGAAGATATTTGAAGCCGACGCTCATCCCGCGTGTGCGCGTGCCGGTACACTCGTAACCCATGGCACGATATAACGCTCCTTTTGAGATCCATGTGCACGGCCAGTTGGCCCTGCGCCCCGAAGTTGGGTTTGAGCAGTTGCAAGACGCGCTCAAGCCGCTTTGGAAGTACGCGGGCGAGCGCTCGCTCGCTGATGCGGCTGACAGTTCCTATGAAGACGAACCCGGGATCAAATTCGATCCCCAGGAACACCTGCTCCAGATGTGCTGGACCGTGTCCGGTGACGACGATTTTCGTCAGGTTCTCGACGAGGTATGCATGAACCTCAATGAACTGGCGCTCGCTGGCGCTGCCATTGAGGTCACGTTTTACGACGCCGAGTTTGATGACGAGGACGAGGACTCGACGGCCGAATCACGGGATGACTTTGTGATGCTGTTTGTGGGGCCGGACCCGGCGGCCATCATGCAGGTGCAGCGCGACCTTCTGGTGCAGGACATCGTCAACCTGATGGAGCGCCATTTTGACGGCGCAGAGCTCGGCGGCGTGGTGGCCGAGGTTGACAAGTTGTTCAACCAGCGCTTTGACGACCTGGTCAGCTCCCTTCAATTGGGCAAACCCCCGCGCGGCTCGGGTGGCGGCCATGGCGGTGGACGCAAGCCGCGCCACTTGCACTGACCCCCGACAGCGACTTTAGTTAAAAACCTGGGCCTGGCTCAGGGGCAGGGCGGCGGCGTCTTTGGCCGCCAGCTTGGGTTCGCCGCCTTGATAGGGCCACTCAATTCCCACGGCAGGATCGTTCCACAACAGGCTGCGTTCGTGCTCGGCGTACCAGTAGTCGGTGGTCTTGTACAAGAACTCCGCGTTGTCGCTGGTCACCACAAAGCCGTGGGCAAAACCGGGTGGAATCCAGAGTTGGCGCTTGTTCTCACCCGAGAGCACCACTCCTTCCCATTTGCCAAAGTTCGGTGAGCTGCGGCGAAGGTCCACCGCCACATCAAACACCTTGCCTTGCGTCACCCGTACCAGCTTGCCTTGGGCATGCTCGATCTGGTAGTGCAGACCGCGCAAAACCCCTTGGCCCGAGCGGCTGTGGTTGTCTTGCACAAACTGCACATCCAAGCCGGTGGCCTGGGTAAAGTCGCGCTGGTTAAAGCTTTCAAAAAAGAAACCGCGCTCGTCGCCAAACACCCGGGGCTCCAGAATCAGAACTTCGGGCAGGGCGGTGGGGGTGACGGTAAAGGGCATGAAATTGGGCTCTAGCCCTCGTCGGGCCTGCGTTGTTAGCTATAAAAATGATTATTTCAACAGGCTGAGCAAATACTGCCCGTAGCCATTCTTGGCCAGTGGCGAGGCCAGCTTTTGAATCTGGGCGGCATCAATCCATTTCTGAGCGAAGGCAATTTCTTCGGGGCAACTTACTTGCAGACCCTGGCGTTTTTGCAGCGTGGCAATAAAGCTTGCCGCCTCCAAAAGGCTGTCGTGCGTGCCAGTGTCGAGCCAGGCGTAGCCCCGGCCCATGATTTCCACATTAAGCTGGTTTTGCTGCAGATAAACCCGGTTCACATCCGTGATCTCCAGTTCACCCCGGGCGGAGGGCGCAATGTTGGCCGCAATGTCGCACACCTGTTGATCGTAAAAATACAGTCCGGTGACCGCATAGTTGCTCTTGGGGTTCTTGGGCTTTTCTTCAATGCTGACGGCGCGCTTGTCGGCATCGAACTCCACCACGCCATAGCGCTCGGGGTCGTGCACATGGTAGGCAAACACTGTGGCGCCTTCGGGACGGGCGTGGGCACTGGCCAGTTGCTTGACCAGGTCGTGGCCATAGAAGATGTTGTCCCCCAGCACCAAAGCGCTGAGCTGGTTGGCCACAAACTCGCGGCCAATGATGAAGGCCTGCGCCAGTCCATCCGGGGAGGGCTGCACCGCGTACTTGATGTTCATGCCCCACTGACTGCCGTCGCCCAGCAATTCGGCAAAGCGCGGCGTATCCTGCGGGGTCGAGATGATCAGGACATCTCGAATGCCCGAGAGCATCAGCGTGCTCAAAGGGTAGTAGATCATGGGCTTGTCGTACACCGGCATGAGCTGTTTCGAGACGGCTTGCGTCACCGGGTACAAGCGGGTGCCCGAGCCACCGGCGAGGATGATGCCTTTGCGTTGTGTCATGTGGGTTGTTCCCTAAGGTTATTTCGATTGGAGGTGTTCGGCGAGCATGCGCTCCACGCCTTGCTGCCACGGTGGTAGCTCCAGGCCAAAGGTGGCTTGCAGCTTGGCAGTGTTCAGGCGCGAATTGTGGGGACGTCTGGCCGGTGTCGGGAATGCGCTGGTGGCCACGGGGGTCACCCCGGATGCTTTGATTTTGATAGCTGGATCAATAGATTGGGCAAGGTCTAGAACGTGTTTTGCATACTCGAACCAGCTGGCCTGGCCGCTGGCGACCAGGTGGTACAGCCCCGCGTGCTCGGGCCGCTGCTGCAGGTGTTTGATGGCATGGGCGGTTACATCGGCCAGCAGTTCGGCCCCGGTGGGTGCGCCGAATTGGTCATCAATCACACTCAGGCGCTCACGCTCCTGCGCCAGGTGCAGCATGGTCTTGGCGAAGTTGCCGCCGCGGGCTGCATAGACCCAACTGGTGCGCAGAATCAGGTGTTTGGGGCAATGCTGCTGCACCAGCTGCTCGCCCTCCAGCTTGGTCTGGCCATAGACATTCAAGGGGGCCGGGGTGTCGGTCTCTGCCCAGGGCGTGGTGCCGCTGCCATCAAAAACGTAATCGGTGCTGTAGTGCACCAGGGTTGCACCCAGCTTGGCGGCCTCGCTCGCCAGCACACCCGGGGCCAGTGCGTTCAGGAGTCGGGCCAGCTCGGGTTCGCTTTCCGCTTTGTCCACGGCCGTGTGGGCCGCCGCATTGACGATCACGTCCGGGCGCAGGGTCTGAATCGTGTCGGCCAAACCTGCCAAGTTGGTGAAGTCTCCGCAGTAGTGGGTGCTGTCAAAGTCGAGCGCCGTCACCTGGCCCAGGGGTGCCAGGCTGCGCTGCAGTTCCCAGCCGACCTGGCCGCCTTTGCCAAAGAGAAGAATGTTCATGGGGTGGCGTATTGCTTTTGCACCCAGTCACGGTAGGCACCGCTTTGCACATTGGCGACCCACTCCGGGTTGGCCAGGTACCACTCGACGGTTTTGCGAATGCCACTCTCAAAGGTCTCGGCCGGTTTCCAGCCCAATTCGCTCTCGAGTTTGCGCGCGTCGATGGCATAGCGACGGTCGTGGCCGGGGCGGTCTTTCACATAAGTGATCTGCTCACGATAGCTGCTGCCATCCGCCTTGGGGCGCAACTCGTCGAGCAGGGCGCAGACGGTGTGCACGATCTCGATGTTGGGTTTTTCGTTCCAGCCGCCCACGTTGTATGTCTCACACAGCCTGCCGGCCTCTAACACCCGGCGAATGGCGCTGCAGTGGTCTTTGACATACAGCCAGTCGCGCACCTGCATGCCGTCGCCATACACGGGCAAGGGCTTGCCCGCCAGCGCGTTGACGATCATCAGCGGAATGAGCTTTTCCGGGAAGTGATAGGGGCCGTAGTTGTTGGAGCAGTTGGTGGTGATCACCGGCAAACCATAGGTGTGGTGCCAGGCTCGTACCAGATGGTCGCTGGCGGCTTTGCTGGCCGAGTAAGGGCTGTTGGGCTCGTAGCGGTGATGTTCCGTGAAGGCAGGGTCAGCGGAGCACAGGCTCCCATAGACTTCGTCGGTGGAAACATGCAACAAGCGAAAGGCCGCTTTGGCTTCAACGCCCAAGCCATCCCAGTGGCCGCGCACGGCATCGAGCAGATGAAAGGTGCCCACGATGTTGGTCTGGATGAATTCGCCCGGGCCGTGGATGGAACGATCTACATGGCTCTCGGCAGCAAAGTTGATGACGGCGCGTGGTTGGTGTTCAGCGAGCAAACGTTCAAGCAGGGCACGGTCACCGATGTCGCCTTGCACAAAGGTGTGGCGCGCGTCGCCCTGCAGACTGGCCAGGGTTTCCAGGTTGCCCGCATAGGTGAGTTTGTCGAGGTTGACGATGGGCTCGTCGCTTTGGGCGAGCCACTCGAGTACGAAATTGGCACCGATAAAGCCGGCGCCGCCTGTGACCAAAATCATGTTGTTTCCGATTCAAATGGGGGTGCAAGTTGTTGCAGGGAATCCGTCTGCACCACGGCTGCTGCGGGCCGCGGCGCGGCCCTGCGCTCCAGATGCACCCAGTCCACAATTTCGGCATCGGGCTTGTAGCCGGGCACCAATTCCTGGAGCAGGGTGCGGATCTTTGGCACGTCGTTGGCAGTCAGAGCCTCACCCAGGCCCTGCAAGCGGGTTGCCAACTCGGCCCAGGGCAAAAAGTCCTCCTGCGCTTTCATGATGCGGGGATGGTCCGTGGGCATGGGATTGTTGCCAATCAGCAACTCTTCGTATAGTTTCTCGCCGGGCCGCAAGGCCGTGACTTCGATGGCAATGTCGCCTTCCGGATTGCTGTCGTCGAGAACGGACAGCCCGGAGAGCTCGATCATGCGCCGCGCCAGGTCCATGATGCGCACCGGCTCGCCCATGTCGAGCACGAACACGTCGCCGCCCTGGGCCATGGCGCCAGCCTGAATGACCAGTTGCGCGGCCTCCGGGATGGTCATGAAATAGCGGGTGATGTCGGCATGCGTGAGCGTCACGGGGCCGCCATCCTTGATCTGCTGGCGAAACAGCGGCACCACCGAGCCGGACGAACCCAGCACGTTGCCAAAACGCACCATCGCAAAACGGGTTGTCCAGCCCTGCTCATTCGAAGCCGCAGCCAGTGCCTGCAACACCATCTCCGCCAGGCGCTTGCTGGTGCCCATGATGTTGGTGGGGCGCACGGCCTTGTCGGTGCTGATGAGCACAAAATGACTCACCCCCTGTTCAGCGGCCACACGGGCAGTTGTCAAAGTGCCCAGCACGTTGTTTTTGATGCCCTCTGCCGGGTTGTGCTCCACCAACGGCACGTGCTTGTAGGCGGCGGCGTGGTACACCGTGTGGGGTTGCCAAGTGCGCATGATCTCGCGCATGCGATCTTCGTCACGAGCAGAGGCCAGCAGCGGCAGCAACTCAACCTTCGACGCATGTTTTGCGGACAGAAGCTGCATCAAGTCGTGGTGCACGGCATAGAGTGCAAACTCGCTGAGCTCGACCAGCAGCAGCTTGGTGGGTTCTGCTTCGATGATCTGGCGGCACAACTCACTGCCTATGGAGCCACCTGCGCCGGTCACCAGCACTACCTTGTTGGCGATATTTCGGTTAAACAGAGAGCGCTCTGGTGGCACCGCACTGCGGCCCAGCAGATCGTCAATATCGAGTTCGCGCAGGTCGCTGACCTGCACGTTTCCCTGTGCCAGGTCCATCAGCCCGGGCAGCGTGCGCACCGAGACGTGGGCATGGCGAATGGCCTCAATGATTTGGTTGCGTCGCTGCCGACCAGCCGATGGAACAGCCAGCAACACATGGCTGACTTCCAGGCGCTGCACCCACTTTTGCAACTGGGCGGGGTCGTAAATGCGCAAGCCATTGAGCTCCCTGCCGTGCAATGCCGCGTCGTCGTCCAAAAATCCGACGGCCCGCATCTCCCTGCTGCTGCCCAGCGCCGATGCCAGCTGGTGCCCGGCGGACCCAGCTCCATAGATCAACACTTTAGGCAGGGCGTTGCGCCTGAGCGCGCTCATGTAGGCGCCGCTGAGCCAATATCGTCGCCAGGCACGCGGGACGCACCCACCGCCAGCAGCAGCAAGAGCGGCTGCAGTATGCCCAGACTGCGTGGCACGCCCGGCAGGGCCATTGCCACCAGGGCGACAGCGTAGAGGGCACCCCATAGGCGCAATCGCCTTGGCCACTGCCGCCAGCGCGGCCATGCCGGCATATCTGAAAATGGCACGGTACAGGCCCAAGACCACAAAAATTGGCAACGCTAAAACCGGGCGACAAAGCCAATGGCCAGCCATTGATTTCCCTGCGGGATGACCCACCCGTCCAGCCGCAGGCACAGTGCCAGCCACACCGTCAATGTGCACAGCAAGGCATCGACGCTTAGAGCGAAGAGTCGCTTGACCGGACGGGGCCAAGTTAGCAGACTTACGGCGACTTTGTTGATCATGAGTTCCCTGAGGTAAGCAGATGTCGTCAGAATATTCTGGTGCTTTCCAGTATCGAATCTGCTGGGTTAATTTTGACAGATCGAACTGTCAGAATAGTGACTGTAACGAATGCTTACCAGTCCGGTCGCGATGCGACGGCCGACCTTCCTCGGGCCTGAAGATCACCCCATTTCAATTGGAGTCTGAACCCAGGGATACACATGCTCACGCGCTTGCTTTGCTCAGCACTTGGTTGATCGTTGTGCAGGTCTTGTCGATTTCTGTTCTTGTCAGCGTGGGGTGCACCAAAAACATCAGCGAGGTTTCGCCCAAATCTTTCGCCACAGGCAAGCGCGCGTTTGGCCGCCACTCTGTTTTGTCAAATGCCTTCTCAAGATAGATCTCAGAGCACGAGCCATGGTAGCAAGGCACGCCCTGTGCGTTGATGGCCTCCGCAATGCGGTCACGGCTCCAGCCCGGGGCCAAGTGGTCGGGTTGCACATACACATAGCATTTGTAGTGGGCATGGACGCAGCCGCTGCTTGCGGGGCAGTCCGCGTCACAATGGCCACGATCACACGCGAAGGCAGGCACGCGCACCGCCGCATGCGGACGGCAAGCGGCCCAAATCGCTTCGGCATTGGCGGTGCGTTGGGCAGTCCAAGCAGTCATTCGGCGCAGTTGAATTCGACCAATAACTGCCTGCATTTCCAGCATGCGCCAGTTGGTTCCAAAGCTCTCATGCAGCCAGCGAAAGCCCGGCGGGTGCTGCTTTTCGTACACGGCGGCGTAACTCTTGCCGTGGTCCTTGTACGCCCACATGGCACGCCATAGCGCCTCGTCATTGGTGGTCACCATGCCACCTTCACCACCAGTAGTCATGATTTTGTCTTGGCAAAATGACCAAGAACCCGCATGACCAATTGACCCAATGCTACGGTCTTTGTAGCGAGCTCCATGAGCCTGGGCACAGTCCTCAATCACCATAAATCCGTGTTTGCCCGCAAGTTCCATGATCGGGTCCATGTCGCAGGGCCAGCCGCCTAGATGCACGCAGATCACCGCCTTGGTCCTTGGGGTGAGAACTTGCGCGATGGTTGCTGCGCTGATATTACCGCTGTCGGGTTCCACGTCGGCAAACACGGGTACGGCCCCCACGTTGACCACGCAGGAAACACTGGCGATAAAGGTGCGCGGTGTCACCACCACCTCGTCGCCCGGACCAATGCCCATCGCCTTGAGTACAACATCGAGTGCTAGCGTGCCGTTGCTCAACGCCACCGCATGGTCGGTGCCCGCCCACTGCGCGAACTCCTTTTCAAACTCGCGGCACTCGGTGCCGGTCCAGTAGTTGACCTTGTTGGATAGCAGCACTTGCTGCACTGCGTCTGCTTCTTCGGTGCTGAAGCTTGGCCAGGGTGAAAACGGGGTATTGAGCATTGAATTTCCAGAACAAAATTATTAAGACCGTGGCGCAATCAGCCTTGCCGGGTTGCCTATCACCGTAGTGCCGGGTGCTACGTTTTTGGTCACCACCGCCCCCATGCCCACTACGGCACCACGACCAATTACCAGGGGTTTGCCGGGTTGCCCCTGCTTGATCGAAGCCCCCGTGCCGATGTAGGCGTGGTCTTCGATGACCACATTGCCATTGCACTGCACGCCGGGCGCAAACGTTACAAAATCACCGATCACGCAGTCGTGTTCCACATAGCTATAAAGGTTGGCCTGAAAGTGCTGGCCGATGCGGATGTTGCTGGTGAGTGTGACAAACGGGCATAGCACCGCGCCGGGGCCGACCTGCACCTTGTCCATGAGTACCACGTTTGCTGCGCGCACATCAAAGAAGACCACGCCGTCGGCCTGGCAACGCGCCGCCAGCTTTTCGCGCAACCCGCCGTTGGCAATCGCCAGGCTGATGTGGCGTGAGGCCGCAGGTTCGGTCAGCCATTGGGCGTAAGTCAATACACGTTGCCCGTTGAGTCGTGCCGCTGGCGGGTTGTCATCCACAAAGACCAAATCCCAAGGTTGAGTCTCGGTCTGCAGCAGTTGCTGGCGTGCCAATGGCAACACGCCACGGCCGCAACCACTGGCACCAAAAATAGCGAATCGTTTCATGCGCGTCTTCCTTGTCTTGTTTCTTTATGATCAGAAACCCACTTGTCGCACATCCCGTGCATGATGCAAGACGCGCAACACGAAGATGCCTTCATCATCTGCCAGATAAAAAAGGATGTAAGGCGTTGAAGTTGGCCAACTGCGCACACAATCGGCCAGTTCAAGTCGCGCCCGACCCATCAGCGGTTGCAGAAGCAGCGTATGGGCATCCCTATCAATGGTGTCCAATAAGCGATTGGCGGCAGGCTCGTTTTCCTCGGCAATGTAAAGCCAGGCTTCCAGTAGATCGGTTTGTGCATTCTGTGCGAGCATCACGCGAGCCATCAGGCTCCACCAGTTTTAGACTTCAACAGTGCCCGACCTTGCGCCTTGATTGCCGCGATGTCCATGGCGCTGACGCGACCGGCGTGGATATCGGCCATACCCTTGGCTATGTCCGCTTGCAGTGACGAAAAACAGGCAAGTTGAACGGTTTGATAGGCCTCAAAGAGGCGCAGCGCCTCACGAATCACCTCGCTTGCAGAGCCATACATGCCAGACGCTACGTGATCTCGAACGCGGTTTTCAAGTTCAGTTGGTAGGGATATGTTTAGCGACATCACTTGCTCCTTGTTATGGCAGTCTTTGTCATTTTATGCCAGACATCAAAATCTTTTCTGCCCCTCAAACTTGCTCATGGTTGCCTCACCGGCGGCGCTGATGCCTTCACGCACCAGAACCTTGCGCACGGTGAGCCACAAAATTTTGATGTCGAGCCAAAGTGTGCGGTGGTCCACATACCAGACATCCAGCGCAAACTTATCCTCCCAACTCAAGGCGTTGCGGCCGTTGACCTGCGCCCAACCGGTGATGCCAGGACGTACCTCGTGGCGGCGGGCCTGCGCAGGAGAGTACAGCGGCAAGTATTCCATCAGGAGTGGACGCGGCCCCACTAGGCTCATGTCGCCTTTCAGTACATTCCATAGCTCGGGCAATTCGTCCAGGCTGCTGCTGCGCAGAAAGCGCCCAAAGGCGGTGAGGCGATCAGCATCGGGCAGCAACTGACCATCAGTTCCGCGTGCGCTCGTCATCGTGCGGAACTTGACCATGTTGAATGGCTGGGCGTTCAGGCCTGGGCGGGTCTGGCGGAAGAAGACCGGGCTGCCAAGCTTGCGGCGGATCTGCCACACCAAAAATAATAGTGGCACACACAATGCAAGCAGGGCTAGTGAGGCTAAAAATATGTCTAAAGGACGTTTCATTGAATGCCAGTCAATCGGCCGGTGAGGCCGTGGTCTCGCCCCACCATTTATATCAAAAACAATAGCTGCTTCCGCAGCATTGGCGGGGGCTAAAGCCCAAAAAGGTATAAATTAATTTCTATTCTTGAAAATTTCGCCGAACTTGGCCACCCCGACTGCTAGCGCCAGGTGCTCCTGGTAATAGTGCTCGGCCCTCTGCCCCATAATGCGCAGTTGTTCAGGCGCAAGTGCCGCCAATCCTTCGGCAGCCCTTGCCAGGGCCTCGGCGTTTTCCGATTCCGCGACCACACCACCGCCCGACTGCAGCACAAGATCCGCCGCGTCTCCATTCACTGCCATTAGCAGCGGCTTGCCCACTGTCATGTAGGCCTGAGTTTTGGAGGGGATGGTGATCTCGAACAGCGGGTCTTTACGCAAATGCACCAACAGTGCATCGGCTGCGTGCAGCAGTGTGCCCACCTCGGCCATTGGCACCGGTGGCAAAAAGATGAGGTTCTGCAGCTTCAGCTCAGCAGCGCGCAACTTGAGGCGGCTCACTTCTACGCCACCACCCAACATCACAAAACAGACACGCGAACCATGCGCTTGTAGCAACGCAGCTGCATCAAGCACGGTATCCAATGCCTGGGCCTTGCCCATGTTGCCGGCAAAGAGGATTCGGAACCGCTCCACACCCGGAAAGTCGGCGGGCAACTGCCCTTGTGGCGCGGCCAACGCGGCCTCGTCAGCCCAGTTGTAAATTACCTCGACCTTGGGCGCTGGCACGCCGCGCTGAATCAATAAGCGCTTGAAGCCCGGTGAGAGCACCACAATGTGATCCACGCGGCGATACACCCACTGGCAGACGGTTTCCACCATATTCAGGGCACGCGGGTTGTCGATCATCCCGGTGGCGCGCAATGTGTCGGGCCACATGTCCTGAATGTCATACACCACGGGGATGCGGCGAAACATACGGATCAAACTGGCCGTGATGCCTACCGTCAGCGGCGGATGGTAAGCGTAGATCACATCGGCCCGCTTGGCCACAAAAAGGCCATACACCAAAGCCGATGCAGCAAAGCTGGCGTAATTCAGTATCCGCTTGACAGCAGATTGGCCATGGTTGGGATACAGCGGCACACGTGTCACCTGCACACCGTCACTCAGTTCACGCTGCAGCAGTTTAATTTTGTAACCCGGATATACCTTGCCGCCTGGATAATTGGGGAAGCCTGTCAGCACCTCCACCTCAAAACCCTGGCGCACCAGTTCGCGGGCAAACACCAGCCCCTTGAAAGTTGGCTCCGGGTCAAACCACTGAGTCAACAGCAATACGCGAATAGCCATGCGTCAATACTTCTTCCACACCACGCGATTCACATAATCGGTATAGCTGTGGATGATGCGTAACACCTTGTCAGACACGTTGGGCATGCTGTAATCAGCGACCTGACGGACGCCATGTGGGTCGGTCCGGTCAGCGCCGCGTGGCTGCGTAGCCAGAATCGCCAGCCCCTGCCGCACACGCTCCACCTCCAGCCCCACCATCATCACGGCCGCTTCTTCCATACCCTCGGGACGTTCATGCGCCTCGCGCAGGTTCAGCGCCGGAAAGTTCATGATGGACGACTCTTCATTGATCGTGCCACTATCAGACAACACAGCACGCGCCGAGAGTTGCAACTTGTTGTAGTCGTGAAAGCCCAGCGGTTTAAGCAGTCGCACCTGCGGGTGAAAGATAGCGCCGGTTGCGTCAATGCGCTTTTGCGTACGCGGGTGCGTGGACACAATCACTGGCAGGCCAAAGTCTTCAGCCACCGCGTTCAATACGGCCACCAGCTTGGTGAACGACTGTGCTGATTCAATGTTCTCCTCACGGTGCGCGCTGACCACAAAGTAGCCCTCGGCCTCCAGCCCCAGGCGGGTCAATACGTCAGACGCTTCAATACGTGGGCGGTAATGCGTCAGTACCTCAAACATCGGGCTGCCGGTCTTGATAACCAAATCCGGTGGCAAGCCCTCGCGCAGTAAATAGTCGCGGGCAATGCTGCTGTAGGTCAGGTTCACATCGGCCGTGTGGTCCACGATGCGGCGGTTGGTTTCCTCGGGCACGCGCTGGTCAAAGCAGCGGTTGCCGGCTTCCATGTGAAAGATCGGAATCTTGCGGCGCTTTGCTGGAATGACTGACAGGCAACTGTTGGTATCACCCAGCACCAACATGGCCTCAGGCTGCACTTCAGCCAGCACCTTGTCCACGGCAATGATCAGGTTGCCGATGGTGTGCGCCGCACCGCTGCTGCCCTCGGCGCTATTCAAAAAGTAATCGGGTTTACGCACGCCCAGGTCGTCAAAAAACACCTGATTCAACTCGTAGTCGTAGTTTTGCCCAGTGTGCACCAGAATATGTTCGCAATGGGTGTCCAACTGCGCCAGCACGCGGGACAGGCGAATGATTTCGGGCCGGGTACCAACCACAGTTAAGATTTTTAGTTTTTTCATCATGGCAAAAATATTAGCTACTCACGCATACCCATCAAGGGCTAGCGGCATATTTAAACCGCACAAGTAAAAGTATCAGGCCGCGCCCGGTCAAACACCTCATTGGCCCATAGCATGACGACCATCTCCTCATTGCCAATGTTGGTGATGTCATGCGTCCAGCCTGGCACGGTTTCCACCACTTCAGCCTTGGTGCCACTGGTCAACAGCTCATGCGTTTCACCAGTCTGCATGTGCCGAAACTTGAAGCGAGCTTGGCCCTTGATCACCAGAAATTTCTCGGTCTTGCTATGGTGGTAGTGCCCACCCCGCGTAATACCGGGGTGGGCCGTGAAGTATGAGAACTGGCCGCAATCAGGCGTTTTGAGCACTTCTGCAAATACGCCGCGCGGATCACGATATTGCGGCACGGTGTAGGCAAACAGCTCCGGCGGCAGATAACTCACGTAGGTGGCATATAGCGCCCGAACCAGCCCAGTGCCCACGCGCTCGGTCACGAGCGTGTCGCGACTGTCTTTGAATGCCTTAATCTGACGGGCCAGCTCACCGACCGTAGTGGTGTATTGCGGCGCCACTGTGGCAAAACCATCTGCATCCACGGCAGGATCGGCACCATCCATCAGTTGCACAAAGCGCTCAATCACGTCATCCACATACACCAGCGTGACCGGCGCGGCTGGGTCATTCACCTGAATGGGCAACCCGCGCGCGATATTGTGGCAAAAGGTGGCCACCGCCGAGTTGTAGTTGGGCTTGCACCATTTGCCAAACACATTGGGCAGCCGGAAGATATGCACCGGCACTTGGTGGCTGCGGGCGGCGGCCAGCAATGCGTCTTCGGCCCCGCGCTTGCTCTGGCCATAGGGGTTGTCGCGCCCGGCCTGAGCCGACGAGGTGTAAACGATGGGCACCGGCTTTCCGGTAGCCACTGCCACCGCGCCAACGGCCTGGCACAGCGCTTGCGTCAAATCCACATTGCCCGCCACAAACTCCTGCGGGTCTTGCGGACGGTTGACGCCGGCCAGGTGAAAAACAAAGTCCACGCCCTGCAGCAAGGCGGGCAACTGTGCCACGTTGTCGTCACGGGTAAAGTACACCACCTGCACGTCCTTGCGCTCAGTCAGATGCAGTTGCAGGTTTTTTCCGACGAAGCCATTGGTCCCGGTGATCAGCACCTTCATCGGTTAGTCCTCTGCCAAAACATGTTCGCCGCGCGCAATGCGTTGCATGAAGTCGAGCTTGAGCAGCAGCGTCTTCATGCCCTCGACATCCAACCGGGTGGTGTTGTGTGAATGGTATTCGTCAGCGTGCGAGCTTTGCGTCAGGCGCTCATCGCCTTGCTCCACAAATTTGGTGTAGTTCAAATCACGGCCATCGGGCGGCACGCGAAAGTAGTCGCCCCGGTCCTCGGCACAAGCCATTTCTTCGCGGCTTAGCAGCGCTTCATACAGCTTTTCGCCATGGCGCGTGCCAATGCTACGCACCTCGTGGCCAGGCTTAGCCATCAGTTCCAGAATGGCCTGGGTGAGCACCTCAACCGTAGCCGCCGGCGCCTTTTGCACAAAAATGTCGCCGTTGTTGCCATGCTCAAATGCATACAGAACAAGTTCCACCGCATCGTCCAGCGTCATCATGAAGCGCGTCATGGCCGGGTCTGTGACGGTAATGGGCTTGCCCGCCAGCACCTGCTCCACAAACAGCGGAATCACCGAACCCCGCGAAGCCATGACATTGCCATATCGTGTGCCGCAAATAACCGTGTTGGTGCCTTCAAGGTTGCGACTGGCTGCCACCATGACCTTTTCCATCATGGCCTTGCTGATTCCCATGGCATTGATGGGATACACAGCCTTGTCAGTACTCAGGCACACCACGCGCTTGACGCCGGCGGCAATGGCGGCCTCGAGCACGTTCTCTGTACCCAGCACATTGGTGCGCACCGCCTGCATGGGGTGAAACTCACAGGAAGGTACTTGTTTGAGCGCAGCCGCATGAAACACAAAGTCCACGCCGCGCATGGCATGTTCCACACTGTGACTGTCGCGCACATCACCGATGTAAAACTTGAGCTTTGAACTGTTGTAGCGCTTGCGCATGTCGTCCTGCTTTTTCTCATCCCGGCTGAAAATGCGGATCTCGCGAATATTGGATGATAGGAAACGGCGCAAAACGGCATTTCCGAAAGAGCCGGTACCTCCCGTTAAAAGCAGAACTTCATCTTCGAACATCTTTGTATTTCCTTGTAATAAAAGTGATCAGCCAGAATACTGTCGCAAAATATAAGTCGAAGCTCTGGGCGATCTGGTTGTTTGCCGGTATGTAAAGAACCAGTATTGTTAGCAACGCAAAAAGAACGATTGCTTCCGGTCGACCCCTGGAGACTGCAGTAGTCCAACTTCGACCATAGAGGATCCCGATGAATAAGAACATGAAAGGAATACCCAAGAAGGTCACGTCGCTCGCCAAAGAAGGAAAAATTGATGACCAAACGAAACGATCGTGCCATCCAACCGTTTGAAGCTGTGCCAGCAGTCCGCTGTCATAAATGGGCCCGGTGTCGACGAACAGACCGACAATAGTTTGAAGAGGCTGAGAGTGGCCAATCCCGTACGTCCACTCATAGTCCAATGGCAGCGCAAGGCTTAGGCCGTAGTATCCCTGCGCAAAATACGCAGAAAACATGGCCACGCCAAAGCTGACAATATCGCCAAATTCGCTTGAATTGGTCGGCTCAAAACATGCAGCGTCACCATACAGGCAGAAGCCAACGAAGCCACCAAGGCGTTCGCTTTTACGAAAAACGAACAGAATGACAAAAAGACCAATCATCGTGGCAACAAAACTTGCCCGTATCATGGTGCTACGCTTTGAAGTTTTCTTGCCTCTGATGTTAAGGAAAGCGGCACGGGCCAGCATGCCGGATAGGGCCAAGATGATCAAGTCCCCCGATTCTTTGTCAGTGCCTCGAAATGCGGAGAAGAGCAGGTAGGTGAGGACTGTCCCAATCGCAAAGCTCCGGGTGCCGGTTCCGAGCTGGGACCAGTAGAACGCGGCCAGTGGGATAACCGCAATTGTCAGCGGCGCGGCAAGGCCTCGAATGAGGGAGAGAAGTTTACGGGTCGTAGATTCCTCTTCGAACACCTCACCAAGACTGGCATAAACCGCATTCTGGTCCAGCACAGAAGCTATATCGAAAATTGATTTTCCGGTATAGATGAAAATTGAGAAAGGTAAGAGCAACGAGGCCAGCCAAAAGCCGATGAAAATCACCCGGTCGACAGTTTTGAGGTGCGGCCCCTCGCGAAGTTGAAATGGGGCTCTGACGCCGATTAAACGGTATCCGACGCAAAAGAAGATTGTGTTCAGCAGTACGTAGCAGAAGACAAGGAAAGGATTTTCCAGTTGTAGCGAGAACGGAGCGACGACGAGTACTGCGAATGGCAGCAACATCCACAACGCCGCGAAATACATAGGAAACATAACGATTCGACCGTGCCGCGGCCTTAGCACGCCAGGTGTGAAGCTCAGAGGCTTCGTCTCAGGAGCATTTGTGGGGGGGGCAATCAAAACCTACTCCCGCTTTCTTAAAAAGTAAGCATTGGTCGTAGTGACTGATGACGTTGCAGGCCCATAGGCCGCCCAATGGTTATTTTGCATAAGTGAGCCAGGAAACATGCGTGTGCTAAATTGCCCAGATTGACTCGTATCCCTGCCTCTGCTCGTGCGAAGCAGCACGCGCCGGTCTATGCCGGGGTCGCACTCAACCACCTCCCAAGTACCAAGTACCAAGAAGCATGTGGGACATATGCGCGGTTCGCAGCAGGTAGAGAAGGATGCGTTCAAAAAAAACACGGAACCATGATTGTTAGATTGGCGTTGAGGCTCAAGGGGAAAATCACACTTCGCGTCCCAACACGATAAGAGCGGCGCGATCTACAGAGAAATGTCTGTCCAGACAGTCCTTGCCGCGTGATGCCATCATTTGCACTTCGTTCGGCGAATCGCAAAATTGCGTGCCGCTGTCACGAAACTATCGATGTCGCCAGCAAGCACTTGCACTCCAACACCATTCGAGGCAACAAAGTCACCGTAGTCGGTTGCCGCTTCTACAGACGCAAGGATGGGCAGCCCGGCCAAAACATAATCGACCGTCTTGGAGGGGAATGTCGGTACGGTGACGTCACGCAGGGTACACACGACACCGATGTCGCAAGCCGAAGCAATGACAGGTATTCACTGCGTGAAACGCCGGGCAACAGCTTGACGCACCGATTGCCGGCTCGGACCAAAGCATTGATGTCCTCGGCAAGAGGCCCACGCCCAATAAACAGAAAGAGGATGGGGTCGGCTGCAGCATTGATTCGCTCAGCTGCAGCCAGCATATCGTCAATTCCCCGTCCGGCAACAAATTGACCACCAAAGACGAAGACATGAATGTCTGGGGAAGGCCATAGCGCTGGCGAACTACTGCCTGGGACTCACGTTTGAATGCAGGGCGCGACGTCCACAAGGGTAGATGCACAGACTGCGTACCCGGACCAATGGCGCAGTGGTTGCGAAGATATTCAATGTTCTTTGGCGACATGCACCCGATGACGTCGAAACGACGCATCAAATAGGATTCAAGTGCCCTCAAGAGCTTGATCTTTAGGCGACCGCGCAACATTCCGATTTGAACCTGCGCGTCCGGGAAGAAGTCCCATTGCACGAGAAATCGTCGCCCCACGCGTCCGGACGTCAGTAACCAGACCGGCATATACATGGCAACCAGAGGTGAGAACGCCAAACAACATCTGGCTTCACGTCTTTCAAGACCCTATAGGCTTGCGCGGCCATTCGCATGGAAGAGAACAACCATTTGACCGTTCGTTGCAACTGCAGTGGTAGCCACCGAATGACAACAGGCTGCGAAATTACCAGCCTGGGCGCGCCAGCCCGGCGGCACATTGCAACCGCAATGCTCATCAGACCAATCGGCAAGGAGGACGGTGACTTCGTCGCCATGGCGTGCAAATGCGTCTGCGAGTTCATCGGTAAGGTAGGGACTGTCCTTTAAGCCTGAGTACTTGGTGCAAAGAATTGCGATCTTCATTATTCTTACTCTTTCCGCAAGCACTTAATATAGACATATGCAAGCGACACCAGAAGAATCGCATATGTCAGGCAATAAGCCTGTACAGGTGCAGCAAAGCCGGTGCGCCCCAGAAGGGTTGCTGTTAATACGAACGTCAAAATACCCTGCGAAGCCTCATACACCATGGACATTTTCGTTAGTCCCCGAGCCATCAACGCCACAGACAAAAACACAGCAACCACACGCAACAAATCGCCGATCAATTGAAGCGAGTGGCGGGCAGATATGTTGCATGGAGAAAAGTAGCGGAATTATCATATTGCGAGCTAGATAAACTGTAACCGCTCCGACGATAAAAACGCCGCAGATGGCCCCGCACGCGCGCAGGAAAGGGGAATGCATACTCCTGAAATTGCTATATTTTGCCAAACGAGGCAGGACATAGCCCATAACCAATACCGAAGTCAGTTGCATGTAGACATCAGATATTCGCACCACGATTTGCCACAACCCGACACATCCCGTCCGGGACTGCCCCACCAGATTCCGGCTTGCAATTTGCGAGAGCGAAAGGCTGGCTGCCCCGATCAAGGCAACACTCGCGTATTTGAGCAATGTGACAACGTCGCCGTGCGCAACTCCTCCACGCACCCGGCCAATGAGGAGCGACAGTGAATGACGCTTTATGGTGATTGCGGCGAGTCCGGGAAATGCCGCGTTGATGACCAACGCGATCGCACCCCAAATTACGCCGCCGAACACCTACAACAACCGTCACCAGCTACTGCACCTATAGTGGAAATGCCGAAATCGACCGGTAGTCGGCGCGAGCGGCAGCGATTGATTGCGCCAAATTCGCCGCGCCCACAATGGCTTGCCCTACAGCCAAGCAAACAAAAACAAGCGCATATCCCGCATCAGCGACCAGCCATCCTGCCAGGTGGCCAGAAGCCACAATCAAGAAGATGGCAATGGCGGCTGATGTAACCGTATAAATCTTGAATGCCGCCCCCAGCCATCGATACTGACCTGCTGCGTTCAGGTTCGCCGCCAGTTGCCTTGTAAGGCCGTTGCCTATGCCACCCGCGGCGAGCATCCCCGGAAAAGGCAATAACTCCCATAATCTGCGAAAGCTGACCAGAACTCGGCTGGATTGGTATGCATAGCCAGAATCTTCAACACCACCAGCCCATTGAGTGCACGCACCAGAGAAAGCGATGTACAGGGAGGACTTGACTAGAGACATTTCAAATCTGGAATTTGACCAGCAACCTCGCCAATTGACAACAACATCAAAAACCCATGGCTTATTTTTGCCATTGGAGTTTTGATACGCAACACATATCACCCATTTTTATGGCATCTCCCTTCAACGCCTCAGGCAAATAGTCACACCTGGAAATCAGGCCATCACTATCAATTTTATTCAGAAATGCCTTGGTTCTATTTGCAATATCAGCACCAAATCCGAACTCGGAAATATAGAGAACATTAATTGGCTCCCTCTGATTTTTGAATTGGAAATAGGCCGTGCCATCAAGAACAAGACGCCTGCTACTGTCCGCACTGATGTTGCAACTGCTCGCTAACGTCAGTAAATCAGTTTTTTGATTTTTATCTAGAAAGATTGACGTTGACAATGGTTGCCCGGAAATCATATATTCGTTTTCTTGTGCCGCTTTTAAAAGAGGCGGAAAAACAAGAAGAGTTAAACACACGATACTAGCCAATGACAACGCTACGCAATAGCACGAAACATAGCACCAGATGCGTTCATCAAACTTCTTGTACGTCAAACCACTCGGTACCACGAGTAAAAACATTATTGTAAATATGGGAATTATTAAACCTGGTGTGTAAAAGTGCCAGGAATTAGCGTTGTAGACAAAACCATGAACCAACAACCCGCCAAGCAGACCGACGGCCAATGCAATTTCTCGACTTATCTGTCGACGAACTAACTGTCGGGCAAACTGAAATAGTAACATCAGCAACAAACAGGCGACACCCAAAATCAAGCTTTTTTCGATTGCAAAGTTCAGGAATAGAACTCCGTCTGCAAGTCCAGGTGCCTCCAGGCCAGGCAGCCAAGCGGATTGATATGACGACGCAAACAATAGCCTCCCAACCACTGCGTCCAATGATCGTGAGATATTATCTCCACCTATTTCAAAAAACTTCAAAGCGTTGGTTGACAGCAATTGGAAATCGATAGTCACCCGGGACAAGGTTTTTGAAATTATTGGAGCACTTGGACAATCAAGACTCTTGGCTTGTTGCAGGGCCTGATAAGCTGCAAATACAATAGCTGATAAAATAGCTGCCTTGGCGTATAAATTCTCTTTCCTGAATATATAGAACGCTGCAATCAGGACGAATGGCGAGAAGAAAAGTGACTTTGGGTGAGTGTAATAAAAAGTTGAAATCAACAACAGGAATGTCAATACTTTCAGCGTCTTCAAACGTTTGCCGTCGGTTTTAGTGATGCACCAGAATATTGAGAACAAGCAAAACAGAAGCATCGAAAGTACAAGGATTTGCTCGGATCGGGTCAAAATCAGAATCAGCGGCAATACACCAAGACCATTAATTGCAATGATTAACGCCCTGAAAATATTTTTCCACTTTTCATCCTGGAATAATTTGCCAACCCAAAACCACAGGAGAGAAAGGTAGTTTAATCCCAGGGCGATTCCGGTTAGGCGCAGTCCAAAACCTCCCGGAAGGGCATACCCGAAACCATAGAGTATTGCGGCAGGGTACCAAGTCAGGGGCACCTGTATTGTGGGTGAAGTGTCACACTGCGGCAATAAAGTGACGAGTTGGCCTCCTTCTAAAAAGAACCTGGCCCTTGACATGTGAATGGCGATTTCATCCGAATATATCGGTACCAGCAGCCCAAAACATAAGACCAACACTACCAGCCCAAGGATGATCCACGGCATTAGATGGTCAAACCGCGTAATATTCTTACCCACCATCTAATTCCCCATCAACGCGTAAAAATAGAACCATTAGCATTTGAAATTTCTTTACCCCAAGCATGAATTGACGGCTTGGGTCAGGACCTTGATGACTTTGGCTTGTTGCGCTTCGGACAAGCCGACCCACAGCGGCAACCTCACCAGGCATTCAGACTGCCTGTTAGTCACATCCATCACCCCATGCATCCGCCCGTAGCGCTGCCCAGCGGGGGAAGAGTGCAGTGGTACATAATGAAACACAGAGTTAATCTCGTTGCGCTTCAGTTCGATCAACACGGCCTGACGGTCTATCTCTGGCGCAAGCAGAACGTAGTACATATGCGCGTTATGTTGGCAGTCCTCGGGGATTACGGGCCGACGCAATACGCCCTTGGCTTCAAGGGAACCTAGTGCAGCATGGTAGCGTTCCCAGCTATCTAGGCGCTTTGCCGTAATGGCTTGCGCCTCTTCGAGTTGTGCCCACAGGAAGGCAGCGATGAGCTCTCCCGGGAGAAAGGATGACCCCACCTCCTGCCAAGTGTATTTGTCCACTTCGCCACGGAAGAAACGGCTGCGATCAGTGCCTTTTTCCCGGATGATTTCGGCTCGCAAGGCAAGCTCAGGATCATTGACCAGCAACGCCCCGCCTTCGCCTGAGATCACATTCTTTGTTTCGTGGAAACTATAGGCACCAAGGTTACCGATACCTCCCAATGCGCGTCCTTTATAACTGGCCATCACACCTTGAGCGGCGTCTTCCACTACTTTCAGCCCATGTCGCCGGGCAATAGACATGATGGTGTCCATTTCACAGGCCACGCCGGCGTAATGGACTGGGGCAATCGCCCGTGTGCGCGGCGTAATGGCAGCCTCGATCAATTTTTCATCAAGGTTAAGTGTGTCCGCCCGAATGTCCACGAATACCGGGATGCCGCCCCTCAACACAAATGCATTAGCAGTAGAGACAAAAGTGTAAGAGGGCATGATGATCTCATCCCCTGGCCGGATGTCTAGCAACAAGGCCGCCATTTCCAATGCGGCCGTGCAGGAATGGGTCAGCAAGGCATTGCTGCAGCCCGTGCGTTCCTCAAGCCAACTATGACACCGCTTGGTGAAGGGGCCATCGCCAGCCAAGCGACCATTGAAGTGGGCCTCGGCGATGTAATACAGCTCCTTGCCCGTCATATGTGGCCAGTTAAATGGGATACGTTGTTCTTTCATATTCTTCTTACTCTTTCAAATCTTCCTAGCAACAACAAGCCTCGATCCGCCTAATGGAAGATTAAACCCCCACTTAATAAGTGCCAGTTCGGCAATAAGAATTCGGGAAAACAATGAGTTTAGCCACGGTGATATTTTTAGTTCTGCTGTGGCATCAAATTTTTTATCAGTTACTTTCTTCTGAAGAAATCTGGAAATCATCATGGCAGGCAGAAGTGTTGTTACGAAAGACGTGCTTCTGATCACGCGAAATCCTGCTGCCTCGATTTTTTGGTGGAGATCTGGAGCTGCATAGCGTCTCTCATGGCACGCATATTCATCTATGGGGCTCCACAGCCATGCATGTTGGGGAACAGTAAGCAACATCAATCCTTCTGGTTTTAGAGCCATACACATCTGCGTGAGTACTTTCTCATCTTCCTTAATGTGCTCTAAAACGTCGAATGCGCCAATCACGTCAAATTCGTTCTCGAAAGGAAGGTTCTTGGCATCTATCTGCAAAAACTTGGCGGAGGGCAAGCGTGCGGCGGCAAAACCTAGACCTGCTATGAAAATTTCGCTGCCAAATAACGTTGAACGTGGAAATTTTTTCGATATGCCGGACAAGACATAACCGGTACCACAACCTATTTCAAGAAAAGATTGAAAATTCGGGCAAAAGTTTTGAAGGGCCCACATAATCAACTTATTTCTGGATACGAACCAAAAATTAGCCACCTCCAAACGAGCAAGCTCCGAAAAATAATTTGACTTAAACCCACCACCTTCGTGAGCAAAGTCAGGGGCATAGGAATCAAAACCATCAACAAGGGCGGGGACGAAACCACAGCTCGGACAGTTTCGAATTGAAGACGCATAGCGTTCATAACAAGAAAGACAACGTCTCATAACCTGTCCACGTTTAATACATTCAGATTCGTGAAAACGAAAAACTTAAATGCAATGAAGAGAAAGCCAGCCACAACGAAGATTGCAACAGCCTGAACCCATTGGTGCGGGTACATAAAGTGATCAACGAAAATAATTAGGATAACGAGGTTAATAAAATACCCAAAAAAGTGAGCTATAAAGTAGCGAACACTTGAACCAAGCAAGCTTCCTTTATGCGAAAAAGTAAAGTTGCGGTTCCCAATATACCCAATTGTGGCGCCCACCCCATACAGAAGGGTCATGGTTATCTTAGGCGTCGCCCCAAGATAGGTGACCAACAAATAAACCAGATACCCAGCCAAGTTGCTCACAATACCGACGAAGGCATAGCGGGTTAACTGTTTAAATGAACCTTTGGATTTCTCGGCCACAGGCAAATTACTCATGTGACCAAGACCGCCAGACCGAAACCCGTCTTGCCATATCCGTTGCCGTTGTACAGCATGTAGCGTTGGCCTTTATGGTCGAAAACGAATGGGTATTCGATCATTCCTGAATCCCAGCCATCAGCCGAAACATCAATTCCAACTTCCTTTAACGCTAACTTCCATGCCTTCCCATCTTTGCTCACGGCGTGACCGATGCGATATTTCTCCCCCGCGCCACTACGATAGGAAAACCACATCTCATATTCACCTTGGGAATCACGTGCCACAGTAGGTCTTGAAAAAGCTTGAGCTGTACCAAGTTCATAGGGAACAGCTAAGCCTTCACGGAGTCCAAGTGATGCCCATCAACAGATGACGCGAAGTTGAGGACATGAAACATCTCACCATTGCCAGCATCCCATGTTGTCGTTGAGCCATACCACATACTGAATCCACCCCCATCGTTTTCAAGCACCCATGGATAGGAAAGGCTAATCGGATCGACCTCGTCTAAAGCCATAAAGGGCATGTCGCCATCTAACTCCAGGGTCAAATCAGGCTTCACAATCAGTCGCCCCACGTCGCCCCGCCAGTGTCCACCTTGCGGCGTCTGCCATCCCATAAACAGCATGTACCGCGTACCATTAACTTCGTAGCAGTTACCAATGCTCACGCCATCGGCAAAAAAACTGCCTTCCGGTCCATTCTCAAAAAAAGGCTGGCTATGCTCTTGAATGACTTTACGTTTAACGACATCGATATCGACTGCACCTACCGAAGATCGGTTATTAGCATCCCTGCCGCTAAAAAAAATACGATAGACGTCTCCAACAATTAACACCGGCAACGGATTTGCAGCGTGTGACAAGAGCTTGGGGTGTCGGCCAGTTCCAGAAGGGCAATACAGCAGACCGAGTTTTTTCCACTTGAAACTCATATCCCCCTTAGCCTGGTGCTAGGTACTTTAGCGCGCTCTGTGGCAGTGCCGATATAAACCCCCTCAGGCTCCGCATCCGCAAGCAGCAAGGCGCCAGCGCCAATGACACACCTATCACCGATCTTGATATGGTCGCGTAGTGTTGCGTTTACCCCTATAAAGCACTGCTCACCAATTTTCACGCCTCCTGAAACCACCACATGGGAGGCAATGAAACTGTGATCGTTGATGGTGGAGTGGTGCCCAATGTGATTGCCGCTCCACAGTGTGACGTTGTTGCCAATGGTGACGAATGGTTGAATTGTGTTGTCTTCAAAAATGAAACAGTTCTCGCCGATGCGGCCTTCATTCAGAACTGTTGCATGGGAACTAATGAAGCTGGCCATTCGGTAACCCAATGCCTTGGCTGCTAAATATTTCTCCTTCCGAACTGCATTGAGTTTGGAATAGCTGAGGGCAACAAAAATCTCACATTGCTCTGGCGCGTAGTATTTAGAAATTTCCTCAAAAGCAATTACCGGTAGGTCGCAAAAAGTTGTTTCCGTTCGATAGGCGGCATCAACCGTAAATGCGACCGCTTCATATTCTGAGTCCGTGCTGAAATAGAAGTGTGCAAGTTGAGCGATATCAGCAGTACCAAATATTACTAGCGATTTTTTCATGAATGCTTCCTTACTAGGATCGTGAACTCATATAGACCGTAATCGTGGAGAAGAGCCACGTTGCGCGAATAACGGCGTTTGCAGAGATCAAACAGCACACAAGGGTCAGCGTAATAAAGATAGTCGCGCATCTTGTCTTTATCAGAATAGGACGTCAGGCAGTTGAAGGCGAAACCAACACGGCTGGTTCGGTCAAGTACATCCAGTGTGGCTTCGAGATAAGATCGCCATTCGTCATCAGATCTGCCCATGCGGACATTAAAAATGCCGCTCGCTACTCCGAAATCAGCAACTTGATCAGGCTCGCTGGAACGCACGAAGCATGCCTGAGGTTGGTCTTTATAGCGCTGCTCGGCAGCCCTAATCATGCCGTCGGAAACATCGACGCCCAAATAAGAGAACCCCTCGTTTTTGTTTGAAAGAAAGTCATAGAGCGCACCATAGCCGCACCCCAAGTCATTGATTGAAAAATGATTTGCTGTATCGACAATTTTGCATAGTTGCTCGAAACGCAGTGTTTGACCTTCTTCACCATTCCAATCAACGCCACGAGGCGTTTCCCCATGCTCTGCAAGTTTGGTTGTGTAGTACTCTGCAACCTCGATCAGTAGGTCAGTTTTGTTGTTTAGCATAAATCTGCCTCACGATGGTGTAGGGGCGTTGCTTGGTTTCAGAGAATATTTTCGAGAGGTAAATGCCAACCACGCCAATGAAAGATATGACCATCCCACCCAGCAACCAGATAGAAGCCATCACTGAAGTCCAGCCACTTAAGGGCTTAGCAAGGAACATCCATTGAATTGCCAAGTAACCGATATAAACAACCGCAACCAGTGAGATCGATACGCCGATATAGAAGATGCCCACCAAAGGTGCATTACTGAAAGAGGTCACCGAATTGACGAGCAGGGACATTTTTTTGCGAAAGGTGTAGGTTGTTTCGCTGGTCCTGTGCTTTATTACAATCTGCGGAAATTGATCAAAGCCAGTGATGTGCCACAGGCCTGCCATGAAGACTTCTCTTTCCTCGTGGCGCAATAACGCATCGACGTAACGTCGGCTCATGAATCGTGCCGTGACGACGTTTTCCGGCAAATCCAAACCTGTGAGTAATTTGAAAAAGCGGTAAAACCACTCGCCGCTCCAGCGTTCGAACCAGCCGCCCTTGCGCTGTTCTTGGACCCCGTAAACCACATCGCACGCGTTGCTATGCATTTGCTTAGCAAAGGAAATCAAGCACTCAGGCTCTTCTTCCAAGTCGCTGTCAATCAGAAATACTCGATCACCCTTGGCTTGGGCAAGTCCAGTCATCATTGCCTTGTGATGGCCGAAGTTACGGGAGAGATCAACAACGACAACGTGGCTGTCGCTCTCGGTGAGTTGGACGGCAAGGTCAAGGCTGTTGTCCGGCGACCCGTCGTTAACTAGAACGATTTCGTAATCTTCACCGACGAGTTGTTTGGCAGCAGCGCTTGCCCGCTGATGAAACTCGGCAATATAAGCCGCCGATTGGTAAAGTGTTGCAACAATGGAGAGCATCATCAGCGTGCATACCTCATGTAGCAAGGCGCGTCTTTTCCGCAATTGAACAGCAAATCGAGGATGGTGACCCCATGGGCGAATTCACCCCAGAGTTGTGGGTATTCGGGGTATCCGGAGTAATCAAACCAAGTCAGCTTGATGCCTGCCTCACTGAATACGTTCTCCTCGATGTAATCCTTGGCGGAGGGGCCGGAGATGTATTCCGTAGCGCCTGCCTGGGCACATAGGTCGGTCAAACGCTCAGTCTTTCCATCAAGCAGTGTGTAGTCCCATGAATTACTGATGATCGTCTTGGTTCCCAAGTAATCGCACACTGACTCAATGAACCGTCGATTTAACTGGGACAGATGTGTGTAGGACTCGGCGAGATGCAGCGGCTCAAGCCATGCAGCGACCTCGCCAAAGTGTGGCGCGCGGCGATAGTTCTGAGCCAGCGCCTGCCAATGGGCCAACGCCCAGCCTGCTCCGTCAATCTCAGTATCCCTGATTTTTTGATGATACTTGCCCTTGACTTGGACCGGAACCGTCAGCCATTGCACCCCCTGTGGCGTCTTGATCTGGTTACGGTTACGCCAGTCACGACGGGTGTATTGCATGTCGTCGTAGAGAATGAACTCATCTACGGCGGCGATCATGTCGAAGTAGCCCTTCCACGGGATGTAGTTGGACTGAACGATGGCAACTTTTTTAGTTTTCATGACTTAGCACTAGGAGTCTGGGCGGCAGAAGAAAACACATCCCAAAAATGACATTCCTGGGGGTGTTTGACCCCTTGCCAAGGTCGAGATAATGCAACCAACGCCGTTCTGAAAGGTCAAAATTAGCAGTGCCATTTTCAAATCCTTCCGCCGCCCAGACTCCTAGTGTCCGGTGAACGTAGTTTTTATTTGCGAGTTCATGCGACGAACCTTTAGCTCGATGAACTCATTGATCCGCTTCCGAATCCCATTGCAGCTCTCAATCGGGCCACTTTTTGCGCCCCTTCCGGATCCAGTGCCGCATTCCGCCATGCCTGTCGCATGAATACCCATAACAGTAATACAAAACCACTGCCGAGCGCAGCCAGCAAGGCGACCAAGCCTTTTTCGGGAGCCGATGGGTCGGTTGGCAAGGTGGGCGGCTGCTTAACTACGTCAGCTGATAAGCCCTGAAGCGCACGTGGGATGTTAATCACGTCATTGAGGTAGCGCGCTTGCAGTTCGCCTACTGCCACGAGGCTGGCCCCCGCCTCGCCACGGGTAAGTGGCTTGCCAAGGGCGGCAGTTCCTTCTTTTGACAATCGATCCAGCAGGCTGGTCACGGATGCGAGCGCGGACTTGGCATACAACAGTCGCGTTTCGAGGTCGGTGCGGTCTTGAGCGCCTGGCAAGGTGGTTTTGAGCCAGTTGGTAATCACGGCATTGGCTATGGCCTGAGCCTGAACGGGGGAGTTGGCCCTAACCTTCAGGCGCAACAACGTATCTTTGCCGACAGAGGCTTTGATATCCTTTGCAAGCTTCACGCGGGCCACCTCCAGGGTTTCATCTCCTGACAACTGGAGGCTCTCAATGACCGGGTCGAGCACGATGGGTGAGACCATCATGGTTGCGGCTTGGGCTGGCGTGGTCGTGGTCGTTGTTGGCAGCGCCAGTATGGCAGCGCTGGTAAAGCTTTGCGGCAGGACATAGCCAACACCCAAAGCCAACGAACCCACCAAGATCGGTCCCAAGATCAACAGCCTGAGGTTTTGCGCCACCACAAGCAACAGATCCAACAGACTGACTTCGTCTTCTTCTGGAATTGTTTCCATGAATTATTTAGCTCCCGCTTCTTTAAAATCTACATGCACGCCGAAGCAAAAATCGCCCCGCCATAAATCTAGGTAGCACCCGCAATCCTGCTCTCCCCCCCAAACCTCCGGTCGCGCTGGCCGTACCAGGCGATGGCCTGGTCGAGCACGTCAGCCGAAAAGGCGGGCCAGAGTACCTCGGTGAAGAACATTTCGGTGTAGGCCAGTTGCCACAGCATGAAGTTGCTGACCCGCGATTCCCCACCGGTGCGGATGAGCAACTCGGGGTCGGGTGCATAGGGCAGGCCGAGATGGGCGTCCAAACCTTCCTCGGTCAGTGCACCCACCGGCTCGCCGGGATGCGCCGCCTGCCACGCCTTGACCGCCTGCACAATATCTCTGCGCCCGCCATAGTTGGCCGCCACAGTGAGCGTGATGGTGGTGTTGTGAGCCGTGTCGGCCTCGGCGGTCCGAATCAGGGCCTGGATACGGGTGTCAAACCCGGATGTGTCACCCATCACCCTCAAACGCACGCCCTTGGCATTCATGCCCTTGACTTCCTTGCGCAGGTAGAGCCCGAGCAACCACATCAGGCTGGAGACCTCGTCTTGGGGGCGTTGCCAGTTTTCGGTGCTAAAGGCAAACAGGGTGACAAACTTCACCCCGCGCTCGGCGCAGGCCTGCACAATGCGGCGTACGCGGCGCGCGCCAGCGGCGTGACCCAGAGAAACCGGCAGTCCACGTTGTTTCGCCCAGCGCCGGTTTCCATCCATGATGATGGCGATATGCTGCGGTACGGGTGAAGATATGCGTGGTGAATTGACGGTCATTGACAAGAGGTTTTCCGGATGTCCCTTGGGCAGTTGAACATGAGCCCCGTGTTGAGCGTCATAATTTCATGTCTGTTGCCCGACTGGTGGTTTTTATGATAGTGGCTTCATTGTAATGGCGTGGATTTATTCCATGCGTGATGGGGTTGCCGGGTGACCGGCAGGAAGCGAACCTGACCTGGCAGGGCTTGTTCTGCGCCGGGTTCACAAGGAAATTGATCTTTATCCCCCGTCGGATCTGCGCAGCGTGCTATTATTTTTGTAACTGTATTAGCTCAAGGAGTGGCTCATCCCCATGTCAACCGCCGCCGTACCCCCGCCAGCTGGCCCTGCCTCCGCACAGGGGCGGCCTGAAAAACTCCGGCTCGGCGATGTGCTCGTGCAGCAGCGCCTGATTTCCCAGGAGCAACTGCAACAGGCCCTGGCCTTGCAGCGCCAGACCGGCAAGAAGGTGGGCCGCCTGCTCATCGAGACCGGCATCATCACTGAAGAGCTGTTGGCCAATGGCCTGGCGCGACAGTTGAGAGTGCCCTTCGTCAACCTCAAGACCTTTCCTTTCCGGGCTGACGTGGTCAAGCTGCTGCCGGAGTCTGCGGCGAGGCGTTTTCGGGCGCTGGCGCTTGAAGACCGTGGGGACACACTGCTCGTGGCCATGGGTGACCCGCTTGATCTGTTCGCCTTCGATGAACTCAGTCGTCTGCTCAAGCGCACCATCGCGGTGGCGGCGGTGCCCGAGAGTCAGTTGGCACTGGCCTTTGACCGCCTGTACCGTCGCACCGAGGAGATCAGTGGCCTGGCGAGGGCACTTGAAAAGGACTTGGGCGAAGCGGTCGATTTTGGTGAACTTTCGGCGTCAGTGGGCATTGAGGGTGCACCCGTGGTGCGCCTGTTGCAATCCCTGTTTGAAGACGCTGTGCAGGTAGGTGCTTCAGACGTGCACATTGAGCCCCAAGAGGCAGGACTACAAATCCGGCTTCGCGTCGATGGGGTCCTGCAAACGCAGACGCAGGCCGACAAGCGCATCGGGGGCGCACTTGCCCAGCGCCTCAAGCTGATGGCGGGCCTCGATATTTCAGAAAAGCGATTACCCCAGGACGGGCGCTTCAGTGTTCGACTCAAAGAGCACGTGATCGATGTGCGCCTGTCCACGTTGCCCACCACGTATGGTGAGTCTGCGGTGATGCGCCTGCTCAAGCAGGGCGCTAGCATGAAGCGGCTCGATGCCATTGGCATGCCTGCGGCCATGCTCAAGCGCTTTCGCGAGATTCTGGGACGCAGCGCAGGCATGATTTTGGTCACGGGCCCTACCGGGTCGGGCAAGACCACCACTTTGTACGCTGCCCTGGCCGAGCTCAACGTCAACGAGCTCAAGGTCATCACTGTCGAAGACCCGGTCGAGTACCGCCTGGCCGGTATTTCCCAGGTGCAAGTCAACGACAAGATCGACCTCACCTTTGCCAAGGTCCTGCGCTCCACACTGCGGCAGGACCCCGATGTGATTCTGGTGGGTGAGATGCGCGACGCGGAGACCGCCGAGATCGGGCTGCGCGCCGCCATTACCGGGCATCTGGTACTCTCCACACTGCATACACGCGATGCCATCAGCACGCCGTTTCGGCTGCTGGACATGGGCGTGCCGTCTTTCATGGTCGCCACTTCCTTGCAGGCGGTCATTGCTCAACGCCTGATACGGATCAACTGCGCCGAGTGCGTCCAGGCCCAGGAGCCCAGCGGACAGGAACGGGCGTGGCTGACCGGGCTTCTTGATGCTGGGGAGGCGGTCGCGCCCAAGCGGGGGCTGGGTTGCTCGGCCTGCAACGGCACTGGATTTTCGGGTCGCATGGGGATCTACGAATTGCTTGAGATGGATGCGGCGTTGACCCAGGCCGCCTCCCGCGCGGACCCGGCCGCCTTCATGGCCGCCGCGCGTGAGCGCATGAAGGGCCATACGCTGGCTCACCATGCGCTGGAGTTGGTGCGTCAGGGCCGGACCTCGCTGGCCGAGGCCATGCGCACCTGTTCCGATATGGACGAACAGGAGTAGCCCGCATGGCCGTCTATGCGTGGCGTGGGCGCAATGCCCGAGGCGAACCGGTTCAGGGCCAGCTTGAGGCTCTGAGCGAGGGCGGTGTGGCCGATCAGCTGATGGCCATCGGCGTGGCACCCATTCACATTGCGCTGGCGGCGGCTCCATCGGAGGCACGCCCAGATAGCTGGCTGACGCGTTTGAACCGCAAGCCCCTGGTGGTGGAAGACGTTCTGGTGTTTTCCCGGCAGATGTACACGCTCAACAAGGCGGGCGTTCCGATTCTGCGGGCTTTCAGCGGGCTGCAGGCCTCGGCCACCAAGCCGGCGATGGTCGATATGCTCAAAGACATTCGCTCCAGCCTGGACCAGGGGCGCGAACTGTCGGTGGCCATGGCGCGCCATTCCGAGGTGTTTGGGGCGTTTTATATTTCGATGATCCGGGTTGGCGAGATGACGGGCCGACTCACCGAGGTGTTCTTGCGGCTGAACGAGCACCTGGAGTTCGAGCGCGACGTGCGCGAACGCATCAAACAGGCCATGCGCTATCCCATCTTTGTGATGATCGCCATGGCCGTGGCCATTGTGATTCTCAATATCTTCGTGATTCCGGTGTTTGCCAAAGTGTTTGCCGGGTTCAATGCCGAGTTGCCCTTGATCACCCGGGGACTTCTGGGGTTCTCTGCATGGATGCTGACCTGGTGGCCTGTGCTGTTGGCTGGCGTTGTGGGGGCTGCGGCGTTGCTGCGGGCTTATCTTCGCACCCCCGAAGGGCGCTACCGGTGGGACGCACGCAAGATCAAACTGCCCATCGTGGGCGATATTGTTCTCAAAGCCACCTTGGCTCGTTTTGCCCGCAGTTTCGCGCTGTCCAGCCAGAGCGGTGTGCCGCTCGTGCAGGCTTTGACCGTGGTGGCGCAGACCGTGGACAACGCCTTCATCGGCAGTCGCATTGAGCAGATGCGCGATGGCATCGAGCGCGGCGAGAGCATTTCGCGCTGCGCTGCGGCCACCGGCGTATTCACCCCGGTGGTGCTGCAGATGATTGCGGTCGGCGAAGAAACCGGCGAACTCGATTCGCTGCTGTTTGAAATCGCCGACATGTACGAGCGCGAGACCGACTACAACATCAAGGGCCTTTCGGCCGCCATCGAGCCAATCTTGCTCGCGGTTATTGCTGTGCTGGTGCTGCTGCTGGCGCTGGGTGTCTTTTTGCCGCTGTGGAACATGGGTCAGGCCGCCATGGGCAAGGGCGGCGGTTAGCGGTGGCCATGCAGCGGGGCAACGCACCCGTGCCCTTTTTGACCCGCCGCATGGTGGAGTGGGTGATCCTTGCCGGGGTCATTGTGGTGCTGGTGCTGGTGTTTGCGCACAAGACGCGGGTGGTGCAGGGGCAAGCCGAACTGGCGGCGGTCAAATCCACTCTGGGTGCCCTGCGCACGGCCTTTGTTTTTGAACATTTGCGCAAACAAGCGTCCGGTGAAGACTCAGTTGTTGCAATCAAGCAACAAAACCCCTTCATGTTGCTGGAGCATCATCCGGCAAACTATCGCGGTGAAAAGGCGGCCAGCCAGGTCGCGTCAGTGCCCACAGGAAGCTGGGTGTACGACCCGGTTTGCATCTGCGTAGGCTACGTGCCGCTCGATGCCCAATGGCTGGACAGCCCGAGTGGCGGCCTCGCAGCCTGGTACCGGGTGAGCGGGGCACCGGGGCCTTTGCAATTGACAGCCCAGGAGCCTTATCTCTGGCAGGGCCAGCGGATGGATTGATGTGCAAGGGTGAAAATGTGGGACTATTCGCGCCTATTTGTTGAGTTGGCTCATAGGGTTAGCATGCAAACTTCAAGCACAGTTTGATATCTATGCCATAAAATTTAAGCGAGAGTAGGTTGTTGGTGTGTTGGCGGGTCTGGATTGATTTTCAGACCATCAATTTAGAAATTTTTACAAGGTGGAACATATGAAACAAGTGCAACGCGGCTTTACTTTGATTGAGCTGGTGATGGTGATCGTGATTCTGGGTGTGCTGGCGGCGATCGCGATTCCGAAGTTCGTTGATTTGAAGGGCGACGCCCGCCAAGCTGCGCTCGACGGCGTCGCTGGCGCGTTGAGCTCAGCCGCGGCGATCAATTACGCAGCGCGCAGCGCCAAGAGTACGAATGGCAATGCGGTGGCGAACTGCTCTGACGTTGCCACGGCTATGCAAGGCGGCGCGCTCCCCGCAGATTACAGCATCACCCCTGCAGCTGTTGCTGCCGGGACCTCTGTGTCCTGCACGGTGAGTACAGTTTCCACGCCAGTGCTGACCGCGACGTTTACAGCAATCGGTATTTGATTGATCCGGGCAGTGTGTATTTTTCAGAATTGGTGACCGCCGTTCGATGCCAGTTGGGCCATTGATCTGGACGGTGGGCTGAAAATTCACCATACGCGAGGGTTTCTTCTTGGAGCCCTCGCGTTTTTATTTTGAGACTGGTATTTGCCGTTGACACGAACAGGTCGATTCCAAGGAAATTTATGTAAAAACTGTCTCTATCCCTTGTGGATATTTCATATATTGCTAGAAAATTGGTAGCGTAAAAGATCCAACAACGATGATGGCTCATCACCGAAAATGTACTCAAAAGCTGGGGTTACCGGGTTCTGGCAGGCATCAGCGCGGCTTCACCCTCATCGAGCTGGTCATGGTCATCGTGATGCTCGGCGTGCTGGCCGTTTTCGCCGCACCACGCATTTTCAACAGCAACGATTTTTACGCCCGCGGTTTTCATGACGAAACTCTGGCTTACCTGCGTTACGCCCACAAGACGGCGATTGCCCAGCGGCGCACCGTGTGCGTGAGCTTTGGGGCCTCGTCCGTGACACTGGGCATTGCCTCGGCGGCGGCAACGTTCAATTGCGCTGCAGCGGGCACCCTCATTGGCCCCAGGGGCGAGAGCCCTGCGACGTTGAACGCCAAGGCAGGGGTGAGCTTTGGCGTTACACCCACCAATTTTAATTTTGATGGACTCGGGCAGCCCATTACCGGGGCCGGGGCCTTGATGGCCAGGCAAACCATTCAGGTCAGCAATGCTGCAAATTCGATTGCGGTGGAAGCGGCGACGGGTTATGTCCATGAATAAGCCTGGCCAGAGTGGTTTTACGCTCATTGAGCTGATCATCTTCATCGTGGTGGTGGGTGCGGGGCTGGCGGGCATACTTTCGGTGATGAACACCGTGGTCAAGTCCAGCGCCGATCCCATGGTGCGCAAGCAGGCCGTGGCGCTGGCCGATTCGATTCTGGAGGAAATCTTGCTCAAGGCCTATGCGGACCCCGACGGCGTCTCGGGCGAAACCACCCGCGCCACCATGGACGACGTGGCCGACTACAACGGCAAGAGCAATGCGCTGTTCACTGACCTGCCGGCCAGCCTGGCTTCTTACGTAATCGGCATCGCGGTGGTTGATGATGCGGCCACACTGGGCATTGCCGCCAAAAAAATAACGGTGACCGTGACCCGGGGTGGTGATTCCATCAGCATGACCGGTTACCGAACCAATTACTAGCCATGACGACAAGCGCCTCTCAACGCGGATTCACGCTGGTTGAACTGGTGATGGTCATCGTCATCATGGGAGTGATCGGCGCCATTGTCTCGGTGTTCATGAAAAGCCCTATCGACGCCTACTTTGCCAGCGCCCGCCGGGCTGCCTTGAGCGATGTTGCAGACACCACTGTGCGGCGCATGGCGCGTGACATCCGCGCCGCCCTGCCCAACAGCATTCGCACGCCCAGCAACCAATGCCTGGAATTCATTCCTACCAAAACCGGTGGCCGCTACCGAACCGACGAACTGGTCGCGGGGGATGGCACCAGTCTCAATTTCGTGGCCGCAGATACCACCTTTAACATGCTTGGCAGCAACAATGCGCTGCCCGTGACCCAGCGGATAGTGCAAGACGATGTGATTGCGGTGTACAACCTGGGCATCGTCGGCGCCAACGCGTACAACCAGGACAACACCTCGCGTGTGTCCGCCGCCCCGGTGGATGGCGCTGAAACCACCATTGCCATTGACAGCAAGCTATTCCCCCTGGCTTCGGGCAGCAATCGTTTTCAGGTGATCCCCAAGGATGAGAAGGTGGTGGCCTATGTGTGCAGTGCGGGCAGGCTCTACCGCACGGCCAGCACCACATTTGCCAGCGCCTGTCCAAGCTCGGGCCCGGTGCTGGCCACAGGTGTTGGCGCCTGCAATTTTGTTTATAACGACTCTGACCTGCAGCGCAATGCGCTGGTGCAGTTGAGCATTTCCCTGACCGAGGGCACGGGCGAGAGCGTGAGCCTGTATCACGAAGTCCATGTGAATAACACGCCATGAAACGCCTGGTGCACGCACAAAAAGGGTTTGCCGCCGTCGCTGCCATTTTCCTGGTGGTGGTGCTGGCTGCTTTGGGGGCGTTCATGGTGACGTTCTCCAACACCCAGCAGCTCACCTCGGCACAGGACGTTCAGGGCTCGCGGGCTTATTGGGCTGCGCGAGCCGGGCTGGAGTGGGGTATCGCGGGTGTCAAGGCTACCGCGCCGGTGCCGCCTGCCACACTGCCACTGGCAACCTGTCCGGTGGGCGCGCCGCCCGCGACGGTGGAAGGATTCGCTCTGACGATTGTCTGCACACCGCTCACGTTTTCCGAGGCTGGCGTGACGCGCACCCTGTTTCGTGTGCAATCGACGGCCCGGGCAGGTGCAGCCGTGGGCGGTGTGAGCTATATTGAACGAAGTTTGTCAGCGTGGGTTGAATACGGAGGAGGTTGATGGCCAGCACTGATTTCGCAATCGACGCGCACATCCCGTGGTGGCCACGGGCGGCGGGACGTTGGGTACTAATTTTTCTGACCGTCGTCGTACTTCTGGGTCAGTCGGCGCAGGTGCAGGCGCAGACCTACGCTTACCGCAATGATGTGTTTGCCTATGACACGCCATCGGGCGGTGCGGCGCCGGTTTTGTGGCACACCACGAACGCATCGCCCGCTTGTACCCAATACACCAACGGTGACGATGACTGGTCGGATGTTGCCTTTCCCGCTGGTTTCTCATTTACTTTCGGCGGAATCGTCTACTCCAGCGTCCGGGTGAACTCCAACGGAGTGCTTTCATTTCCGCCAGATGTATCCGGGTTTCACCGGGACTGGTCCCCGGTCGCTTTGCCGGCGCCCGCCGGGCCAACCTATACGGGCTGCGCGACTTCGGCCCCGGTGAATATCATGCTGCCCTACTGGACCGACATCGTGGCCGGAACAGCCAACAATACGACTGGTGCCTCGGTAAGGTATGAGACGCTTGGGTCCACACCCAATCGCCGGTTTGTTATTTCGTGGGTCAACGTAAAGCTGTACAACACGACCACCCGGTACAACTTCCAGGTCGCACTTTATGAGAGTGCGCCCGGCATCAACAGTAATTTCAGGTATCAGTACACATCCGGATCGAGTGATGGTGGCAATGCCACGGTAGGTGTGCAACTGAGTCAGAGTGATTACACCCAATACTCGAGCAACCAGACGTTCATCGATACCACCAACGGCACCGCGATCCTGTGGTATCCGGCCAACCAGTTGCAAACCAAGGCTGCCGAGTATCGTTTTGACGAGAGTTCGTGGAGCGGCGCAGCTGGTGAAATCAAGGACACATCGGGCAATCTGCTCAACGCCAGCCGTGTCGGGTCGGCGGCCAATGTGGCCAATGGAAAACTGTGCCGGGGCGGCACATTCACCAACAACACCTCCAACAACACGGTCGATGCCGTGCTCACGCCCATCGTTCCGGGCAACCAAGGCTCAATCACGTTCTGGTACCGGTCAACCAACAGCTGGACCACCGCCGATACCATGCTGCTTGACGCCAGCGCTGCGGCCAATCGACCCTTCTTTTTGTCCAAACGCAGCACGGGAGCCCTGCGCTTTGTCGTGACCGACAGCGCGGGCACATCGGTCACCGTTAACAGCCTCAATCAAAGTTTCGGTGCCGCCACCTGGGTCCATGTGGGCGTAGCCTGGAATGTGCGGGTGGGCACCAATCAGACCGATTTGCGAATTTTCATCAACGGCGTCTTGCAAAACGGGGCTCCCACCCGAGGCACCACCAATGGTGCCATGCCCTCACTGGCCACCCTTGGCATTGGCGACAATCGAACTGCGGGGGTGACCCCCAGCAACGGCTCGCCCAATGGTGCCAATGGAACGATTGACGAGGTTTATGTTTATTCGGACGAGATCAGCGCACCTCAGGCGGCCGCCGACATGAGCCTGACACGACCTGTTTGCACCACACTCGATCATTTTCATATCGTTCATGGCGGCGAGCAGGTCAGTTGCAACGGCATTGTGGCCAACGTCACGGTCGAGGCGCATGACGCAGCTCACAACCTGTTTTCCCTGGCGGGCACGACCATGCAGATGGCAACGAGCACGGGGCATGGGAACTGGTCCGGCGTGGCGACCATCAATCCGGTCATTGATCTCGGTGGCGGCAATGGGACTTACACCTTTGCCAATGAATCCAGCGTAGTGTTCGGATTGAGCAATCCATTCATTGAATCGCTGAACATCAATATCAATTCAGGCGGGTTGACCGAAAAGACCGGCAGCGCCGCAACCTGCGTGCCACAGGATTACACCTTTGGCACTACCTGTGACACCAATTTGAATTTTGCCGACTCGGGATTTCTGTTTGATGTGCCCAACCATGTATCCGAGGTCAGTCAGGCCGTGGCGATCAGCGCGGTTAAAAAGGCTGACAACAGTCTGGTGTGTACCCCGGCGTTTGCCAACGTCAGCAGGAGTGTGACCTTCACCTGCGCGTATTCGAATCCGGCCACGGGCACGCTGCCTGTTAGGGTGGGGGGGCGGGCCCTCAATACGGCCAATAGCGCCTCCGCTGCCTGCGATGCCACGGGGCAGGCGGTGTCGCTGGCCTTCAATGCCACTGGCGTGGCCAGCGCGGCTGTTCAGTATGCGGACGTGGGCAGGATGGTCTTGAATGCGAGCTACGCGTCCGGTGGGCTCACCATGACCGGGACCGACCCTTTTGTTGCGGGACCGGCTTCGTTTGCATTTGGCGGTGTCACGGCGGCTCCCATCAAGGCGGGTGTGACCTTCAGCGCCAACGTGACCGCGCGCAACAACGCGGGTGTGGCCGTGCCAAACTTTGGCAAGGAGACGCCTGCCGAGGGGGTGAGCATCTTTCACGCCAAATACCAACCCACTGGGACCAACAGCAGTGCCGGGAATCTGACGAGCAGCATCGGAGCATTTGCGGGCGGGACGGCGGCACTCTCCCTGAGCTGGAGCGAGGTCGGAACCATTGATTTGCGCGCTGCACTGGCGAGCGGCAACTATCTGGGTTCCGGGCTGGCTGTCGCAACCGGCAGCACGGGCTCGCTGGGGGCTGTGGGGCGTTTTATTCCCCATCACTTTGATACGGTGGTCAGTGAAGGGGCCTGCACCGATGGTTTCACCTATTCGGGGCAACCGTTCACGGCGTCCGTGACGGCGCGCAACCTCGGTGGCGTGGTGACCCAGAATTACGATGGCAGTGGCGTGAACCCTACGCCCGTTTTTGCCAAGAACGTCACTCTGATTGCCAGTGGCGCGGCCGGTACGCTGGCCAACGCGGCCGTGGCGGCCAGCCTGTTCTTCCTGGGGCAGGCCACAGTGGTGGGTGGGCCCGCGTTTTCTTTTGCCGTCACGCCTTCGGTGCCGGCCACCATTGTGGTTCGTGCAACAGACGCTGACGGTGTGAGTTCCAGCGGTTATGCCGAAGGCAGCACGTCAATTCGAAGCGGGCGGCTGCGCATGCCCAATGTGTATGGCTCCGAGCTGCTGGCGCTGCCCATTGCGCTGGAGGCGCAGACCTGGTCGGTCGGCGGATACTACAGCACCAATACGGCCGACATTTGCACGGTCATACCGGCTTCCAGCATTGTGATGGGCAATTACCTCAATCAACTCAATCCCTGCGAAACCCAACTTTCTCCTTCCGGAAACATGACCCTTGTTGGGGGACGCGTGGCAGGCGCAGGACTTTCTTTGTCAGCCCCCGGGGCTGGAAACGCAGGAAGCGTCAGTCTGAGCCTTAACACCAGTGCGGTGCCTGGCGGTAACACCTGTGTTTCTGCAACTCAATCGACCGCCACCGCAGCCAACCTGCCGTGGTTTGGGGCGGGACCGACGGTACGGGCGAGCTTCGGAATTTACAAAAGCCCCTTGATCTACCGGCGTGAAAATTATTAAATATGCTGCTTTCGCAAGCTATTCATAGGGATAGCCCCCGTCGTATTTGTGTAACCAGCTACCAAAAGTAGAGCAAAATGAGCTCGTGTATCCTCAAACCATGATTGAAATATGTCCTCTTTCGGTCGCTCCAACCCTGGCGCAGGTGGATTAGCCATGCGCTGGCCCTGGAGTCGCAAGGATTCAGCCGAGAAACTGGTGGTGTCCTGGGCCGGTCAGACCCTCGCCTATGTGCATGGCCGCGTTCGCCCGGATGGCACCTGCCAGGTGCTCAAGTTCGGCGTGCAATCCCAGGGTGAAGACAGTACCGAAGAATTTGTTCACCGCTTGCAGGGACTGGGGCTCAAGGGGCTTAACGCCCAGGTTATGCTGCGACCCCAGCAATATCAGTTGTTGCAGATTGATGCGCCAGCGGTGCCGCCTGAAGAATTGCGGGCTGCGGCACGCTATCAGATCCGCGAGATGCTGGACTCGCACGTGGACGACATCACACTTGATGTGATGCGGGTGGGAGATGGTCAGCAAAAAGGTTCGGGTCATCTCTTTGTGGTGGCAGCTCCAAATGCGGTGCTGCGTGCGGTGCTTGATCTGGGCGATGCTATGCACTGGGGCGTGTCGGTGATTGATATTCAGGAGACCGCGCAGCGCAACCTTCAAAACGCACTGGCGGCGCGCGATGGTCAGCCCGGTCGTGCCAACGCGGCACTGGTGGTCATGAAGGGCCATCAGGCCGTGTTGACCATCAGTGCCAACGAGGAGTTGTACTACTCGCGCTGGTTTGAGCTTCCCGAGGGATTTTTGACCGCCCCGTGGGGACAGGGTGATGAATCTTTCCCAGGCCCCGCCAAGCTCACCAGTGCGTTTGCCCCCATTGATGAATACGTGCCCGACTACAGTGTTGGCGGTATCTCCTATGGCACTGACTACTCTGGCACGCCGACAGAGTCCCACGACGCGGCATCCACGAGCGCTGCACAGGAGGACAGCGCTGGGCGTCTGCTCGTTGAGGTGCAGCGCTCGCTTGATGTGTGGGACCGGACCTGGTCCAACCTGCCACTGCAGGCTCTGCGCGTGTATGCCGGGGAGCGCAGCCAGGAATTGGCCAACTGGCTGAGCGTACAGTTGGGACAGGCGGTGTTACCGATGGAGGTCAAGGCATTTTTTCCCGGATTCGAGGGAGGGGATGCCACCGAGCGCGCACGCTGCCTGCCTTTGCTGGGGGTCTTGATGCGCACCGAGACCCGCAAGCTCTAGAGTCACAGTTCACGTCCCGCAATACCACCATCAACATGCCCCAGCAAGTCAATCTTTGCACCCCGATTCTGCTAACGCAAAAGCGTTACTTTTCGGCACAAACCATGGCCCAGGCCTTGGCGGTGTTTGTTGTGCTCGGCGGTGTCTTGTGTGCCTACTGGGTGTGGAGCCTGAACGCGGCGAGTGCCAATTTCAGGACCGTGCTCGAAACCCAGTCGCGCGAACTCGCCAGCTTGCAATTGGCCATTGCCAAAGGCAAAGCTGGTGCCGCACCCGCCGAGCTGGCGCTGGTTGATGAACTCGGGCAAGGGCGTGCTGAGTTGACGCAGCGAGAAAAAGTTCTTGCGGACTTGCAAGCGGGTCGGCTGCGGCCCGGGGCTGGTCACGCGGCCCGCTTGACTTTGCTGGCCCAGAGTGTTCCCGCACTGGTTTGGGTCACTGAGGTCAACGCAGATGAGCGCGGACTCAATGTCAGCGGGTTCACACTGGATCCCGCCGAACTCAACACCTGGGTTGCCAGGTTGGCTGCAAGCGCGTTGCTGCAGGGACAAAAACTGGCTGCCGTCAAAGTTGAGAATGCCTCCCAGACTGGTCCTGAAAGTGGCGGATCGCGCCCCCTGTGGTCCTTCAAACTGGTCAGCTCTAGCGGCGTTCCGCAACCCGATACTGGCGGAGGTCAGCCATGAAGCAATGGTGGGATAAACAGGCGGCCCGCATTGATGCCCTCAGTCTGCGCGAACGGGCGTTCCTATTCCTGTCTGTCATTGCCTGCTGTCTGGCCCTGGCTGACGTGGTGTGGCTGTCGCCGGCTCAACTGTCCCATCGGCAACTCACTGAGCGCTTTGAAAAGCAGAATCTCCAACTCCAGAGTGCGCGCGATGAATTGAAGGCGGTGGCCCAGCCGGTCGATTCCGGCCAGGGACTGCGCAATGAACTCGGCACCTTGAGGGTTCGGCTGGATGGTGTCAATCAGCAAATCCGGGAGGCCCTGCCCGCGGGCGCCACCGCGACCCCGCTGGCCCAGGTGTTGGTTCATATCCTGCGCCGCCACGAGGGGCTGACACTGGTGCGCACTTCCGCAGTTGCGCCTCAGGCAGCGAAAGACACGGTGTCCACCGGCGCGGGTGCGAGCGCCAGCCCTGGGCGGTCCAGCCTCACGCGCCAGGGCGTGGAGTTGACCGTCTCGGGCTCCTATCACGAGCTCACGCGGTATGTTCAAACTCTGGAAAAGGAATTGCCCTATGTTCGCTGGGGTGCCATGAAAATGAAGAGCGACAAGTTGCCACCTGAACTGACCCTGCAGCTGTATATCGTTGGAGTGCAGTCATGAGGACCTGGGCGCGATTTCCTGCGGCACGACCAGGTTCCTGGGCTCGGGCGGTAGTGGTTGTCGCGGGGCTGTTCATCGGGGGATCGGGTTCAATTGCGGCGCAGAATCTGCGAGACCCGACGTTGCCTCCCGCGCAAGCTGGCCGTGCGGACGCCCTGGTCACGGGCAACTCCTTGGGCATCGAACCCGGCTCCGTTGCGATCATTGTGCGCGATGGTCGCCCGTTCCTGGTGGTTGGAACCAGGCTTTATGGCCAGGGGAGTCGGCTGGGTCGAGCACGCATAGAACGCATCAGCGAGACCGAAGTCTGGTTGCGCGAAGGCAAGGTATTGCACAAGGTGACGCCATTTGCGGGTATTGAGCGGCGAGCCGCCAAACCCACTACCAAACATTCAACCCAATGACCTCAAGAGCCGATACCATGATTCAAAATATTCAGCCTTTGGGGACGGGACCCGCGCCGCGCGCGCCGTTCATCTCGCTCGTCTCCGTGTTGGTCGTGCTCAGCCTCGGCCTTGGTTTGCTCGGGGGCTGTGCTGCCGATCGACCCCTGCGAACCCCCAATGTTGGCGACACGGTGCGGGCCGAACTTGAGGTGGCCGCGCCTGCCAAGCCTGTGGTGGTGCCCACCCGAATCAGCGACGCCCTGGCCGAGCCGGCACCCCCTGCAGTGACCTTGCCACCAGAGCCCAGGCTCGACTTGCTGGTCAACAACGCCCAGGCCCGCGAGGTGTTTCTGGCCATCGTCGCTGATACGCGCTATAGCATGCTGATGCATCCCGACGTGGCCGGTACCCTGTCCGTCACCCTGCGTGGCGTCACGGTCACGGAGGCACTTGAAGCCATTCGTGACGTCTACGGCTACGATTTCAAGATGGATGGTCGGCGCATCACGATCTATGCGCCTACCTTGCAGACCCGAATATTTACGGTGAACTACCCGCACTCGCAGCGGGTGGGTAACAGCGAACTGCGTGTCGTCTCGGGTGCCACCATGTCGGCAGGCGGCGCATCTTCAGGCTCAGGCGCTGGATCCGGCGCTGCGCAACAGGGCGAGAGCAGCCGCGTCTCAACCACCTCCAAGACCGACTTCTGGGCGGAGCTCACCAGCGCCGTGCGAGGCATGATCGGCAGCGGCCCCGGTCGCAGCGTCATTGCCAGCCCGCAGGCGGGCATCATGGCGGTGCATGCCATGCCCGACGAACTGCGTCAGGTGGACAGATTCCTCAAAGCCGCGCAGATTGCGGTGGAGCGCCAGGTCATGCTTGAAGCCAAGGTGGTTGAAGTTGAGCTGCGTGACGGGTATCAAAGCGGAATTGACTGGTCGGCCTTGAAGACGGGCGCGAGCGGAATCGGCGCAGTCGGCGTCATCGGCGGCAGCACGGGTGCAAATACTCTGGTTAGCGGCGTGCAGGCGGGCTTACCCGGTTTTACGGCGGGCGCGGCAGCGCTGGCCGACGGGGTTGCCTTGCCAGCGGCCGGTGCCGGCCTGTTCGGGCTGGCGCTTGCCAAGGGCGGGTTTCAGGCCGTTCTGGGTTTTCTGGAGACGCAAGGCGATGTCCAAATTCTTTCGAGCCCCCGAATTGCCACGCTGAACAACCAGAAGGCCGTGCTCAAGGTGGGTTCTGAAGACTTTTTTGTGACCAATGTCTCCAGTGGCTCGACCACCACCGGTTCAACCCCGGGTTCGGGTTCCAACACCACGCTGCCGACCCTGACCCTGACGCCGTTCTTCTCCGGTATCTCGCTCGATGTGACACCCCAAATTGACGATGGCAAGAACATCATGCTGCACGTGCACCCTTCGGTCACCACTGTGACAGAAAAATCCAAGCAGATTGACCTGGGCAGCATCGGCAATTACCGCTTGCCACTGGCTTCGAGCCGCGTCAATGAGACGGACACCCTGGTGCGCGTTCAGGACGGCAACATTGTGGCCATCGGCGGCTTGATGCAAATCGAGACCAATCGAAGTGCCTCGGGTCTTCCCGGCACAACGGACGTGCCGTTTTTCTCGGCCCTGCTTGGCAATCGCGCCAACAATGGGCGCAAGAAGGAAGTTGTGGTGTTGATCAAGCCCACCATCATTCGCACTGCGCAGGATTGGGAGGCCCAAACCAGCCGCACCCGTACGGCTCTTGACAGCATGGACAGCGCCCGCGCTCGGGTGATCCGTATTGACGGCGCGTCGGGCGAGGCTCCGGTGAAAAACCCGGTGAAGTGATGTACCTGCGGCATTTTGCTCTGCGCGAGGCGCCGTTTTCGATCACGCCCGATACCGCCTTTTTCTTTCCCCATGAAGGCATGCAGGCAGCGCTCAATATGCTGCTGGTGGCACTGCGAAGCGGGGAGGGATTCCTGAAAATCGTGGGCGAAGTTGGATGCGGCAAGACGGTGCTGTGTCGCCAGTTGCTCAACACGCTCCAGGGCGAGTGCGTCACTGCGTACATTCCCAACCCGGACATGGGGCCAGACGATTTGCTGATGGCACTGATGAAGGAATTGGGGATTGTCGTTGCGCCGCCCCTGAGTCGCCACAAGGTGCTCAATGCCCTGCATTCCTGCCTGCTTGAGCACGCACAGGCGGGGCGGAACGTGGTGGTTTGCATCGATGAGGCACAGGCCATTCCGATGCGCACGGTTGAAAGCCTGCGATTGTTGTCCAACCTGGAGACAGAGAAACACAAGCTGCTGCAACTGGTTTTGCTCGGCCAACCCGAACTCGATGACAACCTGGCTCGCCCTGAGATCCGGCAGTTGCTGCAACGCATCACCTTCAGCGAGTATCTCGGCCCCATGAGCGCTGCGCGCGTGCTGCCCTACCTCGAGCATCGCCTGGCAACGGCGGCGCTGGACGAGGCGACCGACACCCAGGTGTTTGAGCCGGGCGCAGCGAAGGCCATTGCGCAATTCAGTGGTGGCGTGCCCAGGTTGGTCAACGTGCTGGCGCACAAGTGTTTGATGCTGGCCTATGGCGAGAACGCGCATCGGGTCAGCCCCCGGCATGTGCGACTGGCCGCCATTGATACGCCCGGCGTGCAGCGTGTGCCACAGAGAAAGGTTGTCTGGTGGCGGCGCCTGTGGCGTGGCACGCCAGCGCCCGGATCAGTCGGTGCAAGGGCAGGGCAGGGCATTGGCCGCGGAGAATCCTGATGAGCGTGATCAACAAGATGCTGCGAGATCTGGACCACCGGGAATCCGCACGGCAAGCCGGGCTGGCCTCGCGCGTCGACATCGCCCTCGATACGGTGAGCGTGGGTCATGCATGGCGCACATCGAGTCAACGCGGTTGGTCCCGTGCAGCCTGGTTTTTTTTGATTCTTGCAGCGGCTATGGCTGGTGCGGCGGGTGTGTGGTGGTACCAAACGCAACGCGATATCGCACCGACCGTGCTGAGTAGCGCAGCACCCGCACCCGCACCCGCACCCGCACCCGCACCCGCCCCAGCCCCAGCCCCAGCCCCAGCCCCAGCCCCAGCCCCAGCCCCAGCCCCAGCCCCAGCCCCAGCCCGGGGGCCGGAGCCACGCAAGGCCACCAATTCTGACCGACGGGCTGCCAAGGTGGAGTCCGCGGTCAATGCGGTGGCCGACAGCGCGTCAACTGCGGTTGCGCCAAAGATCGCAATGCCGCGTCCTGACACTTCGACAGCCGTCCCGGCAGGGCCCGGCCCAACAAGTCCTGCACGTGGGTCTGCGGCGTTGGAAGCGCTGGCCCAGGCACAACAATTGTGGACCACTGGTTCCCACCAGGCCGCCATCGACATGCTGCGCGAGGCGACTGTTTTGACCGAGCGGACCCTCTCTGGCGGAGCCCACTCGGGCAATACTGCGATGCTGGCTCTACTGGTTCGTGAGCTTTCCCGGATGGAACTGGCAGAGGGACTGGCCAGCCAGACGCTGGAGCGACTGACCCGGCTGGAGCCGACTTTATCGGGCTACGCGGATTTGTGGGCGGTTCGGGGCAATGCCGCCCAGCGATTGGGACGCCACCAGGAGTCGGCGGCCGCGTACCAGACAGCGCTGAAACAGCGTCCCGACGAGCCACGCTGGTTGTTGGGGGCGGCCGTATCGCTGGCGGCCCAGGGGCAGATCACCGTGGCGGCGGAATTGGCGGAAAAGGCGCGGGATGGCGGCCCGCTCAGCCGTGAAGTCACTGCTTATCTGCGCCAACTGGGCGTTGTTCTGCGCGAGCGCTAGGGACAGCGCTCAGCAAAACCAGCCTGATTGCCATGCTCAAGCGCATCCACGTTGGCCAACTCATCGTCGGGATGTACATCAAGGAGTTTTGCGGCTCGTGGATGGAGCATCCGTTCTGGCGAACATCTTTTATCCTCGCCGAGCAGAAGGACCTTGAAGCCATTCTCGCCAGCAGCATCAAGGAAGTCTGGATTGACCCTGCCCGAGGCAAGGATGTGGCCGGCGGAGAGGTCGCCCTCTCCGAGGGTGAGTCTGAGGCCCAGGTCGATGCACAACTGCAAGACCTGTCCCGGGTCGAACGTCAGCTCGCACCCGTTTCGGCGGCTGTGGAGTACGAACGGGCAAGTAAAATTTGCCAGCAGGCCAAGCGGGCTGTGGTCTCCATGTTCGAAGAGGCCCGCATGGGCAACGCCGTGGACGCCGGGGGTGCCAATGCGCTGGTGGAGGAAATTTCCGATTCCGTGGCGCGCAATCCTGGCGCGCTCATCAGCCTGGCCCGGCTCAAGACGGCCGATGACTACACCTACATGCACTCGGTTGCCGTCTGCGCCATGATGGTGGCCCTGGCACGGCAACTTGGTATGGACGAAGTACAGACGCGGTCCGCAGGCCTGGCGGGATTGCTGCACGATTTGGGCAAAGCTTTGATGCCAATGGAGGTGCTCAATAAGCCGGGCAAACTCACCGATGCTGAATTTGCCATCATCAAAGGCCATCCGGTTGAGGGTCACCGAATACTTCTGGGAAGCGCCAACGCCGATGCCGTGGCACTGGATGTCTGCCTGCACCATCACGAAAAAATTGACGGCTCAGGCTACCCCAAGGGTTTGAAGGGCGACGAGATCAGCCTGTTCGCCAAGATGGGGGCGGTGTGCGATGTGTATGACGCCATCACCTCCAACCGGCCTTATAAATTGGGATGGGACCCGGCCGAGTCCTTGCGCAAAATGGCCGAATGGGCGAATGGTCATTTCGAGGCACGCGTTTTCCATGCCTTTGTCAAAAGCATCGGGATTTACCCCGTCGGCTCGCTCGTGCGCCTGACCTCAGGACGAATCGGCGTGGTCGTTGGGCAGGCGGGCAAGTCATTGACCACTCCCTGCGTGAAGGTGTTTTATTCCAGCAAGTTGGAGATGCGCATTGCGCCGGTCCTTGTTGACCTGTCTTTTGGCGGCCACCGGGAGAGGATTTTGGGCCGGGAGGACCCCGCCCATTGGAATTTCCCTGATCTCAACGAAATGTGGTCCGATTTGCCCCACGCTAAGGGGTGAAGGCCGCGGGTTCAAGAGCAGGGCAGGAACCGGGCGTGCACAAGAAAAGGGGCACGGTTCGGCCCCACGTTGGGAGAGCTTGCGCCAGGGCGTCGTACCGTCAGAACATCATGTTGGCGATGGTCAGACCCGTGGTCACGGACACCACGGTGGCGACCAGCCCCGGAATCATGAATGAATGGTTCAGCACATAGCGCCCGATTTTGGTCGTCTTGGACAGGTCAAAGTTGATGGCAGCGATCAGCGAGCCGTAGGTCGGGATGAAGAAGTATCCGTTGACCGCGGGGAACATGCCGATCAGGAACTGGGGTGGAATGCCGAGCACTACCCCCAGGGGCATCAGCGCCCGGGTAGTCGCCGCCTGGCTATACAACAGTACCGAAGCGAAGAACAAGCCGAATGCAAAGGTCCAGGGCGCAACTTTTGCCCATTCCCCGATGGCCGGAACTATCAACTCCTTGTTGGCAGAAATAAAGCTGTCACCCAGCCATGCCAAACCAAAAATACCAATGACCGCCACCACACCGGCGCGCAGCGTGGATGTCTTGGGAACGTCGTCAACCGCAACCTTGGTCAGGGTCAGCATGATGGCGGCAACCGACATCATGATAATTTCAATCACGATAGGCATGGACAGGGGGCTCTTGGCACCCGGGAGTTTTCTCAGTTCCGGGAAGAATCCGAACAAAACGACCAGGGCGACGCCTGCCAGAAAAACGTAGGCTGAGAGCTTGGCGGAGGGCTTCAGGGCCACCCGCTGACCCGCAGGCTGGGGCGCGGGGATTTCACCTGCGGCCAGCCTGGCCTGGTACTCTTTGTCATCCTTGAGGTTCTTGCCGAGAAACATCGAGACAATGGCGGCGACGAGCACACCCATCAAGGTGGAGGGTACGCAAACCATCAGGATCTCGGCGAGCCCCCAGTTGGCCAATCCTTTCTCGGCAAACAGGCCGATCATCGCTGCAGTGGCTGCGGCAACCGGGCTGGCAGTAATGGCTTGTTGCGAGGCGATTGTGGCCACCGCCATCGGCCGCTCGGGTCGAATGCCGCTGCGGTGGGCGGTTTCGTAAATCACGGGCAGCAGCGGATAAACAATGTGCCCTGTGCCGGCCAGAAAGGTAAAGGTCCATGTCGTCAGTGGTGCGACGATCGTGACATATTTCGGATTGGCTCGGATGATGCGTTCAGCCACACCAACCAGAAAATCAATGCCCCCAGCCGCTTCCATCACCGAAGCGGCCATGATGACGGCCAGGATGATGAGCATGACATCCACCGGGGGTGAGGTCGGGGTAATGCCAAAGATGCCCACGAGCACCATCAGTCCCACCGCGCCCCACAAACCCAGGCCGATGCCAGAGGAGCGTGCGCCCATCCAGATGGCCCCCAGGACCACCATGAACTGAAGAACAATTGAAATTGTCATTTTCTTTCTCTCACTTTCTTGGATAAAAACTGGTCTTGATCGCGGTTATTGCTCAAACTTGGGGTTGATCAGGTTGTCAAACGAGAACACCTCGTCCCAACGCTGCTGAGACATCAACTTGCGCTCGCTGACCACGATCTCATGCAGCGATTTGCCGGTTTCATAACCTTCGCGCGCAATTTCGGCGCACTGCTTGTAGCCCAGGGAGGGCTTGAGCACCGTGATGATGCCCAGTGAATTGAGGACCATGTCGTTCATGTGCTGCACGTTGGCGGTAATGCCGTCGATGCAGTTCACGCGCAGGCTGTTGACCGCGTTTTCCATGGTGGCAATTGAGGTGAACAGCGCGAAGGTAATGACCGGCTCCATCACATTGAGTTGCAATTGCCCAGCCGAGGCGGCCAGAGTGACGGTAAGGTCCATGCCGATGACCAGAAACCCCGTCTGATTGACGACCTCCGGAATTACAGGGTTGACCTTGCCCGGCATGATGGAGCTGCCCGGTTGTAACTGCGGCAGGTTGATTTCATTGAAGCCGCAGCGCGGGCCCGAGGCCAGCAGGCGGATGTCATTGCAGATCTTGGTGAGCTTGGAGGACGTGCGTTTGAGGACACCGGAAAGCAGCACATAGGCGCCGGTGTCCGAGGTGGCTTCGATCAGGTCACCGGCAAGGATGAAAGTCAGCCCGGTCAGTTCAGACAGGTGTTTGATCGCGAGTTCAGGGTAGCCCGGTGCGGCCGTCACACGGGTTCCAATGGCTGTGGCACCCAGATTGACTTCGTGCAGGAACTGGCGCACTTCGGCGATGCGTTGGACTTCCTCGCCCAGCGTGGTACCCCAGCCGTGAAACTCCTGACCCAGCGACATGGGTACGGCGTCCTGCAGGTGGGTGCGTCCCATTTTGATCACTTTCTCGAACTCGCGCCCCTTGGCGAAAAACGATTCTTGAAGTTTTTCGAGCGCCTCGGTGTAGCGGTTCAGACGCAGGATAAGGGCCAGCCGGAATGCCGTGGGATACACGTCGTTGGTCGATTGTCCGAAGTTTACGTGGTCGTTGGGGTTGCAATACTGGTAATCGCCTTTTTTGTGGCCCATGACCTCCAACGCCAGGTTGGCAATGACTTCGTTGGCATTCATGTTGGTCGAGGTACCGGCTCCCCCCTGGATGAAGTCGGTGACGAATTGGTCACACAATTCACCGGCGATCAGGCGGTCGCAGCCGGCGGCGATGGCGTCTGCGATCTTGGGATCAAGCACGCCCAATTCTCGGTTGGCCAGCGCGGCTGCTTTTTTCACGTAGCCAAAAGCCATCACGAAGAAGGGCTCTTTGGACATCGGAATGCCGGTGATATGAAAGTTTTCTTTTCCGCGCAGGGTTTGTACGCCATAGTAGGCGCTGTCGGGCAACTCCTTCTCGCCCAGGAAGTCTTTTTCAATGCGTGTGTTCATAGTTCATTCCTCAACTTGTGATTGGCTCGCTGGTCAGTTTAGGACTTGATTTCGTAAGAGTACGAAACTAAATTTCGAACTAATGACGTTATGCACTGTTTGCATAGTCTGTCAATTGACATACCAAAGAGGCGTGCAAACGCCGCCCACGCACTGGCCGCAGGGTTGTGTCGTATCAGGAGGAGGCTGGTCGGCCGGGGGTCAGCGGGTGGGGTATTGTTGTGCGCCAAAAAGGGCTTGGCGCGCCCTGTCATCGGTCAGGGGTTTGCGCAGGTCGGCCAGTACGGCCACACCTCGCATAACGGCAGGACGCTGCGCAATTTTGTCGAACCAGATCTTCAGCTCGGGGTAGTCGGCCCAGTCAATGCCCTGGTTTTGCCAGCTGCGCAACCAGGGGAAGATCGCAATGTCGGCGATGGAGTAGTTGTTGCCAGCGATGAACCGGTGGCTCTGGAGTTGCTTGTTCATGACCACGTACAGGCGTTTGGCCTCGTTGGTGTAGCGGTTTATGGCGTACTCGATCTTCTCGGGCGCGTAGATGCGAAAGTGGTGCGCCTGTCCAAGCATCGGACCAAGGCCACCCATCTGAAACATCAGCCACTGCAACACCTCAAATCTTTGCCGGTCGGATTTGGGTAAAAACTTACCGGTTTTGGCTGCCAGATACAGCAGGATGGCACCAGATTCGAACAGGGAGATGGGTTTGCCGTCCGGGCCGTTGGGGTCGATCAGTGCGGGAATCTTGTTGTTGGGGCTGATCTTGAGGAAATCCGGATGGAACTGGTCACCCGCACCGATGTTGACCGGGTGCGCCTGCCAATCACGGCCCAACCTGTAACCGCATTCCTCCATCATGATGTGCACCTTGTGCCCGTTGGGCGTGGGCCAGGAATAAACGTTGATCATGGTGTGACTTTCATATAGAAAATATGCCGTAAACCCAGGCCAGACATGTGCTTACAGCTATAAAAAAGAAAGCAATTTCGGCAGTGACACAAAGAGCGAAGTGTGCACTTTGGATGAGTCAGACGGTCTAGACGGCTGCAGGTTTGACCATGTACTTGCCCAACTCCGCCTTGGCGATGGAGTTGCGGTGCACCTCGTCGGGCCCATCCGCAAATCGCAGTGTTCGGGCGCTGGCGTAGCTATAGGCCAGTGGAAAATCGTCGCACATGCCACCACCACCATGGGCCTGCATGGCCCAGTCGATCACTTGGCATGCCATGCTGGGGGCCACCACCTTGATCATGGCAATCTCGTTCTTGGCGAATTTATTGCCCGCCAAGTCCATCATCCAGGCGGCCTTGAGTGTGAGCAGACGGGCCATGTCGATCTTGCAGCGCGACTCAGCAATGCGCTCCTGGGTGACGGTTTGAGATGCAATGGATTTGCCAAAGGCAACCCGCTGCGATGCTCGTTTGCACATGAGTTCGAGTGCCCGCTCGGCCAGGCCGATCAGACGCATGCAGTGGTGAATGCGGCCCGGGCCAAGGCGGCCCTGGGCAATCTCGAAGCCGCGCCCTTCGCCGAGCAAGATGTTGGTGACCGGAATGTGCACGTTCTCAAACAGAACCTCCATGTGGCCGTGGGGCGCATCGTCGTAACCCATGACATTGAGTGCCCGCACCACCGTGATGCCGGGCGTGCTGGCGGGCACCAGCACCATGCTTTGCTGGGAATGGCGGGGTGCCTCGGGGTCGGTCTTGCCCATGACAACGTAAATGGCGCAGCGCGGGTCGCCCGCACCGGAAGTCCACCATTTGCGCCCGTTGATGACGTATTCATCGCCCTGGCGCTCGATGCGGGTCTGGATATTGGTGGCATCGCTGGAGGCGACCTCTGGCTCGGTCATGGCAAATGAGGATCTGAATTTGCCTTCGAGCAGCGGTTTGAGCCAGCGGGCCTTGTTTTCTTCGGAGCCGTAACGGGCGATGGTTTCCATGTTGCCCGTGTCCGGTGCGGAGCAGTTGAACACCTCGCTGCACCACATGACTCGGCCCATGATTTCGGCCAGCGGCGCGTATTCCTGGTTGGTCAGGCCCGCGCCTTCATAGCCGCTGGCTTGAGCGCTGTCCACCGGCAGGAACAGGTTCCACAGTCCGGCCGCCTGGGCTTTGGGTTTAAGGCGTTCGATGGTTTGCAGCGGCGTCCAGCGCTTGCCCGCTGCCGTGTTGGCGGCAATCTCAGCGTGGAAAGCACCTTCGGCCGGGTAGATGTGCTCGTCCATGAAGGCCAGCAACTTGGCCTGGAGCTCTTTTGTTTTGGGTGAATAGTCAAAGTCCATGAGGGTCTCCGATAGGTTGAGATGAAATGACGGGGCGGTGCTGGACCGGCTCAAAGTTCAGCGTTGCATTACGGGGACATCGCCGTAGCCGATGGGTGGGGAGCGGGGGTGTCATGCGCGCTGGGCAAATTTCCAGGCCATTTGGGACAGTGGTCGGGCACCCGCCGCCGAGCTCACCGCCTGGGCGCTGGCGGCTGTTCCGGCTTCGACCCGCTTGGCAATGCCTTGCAGGATGGCTGCGATGCGAAACATGTTGTAGGCCATGTAGAAGTTCCAGTCGGCCTTGAGCGCATCGGGTTCCACCAAACCGGTGCGTTCACAGTACTGGCCGATGTAGTCGTCTTCGCTGGGAATCCCCAGGGCAGGGAGGTCAAGCCCGCCGATGCCGCGAAAAGCGCCTGGCGGAATATGCCAGGCCATGCAGTGGTAGCTGAAGTCCGCCAGCGGATGCCCCAAGGTGGAGAGTTCCCAGTCGAGCACGGCGATGATGCGCGGCTCGGTGGGGTGAAACATCAGGTTGTCCAGCCGGTAATCGCCGTGCACGATGCCCGTCAGGTCTGAGCGAGCCATGGGTGGAATATGCTGTGGCAGCCACTCCATAAGTTGATCCATCTCCACGATAGGCTGAGTGATGGAGGCAACATACTGCTTGCTCCAGCGGCCGATCTGGCGCTCGAAATAATTGCCGGATTTGCCGTAGCTTGCTAGCCCACGCTGCGCAAAATCGACTGTGTGCAGCGCGGCGATGACCCGGTTCATCTCCTTGTATATCGCGCCACGCTCGGGTGGTGTCATTCCAGGGAGCGCCTGGTCCCACAAAATCCGTCCGGGCATGAATTCCATCACATAGAAGGCACGCCCGATGACGGTTTCGTCTTCGCACAGGCAATGCATGCGCGGCACTGGAACCTGCGTGCCATGCAAACCGGTCATCACGGCGAACTCACGTTCAACGGCGTGGGCCGAGGGCAGCAACTTGGCCACCGGCCCTGGCTTGGCGCGCATGACGTAGCTCCTGGCCGGTGTGATGAGTTTGTAGGTGGGGTTGGACTGCCCGCCCTTGAACGACTCCACCGTTAGGGGGCCGGCAAAGTCTGGCAGATTTCGCGTGAGCCAGGCCGCAAGGGTGGGTACGTCAAAGGCCTGCTTGGCAGAAACGGGCCCGGTGCCGTCGAAATGGTTGAAGTCGGTCATTGTTTTGGGTCGGGTTGGATCAGTTGTCGGCTTCGCTGATGCGCATCAAGGCGTCGCGGTTGCGAATGACCAGGCCGCCGGGCTCGATGCGGATGGCGTCCTCGCGCTCCATGGACTTGAGTTCCTGGTTGACACGCTGGCGCGAGGCACCGAGCAACTGAGCCAGCTCTTCCTGGGCCAATTGCAGGCCAATGCGCATCTCGCTGCCGTCGGAGAGCGAGGGCACGCCGTAACTGCGCACCAGATGCAGCAACTGTTTGGCCAGCCGGGCCCGCAGCGGTAGCGTGTTGAGATCTTCCACCAGGCCGTACAGCTGGCGAATGCGCCGCGCGTGCAGACGCAAAAGGGCCTCGTAAAGCTCGGGGTGCAAGGCCAGTATTTTCTGAAAATCGGCCCTGGCCACACACAGAATGGTGGTCTCGCCATGGGCATAGGCATCGTGCGTGCGACGGTCGCCGTCGAACATGGAGACGTCGCCAAACCAGATGCCGGGCTCGACATAGGTCAGTGTGATCTGCTTGCCCGAAATGGAGGTCGAGCTCACCCGCACGGCGCCTCGCGCACAGGCGATCCACTCCTCTGGCGGCTCGCCGCGGGCGGAAATGAGAGCATCGTCCTGGTAGCGTTTGACGTAGGCGCATCGAAGTATGTCGTGCCGCAAGGAGGGAGAAAGTGTTGAAAACCAGCGACCGGAATTGATCGCCTCGCGTTCGTCGATGGTAAGAATAGGATCGATCATGGCCTGTCTTTTGAGTGACTGAAAATTTCTCTGTTGTCGCGCTTGCGACTTTGGCGTGTAACCATTCGCGCCGCCGCTCGACTCATCGTGAACGGCAGCCGCACGGCGGTGCGCTCAAGCAGTATGCCCTCTCTTGCCATCGCTGTGTTTGAGGCTGCCTGTGTCAGTTTACAAGGGACTTGACAACCAGCGGTACTTTAAAATGAAACTCATGATTGAGCCTATTTCTCTGCAATGAACCCCGCTCTGAACTGGTTGGGTTCACGCCTTGCGCGCTATCTTGCGAGTGAAATCCGCACGGAGTCCACCGCACCCGCAATTCCCGCAGCCTGCCTGCTGGCCACGCTGCTGCCCGGTGATGTGATTCTGGTGGAGGGTCACAGTCGCGTGAGTGTGGCCATTCGATATCTGACCCAGTCCACCTGGTCGCACGCTGCTTTGTTTGTTGGACCGGTTCCCGGTGCCTCTCCCGGTGGCCCCGAGCACTGCATTATTGAAGCCGATACGGTAGATGGCGTTCGCAGTGTCGGCATTGATGCATTTGAGCGATTCCACTGTCGCATTTGCCGGCCGGTGGGTCTGACCCGGCAAGAGCGACAAAAGCTCGTCGATTTCGCGATTGCGCGGATCGGGCAGCAGTATGACCTGCGCAATGTTTTTGATCTCGCGCGTTATCTGATGCCCACGCCGTTGGTGCCCGAGCGGTTTCGACGCAGCATGCTGGCGCTTGGCAGTGGAGACCCTACCCGTGCCATCTGCTCGACCTTGATCGCCCAGGCGTTTCAGTCTGTGCATTACCCGATCCTGCCTATTTCAAATTCGCGCGATGGGAGCCACCCGGGTTGCCCAAGTTGTGTGGAGGACACTTACCGCATGCGGCACCACAGCCTGTTCGTGCCACGGGACTTTGATGTGTCGCCCTACTTTGAGGTGGTCAAGCCCACGCTGGCTGCGGGGTTTGACTTTCATACCCTGAAGTGGAGCGAGGACGAAGCGAAAATCAGAGCCTGACGTAGACTTAACACGGTTCGCGCCTTGGTGCGGGATCGCAACCCCTGGGGGAATTTTTGATTATGAAGCTCAAACTATGCGGCTTTGCCGCCAGCAACTACTACAACAAAATCAAACTCCAACTGCTGGAAAAGGCAGTGGACTTTGAAGAACAACTGGTCTGGACAGGGTCCGACCAAGCCGAGCTGATGGAGCCCTCGCCAATGGGCAAGGTTCCGTTTCTTGAGACACCACAGGGCCCTGTGTCCGAGTCGATGGCCTGCGCCGAATACATCGAGGCGGCGTATCCTGGGAACAGCCTCTTGCCGACCGATCCCTACGCGGCGGCCAAGGTGCGTGAGCTGATCATCTACCTTGAGTTGCACCTTGAGTTGGTGGCCAGGCAGCTGTACGCGGAGGCTTTTTTTGGGGGCAAGGTCGGTGATGGCACCAAGGAACGGGCTTACAAACTGTTGCTCAAAGGTGTGTCGGGCTTTGCCAAATTGGCCAGATTTGAGCCCTTCGTCGCGGGGCCGCAGTTCACATTGGCAGACTGCGCGGCGATCATTCATTTGCCAATCATTGCCAGCACTACGCGCTTGATCTATGGGCAGGACATGCTGGCTCAACTGCCGGTGAAAGACTACTTGCGCAGCATGGGCGAGCGCGCAACGGTGAAGGTGGTTAACTTGGACCGCAAGACCAACACCGAACTGATGATGTCCAGACTGGCCGCGAAATAGCGACCAAGGCGCTCAACGCCGGACTTGCAGGGCGCCGGGGTTGACGATGTTGGTTGGTGTGCCCTTGATGAAGTTGATCACATTGTCAAAGGCTGCACCAAAGTACAACTCGTAGTTCTGCAGCTCCACATAGCCGATGTGTGGGGTGCAAATGCAGTTCTCAAGCCGAAGTAGGGCGTGGCCCTGCAGGATGGGTTCGGTTTCAAAGACGTCAACAGCGGCCATGCCTGGGTGGCCACGGTTGAGGGCGCCGATCAGCGCGTCGGGTTCGATCAGCTCTGCGCGCGAGGTGTTGACCAGCAGGGCAGTGGTTTTCATGCGCGCCAGGTCGTCGAGCCGGACGATTGCGCAGGTGGTATCGTCCAACCGCAGGTGCAGCGAGAGCACGTCGCACTGGCTGAAAAAATCTTCTTTGCTGGTGGCGGCGTCAAATCCGTCCAGAACGGCTTTCTCGCGCGAAGCTGCGCTGCCCCAGATGAGCACTTTCATTCCAAAGGCGCGGCCATAGCCAGCCACCAGCTGGCCGATTCGTCCGTAGCCCCAGATTCCCAGCGTCTTCCCATTGAGGATGCAGCCAATACCAAAATTGGCAGGCATGGAGGCCGCTTTAAGTCCGGACTGCTGCCAGGCGCCGTGCTTGAGGTTGCCAATGTATTGCGGCAGGCGCCGCAGCGCGGCCATGATCAGGGCCCAGGTGAGTTCGGCTGGTGCGACAGGTGAGCCTTTGCCCTCAGCCACCGCGATGCCACGCTCGCTGCAGGCGTCGACATCAATGTGGGGGCCGACCCGGCCGGTTTGCGCAATCATCTTGAGCTTGGGCAGCTTTTCGATGAGTTGGCGAGGCATATGGGTGCGCTCGCGGTTGAGGACAATGATGTCGGCATCTTTGAGCCGGACAGCCAGCTGTCCCAGCCCTTTGACCGTGTTGGTATACACCTTGGCCTGGTAGGCTTCAAGCTTGGCCGCACATCCGAGCTTGCGAACAGCATCCTGGTAATCGTCAAGAATCACAATATTCATATCAAGCTATTGTGCCTTGGCATTGGCGTTGCCGGGAGCCGCAGTTCGCAATGCCCGCCTGAAACCGGGGGTGCAAAGAGATCAGTGAAGCGCGGCCAGGCGATCGAGTTCCGCGCACACGTCAGCCATGCGCCCGGAGATGACCATGCGCCCCACGTTGACCGCAGGCTGGCCGGCTTCAAGAATACGAACGACCCGCAGCGGCCTGGTCATGGAATTTTGAGATGGTATTTGGGCTCTAGCCATTTCGTTATATGTATGTGAAGCTACTGAATTAGTAGCAACTTGAAGAGAAGACCGAGCCAAGTCCTGATGGGCGCGCTGGGACCTGGATTGGGAGAGCCCGCGCCACAATCCCCGCAAGGGGGCCAGGACGCAGGTTGCTGCAAAAAGGGCGCTGTTCATGGGGTGACTTTCAGGGGTTCTTACATGAGCATGGTGTTGCGGATCAGGCCCACTGCAAGCCCTTCGATCTCGAAGGGCTCGCCAGGCTCGACCACGATGGTCTGGTAATCAGGGTTCTCGGGACGCAACTCGATCATGTTTTTGTTGCGCATGAAGCGCTTCACCGTGACCTCGTCTCCGAGTCGGGCCACCACAATCTGCCCGTTTTTGGCGTCTTTGGTGGATTGCACGGCCAGCAGATCACCGTCCATGATGCCGGCGTCGCGCATGGACATGCCCCGCACCTTGAGCAAGTAGTCTGGCTTGTGCTGGAAAAGACTGTTTTCCAGGTAGTAGGTTTTGTCGACATGTTCTTGTGCCAGGATGGGCGAACCGGCTGCCACCCGACCAATCAAGGGCAGGGCCAGCTGCCCAAAGCCGGGCAGTGACATGGAAAACTGTTTGCTGCGCGATTCATTGATGGAGCGCAGTGCCTCGCTGCGCAGGCGAATGCCGCGCGAAGTGCCACTGACCAGTTCAATGGCGCCTTTGCGGGCCAGGGCCTGCAGGTGCTCCTCGGCGGCGTTGGCAGACTTGAAGCCCAGTTCGGTGGCAATCTCGGCACGGGTGGGCGGTGCCCCGGTGCGCGCGATGGCACTTTGGATGAGATCAAGGATCTGTTGCTGGCGGGCGGTGAGCTTGGGGCTTTCATACATGGCGACTCCTCGTAAGAGATAAGTAACTACTGTCGGTCTGTACACACTGTCTCGACGTCCAGTAACTGTATTTTTAACCAGTTTTTATAAATTTGCAAGAAACTTTTTGAGCAATCTTTGAATTTGCTCCAATCTGGCGGCCAAATTCCCGATGCGATCGGCTGGAAGTCTGAACGGCAGAACGTTTTGCGCAGGAAAAACGAGGAGGCCGCAGGCCGGGAGACACGAAGCAAAATGCTCTGCCTCCCAGGCTCCTTGCTATGACGGCAGGATTCTTCCTAATAGAGCGCTGGATTGCCCAACGCTGCGGGCCGTTGAAGCTCACGCAATTTGCCTTTCACGCAGCCCTCGCTGCGGTAACTTGGCGGGTTAAACCCGGTAACATCGGCAGCCTGTTCACGAATTCCTTCAAGGCTCCACCATGTCTTCTATTGCGTCCTGTTTTAGCTGTCACGATATCCTTTCTGGCAAGGCGTCCGAGGGGCCTGCCGGGGCGCAGGTGACGATCAAGGGCTGGGTCAAAACCCGCCGCGATTCCAAGGCGGGCATCTCCTTCGTGAACGTGTCCGACGGCTCGTGTTTTCATCCGGTGCAGGTGGTCGCACCCAGCACGTTGGCCAACTATGGTGATGAGGTCCAGCGGCTCACGGCCGGCTGCGCGGTGGAGGCCACTGGGGTCATCGTTCCGTCTCCGGCCAAGGGTCAGCCTTTTGAGTTGCAGGCCAGTTCGATCGCGGTGGTGGGCTGGGTGGACGACCCCGACACCTACCCGATCACGCCCAAGGCCCACACCATGGAGTTTTTGCGGGAGGTGGCGCATTTGCGACCGCGCACCAATGTGATTGGCGCGGCCACCCGGGTACGCCACACCATCGCCTCGGCGATCCACCGCTTTTTTGACGAACAAGGATTTTTCTGGGTCAACACGCCCATCATCACCACCTCGGACGCCGAAGGCGCGGGCGAACTGTTTCGAGTCTCAACGCTGGACATGATGAACCTGCCCAGAAAACCCGATGGAAAAATCGATTTCTCGCAGGATTTTTTTGGCAAGGAGGCTTTCCTGACGGTGTCGGGTCAGCTCAATGTCGAGACCTACTGCATGGCACTGTCCAAGGTGTACACCTTTGGCCCGACATTTCGCGCCGAGAACTCCAACACCTCTCGTCACCTGGCCGAGTTTTGGATGATCGAGCCCGAAATTGCCTTTGCGAACTTGAGTGACAACGCCGCGCTGGCCGAGGCCCTGCTCAAGGCCATCATCAAGCGGGTGTTGGCCGAGCGCGCGGATGACATGGCGTTTTTCGAGGATCGGGTCGAGAAAGGGCTGATTGCCAAGCTGGAGAACATCGTCAATTCGGAGTTCGTGCGCATGGATTACACCGAGGCCATCCGGGTGCTGGAAGCCAGCAAAGAGAAATTTGGCTATCCGGTGAAGTGGGGCATCGACCTGCAGTCCGAGCATGAGCGCTATATCGCCGAGAAGCACGTCAACGGACCGACCGTGCTGATGAACTACCCTAAGGAGATCAAGGCGTTTTACATGCGCCTTTCGGACGACGAAAAGACGGTGGCCGCCATGGATGTGCTCGCGCCCGGCATTGGAGAGATCATTGGCGGCTCGCAGCGCGAGGAGCGCCTAGAGGTGCTGGACCGGCGCATGATCGACAGTGGGCTCGACCCGGCACATTACAGCTGGTATCGCGACCTGCGGCGCTATGGCACCGTGCCGCATGCGGGCTTTGGGCTTGGATTCGAGCGCACCGTTTCCTACATCACTGGGCTGTCCAATGTGCGCGACGTGATTCCGTTTCCGCGCACGCCGGGCAGCGCCCGCTACTAGGGCAAGCGACGGCGCTTAGCTTTGCAGGGCGGCAAAGGCCCGATCGCGGATTTCTTCCACACCGCCAATGCCATTGATTGAGCGGTATTGGGGCGCGTCGCCCGGGGCAGACTTGGCCCATTCGGCGTAGTAGGCTACCAATGGCCGGGTCTGGGAACTGTACACATCCAGACGTTTTTTGACCGTCTCTTCCTTGTCGTCCTCGCGCTGGATCAGGGGCTCGCCCGTGACATCGTCCACACCGGCGACCTTGGGCGGGTTGAATTTGACGTGGTAAGTGCGCCCCGAGGGTGCGTGTGAGCGGCGCCCGCTCATGCGCTCGATGATGGCGTCAAACGGAACGTCAATTTCAAGAACGAAATCAAGCTTGACTCCTGCCGCTTTCATGGCGTCGGCCTGGGGGAGGGTGCGTGGAAACCCGTCAAACAGGAAACCGTTGGCACAGTCGGCCTGGGCAATGCGTTCCTTGACCAGGTTGATGATCAGATCATCACTGACCAGAGCGCCCGAATCCATGACCTTTTTGGCCTCGATGCCCAGTGGCGTTCCAGCCTTGACCGCAGCGCGCAACATGTCGCCGGTTGAAATTTGGGGAATGCCCCACTTTTGGCAGATGAACGTGGCTTGCGTGCCTTTGCCCGCACCGGGGGCTCCCAACAGAATGAGTTTCATGGATGTCCTTCAAATTAAAAACCAAGGGCCCGAGCCGGGTTGCCACAACCCCGCACAGGATGGGCGAGTGCCCCTTTTCACAAAGAATAGCACGCAAACCCCCTTGATTGGCTTACGCCTGCTGGGTTGTCAGGAGGCAAAGAGTCGGCGCACCCGCTCGAGGTCATCAGGCGTGTCCACACCGGGGCCGGGCGCTCGGGCAGCGACATGAACAGCAATTCGATACCCGTGCCACATGGCACGCAATTGTTCCAGGGCCTCGGTCACTTCGATGGGGGCCTGCGGCAGGGTGGGAAACTTGCGCAGAAACCCCACGCGGTAGCCGTACAGCCCAATGTGACGCAAGGGCGCTGGTGAAGGCAGGGTGCCCGGTTGGTCGCGCCAGTGCGGAATCGCAGCGCGGCTGAAGTACAGCGCCATGCCATTGGCGTCGAGCACGACCTTGACCACGTTGGGGTTGGCAAAGTCGGCAACATCGGCAATGGCGTGGGCGGCGGTACTCATGCCCGCTTGCGGACGTGCGACCAGAAGTTGTGCCACCGCACCCACCAAGTCAGGGTCGATCAATGGCTCGTCGCCCTGCACATTGACCACAATTTCACCATCGCCCAAAGCCAGAATTTCACACGCCTGGGCCAGCCGGTCGCTACCTGAGGGGTGATCCACGTCCGTCAGCAGGGCCTCGATCTGATGGGCTTGGCAGGCCTGCACGATGCTGGCGTCGTCTGCCGCGACCACCACACGCGCCGGGTTGCCTGACGGACCGCGAAGCGCAGAGACGCGCTGCGCCACCCTCACCACCATGGGCACGCCGCCAATGTCGGCCAGCGGCTTGCCCGGCAGGCGGGTTGAGCCCAGGCGGGCGGGGATCAGAATGGTGAAGCTCAAAGACCGAGTTCCTCGTCGGTCAGGGTGCGGGCTTCGTTTTCGAGCAGGATCGGAATGCCGTCGCGCACAGGGTAAGCCAGGCGGGCACTGCGCGAGACCAGTTCATCTTTTTCGCGGTGGTACTCAAGTGGCCCTTTGGTAACGGGGCAAACCAGAAGTTCAAGTAGTCGAGTGTCCATGGGGGGATGATAGCGTTGGGACGCGTTGGCTCGCGAGCCAGGCGTCGATTTTGTTCATGAAAGCCGGTTGTGGAGTGACCCGCAGCGGCACCGCCAGGGCACCGGGTTGTCGCTGCCACAGCTTGACCGCGTCTTTTTCAGTGCAAATTACGGTGTAGCCATCGTAGTCATTGCTTGACCAGCTATTAAAAGCATAGTGATCACGAAGGGCAACTGTGGCCGCCAGTGTCACGCCCCTGGCGCGAAGCATGGCGAAGAATTCCTGGGGTTTGGCAATTGCCGCCACCGCCAGCACGGGCCTGGCACCTGCTTGGGTCAATTCGGTCAAGGCGATTTCGCTTCCATCAGACCGCACAGCCTGGTCTGCCAAACTGCGTTGTGCGGTGAACCCTTCAAACGCGGGCTTCAATCCGGTGTGCAGCACCAAATCAGCTCCGCGTGGCCAGGGCTCGCGCAGCGGACCGGCGGGGAGCAATAAGCCGTTGCCGATGCCTCGGTCGTCAAAGACACATATTTCAAGATCGCGATGCAGATTCAAATGCTGCAGGCCGTCATCGCAAACGATCACCTGGGTTTTGGGGTAGCGCTCCAGCAGGCTGCGCGCGGCATCTATCCGGCGTGCTGCGACAAAAACGGGTACCGCGGTGCTGCGACGAATCAGTGCGGGTTCGTCGCCCACATCGCTGGCCCTGCTGTCCGCCAGGACTTCGCGGCAGTCGTGGGTGCGTCGGCCATAACCGCGAGAAACGACTCCCGCCGCAACACCCTGCTGCTGCAGGTGTCGCACCAGTGCCATGACCACCGGCGTCTTGCCCGAGCCGCCAGCCACCACATTGCCTACCACGATGACCGGGACGCTGAGGCGCTCGGTCTTGAACAGCCCGGCCCGATAGAGCGCCCGTCGCAATCCCGCAACCGCGCCAAAGATCACGGACAGGGGCCACAGAAGAAGCGCCAGCCAGCCTCGGTGCAACCATGCACTGGTGATGGCGCTGTGCCATCGGCCTTGATTGGGAGTGCCGTTCACGGGCTTACTTTTTCTTGACCTGACTGGAGGACTGGGTCGCAAAAGTGATTTGAATCAGACCCGCGCGCCGCGCTGCCTCCATGACGGTCACCACCGACTGATGGCGGGCGCTGGCGTCGGCATTGATGATGACGACCGACTCCTTGCCTGCCTTGGCACCGTTCAGCAGTGCTTCGGCCAGACTTTCAACGCTACGCCCTGATACCGGCACTTTGTTCACTGCGTAGGTACCGTCACTGGTCACGGTGACGATGACTTCCTTGGGGTAGTCGCGCTGGGCAGCGGCGTCAGCCGTGGGCAGTGTGAGTTGAAGCTCGGTGAACTTGCTGTAGGTGGTGGAGAGCATCAGGAAGATCAGCACCACCAGCAAGACATCAATGAAGGGAATCAGGTTGATTTCAGGCTCTTCACGCCCACGGCGGCGAAAATTCATGTTGTCAGCCCCTTATTTCTTGCGCAGGCGGATGAGGTGATGGGCCAGATGCTCACTGGCAAGCTCCAGGGTCAGCAGGTATTCATCGACCCTGGCCCGGAAATAGCGCCAGAAGATGAGCGAGGGAATGGCAACGATCAGGCCAAAAGCGGTGTTGTACAGCGCAATCGAAATGCCATGTGCGAGCTGCGCGGGATTGCCACCTGTGGCGCTGCCCGTTGGAGCTTGCGATCCAAAAATCTCGATCATGCCCACCACTGTTCCAAACAGGCCCATCAGCGGCGCGGCCGATGCGATGGTCGCCAGGGCGCTGAGGTAGCGTTCAAGCCGATGGGCCACCAGGCGGCCCGCCCCCTCCATGTGGCTGCGCATTTCGTCCTCGCTGCAACGGGGGTTGGCATTGAGCGCACGAAAGCCACTGGCGAGCACCTCTCCGAGCGCCGAGTTTTGCGCCAGCTGTGCCACCACATCGGGCGGGGGTACCGATGTGCGTGACACGCTCAGCACCTCTTCGAGCAGTTTGGGCGGCGTGACCTTGTCGGTTTTGAGGCTGATGAAGCGTTCGATGACCAGGGCCATGGCCAGAATGGAGCAGGCTATCAGGGGCCAGATCGGCCAGCCAGCCGCTTGTATGATTGAAAACAAATGAAATCTCCGCGCAGATGAAATGCAAGGCAATTATCACCCAGCCACCTTCTGGCCCGAAACCCACTGGCGCAATCCGGGCCGCGGCCTGCAAGCCGCCGGTCACCCACAAAATATGTGGATAACTTTGTGAAGAACCCCGCTCAAAAGGGCCGCCAAGCCGCGCCAGCCCTGCGCCCGAACAGATTGATAAATATTGAGGCAGTAAAAATGTCAATGAATTCAATCACTTGCAACGTGTCTCTGTGGGGTCTGGGCCCCCGTCCCGCATCGCTTGCGTGGGTGCCGCAGCAGTGGAGCGTTTGCTCGGAAAACCCGGCTTCACTGCGGGTTTTTACCAATGTTTGATCCTGTGTTGACCCCGGTTGAGCCTGCAGTCTGGCAGGTGGGCGCCCTGTGCCGGGCCATCGCAGACGCACTGGAAGCCCGTTTCAATCCGGTGACTGTGCGCGGAGAGGTGTCCGGGTTTTCGCGCGCAAGCAGCGGGCATTGCTACTTTTCTCTCAAAGACGAAAGCGGGCAACTGCGCTGTGCGATGTTCCGCCGAGCCACGACCCTACTGGATTTTTCGCCTCGAGACGGCGAACTGGTCGAGGTACGCGCGCGACTGGGCGTGTATGAGCCGCGGGGCGATTTGCAGCTGATTGTTGAGAGCATGAAGCGGGCCGGACAGGGCGTGTTGTTTGAAGAGTTTCTCAAGCTCAAGGCCAAACTCGAAGCCCAAGGCCTGTTTGATGCAACCCGCAAACGCCCGCTGCCGGTGATGCCACGTGGCATCGGGGTGGTGACTTCGCTCGGCGCGGCCGCGCTCCATGATGTGGCAACGGTTTTGCAGCGACGCGTGCCGCACCTGCCGGTGGTCATCGTGCCCGCCTTGGTCCAGGGCAGCGCAGCGCCCCGGGAACTGGTGCAGGCGCTATCAAAGTTGTACCTGTTGACGCAGGAAGGACGGGGTCTTGAGCCTGAATTAGCCGTTAAGAAACGAAAGAAGGCGGGTGCTGCAGCGCCGGTCATCGATGTGATCCTTCTGGTGCGCGGCGGTGGCTCGTTGGAAGATCTGTGGGCCTTCAACGACGAGCAGTTGGCCCGTACCCTGGCGCAAAGCCCGGTGCCCGTGGTTTGTGGCGTCGGCCACGAGACTGATTTCACCATTGCCGATTTTGTGGCGGATCTGCGCGCGCCCACTCCCACCGCGGCGGCAGAGCTGGTGGCGCAGCCCCGGCAGGCGTCCTTGGATGCGCTTGACGGCACCGCCCGCCGTCTGCGCGAAGCGGTATTGCGCCAGATTGATCTGGCGAGCCAGCGACTCGATCGGGTGGCCTCGCGTCTGGGGCGCCCCTCGGCGCTGGTGAACGGTCAGCGCCTGCGACTGCAATTCAATGCCCAGCGGCTCGAAGCTTTCACCAAGCTCTATTTGCAGCGCAAGCGTCAGGGCTTGCAAGGCCTGCAGGATTCCACGACGAACTCCTGGCGGCGCGACATGGACCGCCGCAGCGAGCGCCTGGAGCGTGCCCACCTTCGGCTGGGTCTGCTTGACCCGGCCTTGGTGCTCGGGCGTGGCTATGCGCGTTTGACTGATTCGGCTGGCGCGACGATTGCCAGTGTGGCGCAAACGCATCCCGGCCAGCGGCTGCGTGCCATCCTTGCCGATGGCGGGGTTGATTTGACCGTCCACCCCACGAAATGACCAAAGTTTCTACAATGAGAGTTTCCAATAACAAACTTCAGAGGACATCATGGAACATACTTTGCCCCCCCTGCCTTTCGCCATCGACGCACTGGCACCGCACTATTCCAAGGAAACCCTGGAATACCACCACGGCAAGCACCACAACGCCTATGTTGTGAACCTCAACAACTTGCAAAAAGGCACTGAATTCGAGAACATGACGCTCGAAGAGATTGTCAAGAAGTCCAGCGGTGGGGTCTACAACAACTCTGCGCAGATATGGAACCACACATTCTTCTGGAAGTGCATGAAGCCCGCTGGCGGTGGTGAGCCTGGCGGACCGTTGGCTGCGGCGATCAAGGCCAAGTGGGGTTCCTACGCGGCGTTCAAGGAAGCCTTTGTGAAATCGGCGACCGGCAATTTCGGCTCGGGCTGGACTTGGCTGGTCAAGAAAGCCGATGGCTCGGTGGACATTGTCAACATGGGCGCGGCGGGAACCCCGCTGACCACGGCTGACAAGGCCTTGCTGACGGTGGATGTGTGGGAGCACGCCTATTACATCGACTACCGCAACGCCCGCCCCAAGTACCTGGAGACCTTCCTGGACAAGCTGGTCAACTGGAGCTTTGCCGAAGCGAACTTCGCCTGAGCTGCAATCCAGTGAAAAAGCCACCATTTATGGTGGTTTTTTTATGTACTTTTCGGCGTTAGCCACCGTTGATACTCAATTGTTTGCTATTAAATTAAGAGCATCAACGTGTCGCGAATGGGCGGCCTGCGAGCTTGAAGCCGGGTTTGATGCTCTTTTTTTCGAACCAGCCCGCGTTCATCTCCAGTACGTAGCGTACCGGTTTGCCCGAGCAATGTGATTCGGTGGTCTGGGGTTTCATGTCGGCCAGGTTGACGATGGCACCGTCGTCGGCGATGAAGGCTGCCGTCAGTGGTATCAAGGTGTCTTTCATCCAGAAGCACTGGATTGCGGCTTGCTGAAAGACGAACAGCATGCCCTCGGTAGCGGGCATGCTGGTGCGGTACATCAATCCGGTCGAGCGCTGGTTCTGGGTCGCGGCGACTTGGATGTCGATCAGGTGAATCCCCGCTGAGATGCTGATTCGCGGCAGGTCCAGTTGCGGCGATTCTTGGGCATTGACCGGTGAGCACAGGGCGCTGACCAGCAAGAAAAGAGTCACTGCGTTTTTATTCATTGTTCGATTTTGACGCAAGTTCGGGTCAGATGATGGAGTCAAAAAAATGCCCGCAACTGCGGGCATAGGGGGAAGCAGGCGAAAAGTTATTGCTTGACGGGAGCAGCGGCTTTCTTGGCAGCAGCTTTCTCAGCGGCGGCAGCTTTCTTGGCAGCGGCTTTTTCAGCCGCAGCGGCCTTTTTGGCAGCAGCTTTTTCAGCAGCAGCGGCTTTCTTTGCGGCTTTGGCGGCCTTGGCGTCGGTTTTCATCGCCTTCACTGGTGCAGAAGTGGCAGCAGCTGGTGCGGGGGCAGCTACGGCAGCAGGTGCCATTGCAGCGGGGGCAGCAGCAGCGGGGGCAGCAGCAGCGGGGGCAGCCTTGGCGGCCGGGGCAGCGGCTTTGGGCGCATCGGCAGCGAATGTGCCTACGGCAAAGAAACCTGCAATCAGAGCGACGAGAAGCTTGTTCATTTCAGAATCCTTAAGATGGCGTTGTTGAAAACCCCTCCCATGCTTCGGAAGGTCTGTCTGTAACGGCGCTGTGAAGCGGGTGGTTGACATAAAGCCATCAACTTTTTTGGGATTAAAATTCCCTGCTGTCATCCAGGGAATTGAGAGCTGCGGTTTTCACCTGGTTTGGGCATCCAATCACCCGCCATCAAGATTAATCACCGGAGACTTATATGTACCAACACATCAAAGTGCCTGCAGAAGGCCAAAAAATCACCGTCAATGCGGACATGTCGCTGACCGTGCCCGACCAGCCGATTATTCCGTTCATCGAAGGCGACGGTACGGGGCTTGACATTACGCCAGTGATGCTCAAGGTGGTGGATGCGGCGGTGGCCAAGGCCTATGCCGGCAAGAAAAAAATTCACTGGATGGAAGTTTATGCCGGGGAAAAATCCACCAAGGTCTATGGCCCGGACGTCTGGTTGCCTGAAGAGACGCTGCAGGCCCTGCGCGAATACGTGGTCTCGGTCAAGGGTCCGCTGACCACCCCCGTGGGTGGTGGCATCCGCTCCCTGAACGTGGCGCTGCGCCAGGAGCTCGACCTCTACGTTTGCCTGCGTCCCATTCAGTACTTTGATGGCGTGCCCAGCCCGGTCAAGGAGCCCCACAAGACCAATATGGTCATCTTCCGTGAGAACTCTGAAGACATTTACTGTGGCGTCGAGTTTGAGGCAGAGACCGACAAGGCCAAAAAACTGATCAAGTTTCTGCAGGAAGAGTTGGGCGTCACCAAAATCCGTTTCCCCAACACCTCGGGCATCGGCATTAAGCCGGTTTCCCGTGAAGGGACCGAGCGTCTGGTACGCAAGGCGCTGCAGTACACCATTGACAACGACAAGCCCAGCCTGACCATTGTGCACAAAGGCAACATCATGAAGTACACCGAAGGTGGTTTCCGTGACTGGTCTTACGCCCTGGCCCAGAAAGAGTTTGGTGCCGAGCTGATCGACGGCGGCCCGTGGTGCAAGTTCAAGAACCCCAAGACGGGCAAGGAAATCATCGTCAAGGACAGCATTGCCGACGCATTCCTGCAGCAAATCCTGCTGCGCCCCGCTGAGTACAGCGTGATCGCGACCCTCAACCTGAACGGCGACTACATTTCTGACGCCCTGGCAGCCCAGGTGGGCGGCATCGGCATTGCGCCGGGCGCGAACCTGTCAGATACCGTGGCCTGTTTTGAAGCCACTCACGGCACGGCGCCCAAGTACGCCGGCAAGGACTATGTGAACCCCGGTTCGGAGATTCTCTCGGCCGAGATGATGCTGCGCCACATGGGCTGGTTCGAAGCCGCTGACCTGATCATCAGCTCGATGAAGAAATCCATCAACAGCAAGAAAGTTACCTATGACTTTGCCCGCCTGATGGAGGGCTCAACCCAGGTGAGCTGCTCGGGCTTCGGTCAGGTGATGATCGAAAATATGTAAGGTTCTTGGACCAGAGGTGACGGGCGTCAAGCCCGTCAGACTGATAACCGCTCAAGGCATGAAGGCCGCGAGCGGTTTTTTTTGCCCGCGCGTTCCCGACAGATCTTGTCCCGACTTTGGGGGGCGAAGGCCGGACGCCAGGATCAAGCCTCGACGGCGGCCTGCGCGGCGGCCAGCCGGGCAATGGGAATCCGAAACGGAGAGCAACTCACGTAGTTCAGGCCGGCCCGGTGGAAGAAACCCACGGACATGGGGTCGCCGCCATGCTCGCCGCAGATCCCCACTTCAATGTCCGGGCGCACAGAACGCCCTTTTTTCACGGCCATTTGCACCAGAAGGCCGACGCCCTTTTGATCGATCGAGCGGAATGGATCGCGCTCGTACAGGCCTTTCTTGATGTAGTCGGGCAGGAACTTGCCCGCATCGTCCCGTGAGAACCCCATGGTCATCTGAGTCAGGTCGTTTGTTCCGAATGAGAAGAACTCTGCCTGGTTGCCAATGCTGTCGGCAACCAGCGCGGCGCGAGGCGTTTCGATCATGCTGCCCAGCAGGTAGGGCAGGGATTCGCCGCGCTCGGCAAAGACGGCGGCGGCGGTGCGCCGGATGACCTCGGCCTGGGCGTTGAATTCGCGGACGGTCCCGATCAGCGGGACCATGATTTCGGCCTTGACCGTCATGCCCTTGGCTTGCACGTTCAAGCCCGCCTCAAGAATGGCCCGGGTCTGCATCTCGGTGATTTCCGGGTAACTGATGCCCAGTCGGCAGCCACGGTGGCCCATCATGGGATTAAGCTCGTGCAGTTCTTCCACCCGCAGCCGGATTTTGCTCACAGGAACGTGCATGTCGTTGGCAATGGAGCGCTGGCTCGCGTCGTCATGCGGCAAGAATTCATGCAAGGGAGGATCGAGCAGGCGGATGGTGACAGGCAGGGCGTCCATCTCCTGAAACAGCCCCTCAAAATCGCTGCGCTGCATTGGCAGCAGCTTGGCCAGTGCCTTGCGCCTGCCGGCCTCGGTGTCGGCCAGAATCATCTCCCTGACCGCCACGATGCGTTCGCCTTCGAAGAACATGTGCTCGGTGCGGCACAGACCGATGCCGCTTGCCCCGAATTCACGCGCAATCCTGGCTTCCTCGGGTGTGTCGGCATTGGCACGAACGTCCATTCGCTTGTGACGATCGGCCAGGGCCATGAGGGTGCCAAAATCACCGCTGAGTTCGGCATCCTTGGTCGCGATCTTGCCCTCATAGACCTCGCCGGTCGAGCCGTCGAGGGACAACCAGTCGCCCTCAAGGTAGGTGGCCTGGCCCACCGTCATGCAGCGGCTCTTCATGTCCACATGGATCGCGCCGACACCAGAGACACAGCATTTGCCCATGCCGCGCGCTACGACCGCAGCATGGCTGGTCATACCGCCGCGTGCGGTCAAAATGCCCTTGGCCACGCTCATGCCGCGCAGGTCTTCGGGGGAGGTTTCGAGCCGCACGAGAATCACCTGACGTCCCTGTTTGGCCCAAGTCTCTGCTTCATCGGCAAAAAACACGATTTGCCCCGTGGCCGCACCGGGTGAGGCGGGCAGTCCGCGCGCCATTGGCGTGACACCCTGGAGAGCGTCGCGGTCAAAGATCGGATGCAGCAACTCGTCCAGCCGGTCCGCGCTGACGCGCAGTAAAGCGGTCTTTTCGTCGATCATGCCCTGCCTGAGCATCTCCATTGCAATGCGTACCATTGCCGCGCCTGTGCGTTTTCCGTTGCGTGTCTGCAGCATCCACAGCTTGCCTTCCTGGATCGTGAATTCCAGATCCTGCATGTCCTTGAAGTGGTTTTCCAGCGTCGTCTCTGCGTTGAGTAATTGCTGGTACATGTCGGGCATCAGTTCCTGCAGCGACGGGAAATTTTTGCGCCGCTCGTTCTCGCTGACCAGGGCGAGCTCTGCCCACCGCCGCGAGCCCACCAGCGACACCTGCTGCGGGGTGCGGATGCCCGCAACCACATCCTCGCCCTGTGCATTGACCAGGAATTCGCCGTTGAACAAATCCTCGCCCGTGCCAGCATCGCGCGTGAAGGCCACTCCGGTTGCGCTGGTGTCGCCCAGGTTCCCAAACACCATGGCCTGCACGTTGACCGCGGTGCCCCAGGACTGGGGTATGTCATTCAACGCGCGGTAGACCTGAGCCCGGTCGTTGTCCCAACTCTCGAACACGGCCCAGATGGCACCCCAGAGCTGCTCCCAGGGATCGACGGGAAAGTCGCGTCCAATGCGGGCACGAATCAGCGATTTGAAGCGCTGCACCAGTTCCTTGAGGTCCTCGGGGTCGAGTTCGGTGTCCAGTTGCGCCCCTCGCTTTTCCTTGACCATATCGATGATCACTTCGAACGGGTCGTGCTCCTCCTTGGAGACGGGCTTGAGCCCCATCACCACATCGCCATACATCTGCACAAAGCGGCGGTAGGAATCCCAGGCAAAACGCTCATTGTTGGCTTTGCGGGCCAAACCCTGAACTGCCTCGTCGTTGAGTCCAAGATTGAGAATGGTGTCCATCATGCCGGGCATGGAAGCGCGGGCGCCCGATCGCACCGACAGCAGCATGGGGTCAGCGGCGTCGCCGAATCTTTTGCCCATTTCCTGCTCGACGAAAGCCACGCCCTGCCTGACTTGAGACTCAATCAGTGCCAGCACGGCCTCGCGGCCCTGCGCGGTGACGGCCGTGCAAGCCTCAGTACTGATCGTGAAACCCGGGGGTACTGGAATACCCAGGCGGCACATCTCGGCGAGGTTGGCACCTTTGCCGCCAAGCAGGTTTTTCATGGAGGCGCTGCCGTCGGTGCGGCTGGCGCCAAACAGGTGGACAAATTTGTTCTGGACATTCATGAGACAAGTTCCCTTCTCACGTTCTGGGCATTACCCGGGCTTCAGAGTCCTGACCAGCCACCCTGACGGGTTCATCCAGCTACTTCAGTGTAGTAATTCGGCGGTAGGGTGAGCTCTCTATTCGTCAGCATTCGCATCAAATGCCGGCGTTTCTCTGCGTGCCAAAGCAGACGGCTCCTATACTCACCCCGACATCCTGGATCAGTCGCCTCGCCCTGCCGCAGAATTGAAGAAAGAATCGCCGTGAGCCCCATACCTGCCGAAATGTTTGCCCTGCAACGCCTCTACCATTGGGAAAAAACTGCACCGAATCAGGTTGCACTGACACAGCCCATGGGCAATGGCGAGGTCAAGGAATGGACCTGGGCTGCGGTGGGGGAGCAGGTTCGGTGTATGGCCTCTTATCTGCAGTCCCAGGGTTGGGAGCCAGGGTCAAAGGTGGCCATACTGTCCAAGAACTGTGCCTGGTGGGTGATGAGCGACCTGGCTATCTGGATGGCGGGCTATGTTTCGGTGCCGCTTTATCCCACATTGGCGCCCGCCACCATTGCCCAAATACTCAGCCACAGCGAAGCTCGGGCCTGTTTTGTCGGCAAGCTTGACGGATGGAAGTCCATGAAACCGGGGATTCCTGCCGACCTGCCATGCATTGGTTACTCGTTGTCGCCGCCGGACGTGCAATCGAGTTGCGCTGGCTGGGACGAACTGTGCGCCAGCAACGCGCCGCTTGGGGGATTGCCCGTGCGCAACGGTGACGATCTCGCCACGATTATTTACACTTCGGGCACCACAGGTCAGCCCAAAGGGGTGATGCACAGTTTTGCCAACTTCGCCTGGGCCATTGACCGCGGCGCGAGGCGAACCGCAATGTGCCGGGACGATCGCATGTTGTCGTACTTGCCGATGGCCCACGTGGTGGAAAGGGTGGTGCTCGAACATGGCTGGTTGCATACCGGACTGCATCTGTTTTTTGCTGATTCGCTTGACACCTTTGCGGCGGACCTGCAGCGTGCACGCCCGACCATTTTCTTCTCAGTGCCGCGACTGTGGGTGAAGTTCCAGCATGGCGTACACGCGAAACTGCCCCCAGCCCGGCTCAATTTTCTGGTGTCACTGCCCATCGTAGGCAACTTGGTCCGCCGCAAGATTTTGAGCGGCTTGGGTCTGGACCAGTGCCGCTGCGCCAACGGCGGCGCCGCACCGATGCCGTTGGCGCTGCTGGTCTGGTACCGCAGAATGGGTTTGCCAATCAACGAGGGCTATGGCATGACCGAAAATCTGGCGGCCTCCAACCTGACGGTTCCTGGCAAGGATCAGACCGGCACGGTCGGTCCTGTCTATGATGGTGGCGAGATGCGAATCGATCCGCAAAGCGGGGAAGTCCAGATGCGCAACGGGGCCTTGATGCTGGGCTATTTCAAAGACCCCGAACTGACCCGTACTGCGTTCACCGACGATGGATGGTTGCGAACCGGAGACATGGGTCGCATTGATCCGCAAGGAAATTTGACAATCACGGGACGCCTCAAGGAGTTGTTCAAGACCAGCAAGGGAAAATATGTGGCGCCCGCTCCCATTGAAGACAGTTTGGTGATGCACGACTCGATTGAGGCCTGCGTCGTGACCGGTGCCAATTTGGGTCAACCGCTGGGCATCGTTATGCTCAGTCCCGATAGCGCCTTGAGCGCGAAGGATCCCGCCGCACGGGTTTTGCTGGGAACCTCGCTGGAACAGCACTTGCAGAGCGTCAATGCCAAGCTCGATCCCCATGAGCGGCTCAAGTGCCTGGTGGTGGTGACCACGGCCTGGACGGTGGACAACGACATCATCACGCCGACTTTCAAGGTCAAGAGAAATCGTATCGAGGACATTTACGCCGCCCATTACGAGGAGTGGCAGGCATGCGGTAACAAGATTATCTGGCAGTAGACCAAGCGCGGTTCGACCGCCGTCGGGGGGTGCTCCACGGCCTAGGGCGTGCCGAATCGGCACCGAAGCGGTGCCGCCTCAAGGCGATAGCGCACAGCCCCGTTGCCGAAGGCAGCGCTCTCGTGGCAGGACGTCAGAGACTGTCGGTGAAGCTGCGCAGTTTGTCCGAACGGGAAGGGTGCTTGAGCTTGCGCAGCGCTTTGGCCTCGATCTGGCGAATGCGCTCTCGGGTCACATCAAATTGCTTGCCGACCTCTTCCAGGGTGTGGTCGCTGGTCATTTCGATGCCAAAACGCATGCGTAGCACCTTGGCTTCGCGAGGAGTCAGGCTGTCCAGAATATCCTTGACCACGTCGCGCAGGCCCGCCTGCATGGCCGCTTCCATTGGAGCGGTGTTGGCACCGTCTTCAATGAAGTCGCCCAGATGGCTGTCATCGTCATCGCCAATGGGCGTTTCCATGGAGATCGGCTCTTTGGCGATTTTCATGATCTTGCGGATTTTCTCTTCCGGGATCTCCATGCGCTCGGCCAGCACGCTGGCGTCGGGCTCAAAGCCGAATTCCTGCAGGTGTTGTCGGCTGATGCGGTTCATCTTGTTGATGGTCTCGATCATGTGCACCGGGATGCGGATGGTGCGGGCCTGGTCTGCGATGGAGCGAGTGATGGCCTGGCGAATCCACCAAGTGGCGTAGGTCGAGAACTTGTAGCCGCGGCGATATTCAAACTTGTCCACGGCCTTCATCAGGCCGATGTTGCCCTCCTGGATCAGATCAAGGAACTGAAGGCCGCGGTTGGTGTACTTCTTGGCAATGGAGATGACCAGGCGCAAGTTGGCCTCGATCATTTCCTTCTTGGCGGCGCGTGAGGCGTATTCACCCTCGTTCATGCGCTTGTTGATGTGTTTGAGTTGATCAAGTGGCACAACCACGCGTGATTGCAAATCCGTCAGTTTTTGTTGCAATTCTTGCACCGGCGGAATATTGCGGGCCATGATGGTGCTCCACGGTTTGCTCGCACCAGCCTGTTTCTCGACCCATTTCAAGTTCAACAAATGACTCGTGATTGGGTTGCCATTCTTGTCGCGACCGCTGAAGTCAGCAATGAAGGCTTCCTGCGGGTAGCCGCATTTGTCAACAATGATGCGGCGCAGTTCGCGCTCTTTCTTGCGAACATCATCGACCTGGGCGCGCACCATATCGCAGAGTTTTTCAATCGCTTTGGCAGTGAAGCGGATGCTCATGAGCTCTTCGCTGAGAGCTTTTTGCGCCTTCAGGTAGGACGGCGTGCCGTAACCCTCATGGTCGTAGATCTTGTGAACCTTTTCAAACAGGTCGCGCAACCTGTCGAAGCGGGTCAGTGCCTCCCGCTTGAGTTCCTCAAGTTTCTTGGTCAGCGCCTTGGAGCCGCCCTTGCCGTCATCGTCGTCTTCCTCGTCAAATTCATCAAAATCTTCTTCGGCCACGTAATCGTCGGCTTCGTTGGGATCGGTAAAACCGTCCACGATGGTGGTGATAACCACCTTGTTCTCGCGAATTTCCTCGCCGAGTTTGAGGATTTCAGCAATGGTGGCCGGTGAAGCGGAGATGGCTTCCATCATCTCCATCAAGCCCCCCTCGATGCGCTTGGCAATTTCGATTTCACCTTCGCGGGTGAGCAATTCGACCGTGCCCATTTCGCGCATGTACATCCGAACCGGATCGGTGGTTCGGCCGAACTCACTGTCAACTGTGGACAGAGCGGCTTCCGCTTCTTCTTCGGCTTCTTCTTCCGTGGAAGACGTGGGGCCGGTATTGTTGAGCAGCAGGGTCTCTGCGTCGGGGGTCTGCTCGTAAACGGCCACGCCAAGATCATTGAGCATGGAAATGACGACCTCCATGGTCTCGGCATCGACCAGTTTGTCGGGCAGGTGGTCAGAAATTTCACCGTGGGTCAGGTAGCCGCGCGTCTTTCCGAGCTTGAGCAGGGCCTTGAGGTGCGAGCGGCGCTTGAGCATCTCCTCTTCGGTCAGCACGGTTTCGTCAAGGCCGAATTCCTTCATCAGCGCGCGCTCCTTGGCCTTGCTGATCTTCATGCGCAGAGGCTTGACTTTCTCGTCGGGTGCAGCGGGCTCGCCCGCCAGATCCGCCTCAATGTCCGACAGATCGGTGTTGTCGGAATCCGCCGAGCCAGCGCCCTTTTTGGATTTTCGTCCCCGCTTCGCACCAGTCATTGGTGGCGCGCTTGATTCAGCGGCGGCGGCTTTGGGTGGGCGCCCTGGTTTTTTCTTGATGGGCAATTGCGTTGTGACCGCTGCGGGTGCAATTTTGTCGAGTTTGGCTGCGGATTTTTCTACCGAAGATTTGGATGCGGGCACTGGTTTGGCTTTCTTTTCTGGCTTCTGGGGCGCGGAGGTTGGCGTTGCCCTGGCCACCACCTTGGCGGGTGCTGCCTTCGAGGAAGATTTCGGCGGGATCTTCTTGACGGATTTGGCATCAGCCTGGACAGGCTTCTTAGATTTTTGAACGGGCATGTAAAACCTCTATGCTTCAAAAAAGAAATAGGAAGGCAACGCAAACGACGCGTCGTCGTTCATGTAACAAAGGAGAAAATCCTCAGCGGCAAGATGTGCGGGCGATCATTTGGTGTGCAGTCCTTGCGGTAAGGTAGCCGGTCGTGAACAAGGTCATCATTTGGCTGGGCCCGGAGGTGCTGCTGTCGCTCTTGCCGATAAACAACCGATTATTATAGCGTGAAGCCGAAAAAAATCAAATTTTTCACACCCGCGAGCTTCACTCTGTCGATGCTTGTCTGGATTCAAGCTGGCGCCGGCGCGTTTGCAGTTCGCGGTACCGCTGCAGCGCGGCAGGATCGGCTTTGGCAGCGTCAATGGCTTGGGTTTCCTGATCCTTGAGCCATTGCACCAGCATGCGGTCGAGCAGGTCGCGCAGTTCATCGGACGCGCCATCGACCTCGTCAGCGGGGTCCAGGGGATAGTCGGCCATGAGGCGCAAGGTCAAATCCTCTGCACCGTGCCCGCGAAGACCTTCACGCAGGGCAACCCAGGGTTGGGCGCCGTGCTCGTGAAACTGACTCTCCAGCCAGACAAACAGGGGACCATGCGGCGGGGGAAGGGAACACAGCATTGTGTGGTCCTCAGAGGACAGGGTTCCCAGCGCTGCCATGCCAGTGAGCAACAGCCGGGTGGCATGGTCGGCCCTGCTGGCCGGGCGAGCTCGACCTGACAGTCGGGTCCGGGAGTTCTTTTCTCTTGATATATTGCGTCTATATCCCTCGTCTGTATTGCCTGAGTAGCTATGATTTTGGAAGCGAATTAAACCCTCAGCCGGTTTGGCGCTCCACAGTCGCATGAGTTCGCGACCGGTCAACTGCACGATGTCGGCAATTTCGGAGAGCAATTGCTGCTTGAGCGCGCCATCGGGTAGCAAGCGCCACAGCGGCGCAGCGTTGCTCGCCAGATGGGCGCGCCCCTCAGCGGTATGCAGTTCGCAACCCTCGCGGGCCGCATCAATCAGAAAGCGGCTTAGTGGAATCGCTTCACTCACATAGCGGGCGAATGCTTCCTTCCCGTGCTCACGAATGAAGCTGTCAGGGTCATGTTCGGCGGGCAGGAACAGAAACTTGACCGTGCGCACATCCGTGGCGAAGGGGAGGGAAGCGTCCAGCGCCTTGCGGGCGGCTCGCCGACCGGCGGCATCGCCATCGAAACTGAAAACCACCGAGTCAGTAAATCGGAACAGTTTTTGTACATGTTCAGACGTGCAGGCCGTGCCCAGGGTTGCCACGGCATTGGGAAATCCAAGCTGGGCCAGCGCAACCACGTCCATGTAACCCTCGGTGACCAGTGCGTACCCTTGCTCACGCAGGGCCTGACGCGCTTCAAACAGTCCATAGAGCTCCCGCCCTTTACTAAATACCGGGGTTTCTGGCGAGTTGAGGTATTTGGGTTTGTCGTCCCCCAGCACCCGACCGCCAAAGCCTATGCACTCGCCCTTGATGTTGCGGATGGGGAACATCACGCGGTCCCGAAACCGGTCGTAGCGCTTTTCGTCCTGTCCGTCCTCGGCGTTCAAAATAACCAGCCCACTTTCCACCAGCAAGGGGTCGTCATAGCTGGCAAAGGTGCTCGCCAGGGAGCGCCAACCCTCGGGGGCATACCCCAGACCGAATTGTTTTGCAATCTCACCGGAGAGTCCGCGCCTCTTGAGGTAGTCCACGGCCCGGGGCGAGTCCTTCAGTTGACGTCGATACGCGTCGCCGGCCTTTTCCAGGACATCAGCCAGGGTGGTCTGTATTTGCCGCTGCTCCGCAAAACGGGCCCGATCCTGGGGGCTCACGTCATCTTGAGGCACTTGCATACCAAATTGCTGAGCCAGGTCCGTCACCGCCTCGACAAAGCTCATCCCGGCGTGGTCCATCAAAAAACTGATGGCGTTGCCGTTCTTCCCGCAACCGAAACAATGGTAGAACTGCTTGGTTGGACTCACAGAGAAAGAGGGTGATTTTTCCCCATGAAAAGGGCACAAGCCCATGAAGTTGGCCCCACCCTTTTTCAGTTGAACGTAGCGGCCGACGATGTTCACCACGTCAACGCGCGAGAGCAACTCCTGCAGAAAGGATTGGGGGATGGACATGGCGTGATTGTAGAAACAGGAATCAGGGTCCGACGTGAGGTTCGGGTTTCAATCCCCCATCACCACGCCTTCACGCCGGGGATCAGCGCCGCCAAAAAACCCGGTCGAGGTGCGGGTTATGGCTTGAAGACCGCTGGTCATACCCATCTCGCGCACCTCGTGTCCCCGGGCTTTGAGAGCTTGGACGACCTGGGGCCCAAAGCGGCCTTCTTCCAGCAGCGTCGGGCCGTTGAGCGAGGCAAAGTTGGGAAGGTTGATGGCTTGCTGAGGGTTCATACCCCAATTGAGCACGCCATACAGCAATTTTGCTGTGTAGTGAATGATGAGCGCCCCGCCGGGGCTGCCCGCACTCATGACCAGTCGGCCGTCGGTTTTGTCAAATACCAGTGTGGGTGACATGGACGAGCGAGGTCGTTTGTAGGCTTGCACCCGGTTGGCAACAGGCATGCCGGTGGCATCCGTCGGGGCAAAGCTGAAATCGGTGAGCTCGTTGTTGAGCAGGAATCCACCCGGGAGGCCCGGTGTCACGTTGACCATTTGCCTGGAGCCAAACCCATCCTCAATGGTGGTCGTCATGGCCAGAGCGTTACCGTAGGCATCGACGATAGAGATATGGGATGTTCCATATTCGACCTGCTCTGCCATAGGTGCATAGGAGGCCTGGACCGCACCGGGCACGCCCGGCCGGGCCGTTTTCATGCTCAAGCCGCCGGATCCCTGTTCAATCAGTTTGGCCCGCTGTGCCAGGTAGGAGGGGTCGAGCAAGCTCATCCAGCCGCCTGCGGGAGGAGCGACAAAATCAGGGTCAGCGAGGTACTGTGCCCGATCGGCAAACGCCAGGCGCGATGCGTCCGTGTATAAATGCAGCCATTCGGGGGAGGGCAGGCCGTTGTCCAGTGGCAAAGTGGCGGCGTTGGTGTGGCTCAGGATACCCAGAATTTGGCCCACCGCAATGGCGCCTGAACTGGGCGGCGGGAAACCACAGATCCGGTATTCACGTTCGCTGGCCCTGTAGTCATGGCAAATTGGGGAGCGCATTTTTGCGTGGTAGTCGGCCAGGTCGATCATGCTCAGCTGGCCGGGGTTGGTGGCATGCTGGCGTACCTTGTCCACGATCGCCTTTGCCACCGCGCCCTCATAGAGGGCTCGTGAGCCTTGGCTGGCGATTTTTTTCAAAGTCTCAGCCAATGCCAGATTGCGCAGCACATGTCCTACTTCGTGGGGTGCGCCATCGGGCTTGTAAAAATAGGCGGCTGCAACCGGGTCTTTCCTGAGATGCTGCTCAGCCCTGAGCAGGGCGTTCAGGCGTGCACTGACCTTGAAACCGCCTTGCGCCAAGGCGATGGCTGGCTCAAACAATTTGGACCAGGCAAGTTTGCCGTGCCGTTGGTGCGCCAATTCAAGCATTCGCACCGTGCCCGGTGTGCCCACGGACCGGCCACCAACCACTGCGTCGATAAAGGCCATCGGTTTGCCCGCCGGGGTCATGAACAAATCTTCATTGGCGGCCGCAGGCGCAGTTTCACGGCCATCAAAGGCTTCGACGGACTTGCCGTCGAAATACATCAGGAAGGCACCACCTCCGATGCCACTGCTTTGTGGCTCCACCAGTGCCAGCACCATTTGGACCGCGATGGCAGCATCAAGTGCGCTACCGCCGGCCTTGAGCACCTGGTAGCCCGCATCAGTTGCCAGCGGATTGGCCGCCGCAACGGCAAATCGCGAAACGCTCCAGCCGGGTTTGTCAGCGTTACCAGTGGCCTGTTCAGGCTGGACCGGTACGACGTAATTGAAAGGCGTCTGGCTCGCGCAGCCCCATAAGAGGGCGCAGCCGAGGGCACTGAAGATGAGTTTCATGAGGTCTCCAACAGGTCTGAGTGGCCCATCTTAGACCCTGATCGGCCCCGTGTCGGTGCCGATCACTGGCTTTCCCGCCGCTAGCGCGGGGCAAGTCGAATGGCGCCGTCCAGGCGGATGACCTCGCCATTGAGCATGTCGTTCTCGAAAATGTGCCTCACCAGCTTGGCGTAATCCTGGGGGGTGCCAAGGCGCGACGGGAAGGGCACGCCCGCTGCCAGCGCGTCCTGCACTTCCTTGGGCATTCCAAACAACATGGGCGTACCGAAAATGCCCGGGGCAATCGTCATGTTGCGGATGCCGTTGCGTGCGAGGTCGCGGGCAATGGGCAGCGTCATACCGACGATGCCGCCCTTGGTGGCGCTGTAGGCGGCCTGTCCGATCTGCCCGTCATAGGCCGCGACCGATGCGGTCGAGATCATCACGCCACGCTCGCCGGTGGTCTCGGGCTCGTTCTTGCACATGGCCTCGGCGGCCAGTCGAATCATGTTGAAACTGCCGATCAGGTTGACCGTGACACATTTGGTAAATACCGCAAGGCTGTGTGCACCGTTCTTGCCTACGGTCTTCTCGGCTGGCGCGATGCCAGCGCAGTTGACCAACCCCATGAGCTTGCCCAGGCTCGTCGCCTTGGCAACAACAGCCTGCGCGTCAGCCTCCTGGCTCACATCGCATTTGACGAAGTTGCCGCCGATTTCCTTGGCGATGGTTTCACCCTTTTCCGCCTGCATATCGGCGATGATGATCTTTCCGCCGTGGGCGGCGAGCATGCGCGCTGTGCCCTCACCCAATCCTGATGCGCCACCGGTGACGATGAATACCTTGCCTGCGATGTCCATAACGAGTCTCCTAAAAAGTGCAATTGACGTTGACGTAAACGTCAATTATGACCCATGCTCTGAATTACTAGGACGGGGTCATTGAAGCGTCGGATATAGCTGCTACAATTGGCCGCTTCGGATAGTTTTCAGGCGCATAGCTCAGCTGGTTAGAGCACCACCTTGACATGGTGGGGGTCGTTGGTTCGAGTCCAATTGCGCCTACCAATATTTTCTCCTCCCTTTCCTGTTGGTGGACCCCAAGTCAGAGCTTTTGGGTTGTCCGTGGAGCACCTTCTACAATGCGACTTGGTGCGAAACACGTTGTTCAGAATTGATCTGAAACAGAGGGCTCACATGCATAACAAGAAAAAGACCGCTGACCCCAAAGACAGCCAGCGCGTCATCAAGAAATACCCCAATCGCCGTCTCTATGACACCGATACGTCGACCTACATCGCGCTTGGAGAAGTTAAACGGCTGGTCATGGAAAATGAACCCTTCGTGGTTCGTGACGCAAAGACAGGCGAGGATCTGACGCGCAACATCCTGCTGCAAATCATCCTGGAAGAAGAGAGCCATGAATCTCCCATGTTCACCGCGCCAGTATTGGCCAGCATGATCCGTTTTTACGGACACTCCATGCAGGGGTTGATGGGTGGCTACCTTGAGAAAAACATGCAGTCCCTAATGGATGTGCAAACCAATTTCGCCGAGCAGTCCAAAAACCTGACGCCAGAAATGTGGAGCCAGTTCGTCGCCATGCAGTCGCCTGTGTTGCAGGCGATGATGGGCGGCAATCTGGAGCAATCCAAGACGATGCTGGCGAAAATGCAGGAGCAAGCCGGGCACATGTTCGGCGCTTTTGGACTCAAGCGCTAGGCGCGTCCGCCGCAGCCCCAATCGACTATGAGCGAAGTTTTTGCAAGCGCCAACCCTGCGCCTAAGGTGGGTTTTGTCAGTTTGGGTTGCGCCAAGGCACTGACCGACTCCGAATTGATTTTGACCCAACTCAGTGCAGAGGGTTACCAGACCTCCAAAACGTTTCAGGGCGCTGATCTGGTCATTGTCAACACCTGTGGTTTTATCGACGATGCGGTCAAGGAAAGTCTGGATACCATTGGAGAGGCACTGGCTGAAAATGGCAAGGTGATTGTCACCGGTTGCCTCGGTGCCAAGGCCGCCGAGGATGGTGGCAACTTGGTCAGGCAAATGCATCCGAGCGTACTGGCGGTGACCGGTCCCCAGGCGACCCAGGAAGTGATGGACGCGGTCCATGCGAATTTGCCTAAGCCCCATGACCCATTTTTGGATCTGGTGCCCGACGCTTTCGGCGTGGCAGGGGTTAAGCTCACTCCACGCCATTACGCCTACATCAAAATCAGTGAAGGCTGCAATCACCGCTGCACCTTTTGCATCATCCCGTCCATGCGCGGTGATCTCGTGTCGCGGCCCATCGGCGATGTGCTCAACGAAGCGCGAGCGCTGTTTGAGGGTGGCGTCAAAGAACTGTTGGTGATCAGCCAGGATACCTCGGCCTACGGCGTCGATGTCAAGTACCGCACAGGCTTCTGGGACGGCAAGCCGATCAAGACCCGAATGCTTGATCTGGTGCGGGCCTTGGGCGATCTGGCCGAACCTTTCGGCGCGTGGGTGCGTTTGCACTATGTGTATCCGTACCCGAGTGTGGATGATGTGATTGCGTTGATGGCCACTGGCAAGGTACTACCCTACCTTGACGTTCCGTTCCAGCACAGCCATCCGGATGTGCTCAAACGCATGAAGCGCCCCGCCAGTGGCGAGAAGAATCTCGAGCGCATTGAGCGCTGGCGTGGGGCGTGTCCCGATATCGTGGTGCGCAGCACGTTTATTGCCGGTTTCCCGGGCGAAACTGAAGAAGAATTCTTACATTTGCTCGATTTTATGCGTGAAGCCAAAATTGACCGAGCCGGGTGTTTTGCCTACAGCCCGGTGCAGGGCGCTGCTGCGAACGAGATTGCGGGAATGTTGCCAGCCGAACTTCGCGAAGAGCGTCGTGCCCGCTTCATGGCGGTGGCCGAAGAGGTCTCGACTGCGAAGTTGCGCCAGCGCATTGGCGCGACCATGCAGGTGCTGGTGGATTCGGCCCCTGGCTTGGGCAAGAAGGGAGCCATCGGACGCTGCTATGCCGATGCGCCCGAAATTGACGGCGTCGTGCGGCTGCTTGCGCCAGAGAAAATCAGCAAGACTATGCGCGTGGGGGAGTTCACCAAGGCGCGGATTGTGGACGCGCAGGGGCACGATCTCGTGGGCCGGCCGATTTGAGGCCTGGTGTTTGAAATATTTCAGGGAAAGAAGTCGCTGATCATCAGCGGCAGTGTGAAAACAAAAATCCCCAAACCTTCAGTAAAGATTTGGGGATTTCATTTATATTGGTGCCCGGAAGAGGACTCGAACCTCCACACCTTGCGGCACACGGACCTGAACCGTGCGCGTCTACCAATTCCGCCATCCGGGCAACTCAGGAAAGAGAGAATTATATCAAGAATGTAAGCCAAACCAGCGGCCTGCTGGATGAAGTTGAAGGAATTGTTCAAGGACACCGCGACGGTCACGGTTTCGTGGCGCGTGATGACGGTCAGCCCGATATCTATTTGCCGCCCAATGAGATGCGTGCCGTATTGCACAAAGACCGCGTGAAGGCGCGCATCGTGCGCAGCGATCGCAAGGGTCGGCCCGAGGGGCGTGTGCTTGAGATTGTCGAGCGCTCCAACCAACCCATTATTGGACGCCTGTTGCAGGAAAGCGGCATCTGGATTGTGGTGCCTGAAGACAGGCGCTACGGGCAGGACGTCCTGATTCCCAAGGCGGCGACGGGCTCGGCCAAGCCCGAACAGATTGTCGTGGTCGAACTAACCGAACCACCAGCCCTTTATGGTCAACCCGTGGGCCGTGTCAAAGAGATACTGGGTGAGATCGACGACCCGGGCATGGAAATTGAAATCGCGGTGCGCAAATACAGCGTTCCGTACGAGTTCTCGCAGGCCTGCATTGCGATGGCCCGAACGCTGCCCGATGAGGTTCGGCCGCAAGACAAGAAACACCGTGTCGATTTAACCGATGTGCCCCTGGTGACGATTGACGGCGAGGATGCCCGCGATTTTGACGATGCGGTGTATTGCGAGCCGATCAAGGCGGGCAAGGGCAAGGCGGCGGTGAAGGGCTGGCGTTTGCTGGTGGCCATTGCTGACGTCAGCCACTATGTTCAAACGGGCTCAGCCATTGACATTGATGCCTATGAGCGCGCCACCAGCGTGTATTTTCCGCGTCGTGTCATTCCCATGCTGCCCGAGAAATTGTCCAATGGCCTGTGCTCGCTCAACCCTGAGGTCGAGCGCCTGTGCGTGGTCTGTGACATGGTGGTCACTGAGGATGGGGAGGTGTCAGCCTATCAGTTTTACCCAGCCGTCATGTGGAGCCACGCGCGCTTCACGTACAACGAAGTGGCTGCAATTCTGGCCAACACGAGTGGTCCTGAAGCGCTCAAGCGCAAGGATCGTGTCACCGACTTGTTGAACTTGCACGACGTATACCAGGCCCTGCTTAAATCCCGCCAGCGTCGCGGTGCGGTTGATTTCGAGACCGTGGAAACCCAGATCGTTTGTGACGACTTTGGACACATCGAGAAAATCGTGCCGCGCACCCGCAATGACGCGCACAAACTTATTGAGGAAGCCATGTTGGCGGCCAATGTCTGCAGCGCCGATTTCATTGCGCACAGCAAGCATGCGGGCCTATTTCGGGTCCATGAGGGTCCCACAGCCGAGAAGAACGAGATTTTGCGCAATTACCTCAAAACCACAGGGGTGGGGATGACGATCAGCGATGATCCAACGCCGGGCGAGTATCAGGCTATTGCCACGGCGACCAAGGATCGGCCCGACGCACAGCAAATTCACTCCATGCTCTTGCGCTCCATGCAGCAGGCCATCTACACCCCTGTCAACGAGGGTCACTTTGGCTTGGCGTTTGATGCCTACACCCATTTCACCAGCCCGATCCGGCGCTATCCCGATCTGCTGGTGCACCGGGTCATCAAGGCGATTCTGGGCAAGACCCGCTACCAGCTTCCAGTTTTGCCCACGCCGGGAGAGGCCCACGCCAAACTTTCCAAACGGCTGGCAAAAGGCCAGGCCGCACGCGTGGCTGAACCCGGGCAAAAGCCAAAAAAACTCAGCGCGGAAACAAAGGCCTGGCAGGCGGCCGGCATGCATTGCAGCGCCAACGAACGCCGGGCTGATGAAGCCAGCCGCGATGTCGAAGCCTGGCTCAAATGCAAATACATGCGCGAGCATCTTGGCGAAGAGTATTTGGGCGTGGTGAGCTCGGTCACGAGTTTTGGAATTTTTGTCACCCTTGAAGCCATGTATGTCGAGGGGCTGGTTCACATCACGGAGTTGGGGGGCGAGTACTACCGGTTTGACGAAGCTCGCCAGGAACTGCGCGGTGAGCGCTCCGGTATGCGCTACGCCATCGGCACGCGCGTCCAGGTGCAGGTCAGCCGGGTTGACCTTGACGGACGGAGGATTGATTTCCGGCTGCTCCCGGCGGCAGACGATACCCGCAGCAAGAGCGCTCGCGCCGCAGTTCTCGGCAAAGATGATCCGGCGATTGGGGCCGGGTCCGTTGGACGGTCAAAACCCGAACGGTCGGCTCGGAGCAAGGCGGCCGAAAAACCAAAGAGCGCGGCCAAGTCGCGGCGGGGCTCAGACAAAAAAGGCGACGAACGCGGGAAGCCCAGCAAGCCCAGGCGTCATGCCTGAGGGAATGATTTTTGTCTCTGGGCCCTGGCTAATTAATGTTTGGCACCCAGGGCCAGAGCGGCGCGTCGTGATGCAGCCAGTTCGTGCGAGGCGGGCGGGTTTTGCGTGGGCCAACCCGCGAGATGCTGCTGTGAGATTTCTCCGAGCGCCGCAATCCAGACCGGATCATCGTTCAGACAGGCGATATAGTGAAACTCCCGCCCGCCGGCCTTCAGGAAAGCCGCCTTGCCTTCCATGGCAATTTCTTCCAGCGTCTCCAGGCAGTCGCCCGTGAAACCCGGGCACACCACGTCTACCCGTTTGACACCGGCCTTGCCCATCGCAATCAGGGAGGGTTCGGTGTAGGGCTCCAGCCATTTGGCGCGGCCCAGGCGGGATTGAAACGTGACTTTGAATTGCCTGCTGCCCAACTCCAACTGCTCGGCCAGCAAACGCGCCGTTTTAAAGCATTCGCAATGGTAGGGGTCGCCCAGTTGCAGCGTGCGCTCGGGAACGCCGTGAAAGCTCATTACCAGTTGGTCGGGCCTGCCATGAATTTTCCAATGGCGCTGCACGCTGACGGCCAGGGCGGCAATGTACCGGGCATCATCGTGGTAGTGGTTAACAAACCGCAGTTCGGGGATGTTGCGCACCTTACCTGTCCAATCGTACACGGCATCAAAAAGGCTGGCCGTGGTCGTGGCAGAGTACTGCGGGTAGAGCGGCAAGACCAGCACCCGGGTTACGCCCTGAGCTTTGAGCGCATCGAGCTGGGAGGCGATGGATGTGCTGCCATAGCGCATTGCGTAGCGGGTCGTGACGCGGTGTCCGTGTTGGGCCAGCCAGCCCTGCAGCAGTTTGGCCTGCTTGGCGGTCCACAACTGCAGGGGAGAGCCCTCAGGCGTCCAGATGCTGGCGTATTTGGCAGCAGATTTGGCGGGCCGAAAACGCAAAATGACCGCGTGCAGAATCACCAGCCAAATTAGGCGTGGAATCTCGACGACCCGCCGATCGCTCAGAAATTCGCGCAAAAAGCGTCGCACGTCGGGGGTGGTCGGTGTGTCGGGCGTGCCCAGGTTGCAAAGCAGCACCGCCGTGCCCGGCTCCTGACCGTGCTGAAAAGTTGGTTCTTGTCTGAATTTTCCGAAATTAATTGCGCTCATGCTCTATTCTCGCCCACCTTCGTTACCAGCGCTTGAACCGCAATCTCCGCGCTTCGCACTGTACCCTCCAGTGTGGCCGGATAGGGTCCGGCTACATAGTCTCCGCAGGCCACCAGCCCCGGGCAGATGCGCTGGTCGGGTCGATGCACGCCCGGCGTGCAGGCAAAAGTGGCGCGTTTCTCCACCACCGTCTGCACTGCTTGCAGCTTCATGCCCAACTGGTCATCGGCCTGCGCCAGGACATGCGCCTGCAGCACTGATCGGTCGGTGTCACTTGCACTCACGACGAAGGCCAGCAATCCCGCGGGTCCGCCCAACTGGCCGCGATCAAAGACAAACTGGGCCGGAGCCGGTCGGGCACCCGGTGCGTTTGCACTGCGCAGCGTCAGCATGGGGTGGGACAGTGTCGCACCAGGACCCCACGCGTAAACCGTGGTGATCGCTTCACAGCGTAGTTTCGACGCCACGTTAATCCAGCCATGCATGGAACTCGCGAGTGATTCGGGCGCGGCCTGGGTGCATTTTTTGAGGAGCCGCAGCGCGTCGGACAAAGGGGTGGCTATCACCACAGCGTCAAACAGCGAACCGTTCAGCAGCCACTGTGTTCCCTGCTGCGAAACCACGTCCACCCTGGTTCCGCAACGTAATTCGACGCCATGCTGCCCCAACCAGCTCACTGCTGGGTTTGGAAACAGATCGGACAGGTTGATCTTGGGCAGCAACAAGTCGGAACTTCCCTGGGGTCCGAACAACGCATCTTTTATGACGCGCAGGAATACCTGAGCACTGGCCTGGTCAGCCGGAGTGTTGAGGGCCGAGACGCACAGGGGCTCAATCAGTTCGGTCATTGCCCGGGGTGTCACGCCGCAGCACAGTTGTGACACGCAGGTTTGCGGCCCAGACTCAAACCCACTGCCTTGCCAGCTGGAAGCGGCTCGCAGAAGCGACCACTTGTCGGCGGCGCTCCACCCGCGCGCCCCAACAATTGCGGCCAGGGCCGCAAATGGATTCGGCCAATTGGGCAGACGCAATCCCTGGCCGTTGGGAAACTCAAGCCTTAGCGGCATTCGCAGCAGAGCATGGCGCAAATCGACGCCGACGGATTGCATCAGGCGCAAGGCCTGCGAATAGGCACCGAGGAGTATGTGCTGGCCGTTGTCGAGCACCACCGGTTGGCCGTCCGGTAACATACCATTTATAGATCTAGCCCTTCCGCCTATTGAGTGAGATGCTTCAAAAATAATAGCGGTATGACCGGCCTGGGTGGCTTGGACCGCCGCTGCCAACCCGGCCCAGCCCGCTCCGACAATCGCAATTTTCATCGCTCGGCGGACACCGTTCAAAGGCGGCCCAGAGCCTGTACCTGCCAGGCCAGCCACATTTTGCGCAAGGGGGTCAGGCTGATGCGTTGATGCAGTACCTGGAAGTTGTCCCGCTCTATTTCGGTGAGCAGGGTGCGATAGATGCTGGCCATCATCAAGCCCGGTTTTTGGGCGCGGCGGTCGGCTGCCGGGAGCAATGCCAGTGCCTCGTCATACAGGCCATGGGCACGTCTTGCCTGAAATTTCATGAGCGCCTCGAAGCGGTCCGAGTGGGTTCGGGAAAGAATTTCCTGTGCCTTGACGTCAAACTGTCGCAGCTCCGTACTCGGCAGGTAAATTCGTCCGCGCTGGGCATCTTCACCAACGTCCCGAATGATGTTGGTGAGCTGCAGCGCTTGGCCCAATTTGTGCGCGTAGTCGGTGGTCGCTGCTTGTGTCTGCCCAAAGATGTGGGCCGCTACTTCCCCCACCACACCGGCTACCAGATGGCAGTATCGCTGCAGCGCGGCGTAGTCGAGGTAACGGGTTTGGCTCAAATCCATCTGACAGCCTTCAATCACGGCCAGAAGGTGGCGCGGCTCGATGCTGTAATCTGCGGCCAGAGGCATTAGCGCCTGCGTGACGGGGTGGCTGGGTTGACCCGCAAAAGCTTTGGCCACCTCGACTTGCCACCAGGCCAGCTTGGTCGCCGCCACGCTCGGGTCGGTGATCTCGTCGACCACGTCATCGACTTCCCGGCAGAAGGCATAAAACGCGGTGATCGCGGCCCGCCGGGGTTTGGGCAGAAATAGAAAGGCGTAATAAAAGCTGCTGCCCGAGGCAGCAGCTTTTTGCTGAACATAGTCTTGGGGCGTCATGAAGCGTGCGGTCGAAGATGTCTAGTTTAAACAGGCCCCGCCGCTAGCCGGTATGTGCTTCGATTTGTGCGGAGATGTCCAGCCACTGCTCTTCCAGGGCCTGCAACTCATCGTTAACGGATTTCAGGCGCTTTCCGAGCTCGGCTATCTCTGCGGGATGGGTGCAGGCACCCAGGTGGGATTCGAGGGAAGCGCCTTCCTGGTTGAGTGTGGCCATGCGCGTCTCGACGTCGTCGAGCTGGCGCTTGAGACCGGTCGAGCTGGTCTTGCCTTTGGGTTTTGCGGCCTGAGCCTGCTGGGCCTTGCGCTCCAACTTGGCCGCCGCGCTGCTCGCTTCCTTGATGGCCTCACGCTGTCGCCGGGCCTCGTCCAGCAAGTACTGTTGATAGTCGTCCAGATCACCGTCAAACGGTGCCACCCCTCCGCGCGAGACCATCCAGAATTCATCGCACACGGCGCGCAAGAGGGCGCGGTCGTGGCTGACCAGCATGACGGTGCCTTCAAACTCGTTGAGCGCCATGGACAGCGCCTCCCGTGTGGCCAGGTCAAGGTGGTTGGTGGGTTCGTCAAGCAGCAGCAGGTTGGGGCGCTGCCAAACGATCATGCACAGCACCAGGCGCGCCTTTTCACCGCCGCTCATGCTGCCGACCGTCTGCTTGACCATGTCGCCGCCGAAGTTGAAGGTACCCAGAAAGCTGCGCAGATCCTGCTCACGCGTGGCCTGACCCGCGATCTTGCCCGCAGCGCCCAGTTCCCTGACCAGCCGCGCCATGTGCTCCAGCGGGGATTCAGACGGTCGCAGCACGTCAAGCTCCTGCTGCGCAAAGTAGCCGATGTTCAGCCCTTTGCCCTCCGTGATTTCACCGCCAGTGGCCTTGAGGGCGCGCGCAATGGTTTTCACCACGGTGGATTTGCCCTGTCCGTTGGCGCCCAGAATGCCGATGCGCTGGCCCGCCAGCACCGAGCGGCTCACGTTGTTCACAATCACGGTAGGGGACGTTCCTGGCGGCGCGTCGTCGGGTGGCGGGTAGCCAAAGCTGACGCCCTGCATGGCCAACATCGGATTGGGTAGGTTGGCAGGTTCCTTGAATTCGAAGGTGAAGTCGGCATCGGCCAGCAGCGGCGCGATTTTTTCCATGCGGTCCAGTGCCTTGACCCGGCTTTGCGCCTGCTTGGCCTTGCTGGCCTTGGCCTTGAAGCGGGCGATGAATTTTTGCAGGTGGGCGATCTTGTCCTGTTGCTTGGAAAAGGCGTTTTGCTGTAACTCCATCTGCTCGGCGCGCAGGTCCTCGAACTTGCTGTAGTTGCCCCCATAGCGCACCAGTTTGGCGGCGTCGATGTGCAGCGTGACATTGGTCACCGCATCAAGGAACTCGCGATCATGGCTGATGACGATCATTGTGCCTTCGTACTTTTTGAGCCAGGATTCCAGCCAGACCAGGGCGTCCAGGTCCAGGTGATTGGTGGGCTCGTCCAGCAGCAGCAGGTCCGAAGGGCACATCAGGGCCCGCGCCAATTGCAGGCGCATGCGCCAGCCCCCAGAGAAACTGTTGACCGGGTTGGTCAGTTCGGTGGTCTTGAAGCCCAGTCCCAGAATCAGGGCCTGGGCACGGGCCGGGGCATCGTGGGCGCCAGCGTCGTGCAACTCCATATAGGCGTGGGCCATGCGGTCGTAATCGTCGGTGGCCTCTGCGGCTGTGACCTCTTGCTGGGCGGCGAGCAGGGTGGTGTCGCCCTCGACCACGAAGTCGGTCGCACTTTGCTCGGTCTCGGGCATGTCCTGGGCGACCTGGCCCATGCGCCATTGGGCGGGGATGAAGTACTCGCCGCCGTCTTCATGCAGGGTGCCGTTGAATAGCGCAAACAAGGAAGACTTGCCGGCACCGTTTCGCCCAACCAGGCCGACTTTTTCTCCGGGGTTGAGGGTGACTGTGGCACCGTCGAGCAGGACCTTGGTCCCGCGGCGCAATATGACGTTTTTTAAAGTGATCAAAAGAAATTCTTGGCTAAATCAAAAAATATGGAAGCCACGGCCTGTGACCCTGCAGCTTGGCTTGGCATCCCGTTACTTGTGGCCGTGTCGGGTCCGCCCGCAGTGGCGCTAATGGGTATCGGGTGATCGGACCTTCTGAAGTGCCTGGCGGGTGAGCAGCAGCACCTGGTCTTCGCCAGCACTCGTTTCCAGCCAGATGGCCTCCAAGGCGGGAAAGGCCGCTTCAAAGTGGCCGCGCTCGTTGCCGATTTCCAGCACGAGTACCGCATCGCCGGTCATTTTCGCCGGCGCATCGAGCAACAACTGGCGTATGAAATCCATGCCGTCATGCCCGCCTGCGATGTTTCCATCGAGCGCGAGGGCGGGCTCGGCAAGGTATTCGGCGGGCAGGGCCGCCATGCTCTGCGTGTTGACATAAGGCGGGTTGCACAAAATCAGGTTATACGGACCATTGACGAGCGCCAATCCGTCAGATTCGATCAAGCAGATTCGCGATTGCAAGGCGTGTTTGTCCACATTGATGCGCGCCACGGCCAGGGCGTCGGCGCTGATGTCCGCCGCATCAACGGTCACGTCCGGATACACCATGGCGGCGATCACCGCCAGCGAGCCGTTGCCGGTGCACAGATCCAGCACCTTATTGGCGGACTCTCCGAGCCAGAAGTCGATTCCGCCATCAACCAGCAATTCAGCAATGAAGGAGCGCGGCACGATGACTCGCTCGTCCACGTAGAACGGCACCCCTTGCAGCCATGCTTCGCGGGTCAAGTAGGCTGCTGGTTTTCTCGTGGCAATTCTTGCTATGAAGAGTGCAGCTACTTGTGCTTGTTCTTCGGTGGCTACAGGCCTATTGGATACCGAATTCTTGCCGTCCAACGGGCTGTCCAGCGGGAGCCCGAGTTTCCACAACACGAGCCAGGCGGCTTCGTCAAAGGCGTTGGTGGCGCCATGGCCAAAGGCCACACCGGCGTCCGCAAGTTGTCGTTCGCCCGCTTCAATCAGTTCCAGAATGGTCATGCTGTCAACTCGGCCTGCAGATTTTCCAGCACCCGCCGGTAGATGTTCTTCAGGGGTTCAATGTCGGCCAGGGCGATGTGTTCATTGACCTGGTGGATGCTCGCATTGGGGGGGCCAAATTCGATCACCTGGGGACAGATCTTCGCGATGAAACGGCCATCACTGGTGCCGCCGGTGGTGGAAAGTTCGGGTTCAAGGCCGGTCTCGGCCTGTATCGCCCGCACCACCGCCTGCACCAGTGTTCCTGGTGGGGTCAGAAAGGGCAGGCCGCTGACGGTCCACCCCAGATCGTAGTCCAGCCCATGCCGGTCCAGTACCGACTGGAGTCGGGCTTGCAGAGACTCGGGCGTGGACTCCGTGCAGAAGCGGAAATTGAAATCGACCACGACTTCGCCGGCGATGACGTTGCTGGCGCCAGTGCCCGCGTGGATGTTGCTGACCTGCCATGTGGTGGCTGGAAAGAACGCGTTGCCCTGGTCCCACTGGGTCTGCACCAGCTCGGCCAGCGCTGGAGCTAGCAAGTGGATGGGGTTCTTTGCCAGGTGTGGGTAGGCAATATGGCCTTGCACACCCCTGACCGTCAACCGCCCGCTCATGCTGCCACGGCGGCCGTTTTTGATCATGTCACCGGTGCGGTTGACGCTGGTGGGTTCGCCCACGATGCAGTAGTCGAGCTTTTCACCGCGCGCAGAGAGCGCCGCGCACACGACCACGGTGCCGTCCAGAGCCGGACCTTCCTCGTCGCTGGTGAGCAAAAATCCAATCGATAGGGCCGTGTCGGGCTGTGCTGCGATGAACTCTTCAGCGGCAACGACAAAAGCTGCCAGCGAGGTCTTCATGTCGCTGCTGCCGCGTCCGTAGAGCGTGTCACCGCGAACAGTTGGCGTGAATGGAGGGCTGCTCCAAAGTGCCAGAGGGCCGGTCGGCACCACATCGGTGTGACCTGCAAATACTACTAATTTTGTAGCTGTATTCGCAGTATTGACGGCGACTCCCGGTCGTTTTGCCCATAAGTTTTTGACTGGCAGGTCGGCTGGGCCACTGACCAGCGTTTCACAGACAAACCCCAGGGCACCCAAGTGAGCGGCGATGAGGTCCTGACAGCCGGCATCCTGGGGTGTGAGAGATTGGCGCGAAATCAATTCCCTGGCAAGGCGCAGCGTATTGCCCATCAGTGCGTCACGTCCAGCGTAATCTCGGTGAACGTGGGCTCGTCGTCCTCGTCCTCGGTGGTCGCTTGGCTCACTTCGACCGCGCGGAAGTCGTTTTGCAGGCGCCACAGCAAGTTGGTGGGCGAGTCAGAATTGGCCAGGCCTTCCTTGCGGTCGACGATGCCCTCTGCAATCAGGCGCGCGATATCGTGCTCAAAGGTTTGGCCCCCTTCGGCCATGGACTTCTCCATGGCTTCCTTGACGCCAGAGAAATCGCCTTTTTCGATCATTTCTGATACCAGACTGGTGTTGAGCATGATCTCCATGGCCGGAACCCGCCCTCCACCCGTAGTGCGCAGCAGGCGCTGCGAAACGATGGCTTTGGTGGCAGCGGCCAGGTCGCCAAGCATGGTCTGACGCACCTCAACCGGGTAAAAACTCAAAATACGGTTGAGAGCGTGGTAGCTATTGTTGGCATGCAGCGTGGCCAGGCACAGGTGGCCCGATTGCGCATAGGCGATGGCTGCCGACATGGTTTCACGGTCGCGAATCTCACCGATCATGATGACATCAGGGGCCTGCCGCAAGGCATTTTTGAGCGCCAGCTGGGTCGATTGCGTGTCCGAGCCGACCTCGCGCTGGTTGATCACCGAGCGCTTGTTTTTGAACAGAAATTCCACCGGATCTTCGATGGTGAGGATGTGGCCTGACGCACTCTCGTTGCGATAGTCGATCATGGAGGCCAGGGTTGTGCTCTTGCCCGCGCCGGTTGAGCCGACCATTAGCAGCAAGCCGCGCTTCTCCATGATGAGTTCGCCCAGAATCATGGGGACCGACAGCGTCGCCAGGGGGGGGATATCTATGCTGATGAAGCGGATGACGACGGCAATCGAACCGCGCTGGCGCATGGCGCTCACGCGAAAGCGGCCTATGCCGGGCATGCCCAGACCCATGTTGAGCTCATTGAGTTCCTTCAATTCTTCAATCCGCTCGGGTTCAAGAATCTCGGCAAGCAAGCTCAGCGGCGCTTCGGGCGGGAGCACCTGACTGTTGATCGGAACGCACTGCCCGTTGATGCGGATCAGCACCGGCGACTGGGCCGAGAGATACACATCCGAGGCCTTCTTCTCGCTCATCAAGCGAAGAATGCGCTCCATCGTGCCCGATGTACCGTTGGTTGCCATGCCTGCGCCCCTGTGTGTTTTGAGTGCTAAAAAATCAATCCCGCAGCAAGTCGTTCAAGCTGGTCTTGGCGCGGGTTTGCGCATCCACCCTCTTGACGATGATTGCCGCATAAAGGCTGTACTTGCCGTCATTCTTGGGCAGACTGCCGCTGATGACCACCGAACCTGCCGGAATGCGGCCATAACTCACGGAGTCGGTGGTGCGATCGTAAATCGGCGTGCTCTGGCCCAGGTAAACGCCCATGGAGATGACGGAATTCTCCTCAACGATGACGCCTTCGACCACCTCCGAGCGGGCACCGATGAAGCAGTTGTCTTCAATGATCGTGGGGCCCGCCTGCATGGGTTCGAGCACACCGCCGATGCCAACGCCGCCGCTCAGGTGCACGTTCTTGCCGATCTGGGCACAGGAGCCCACAGTCGCCCAAGTGTCTACCATTGTGCCCTCATCCACATAGGCCCCGATGTTGACGTAAGAGGGCATCAAGATGACGCCTTTACCGACAAAACTGCCGCGTCGGGCCACAGCCGGCGGCACCACGCGCACCCCTGTGGCTTTCATGGCCTGTGCGTCCAGGTTTGAAAACTTGGTCGCCACTTTGTCATAAAAGCCCAGGTCGCCAGCTCGCATGATTTCGTTGTCATTGAGCCGAAAACTGAGCAGCACAGCCTTTTTGATCCATTGATGCGTGGTCCATTGGCCTACGGACTCGCGGGTGGCAATACGCAGGCGTCCTGCATCAAGCTCAGCGAGCACCTGCTCGACGGCCTCGGTGACTGCTTTGGGCGCTGACCCGACTGAAATATTGGTACGGTCATTCCACGCGGCGTCGATGATTTGTTGCAAGTGTTGGGTCATGAAATAGTTGCTTTCAGGATGAAATTCTTGGGCGGGGTTCAGGCTCTGGATTTCACAAACTGAACGATGCGCTGTGCAGCTTCGAGGCATTCATCGGTTTGTGCCACCAGGGCCATGCGGATTCGGCCCTCGCCAGGATTGTGGCCATGTACCTCACGGGCCAGGAAGGAACCAGGCAAAACCGTTACATTGTAAAGAGCGAACAGTTCACGGGTGAAGTCTGTGTCATTGCCCTTGATTTTGGCCCACAAGTAAAAGCCCGCATCCGGCAGCGCCACCTCCAGCACTTTGGAGAGCAGGGGCGTGACTTGGGCAAATTTGTCGCGATACAGCGCACGGTTGTCGACGACGTGCTGCTCGTCGCCCCAGGCTGCCGTGCTGGCTGCCTGCACCACAGGGCTCATGGCGCAGCCATGGTAGGTGCGGTAGAGCAGAAACTGTTTCATGAGCGCTGCATCGCCTGCGACAAAGCCGCTGCGCATGCCCGGTACGTTGCTGCGTTTGGACAGGCTCGTGAACGACACCAGATTCTTGAAATCAGACCGGCCCAGCTTCGCAGCGGCCTGCATACCGCCCAGGGGTGGCTCGTCGCGGAAGTAGATTTCGCTGTAGCACTCATCGGACGCAATCACAAAGCCATGGCGGTCGCTCAGGTCAAACAACTTTTGCCATTCCGACAGTGGCATGACCGCGCCCGTGGGGTTGCCCGGCGAGCACACAAAAAGCAACTGGGTTGTGGCCCATACATGCTCTGGCACGCTGTCCCAGTCCTGGGCGAAATTGCGCGCCGGGTCGCTGGCAACAAAGTAGGGCCGGGCACCGGCCAGCAGCGCTGCGCCCTCATAGATTTGATAAAAGGGATTGGGGCAGACAACCCACGGCGGTTTTGCGCCAACCGGGCCTGGATCGACAACCGTCTGGGTCAGGGCAAACAGCGCTTCACGCGAGCCGTTCACCGGCAGCATCTGTGTCGCAGGATCGACGTTGAGCGCGTATCGGCGGCACAGCCAGTGGGCAAAGGATTGCCGCAGCTTGAGTTCACCCAGCGTTGCCGGATAGGTGGCTAGGCCGCTGGGTTCGGTCGCGATGGCCTCGATCATGGCCTGCCGGACGAAGGCTGGCGTGGCGTGCTTGGGCTCGCCCATGCCCAGACCGATGGGGCGAAGCGCCGGGTTGGGCGTGATGCCCGCCAAAAGATGGCGTAGCCGTTCAAATGGGTAGGGCTGCAGACTGGGAAGCAATGGATTCATAGCCCGATATTATCGAGCCTGCGAGCGCCGCTGCAGGCGCTCAATTGCGCAAGAGCTTACCGCCGCGTGGTTTTCGCAGTTTTTTTCTTGGCTGATTTGATGGGCGTTTTCTGTCGTGTTTTTGCAGCAACAGGTTCGACCTTGGGCGCGTCGCCCAACACCCGCTTAAGCGGGCAGATGCTAAACGCCGGACATTTCTGGCATCCAACGGCGATGGCGATGGGACAAATGGTCATGGGAGCTTCCTCTTGTTATGCGTGGGGTTTCGGGCACCCAGTATGCACCCGAAACCATCCCGCCTCTCGGCTGATTCGAGGGGAAGACCCCTAATGTCGATCAGGCGCCGGTGACCTTGACACCCTTGAACTCCCCGGTTGAGATGCGTTTTTGCCACTCGGCCGGTCCGGTGGTGTGCACACTGACGCCGGTCGCATCAACGGCCACGGTGACGGGCATATCAACCACGTCAAACTCGTAAATGGCTTCCATACCCAGGTCGGCAAACCCGAGCACCTTGGCGGTCTTGATAGCCTTGGAGACCAGGTAGGCCGCGCCGCCAACTGCCATCAAATAGGCGCTCTTGTGTTTTTTGATGGCATCGATGGCTACCGGGCCGCGCTCGGATTTCCCGATCATGGCGATCAGGCCGGTTTGTGCGAGCATCATTTCGGTAAAACCATCCATGCGGGTGGCCGTGGTCGGACCAGCAGGGCCAACGGCCTCGTCGCCGACCGGGTCGACGGGGCCAACGTAGTAGATCACCCGGTTGGTGAAGTCCACGGGCAATTTCTCGCCCTTGGCCAGCATGTCTTTGATGCGCTTGTGGGCGGCGTCGCGGCCGGTGAGCATCTTGCCGTTGAGCAGCAGGGTGTCGCCCGGCTTCCAACTGGCCACCTCGGCCTTGGTCAGGTTGTTGAGATCGACTTTTTTGCTCTTGACGTAATCTGGCGTCCAGGCCACATTGGGCCAGGTGTCCAGCGAGGGCGGGGTCAGGTACACCGGGCCGCTGCCATCCATCACAAAGTGCGCGTGGCGGGTAGCGGCGCAATTGGGGATCATGGCTACCGGCTTGCCTGCTGCGTGGGTTGGGTACATGTTGATCTTGATGTCCAGTACCGTCGTTAGCCCCCCCAAACCCTGCGCGCCGATTCCCAGCGCGTTTACTTTCTCAAACAACTCCAAGCGCATTTCTTCGACCTTGGTCAAAGCAGCGCCGCTGGCCGCCTTGGCTTGCAGCTCGTACATGTCGATATCGTCCATCAGGCTTTGCTTGGCCAACAGCACGGCTTTTTCGGCGGTGCCGCCGATACCGATCCCCAGCATGCCTGGCGGACACCAACCCGCGCCCATGGTGGGTACGGTCTTGAGCACCCAGTCCACCACCGAGTCGCCAGGGTTGAGCATGATCATCTTGCTCTTGTTCTCGCTGCCACCACCCTTGGCCGCCACGGTGACTTCCACCGTGTTACCCGCCACAATTTCGGTGTTGATGACCGCCGGCGTGTTGTCCTTGGTGTTCTTGCGCAAAAATTCCGGGTCAGCCACTACGCTGGCGCGCAAGGTGTTTCCGGGAAAGTTGTAGGCTTGGCGAACACCTTCGTTGATGGCGTCCTCGAGCGAGCCGGTGAAGCCTTCCCATTGCACGTCCATGCCCACTTTCAGGAAGACGTTGACGATGCCGGTGTCCTGGCAAATCGGGCGATGACCCGTGGCGCTCATCTTGCTGTTGGTCAGAATCTGGGCAATGGCGTCTTTGGCGGCGGGGTTCTGCTCTCGCTCGTAGGCGCGAGCCAGATGGGCAATGTAGTCGGCCGGATGGTAGTAGCTGATGAATTGCAGGGCTGCGGCGATGGATTCGATCAGGTCGTTTTGGGCAATCTTGGTCATGACGGTACGTAACCTCAAGTGGTTGGAGTGGTTTTGAATAGCGACAACAGGGCCGAGTTTAACCATGCAGCCGTGCCAAGTCAGCCAAATTGGCGACGTGAGCATCAACCGGGTTGACTCACGAGCGCTGAACCGACCTAGCGGTAGCGCCCATTCAGGGCTTTGGGCGTAGTCAGTGCAATGTAAGTGCAAGCCGCCACAGTTGCCGCAGGCTTTGCTTAATTTATATATGGAGACCCAACTATGAGTGCATCATCGTCCGCCATCGAATCCGTGCTGGTTGAAAACCGAGTGTTTCCACCCAGTGAGGCGACCATGAAGGCCGCGCGAATCTCCGGAATGGATGGTTACAACGTCTTGTGCGCCGAGGCCGAGAAGGACTTTGAAGGCTTCTGGGCGCGTCTGGCCCGCGAGAACCTGGTGTGGAACAAGCCCTTCACGCGCACGCTTGACGAATCTCAGGCGCCGTTCTACAAGTGGTTTGACGATGGCGAACTCAACGCGTCGGCCAATTGCCTGGACAAGCACATGGGCACGCCCGTGGAGAACAAGACCGCCGTCATTTTTGAGTCCGATGACGGTGTGGTGACCAAGACGAGCTACAAAGAGCTGCTGGCGCGTGTTTGCCAGTTTGCCAATGCGCTCAAGGCCCAGGGCATCCAAAAGGGTGACCGCGTCCTGATCTACATGCCCATGACCCTGGAGGGGGTGATTGCAATGCAGGCCTGTGCCCGCATTGGTGCTACCCACAGTGTCGTGTTCGGTGGTTTCTCGGCCAAGGCGCTTCAGGAGCGCATCATCGACGCTGGTGCTGTGGCGGTGATTACGGCCAATTACCAGATGCGCGGCGGCAAGGAATTGCCGCTCAAGGCCATTGTTGACGACGGTCTTGCCCTGGGTGGCTGCGAGTCGATCAAGACGGTTCTGGTGTACCAGCGCACACCCACGGCCTGCAATATGGTGGCCAATCGCGACAAAACCTTCGACGATGCGCTGGCCGGGCAAAGCGAGGAGTGCGCACCGGTTGCCGTGGGCGCCGAGCATCCTCTGTTTATCCTTTTTACCTCGGGCTCCACCGGCAAGCCCAAGGGCGTTCAGCACTCCACCGGCGGCTTCATGCTGTGGGCCAAGTTGACCATGGACTGGACCTTTGACCTGCAGCCCTCCGATGTGTTCTGGTGCACGGCCGACATCGGCTGGATCACAGGCCACGCCTATGTGGCCTATGGCCCGCTGGCCGCGGGCGCCACCCAGATTATTTTTGAAGGCATTCCGACCTACCCGAACGCCGGACGCTTCTGGCAGATGATCGAACGCCACAAGTGCAGCATCTTCTACACCGCGCCAACGGCAATCCGTTCACTGATCAAGGCCGCTGAGAGCAATGAAAAAGTGCATCCGGCGCGCTCGGACCTGAGCAGCCTGCGCATTCTGGGATCGGTGGGTGAGCCCATCAACCCGGAAGCCTGGATGTGGTACTACAAGCACGTGGGTGGTGAGCGCTGTCCCATCGTGGACACCTTCTGGCAAACGGAAACCGGTGGTCACATGATCACACCTCTACCTGGTGCAACGCCACTGGTTCCCGGCAGTTGCACCCTGCCACTGCCGGGCATCATGGCCGCCATTGTTGACGAGGCGGGCAAGGATGTGCCCAATGGCTCGGGTGGCATGTTGGTGATCAAGCGGCCCTGGCCGTCAATGATTCGCACCATCTGGAATGACCCCACTCGTTTCCAGAAAAGCTATTTTCCCGAAGAAATGGGCGGTAAGTACTACCTTGCTGGTGACGGCGCGGTGCGCAGCGTGGACCGCGGCTACTTTCGCATCACCGGGCGCATTGATGATGTGCTCAACGTCTCGGGCCACCGTATGGGCACGATGGAGATTGAGTCGGCGCTTGTGGCCAAGACCGACCTGGTGGCAGAGGCGGCCGTGGTGGGACGCCCGGACGACATGACCGGGGAGGCAATCTGCGCCTTTGTGGTGCTCAAGCAACCCTGCCCGACAGGCGATGACGCCAAGGCGATTGCCAAAGTGCTGCGCGATTGGGTCGCCAAGGAAATTGGACCGATTGCCAAGCCCAAGGACATCCGTTTTGGCGAGAATTTGCCCAAGACCCGCTCTGGCAAGATCATGCGCCGCCTGTTGCGCTCGCTGGCCAAGGGGGAGTCCATTACCCAGGATACGTCCACATTGGAGAACCCAGCCATTCTTGATCAGCTTGGCCAAACCTATTGAGCGCTATAAAAAAAGTAGTGGCAATGCCAGTTTGGTAAGGGCTTGCAACCGATTCTGGCAAATAAAAAGCCCGCTACTGCGGGCTTTTTTGAGCATAAGACCGCTGAAAATTACTTCAGGGAAAGAACCCAGGTCACCAGCGTCTTGGCTTCGGCAGCATTGACCTGCGGATTAGCTGGCATGGGGATAGGACCCCAGACGCCCGCGCCGCCCTTCATGACCTTGGCGGTCAATTTGTCCACGGCGTCTTTCTGTCCGGCGTATTTAGCAGCCACGTCTTTGTAGGCGGGTCCGACCAGCTTCGCGTTGACTGTATGGCAAGCCAGACAATTTTTGGCTTTGGCGAGCGCTTCGTTGGCGAGGGCAGGGGCTGTTACGGAAACAGCGACGGCTAAGGCTAAAAGAGTACGCTTCATCAGATTTTCCTTGTCATCAGAGTGAGTTACATTCGTCTAACGCAATTGTAATGAGTTGAGTTGACACACGAGATTTAGGGCTATTTTCTTATCTGGAGGTGCCGCAATGTACTTTTTGGGACTCGGACTGATTCTGCTGGCGATGAAGTACCTGGAACTCGGCCCCGTAGCGGCCTGGCCTTGGTGGTGGGTGCTTGTGCCCTTTGCGCTGGCTGTCGTCTGGTGGGCTTGGGCTGATTGGTCAGGTTACAGCAAGAAGAAAGCGATGAAGCGTGAAGACGACCGCCGCAAGGCCCGGATCGACAAAAATCGCGAAGCCATGGGGATGCTGCCAAGCAAGAAAAAGCGCTGAATTGGCAAACACGAGGGCGCAGTCAGCACTGCGGCCGCGCTTTTTTTGGTTCGCAGGATCAATAGTTGTCGAGCACAGCGCCCTTGCTGGCGGTAGATGCATTGAACGCAAACTTGGCTTGCACGCCGCGGGTGTAGCGTGGGGCCGGTGCACTCCAGGCCGCACGTCGTTTGGCGATTTCTTCATCTTTCACATTGAGTTGCAATAGCAATTGGTGCGCGTCGATAGTGATGGAATCCCCCTCCTCAATGAGGGCAATGGTTCCGCCAGCCGCCGCTTCGGGCGCCACGTGGCCCACCACCATGCCCCAGGTTCCCCCGGAGAAGCGTCCGTCGGTGATCAAGCCCACCGATTCGCCCAGACCTTGTCCGACCAGCGCCCCAGTGGGTGCAAGCATTTCGGGCATGCCGGGTCCGCCCTTGGGGCCCAGGTAGCGCAGCACCATCACGTCGCCTGCGACGATTTTGTTTGCCAGAATGGCCGCCAAGGCGGATTGCTCATCGTCGAATACGCGCGCTGGACCGGTCATGACAGGGTTTTTGAGCCCGGTGATTTTGGCCACGCAGCCCTCGGGTGCCAGGTTGCCCTTGAGAATGGCCAGATGGCCCTTTGCGTACATAGGGTTGGACAGGGGCCGAATCACGTCCTGGTCGGCGCGCGGCTCATCGGGTACGTCTTTGAGGACGTCGGCGATGGTCTGGCCGGTGATGGTGATGCAGTCGCCATGCAGCAGGCCAGCCTTGAGCAAAATTTTCATGACCTGCGGAATGCCGCCGGCGCGATGCAGGTCCACAGCAAGGTATTTGCCGCTGGGTTTGAGGTCGCACAGTACTGGTGTCTTGACGCGCACGCGCTCAAAGTCTTCAATAGTCCACTCAACTCCGGCCGTGTGGGCGATCGCCAGGAAGTGAAGCACTGCGTTGGTAGAGCCGCCCGTGGCCATGATGACTGCGACCGCGTTTTCAATGGACCGGCGGGTCACGATGTCGCGCGGTTTGATGTCTTGCTCGATGGCGCGCATCAAGACGCGGGCCGACTCTGCGGCTGATTCCACCTTTTCGTCATGGGGGTTGGCCATGGTGGAGGAGTAGGGCAGCGAGACACCCAGGGCCTCGAAAGCGCTGGACATGGTGTTGGCGGTGTACATACCCCCGCACGAGCCGGGGCCAGGAATGGCACGGCGCTCGATTTCCAGCAGGTCTTCATCGCTCAAGCGACCGGCAGCGTTCTCGCCAACCGCCTCGAACACGCTCACGATGTTGAGATCCTTGCCCTTGTAGCGTCCAGGAAGAATGGTGCCGCCGTACACAAAAATGGCGGGAACGTTGGCGCGCAGCATGCCCATCAGGCCGCCGGGCATATTCTTGTCGCATCCGCCCACGACGAGCACGCCGTCCATCCACTGGCCTTGCACGCAGGTCTCTATGCAATCGGAGATCACCTCACGGCTGACCAGCGAATACTTCATGCCCTCGGTTCCCATGGCCATGCCGTCCGAAATAGTAGGGGTGCCGAAGACCTGGGCGTTGCCGCCCGATGCTTCAATGGCGGCGATGGCGGCGTCAGCCAATTTCTGTAGCCCGCTGTTGCAGGGCGTGATGGTGCTGTGACCATTGGCCACGCCGACCATTGGCTTCTTGAAGTCGTCGGCTTCATAGCCCATGGCGTAGTACATGGAGCGGTTGGGGGCGCGTGACTTGCCCTCGGTGATGTTCTTGCTGCGCAGGTTGGGCGTATGGGTTTTCTGGTCCATGGTTGTTCTCCTGTGTGTGGCCACGGGTGCGGGCAGGTCGTGAATCAAGGTTCTGCCCCCATTCTAAAGTCGCCAGCGGCGACGAGTAAGGGTTGGGATAACGAGCTCCGGCTTGGGTGCACAATCACGAACATGCTTGTTCACCCCCAAATCAATCCCATTGCCCTGCAACTGGGTCCCCTGGCCGTCCATTGGTATGGACTGACTTACCTGGCCGCGTTTGGTCTTTTTATGTTCCTGGGCGGGCGACGCCTGCGTCACGAGCCCTTTGCGTCGATCGCCGGTGCGGGAGCCTGGTCGCGCCGCGACGTCGAGGACATTTTGTTCATGGGCGTCATGGGGGTGGTGCTGGGGGGACGTCTGGGTTATTGCCTTTTTTACAAGCCGGCCTACTACTTGGGCCATCCGCTCGAAATATTCGCAGTGTGGCAAGGCGGGATGAGTTTTCACGGCGGGATGCTTGGAGTCATCGTGGCCATGATCTGGTTTGCGCGTTCGCGCGCAAAGCCCTGGCTGCAGGTGGCCGATTTTGTGGCGCCCTGTGTGCCTACCGGCCTGGCCGCGGGGAGGGTGGGGAACTTCATCAATGGCGAGTTGTGGGGCCGCCTTTCCAGCCCGGACTTGCCGTGGGGCATGGTGTTTCGGGGAGCCGGTGATTTGCCGCGGCATCCGTCTCAGGTGTACCAGTTCCTGCTCGAAGGCTTGCTGTTGTTCGTATTGCTGTGGTTGTATGCTCGCAAGGAGCGCAAGCAAGGGCAGGTGGCTGCGGCGTTTTTGATCGGCTACGGTGTTTTTCGTTTCATCGCGGAGTTTTTCCGGGAGCCTGATGCCTTCTTGGGTATCCTGTCGATGGGGATGAGCATGGGGCAATGGTTGTCCCTGCCCATGGTGCTGGGCGGAATCGCGTTGTGGCTTTGGGCACAGGCTCGTTCACGGAATTGACATTTGTCACGCTGGCGGAACCGCAATATTCGACACTGGCAGAGTTCGCTCGTGGCTGGTGAGCGGTGTCATTGTGGGCAGTGAAGCGATGAGCTTGTCGGTTTGCCCGTGCCTGGTTTGATTTGCATCTGTTGGGGGGAAGACGTCTCACATGAATACCTCGGAATGGCTGACTCGAAATGTGTCCAAGCTTTTGCCCGCCAGCGGGGCAAGGAAGACCGCACCGCTGGCATTGGCCGGCGTCGGTCAACTCAGCGTCCCGGCTGAGTCCGGCGAGACCGCACCGCAGAGCAAAACTGCGCGCTCGGCACCGCGGTCCACGCGGGAGAGGCTGGGCGGAACGCTGCGGCACAAGGAAGAGGCCATGTCGCCCCGCGCCCTGCGACGCATACTGAACGAACTGCAGGGTGTGGTGGATGAACGCGTCAGCGACGTTGAGGGCGGCCGTCGGGCCAGTGTTGTGGCGCAAGATTATGCCAGGGCCAGTGCCGCCGAGCGGCGTGACATCTGGTTGCTCATGAGTGAGCAGTTCGTGACCGACCCGCAGCGGCTCAAGCAGGCCCAGGTTCGGTTCGCCGCCGCGGTGGGAACACCGGAGGAAGCCGTTGCCGAAGTCCACTATCGCCGAGCGACGGTTTCGCCCCGAATGCGCTTGCTCCAGCGTTTCAGCGCGTTTTCGCAGGGAATCCGGTTTTTGGTCGATATGCGCGCGGAACTGCTTGCGACGCTCAAGACCGACAAGCGCCTGCAGGCACTCGATGTGGAGATGGAGTACCTGTTTTCCTCGTGGTTTGACGTCGGATTTCTTGATTTGCAGCGTATCAGTTGGGACTCGCCGGCGTCCTTGCTGGAAAAACTCATCAAATACGAAGCCGTGCATGACATCAGGAGCTGGAGCGACTTGAAGAACCGGCTTGATTCGGATCGCCGCTGCTACGGTTTTTTTCATCCCAGCCTGCCCAATGAGCCGCTTATCTTCGTTGAAGTGGCACTGACAGGAGAGATGGTGGCGAGCATCACGCCGCTGCTTGACGAGACCGCCGACGCCTCAGACCTGGGCAAAGCAACCACGGCGATCTTTTACTCCATCAGCAATACTCAGCCGGGTTTGCGCGGGGTGAGTTTTGGCGATTCGCTGATCAAGCGGGTGGTCGAGACACTAAAGGCCGAGTTTGCCGGCCTCAAGACCTTTGCGACGCTGTCACCCATTCCGGGCTTTCGCTCATGGCTGGGCAAGAACGCTGCTTCGATGCTTGGCCGGTTGAACGACAAGGCACGCCTTGAACTGGCACGGGCTCTTGGGTCAGAAGAGGTTAACGCGGCGCAACTGGTGGCGGCGGCCGACAACGCCCTGCAACTCGATGCCAAGTCGCCCCTGCGGCATTTTCTTTTGCAGTGCGCAGCCCACTATCTGGGCCGCGAACTGGTTGATGGTAAGCCACTGGATCCCGTGACGCGGTTCCATTTGGGAAACGGCGCAAGGATCGAGCGCCTGAACTGGGCCGGCGATCCATCAGTCAAGGGCATCAAGCAGTCACTGGGGATGATGGTCAATTACCTGTATGACCTCAACCGCCTGGACAAGCACCGCGCGCAACTGGCGCAGGGCAAGATTCCAGTTTCGCGTCATATCAGCGATCTCAAGTTTTGAAGCGCCATCATTGTCCTTTTCAGGCCAGGGGACCGCGGTGAGCGCGGTCCGTCCAGAGGGGCAAACCCAACGCTCTGGCCGCTCGGGCACCATTGTGCTCGAGCGTCAGGGCAAAGTCGCTCGGGTCACGATCGACAATCCGAAGCGCTTTAATGCCATGTCTCGCGCCATGTGGCGTCAACTGCGGGCGGTGTTTGAGGACCTACAAGCGTGCGCGCAAACCCGCTGTGTGGTGATTTGCGGTGAGCGGGAGAATTTTTGCGCGGGTGGAGATATCTCCGAATACCAGGATTTCCGGTTTGAGGAGTCGAGTCTGCGTGATTTTCACGAGAACGACGTGTGGCCCGCGCTCCATGCCATGCTGGCCTGTGACCTGCCCATCGTGGCCCTAATCCAAGGTAACTGCATGGGTGCGGGAATCGAGATCGCTGCCTGTTGCGATTTGCGCCTTGCCGGTGAATCAACGCGCTTTGGCGCGCCGATTGCCCGGCTGGGCTTTCCGATGGCTCCGCGCGAAGCGGCTCTGCTCGCGCGTGAACTGGGGTTGCCCGCCGTGCGCAAATTGCTGCTTGAAGCCGCCGTTTTTGGCGCGACTGACCTGAAATCGACCGGTTTTCTCAGTGATGTCGTACCCGATGGCGAGCTTGCAGCCGAGGGGCAGGCGCTGGCGCAGCGCATTGCGGTACTGGCGCCGCAGACCGCCAGACTCAACAAGCAAACACTTAGGGCATCAAATTGCACTGTAGCTCCCGTGGATAAAGCATACTTAGCTACAAATTTAGAAGCTAATTTGATGGGCAATCCCTACGCCTACGCCGACAGCGCCGAGCACCGCGAGGGCATCAATGCGTTTATGGAAAAGAGACGGCCGCTGTTTTGAAACACTATTGAGGTCACTTTGCAAAGGCTTGGCCTTTCCTGATTGAAATGCGTATAAATCAAATTCCCACCGACCACAACGGCAACTTGTTCGCGGCGTTGCGTGCTGCCTTTCCTGCTGATTTGGAAGCCCTGGCGGTCGAGACAGACGACGATCTGCTGTACTCGTGGCAGGACCTCGAGCGAGCCACTGCCATGGTGGCCAATATGTTGAATTCCCTGGGTTTGCCAACCGACTCGCGCATTGCGGCCCAGGTGGACAAGTCGGTTGAGGCCATGATCCTTTATCTGGCGACACTGCGCGCGGGGTTTGTCTATTTGCCACTCAATACAGCCTACAAAAGTGCCGAGATCGAGTATTTCATTGGCGATGCCGAACCCGCCGTCGTGGTGTGTACCGGCGCAAATTTTGGCTGGGTCAGCAAGATCGCCTTCATGGCAGGGACGCAGTACGTCTTCACCCTGAATGACAATCGCACCGGTTCGCTGCTTGATCGGGCCGCGCAACACTCGGACTGGCACGCCGTCGCGGCGCGGCAGGGCGATGACTTGGCGGCTATTGTTTACACCAGCGGCACCACGGGGCGCAGCAAGGGGGCGATGCTCTCGCATCGCAATTTGCTGGACAACGCCCGGGTGTTAAAGGATTTCTGGGGTTGGCGAAGCGCGAGGGACGGCGGCGATGTGCTGATACACGCCTTGCCAATTTTCCATGTGCACGGGCTTTTTGTAGCCATTCACGGGGCACTGCTCAATGGCAGCAAGATGATCTGGCTGGGTCGGTTTGATCCCAAGGTGGTGATCGATAAATTGCCAGAGGCGACCGTCTTCATGGGGGTGCCCACTTTGTATGTGCGCCTGTTGACTGAACCGGGGCTGACCAGGGCTAGCACTAGCCATATGCGTTTGTTCATTTCGGGCTCAGCCCCATTGCTGCTGGAGACTTTCAAGGATTGGCAGACTCGAACCGGGCACACGATTTTGGAGCGGTACGGCATGAGCGAGACCGTCATGCTCACTTCAAATCCCTGTGCCGGGCCGCCTGAGCAGCGTCGGGGCGGCACAGTTGGGGTGCTACTGCCGGGCGTGCAACTGCGAATTGTCGACGACCACGGCCAGCGGGTGCCGGTGGGAGAAATTGGCAACATCGAAGTCAAGGGTCCCAGCGTTTTCAAGGGTTACTGGCGCATGCCGACGAAGACTGCGGAGGAATTCACCTCTGACGGATTTTTCAGGACAGGCGATGTGGGCAAACTTGATCAACTTGGGTATGTGACGATCGTGGGTCGCAGCAAAGACCTGATCATCAGCGGTGGTTACAACGTTTACCCTGCTGAAATCGAAGCTTGTATCAACGAACTGCCCGGCGTGGCTGAGAGCGCGGTGGTAGGCGTTCCTCATGCCGACTTTGGCGAGGCGGGAGTCGCCCTGGTGGTTGTCAGGCCAGGCTGGAGCGTCGATCCATCCGCCATCATCGCCAGTCTGAAGTCAATGTTGGCCAATTTCAAAGTGCCAAAACGCTGCTTTGTGATCGACGCCTTGCCGCGCAATGCCATGGGCAAGGTACAAAAAAATATGTTGCGATCAAAATACGCCGACGCAATAGCGCGCGGCGATTGCAAGACGCTATTGATAATATAGCTGCGTGTGCTTTACACACAGTGGATATAGCCTCATTACCGCAAAATCAAGACGGGAAGCGACGAGTGCATCAATACCTGCTGAGTTTCGCTGCCGAGCAGCAAGCGCTTGATGCCGCGTCTGCCGTGCGAGGCCATCACAATCAGATCGCACCGGTGCTTTTTGGCCGTGGCGATGATCGCATCTGAAACGACATCGGATTTCACCGTCAGGGCCTTGCATTTGATGCCCTTGGCCTGCGCTGCCACCTTAACCGTGTCGACGACGGCCTGACCCTCCGCTGCCCATTGCGCCTCCACACGACTGATCTCAGCCGCCTGCAAAGCCAAGCCACCCTCAAAGTAGCTTTGCGGATAGCGGGGAACCACCTTCAGCGCTACCATTTCAGCCTGTGTCGATTCAGCCAGTGAAATGGCGCTGGCCACCGCCTTTTTTGACAGGGCCGAGCCGTCGGTTGCGACAAGGATTTTTTGGTACATCAAGAACTCCTGCGGTGCATTGCCACGCCATGAGCTTAATCCGCGAGCGCCAGACGTCCTTGATTTTCGTCATGTAAACTGAACCCATCGCCGCACACCTTTGGACCCCATGTCAACCGCAAGTCCAGCCGACTCCATCACGGCTGCAGAGAAGAATCTCCAGGCCAGCGTTCAGGGAACGGCCAGTGTGCCCGATACGGGATCTTCAACAGACGTTCTTCCCCTGCTCGATGATCCCCAAGAGTGGTCGGCATTCAGCCAGGCAGACCCCCACCAAGCCAATGTCTGGACATCCAATGTGCAAATTGAGGGTATGCACTGCGCAGCATGCGCACTCACCATCGAGGATGCCCTGCTGAAATTGCCCGGCGTGGTCAAGGCCGACGTCAGCGCCGGTAGTCACCGGGCGCGAATCGTCTGGAATTCACAGGCCGTGCTGCCTTCGCGCTGGATGCAGTCCATCGGTTCCGTCGGGTACCGCGCTGTGCCGGCCAATGACGCCTTTGCCCGTGAACACCGCAAAAACGAGGCGCGCAAAGCGCTTTGGCGCCTGTCTGTGGCAGGGCTGTGCATGATGCAGGTCATGATGTACGCGCTGCCCGCCTATGTTGCTGAACCGGGCGACTTGAGTGCCGAGATGGAGGGGTTGTTGCGCTGGGCTTCCTGGGTGTTGGCGCTGCCGGTCATCCTGTTTTCATGTGGTCCATTTTTTCGCAGTGCTTGGCGCGACGTGGTGCACCGCCAAATCAGCATGGATCTTCCGGTGGCACTGGGAATTTTCATCACTTTCGCTGTCAGTACGGCAGGTACATTTGATCCCCACGGAATTTTTGGCCGCGAAGTGTATTTTGATTCCCTGACCATGTTTGTTTTTTTTCTGTTGTCAGGTCGCTGGCTCGAACTGCGGATGCGCGACCGCACGGCCGGTGGGTTGGAGGCACTGATGAACCGCTTGCCGGACAGCGTTGCGCGGTTGAACAAGGATGGCGTTTTCGAGCGTGTCGCGGCTCGCCGGCTCCTGCCCGGCGATGTGATTCGAGTCTTGCCTGGAGAGACCTTGCCGGCGGACGGCGTGGTGCTTGAGGGTGATTCGATGGTCGATGAATCGCTGCTCACGGGCGAGTCGCGCCCGGTGTCCCGTGGTATCGCCAGCACCGTGATCGCTGGTAGCCACAATCTGTCTTCGGTGATGCAGGTCAGGGTGGAGCAGGTAGGACAGAACACCCGATTCGCCGAAATCGTGACACTCATGGAAAGCGCATCCACCTCCAAGCCCACCATGGCCAAATTGGCCGACCAGATTGCCAAACCCTTTTTGATTGCCGTTCTGCTGGCAGCAGCGCTGGCCTGTGCCTATTGGTGGAGCGCGGACCCCGCACGCGCAGTCATGGTTGCCGTTTCCGTTCTGGTGGTCACTTGCCCGTGCGCGCTGTCCCTGGCAACACCTGCGGCCATGCTGGCCTCCGCCGGTTCACTGGCGCAGCGGGGCGTTCTGGTACGCCGACTCGATGCCCTTGAAGCCCTGGCCGCCATTGATACCGTGATGTTCGACAAAACCGGTACCTTGACCCGAGATGCCATGGTTTTGGGAAGCACGCGCGTGCGCGAGGGCATGACGGTTGAGCGAGCGCTGCTGCGGGCCGGTCTGCTGGCTCAGCAATCCCTGCACCCTGTTTCCAGGGCCCTGGCGGTGGCGGCCGACGGTATACGTCCTCCGGATCTGTGGCGGGTTGACGGTGTGCGTGAAATTGCCGGACAAGGCATTCAGGGGAGTATCTGGTCTGAGGCGGCACAGGTCGAGGGTGCGACCTTGCGGCTGGGGTCGGCAAGCTTTTGCGGGGTTCCGGATGAATCGCAGGGAGCACCGCAGGCCTTTTTGAGTGATGAGCATGGCTGGCTGGCCACCTTTGAACTCCAGGAGGACGTGCGCCAGGACGCGGTTGCGACTGTGCGGGCGCTTCAAACCGGTGGGATTGCCGTTCACCTGTTATCCGGCGATCAAACGCCAGCGGTCCAACGGGTGGCGGTGCGTGTGGGGATCTCCGAGTCTCAGGGCGCTTGCTCTCCAAAAGGCAAACTGGAGTTCTTGCGCAGTGCCCAGCGGGCCGGTCGCAAGGTGGCATTTGTTGGCGACGGACTCAACGACGGACCGGTGCTGGCGAGCTCCCATGTTTCGTTCGCCTTTGGACAGGCGGTGCCGCTGGCGCAGTCGCAGGCCGATTTCGTGGTTCTGGGCGCCCAGCTGGGAATGGTCTCACAATCGATATTCTTGGCGCGCCGCACATTGAGGGTGGTGCGCCAAAATCTGCTGTGGGCCGCCCTCTACAACGCAGTGTGTGTGCCACTGGCTGTCGTTGGCTGGTTGCCGGCCTGGCTGGCCGGTTTGGGCATGGCCTCGAGCTCGCTGCTGGTGGTCTTGAACGCCTTGCGTTTATCCAATCCTGTAAGACTTTAGAAAGCACGCAATGGATATACTTTACCTGCTGATTCCGTTGTCAGTTATTCTTGTTTTTTTCATCCTCGGTGGCCTGTGGTGGGCCATTTTTCGGGGACAATTTGAGGACATTGAATCTGAAGGCGAACGAATCCTCAAGGATTCGTGATTGCCGGGAACGAAACTGACATGGATGCGATGTAGGGTGGTTTCACTGTGGGAAGCTCCCAAAGATCAAAAGAGAAGAGGTGAAAATGATGTTTTCCAATGCGCAGGCAACTACCTACAACGACAAGGTTGTCAGACAGTTTGCGATCATGACCGTGGTCTGGGGCGTGGTGGGCATGCTCGTTGGCGTGATCATCGCCGCCCAACTGACCTGGCCCGAGCTCAATTTTGGTATTTCATGGTTGAGTTACGGGCGGCTCAGGCCCCTGCACACCAACGCTGTGATCTTTGCTTTTGGCGGATGCGGGCTATTCGCCTCGGCCTACTATGTGGTGCAGCGAACCTGTCAGGTGAGGCTTTTTGGTGAAAAACTGGCCTCTTTCACTTTTTGGGGTTGGCAACTGGTCATTCTGGCCGCAGCCATCTCCCTGCCGCTGGGCTTTACCCAGGGCAAGGAATACGCTGAGCTTGAATGGCCCATTGACATCCTGATCACGCTGGTCTGGGTCTCATTTGCAGTTGTCTTTTTCGGAACAATCGGAACGCGGAAAGTACGCCACATCTACGTGGCAAACTGGTTTTTCGGTGCGTTCATCCTCGCCGTGGCCTTGCTGCATTTGGTCAACAGCGCTGCTATTCCGGCGGGGTTCATGAAATCCTACTCGGCTTATGCTGGGGTGCAGGACGCCATGATTCAATGGTGGTATGGGCACAACGCGGTGGGCTTCTTCCTGACTGCGGGCTTCCTGGGCATGATGTATTACTTCATTCCCAAGCAAGCCGAGCGCCCTGTGTACTCGTATCGTCTGTCCATCGTTCACTTCTGGGCGCTGATCTTCACCTACATGTGGGCAGGTCCACACCACTTGCACTACACGGCATTGCCTGATTGGACGCAGTCCGTTGGCATGGTGTTCTCGCTGATCCTGCTGGCACCAAGCTGGGGGGGCATGATCAACGGCATCATGACCTTGTCGGGTGCATGGCACAAGCTGCGTGACGATCCGATTCTGCGGTTCCTGGTCGTGTCGCTGTCGTTCTACGGCATGTCCACCTTTGAAGGCCCGATGATGTCCATCAAAACCGTCAACGCCTTGTCGCATTACACCGACTGGACCATCGGCCATGTGCACTCGGGCGCGCTGGGCTGGGTGGGCCTGGTGACCATGGGCAGCATGTACTACCTGATTCCCCGCCTGTTCGGGCAGAAGCAAATGCACAGTGTTCGAGCCATTGAGGTCCACTTCTGGACTGCCACTATCGGCATCGTGATTTATATCGCAGCCATGTGGATTGCGGGCGTAATGCAGGGCCTGATGTGGCGCTCGATCAACGCGGACGGCACGTTGACCTATACGTTTGTCGAGTCGGTGAAGGCAACATTCCCGTTCTATGTGCTGCGCTTGCTGGGTGGATTGTTGTACCTTGGTGGCATGTGCATCATGCTGTGGAACGTGGTCAAGACTGCGACCAAGGGCCAATCGGTCTCCGTCGCAATTCCGGCCGCCGCTGCTCACGCCTGAGAAAGAAATTACCATGGCAAATAACAATGCACGTGGCGCACTGTCGCACGAAAAGATTGAAACCAACAACTTCCTGATGATCGTTCTGATCCTGGTGGTGCTGCTGTTTGGCGGGCTGGTGGAGATCGTTCCACTGTTCTTCCAGAAATCGACCACAGAGCCAGTCAAAGGTCTTCAGCCCTACACGGCCTTGCAACTGGCAGGTCGTGACATTTACACGCGCGAGGGTTGCTACAACTGTCATTCGCAGATGATCCGCCCCTTCCGTGCTGAAACGCTGCGCTATGGTCACTATTCGGTTGCAGGCGAGTTTGTTTATGACCATCCTTTCCAGTGGGGTAGCAAGCGCACTGGACCAGACTTGCATCGGGTGGGTGGCAAGTACAGCGACCAGTGGCACACCACGCACCTGAATAATCCGCGTGACCTCGTGCCTGAGTCCAATATGCCCGCTTACCCCTGGCTGCTTACCAATGCGGTTGACGCTGCCTCCATGCCCGCGCACATGAAGGCCTTGCGCACGGTTGGCGTCCCTTACACGGATGAGCAGATCGCGGCCTCGACCGCGGAGATCAAAGGCAAGACCGAGGTTGAAGCTGTGATTGCGTATTTGCAGGTTCTTGGTACTTTGGTGAAGTAACCGGGAGACACAGTATGGAACTTGACATCAATACATTGCGTTCTCTGGCCACCGTGATCAGTTTTTTGGCCTTCATCGGAATCATCATTTGGGCGTACTCGCGTCGCAATGCAGCTGATTTCGAGGAGGCGGCCAGGCTGCCTTTCGAGCAAGACTGACGAACCGCACAAGAAGGAAAAAAATGAGCGACTTTACTAGCAACTTCTGGTCCGTATACGTTGCCGGGATCACCCTGGTGAGCATTTTTGCTTGCCTGCTTCTTTTGTGGCTGACGGGCAAGGCCAAGTCAACCTCGTCCAGTGACAATACAACAGGCCATGTGTGGGACGGCGATCTGCGGGAAATGAACAACCCCCTGCCACGTTGGTGGGCATGGTTGTTCGTCATCACCGTTGTTTTTGCCTTGGGTTATCTCGCGCTTTACCCTGGTCTGGGCACTTATTCTGGTCAGCTGGGCTGGAGTTCTGTCGGTCAGCACAGTGCCGAAGTGGAGAAGGGAAACGCGGATGTTGCGCCTTTGTACGCAAAGTTTTTGGCCATGCCGCCCCAGGACGTTGCCATGGACGCCCAGGCGATGGCTATTGGCGAGCGACTGTTCATGAACAACTGCGCTCAGTGTCACGGCTCTGATGCCCGGGGCAACAAGGGTTTCCCAAATTTGACCGACGCCGACTGGCTGCACGGTGGCACGCCTGAGAAGATCAGGGAAACCATCGCCCTGGGACGCATCGGCAACATGCCCCCGATGGCGGCTGCCGTGGGCTCGGCTGATGACGTGAAGAACGTGGCCCAATATGTCCTGAGCTTGTCGGGCAGCCCACATGATTCACTTCGCGCTTCGTTGGGTAAATCCAAGTTCGCCGTGTGTGCAGCTTGCCACGGGCCTGATGGCAAGGGCATCGAGGCTATCGGATCGGCCAATCTGACCGACAACATCTGGCTGCATGGTTACGGCGAAGCGGCCATTCTGTCGATGATCAATGCTGGCAAGGTCAACCAGATGCCGGCCCAGGCTGACAAACTCACCGAAGGTCAAATTTATGTCCTGGCTTCCTACGTTTGGGGTTTTTCCAACGGGGGACTCTCTGCCAAGCCTGCCAATTAGCTTATTTCATTGTGGAGCGTTGCGAGAAATTGATTGAATAAAGAGTCACCCCGTCCCCGCAAAGTCATTCCCATCGTCGCCGCCAGCGGAGGCGATGAGATGACGTCCCTGTACGCATCGCATGAGAAGATTTACCCCAGAAGCGTGACCGGGCGTTTTTCCAATTGGCGCTGGGGGTTGGTTTTCCTGACCCAACTTGTCTTCTACGGCATGCCGTGGCTTGAATGGGGGCAACGTCAGGCTGTTTTGTTTGACCTGAGTTCCAGACGGTTCTATATATTTAGCCTGGTCCTGTACCCCCAGGACTTCATCTATCTCACCGGGCTGCTGGTGATTGCGGCGCTGTCTTTGTTCCTGTTCACGGCGGTGGCGGGACGCTTGTGGTGTGGTTTTGCCTGCCCACAAACGGTTTATACCGAAATGTTTCTCTGGATCGAGAAAAAAGTCGAGGGTGACCGCTCCGCCCGTATGCGCCGGGACGGCAAAGCCTGGTCGCCCGATTGGTTGACGCGCAAGGCCACAAAGCATTTTCTGTGGATTGCTCTTGCATTGTGGACCGGCTTCACATTTGTAGGATTTTTCACGCCGATCAAGGTGCTTGGGGCCGAGATTGTTCAAATGAACCTGAGTTCGTGGGAACTGTTCTGGACCGTCTTCTATGGCTTTGCCACCTATGGCAATGCTGGTTTCATGCGCGAGCAGGTTTGCAAGCACATGTGTCCTTATGCGCGTTTTCAAAGCGCAATGTTTGACAAGGACACGCTGATCGTGACCTACGATCAGGAACGCGGTGAGCCGCGCGGGGCGCGTTCACGCAAGGCGGATCTCAAGACGCTAAATCTCGGGGACTGTGTTGACTGCAGCTTGTGTGTGCAGGTTTGCCCCACTGGAATTGACATTCGCAACGGCCTTCAGTATGAATGCATTGGCTGCGGCGCCTGTGCCGATGTGTGCGATACCGTGATGGACAAGCTTGGCTATTCCAGAGGTTTGGTGCGGTTCAGCACTGAAAATGCGATAAACAATCACTGGAGCCGGGCGCAAACCTGGCGCCATGTGTTCCGCCCGCGTGTTTTGGTGTACTCCACCATACTGGGCGTCATAGTGGCAACGGTTCTGGTCAGTCTGTCGCTGCGCACACCGTTCAAAGTAAATGTTGTACGCGACCGGGGCGTTATGGCTCGCATCGTGGCTGGCGGCGACATAGAGAATGTGTACCAGATGCAGATCATGAATGCCACGGAGTCCACCCAGCGCTATCACATTTCGGCAACCGGCCTGCCAGGGCTTGTGATGGGTACCGAGAGCGTTGTCGAGGTGGCATCTACCGAGGCGCAGCGTGTTGTCGTGCGTTTGCGGGTGCCCTTTGAAGCTGCAGCCTCTGGCTCCCACGCTATTCACTTCAAGATTGATTCTCTAAATTCACCTGGTCACTTGACTGAGAAGTCTACGTTTCTGATCCCACGCTGAGGAAACTCAATGAAGAACATTTCGCCTGAAGACGGAGTCCCCTGGTGGAAGTTTGGTCACGTGTGGCTGGTGGTGGCTGGTCCGGCGGTGGTTGTTGTGGCCGCCTTTATCACCCTGTATCTTGCCGTGACTCGGCCTGATCCCGTCGTTGTACCAGACTACTACCAGCAGGGAATCAACATCAACAAGACGCTGGAGAGTGAGGATGGCAAAGCGAGCCTCGCTCCTGCGGTGCAGGCACGAAACCATGCGGCCACTGGCGTAGTGCCAGCGACCGAGGCGGTTCAAAAGCCTTGACTTTGACTGTTGGCAGGCAAGCAGTGCCTGCCTCGCCGACTCGATTCGCAACGCCGTTCAGGAGCTGGCTTTGGGATTGATGATGTCCTTGAGGGCTTCCGCCTTGAGGATGCGAACATGACGCTGTTTGACTTCCATGATGCCTTCGTCGACAAATCTTGAGAAAGTCCGGCTCACAGTTTCCAGCTTGAGCCCGAGAAAGCTTCCTATTTCTTCACGCGTCATGCGAAGAACCAGCTCTGACTGCGAAAACCCTCTGGCATGCAGTCGCTGAACGAGGTTCAGCAAAAACGTTGCCAGGCGTTCTTCGGCGCGCATGCTGCCCAGCAGTAACATCACACCATGTTCCCGTACGATCTCACGGCTCATGATCTTGTGGACGTGGCGTTGCAGAGAAATGACCTCGCGCGAGAGCTCTTCGATGCGGTCGAATGGCAAGACGCAGACCTCAGCGTCCTCCAGAGCGACCGCATTGCAGGTGTGGTGGTCGTTGACCACGCCGTCAAGGCCGACGATTTCCCCGGCCATCTGAAACCCGGTGACCTGATCCCTGCCGTCTTCCGAGGCCACGCAGGTCTTAAAAAAACCTGTTCGGATTGCGTACAGGCTAGAGAATTTTTCCCCGCTGCGAAACAGTACCGTACCGCGTTTGATCTTGCGACGCGCCGCTACCATATCGTCTATTCGGCCAAGCTCTTCTGCAGTCAGGCCCATGGGCATGCACAACTCACGCAGGTTGCAATTGGCGCACGCGACTTTGATGGTTTGAAGGTTCATTATTTCCATTTTGTCACCCACCAGTGAAAAGTCCTGATGTGGGTCAAGTGATTGGATTTTAGACCCTCTTACGGTTTAACATACGTCAACAGTTGTATTCCTCATTTGAGGCATATTTGACAAGTTTCAAAAGGAGTATTCATGAGCGCCACCGTTGCAGGTCCGATTTCCGAAGAATTGATACGAAAGTTCGACGTATCGGGTCCGCGCTACACCTCGTATCCGACCGCCGATCGGTTTGTTGAGGCCTTTTCTGCGCAGGATTATTCGCAGGCCCTGGAGCAACGCCGTGCGGGCGTCGCCGCAATGGCACTGCCATTGTCCTTGTACGTTCACATCCCGTTTTGCGAGTCGTTGTGCTACTACTGTGCTTGCAACAAGATCATCACCAAGCATCATGATCGCGCCGCACCGTATTTGCGCTACTTGAGTCGCGAGGTTGATTTGCACACCGAGCGCCTGGGAGTCGGGCAGATTGTGACCCAATTGCACTTGGGCGGTGGAACGCCCACCTTTCTCACGGACGACGAACTTCGCGAGCTGATGGCAATGTTGCGCCGAAGCTTCAAGCTGGCCCCTGATGGCGAGTATTCGATTGAAGTCGATCCTCGCACCATCGACGCCACTCGGCTCGACACGCTAGCCGAGCTAGGGTTCAACCGGCTGAGCTTTGGCATTCAGGATTTCGATCCCGATGTGCAGAAGTCTGTGCACCGCATACAGCCTGCAGAGCAGGTATTTGAGCTAGTGGCGCAAGCACGGGAGCGCGGTTTTGACTCGATTAACGCAGATTTGATTTACGGGTTGCCGCTGCAAAGCCCGGAATCTTTTGATCGCACGTTGGCACAGGTTGTCGAGTTGCGGCCCGAACGCATTGCCTTGTATGCGTATGCCCATCTGCCCGAACGCTTCAAACCCCAACGCCGTATTCCCACCGTGGAGATTCCCAGCGGGGCAGCCAAGGTTGCGATGTTGGCGCGGTCAATGGCCGCATTCATGGCAGCGGGATACGTGTACGTCGGGATGGATCACTTTGCGCTACCCACCGATGCCCTGGCCATCGCGAAGCGCCAGGGGCGCTTGCACCGTAATTTTCAGGGCTACAGCACGCAGCCCGACTGTGATCTCATCGGTCTGGGGGTGTCCTCCATTGGAAAGATCGGGGCGACCTACAGCCAGAACGCCAAGACTTTGGAAGAGTATTGCGATTTTCTTGATCAGGGACAGTTTCCGGTGGTTCGTGGTTTGGCGCTCTCGCGTGATGACGTGTTGCGCCGTGCAGTGATCATGGCTCTGATGTGTCAGGGCCGGGTGTCCTTCGAATCCATTGAGCTGGCCTATCTGATTGATTTCAAGAAGTACTTTGCGACCGAGCTGGCCGTTTTGAAAGGCCTGGCCGACCAGGGCATGGTTACCGTGGACGACTCTGAAATCCAGGTCACCGAAATGGGCTGGTTCTTTGTACGCGCGGTCGCTATGGTGTTTGATCGTTACTTGCAGACCGACGGCACGCGCGCCAAGTTTTCAAAGATTCTTTAGCATCTCCGGATGCAGAGTTCCCTTGCCATAACGGCGCTGGTGATGGGTTTGGCGGGGGGGCCGCACTGCGTTGCCATGTGCGGCGCTGCTTGTGCAGGTATAGGTCAAGCGGCAGGGCAGCGAAAGAACTTTGCGATGTGGAGCTTCCAGGGCGGTCGGGTCCTGGGGTATTCCGCTCTCGGTGCGCTCGCAGCAGCCTCCATGCAGGGCTTGGGTTGGTTGACCATTCAGTCGGCTGCTCTGCGTCCGGTGTGGTCGCTGTTTCACGTAGCGACCCTCATTTTGGGGCTGTTGTTGCTCTGGAAAGCACAGCAACCGGTCTGGCTGGAGCAACTTGGCAGGCGCCTGTGGACATGGGCACGTTCACTGGCTTTCGGGCGTGCTCGCGCAGCCCCGCTGGTAATCGGGGCACTGTGGACCTTTCTGCCCTGTGGGCTGCTTTATTCAGCGTTGCTGGTGGCAGCATTGACGGGGCGTGCCGTTGACGGCGCTGTTGTAATGGCCTTGTTTGCGCTGGGCACCAGTGTTTCCATGATGGCTGGTCCCTGGTTGTGGTTGCGCTTGCGCGGATCGGGGTCGGGAGACTGGGGCGTTCGACTGGCCGGCTTGGCGTTGGCTGCAAGCTCCGCATGGGCGCTGTGGATGGGTTTGGCACAAAACGCCGCACCCTGGTGCGCGGCTCCCTGACCCGGCAGAGAACGTTTCAATTATCGGACGTTGACCCGGTTACCATCTTTCAACTTTGAGTCGGGGTAAACCACTACCAGCGAGCCCACTGGAAGCGTCGAATCCACCCAGGCGCTCACACCATTGCGTGCCTTGACCCCAATCTTCTTCAGCCGAGCGTAACCTTTGTCCACTGTGAAGATTCCGCTCTGCGTGCCAATCGGAAACAAGGCACTGACAGGAACCTGAACGGCGTCATCCACGACCTCCACCATGATCCGGACGTCCACTTTGAAGCCATCGCCCAGACTCTCCCACTGACCTGACTCCGAAGTCAGATCCACAATTGTGTCGACTCGTTGTTCTTCCACCCCCAGGGCAGAAATTTTGGTGAATGCGGCTGGTTCAATCAGTCGCACTTTCCCAGCCAACTGGCCAGCGCCGCCCCAATTCAGAAGTTGCACTGCCGCGCCGGGCCGAATTTGTGTTGCCTCTTCGGTCAGAATGTCCACTACGACCTCCAGTTTGGTAGCGTCGCCCAGTTCCAGGAGCGGCGTGCCCGCGGGAACGACGCCCTCGCTCTGTTGGAAGATTTTCAGTACCTTTCCTGCAATGGGTGCCTTGATCGCATAGCCCGCCCCGGGTCTGCCAGCCGCCGCCCCCGAGAAGTGCTGACGACCAATCCGTGCCTGCTCCAGCGTATGCAAAGCGGCCACCTCATCCTGGCGTGCCGCTTGCAGTTCCTGATCCCGAAGTTGAACACTGAGCTTAGCGTTTTCATGCTGGGTCGCGGAAACAAATTGCTGGTTTAACAAGGAATTGTTGCGGGTAAGTTCGGCCTTGGCCTGGGCAAGGGCTGCCGCAGCATGAGCTGTGTAGGCCTGCGACCTGGCCAAGACAGCTTGCGCAGTCCGCACCGCGGCTGCTTGTTGCTCCTGGGCACGGTTATCGAGCAGCGCAGGGGTCACCGGCCAAAGAGTGCCCAGCGTGTCACCTTGCTTGATCGCGTCGCCCTGCTTTAACAACACCCGAGCCAGACGGCCGGATTGTGGTGTCGACACGACAAAGCGCTCTTGCACTCTCGTCCTGCCGCTTTCCTGAACGGCACGCTCAAACCTGGCCTGTGTCACGGCGGCGGTTTCGACCTCCATGGGGGTTGGCTTAAAGGCCCACGCCATCAAGGCCGCAATCGACAGGCCAATAGCCGCCCAGATCAGTTTTGTCCTCATGTTCTGCTCCAAAAAACTTCAGCCTCTACTCCCGCGTCTTGAGGACGGCCACCAGGTCCAGCGTATCGACCCGACGTCGCACGATCAAGGCGCTGACTACCCCGGCGACAAACACTGACAGCGCTGCGTATGCGTATGTCGCTGATGAAATTACTGTGGGAAAGTCAAATTCCTCGTTTTTCATCAGGTTCACCATCCCTGACGTCAGCAGGTAGCCCAACAGCATGCCCAGCGGTGTTGCCAAAATGATTTCGATCAGCAGTTCACCGAGCAGAAAGCCCGATACCTCGGCCCGCGTGAAACCCAGTACGCGCAGGCTGGCTAGTTCCCAGGCGCGTTCGGCCAACGCAATGCGCGCGCTGTTGTAGACCACTCCGATGGCGATCACGGTGGCAAATGCGGTCAAAACCAGGCTGAAAACCAGAATATTGCGGGCCGTAACGTCTTCGATGTTCTGCCTCATGACCGATCGACTGATTGCCCCGACCACGTGAGGCAAACTCTTGAGTGAGCTCAACAATTCGACTTCGTGGCCCCGGGTCACTGCCAGGCTCGCCTGGTTGACTACGTCGCCTTCGCGCAGCAATTGGTTCAATGCCCGGCGTTCCATATAGGCGTTCATACCCAGCATCTCGGTCACCACCGCACTGACCTGCACGCTCAAGATCTCGCGCCTTCCTTCCATCACTTCCACCCGCACCCAGCCACCTGGCGTCACGTTGAGCCGGTTAGCCAAGCGGTCGGTCATCAGAAGGCCGTTTTGTGGAGGCGCCACCGAGCGTTGATCTCGACCCACGATGCGGTGCAGATCAGGCTGCGCAGCCTTGCCCTGAATCGCACCCCGCCAATGGTGGTGCGCGTTGACCAGACGCACCGACACCGAGCGCGCGCCTTCCACGGCCGTGACGTTGGGTAGATGCGTGAGGTCATTCAACACGCGGACGGGTCTGGCCTCAACGAGCCAAAGCGACACCTCTCCGCGCATCACCTGCCGAAACTGGTTGTCCATGAACACGCCGATCGAATCACGCCAGAACGCGCCCGTGATCACAATCGCCATAGCCGCAGCGATGCCCAGCACGGTCAGCCCAGTGCGCAGGGGTCGACGCTCCATGGTGCGAACAATCATGCGGGCTGCCGGACTCAGCCAGTGTTGCAGCCCCCAACGCTCCAGCAACGTCGGTTTGTATTGACCGGGAGAGGGCGGTCGCATGGCCTCGGCGGGTGCCAGGCGCACCGTGTCACGAATGGCGTGCAGTGTGGCCAGTACCGCCGCCAGAACGGAAACCCCAATGGCTACCAGCCACAGCATGGGCTTGACCCGAAAGGCCAGCGTCGGGAAGCGGAATGACTCGGCATACATGCCCATATATCCCTGCCCCAGCCATGCGCCGAGCGCGATGCCCAGGGACACGCCGAGCAATACGATAAGCAGCACCAGCGTCAAATAGTGCAGGCCAATGGCCCGGTTGTGATAGCCCAGTGCCTTTAAGGCCGCAATTTGTTCACGCTGGGTCGCAATCTGGCGGTTTAACACCACGTTGAGCAAAAAGGCAGCCACCGCCAGAAAAATGCTGGGCAACACGGTGCCCAGCACCTTTTGCTGCTCAATTTCCGAACTCAGCATGATGTCCGAGAGTTGCCGGTCGCGTCCGTAGGCGCTATTGCCACCAAAAGGTGAGAGCAGCCGGTCCAATCTGTCGATCACCGACCCGTTGGTAGCGCCCGGCGCCAGCCGAACGGCCACCTGATTGAACGCCCCGTCCATGTTGTAAGCCGCGGCCAGGGCCTGACGGTCAAGCCAGAAGACGCCAAAGCCGCGTTGGTCGGGCGAGCCCGCCAGCCCCGCAAAAACATACTCGGGAGACAGCGCCAGACCCACGATATGCAGAGTTTCCCGCTTACCGTTGATCAGGCCGACAATCCGGTCGCCAGGCTGCAGCGCTCGCGCGATGGCAAAGCCTTCGGACACCAGCACCTCGATGGCCCCGCTCTGATGTGCCGCGGGCATGCGTCCGCGACGCAATTGCACTTTGTTCAGCCGCGGTGGTGAGTTGGCGTTCAGTCCGATTAGGCGGCCAATGATGGGGTCAGCCACCGTGGGAATGCTGATGGGCACGTCATGCTGCATCGATGTCTCCACATGGGCCGCGCCGGGAATGGTCTGCAGTTGGCGCTCAAGCGCCAGCGGCGCCCGCTTGAGACTGGCAAACACGTCGGCAAAACGGGCGTCGCTGTAGTAACGATCGCGCGACCAGGCCAGCGAGTCATAGGCGCCAAAGCTGGCAATAAAGCCTGCCACGCCGCTGGCCACCACCAAGGAAATGGTCAGCGCCTGACTCCACATCAGGCGCAGGTCGCGCAGTAGTTTTCGGTTAAGTGCTCGCATCGGGGACCGGTCACCAGGACAGCTCCGAGGGTTTGAGTTTGTGGGTGTTTTGCTCCACGCGCTGGATCCGCCCGCCCCCCAGGTGCAGTACGCGGTCGGCCATGCCCGCAATGGCGGCGTTGTGCGTGATCACGATGGCCGTGGTCCCCAGTTCGCGGTTGATGCGCTCGATCACCTCCAGCACCAGCTTGCCCGTGACATAGTCCAGTGCGCCGGTAGGTTCGTCACACAGAAGCACATCAGGGCGCTTGACAATGGCGCGGGCGATCGCCACGCGCTGCTGCTCGCCACCGGAGAGTTGCGACGGGAAGTGGTCTAGCCGTTCGGCCAGACCGACCAGCGCCAGCGCCTCGCGGGCAGGCATGGGATGGTCAGATATGTCGGTGACGAGTTCCACGTTTTCACGCACGGTCAGACTCGGAATCAGGTTGTAGAACTGGAACACAAAGCCCACGTGCTCCCGCCGGTATTGCGTCAATTGCGCCTCACTGGACGCAGTCAGATCATGCTCAGCAAAACGGGCCACACCGCTGCTGGGCCGGTCCAGACCGCCCAGAATATTGAGCAGCGTGGATTTGCCACTGCCCGACGGCCCCAGCAGCACGATGAACTCGCCGCGGAAAACCATCAGGTCCACGTCGCGCAGGGCATGCACGCTGACTTCGCCCATCTGGTAAGTCTTGCTCAAATCGTGGGCCGTGAACACGGCGCTGCGATCTGACGCTGAGGGGTGATTGGAAAAAGAGGTGGAGGCGGGAGACTCCATCGACACAGGCCGCCTTTGTCGTTTGGTACTCAGGGCTCACTTTGGCACGCACCGCCTGGCGTGCGTTTGATGGATATCAAAAAATTGGCCGCTCCAGCCAGGACTGGCTCAAACCGCACATATTCGATGAGCTCGATCAACTTATCCTTGCTGCGTGCATGGCGTGAGATACAACGTTGTCTGTCCAGCATGTTTGACCGCGCGGCCTACACCGGCGAGCAATAGCGCACGACTTGTTATTGCCTCCATGCGCGCACCGGCTTGGCCGCTCGGCAATACCAGCTCCACCAGTTGTAGATGAGCGCTACTGCGCGTGCACTGCTCTGGCAGCGCTCGATGTCCTGGTCGTAAAGCCACCCATCCCCATTGATTCTTTAGCTCATCAAAGCCGTTCTCGCAGTCAGCCCGGTCCCGATAAAGTTGCCAAATGCATCCAAGGCGTAGGCGCTGTTGGTTACCAGTACCGCGTACTCCAGCCTGACATCTTGTCGGCATCAATAGCTCAATTTGTTCGCCGGCTCGTTCTTTGTTTTTCCTCAGCGCAAATTTTTCGCCCGCCCGGATAATTCACCGCTTATGCCCAGCCTCCAAGTCATTCCCCCAGACCGCTGGAAACTGTCGGTCGCGCCCATGCTCGACTGGACGGACAGGCATTGCCGCTATTTTCACAGGCTGCTGTCGCGCCACGCGCTGCTGTACACCGAGATGGTGACCACAGGCGCGTTGATTCACGGCGACGTTGCGCGTCACCTGCGCTTCAATGCCGAGGAGCACCCGGTGGCGCTGCAACTTGGTGGGAGCGAGCCGACCGATCTGGCCCACTGCGCCAGGCTGGGCGAGCAATGGGGCTATGACGAAATCAATTTGAATTGCGGCTGTCCCAGTGAACGGGTGCAGCGGGGGGCCTTCGGGGCCTGTCTAATGAACGAGGCCGACCTGGTGGCCGATTGCGTCAGGGCGATGCTCGACGCAGTGCAGATTCCAGTCACCGTGAAGCACCGGATTGGCATTGACAAGACCGAGAGCTACGAATATCTGCGCGATTTTGTGGGCACCCTGAATCGGGCCGGTTGCAGCAGGTTCATCGTGCATGCCCGCAACGCATGGCTCAAGGGCCTGTCGCCCAAGGAAAATCGCGAAGTGCCTCCGCTGCGTTACGAATTGGTGCATCAACTCAAGCGAGACTTCCCTTTGCTCACCATCGTCGTCAATGGTGGCATTACCACCTCGGCGCAGGTTTTTGAGCAGCTTGAACACGTGGATGGCGTGATGCTGGGACGCCAAGCGTATTACAACCCGTGGTGGCTGGCCTCCTGGGACGATGACTTTTATGCACAAAGCCCGATTGAGCGAACGCGTGAGCAAATTGAAGCGCAAATGTGCGACTACATGGCGGCCCAGGCTGCCGAGCATGGCACGCCCTGGGCCACCATCGCCCGTCATATGCTGGGTCTGCGTCATGGCCGGGCTCATGCGCGGCGCTGGCGTCAGGTCTGGAGCGACCACAAACTCAAGGACCTGTCGCCCCATGCGGTCATGGCGTTGGCGCACGAGGGTGCGAGTTTGAGTTGAGCGCGCATCAGCGCCGCAATTTGAGGAGCTATGCATGTCTATCGCACGAATAGCGAATTTTTTCACCATCGTCGCCGCCTCCGGCATCGTGCTTTTGGCAGGCTGTTCGGCGGGGTCCTGGTACGAGGGTTTCAAGCGCAGTGCTGAATATGACTGCGACAGGCAGCCGCCCGGTGCCCGCCAAGACTGTTTGTCGCGTTTGAACACCCGAACCTATGATGACTATGAGGGGAAACGCTCCTCTCCAAAGCCCTGACCGGGACCAGGTCGCCACAGAGTCAAGGTATCATGACGGGATCATCGGCGGGATGCCTTTTTGCCCCGGACCGAGCTAAATCAACAGCTAAAGTAGCGACTGCGATCCGTGCGTCTCAATTCAATCAAGTTATCAGGGTTCAAGTCCTTCGTCGAGCCGACCAATTTCATGCTGCCGGGCCAACTCGTCGGTGTGGTCGGTCCCAACGGCTGTGGCAAATCCAACATCATGGATGCCGTAAGGTGGGTGCTGGGCGAGTCCAAGGCGTCCGAGCTGCGCGGCGAGTCCATGCAGGACGTGATTTTCAATGGCACCAATACCCGCAAGCCGGCCAGCCGGGCCAGCGTCGAGCTGGTTTTTGACAATTCGGACCATCGTGCCGGTGGCCAATGGAGCCAGTTTTCAGAAATTGCGGTCAAACGCGTGCTCACGCGTGACGGCACCAGCAGCTATTACATCAACAATCAGCCCGTACGTCGGCGCGACGTGCAGGACGTGTTTCTGGGCACCGGCTTGGGGCCACGGGCCTACGCCATCATCGGTCAGGGCACCATCAGTCGCATCATCGAGTCCAGACCGGAAGAACTTCGTTTGTTTCTTGAGGAGGCTGCGGGTGTCTCCAAATACAAGGAGCGGCGCCGGGAAACCGAGAACCGGCTGGCCGACACGCGTGAGAATCTGACCCGGGTTGAAGACATTCTGCGCGAGCTCAACGCCAACCTGGACAAACTTGAAAGCCAGGCTGAAGTGGCGATGCGCTTCAAGACGCTGCAGGCTGACTTGACACTGCACCAGCATCAATTGTGGTTCTTGCGGCGCAGCGAATCCGAAGCGGATCAGGGCAAGATCCAGGCCGAGGCTCAAAGTGCCGTCAATGCCCTGGAGGGCAGGGTGGCAGATTTGCGGCACATTGAGGCGGAGCTCGAAACCGTGCGCCAGGCTCACTACGCGGCAGGCGATCAGGTTAATCAGGCCCAGGGGCGCTTGTATGAGGCCAGTACCGAAGTCGGTCGCCTGGAGGCCGAAATCCGGTTCGTGGTGGAGGGCCGTCAACGGGTGGAGCAGAGGCTTTTCAGCCTCAACGAGCAGGCAACCCAGTGGGCCGCGCGCAAGGATGAAGCCCAGCTCGAGATTGAAAGCCTGCTTGAAACCGCCAGCGTGGGCGAGGAAAGAGGGCAGTTGCTGGCCGCCCAGATGGAGGATCAGTCCCAGCAGTTGCCCGATCTGGAGGAGGCACTGCGCCAGGCACAGCAAGCGGCCAATGCGCAACGCGCCAGCGTGGCCGAGGTTCAGCAGCAAATTCAGGTGTTGGCGGCCGAGCAGCGCGGCATCGAAGAGCAGTCACGCCAGCTCGATAGCCGCCAGGAGCGGCTCGGTGCTGATCGAAATGCCCTGGCTATTCCTGACGATGCTCGGCTGCACAAGCTCCAGGAGGAACTCGCCCTGGCCCAGGAGTTGGCGCAAGTGGAGGAGGCGCGATTGCACGAATTGCAGGACACGGTGCCCCAACTTGACGAGACCCGACGGTTCCAGCAGCAGGAGGCCAATGCGCAGGCCGCCCGACAGGCTGATTTATCGGCCCGTATGGAGGCGCTCAAGGCGCTGCAGGACAAGGTTAAAACCGATGGCAAGTTACAACCGTGGTTGGCCCGGCATGGGCTCGACAGTCTGCAAGGGCTGTGGAGTCGCATTCATGTTGAGCAGGGTTGGGAAAATGCCCTGGAAGGGGCGCTGCGCGAGCGGTTAGCTGCCCTGGAAATTTCCCGGCTTGAATTGGTTCGGGCCTTTGCCAGCGACGCACCCCCCGCCAAACTGACCTTTTACAGCCCGCCGCTGGCAGCCAGTTCCAAGACTGAATCCTCCCTGGCGTGTCTGTCGGATTTGCTCAGACTCAATGACGCGGGCCAAAGAGCCGTGCTGACCGACTGGCTTCATGGCTGTTACACCGCGCCGACCTTCGACGAAGCATTGGCAATGCGCGAGCGGCTGCAACCGGGCGAGTTGATTTTTGTTCCTGGTGGCCATGCGGTAGGCCCAAACAGCGTGAGTTTTTACGCGCCCGATTCCGAGCAGGCGGGCTTGCTGGCCCGCGCGCAGGAAATTGAGAATCTTGAGAAGCAGTTGCGGGCGCAACGCCTGATTTGCGATGAATCGCGAGCCGCTCTGGTACGCGCTGAGTCTGCCTACGCCGATGCCTCTCAGCGCCTGGTCGCCGTACGCCGGGAGACCAGCGAAAGTCAAGCCCGAATGCATGAATTGCAGGTGCAAACACTGCGCCTGTCCCAATTGGCCGAACAGGCCCGCGTGCGTGACCAGCAGATTGCCTCGGATTTGGCCGAAGTGCAGGACCAGGTTGCGAGCCTGCAGGAGCGCAGGGTGACGGCGCAAGCGCGCTTCGAAGAGCTTGACATGCAACTGGCCGACTCGCAGGAGCGGCACGCCCAGTTGGACGAGCGTGTGATTTCCGCTGAACGTCTGCTCAACGAAACCCGCGAGCAGCAGCGTGCCCTGGAGCGCCAGGTGCAAGAGGCGGCTTTTGCCCAGCGCAGTCTGGAGGCGCGCCGCGCCGAACTCGCTCGTGCTATAGAAACTGCAGCGCAACAGGTAGATTCCATAAGAGCTGAAGAGCATAAATGTCATGAAGACTTGGTGCGTCTGACAGATGCAGCGGCCCAGGGTGGACTGCAGTCGGCGCTGGCGGCCAAGCTCGAACGCGAGCAGGCCCTGGGTGCCAGGCGCAGCGAATACGATGATTTGACCGCCAAACTGCGCTCCAGCGACGAACGCCGCATGCGGCTCGAGCGCGAGCTCGATCCCCTGCGCCAGCGCATTACCGAGTTTCAACTCAAGGAGCAGGCAGCGCGCCTGGGCTTTGAGCAGTACACCCAGCTTTTGGTTGATGCCAAGGCCGACATTGAAACGGTGTCCAGGTCGATCCAAGATGGATCGGTGCGTTTGGCGGGACTGCAAGGCGAAATTGATCGCCTCAGCCGGGATATTGCGGCCCTGGGCGCAGTGAATCTGGCGGCGCTCGACGAGTTGACAAGCGCGCGCGAGCGCAAGCAATTTCTTGACGCTCAAAATGGTGATTTGATGGAGGCGATCACGACCTTGGAGGCCGCCATCAAGAAGATCGACGGTGAAACCCGTGAGTTGCTGGCGGGCACGTTCAATACCGTCAACGAGCACTTCGGCAAGATGTTCCCGGAGCTGTTCGGTGGTGGCAATGCACGCCTAGTGATCACTGGCGAGGAGATTCTCGACTCCGGCGTGCAGGTGATTGCCCAGCCTCCGGGCAAGAAGAACCAAACGATTCACCTGCTTTCGGGCGGTGAGAAGGCCTTGACGGCGATTGCCCTGGTGTTTGCCATCTTCCAGCTCAACCCGGCACCGTTCTGCCTGCTTGACGAAGTCGATGCGCCGCTGGACGATGCGAACACGGAGCGTTACTCTCGCCTGGTGTCGAGCATGAGCAAGGAAACACAGTTCCTGTTCATCAGTCACAACAAGATCGCCATGGAAATGGCCGAACAACTTATTGGTGTGACCATGCAAGAGCAGGGCGTTTCGCGCATCGTGGCAGTGGACATGGGTGCGGCAGTGTCGATGGTGGAGTCAACCTGATGAACATGAGCAGTTTGCAGATCGGTTTGGCAATCGTCGGTGGCGTGGTGCTGCTGGCCATGTTTGTGCACAGCACATGGTCCTCGCGGCGCAACATTCCTCGCCAAGCAGTTCCAGAGCCCGGAGGGGAAGATGATCAAACGCGGGAAGCCATCGAGCCCGAGCTTGATGTCGCAGCCTTTGATGTGGCGCATTTCCCTGTGCCCCAGATCGATAAAAGATCAACCCTGGACGCGCTGATTGACGTCATCGCACCTATTGCGCTCGACGCTCCTGTTTCTGGTGAAGCCGCTCTTGTGGCGCTCCCCTCGACCCGTCGGGCCGGCAGTAAACCCTTTGCAGTTGAGGGACTGAGCGAGGCCAGCCAGGCCTGGGAAACGCCTCAACCCGGCCAGCGCTACAGCGCGTTTCAGGCAGGAGTGCAGTTGGCCAACCGCTCGGGCCCGCTCAACGAGATCGAGTATTCCGAGTTTGTGATAAAGACGCAGGCTTTTGGCGACGCCGTCAACGGGACGCCTGATTTTCCCGAGATGCTCGAAGAGGTGGCGCGGGCCCGTGAGCTCGACCAGTTTGCCAGCGAACATGACGCTCAGCTTGGCTTTGTGCTCAGGGCCACCAATGCGGCCTGGAGCCCGGGCTATGTACAGCAAAACGCCTCCCGGTTGGGTTTTATTGCGGGCTCCATGCCCGGTCGAATGGTGGTGCCCTCTGCGCTGGCGGGTATGCCGGCGGTGCTGTGCCTGAGTTTTGACACGCAGGCTGCCCTGGCGGAGGATCCGGCTCAGACCGCGATCCGGGAAATGACCCTGAGTCTGGATGTAGCCCAAGTGAACCGCAGTGAGCGGCCTTTTGTCCGCATGCGCGAGGCGGCCCAGTCTCTTGCCGCCACCATGGACGGGGTGGTGACGGACGACAACGGGCTGACGCTGTCCTCGGAGGCCATGGACGGAATCGGCGCAGAACTCGAACGCCTGTACGACACGCTGGACCAGCGGGACCTATCTGCGGGCTCGGTTGCTGCGCGGCGCCTGTTTTCCTGATGCAAGAAGTTTGGTCAACGGGTCATGGTCACTGCCCAATTGTTTGACGAGCCGGCGCCACGGCCCGATTCAGCTACCGTGGAGCAACTCAGGCGCGTGCTTCATGAGCACGCCCATCGCTATTACGTACTCGATGAGCCTAGCATTCCCGATACCGAGTATGACCGTCTGTTTCAGGAGCTGCAGGCAATTGAAGACCGTCATCCAGAACTGGTAACGCCCGACTCTCCCACGCAGCGTGTGGGTGGCCGGGCGCTCGATCATTTTGTCAGCGTGCGTCACGCCGTTCCGATGCTCAGTATTCGCACCGAGACCGACACCCAAGCCACCGGAGCCGAAAAATTCGATGCCCGGATTCGGCGGGAACTCGGCCTGGACGAGACAGCCCCCCCTGTTCAGTACGTCGCGGAGCCCAAATTCGACGGGCTGGCCATCAGCCTGCGCTATGAACGGGCAGTGCTGGTCCAAGCCGCCACGCGGGGCGACGGAGAACTGGGCGAGGATGTGACCCAGAATGTGCGAACCATCGGACAGATCCCGCTGCGCCTGCCAGCGGGCGTGCCGGACATTCTGGAGGTGCGCGGTGAAATTTTCATGAGTCGCAGTGATTTTGAGAAACTGAACGAAAAACAGCGTTCCCTGGGGCTAAAGACCTTTGTCAATCCGCGCAACGCTGCGGCCGGAGCGGTGCGCCAGCTCGATCCTGGCATTGCGCGGCAGCGCCCCCTGAGCTTTTTCGGCTACGGTTTGGGAGCGATCACGACGGCGCAGGAGGGTGGTGCGGACTTTGGAACGCACTATGAGATGCTTCAGACCCTGAAAACTTGGGGATTTCCGGTCTCATCCCTCGTCAAAATTGCGAATGGCGCTGCTGAATTGGTAGCGTATTATGAGTCGATTGCACACCAGCGCGATGGTCTTCCTTTTGACATTGATGGTGTGGTGTACAAAGTCAACTCGCTGGCCCTCCAACGTCGCATGGGTTTTGTGACGCGCGAGCCGCGCTGGGCGGTGGCGCACAAGTTCCCGGCCCAGGAGCAACTGACCACGGTGCTGGGGATTGAGGTGCAGGTGGGCCGCACCGGCAAACTCACCCCGGTGGCCCGGTTGGCCCCTGTGTTTGTGGGTGGGGTGACGGTCACCAACGCCACATTGCACAACGAGGACGAGGCTCGGCGCAAGGACGTACGGGTCGGCGACACGGTCATCGTGCGCCGCGCCGGGGATGTGATTCCCGAGGTGGTGTCCGTATTGATGGACAAGCGGGTGACCAAGGCTGAGATGTTCACGATGCCACGCGAATGTCCGGTGTGCGCCAGCGCAGCGGTCAGGGAAGAAGGTGAGGCTGACTACCGCTGCACGGGAGGGTTGTTTTGCAGTGCCCAGCGCAAGCAGGCGATCTTGCACTTTGTCCAGCGCCGGGCGGTCGAGGTCGAAGGTTTGGGCGAAAAGCTGGTTGACCAGCTTGTTGACGGCAAGGTGATTCACACCCTGCCGGACTTGTACCGCCTTGGGCTGAGTTCTTTGGCCAGCCTGGAGCGCATGGCCGATAAATCCGCGCAGAACATTGTCGATGCGCTGGAGAAGTCAAAACACACCACGCTGCCACGGTTTCTGTTCGGGCTGGGTATTCGCCATGTGGGAGAGGCCACGGCCAAGGAACTGGCCCGTCATTTCGGCAGTCTGGACGCCATCATGGATGCCAGCGAGGCGCAGTTGCTTGAGGTCAATGACGTGGGTCCTATCGTGGCCAAAAGCATGCGCACCTTTTTTGAGCAGTCCCATAACCGCGAAGTGGTCGAGCAACTGCGCGCCTGCGGCTTGACCTGGCAGGAGGGTGCCCCAGCGCCCGTGACGCCCAAGCCGCTGAGTGGAAAAACTCTGGTGATCACCGGCACGTTGCCCGCAATGAGCCGGGACGAAGCCAAAGACCTGATCGAAGGGGCCGGTGGCAAAGTGGCGGGCTCTGTCAGCAAGAAAACAACTTATCTGGTGGCGGGCACCGAGGCGGGCAGCAAGCTCGACAAGGCGCGTGAACTGGGCGTTGCCGTATTGGACGAAGCTGGTTTGAGAAAGTTGCTTGATGACGGTTCGTGAGATCCTCAAAATGGGTGACCCGCGTCTGCTGCGCGTGGCCCAGCCGGTGACGCAATTCGATTCCGACGAACTGCATCTGCTGATCTCGGACCTGCTGGACACGATGCGGGCCGAAGATGGTGCCGGGCTGGCCGCGCCGCAGATCGGGGTTGACCTGCAAGTGGTGGTTTTTGGTGGCGAAGAATCCAATCCCCGCTACCCCGATGCGCTGCCTGTGCCTCGAACCGTTCTGATCAACCCCGTGATCACGCCGCTGGGCCAGTCAGACCAGGATGTGACATTGGTCGAAGAAGAAGACTGGGAAGGATGCCTGTCGGTGCCCGGTTTGCGGGCCATGGTGCCGCGTTTCTGGCGCATTCGCTATACCGGCTTCGACCAGTACAGCGACCCTATTGATCGCACTGCGACGGGATTTCATGCCCGGGTGGTGCAACATGAGTGCGACCACCTGATCGGCAAGCTGTACCCGATGCGTGTACGCGATTTCACCCGCTTCGGGTTTGCTGAGGTTTTGTTCCCGCGCTCTGGTGCTGCCGGAGATTAGCGAACCACCAGCACCGGCAATTTGCAGTGCGAAAGCACCGCGATGGTATCGCTGCCCAACAGCAGGGCCTTGATCGGTCCGCGACCATGTGAGGCCATCACGATGGCGTCACATTCGAGCTCGGTGGCCTGCTCAATGATCGCACGCCAGGGCTCAGCGGCGATGAGATGGAGCACCTTGAGCTCAACGCCGTGCCGGGCTGCAATTTCAGCAGTTTTCTCGTCCACTGCCGCATTGGTGGTTTGAACTTCAGTGTTGTATTCTTCCTCGGAAAGTCCGACGTAAGCCTCGCCAATGAAGGCTGTGGGTTGCACCATGGGCAGCCCCATGTGCAGGACGACCATTTCGGCGCCGGTTATTTTGCCCAGCGCGGCGCCCGCGTCAACGGCTTTGTCTGACAGTTCGGAGCCGTCGTTGGCGATCAGAATCTTCTTGTACATCGTGTGTCCTTTCCAGCGTGGGTTCAACATAACCTTCGGTGTTAATCCTGCGGCAGGCAGCCTGCGCTGTCAAGTGGGTCGACACGCGCGGGTGGCAGCAGGCGGGCTCAATCGGCCAGGGCTTCGAGCAGTTCGGTTTCGATGTCGATCTGCTCACGGTTGTTCTGCAACTGCGTGCCTTGAATCAGGAAGGTGTCGTCCACGCGTTCGCCAAGCGTTGCAATTTTGGCCAGCTGCAGGTCAATCTGGTGCTGGGCCAGCACACGGGCCACGCAATAGAGCAAACCCACCCGGTCGCTGGCGGAGATATTGAGCAGCCAGCGCTGGCCTTTTTCGTCAGGCCGCAGCGTTACGCGCGGTGCAATCGGGAAGTGCCTGACCCTGCGGGATACGCGGCCACGGCCTGGTGGCGCAAGCGGACCGGTTTGCGCGATGGCACGGCTGAGTTCGCTTTCCACCATGCTCGTGAGTTCCTGATAGTGCTCTGGCAGGGCCGAAGTGATCACCTGGAACGTGTCCAGCGCATAGCCGTTGTTGCTGGTGTGAATGCGCGCGTCCAGAATGCTCAGGCCGTTCTGGCCAAAGTAGCCGCAGATGCGCGCAAACAGGTCCGCCCGGTCAGGCGAGTACACCATGACCTGCAGGCCTTCCCCCAGGAGCGACTGGCGGGCTCGTACGATGGACTTGCCGGTTCCCACAAAGCGTGAGAGCTGGCGGGTGTGCCAGACAATATCGGCCGCATCGTGGCGCATGAAGTAGCCCAGGTCCAGCGTGTCCCACAAGGCCTTGTAGGCTTGATGGGGTTCTGCATGCAACGCGAGCATCACCAGGGCCTCGCGCTTGCGCGCTTCAACTTCGGTCTTGCGGTCGGTGACGTAGCCCCCCAGTGCGCGCAGGGTCAGACGGTACAGGTCTTCAAGCAGCTTGCCTTTCCAGGCGTTCCAGACCTTGGGGCTGGTTCCGCGGATATCTGCCACGGTCAGCAGGTACAGGGCGGTAAGCGTTCGTTCGTTGCCCACCCGCTGGGCAAATGCCGCAATGACATCGGGATCGCTCAGGTCCGATTTCTGCGAAATCCGGCTCATGGTCAAGTGCTCACGCACCAGAAATTCGACCAGCCGGGAATCTTCCCGTGCGATACCATGGAGCCGACAAAAGTGCCGCGCCTCGACCGCTCCGAGCTCGGCATGATCGCCCTGGCGGCCCTTGGCGATGTCGTGAAACAGGGCCGCAATGTACAAAATCCAGGGCTTCTCCCAGTCCGAGGCGAGTTGTGAGCAATACGGGTACTCGTGGGAATGCTCGACGATGAAGAAGCGTCGCACATTGCGCAGCACCATGAGAATGTGCTGATCCACCGTGTACACATGAAACAAATCGTGCTGCATTTGGCCCACGATTTTGCGAAACGTCCATAGGTAGCGTCCCAGGACCGACGTTTCGTTCATCAGCCGCATCGCGTGGGTAATCCCGTCGCGCTGCATCAGTATCTCTTTGAAGGTGTTGCGGTTGACCGGATCATTGCGGAAACTCGCATCCATCAGGTCGCGGGCGTTGTACAGGGCGCGCAGTGTTCGGGCCGACAGGCCCTCGACGCCGACGGTGCTCTGGAAGACCAGAAATGTCTCCAGAATGGCGTGCGGATTACGCTGGTAGAGGTCATCGCTGGCCACCTCCACCGTGCCCGCTTTTTCATAAAAGCGGGCATTGATGGGGCTGAGTTCGTGGGTGGACGGGCTCAGGCGCTCCTCGATGTTGAGAAGCAGAATCTGGTTGAGTTGTGTGACCGCCTTGGCCGTCCAGTAGTAGCGGCGCATCAACGCCTCGCTGGGGCGGGCAAACGCACGTTTGTCGGTACTGGAGGCAGGGGGTTGGTGTCCAAACGAGCGGGCCACGGAATTTTGCAGGTCAAACAGCAAACGGTCTTCGCGGCGGTTCGCGATCAGGTGCAGGCGCACTCTGATGAGCCGCAGCACGGCCTCGTTCTGCTTGATCTGCTTGATTTCAAAGTCCGTGGCAAGCCCATTGCGCGCCAAGTCATTCCAGTCGTCGCCAAAACCTGCCGCCCTGGCTACCCATAGGATCACCTGCAAATCACGCAATCCTCCCGGGGACTCTTTGCAGTTGGGCTCCAGGGAGTAGGGTGTGCCTTCAAACTTGATGTGGCGCTGGCGCAGCTCCAGCGTCTTGGCGGTGAAGAAAACCTGGGGATCGAGACCGGCAAAAAACTGCTTCTGAAATTGGTCAAACAGGACGCGACTGCCGACGATGAGGCGTGACTCGATCAGCGAGGTTTCTACCGTGACGTCCTTGTCGGCCTCTTTGAGGCACTCGGCAATGGTGCGCACGCTCGAGCCAATCTCCAAGCCCGCGTCCCAGCAACTGCTGATGAAGCCCTCGATGCGGTTTTTGAGGTTCTGGTCTTGGTCGGGCGATTGGTCCGGAGGCAACAGCAACAGCACGTCCACATCGGAGTGGGGAAACAACTCGTCGCGTCCAAAGCCACCCACCGCCAGTAGGGCCAGGTCGTTTCCAAGCCCGGCTTGCCGCCACAAAGTTTTGAGCGAGGCATCGGCAAGTGAGGCCAATTTGCGCAGCGTTGACTGCACGCCCCGGGTGGACGATCCGCTGCGCGCCAGCGCCGTGAGCAGGGCCGACTTGCGGCTGCGATAGCGATCGCGCAAAACTTGAAGATCGTTCATTTCAGGGGCCACAGTCTGCAACCTGGGATTAACCGAGCGTTGTCAACCCACCGGCTGAGACTGATGACTGCGGTACAAACGATGGCACGGGGGGACTGTTCTCAGAGAGGGTCAGGACCTCAAAGCCGGTTGGCGTGACCAGCACAGTGTGCTCCCATTGCGCCGAAAGTGAGCGGTCTTTGGTGACGATGGTCCAGCCATCGCCCAGAGCCTTGATTTCCTTGCGCCCGGCGTTGAGCATGGGTTCAATGGTGATGGTCATGCCCGTCTTGAGTTGCTCCAGGGTGCCGGGGCGGCCATAGTGCACCACTTGGGGGTCTTCGTGAAAGTCGCGGCCAATGCCGTGGCCACAATACTCGCGTACCACGCTCAGGCCGTGGCCCTCAGCAAAGGTCTGCACAGCGTGCCCGATGTCCCCCAGATAGGCGCCGTCCCGGACCTGGACGATACCGTGCCACATGGCCTCGTAGGTCAGCGCGCACAGACGCTTGGCAGCCACCGAAGGTTCGCCCACCATGTACATGCGACTGGAGTCGCCGTGCCAGCCATCCTTGATGACCGTGACATCGACGTTGACGATGTCCCCCTTTTTGAGAGGCTTGTCGTTGGGAATGCCATGGCACACCTGATTGTTGATCGAGGTGCAGATGGATTTGGGGTAGGGCTTGTGCCCCGAGGGTGCGTAATTGAGCGGCGCAGAGATCGCTAGCAGCGTCTGCGTAGTGTAGTCCTCGGCCAGCTTGTCAAGTTCGTTGGTCGTCACCCCGGGCTGGACGAAGGGCCCGAGGTAATCGAGCAGTTCGGAGGCTAGGCGACCAGCGATGCGCATGCCTGCGATACCGTCAGCGTCTTTGATGGTGATAGTCATGCAACAATTATCCCATCGGCATTAATCCCTGCGTGCGCGCACTGGCAAAGCACCGGGTGCATTGCGCGGGCGACCCGGCAAGTGCTGGCGGGAAGATGCCAAGGCGCGTGACGTCAATCAGAGTGCCGCGACAGCAGGCGGCGGGTTTTCCTCAGGACGCCTGCGTTGCAAGGCAAACACCGCAGCGAGCAGCAGCAGCGCGGGAATGTAAAGCCATTCTTTGGCCGGCCGGTCGGCCAAAACCTCCACCCCAGTCACGTTGAATCCCTGCTCAAAGCCGGCCTTGGCCGCACCGCTGCGCAGCTTGACCGCGCCAATTTGCGGACCCTCGGGCGAATCCATCACGGACAGGCCCGCATCCTTGATGCGCTGGGCGCCGTCACCGTCTTTGCTCAGGGGCATGAGCACGGTTTTATGGACCGATACGCCTTCCAGGGAAGTGCCCTCAATGCGCACGCGCAGCCCGGCACCCGGGATTCCGGCGCCTGCCAGCTCGACCAGCCGGGCCCCAGGCTCCAGGCGGAATTTCGGCGTGATCTGGTCCAGCCAGAATCCGGGTCGCAGCAGGGTAAAGGTCACCAGAATCAGTGCGGCGGATTCATACCAGCGGGTCCGTCGGATGAACCATCCCTGGGTTGCTGCAGCGAACGACAGCATGGCAATGATGGCCATGACGATGGTCAGAACCAAACTCCACCAGGAGCGCACGCCGATCATCAACAACTCGTTGTTGAAGATAAACATGAACGGCAGGATGCCAGTGCGAATGCTGTACCAGAAGGCTGTGATGCCGGTGCGGATCGGGTCGGCGCGGGCAATGGCGGCAGCGGCAAAGGAGGCCAGCCCCACGGGTGGTGTCACGTCGGCCATCAGGCCAAAATAGAACACGAACATGTGCACCGCCACCAGCGGCACCACCAGTCCGCTTTGCGCGCCGAGTTCCACCACCACCGGGGCCATCAGGGTCGAGACAATGATGTAGCTCGCTGTGGTGGGCATGCCCGTTCCCAGAATCAGGCAGATCACCGCCACCAGCGCCAGCATGCCAATAAGGCTGCCGGCCGAGACAATCTCAACAATATCGGTCATGGCCAGGCCCAAACCGGTGATGGAGACCGTGCCCACGATGATGCCCGCACATGCTGTTGCGATGCCGATGCCGATCATGTTGCGCGCGCCCAGCTCCATGCCTTCGACCAGATCGCGCCAACCGTGGGCGATCTGTTGCAGTGGGTTGGCTTGGCCGCGGAAATATGCCAGCAGGGGCTTTTGTGTGAAAAGAATGACGATGAGCGAAAGGGTTGCGTAAAACGCTGAGAGTCCGGGTGAGAGGTGTTCAACCAGCAGCGACCAGATCAGCAAGACAACCGGCAGCAGGTAGTGCAGGCCCGAGAAAATGGTTTCTCTCACCGGGGGCAGTTGCAGCAATGGAGAGTTGGGGTCGTCAATTGTGAGCTCCGGACCTTTGGCCACGATGCGCAGCAAGCCAAAGTAGGCCACTACCACACCGCCCATGATGATCCAGATCGCGTTGTCGCCTGTCAGATCCTTGATCCAGCCCAGGCCGAACATCACCAGATTGGCGAGCAAAATCACACCGGCAACCGTCATGCCGAACCCTGCCAGGCGCCCCAGTGTGGTAGCGCCTTTGGCTTTGGGCAGGCCGTGGATGCCCGCTTTGAGCGCTTCAAGGTGAACGATGTAAAACAGCGCAATGTAGGAAATCGCCGCGGGCAGGGCTGCGTTCTTGCAGATTTCGGCGTAGGGCACGCCCACGTACTCGGCCATCAAAAAGGCCGCAGCCCCCATGACTGGCGGCATGATCTGGCCGTCAACGCCCGCCGCGGTTTCGATCGCACCGGCCTTCTCAGCGGTGTAGCCCACCCGCTTCATCAGTGGAATCGTGAACGTGCCGCACGTCACCACATTGGCCACCGATGACCCGGAGATCATGCCCATCAGGCCCGAGGAAACCACGGCGGCCTTGGCCGGTCCACCGCGCATGTGACCCAGCAGCGCGAATGACACCTTGATGAAATAGCCACCAGCGCCCGCTTTCTCAAGCAAGGCACCAAACAGCACGAACAGGAAAATGTAGCTCGAAGAGACGCCCAGGGCGACGCCGAACGCGCCTTCGGTGGACAGCCAGTAATGCGTGACCGCCTTGGACAGCGAGATGCCCTTGTGGGCAATGACTTCGGGCATGTATGGGCCCGCGAAGGCGTAGGTCAGGAAAATCAGCGCGATGATGGCCATTGGGGGGCCAACAACCCGGCGCGTGGCCTCAATCAAAAGCAGCACGCCGACGATCGCCACGGCAAAATCGAGCGGGGTCGGCTGGCCCGGCCGGGTGGACAGATCCCGGTAGAACATGAAGATGTAGGCAGCGCAAAACCCGGCGGCCAGGGCCAGCACCCAGTCCTGCGCCGGAATGAAGGCGCGGGGGGAGCGTTTGCGAAACGGATAGGACAGGTAGGCGGTGAACACCGCCAGGGCCAGGTGCAGCGCACGCATCTCGGTATCGTTCAGAACAAAAATCCTGAATACAAAGGGCAGCGGAGAGGCGTACCAGAGCTGCAGCAAGGACCAGAACATGCAGGCGCTGAACAGGATGGTTTTGCCGAGCCCGGACGGTTTGCGTCCCCCAAGGTCGGCTTCCTGCACAAGCTGTTCGACGTCGATGACAGGGGGAGATGAAGCTGCTGATTTCACGTTGATGTCCTGGTGTTGACCCCATGGCGAAGGTCCACGGTTGTGCCGATCGACCTCAATTGAAGTTGCGAATTATCTGGTCAATTGCGCACCGCTTTGTGGCAATGAAGAACTTTATTGAATTTGCAGAAATGGATTGTTTGAGTGCGGACGGGGCCAGCGTCGCCCGCTGATAAAATCACCCAGCCTCTTAGTCCGCCCGCGTTGGCCCGTTGCCCCGCGCTCATCGTCAAACCCGTCAGCCACCCAATCTGGCCCTCCAACGTGACCCTGCATATCACCCAACTTGAGGGCGGCAGCGCTCTCAGCAGCTTTCGCATCCAGCGGTTGTTGCCTGCCCTGCAAGCCATTGACGAGCGGATTGGAGGTGCGGCAGCGCGCTTTGTCCACTTGGTGGCGACTGAGCAACCGATTGACTTGGTCACGCACCGGCAGATGGAGGCGTTGCTGACTTATGGCGAGCCATACGAGGGGCCCACGCAGGGTGCTGTGATCGTGGTCTCGCCCCGTTTTGGTACGGTGTCACCCTGGGCCTCCAAGGCCACGGACATTGCGCACAATTGCGGCTTGGCCGTGCGCCGGGTCGAGCGGGTGGTGGAATACCGCATCACCTTTAAAAGCAGTTCGCCGGACGAGGCAAGTCTGACCGAGGCGCAGAAAGCGCAGATTGGCGACTTGTTGCATGACCGGATGACCGAAAGTGTGATGTTCGACCGCTCGGCGGCCTTAGGGCTATTTACCGAATTGCAGCCCGCACCCATGGCGCATGTGGATGTGTTACTGGGCGGCAAGGCCGCTCTTGAGCTGGCCAACACCCAGTTTGGCCTGGCGCTGGCCGCAGACGAGATTGACTACCTGGTTCAGGCGTTCACGCAGTTGCGTCGCAACCCGACCGACGTGGAACTGATGATGTTCGCGCAGGCCAACAGCGAACATTGCCGCCACAAGATCTTCAATGCCCAGTTCACGATCGACGGCGTGGCACAGGACCAGAGCCTTTTTGGCATGATCCGCCACACGCATCAGACCCACCCCCAGCACATGCTGGTGGCCTACTCCGACAACGCTTCGGTGATGGCGGGAGTGCAGGTCGAAAGATTTATCGCGAAATCAGCCTCTAGCCCTTTTGATATATGCGCACCTAGCTATGAAACACATAGCGAAATTAACCATATCCTGATGAAGGTGGAAACCCACAATCATCCCACCGCCATCTCGCCGTTTCCGGGTGCGGCCACGGGCGCAGGCGGCGAGATTCGCGACGAAGGCGCTACCGGGCGGGGCTCCAAACCCAAAGCGGGTCTGACCGGTTTCACCGTGTCCAAAATTAATTGGAATCTGACCCCCATTGATTCAAGTGACTATGGCAAGCCTGGCCACCTTGCCAGTCCGCTGCAGATCATGGTTGAGGGCCCGCTGGGTGGGGCGGCGTTCAACAACGAGTTTGGCCGGCCCAATTTGCTGGGCTATTTTCGTGAGTACGAGCAGAACGTGGCCTACGAGGTCGCAGGCAGCGCCAAAGAAGAGCAGCGCGGCTACCACAAGCCCATCATGATCGCCGGGGGGCTGGGCGTAATCGACGCCACGCAAACCCACAAGATCGAATTTCCCGCGGGCAGCCTGCTCATCCAGTTGGGTGGGCCTGGCATGCGCATCGGCATGGGCGGCAGCGCAGCCAGTTCCATGGCCACCGGTACCAACGCCGCCGAACTGGACTTTGATTCGGTGCAGCGCGGCAACCCCGAAATCGAGCGCCGGGCGCAGGAGGTGATCAACCAGTGCTGGATTCAGGGCACCAGCAACCCGATTCTGGCGATTCACGATGTGGGTGCAGGCGGGCTTTCCAACGCTTTTCCGGAACTCACCAACGACGCGGGTCGCGGTGCCCGCTTTGACCTGCGCGCCGTGCACCTTGAAGAGAGCGGCATGGCACCCAAGGAAATCTGGTGCAACGAAAGCCAGGAGCGCTATGTGCTGGCGATTGCGCCAGAGTCGCTGGCACAGTTCCAGGCCCTGTGTGAGCGCGAGCGCTGTCCGTTTGCGGTGGTCGGCGTGGCCACTCAGGAGCGAAATCTCGTCGTGACTGACGGCGCGTTTGATGACAAGGCCAGCGTGGGGGCGCCAGTCAACATGCCGATGAATGTGCTGCTGGGCAAGCCGCCCAAGATGCATCGCGATGTCAAAACCGTTGCACGCAGCTTTGCGCCCATCGACCTGACCGGCGTTGACCTGCAAAAATCCTGCTTTCACGTGCTGGCCAGCCCCACAGTGGCGTCCAAGCGCTTCCTGATCACCATTGGTGACCGCAGCGTTGGGGGCTTGAGCCACCGTGACCAGATGGTGGGCCCCTGGCAGGTGCCGGTGGCCGATTGCGCTGTGACGCTGGCCGACTTCAAAGGTTTTGCGGGCGAGGCCATGAGCATGGGCGAGCGCACGCCGTTGGCCACTGTGAACGCCCCTGCGTCGGGTCGCATGGCGGTGGCCGAGGCCATCACTAACTTGCTGGCCGCGCCCATCGATCTACCCCGGGTCAAACTTTCAGCCAACTGGATGGCCGCCTGCGGCGAGCCCGGTGAAGACGCGGCGCTTTACGCCACCGTCAAGGCCGTGGGGCTGGAGCTGTGCCCCGCTTTGGGTATCTCGATTCCGGTGGGTAAGGACTCGCTGTCCATGCGCACGCAGTGGCAGGACGAGTCGCAGGCCAAAAAGGTGACATCGCCCGTGTCCCTCATCGTGACCGCTTTTGCAACCCTGGCTGATGTGCGCGGCACGCTGACGCCGCAACTCAACGCCGTTGACGACACCACGCTGGTGCTGGTGGATTTGGGCCGTAGCAAAAATCGCATGGGTGCCAGCATGCTGGCGCAAATTCTGGGCCAGCTGGGCGATGAGGTGCCCGATCTGGACGATCCGCAGGACCTCGTCAATCTGGTCAACGCCGTCAATGCGCTGCGTCTAGAGGGAAGAATTTTGGCGTACCACGACCGCAGCGACGGTGGCCTGTTGGCCAGCGTATGCGAGATGGCATTTGCCGGTCACGTGGGCCTGACCTTGAATCTCGATCCGCTCGTTGCTGCAACCGAACCCAATGTCGGGCGAGAGGAGCGCGTCCTACAAGCCCTGTTCAATGAAGAGCTCGGCGTCGTGCTGCAGGTGCACACCTCACAGCGCGAAGCCGTTTTGCAGGTGCTGGGCGACCACGGGTTGGGCGAGCATAGTCATGTGATCGGCACCACCCAACCCGCAGGCCCTGCCGCAGTGGTGGATGTTGCCCTGCTCCAGGTGTTGTGTGATCGCAAGCCGGTATTTACCGCAAGCCTCTCAAGTCTGCATCAAGCTTGGGACAGCACTAGCTGGAAGATTTGCCAGGTGCGCGACAACCCGGTTTGTGCCGACGCCGAGCACGCAGCAGCCGGTGATCCGTTAGATCCCGGGTTGCACGTTTTTCTTAAGCAAAATGTGCCATTAGACCTTGTTGGTATTGCACAGTTAGCTCTCAAAAACGCAGCGAAAATGGGTGCGCCCGCCGTGCTTGTGGCACGCCCCAAAGTGGCGGTGTTGCGCGAGCAGGGTGTCAATTCCCAGGTGGAAATGGCCTACGCTTTTCACCATGCCGGGTTTGAGGCGGTGGATGTGCACATGACCGATCTGCAAACGGGCCGTGTCAAACTGACTGATTTCCAGGGCGTGGTGGCCTGCGGCGGCTTTAGCTACGGCGACACGCTGGGCGCGGGCATTGGTTGGGCCCGCTCCATTACCTTCAACGCCCAACTGACTGAGCAGTTTCAGGCATTTTTTGCCCGGAGCGACACCTTCGGCCTGGGCGTGTGCAACGGCTGCCAGATGTTTGCCGAGCTGGCCGACATCATTCCGGGCGCGCAGGACTGGCCCCGCTTCACCACCAACCAGAGCGAGCGCTTTGAGGCGCGCCTGTCCATGGTGGAAGTGCTCGATTCGCCCTCAATCTTCCTTGCCGGCATGGCGGGCAGCCGCTTGCCCATCGCCGTGTCCCACGGCGAGGGCTACGCCAACTTCAAGCACCGGGGCAATGCCGACAAGGCCATCGCCGCCATGCGCTTTACCGACAACCACGGTGCAGCGACCGAACTCTATCCCTTCAACCCGAACGGCAGCCAGGGCGGCTTGACGGCGGTGACCACGCCGGACGGGCGCTTCACCGCCATGATGCCGCACCCCGAGCGGGTGTTTCGCAACATCCAGATGAGCTGGACCAGCGGCGACGCCTCCAGCATGAGCCCGTGGATGCAGTTGTGGCACAACGCCCGCCGGTGGGTCGGATGAGGCCCGCTGGCCGATTTGACGGGATTGATGCGCTGCGCGGCCTGGCCATCGTTTGGATGACGGCCTACCATTTTTCCTTTGACCTCAATCACTTTGGCTACTGGCGGCAAGATTTTTACCACGACCCGGTCTGGACCTGGCAGCGCACCCTGATCCTAAGCCTGTTCCTGTTTTGCGCGGGGCTGGGGCAGGCCATGGCGGTGGCGCAGGTGCAAAGTTGGCCGCGCTTCTGGCGGCGCTGGGCGCAGGTCGCCGGTTGCGCCGCCCTGGTCAGCTTGGGTTCCTGGCTGATGTACCCGCAAAGCTTTATCTACTTCGGGGTGTTGCACGGCATGGCGGTGATGCTGCTCATCGCTCGCCTGAGTGCGCCTTGGGGCCGCTGGTTGTGGCTTGCAGGAGCGGTCGCCATTGCTGCAAAATTCATAGCTGTAGCTGCTCTGAAGACGGGGGCTACAGCTCAAATTATTGACATGTTCAACGCACCCGGGCTCAACTGGCTGGGTGTTGTCAGCCGCAAGCCCATCACCGAAGATTATGTGCCGCTGCTGCCCTGGCTGGGCGTGATGTGGTGGGGCCTGGCTGCGGGCAATTGGCTCGCATCAAACCCGAATTGGCGTAGCCCAAAGGTGTTGCCAATCGTCGTGCGGCCGCTGGCCCTGCTCGGGCGCTGGAGCCTGAGTTACTACATGGTGCATCAGCCGTTGATGATTGGCTTGCTGATGGCGCTGGGCTGGCTGGCGGGTTGATTGCAGGGATTGTGGGCTGGGCATCAAATATTGGTACTTGGTTGTTTGTCCAGTGCATGAACTTATGAGCTGGACCACAATCGACTTTCCGGAGAGTTTTGTGACGAAATTTATACGCAACGTCCAGAATATTTTGCAAGTCTTGCCGTGTACATTCGTTAGGCTTCAGAAAGGCTCCATTCTTTGGCCGCCATCAACTCAATAAGGCCCTTCATGAGCACAGTCCGCCCTGGCAACCAAACCGCACTCCTAGTCGTAGACGTCCAGATTGGCGTCATGGCTGACTCTTGGGATGCAGCAAAAGTCATTGCGAACGTCGCACGAGTTGTGGAGCGAGCTCGTGAAAGTGGGGTTCCAGTGATATGGGTTCAACATGAGAGCGAGGACCTGCCGCGAGACTCATCTACTTGGCAACTGGTACCCGAACTCGTCCCCGCGGCTGCAGAAAAAAGGGTTTACAAGCGCTTTCCCTCCTCTTTCGAGGAAACAAGCCTTGAGGACGGTTTTGGCCAGTTGGAAACCACTCATATTGTGCTGGCGGGCGCGCAAACAAACTGGTGTATTCGGGCCACCGCCTATGCTGCCCTCGAGCGTGGCTACGATCTGACACTACTGAAGGACGCCCATACGACTGAGAGTATTGATCTTGGCAATGGCTCAAAGGTGGAGGCATCAAGCATGGTCACCGATCTCAACGTCACGATGAAGTGGCTGACCTATCCTGGCCGCAAGAATGCCACCACGAGCGTTGAAGAGATAGATTTTTCGGCGACTGTCGATGAGAGCCGGCGAGGGTCGCGTAGGGCAGCTGTATCGCCGGGGAGCAATTGATATAACGCGAATCGAGGAACTGCAAATGCCTGACTTCAGCCCCTACATCCAGCATCTCGGCAAGGTGCTAGATAACCTGTTGGCTCCCGACATACTGCTAGGCGCTGGTGTACTGACGGCAGTTGTCAGCTTTGTTGGGCGACTCGCGATCGCGGGCGCAGCGAATGTCCTATCCTGGCTCCATAGCCGGAGCCTTCGAACCGTCAAGCGGTACGAAGTGGCAATAGCTCGCAAAGAGCTTCCGTTCGACCGAACCTTGTTGATTCCGCGCTGTCTGATCGTAAGGTTCGGCACTGACCTCTACATCGAGCGCATGGCAAGTGACCGCGAACGACATGATGGTCGCCTTCAGAATCGGCTTTTGGATGTTTCAATTCAGGAGAATGCTGACGGCTCGACGAGCTTTCGTCTGGTGATACCCGTTCACAAGCGGCTTGGTACCCAGTTCAAGTGCTTTGTGGATGTCCAGGACGGGTCTCAAACGTCGGCGGTCCTTGAGTTTCTGTCAACTTGCCAAAGCATCGTTTCACCAGAGCGGTCGTCAAGCCCGCTTCATCCGAATCGAATTTATTTCTTGCTGAAAGATTTTGCAACGGCGTCGGCTGTTGATGGGCCCATAAACAACCTGTGTTTGCCGGAGTAGCCAATTAGAACAAATGCGCTTATCGATGCCACTTGGTTCTTCTTTTATGGAATCCTTGGTAACGGCAGGCCACTTGCGCTTTGCCGACGGTAGGCGGTACGCGGTGGATCTTCGCTCCCTGGGCGCTGGCCGCATTGAGAAGGTAAAAAATTTGGCTGCGGCTGCAACCCTGGACATTGAGTCATCGCGTCGTTAATCAAGGGACAGCGCATTTTTACCAAGGAGACAGCGTTGCTGATCGAAATTTTGAAACGCACACCGTCCTGGGTGTTTGTGCTGTTCTTTGCACTCCTCACGTTGGGCTACTCCCAGAGCAAGGACAGATCGGTCAGCCGTGTCAAAGTTTCGATACTTCCGGTTGCCATGATTTCGTTGTCGTTCTACGGTGTTCTGTCTGCATTTGGGTTTGTTCCCATCGGCCTTGCTTTTTGGGCTCTGGGCGTCGCAATCGCCGTTGGGCTTGGCACCAAGCTCGCACTGCCGCAGGGCGTTGCCTTTTCTACTGAAACCCAGTCCTTTTTGGTTCCGGGCAGTTGGCTCCCGTTGGCTTTCATGATGGCCATTTTCTTTACGAAGTATGCCGTTGGTGTCATCCTGGCTCGGTGGCTTCCGATTGCCAGTGACTCGGCCTTCGTGGGCGCTGTCAGCCTTTGTTACGGACTCTTCAGCGGGGTATTCCTTGCCCGTGCCATTGTCATTTGGCGTTCTGCACTCCGTCATCACCAAAACCATGTTTGATCTGGCCCCGGTCGCCCAGCGGCGACGTTAGACCGCATCCAAAATTGGGTGCGCATTCCCAACCTCTATTGCCTCTATTTTGTCCACCATCCTTTTGCCGTTGCCCAGCAATGGCTTTGACCCCACAGAAGCCGGCGTGCCTTGGCTCGAACTCACTGGCCAAGGCCATGATGTTGTGTTTGCCACACCGGACGGAAAGCCGGCGCAGGCTGATCCGCGAATGCTTTTTGGAACGGGCCTGGGCGCACTGCGGCCGCTGCTACAGGCGGACAAAAACGGCATCGCTGCTCACACTGCTATGGCCGCATCAACCGCATTCAACTGCCCAATCAGCTACGCGCAGGCACGAACCATGGAGCGTGATGCTGTCCTGCTGCCTGGCGGTCACGCCAAGGGCATGCGCGAATACCTGGAGTCAGCCGAGTTGCAGGCCATCGTTGCTCGAACCTTCGCCCATGATCTTCCGGTCGGAGCTATTTGCCATGGTGTTGTACTGGCGGCCCGGGCACGAATGTCCAATGGCAAGTCTGTCCTGCACGGTCGCAAGACGACCGCGCTGACCAAGAATATGGAACTTGCTGGCTGGGCATTTACCGGATTGTGGCTGGGAAACTACTACAGAACTTACCCGGTCACGGTTCAGGCTGAAGTCACGGCTGCGCTGGCTCACCCCCAGGACTTTATTCGCGGCCCGCTAGCGCTTGCTCGCGACGGCCCTGGAAACGAAGATCGGGGGTTTGTCGTGCGGGACGGAAATTACCTGTCCGCAAGATGGCCGGGAGACGCGCATCGGTTTGCCGTCGAGTTCGCAAAGCTGTTGCACAGGCCGCATGGACGGACAGCCCATCGAGATAACCGTCAACTTTGAGCGTGGTCTGTCACTTCCCTCTGGTTAGCCACGTCGTCTGAGGCAGCCACGCAAGCGATGGCCTGGGGCGGTACCGGAGTTGGGCAACCGTCCCATGGTGGACCGCGAGCGAAGACCGGACCCTTTCCCTGTGCGGCTCGCATTCACAAGAAAAAAGCGGCCTGAGCCGCTTTTTCTTTGTGCGTTAACCGACCTTTTACTCAATCTTGGCGCTCGCTCGCATCTCGTCCTGGTACTTGGCCAGTTTCTTCTGCATCAATTGCTGGGCAACTTGGGGCTTCACTTCTTCGAGCTTGGGTAACTGGGCCTCACGTATGTCGTCCACGCGGATGATGTGATAGCCGAACTGGGTCTTCACGGGGGTCTCTGTGGTCTTGCCCTTGGCCAGTTTGGTGATGGCCTGGGCGAATTCTGGAACATAGTTGTCGGGGTTGGCCCAGTCCAGGTCGCCGCCATTGGCACCCGAACCGGTGTCTTTGCTCGATTTTTTGGCAATGTCTTCAAACTTGCCGCCTTTTTTGAGCTGGGCCAGGATGGCCTTGGCCTCGTCTTCCTTGTCCACGAGAATGTGGCGCACGCGGTATTGTTTCCCAGCGTTGCCAGCCACAAACTTGTCGTAGTCGGCCTGGATTTCAGCATCGGTGACCGGGTTTGCCTGCTGGAAGTTGCCAAACAGCTCCCGGATCAGCAGGGTTTCGCGTGCCAGCTCCATCTGGGTCTTGAAGTCGGGGGTGGTGTCCAGACCCTGTTTCTGGGCTTCCTGAACGAAGATTTCGCGGGCGATGACCTCGTCCTTGATCTGCGCCTTGATTTCAGGCGTGACCTGGCGGCCCGAGCGCTCAAGTTGCTGGCTCAGTATGTCCACCCGGGATGCCGGGACCGGCTTGCCATTGATCACGGCGAGGTTTTGTGCGGTTGCCAGTGGCGCCGTTACAGCAAGCACGGCGGCGGCGGTCAGAGACATCAGAAATTTCATATTCATGCGGTTTCCTGGATTGATGAAAAAAACACGCCCGTTCAGGCGGGGGGTAAATGGGCTTCGATGGCCAGCGCATGCAAGCCCTGGTCCATGAAATCGTGCAGCGCATCATACACAAGCCGATGACGCGCTAGGGCGGACTTGCCGGCAAATAGCGGCGAAGTGATGCGCACCCGAAAATGCGTTCCAAAACCGCTGCCGTTGGCCCCGGCATGGCCATGATGCTGAAAACTCTCGTCGAGCACCTCCAGTTCGCTGGGTTGCAGGGCTTCGCGCAGGCGTTGTTCAAGCTGGTGGGCGGTGGGTCCGTTGGGGGAAGGGGTTGACGTCATGGGATTCAGGCCTTGGGTTCGTCAGCTTGGAGCTCGTCGCTCTTGGGTTCGTCAGGCTTGAGGTGGGGCGCGATATAAAAGCCCTGGCCGATGATGAAGGCCAGCGGAAAGATGTAGCCCCACAGTTTGAAGTTGACCCAGGCTTCGGTGCTGAAGTAGGCCGCCACATAGGCGTTGGTCAGGGCCATGAAGGCACAGTACGCCACCCAGATCACGTTGAGCCGCACCCACACCGGGTCGGGCAACTGCAGCTGGCTGCCCAGCAACAGCTTGAGGAAGTTTTTCTTGTAAAGCCACAGCGCCACAGCCAGCGCAACCGCCATCGCGGCGTACAGTACGGTGGGTTTCCATTTGATAAAGCGCTCGTCGTGCAGCACCAGCGTGAGTGTGCCAAAGACCAGAATCAGGCCCAAGGTGATCTTGTGCATGGCCTGCAATTTGCCGTCAATTCGAAGAATCAGGGCCATCTGCAGCAGGGTTGCCACCATCAGCACGCCCGTCCCGATGTAGATGTCATAGAGCTTGTAGGCACCAAAGAACAGCAGGATGGGAAAGAAATCGATCAATATTTTCATGAGGGTGTGAAGTGTAGCGAAGCCGAGTTCATGCAGTAGCGCAGCCCGGTGGGCTCGGGCCCGTCCTCAAAAACGTGGCCCATGTGGGCGCCGCAGTCGGCGCAATGCACTTCGGTGCGCCGGGCGGCCAGGCTGTCGTCCACCCGCGTGGCCAGAGCCGCCGCCTCAACCGGCTGAAAAAAACTGGGCCAGCCGCAACCGGCGTCAAACTTGGCATTGGATTCAAACAGCGGCTTTCCGCAGCACATGCACTGGTACTGCCCTTGGGCAAAGTGGTCATGGTATTTGCCGCTGAAGGGTCGCTCGGTGGCTTCGTGGCGCGTCACCTCGTAGGCCAGTGGCTCTGCGCCTTTGGCCCGCAGGAGTTCTTGCCACTGGGCGCCGGTTTTTTCGATTTTGCAAGTCATGGGGAGCGGTCCTTGTCGTATTGTGGGAGAGGTGAAGGGTCAGGAACTGCAGCTGATCTCAAGGTCGCCGGCCCAGGCTGGCGGAAAATCGGCATGCTGCTCAAACCCTGGATGCTCCTCAAATGGTGATGCGAGCAGGCCAAGCAGGGTATTGACTCCAGAAAAGTCCTTAAGTTTCGCCATCTGTATTGTTTGCTCCGCAAGATGATTGCGCAGCACAAATTTCGGATTTGATTTAAGCATCAAATCGGCTGATAGCCAGCTTTCAATATGCATAGTACGCTCTGAATACCGTAGCAACCAGTGATCTGCCGACGCTCGGTCAGAAAAGAGGTCGCGCACGCTGTCGGCGCTTGCACCGGTGGACAGATGACTCAGGCGACGCCAGAAAATGGTGTGGTCCACCTTGTTTGTTGCCAGCAGCGCAAGGATGTTGTCGCACAGCGCTGCGTCCTGAGCGCGGGTTGCCTCGCTGGCATCGCACAAGCCAAGTTTGGCAAACATTTGACTTTGCCAGGCTCGGACAAAGCCGTCTTTGAAGGGTTCGAGCGCAGCCAGTGCCAGTTCCTGTTCGCCAACCAGTGGCATCAACGCCTGCGCCAGGCAAAACAGGTTCCAGTGGGCCACGTTGGGTTGCTGGTCAAACGCGTAGCGGCCCTGGGTGTCGGAGTGGTTGCAAACGTGTCCGGGGCTGAACTCGTCCAGAAACTGGAAAGGGCCGTAGTCAATGGTCACGCCCAGAATGCTCATGTTGTCGGTGTTCATCACACCGTGGCAAAACCCCACGGCCTGCCACTGTGCGAGCATTTGCGCGGTGCGCTGCGTCACCTGCGCGAGCAGCTCGGCGTAGGGGTTGCCGGAGAACTGGTCAGTAGTGCGGCAGTTCGGGTAAAAGCGCTCAATCACATAGTCGGCAAGGATCTTGAGCTGTGCGTGTTGCCCGCGGTACGAAAAATGCTCAAAGTGCCCAAAGCGGATGAAGCTGGGCGCGACCCGAACCACAACAGCAGCGGTTTCAGTGGTTTCACGTTGCACGGGCGCGTCCGAGCCGGTCACGCACAGAGCCCGCGTGGTGGGAATGCCCAAACCCTGCATCGCTTCGCTGCACAGAAATTCGCGAATGCTCGAGCGCAGCACGGCGCGGCCATCGCCCATGCGGGAGTAGGGCGTGAATCCGCTGCCCTTGAGCTGCAGTTCCCACCCGCTGGCCGTTTCACCCAGTAGCAAGGCGCGGCCATCGCCCAGTTGTCCTGCCCATTGGCCAAACTGGTGGCCGCTGTAAACACTGGCCAGCGGCTGCGTGCCCAGGATAGGGCGATTGCCGCAGGCCGCTTGCAGCATCTCGCCCGATTCCAGCCAAGACGCCTCCAGCCCCAGCTCACGCGCAACCGAATGGCTGCGTCCGATCCAGTAAGGGCTGGGCAGGGGTTGCGCGGGCAAGGGCGTGAAAAACGCCTCCCCGAGTCTGGCGAAACTGTTGTTCCACTGCAGGCCAAGGTCGAGTTCGCCATCGGGATGCGGGGTAGGGCAGGGCATGGCGTGATTGTCCCGTAGCGCTGCCGAACCCGTCAGCCGAAGGGTTATCGCACAATTCCGCAGTACCATGTAAGGCCTTTTCCATGACTTTTTCAGGAGTGTGCTCATGCTTGGGTTGATGCAAAGCCAACAGTTATTGATTTCGTCGCTGATCGAATTCGCCCAGCGTCACCACGGTGAAGCCGAGATCGTCTCGCGCCGGGTTGAGGGCGATATTCACCGGTGCACCTACAAGGACATCGCACAGCGCTCGCGTCAGGTAGCCAAGGCGCTCGATGCGATGGAACTGGGCTTTAGCGACCGGGTGGCCACGCTGGCCTGGAACGGGTACCGGCACCTGGAGTTGTACTTTGGGGTGAGCGGATCAGGGCGCGTGCTGCACACGCTGAACCCCCGCCTGCACCCCGACCAGATCACCTGGATCGCCAACCACGCAGAAGACACCGTATTGTGTTTTGACCTGTCGTTCCTGCCCATTGTGCAGGCCGTTCACAAGCGCTGCCCGACCATCAAGCACTATGTCGCGCTGTGCGACGAAGGCAACCTGCCCGCGGGCAGCGGCGTGCCGGGCCTGCAAAGTTACGAGGCCTGGATTGGCGGGCAGTCAAGTGACTACGAATGGCCGGAGTTTGACGAAAACTCCGCTTCGAGCATGTGCTACACCAGCGGCACCACGGGCAACCCCAAGGCTGCGCTGTACAGCCATCGCTCCACGATGATTCACGCATTGGCCGGAGCCCTGCCCGATGCCCTGAGCATGAGCGCGCGCGACTCCGTGCTGCCAGTGGTGCCCATGTTCCACGTCAACGCCTGGGGCCTGCCGTACTCGGCTGCCATGACCGGTGCCAAACTGGTGTTTCCCGGTCCGGCCATGGACGGCAAATCCATTTATGAACTGATCGAGAGCGAGAAGGTTTCTTTCGCTGCAGGTGTGCCCACGGTCTGGCAAATGATGCTCGGCCACATGCACGCGGGGGGCCTTCGCTTTTCCACTCTCAAGCGCACGGTCATTGGCGGTTCGGCCTGTCCACCGGCCATGATCACGGCTTTCAACGATACCTACGGTGTTGAGGTGCTGCACGCCTGGGGCATGACCGAGATGTCGCCTTTGGGCACGGTTTGCACACTCAAGAACAAGCATCTGGATCTGCCATCGGATGAAAAGATGAAGGTCCGGATCAAGCAGGGGCGAGGCATCTTTGGCGTGGACATGAAAATTGTGGACGGCCAAGGCCAGGAGTTGCCTTGGGATGGCAAGTCTTATGGCGATCTTTTGGTTCGTGGCCCCTGGGTCATCAACGCCTACTTCAAGGGGGAGGGCGGCTCGCCGCTGGTTGATGGCTGGTTTCCCACGGGAGACGTGGCCACCATCGACGCAGACGGCTACATGCAGATCACCGACCGCAGCAAGGACGTCATCAAATCTGGTGGCGAGTGGATCAGCTCGATCGATGTCGAGAACATCGCGATGGCCCATCCCGCAGTGGCGATGGCGGCCTGCATTGGCATGAAACACCCAAAATGGGACGAGCGGCCCATTATTGCGGTCCTCAAGAAGCCGGGAGCCGAGGTCTCACGCGAGGAACTTCTCAAGTTCTATGAAGGCAAGACGGCCAAATGGCAGATCCCCGACGACGTGGTCTTTGTAGATGGCATTCCATTGGGGGGCACGGGCAAGATGCAAAAGACCAAGCTGCGTGTGATGCTGGCCGATTACAAACTGCCCGACGCCTGAGTCCGGGCGCACCGCGCCGAAGGCCGTCCAGGTGGTTGCATGGGCGGTGTCGCGTGCTGCCAACGATTTCTGACAACGCATCGCCATGGAGTTCTACCTCGTATCCCTGCTCAATGGCATCAGCTATGGCCTGCTGCTGTTCATGCTCAGTTCCGGGTTGACGTTGATTTTCGGCATGATGGGGGTGCTCAATTTCGCCCACGCATCCTTCTATATGTTGGGAGCCTACCTGGCCTACAGCCTGAACTCCGTGCTTGGCTTCTGGTCGGCCCTGGTGCTCGCTCCGCTGGTGGTGGGTTTGCTCGGGGCTGGCTTTGAGCGGTATTTTCTGCGTCGGGTGCACCGCCTGGGCCATGTGTCCGAACTGCTGATCACCTTTGGTTTGAGCTACATCCTTCTGGAAGTGGTGCAACTGATCTGGGGACGCAGCTCCGTTGATTACAGGGTTCCCCTGGGACTGGATGGACCCCTGTTTGCAGCGTTTGGGTTTCAGTTTCCAATCTATCGCGGCTTCATGATGGTGGTGTCCATTGCGATGTTTCTGGTGCTTTGGTGGGTACTCAAGAGAACCCGCATTGGGTTGATCATTCAAGCCTCGCTCAGTCACCCCGAGATGGTGCAGGCACTGGGGCATGACGTGCCGGGTCTGTTCATGCTGGTCTTTGGTGGCGGCTGCGCGCTGGCAGCATTGGCCGGGGTTATCGGCGGCAATGCCTACGTCACCGAGCCCGGCATGGCGCTTTCGATGGGTGGCATTGTGTTTGTGGTGGTCGTGGTGGGGGGCTTGGGTTCGCTGGGTGGGGCATTTTTGGCATCCCTGTTCATCGGAGTTGTCCAGACTGTGGCGGTCGCCATCGATGGGTCACTGCTGTCGGCGCTGCAGGGATTGGGTTTTGCTCCGATGCCTGCCACGCCGGGCTATCTGGTCTTGAAGCTCAGAGTCAGCCAGATTGCTCCGGTGTTGCCCTATCTCCTGATGGTGCTGGTGCTGATTTTTCGTCCGCTGGGCCTGATGGGTCGGCGCGAGGGCTGAACCGTGACTCATCTGACAGCAACCATGCCCCCGCAAACCCCCGCGCCCTGGGTGATCTGGAGCCTGTTTGCCCTGGCGCTGATGGCGGCGCCCGTGGTGTTTGCCAGTGCCCTGAGCCATGCACTGCTCAGTCAAATGGGTATCGCTATCATCGCCTGCCTGAGCTTCAACATCCTGCTCGGGCAGGGCGGCATGCTCAGTTTCGGTCATGCGGTCTATTCGGGAGTGGGTTCGTTTCTGGCCATTCACGCCCTGGGCAGAGTGTCGGGCGGACTGGCGCTGCCGGTGAGCCTGATTCCGCTGGTCGGTGGCGTGGGCGGCTTGCTGCTCGGCGCGTTGCTGGGCTGGCTGAGCACCAAGCGCGCTGGCACACCGTTTGCCATGATCACGCTGGGAATTGGTGAACTGGTGTGGGCGGTCTCGCTGATGTTTCCCGAGGTGTTCGGCGGCGATGCCGGCATTGCCGGCAATCGGGTCTCTGGCGTTGGCGTTCTGGGGATCACTTTTGGCCCGCAGTGGCAGGTTTACTACCTGATTGCCCTCTACACGTTTGTGTGCACTGCTTTGATGTATGCCTTCACCCACACTCCGCTGGGCACCATGCTCAAGGCCGTGCGCGACAACCCGCAGCGCACGGAGTCCGTCGGGTACGACACGCAGGTGGTGCGCTATCTGGCGTTCATGATCGCGGCCTTTTTTGCCGGCATCTCCGGTGGCCTGGCGGCCTTGAACTTCGAGATTGCCACCTCGGAGGTGTTCAGCGGCTACCGCTCGGGGGCCTACCTTCTATTCACACTCCTTGGTGGCACCACCTACTTTGCCGGTCCGATCATCGGTGGCGTTCTCATGGTGCTCTCGTCGGTGCTGTTGTCCCGACTGACGCAGGCCTGGTTGTTGTATCTCGGGCTGCTGTTTGTATTTATGGTGATGGTGGCACCGGGTGGCGTGGCATCGCTGGCCGTGCTGGGCAGCCGACCCGCAACCCTTGGGCGCATCGCTCGCTCCTGGCGCAGGCATCTGGCGCTGGGGTTGAGCGCATTGGTGGGCTCGCTGGGTGTGGCCGCCATTGTCGAGATGCTGTACCACCTGCAGCTGCGCTCGGCGCTGGGGGATCGGTTGGATTTTCTGGGCCTTGTGCTCGACAGTTCCTCCCCGGGCAGCTGGATCGCGGCCAGCGGCATGCTGTTGGGCTGGGGATGGTTTGTCGTTCTGCGGCGGCGATTGGCCCGGCAGCGGTCGGCGCCTCAGGGGCAACCTCACGAGGCAATGGACAGGCACCGCACCTCATGACCACGGTGCTAGAACTCAAAAGCGTGCGCAAGTGCTTTGGCACCACGGAGATCGTTGGCGGCGTCGATCTGGCGGTTTGCGCCGGGGAGCGCCTGGGCATCATCGGCCCCAATGGTGCGGGCAAATCCACCCTGTTCAACCTGATCAGCGGCGCATTGGTGCCCAGCGGTGGCGATATCGTCTTGCTGGGGCGCAGCGTCGTCGGTCGCAAGCCGCATCAGATCTTCCGCATGGGCCTGAGCCGCAGCTTTCAGATCACCAATGTGTTTCCGGGGCTCAGCGTGTTTGAGAATCTGCGCTGCGCACTGCTCTGGGGGCTCGGCTACAAATACACCTTTCTCAAGCTGTTGGCCAACGCCAGGGACGCCAACGAGCGGGCGCATGATCTGATGCACTCACTGGGGCTTGTACAAAAGCGCGATGTGCTGGCGATGCACCTGAGTTATGCCGAGCAGCGCGCACTGGAGATTGGCATGACCGTGGGGGGCAGCGCCCGCGTTATCCTGCTGGACGAACCAACGGCGGGCATGAGCCGCTCGGAAACCACACGGTTCATTGAACTCATCCGCAAACTCACTGTTGGCAGGACCCTGCTGATGATCGAGCACGACATGAGTGTCGTGTTTGGCCTGGCCGACCGAATCGCGGTCATGGTGGGTGGCCAGTTACTGGCCTGCGGTGCGCCCGATGCGGTGCGCGCCAACGCGCTGGTCCAGCAAGCCTATCTGGGTGCGGGGATCGGCTTGCCGCATTCCCCCGCGACTCCATGAGCGCACTGCTGGTCAACAACCTGCACGCCTGGTATGGCAAGAGCCACGTGCTCCAGGGCGTCAACTTTGAGGTGCCTGCGGGCCAAATAGTGGCGCTGCTCGGGCGCAACGGCTCGGGCCGCTCCACGACCGCGCGGGCGCTCATGGGTCTGATGCAGTGCGAAGGCTCGGTGTGCTGGCGCGGGTTCGAGTGTGTGGGTCGGCCAAGCCACGAGATTGCCCTTGCCGGCCTGGGCTATGTGCCGGAAAACCGCGAGATTTTTGCGTCGCTCACGGTGGAACAAAACCTGTTGATGGGGAAAAAAGAGGGCACCGGTCCCGGTCGCTGGTCGGCCCAGGACATGTACGCCATGTTCCCGCTGCTCAAGGAGCGTCAGCACACGCCTGCGGGTGTGCTCTCGGGCGGCGAGCAGCAAATGCTGTCCCTGTGCCGCACGCTCATGGGGAATCCAGAGATGATCATCGTGGACGAACCCACGGAAGGGCTTGCGCCAAAAATGGTCGAGCTGGTGGCTCATTACCTGCTCAAGCTCAAGGAGTGCGGGATTTCCGTGCTGCTGATCGAGCAAAAGCTGACCATTGCCCTGGAGATTTCCGACCGCTGCCTCGTCATGGGTCACGGCACCATTGTGTTTGAGGGGACACCTGACGAGTTGCGCAGTGACAGCAGCATTCGCAAGGAATGGCTGGTAGTTTGAGTGCTTTGTCCCAACCGTGACAAACTGGTTTTGCTGCACTGGGTATAGTGCAAGTTGTCGAAAATAGAACGATCGTTCGAATCCCACTTTTGAGGAATGCCAGCATGACCGCTCAATACCAGGTACATGGCAATGTTGCCGTGATCACACTCAACAATCCCCCCGTCAATGGCCTGGGCTATGCCACTCGCGTGGCCTTGACCGACGCCCTGGCCAAGGCCAATGAGGACACGGCGGTGAAATCCATCGTCATCACGGGTGCCGGCAAGGCGTTCTCGGGCGGAGCGGACATCAAGGAGTTTGGCTCGCCCAAGGCGTTGCAGGAGCCCAATCTGCACAGCGTCATCCGCATGGTGGAGAACTCCAGCAAGCCCGTTGTCGCGGCGATTCATTCGGTGTGTATGGGTGGAGGGCTTGAATTGTCACTGGGCTGTCACTATCGCATCGCCGCGCCCGGTTGCAGCGTGGCGCTTCCGGAAGTCAAGCTTGGACTCATTCCCGGCGCGGGTGGTACGCAGCGGCTGCCGCGAGCACTCGGTGTGGAACCGGCGCTGAACATGATCGTCAGTGGCGAGCCGGTGAAAAGCGAGATGCTGGCCATGCTGCCCGGGCAGCAACTGTTCAACAAGATCGCTAGTTCGGCAGAGGCGTTGCCGGTCGAGGCTCTCGCGTTTGCCAAAGAAGTGGCTGACGTGCGGCCCCTGCCGCTGGTGCGCAATTTGCCTTGCAAGCACCCTCAGGGCGACGCATACTTTCAGTTTGCGCGCAACATGGTCAAGGGTATGGCCAAGAATTTCCCGGCCCCGGCCAAGTGCGTGGACGCGGTCGAGGCCGCGACCAAGCAGAAGTTTGAGGCCGGCCTGCTCACCGAGCGCGACATCTTTATCAACCTGATGTGGACGCCCGAGAGCCGCGCCCTGCGGCACATTTTCATGGCCGAGCGGGCAGCTTCCAAAATACCGGATGTCCCTGCCGATACGCCCCATCGTGCGATTAACTCGGTGGCCGTGATTGGTGCAGGCACCATGGGCGGTGGCATTTCCATGAATTTTCTTAACGCAGGTATTGCGGTGAAGATGCTTGAGATGAAGCAGGAAGCGCTCGATCGCGGGCTGGCCACCATCCGCAAGAACTACGAATCTCAGGTCAAGAAGGGCAAGCTCAAGCAGGACAAGTACGAGCAGCGCATGAGTCTTTTGAGCACGACCTTGAGTTACGACGACCTCAAGGACGCCGACCTCGTGATCGAGGCCGTGTTTGAAGAGCTTGGTGTTAAGGAAGCGGTGTTCAAGGAATTGGACCGGGTGATGAAGCCCGGCGCGATACTGGCCTCCAACACGTCCACGCTGGACGTGAACACGATTGCCGCCTTCACCCAGCGCCCACAGGACGTGGTGGGCCTGCATTTCTTCAGCCCGGCCAACGTGATGAAACTGCTCGAAGTGGTGCGAGGCGCCAAGACGGCCAAAGACGTGATGGCGACCGTCATGGGCATGGCCAAGAAGATCAAAAAAACCGCGGTGGTCTCCGGTGTGTGCGACGGTTTTATCGGCAACCGCATGATCGAGCAATACGGACGTCAGGGTGGCTTTCTGCTCGACGAGGGTTGCACCCCCGCGCAGGTGGACAAGGCGATTGAAAAATTCGGTTTTGCCATGGGACCGTTCCGCATGGGCGACCTTGCGGGCAACGACATCGGCTGGGCGATCCGCAAGCGCCGCTATGTCGAAAAGCCCAATGTGCGCTACAGCAAGACGGCTGATCTGCTGTGCGAGAAGGGGCGATTCGGGCAAAAGACAGGTGCTGGCTGGTACGACTACGCAGCGGGCAAGCGCGAGGCGATCCCCAATGCCGAAGTGGTCAGCATGATCGAGGCTCATCGCAAGACGCTTGGGATTGAGCCGCGCAAGATTTCTGATGAGGAAATTGTCGAGCGCCTGGTGTACGCGCTGGTGAACGAGGCTGCGCATATTCTGGAGGAAGGTATTGCGAACAAGGCCAGCGACATCGACATCGTGTACATCTTCGGGTATGGCTTCCCGCCTTACCGCGGCGGCCCCATGAACTACGCCAACGAGGTGGGCTTGTTCAATGTGGTGCAAGCCATGAACCGCTTTGCGAAGAACCCACTCGATGACGCCAAGTTCTGGCAGCCCGCGCCACTGCTGGCCAGGCTGGCCACCCAGGGCAAGACATTCGACTGAAACCAGACATCAAAAGAGTAATTCATCATGACATCTGCCGTAATCGTTTCCACTGCCCGCACCCCGCTTGCCAAGAGCTGGAAGGGTTCCTTCAACATGACGCATGGTGCCACCCTGGGGGGCCACGCCGTCGAGCATGCCATTTCACGCGCTGGCATCGAGGCCGGTGAGGTCGACGACGTCCTCATGGGTTGTGCCACGCCCGAAGGTGCCACCGGCGTCAACATTGCCCGCCAGATCGCCCTGCGCGCCGGTTGCCCGGTGACCACTTCGGGCATGACCGTCAATCGGTTTTGCTCGTCGGGTCTGCAAACCATTGCGCTGGCCTCGCAGCGTGTGATCGCCGGCGAGGGCGACATCTTTGTCGCCGGTGGGGTGGAGAGCATCTCCTGCGTGCAGCAGGAGATGAACACCCACATGCTGGCTGACCCCTGGCTGGTCAAGAACAAGCCCGAGATCTACTGGAACATGCTGCAAACGGCCGAGAACGTGGCCAAGCGCTACAACATCGGGCGCGAGGCCATGGACGTGTACGGCGCGGCCAGCCAGCAAAAGGCCAGCGCTGCGTTGGCAGCTGGCTTGTTCACCGACGAAATTGCGCCCATCACGGTCACCATGGGGGTGGCCGACAAGGTGATGGGCCTGATGAGCAAAAAAGTGACCGTCAGTCAGGATGAAGGCATCCGCGATGGCACGACCTTTGAGGGCATCAAGGATTTGCGTTCGGCGGTTCCGGGTGGCCTGATTTCGGCGGGCAACGCCAGCCAGTTCTCCGACGGCGCAGGTGCCGTGGTGGTGATGAACGAGAGCCTGGCCGAGAAAAAGGGTTTGAAACCGCTGGGACGCTTTCTGGGCTTTGCGGTGGCGGGTTGTGAACCCGACGAGATGGGCATCGGCCCGGTGTTTGCGATTCCGAAAGTGCTCACACGCCTGGGACTCAAGGTCAGCGACATCGACTTGTGGGAACTCAACGAAGCGTTTGCCGTGCAGGTGATTTACTGCCGCGACAAACTCGGCATTCCGGGTGAATTGCTCAACGTCAATGGCGGCGCCATCGCCGTGGGCCACCCCTATGGGGTAAGTGGGCAACGCTTGACGGGCCACGCCCTGATCGAGGGCAAGCGCCGCGGCGCCAAACGCGTGTGCGTGACCATGTGCATTGGTGGCGGCATGGGTGCGGCGGGTGTTTTTGAAGTTCTTTGAGCTGACGAAAGTCATTGGTTTCCCGGGCCTGCCTGGTGGCCCAGCGTGCAATGTGAGGGCTGGCCATGTCGCTTCGACCAACGCTTGATTTTCTTCTTTACCAATGGCTCAATTTACCGGCACTCAGCGAGCGTGGGCGCTTTGCTGATCATTCGCGCGAGACTTTCGATGCGGTGCTCGACACCTGTGAGCGGATCGCACGCGACAAGTACGCGCCGTTCAATCGCTTGGTGGACACCCAGGAGCCGCGTTTTGACGGCGAGAAGGTGATATTGCCGCAGGCGACGCACGATGCACACCGCGCCTATGCCGAATCGGGCATGCTCAGCGCATCTCAGGATTACGAGATGGGTGGCATGCAACTGCCCTACACGGTGGAGGCGGCGGCCAATTCCTTTTTTGCCATGGCTTCTGCCAGCATCGGTTCGGGCCTGCTGACCACAGGCAACGCCAACCTGTTGATGGCACATGGTACGGCGGCGCAACGGGAAGTCTTTGCCCGCAAGGAGTTCAGTGGCCGCTGGTCGGGCACCATGTGCTTGAGCGAGCCGCAGGCGGGCTCAAGTCTGGGCGACGTGGCAACGCGGGCCACAACCGACGGACCGGACTTTGCATCGGACCCCCTGGGACCGCGCTACCGGTTGCAGGGCAACAAGATGTGGATCTCGGCCGGCGAGCACGAACTTACCGAGAACATCGTGCATCTGGTGCTGGCAAAAATTCCCGGCACTGATGGCAAGTTGATCGCCGGTACGCGCGGAATTTCACTCTTCATCGTGCCCAAAAAAATGGTCGACGCTGCGGGCGAACTCACCGGCGAGCGCAACGATGTGGCGCTGGCCGGGCTCAACCACAAACTGGGCTGGCGGGGTACTACCAACACGCTGCTCAATTTTGGGGAAGGCAAGTACCCGGTGACTGGCGCGGGCGGGGGGCTTGATGGCCGGGGTGCTGGCGCCGTGGGCTATCTGGTGGGCCAACCCGGGGACGGCTTGCGGTGCATGTTTCACATGATGAACGAGGCGCGAATTGCCATCGGCATGGCAGCCACACTGCTGGGCCTGGCGGGTTATGAAGTGTCGCTGGACTACGCGAAGAACCGCACCCAAGGGCGGCCACTGGGCGCCAGCGGCAAGGACGCCGCGCAGCCCCCGGTGCGTCTCATCGAGCACCCTGATGTCAAGCGCATGTTGCTGGCACAAAAATCGTACTGCGAAGGGGCACTGGCGCTCGAACTCTATTGCGCCCGTCTGGTGGATGAGCAACATACCGGCATGGCGCAGGCGGCAGACGAAGCACGTCTGTTGCTCGAAGTGCTGACGCCCATTGCCAAGAGTTGGCCCAGCGAATGTTGTCTGGAAGCCAATTCCCTGGCCATCCAGGTGCTGGGGGGCTACGGATACACCCGCGATTTCCCGGTGGAGCAGTACTGGCGCGACAACCGTCTGAACATGATTCACGAGGGCTCGCACGGCATTCAGGCGCTCGATTTGTTGGGCCGCAAGGTGCTGATGGAAGGCGGACGGGGCTTGGGCCTTCTGGCTGCGCGCATGGAGGCCACGGCCACCCAGGCAGCACAGGTGCCCGAGTTGCTTGAGCACGCCCAAGGTCTGCGCAAGGCTGTGGGTCAGGTCGCCCAAGCCACGCAGGCGGCCTGGTCCACGGGCGCGCCCAAGGAGGCTCTGGCCAATGCCGTACCCTATATGCAGGCCTTTGGCCACACCGTGCTGGCCTGGATGTGGCTTGACGTGGCACTGGCGTCGCTGCGCCTGGATGCTACTCAATCAATAGCTTCAACTGCAGGAAGGATAAGGGCTACAGCCTATTTTTATCATTACGAATTGCCAAAAATAGGGGCTTGGCTGAAAGTGGTGTCCAACCGGGACCCCACCTGCGCAGACATGCCCGAGGACGCATTTTGAGGAGAGACCATGACCCGTACCATCCAGCAACTTTTTGATCTGACCGGTAAAACCGCCCTGGTTACCGGCGGCTCGCGCGGGCTGGGCCTGCAGATGGCGCACGCCCTGGGCGAGGCCGGTGCCCGCATCATGATCAGTTCGCGCAAGGCCGACGACCTGGAGCAGGCCGTGATCAAACTGCAGGCTGCGGGTATTGATGCCCGCTGGGTGGCGGCCGATTGCGCCAAAGAGTCGGAGATTGATCGCCTGGCCACGGAGACCCTGCATCGCATGGGCGATGTGGATATTCTGGTCAACAACGCCGGAGCGGCCTGGGGCGCGCCCGCCGAGGACCATTCGCTGGAGGCCTGGGACAAGGTGATGAACCTCAATGTGCGGGGCTATTTTTTGCTCAGCCAGATCATCGCCAAAAAGAGCATGATTGCGCGCCGTCAGGGTCGCATCATCAATGTGGCCTCGATTGCCGGGTTGGCGGGCAACCCCCCCGAGATGACCACCATTGCCTACAACACCTCCAAGGGTGCGGTGATCAATTTCACCCGTGCGCTCGGGGCGGAGTGGGGCAAGTACAACATCACTGTCAATGCCATTTGCCCGGGATTTTTCCCCAGCAAGATGACGCAGGGCACGCTGGCAGCGCTGGGCGAAGAAAAGCTCGCCGCGCACGCGCCACTCAAGCGCCTGGGCGACGACGAAGACCTCAAGGGCTTGTGCGTGCTCTTTGCCTCGGACGCCGGCAAGCACATTACGGGCCAATGGTTGGCCGTGGACGGCGGCGTCAGCGCCGTGATAGGTGGCTGAAGGACAATTTGCGCATGAACTTCGGTGTCACCATTCCTTTTGTCGATCATCTGGGTTTTGAACTCCATGTGTTCGAGGGCGGCTTTTCTGAACTCAGCTACACGCCCAAGCCCGAGCACCTCAATTCCTTTGGCGTGACACACGGTGGTGCCCTGATGACGCTGCTCGATGTGACGCTTGCGGTGGCCGCGCGCAGCGTGCAGCCCGAGATGGGCGTGGTCACCATCGAGATGAAAACCAGCTTCATGCAACCCGCCTGCGGTGCGCTGACCGGCAAGGGCCGCTTGATGCACCGAACCGCGACCATGGCCTTTACGGAGGGCACCATCTTTGACGACAAGGGCCGTGCCTGCGCGCACGCCACCGCTACCTTCAAATTCGCCAAACGCCTGCCGGTCGGGCCGCGGACCGCCAACGCGCTCAGCACACCGGGCCATGCAGGGGCAGGCGACACACTCAACAACGTCCCAACGGTCATTCCGACCGATTGAACGCTTTTTACAGGAGGGCACCATGCCACAAAACAAGCAGATTATTCTCGACAACCGCCCTGACGGAGAGGCTGTCGCCAGCAACTTCAAAATGGTCACCAGCGAAACCCCTGCGCTCCAGGATGGCCAGGTGCTGGTGCGGCATCATTTCCTGAGCCTCGATCCGTACATGCGCGGCCGCATGAACGACGCCAAAAGCTATGCCGTGCCCCAGGAGTTGGGGCAAACCATGGGCGGCGGTACGGTGGGTGAAGTCGCTGAGTCCAAGCATCCGAAGTTTGCCGTGGGCGACAAGGTCGTGGGCATGGGCGGCTGGCAGGAGTACAGCGTGGTGGATGCCAACCAGATCGGCGCGTTGCGCAAGCTCGACACCACACACATTCCCCTGAGCGCCTACCTGGGTGCGGTGGGCATGCCCGGCGTGACGGCTTGGTACGGCCTGGTCAAAATCATTGAGCCCAAGGAAGGGGAGACCATGCTGGTGAGCGCCGCTACCGGCGCGGTGGGCAGCGCTTTTGCCGCATTGAGCAAAGCGCGCGGCTGCCGCACCGTGGGCATCGCGGGCGGGCCGGAGAAATGCAAGTACGCCGTCGACGAACTGGGTTACGACGAATGCATCGACTATAAGCTGCACAAGGACGCCGCCTCGCTGTCCAAAGCCATCAAGCAGGCGTGCCCCAAGGGCGTGGACGGCTATTTCGAGAACGTCGGCGGCGTGGTGCTCGACGCCGTGCTGCTGCGCATGAACGCCTTTGGCCGCATCGCCGTGTGCGGAATGATTGCCGGTTACGACGGCCAGCCGCTGCCGCTGACCTATCCGGCGCTGATTCTAGTGAACCGCCTGAAGGTCCAGGGCTTCATCGTGAGTGAACACATGGAGATTTGGCCCGAGGCGCTCAAGGAGTTGGGCATGCTGGTGGCCACCGGAAAGTTGCGCCCCAGAGAGTCCATCGCCCAGGGCATTGAGGCCGCGCCCGAAGCCTTTTTGGGTTTGCTCAAGGGGAAAAATTTTGGCAAGCAGCTCGTCAAGCTTATCTAGTTGCAGGCGCTTTTCGTGACCGAGGCCATTGAATCAAGTCTGGTTGAAACCCGGCCCACGCTCCGTGCGCCCGAGTGGACTTTCAAGGCCTTTGATGCCCTAAGCACGCCGGAACTCTACGCGGTGCTGCAGCTGCGCAGTGCCGTGTTTGTGGTGGAGCAAACCTGTGTTTTTCAGGACATGGATGGCTTTGACGAACAGGCCTTGCATTTGATGGGATGGGAGGGTGGCGAACTGGTCGCCTATGCGCGCTGCTTTGCGGCTGGGGTCAAGTTTGACGAGACCAGCATCGGGCGGGTGATCTCCCATCCCGGCCGGCGTGGCAACGGTCTGGGACATCAGTTGATGGCCGAAGCGCTGCGATGTGTCGTGTGCCGGTGGGGCGCGCAGGCGATTCGGATCGGCGCGCAGGCGCATCTGCGCGATTTTTATGCCCAACACGGCTTTGTCGATGTGGGCAGGCCCTATCTGGAAGATGGTATTGCCCATCTTGAAATGCTGCGCCAGCCATAATTTTTGGAGAAATTTTGTGATCACTGAATTCAAGAACAAGACTGCCGTGTTGACCGGCGCCGGATCCGGCTTTGGTCTGGAATGCGCCCGCATCGGAGCTGGCCTGGGTATGAACTTGGTGCTGGTTGATGTGCAGCAGGACGCACTGGACCGGGCCTCTCAGGAGGTGAAGTCCCTTGGCGTGCAGGTGCTGGCGGTTCAAGTTGACGTGTCCAAGGCCAGTGAGATGGAGGCTCTGGGCCAGGCGGTGCTGGAGCGCTTTGGCGCGCCGCATCTGGTGTTCAACAACGCGGGCGTGGGCTCGGGCGGACTGATCTGGGAAAACAGTGCGCAGGATTGGGAATGGGTGATTGGCGTTAACCTGATGGGGGTGGCGCACGGCGTTCGCGTCTTCACGCCCATGATGCTTGACGCCGCTAAAAATGATCCAACGTACCGGGGCCACATCGTCAACACCGCCAGCATGGCCGGTTTGCTCAATGCGCCCAACATGGGCGTGTACAACGCCAGCAAGCACGCCGTGGTGAGCATCAGCGAGACGCTGTTTCAGGACCTCGCCCTGGTCACCGATCAGGTTGGTGCGTCGGTACTGTGCCCGTTTTTTGTGCCCACCGGCATCAGTCAGAGTCACCGCAATCGTCCCGACGCCGTGGTGGGGGGCAAGCCCACCCGCAGCCAGCGGATTGCCCAGGCCATGAGCGACAAGGCAGTGGGGTCGGGCAAGATCAGCGCCGCCCATGTCGCACAGCTGGTGTTTGATGCCGTGACGGCAAACCAGTTCTACATCTACAGCCACCCCCAGGCTATTGGTTCGGTGCAAACCCGGCTGGACGACATCATGCTCGGGCGCAATCCGACCGATCCTTTTGCGCACAAACCGGAGCTTGGGTCGGAATTGAAAAAAGCATTGCGGACCGACTGACGGCGCATGGAGCCGCAGCGGTCGGTTTCCTTTTGGGTACAAACGGATAAACTTACCTAATCTAGTTGATGATGAACCAATGGAGGGTGATCTGATGAGTCTGGCCTGGCGTGAGCAATTGAGCGTAGGGAACGACTTGATCGATTCGGACCACAAGTACCTTATTGAAATCATCAATCAGTCAGAGGCGGCACTCAAGGCCAAGTCTAAAGGCAATTTGACGCGGGCGCTTGATCGCCTGGCCCAGTATGCCAAAACCCACTTCGTCACCGAAGAAAAGATGGCCGAAGCCGTGGGGTATGACCGGCTGACAGAGCTGCATGAATCGCACGAGGCTTTGATAGCCAAGCTCGATCAGACGCGTCAGGGCGTTCCACAAGAGTGGGACGACTCCTCGGTGGAGGGCCTAAATGCATTCCTGCGCGAGTGGCTGATCAATCATGTCATCCGGGAGGACATGCTCATGAAACCATTCTTGAAAAAGTTTTCACCCCGATTCGACCCGAGATAAGTCCCGTCTGGATCGGCGTCAGTGAATCTTGGAGTCTGGAAAATCGGTGCTTCGGCGCATCGGTGTGGGCGTGCTCTCCCGGGCTCCGATGAGTTCGACGATCTGGGCCAATTCCTCGTCCTGGATAAAGCTGGCCGCTGACGCAGCCTGGAGCAGCTTGGCTGGGTCCTGGGGCCGGGCGACCACATAGCCCTGTACGTAATCGACGCCGATTTCCACAAGAGTTTGGACCGTGGCGGCGTCCTCGGCCCATTCGGCAACCACTTTCATGCCCAGGTTCTTTGCCAAACTCACGATGGCCTCGACGATGGAGACATTGGCCGGGTGCTGGTTCATGTTGACGATGAAGCTGCCATCGATCTTGAGCATGTCGGTTTTGAATTCCTTAAGGTACGAGAACGACGTGTAACCCGCCCCAAAATCATCGAGAGCCACCCTGGCGCCGAGGCCGCGCACCTTTTCCACGAAGCGACGGGTGTTTTCCCGGTCATGCAGGGCGACACTTTCGGTGATCTCCAGGCAGAGTTGCCCGACCACGGCGCGGTTTTGCTCCAGCAGGGCGAAGACATCCTGCAGGAACTGCTCGTCGTTGAGCGACGCGCCACTGAGATTGACGCACACGAATTTTGTGTGCTGGAGTTGCTCACGGTGCGTTTTCAGCCAAATCAGCGTGGTGGTCAGTACCCACCGATCGATCATTCCCATGCGGCCAGAATTTTCGGCTGCCGCGATCAGAAGGTCAGTGCGCACCGCATTGCCCTGCGGATCCATCATGCGCAGGAGAACCTCAAAATTAAGCGACTCATGCGGGGCCGTCAGCGACATGATGGGTTGCATCACCAGGTACAGACCATCGGCGGCCGAGTCTGCTGACAGCAGTGCGATCAGCTTGATCTCTGCCTCGTGCTCGTCAAAGGCGCTGGCTCCACGCTCATAAACCACCAGTCCACCCCCACTGGCAGACTTTGCCTGACGGCAGGCCCGATCAGCGCTGGACATGGCCTCGTTGAACTGCATCCCGGCACCCACTTCAATGAGTCCCATCGAGCCGTGTACAAAGAATGCTTTTTCACCCACGCGGTAAGACTCTTCGCCAATAAAGTCGAGCATGCCCCGGCAAAGCAGTGATGCGTTGGCGATGGGGGTGCCGGGAATGACAATCACGAACTCGTCGCCACCGACCCTCCCGAAGCGAGCCTCCGGTGGAAGCAGACCCGTTACCCGCTTGCACACCTGCCGGAGTACCTCGTCACCCGCACCGTGGCCGAACAGGTCGTTGATCAGTTTGAAGCGGTCCAGATCAAGATAGGCCATGGTCAGCGAATTGCCCGTCGCTAACTTGGCCAGACCCTGGGTGAGAGCCTGTTCGATCCCGTGCCTGTTGAGCACTTTGGTCAGGGAGTCGTGGTTGGCCAGAAAATAAAGTTCTTCGGTGGCACGGAATTTTTCTGTGATGTCCTGCAGTGAACCTTCGATTTTGTCGTTTGCCAGGGTCGCTTTAACCAGAAAGCGCTTGCTGCCCTTGACGCCCAGAATGGACTTGCCCTGAAGCTCAAGCTCGTCGCTGGTTCCGGATGTCAGCATATTGCGCAATTGTGGCCATGCATCGGGCATGAAATACTGCTGCCACGAATTGCTGCCGCGAATCAGCACGTTGGGGCTGAGCATGGCACGCAGTGCCGGGTTGGCGCTGGTAAAGCGTCCGCGAAGATTGAGCGAGAACAGGCCGATCGGCATGGCGGCAAAAGTGTGTGCGAGCTCGGCTTGAGCCGACAATCGATGCTCATGTTCCTGGCGCATCTGCTCGGCAATGGCCAGTGCCGCCATCAGGCTCGATGCCAGCGCGGCAGTCACGCTATTGACCGATCCAATCAGTTCCCTTAGGCCCATCGCCGCGGCCAATACCTCGGAAAGGCTGGCAAACAGGGCAATGCCCACCGATAGTCCGAACCAAATGGCAACTCGGGAACGTGAAATTTTCAAAATTCGCACCAGGAAATACACCATCACCCCGACGCTGATCGCGGTCATGATCCACAAAACGGGCAAAAAATGGCGATAGGAAAGCAGTGCGGAGAGCAGCAAAACGGGCAGGCAGCTCCATTGTGCGAACCGGAACAAGGCCAGCGAGCCCACGCGTGCCAGCGGCTCGTTGAACAGCGCCTTGAACAAGGTGATCGACAGCACATAGTAAACACCGGCGGCCAGGGAACGGCTGCGAAACAACCAGTCCGGTGGAACGGTGTGTCCCAGCCATTGAAAATCCCATCCTGCTGAAAGGGCCGCCATGCGCAGGTTGGCCACCAGCCAGGCGGCAAACAGGACGTACAGCGAATTTCGGTTGACCAGCGCTGTGACCAGTACAAACAAGGCCAGCACAACAATGCCTCCGTCGAGCAGGCCCGATCGGCGGTGCAACTGCTGGTCGGACGTTTGCAAATCGGTTTCGCGCCAGAGTTGGGCAGTGATGTGGGCCGGTCCGATTGACTGGGTAAGGCACAGCACCGTTACAGGGTTGGGTGACGGGGCGAGATCAAGTGCAAAACCGGTCTTGACCGTGGCAATGCCTTGCTGCTTGCCCAGGCGGTCGGCTGTGCCCAGCGGGGTCAGGGTGGTGCCGTTCCAGCAAGAGATGCCCAAGGCGTGACGAGATGGAAACTCAACCGACATGGGAGTTTCAGCGGTGACGGCCGGAGCCAAAAATGAAAACCAGAAGGGGGATTCCGACAACCGTGTATCAACCGCCGGAACAGGTGAGACGTCCGTCAAGGCGGCAATGGCCTGGGCTGGCTCGTTGAGTGTGGCCGTTTGCCTGACGACCCTGATGTTCAAGGCTTGACCACTGTCGGCTGGGTAATAGGTGTCCCAGGAAAAAAGCGCCACCAGCGAAAGCAGGCCGATACCAATGGGCAAAGCCCAAGCCGACAGGGCGTAAAGAAACCGGTCCAGCACCAGATGGAGCTCACCAATTCGATTGCGCATGCGACCATCAGCATTTGCCATTGCGTGCAGGACTCCAGGCGCTTAGTGGCCAGTGGAGCCGAAATGTCCTTCCAGATTGATCCGAACTTGATTGTAGGGTTTGATCAGGAAGTCCGCTCGGGCCACAACCTACAGCGGCGCTGGCATACCCCGTGCCGATGGCAGCCGGCGGATACTTGCCTCAGAGGACTGGAGAGTCCGTTCGTTGAGCACGATGTCGGGGTGATGGGTGCGAAAGGCAAAGTTGAACAGTGGGTTCCTGGCGGCGGTCCAGCGCTCTTCAGCGGTGGCCACGCTGGAGCACATGATGCGGTGCGGCAGGTCATCAACATGGCGCAGGGGAATAAAGCCCATTCCCGGAAAGACATCGGTGAACAGCAGGCGGTCGTATTGGCGGTCAATTGGAGAGCGGCCGGTAATGAGCATCCATTCCGTGTTGATTTGCTTGCAATACAGGTAAAAAGCCTTGAACAGCACGGTGGTCACCAGACGGCCACCGGTGCCGTCGACCACGCCCAACCGGGTGGCCTCGGCCAGACGTCGGTTCTTAAGCCAGTCGGGCAGTTCGATCGACTGCTCTACGCAAAGGGGTTTGAATTCGTTGGTCTGGATGCGCATGGTGCCCAGTGCTGAGCCATCGAGCTTGGATTCGGCCAGCAACACGGCCACACCGTCCTCCATGTCTTCGGCCTCTGGAGTTTTGAGGGTCTGGGCGAACTGAGGCAGATGGCGGGCGTAAGCGCCGTGCCGAACTTGAACAGCCTTGTTCAAATCATCGAGGTCGCGAACCAAGTGGACGGTAAAGGGGAGCAACTCTTCGGTCATGGCCGGTGCGGCGTCGAGTGCCAGCAGCTGCTGCGAGATGCTCCTGACACGGCGTGGATGAAACACGGTTGGCGTTACAGGTTGAGTCATGACGCGGTTCCTGACAAAAAGGTGAATTAAATCCACTGGAAAATCGATCGATATCGAGTGAACCGAGTTTCACTGTAAATGTCAGATTTTCAAACCCCAGTCAGCCTCTGGATGAAGATTTTGTAGGGATTGTCGTAATTTTGTGTAAGGCAATTTCCAACTCAGCCTTGCTCAGTGTCCTGTGGCACACTGGCGCCCTTTCCTTCAGTTTCGGTCAGCGCAACGCTGTCGCTTCAATTAGACATGCAGAAAATCATCGCGCAAATCGCGCAGGAAATCCGGGTTCAGAACAAACAGGTGCAAGCCGCCGTCGAGCTTTTGGACGGTGGCGCCACGGTGCCCTTCATCGCCCGCTACCGCAAGGAGGCCACGGGTGGTCTGGACGATATCCAATTGCGCGAGCTTGAAGCGCGTCTGGGCTATTTGCGGGAACTTGCCGACCGGCTTCACACGGTGATCAAGGCGATTGAAGAGCAGGGAAAAATGACCCCGGTCTTGATGGCGGCACTGGTTGCAGCGGCCACCAAGCAGGAACTCGAAGATATTTACCTGCCTTTCAAGCTCAAGCGACGCACCAAAGGACAGATGGCGCGCGAAGCGGGGCTGGAGCCGCTGGCCGACGCCTTGTTTGCTGACCCGGCTCTTGACCCTGCACAGGAGGCGCTTGCCTACGTGATTCCCATGCGCCCGGTGGTCGAGGGTGAGGACAAGCAGGCCGATTTCTCTACGGTGCAGGCGGTGCTCGATGGTGTGCGCGACCTGCTCAGCGAGCGCTGGGCCGAGAGCGCGGCGGTGGTGCAAGACCTGCGCGAGTGGCTTTGGACCGAGGGACTGCTCAAGGCGAGCCTCATGGCGGGCAAAGACGAAAACAACGCCGATGTGGCCAAGTTTCGGGACTATTTTGACTACGACGAGCCCATCGGTCGCGTGCCTTCGCACCGTGCGCTGGCCGTGTTTCGGGGCCGATCGCTGGAGATTCTGGACGCAAGGCTGGTAATTCCTGAGTCAAACGTGACTCCAGCCTCCGTGGATATTGCGCAAGCAGCTATTCAAAAAAGAGCGACTCCGGTGGTGTCCCTGGCTGAAAGCCGCATTGCGCTGCGCCTGGGATGGAGCCACAAGGGGCGGGCGGCCGATGATTTGATTCGCAAGTGCGTGGCCTGGACCTGGCGGGTCAAATTAAGCCTGTCTACCGAACGCGATCTGTTCACCCGCCTGCGCGACGAGGCTGAAAAGGTGGCGATCAAGGTGTTTGCGGACAATTTGCGCGATCTGCTGCTGGCCGCGCCAGCCGGGCCGCGTGTGGTGCTGGGGCTGGACCCTGGTATTCGCACCGGCGTGAAGGTGGCGGTGGTCGATGCCACCGGCAAGCTGGTGGACACCGCGACGGTGTTTCCGCATGAGCCGCGCAAGGACTGGGAGGGCTCACTGCACATTTTGACCAAACTGTGCGAAAAGCACGGCGTGAACCTGATCGCCATTGGCAACGGCACGGCCAGCCGTGAGACCGACAAACTGGCGGCTGATTTGATCAAGCTGCTGGCCAAGACCTCTGATCGGCTGGTTGAAAAGGTGGTGGTGAGCGAGGCCGGGGCCTCGGTGTACTCGGCCAGCGAGTTCGCCTCGCAGGAGATGCCCGATGTGGACGTGAGCCTGCGCGGCGCCGCCAGCATTGCCCGGCGTCTGCAAGACCCCCTGGCCGAGCTGGTCAAGATCGATCCCAAATCGATTGGCGTGGGGCAATACCAGCACGATGTCAACCAGAGCGAGATGGCCAGGACGCTTGAAACCGTGGTGGAAGACTGCGTGAACTCGGTGGGTGTGGACCTGAATACGGCCAGCGTGCCCCTGCTCTCGCGGGTGTCTGGCCTGAGTGGGGGCGTGGCCAAGGCCGTGGTGCGCTGGCGCGAGGCCAATGGCGCTTTTGGCAATCGCCGGCAACTGATGCAGGTCACGGGCCTGGGCGCCAGGACGTTCGAGCAATGTGCGGGCTTTTTGCGCATTCGCGGCGGGGACAATCCCCTGGACATGACGGGCGTGCACCCCGAGACCTACCCGGTGGTCGAAAAAATCATGGTGCACACGGCCAAACCGGTGTCCGAGTTGATGGGGCGCACCGACATGCTCAAGGTGCTCAAGCCCGAGCTGTTTGCCAACGACCAGTTCGGCGTCATCACCGTCAAGGACATTCTGGGCGAGCTTGAAAAGCCGGGCCGCGACCCGCGGCCGGACTTCAAGGTAGCGCGTTTCAATGACGACGTCGACGACATCAAGGATCTCAAAGAAGGCATGGTACTGGAGGGGACCGTCAGCAACGTGGCCGCTTTTGGCGCTTTTGTGGACCTGGGTGTGCACCAGGACGGTCTGGTGCACGTGAGCCAGCTCAGCCACAAATTCGTCAATGACGCGCGCGAGGTGGTCAAGACCGGTGACATCGTCAAAGTCCAGGTGCTTGAGGTCGATGTGGCGCGCAAACGCATTAGCCTGACGATGAAACTCGGCGCAGCGCCCAGCCAAAGTGCCCGTGCGGGCGAGAACCGGTATCAAGCGGCAAGAAGCACCCTGCGCGAGCGCTCGGGTGCCTCGTCCGCCAGCGCACCGCCAGCGGGCGCCATGGCATCGGCATTTGCGCGGCTCAAAGGGGGTGCGGGGTGAGGCGGGCCTGATACATAATCAAGTCGTCAGCTTCATCAATTCAACGGAGAGTTCATGGAACTCAAGACCCTGCTGGCGACGCAGTTCATTTGGCCCAGCATCCCCAAGGTGGTTGCGCTCCTGCTCAGCGAGCTCGAACGCGATGAGCCCGATCTCAAGATGGTCAATCAGCTGATCGGCACGGATCTGGCCTTGACCTGGCGGCTTTTGCAGACCGCCAATGCGCCTTTTTTCAAGCTCTGCGGCAAAGTCAACAGCGTGTCCGAAGCGCTGGCGATTCTTGGACTTGGTCATGTGCGGGCCATGGTGGCAGCAGCCGCTTCAGCCGCGTCGTACAAGGCGGTGCCCGGGATCAACCTCCAGCAGTTCTGGGCCTATAGCCTCAACGTTGCCAAGCTCTCGCGGGCGCTGGCCGGCATGGCGCGGCAAAACCAGCAAGCCGCCTTTACCTGTGGCCTGATCCATGCGGTGGGTGAACTTGCCATGCACATGGGCATGCCACAGGCCGTGGCGGTCCTCGATGGCGAAATTTCACCACTGGACCTCAAGCGCGCCAGACTCGAAACCCAGTCGTTTGGTTTTTGCTTTGCCCAGGTCGGGGCGGCGCTGGCCACGCAGCGACATTTTCCGCAACCCATTGTCGATGCGCTGGAACACCAGTGCGCCCCCTTTGACAACGAGGCTTATGAACCACTTGCCGGAGTCATCCATCTGGCAACCTGGCGGGCTCGATCGATGGAGGCGGGTCTGTCTGCGAAGGCGCAGTCGGTGCGGTTTCCCGGGTCTGTGGGTGAGGTGCTGGGCATTGACATTGACATGGTGATGCAGCAGGACCCCATTGACTGGTCGGCCCAGACGCGAGGACGCCGGTCGTCTTAGCCGGTTTTGATGCGCGCGCTCAGCATTTACGCCGGCCGTGCGGCCCGCCAAGCGATTGAACGCTCCGGACTGGCGCCGCAGGACATCTCTGTGGTGCCGGGTGCAGCAGGTGGACCCAAGGGTCTGATTCTGGGTCCCTTGGACCGTTTTATTTTTGGCCGTTGGCTGACCCAATCCGACCAGCCGGTGCACCTGGTGGGGTCCTCGATTGGCGCCTGGCGCATGGCAGTGGCCTGTCTTGACGATCCGGTCGCTGCATTTTCTCAACTTGAGGACGACTACATTCACCAGCACTATGCGCTGCGTCCCGGTGAACGCTGGCCCCCGGCGCACCGGGTAAGCGAGCTTTTCGGTCAAAGCCTGCAGGATTTCTTTGGCGGGCGAGTCAATCAGGCGCTCGATCACCGGCGCTACCGACTGCACATCATCACTTCGCACGGACGCCACATTCTTGGCCGCGAACAGCGGTGGCGCACCCCTGTGGGGTTTATGGGAGCCTATGCCAGCAACCTGGCGCGCCGCAACGCCATGGGAGCCTGGCTGGAGCGGGTGGTGTTCTCCACCCAGAACGCGGATTTGCCTTTCTCCGATGGGCACTACCGCACCCGGCGGGTCGCGCTCAACGATGCCAATTTTCACCCCGCCCTGCAGGCCAGTTGCTCAATTCCTTTTGTGCTGCAGGCCGTGCACGACATTCCTGGCGCGCCGCGCGGCGCGTACTGGGATGGCGGCTTGACCGACTACCACTTGCACCTGGATTACCGGCCGCATTCAATCGCTACTGATTTAATAGTTGGTGATGCAAGTGGGACGGGGGATAGAGGCCAAAAAGGCTTGGTACTTTACCCGCACTTCCAGAACACGGTCGTGCCCGGCTGGTTCGACAAGCACCTGACCTGGCGTCACCGCTCAACCCCGTTTTTGGACAACGTGGTGTTGCTGGCGCCCAACCCTGATTGGGTCAAAACACTGCCCAACGGCAAGCTCCCCGACCGGAGCGATTTCGCGCGTTATGGGCAAGATCTCGCGGCGCGGGTCAAGGCCTGGAGTGCTGCTGTGACCTCCAGCGCGCAATTGGCAGAGGAATTGGAGTCCTGGCTGGAACGGCCCGACCTTGGGCAAGTGGCTGATCTTTAAAGAGCGAAGACGCCCAAAAGAATAGGACTGGCTGACACCGCAACGGCTAGAGCACCTTGAACAGTTTCTCGCGCATTTCCGGCAAACGGAGGGCACCCATGCGGCTGGCGGACATGGTCTCAACCCAGGCCGGATAGACGCCCCGTATGGCTTCTGCGGTCTTGCAGGCAAAGATCGACTCCAGCAGGCTCAGGCGGGTGTTCTGACCAAACATCGCGTTGACCGAGTTGGTCATGAAGTTGCGGGCCATCTCGACGTCATTGGCGCTTCGCGTTGACGCTGCAGGCAGGGATGCCAGGGCACGGTCAATTTTGGACAGACGCAGGGGTTCGGGTTGCTCTGGCGCTTCCAGCGGCGTGGGCACGGTCACCGCCAACGCTGGATCCGTTGCCGGTGCTTCAACGCAGCCCCTGGCAAGCAACTCACCAAGCAAGTTGGAGATTTCGCCGTCGGGCACAAATGCTGCGAGGTCTGCGCCACTGCGTCGTCCGTCCACCAGCACCAAAAGACGGCGCACGAGCGGCGGCAGGCTCAGAGAGCGGGTCTGGATTTCCTGTTGACCGATGTCGGTCTTGCTAAAGATGGCGGTCAGTGGGGGCAGAAGATGCGTCATGGTAGGTGGCTCAAGAACGGGTTGCACTTCCCTGGACGCACTCGCCTTGCACTGTGGGTCGTTTCAATGCGTCGTTACCATTCTGGGCGATTTCAGCGCAGTGACCTACTGGGGCAAACCACAATCGCAAGCCAAACACTGGATCCGGCGGGGTAGCATGCTGCCATGCAGGCGCAATTCTCCCGAAACCCCTCGGCCATGGCGCGCCTGTTAGTGCCCGCACTGTTGGGGTGGGTTCTCGGCACAGTCTGGCAACTGCAGCAAGACAGGCTTCTTGGCTGGCAAATGTATGCTATTTTTTTCAGCCTGCCGCTCCTAATCTGTTGGTTGGTCACCACAAAATGGGCGACCAAGCCGCTTTTTGCACCTTGGCTGGCGTTGGTCGTAGCGATGCTGTTTGGGCTGGGAGCGTTTGGTGCGACGGGCTTGCGCGCAAGTCAGTTTCTCAGCGGGGCGCTTGATCCCCTGCTTGAAGGGCGCGACGTACAGGTGACGGGCGTGATCGCCGCCATGCCCCAGCGCAACGAGTCAGGCCTGCGTTTCCGCTTTGATGTGGAATCAGCACAGTGGCAGGACAAGCCGGTTGCGCTGCCCGCGCGAATCTATCTGGGCTGGTACTCGGGTTTTTTCGGGGTTGCCGCCGACGCTGCTGTGGAGGAGCAGCGCGAATTGCCCGTGCTGCGCGCGGGTGAGCGCTGGCAGATGACGGTTCGACTCAAGGCACCCCATGGCGCCCTCAATCCTTATGGCTTTGACTACGAATTGTGGATGTGGGAGCAGGGCCTGCAGGCCAACGGTTATGTCCGCTCAGGCGTGAAGGACCCGTTGCCGCAGCGCCTGGGCCAAAGCGGCTGGCATCCGGTGGAGCGCTTGCGCCAGCAGGTGCGCGAACAGATCTATGGGCGGGTTGCCGACGTCCGCTACGCCGGAATCATTGCCGCGTTGGTGGTGGGTGATCAAAATGCCATCGAACGCCCGGATTGGGATATTTTCCGCGCCACCGGGGTGGCGCACCTGATGTCGATTTCTGGCCTGCACATCACCATGTTTGCCTGGCTGGCCTCACTAAGTGTGGGCTGGTTGTGGCGACGCTCGGAGCGCCTGTGCCTGCTTGCCCCCGCGCCCAGTGCCGCGTTGGTCGCTGGTGTGCTGTTGGCAGGCCTGTACTCAGTCTTCAGTGGCTGGGGCGTGCCCTCGCAGCGAACGGTGTTGATGCTCACCAGCGTGACGTTGCTGCACCTGTCGGGAAAGCGCTGGCCCTGGCCTGTAACCTGGCTGCTGGCGTGTGCTGCGGTGGTGTTGCTTGACCCCTGGGCGCTGCTGCAAGCCGGGTTTTGGCTCAGTTTTGTGGCCGTCGGTGTTCTGTTTGCCACTGGCACTGCTGAGACTCCGACTCCTGCCGAGCCCGTGCAACCGGGTCTTGGGCGCGCTCTTGGCTGGGCCGCACGGGTGGCGGGCGCCACGCTTCGCCAGCAGTGGATCGTCACCTTGGCCTTGACGCCGTTGACCCTGTTGCTGTTTGGGCAGGTCTCACTGGTTGGTTTGGCGGCCAATGCCCTGGCCATTCCCTGGGTCACTCTGGTTGTGACACCGCTGGCCATGTTGGGTTCGATGTTTGCGCCGCTATGGGATGGCGCGGCCGCCGCCATTGCGGCTCTGGTGTGGTACTTGCAAAACCTGTCCGAACTGCCTTTTTCAAGCCTTTCCATGGCGCAATCCCCGCTTTGGGCGGGAGTTGTAGGTGTGTTGGGCGGCTTGTTGCTGGCGCTGCGCCTGCCCTGGAGCGTGCGCCTGCTGGGGCTGCCTTTGTTGCTGCCGGTGTTTCTTTGGCAGGCACCACTTCCCCCGCCCGGACAGTTTGAATTGCTGGCACTGGATGTGGGGCAGGGCAGTGCCGTTTTGGTGCGCACGGCGGGCCACGCGCTGGTGTTTGACGCCGGTCCCCGCTACAGCCGTGACAGCGACGCCGGTGAGCGGGTGCTGGTGCCTGTGCTGCACGCACTGGGCACTCGAATCGATGTGCTGATGCTCAGTCACCGCGACAGCGATCACGTGGGTGGTGCCGGGGCGGTGCTGGCGATGCAACCCCAGGCGCAGGTGCTCGCGTCATTTGACGCGCAATATGGGCGGCAGCGCGGGTTGGTCATGCGGCGCTGCTTTGCCGGGCAGCACTGGCACTGGGAGGGTGTGGATTTTGAGGTTCTTCAGCCGCAACCCGCTGACTATGAGCAAACTCAAGCCTCCAATGCCATGAGTTGCACCTTGCGCGTGTCCAATGGCCAGCAGGCAGCGCTTTTGACCGGTGACATTGAGCGTGCCCAGGAGGCGCGGCTGGTTGCCACTGGGGCCACAATCAAGTCCGATGTGATTGTTGTTCCCCACCATGGCAGCAAGAGTTCAAGCAGCGACGTTTTTCTGGATTTGGTGCAACCGCGCTTTGCCTTGGTGCAAGCCGGGTACCGAAATCGATTCGGTCATCCGGCGCTCCCCGTTGTGGAGCGGTACCAGGCGCGGAACGCCAGGGTCATTGATTCGCCCCATTGTGGTGCAGCGTCGTGGCGATCGGAGTACCCGTCTGAGGTTGATTGCCAGCGTGTCTATGCCCGGCGCTACTGGCATCACCGTCTGGACTAAGGGAAAACACGGTTTCAAGTTGGCGCGAAGATTGCTACCCTAGAGACTATAGAAAGGGTTGATATGCAAAAATTTGATGAGATGTACACCCAGTTGCCCTACGAGTTCTTTAGCAAGGGCGAGCAGATTCGGGATCATTACAAGGTATATGACGAGTGGCTGGCGCGCCAGCCCGGCGATACCATGGCCAAGCGCCGCCAAGAGGCGGAGATCATTTTTCGCCGGGTCGGTATCACCTTTGCGGTGTACGGTGACAAAGACGAAGAAGGCGTTGGCAACGAACGGTTGATTCCGTTTGATCTGATTCCACGCATCATCCCGGCGCATGAGTGGGCCAGTATGGAGCGTGGTCTGGCGCAGCGTGTCACGGCGTTGAACCGCTTCATCCACGACGTGTACCACGACCAGGAGATCATCAAAGCGGGGGTGGTCCCGCGTGAGCAGATCGAGAACAACGCCCAGTTCCGGCCCGAAATGGTGGGTCTGGAGGTGGTCAACAACGTTTATTCGCACATTTCCGGCATCGACATGGTGCGTGCCGCCAACGCCAAAGGCGAGGGCGAGTACTACGTGCTCGAAGACAACCTGCGCGTGCCCAGTGGCGTAAGCTACATGCTGGAAAACCGCAAGATGATGATGCGGCTCTTTCCGGGGCTGTTCAGCTCGCACCGCGTGGCGCCCGTAGCGCATTACCCTGACTTGCTGTTGGACACGCTGCGCTCGTGCAGCCCAGCCACCACAGCCGAGCCGACGGTCGTGGTGCTCACCCCCGGCATGCACAACAGCGCCTATTTCGAGCACGCCTTTTTGGCGCAGCAGATGGGTGTTGAGTTGGTCGAGGGTCAGGATTTGTTTGTCAAGGACAACTTCCTGTACATGCGCACCACCCGCGGACCCAAGCGTGTGGATGTGATCAACCGCCGTCTGGACGATGATTTTCTCGATCCCAAGGTGTTCCGTTCCAATTCAACGCTGGGCTGCCCGGGCTTGATGGACGTGTACCGGGCCGGTCACGTGACCATCTGCAACGCCGTGGGCACTGGCGTTGCTGACGACAAATCAATCTACCCTTATGTGCCCAAGATGATTGATTTTTATCTGGGCGAAAAACCTATCCTCAACAACGTGCCCACCTACATGTGCCGTGACAAGGATGACCTGGCCTATACGCTGGCGAACCTGAAAGACCTGGTGGTCAAGGAAGTCCACGGCGCCGGTGGCTACGGCATGTTGGTCGGGCCCGCATCCACCAAGGCGGAAATTGAAGACTTCCGCAAGGCGCTGGTGGCCAACCCGAACGGCTACATCTCGCAGCCCACGCTCAGCCTGTCGAGCTGTCCCACCTTTGTGGAGAGTGGCATCGCGCCGCGCCACATCGATCTGCGTCCCTTCGTGCTCAGCGGCAAGAAGATCCAGATGGTGCCCGGTGGTCTGACCCGCGTGGCCCTGAAGGAGGGGTCATTGGTGGTCAATTCGTCGCAAGGCGGCGGCACCAAGGACACGTGGATCCTCGAGAGCGACAAACCGCCTGTTCCACAAACGCCTCCGAAGGCGACCGTACAAACACAATCTCAATCAACTTGAGCGAAGGGAGCCACTCAATGCTGTCAAGAACCGCCGATCACCTTTTCTGGATGTCCCGCTATATCGAGCGGGCCGAAAATACCGCCCGCATGCTCAACGTGAACTATGAAACCTCGTTGATGCCGCGCACTTCGCAAGCCGCGCAGCAGGGTTGGGAAGGCCTGCTTTCCATCAGCGAACTGCTGCCCGCTTACACCAAGCTGCACAACAAAATTGATGCCGAGCATGTTATGGACTTCATGGTGAAGGAAAAATCCAACCCGTCGAGCATCATTTCCTGTTTGAGTGCGGCCCGCGAGAACGCCCGGGCCGTGCGGGGTTCGCTCACCACGGAGGTCTGGGAGACGCTCAACCAGACCTGGCTTGAAGTCAAGCGTAAGCTGCGAGACGGAGAGTTTGAACAGGACCCTGGTCAATTCTTCGAATGGGTCAAGGACCGCTCGCACTTGTCGCGCGGCGTGACCATCGGAACCATGCTGATGGACGAGACCTTCCACTTCCTGCGCATGGGCACTTTTCTGGAGCGCGCCGATAACACCGCACGTCTGGTCGATGTGAAGTTTCATGCGGTCAAGGACGACTTTTTTGGCACCGACAACCTGAGGATTCAGGAGCACGAGTTCTACCACTGGAGCGGCATTCTGCGCAGTGTTTCGGGTTTTGAGGTGTACCGCAAGGTGTACCGTGATGTCATCAAACCCGAGCGTGTCGCCGAACTGCTGATTTTGCGACCCGACATGCCACGTTCACTGCACGCCAGCTTGAACGAGGTGGTGAACAACCTGATGATGGTGGCCAACGACCAGTCGACTGAGACCCAGCGCCAGGCTGGCAAATTGCGCGCTGAACTTAAGTACGGCCGCATTGACGAGATCCTGGCCACGGGCTTGCATGCCTACTTGACGCAGTTTCTGGACCGCGTCAATGACCTGGGCAACCGCATCGGCAGCGACTTCCTGATGCCCTCGGCAGGCTGACCCGCTTTTTCTGGTCGGCAAGAAGCCGGGGCTGTGGACTACGGTGCCATGGCCCGGCTCACTTCTTCCCCGAGTTCAATCACTGCCAGTGCGTAATAGCTGCTCCAGTTGTAGCGTGTGATCACAAAGAAGTTTTGGGTTCCCGCCACGTAGCTGGGCGGTGCATTACCGTTTTGCAACTCGACCAGTGCCAGCAGGCCGGGGTGTTGCAAGGCCGAACCCACCACAATGGCGCCATTGGCCAAGAAGCTGTCCACGTTGAAGGTCGGCACGATGTCCGGCGCGAGCAGGGTCGGAAGATCGAGCAACTGCACATCAAAGTGGACCGGGTAGTGCGTGGGCAACCCGCTTTGCCAGCCGAAGGCAACAAAGTAGTTGGCCACCGAGCCGATCACGTCGGCGGCGCTGTTGAACAGATCGATTTTGCCGTCGCCGTCAAAATCCACCGCGTACTTGACCCAGCTTGAGGGCATGAACTGCGCCATGCCCATGGCCCCGGCGTAACTGCCGCGCAACGACCCGGGCTCCAGATCCGCGCGGTGCACCAGACTCAGGTACTGTTCGAGTTCGGACCTGAAATACGCACTGCGATCGGCCGCACGCGGATGATCGGCCGGAAAATCCAGGGCCAGCGTGGTCAGCGCATCGAGCACTGAAAAGTTGCCCATTTGCTGGCCGTAAATGGTCTCCACACCAATGATGCCCACAATGATCTGGGCCGGAACGCCGGTTTCCTGCTCGGCGCGCGCCAGAACTTCGCGGTTGTCCCGCCAGAATTGCAGCCCGGCCTGAAGGCGAAAACGGTCAATAAAGCGGCTGCGGTACACCCGCCAGTTCTTGGGTGTGCCCTTTGGCGCCGGTTGCATGAACCGCACGGACTGTGGGGAAAAACTGGCCTGCCCGATGACTTGGCGGACCCAGTCCTGGGGAAGATCGCGTCGCAGAGCGATGTCGTCGGCCAGTCGCATCGCGTCTTCGCGTTCGGCATAGGCCGGCCCAGCCTGGACCCAGCGTTGCGTCAGACGCGTGCCAGAAGGCCTTTTCTTCGAGCTTTTTTTGGCATAAGCCCCAGTGGAAAAAGCACATGTAGCTATTAAAATGATAGCGAATTTGAAAAGCTTGAAAATCACTTGGGCCAGGGCAGTTGGTTGAGCTCGCGTTGCAGTGTAACGAGACTGAAGCGGTGTCCACCGCCTGCGGCATAGCGCTGCACCTCCAGGCGCAGCAGCCACTCACGCATTGGTTGTACCGTGGCAACTGCGAGCTGATTTGTCCTGGACAACTGCTCGGCGATCCGCCGTGGCGGGCTATTCGGTGGGACCTCGATTCCAGCGCGTTGCAGACGCCGGGTTGCGCGGGCGAGCAATCGCAACCAGGGGTCGCGGTGAACCCGCTCCCACCAACTCCACAGGGCGCCGGTTAGGCTGGCCAGCACCACAATGACCAGCAGCAGGTAGATCAGGTCCTCCCAGTTGGGCGAGTCAAAGCCCATATTGCGCAGCAAATCGAGTTGCTTGCCCTGCGTGTAATTGAGTATCGACTGGTTCCAGCGGTTGTTGACGGCGTCCCACAGGGCGCGCACATTGATCGCAAACTGCGGACTCACCGTACCCAAAAGCGCCGTGGCCAGCGCCCCGCGAGGTGCCTGCAGACGCTGCAAACTGCCCACGCGCGAGGGCGCCACCGCGGCGGTGGGGTCCACCCGCACCCAGCCTCGTTCAGCCAGCCAGACTTCGGTCCAGGCGTGGGCATCGCTCTGACGCACCACCCAATGACCGTCCAGGGCGTTGGCTTCCCCGCCCTGGTAGCCGGTGATGATGCGCGCGGGCACACCCAGGGCGCGCATGACGATGACAAAGCTCGAGGCGATGTGTTCGCAAAATCCCTGCTTGCGATCAAACCAGAACTCGTCGGCGCTGTGGCGCCCGAACACACCGGGCTCCAGGGTGTAGCTGTAGCCACCGGTGCGAAGCTGTGCCAGCACGACATCGACCCACTGCTGGCCCCCCGCGCCGCCGTGGCCTGGGTCCTGTTGCAACTGGCGGGCCCATTGCAGCGTGCGCGGGTTCGAGCCCGCGGGCAGATCCAGGTACTCCTGCAGGCCCGCGACATAGGCGAGGGGACCGTGCCGGAAATCGGTATGACTGCTTGCGTCGTAGCGAAGAAGATCGGTGATGGGACGATCCAGCAGCCATTGCAGATCAGGCGACATTCGGGTCTCGAAACCCGGCACTGTGGGCGCCGTTGCCGTGGCGTCCAGCGTCATCAGCCAGGGTTTCTGGCTGGCTTCGAGCGTGACCCGATACCGAATGGCAGGGCCCGCCACCTGCAGGTTGCCCGTGGGTTGCAGGCGCGCGGGCAGGCGTGAGCGCAGAATTTGCCAACTGCGCCCATCAAAACTGGAGAGCACCGGGCCACGAAAATACAACTCGGAGCGCGGTGGCGTCGCGCCGTCAAAGCGCACCCTCATGGCGATGCTCTCGTCCAGGGCCAAACTGGCGATGTTGCCGACCTCCATGGTGTTAGATAAGCCGCTGCGCCCGCTCATGGCATCGGCGGGCACGCCCCACAGCGGGGCCATGCGGGGAAAAAGCACAAACAGCACGATCATGACGGGCGCGCCCAGCAGCGCCATCAGACCGGCCGTTCTTGCCGCCTGCCACAAGGGTGGCTTCCCCACCGGCATGTGGGCGTTGACCAGCGCAGTGAGCAGACCCAGCAAGGCCACCAGCATGGCCGCTGCGGTCAGCAACGACTGGGAAAAGAAGAAGTTGGTCAGCATCGTGAAGAAGCTGAGGAAGAACACCACGAAAGCGTCCCGCCGGGCCCGCAATTCCAGGGTTTTGAGCGCCAGCAGCACCACGATCAGGGTCACGCCGGCGTCGCGCCCCAGCAGTGTCTTGTGGGTGAACACCGTGGCCGCCACGGCCAGCAGCAGCAGGGACAGCACCCACCAGCGGGAGGGCATCTTTCCCGCCGTGGCGGCAAGCCATCCGCGCCACAGCAACACCGCGCCGGTGAGCGCACTGCACCACAGGGGTAAATGGCCCACTTGCGGCAGCACCACCCAGGCGATGACCACCAGCACGAACAGGGTGTCACGGCTTTCGCGCGGGAGTTTCCTGAGAGCCGCTAGCATGCGAATCTTCCTCCAGGGGCGTGGTCCCGGGGCGCTATGGGGATTGCCGTGCCCAATCCAGGTTGAGCCACGGGCTTGCCGCGGTAGCCAGTGCCGAGTGGTAGGGTCAACATAAAGCCAGAGCCTCCAGACAGTGCCTTTGGTGCGCCGGGCCGCAGGCGGGCGCAATCTGCAGACTCCCTAGACGCAGCCCATAGTCGAGCCCCATTTTTTCAGCTTGCAGTACCCAGGCGCACAGGCGCGAGATTTGTTGCTCGGGGTCGCGAGCGCCGCTGTGGTCGCGGTCCAGCCACAGCTCCCGGCGCTGCACACGTACGGCATCGCGGCTCACCAGTTCGTCGGAGTGGGCCGCTTTCTTCCACACGATCAGCTTGCGCGGATCGCCCCGGCGGTAGGCGCGCACGCCATCGAATTCCTCGCCCATGGAATGCTGTGCGGAACTCCCGGCGTGGCCGGAGCGTGGCTCGCCGGGTGGCAGCGGCGGTGAACACGGCTCAGGCGCTGGATAGACCATGACCTGGACGGCGGGGCGCCACACCGTCCAGACCCTGAACGTACCCAGCGGGTATCGGGTTTCAGCCGTGAGTGCCGGAACGCGGTGCAAGCCACGGTGTGGCGGGACAAACGCCAGGTGCACGGTGGCGCTGCCTTGGGCCGGCACGTCGGTCCAAGCCCAGTCCGACGAGCCCAGCACCGAGATCCCGATGCCGTACCGAGGGCTCCGCTTCAGGTTTTGAATATTTATGGCAAATCTGGCGCTAGCCCCCGTGAATACAGCATCAGGCGCTTCGATATTCATAGTGGCGGCGCGAAGCGTGCTGTGGCATACAAACATGCCGATCAAAGCGGTTCCAGCCAGCAGAAAGGTCAGCAGATAGCCCAGATTGAGTTGATAGTTGATGGCCGCCACCAGCAGCACCAGGATCGTCGCGCCCAGCATGAAGCCCGCACCGGTGGGCAAAATATAGACGTTGCGCTGGGTCAGGGTGACGTGGTCACTCAGCGGTAGCCGGGTTTGCCACCAATGTGCAAAGCGTGCCTTGATATGCCGCACCGGATGCACGAACGCGTTGGGCAGCGCGGTTTGAGGGATCTGTGCCTTGGGCATGGTGAGCAGTTCAGGGCAGCGCCACCGCCTCCATCATGGCGCGGACCTGCTCGATGGGGCCACGGTTGGCATCACTGATGGGCACCAGGCGGTGGGCAATGGTTTGCGGCAGGATGGCCTGCACGTCGTCGGGCGCCACATAGTCGCGTCCGCCCAGCAGCGCCTGTGCCTTGGCCGCGCGCAGGACGGCTATCCCGGCGCGTGGGCTCAGGCCCTGCACAAACCAGCGGCCCGAGCGGGTGGCGGCAATGAGGTCCTGCACATAGTCCAGCAGGGGCGCCGCCGCGTGGACGGCCAGGACCTGCTGCTGCAACTGTGCCAATTCCCCGGCGTCCAGCAGACTGGGCAGGGCATTGATCATTTCGCGCCGGTCATGGCCGGCCAGCAGTTCTCGCTCGGCACCCCGGTCCGGGTAGCCCAGCGACAGACGCATGAGAAAACGGTCGAGCTGGGATTCGGGCAGCGCGTAGGTGCCGAGCTGGTCATGCGCATTTTGGGTGGCTATGACAAAGAATGGCGTGGGTAGGGCGCGGGTTTCACCGTCGACGGTGACCTGCTTTTCTTCCATCGCTTCGAGCAGTGCGCTTTGGGTGCGGGGACTGGCGCGGTTGATCTCGTCTGCCAGCAGAACCTGAGCAAACAGGGGTCCCCGATGAAACACAAAGCCGGCCTTGTCACGCTCATAGACGGAGACACCGGTGAGGTCGCTGGGCATCAGGTCGGCGGTAAATTGAACGCGCGAGAATTGGAGCCCAAACGTGCGGGCCAGCGCATGCGCCAGCGTGGTCTTTCCAACGCCGGGCAGGTCTTCAATCAGGAGGTGGCCGCCCGCGAGCAGGCAGGCCACGCAGTTCCGGGTTTGGACCGGCTTGCCTGCGATCACCGTGTTAAGCTGATCGAGGAGTAATTTCAGTTTGATTTGTGCATTCATGGCACGACCTTAACAAAAACGATTTGACTGAGGAGCAGCACTGTGACAATGACCGGATACTTTACACACAGCCAATGCTGGAAGCATGAAATGGGGCCCGGTCATCCGGAATGCCCGGAGCGACTCGATGCCATTGAAGACCGGTTGCTGGCTTCGGGGCTGAGTGTGGCGCTGGACCGGCGCGACGTCCAGCCCGCTTCCCTGGTGGACATTGAGCTGGCGCATGGACGCATGCATGTGGCTTCTCTGCGGGGCTTGAGCGATGTGCTGCGCGAGGAAATTAGCGCTGGCGGCCCAACCCACGCCCAGGTTGACCCGGACACCTCCATCAACGTCCATACCTGGGAGGCTGCCCTGTACGCGGCGGGTGCCGCACTGGGAGCCACCGACGCGGTGGTGGCCGGTGAAATGGAGAACGCCTTTTGCGCCGTGCGTCCGCCCGGGCACCACGCGTGTCGCGACAAGGCCATGGGTTTTTGTTTTTTTAACAACGTGGCCATTGCCGCCAAGTACGCGCTGGAGCGTCACGGCCTTAAGCGAGTGGCCATCGTCGACTTTGATGTGCACCATGGCAATGGCACGGAGGACATCATTGCCGGTGACAAGCGCATTCTCATGGTGAGCTTTTTTCAGCACCCTTTTTATCCCATGGACTGGCCACTTTCGAGCGCCGACAACCTGGTTAACGTGCCAGTTCCAGCTTATACCAAGGGCATGGAAGTGCGCGAACTGGTCGAAACCCACTGGATGCCGCGTCTGGAGGCATTCATGCCCGAGATGATCTTCATCAGCGCCGGATTTGACGCCCATCGCGAGGATGATCTGGGGCAGATGGGTCTGGTCGAGCAGGATTTCGTCTGGCTCACCGAGCGGATCAAGGATGTGGCGCGGCGTCACGCCAAGGGGCGCATTGTGTCCTGCCTGGAAGGCGGCTACACCCTGAGCGCGCTGGGGCGCTGTGTTGAGGCGCACATCCGGGTGCTGGCCGATGTCTGAGACGACGGTTCCCGATCTGGGCCTCTGGCTGGAGGCGCTCAATCACGCCTCGGCCCTGATGGAGCTCGGGGCGCTGGCGCTGTGCGCTGTGGTGGCCTGGGCCCTGGCCGATCTGGTGTGTCGTGCCGGCGGCGCGCGCAGCCGCTCCTCCATCATGTTTGGCAAGCGCATCATTGATGGTGTGTTGTTCCCCGTGCTGTTGCTGTGCCTGGCTTTGATTGCCAGGCGCGTGCTGACGCACTGGATGGATTTGGCGGTTTTCAAGGTTGCCATTCCCATTTTGATCTCGCTGCTGGTGATCCGCACCGGGGTCAAGGTTCTGCAAGCGGCCTTCAGCGAGACGCCGATGGTGCGACTGCTTGAGCGAACCATCTCATGGGCGGTGTGGCTGGCCTTGGTGCTGTGGGTCAGTGGCTTGCTCCCCCTGGTGCTGGCAGAGCTCGACGAGATCACCTGGACGGTGGGCCACTCCAAGCTCTCTGTGCGCACCCTGATCGAAGGCATTCTCACAGCCGGCGGGGTGCTGATCCTTGCCTTGTGGGTCTCTTCTGCCATTGAGTCGCGATTGCTGCGCTCCGCCACGGGGAGTGAGCTCTCCGTGCGCAAGGCCGTGAGCAACGCCACCCGGGCGCTGCTGATGTTTGTGGGGCTGCTGGTGGCCCTGTCCGCTGTCGGCATCGACCTGACGGCGCTGTCGGTGTTGGGCGGTGCCATTGGTGTGGGCATCGGTTTCGGACTGCAAAAGCTTGCGGCCAACTATGTCAGCGGTTTTGTCATTCTGGCCGAGCGCAGTGTGCGAATCGGTGACAGCGTGAAAATTGACAGCTTTGAGGGGCGCATCACTGAAATCAATGCCCGTTACACAGTGATCCGGTCCCTGGCCGGACGCGAGTCTATCGTGCCCAATGAAATGCTGATCACCAGCCGGGTCGAGAACCTTTCGCTGGCCGATACGCTGGTTTTTCAGTTCACCCTCGTCTCGGTGGCCTACGACAGCGATGTGGAACTGGTCGCGGCCTTGCTTAGACAATCGGCGCTGAACCACGAGCGCGTGTTGCGTGACCCCGGACCCTCTGCCAATCTGATCGCTTTTGGTGCCGACGGGCTTGAATTCAAGCTCGGCTACTGGATTTCCGACCCTGAGAATGGCAGTGATAACTTGAAATCCCTGATCAATCTGGATGTTCTTGCCGCGCTGCGAGCACACCACATCGAGATCCCATATCCGCAGCGCGTGGTGCACATGCGCACGGAGCAATGAACATTTTTCTTGTGGATATAATAAAAAAGCACGATCGTTCTATTTTGCGACGGTTGCCCTTGGGTGTCATGCACATGACGGGGTGGGCGGCAGTTGCGGCATAGAATTGTCCGATTGACGTGCACGTCAATGCGCCCGGCGCACAGGCGTGGCACATTTTTGAATTCGTAACTATCTGGAGTCGTCCCAATGAAAGTCCTTGTCGCAGTCAAACGCGTGGTGGACTACAACGTCAAGGTCCGAGTCAAGTCGGACAACACGGGTGTAGAGACCGCCAACGTCAAAATGAGCATGAACCCCTTTGATGAAATCGCTGTTGAAGAGGCCGTGCGTCTGAAGGAAAAAGGCATCGCCACCGAAATCATCGCGGTGTCGTGCGGAGTGGCGCAGTGCCAGGAAACGTTGCGCACTGCCATGGCCATTGGGGCCGATCGCGCCATTCTGGTGGAAACAACGGCCCAGTTGCAGCCTCTGGCCGTGGCCAAGCTGCTCAAAGCCCTGGTGGACAAAGAGCAACCGGGACTGGTGATTCTGGGTAAGCAGGCCATCGATGATGACTGCAACCAGACCGGCCAGATGCTCGCAGCACTGGCTGACCTGCCGCAAGCCACGTTTGCAAGCAAAGTGGAAGTCGCTGATGGCAAAGCAGTGGTGTCACGAGAAGTCGATGGCGGCTCTGAAACACTCTCGCTGACGCTGCCGGCCATCATCACCGCTGACCTGCGCCTGAACGAGCCGCGTTATGTGACGCTGCCCAACATCATGAAGGCCAAGAAGAAACAGCTTGACATCGTCAAACCCGAGGACCTCGGCGTTGACGTCACATCCGGTATCAAGACTCTCAAGGTCACCGAGCCGCCCAAGCGCGGGGCCGGCATCATGGTGCCAGACGTTGCCACGCTGGTGGCTAAACTCAAGAACGAAGCGAAGGTGATCTAAATGACAGCTCTTGTAATTGCCGAACATGACAACGCGTCCGTCAAGGTCGCCACCCTCAATGCAATCACCGCAGCCCTGCAGTGCGACAGCGATGTCCACGTGCTGGTGGCTGGCGCCAATGCGTCTGCCGCGGCTGCTGCTGCCGGGCAAATTGCTGGTGTCGCCAAAGTGCTGCATGCCGAGAGCGAGGCTTTCACCCACGGCTTGGCTGAAAACGTGGCGGCCCAGGTGCTCGCTATCGCCTCAAACTACAGTCATATCGTGTTTGCGGCCACGGCCTCGGGCAAGAATATCGCTCCCCGGGTGGCAGCCAAGCTCGATGTGGGCCAGATTTCGGACGTGATCAAGGTGGCCGCGGCCGATACGTTTGATACGCCGATCTACGCGGGCAACGCCATTGCCACAGTGCAAAGCGCCGATTCCATCAAGGTCATCACGGTTCGCACCACTGGCTTCGATGCCGCCGCCGCCACGGGCGGTTCTGCAGCGGTTGAGAGTGTGACGGCCATCGCCGACAGCGGCAAGTCGAGCTTCGTGGGTGCTGAAATCGCAAAAAGCGACCGCCCCGAGTTGACGGCCGCCAAGGTCATTGTTGCCGGTGGCCGAGCCCTGGCGTCGAGTGAAAAGTTCGACTCGGTGCTCACTCCGCTGGCCGACAAGCTTGGCGCCGCCCTGGGCGCAACCCGCGCCGCAGTGGATGCAGGCTATGCGCCCAATGACTGGCAGGTAGGCCAGACCGGCAAGATCGTGGCTCCCCAGCTTTACATCGCCTGTGGCATCAGCGGAGCCATCCAGCACCTGGCGGGCATGAAGGACTCCAAGGTCATCGTTGCCATCAACAAGGATGCGGAAGCCCCGATCTTTGCTGTCGCCGATTACGGGCTGGAAGCTGACCTGTTCGTTGCAGTGCCTGAGCTGATTGCTGCGCTGTAAACCAAACCAAAAAGGGGCATCGCGGGTCGGTGCCTTTTTTTTCGATGGTTTCGGATTCGCACCCTCTTACTGAAAATCCCCCTGGAGACTCGTTATGAGCTACATCGCCCCCGTGAAAGATATGCTTTTCAATATCAGGCACCTCGCCGGTATTGATCAAATTGCCCAGATGCCTGGCTTTGAAGATGCCGGTTTCGAGACCGCGCAAGCGGTGCTCGAAGAGGCTGCCAAATTCAACGAAGGCGTGCTCAGCCCGCTTAACTGGGAGGGCGACAAGAACCCATCGAGCTGGAACGACGGCGCGGTGACTGCAACGCCCGGTTTCAAGGAAGCGTTTGCACAGTTCACGCAGGGCGGCTGGCAGGGTTTGCAGCATCCGGTTGATTGTGGCGGTCAGGGCCTGCCCAAAGTCATAGGCGCGGCTTGCGGCGAGATGCAGAACGCGGCCAATGTGAGCTTTGCGCTGTGCCCGTTGCTGACCGATGGTGCCATCGAGGCGCTGCTCACCGCCGGCTCGCCCGAACTCAATGCGATCTATTTGGAGAATCTGGTCAACGGCAAATGGACTGGCACCATGAACCTGACCGAGCCCCAGGCCGGAAGCGATCTGGCTGCAGTGCGCTCGCGCGCTGAGCCACAGGCGGACGGCAGCTACAAGGTCTCAGGCACCAAGGTGTTCATCACCTGGGGTGACCATGACATGGCCGAAAACATCGTGCATCTGGTGCTGGCCCGCGTGGCCGGAGCGCCCGAAGGGGTCAAGGGCATCAGCCTGTTTGTTGTGCCCAAATTCATGGTGAACAAGGACCGTTCGCTGGGTGCCCGCAACGACGTGCAATGCGTGAGCATCGAGCACAAGCTCGGCATCAAGGCCAGCCCGACGGCGGTTTTGCAATTCGGTGACCACGGCGGTGCGGTGGGTTACCTGGTGGGTGAAGAAAACCGGGGCCTCGAGTACATGTTCATTATGATGAATGCGGCGCGTTTTGGTGTGGGCGTGCAGGGCATCGCAGTGGCCGATCGTGCGTACCAAAAGGCGGTCGAGTTCGCCCGCGAGCGGGTGCAAAGCCGCCCGGTCGATGGTTCCATGCCCGCAGCGGCGCCCATCATTCACCACCCCGATGTCAAGCGCATGCTCATGACCATGCGCGCCTACACCGAAGGCTGCCGTGCGATGGCCACGGTGGGCGCAGCCGCTTACGACGCGGCACACCATCACACCGATCCGCAGACGCGCAAGCAGAATCAGGCGGTTTATGAATTTCTGGTGCCCCTCATCAAGGGCTACAGCACCGAGATGAGCGTCGAGGTCGCCTCGCTGGGCGTGCAGGTGCACGGCGGGATGGGCTACATCGAAGAAACCGGTGCCGCCCAATACCTGCGTGACGCCCGGATTCTCCCGATCTACGAGGGCACCACCGCCATTCAGGCCAACGACCTGGTGGGGCGCAAGACCTTGCGTGACGGCGGCAAAACGGCCATGGCGCTCGCTCAGCAAATTGAAGCGACGGAAGGTGCACTGACGCGAAGCGCCAACGCCGACGCACTGGCCGTGGCCAAGCGTCTTGGGCGCGCCCGCGAAGCTTTTGTGGACGTGGTCAACTTCGTGCTGACCAACACCAAAACCCAACCCAATGCCGTGTTCTCGGGCAGCGTGCCCTACCTGATGCTCGCGGGCAACCTGATGTCGGGCTGGCAACTTGCCCGCGCGTTGCTGGTGGCACAGGACGAGTTGGCCAACGGCGTGGATGTGGCGTTCATGAAAGCCAAAATTATCACGGCACGGTTCTATGCCGATCACCTGCTGACCAAAGTTGGCGGCCTGCGCAATTCCATCGTTGAGGGGTTTGAATCCGTTACGGCCATGGAGCTGGACGCATTCTGAACCTATTCTTCGTGCTATCTATTTGATAGTCCAATTGCATACGTGACGCGGACTTGTAGCCGAAAAAGCATATAAGTCCAGTCCTGTTGCCTTGCAGGGCGGACAGCTTCCCGGACCATTCAACCATTGGAAAATTCATGCCCAGGCTTCCCGCCCCCCTCAATAGCCTGCCGTTCCCGGTGATCGGCTCTCCCATGTTCATCATCAGCACGCCGCAGTTGGTGATTGCCCAGTGCATTGCCGGAGTGGTGGGTTCCATGCCTGCGCTCAATGCACGGCCCGCCGAGCAGTTGGAAGACTGGTTGCTCGAAATCACCGAGGCTTTGGCGACCCACAACAAGGCCCATCCGGACCAACTCGCAGCGCCCTTTGCGATCAACCAGATTGTTCACAAGAGCAACGACCGGCTGGAGCATGACATGGCGCTGTGCGTGAAGTACAAGGTGCCCATCATCATCACTTCGCTGGGCGCGCGCGAAGACATCAACGCCGCGGCCCATTCCTATGGCGGCGTAGTGTTGCACGATGTCATCAACAACAAACACGCCCACAAAGCCATAGAGAAGGGTGCCGACGGCCTGATTGCGGTGGCCGCCGGCGCGGGCGGGCACGCGGGTGTGAAGAGCCCGTTTGCGTTGGTTCAGGAAATTCGCCAGTGGTTTGACGGCCCTTTGGTGCTCAGTGGCGCGATATCGACCGGCGGCGCGGTCCTGGCGGCCCAGGCGATGGGCGCGGACTTCGCCTATATCGGCTCGGCTTTCATTGCGACCTTGGAGGCGCGAGCAAGTCAGGACTACAAGCAGGCCATTGTGGATAGCACGTCGGACGACATTGTCTACACGAATCTCTTTACGGGCGTCCATGGCAACTACCTGGCCGCCAGCATCCGCAACGCTGGCATGGACCCCGAGCACTTGCCCGAAAGCGACCCCAGCAAGATGAACTTCGGCGGCGACCGCACCAAAGCCTGGAAAGACATCTGGGGCTGCGGCCAGGGTATTGGTGCAGTCGACAGAATTCAAAGCACGGCCGATTACGTGGTGCAGCTCAAGCGCGAGTATGCCCAGGCACGAGAACGATTGCTGTAACGGCAGGGAATAGGACCGGCGCCTGAGAAGGCCCCCAGGGGGCATGTTTCTCCATGATTTGGGCAAAGGCTGGCGACTTTTCAAAGGTGGTAAGCCACGCTTGCAGTGCGGTCCAGGGTTGGCTGGCGAACCATGTCGGGTCGGTGTGGGCGAACTGGCGGACAAAGGGCGCGATGGCGGCATCTGTCAGCCCCTCGCGGTCACCTGACAAACAATGCCGACCCGCCAGCCTGGTGTTGAGTTGCTCCAAAAATACCGCGCCTTGGTCCCGATGATCGTTTCCAGAGCGCAGGTCGAATCGGTTGGGGTATTTATACCGATCCAGATGAAACTTGAATTCACTGTCACATTGCGCAATCAGTTGCATGTCGTCCTGCAACCCAGCGTTGTGAGATTGAAGCCAGTGCTGAGGGTCATGGCGGCGCAGTGCCCACAGCATAATCTCCAGACTTTGGTCCACGACCTCTCCATTGGGCAGCACCAACACCGGCACAGTGCCTTTGACCGATGCCTGCAGCATGGCTTGCGGTTTGCGCCCAAGTGCTACCTCACGCAGTTCGCACATCTGGGCACTCGCCAGCAGTGCCAAACGCGCGCGCATCGCGTACGGACAACGACGAAAAGAGTAGAGAACCGGGTAGGACGTAAACATCATGACGCTTGAGACCTGGCCGGCACAATTTCTACTGTTGCCTGCCTGGGTGGCTTGGTCAAAAGCCACTGGCGCTGCATTGGGGATGTCGGCATGGATACTGAAATTTGATTTCTAAGTTAACCGCGTTGGGTTCATTTTCGTTTCCGAACTCAAGTGGGCCAAGTCGAGCCATGCTCGGGGACAACGGCCCGCCAGCCCAGTTCGTGCTTGATGCGCTTGCGCAGTTCGTCTGACGCTCCCAATTCTCCGTGCACCACATAGACCTGATCAGGTGCCTGGGGCATGGTGCGAAGCCACGCCAGCAGTTGGTTGCCGTCGGCATGGGCCGAGGCAGACTGCAGTTGCACAAGTTCAGCGCTGACGGGAATATCGCGCCCATGGATGCGCACCGAGGCCGCACCACTGGCCAGTGCCGCGCCCCGGGTGCCGGGCGCCTGAAAACCAGTCAGAATGACCATGTTGCGGTGATTGCCTGCATACAGTGCCAGATGGTGCAGCACCCGTCCCCCAGTGGCCATGCCGCTGGCCGACAAAATGATCATCGGGCCATGTCGCTTGGCCAGAGCCCGTGACTCATCCGTGCTGGAAACCATGGTGGCGCAGCGGGTGAGCGCGTGAGCTTCTTTTGCGCTGAGCCGGTGCTCTTCCGGATGCTGTTCGAACAAATGCGTGCTGTGTACCGCCATCGGGCTGTCCAAAAAGACCGGCATGGCGTGGGGAAGATCACCGCGAAGCTTGAGTTGGTGAATGGCGTGCAGCAGCGCTTGCGCCCGACCCACGGCGAATACGGGAATCACGGCCACACCGCCGCGCTTGGCGAGCTTCTTCAGGGGCGATGCCAACTCGGTCAGTACGTCCTCCTTGGGGTGCGCGCGGTCTCCATAGGTGGATTCGATTAATACAGTATTGGCGAGGGGCGCATTGGCGGGAGGGTTCATGATGAGATCATCGGGGCGGCCCAGGTCACCCGAGAACAGGAGGCGTCGCCCGGCGACCTCCACGAGGATGCTGGATGCGCCCAGGATGTGACCGGCCGTCGAAAACGTGGCTTTCCAGCCGGGCAAGGGGGTAACCGTCTTGTTCAGACCAACCGCTTTGATCCGGAGCAGACAATCGAGCGCGTCCTGTCGGGTGTACAGCGGCAAAGCGGGCGCGTGCTTCGAAAATCCATGGCGGTTGGCGAAGGCAGCATCCTCTTCCTGAATGTGTCCGCTGTCGGGGAGCAGAATCCGGCACAAATCGCGGGTGCCGCTGGTGGCGTAGACCGGGCCGGAAAAGCCATTTTTGACCAGCAGCGGCAAATAGCCGCTGTGGTCCAGATGGGCATGCGTCAGAAGGACAGCATGAATCTGATCGGGAGCGACCGGCAGCGGCTCCCGGTTGCGAAGCCGAAGCGGTTTGTAACCTTGAAACAGACCGCAGTCCACGAGCAGACTCTCTTGACCGTGGCGCACCAGGTACTTGGAGCCAGTCACGGTTCCCGCGCCGCCCAGAAAGGAAATAGTGACTGTCATGGTTGGGACTCCTTATCGTGCTCGCGGCCCCTGGCTCATGGCCCATAAAAAATGCCGCACAGTAGTTGAACCACTGTGCGGCATCCATTTAGCACGCCCTGTCGGAGCGCCTGATGATTTCAATCAACTAAAAAAACTTTTTAGCCGGTTGGTCCAACTGTCCGCACTGGGGGAATGCTTGGCGCCACCTTTTTTCAGTGAGTCGTCGAGCTCGCGCATCAGTTTGCGTTGATGTTCGGTGAGTTTGACCGGGGTTTCCACCAGGATGTGGCAGTACAGATCGCCCGGGTAACTGGCCCGTACGCCCTTGATGCCCTTGCCGCGCAAACGAAACTGTTTGTTGGTCTGCGTGCCTTCAGGAATGTCGATGGCAGCCTTGCCGTCCAGCGTGGGTACATCAATCTCGCCACCCAGTGTGGCAGTGATGATGCTGATGGGCACCGTGCAATGAATGTCGTCGCCGTCGCGCTCGAAGATATCGTGCTTTTTGAGGCGAATCTCGATGTACAGGTCTCCGGGTGGGCCACCATTGGTGCCCGGTTCGCCGTTGCCCGCGCTGCGAATGCGCATGCCGCCGTCGATGCCGCCCGGAATCTTCACTTCCAGGGTCTTTTGTTTCTTGATCTTGCCCTGGCCATGGCAGGCCGTGCAAGGGTCGGGAATCACGCGCCCGGCGCCGCGGCAGGTAGGGCAGGTTTGCTGAACGCTGAAGAAGCCCTGGCGCATCTGCACCGAGCCTGAGCCCGCGCAGGTGCCGCAGGTCTTGGCCTGGGTACCGGGTTTGGCGCCGCTGCCGTGGCACACGTCACAGGCTTCCCAACTCGGAATTCGGATCTGGGCGTCCTTGCCGCGCGCCGCTTCTTCGAGCGTGACTTCCATGGCGTAGCTCAGATCGGCACCCCGGAAAACCTGGCGCCCGCCACCAGCGCGGCCGCGTTGCTGGCCAAACATGTCGCCAAAGATGTCGCCAAAGGCCTCGGCAAAGCCGCCGTAGCCTTCGCCGCCCGGGCCGCCGCGCATGTTCGGATCGACCCCGGCGTGGCCATGCTGGTCATAGGCCGCGCGTTTTTGCGGGTCCGACAGCATTTCGTAGGCTTCCTTGGACTCCTTGAATTTTTCCTCGGCCACTTTGGCCGCATCGCCCTGATTGCGGTCAGGGTGGTGCTTCATCGCGTGCTTGCGATAGGCCTTCTTTATTTCCTCATCCGAGGCGTTCTTGGGAACACCCAAAACGTCGTAGTAGTCTCTTTTTGCCATTGTTTTTCAGTGCCCGGTTTCAGCAACAACGCCGCGTTGAACCTCTAAGTGTTCAACGCGGCGCGTTTCAACATTGTCAGCGCAAGCGCTTAGTCCTTCTTGACTTCCTTGACCTCTGCGTCGACGACGTTGTCGTCTGCTGGCGCATGCTCTGCCTGCGCACCCGCCGAACCCGCATTGGCCTGCTCGTTGGCCGAACCGCCTTGGGCCGCTTCCTTGGCCTGCATATCGGCGTACATTTTCTCGCCCAGTTTCTGGCTGGCATTCATCAAGGCCGTGTTCTTTTCGTCGATGGTGGTCTTGTCATCACCCTTGAGCGCGTCTTCAAGCTCCTTGATCGCGGCCTCGATCTTTTCCTTTTCGCCTGCTTCGAGTTTGTCGCCGTAATCCGTCAGGCTCTTCTTGACGCTGTGCACACTTGCTTCGCCCTGGTTGCGGGCCTGCACCAGTTCGAGCTTCTTCTTGTCGTCGGCGGCATTGAGTTCGGCGTCTTTGACCATTTGCTGAATTTCAGCCTCGGTCAGTCCCGAGTTGGCCTTGATGGTGATCTTGTTTTCCTTGCCAGTGCCCTTGTCCTTGGCGCCCACGTGCAGGATGCCGTTGGCGTCGATGTCGAACGACACCTCGATCTGCGGAGTACCGCGCGCTGCCGGGGGAATACCTTCCAGATTGAACTCGCCGAGCATCTTGTTGCCCGCAGCAATTTCGCGCTCACCCTGGAACACCTTGATGGTCACGGCGGGTTGGTTGTCATCGGCGGTGGAGAAGGTCTGAGCGAACTTGGTCGGGATGGTCGTGTTCTTGGTGATCATCTTGGTCATGACGCCGCCCAGGGTTTCAATGCCCAGGGACAGGGGCGTGACGTCAAGCAAGAGCACGTCCTTGCGGTCTCCTGAGAGGACCTGGCCTTGAATCGCCGCGCCCACGGCGACGGCTTCGTCAGGGTTGACGTCCTTGCGCGGCTCTTTGCCGAACAGGGCCTTGACCTTTTCCTGGACCTTGGGCATGCGCGTCATGCCGCCGACCATGATCACGTCGTTGATATCTGAGACACTGACGCCAGCATCCTTGATGGCGGTACGGCAGGGTCCGATGGTGCGTTCGATCAGGTCTTCCACCAGCGACTCGAGTTTGGAGCGGGTCAGCTTGATGTTCAGGTGCTTGGGACCTGACGCATCGGCGGTCACGTAGGGCAGGTTGATATCGGTCTGCGCGCTGCTGGAGAGCTCGATCTTGGCTTTTTCGGCGGCTTCCTTCAGCCGCTGCAGGGCCAGCACGTCTTTGCCCAGATCAACGCCCTGGTCTTTCTTGAACTCAGCGATGATGAAGTCGATGATGCGCTGGTCAAAGTCTTCGCCGCCCAGGAAGGTGTCGCCGTTGGTGGAGAGCACTTCAAACTGTTTCTCGCCATCGACATCGGCGATTTCAATGATGGAAACGTCAAAAGTGCCGCCACCCAGGTCATAAACAGCGATTTTGCGGTCGCCCTTTTCGTTCTTGTCCATGCCAAAGGCCAGTGCCGCAGCGGTCGGCTCATTGATGATGCGCTTGACTTCCAGACCGGCAATGCGACCCGCGTCCTTGGTGGCCTGACGCTGGGCGTCATTGAAATAGGCAGGCACCGTGATGACGGCCTCGGTAACGGGCTCACCCAGGTAGTCCTCCGCCGTCTTCTTCATTTTGCGCAGAATGTCGGCGCTGACCTGCTGGGGCGCCATTTTGTTGCCACGCACCTCGACCCAGGCGTCGCCATTGTCGGCGGCGGTAATTTTGTAAGGCATCAGATCGATGTCTTTCTGCACCTCTTTTTCGGTGAACTTGCGCCCGATGAGGCGTTTCACCGCGTACAGGGTGTTCTTCGGGTTGGTCACAGCCTGGCGTTTGGCTGACGCGCCAACCAGAACCTCACCGTCTTCCTGGTAAGCAATCACCGAGGGCGTGGTTCGCGCGCCTTCAGCGTTTTCAATGACCTTGGGCGTGTTGCCCTCCATGATGGACACGCAACTGTTGGTGGTTCCCAGATCGATACCAATGATTCTTCCCATGATTCTTCCTTAAGTAGTGAAGGACAGTGCGGGTCTGCCTGGGCAGCTGGCGGCCTGTCCCGCAACAGTTTGACGTTTCAGATGTGTTTGACTTGCGGACAACCTTGAAATATTCAAGCGTCCAAAGCGATTATTTTGGTGCCGCGACCGTCACCAAAGCGGGGCGCAGGATGCGCTCTGCAATGGAGTACCCTTTTTGCAGCACAGTGACCACGGTGTTGGCTTCCTGCTCGCAGGGCACCACAGTGATGGCCTGGTGCTGGTGCGGATCAAACTTGGCGCCCACCGCCGGGTTGATCGCGATGACCTTGTTGCGTTCCAGGGCCGAGAGCAACTGGCGCAGGGTGGCTTGAGAGCCCTCACGCAGCTGGTCGGCAGTGGCGTCCTTGATGATCAATCCGGCTTCCAGACTGTCTGCCACGGGCAGCAAGCTCTCGGCAAAGCTCTCCACGGCGAATTTGCGGGCTTTGGAGACATCCTCCTCAGCACGACGCCGGGCGTTTTCGGCCTCGGCCTTGGCGCGCAGGAACTGATCTGCGAGGTCGCTGCTCTTGGCCTGCAACTCTGAGAGTTCGGCATGAGCCCGTGCCAGTGGATCGGTCTCCGCGCCGACATTGGGCGCCGTCGTGGCGCTCTGGTAAAGCTCGGTGGTGGCCGTGCTTGGTGCGGGTGGGGTGGAACCTGGTTGGGGTGGATTGGTTTCAGACATGAGGGTTGGGTGAAAATTCAATTACGACACGCCCCAACTTGGGGGCGTTGTCCGGCGATTCAAGGGTCAGAGTTCGACCGGGCCCCGCCGGTGGGCCGAACTTAGGACAATCTGTACGGCTCAGAGGGCCACGCCCAGCAGTTCAACATCGAATTTCAGGGTGGCGTTGGGAGGAATTACGCCACCGGCACCGCGGGCACCGTAGCCAAGCGCTGCAGGAATGATGAGCGTGCGGGTGCCGCCGACCATCATGCCCGTGACGCCTTCGTCCCAGCCCCGAATCACCATGCCAGCGCCCAGCGAGAACACGAAGGGATCGTTGCGGTCCCGGCTGGAATCGAACTTGGCGCCCTGGACACCGTCGTTGAAGAGCCAGCCCGTGTAGTGAACCGTGACGTTTTGGCCCTTGGCGGCGGTAGCGCCTGATCCGACGAGAGTGTCTTTGAATTGCAGTCCAGATGCGGTGGTAGTCATGTTCATGATGTGTCCTTGAGATTGCTATAAATTTATGAGCGATTTGTGCCTGTATGACAAGGCCTGCAACCGGAAAAACCGGTAATTATGCCAGCGGGGCGACAACGGCCCGCCCGCCCAACATTTCAGGGCGTACCCAGCGAGAGCGAATGGAAGAGACCCCCCACGGAGCGTCCAGGGGCGCTCATTTGCCAACCCTGATTTTCGTCAGGGCTCAACGGCGCAGGGCGTTCAGGCGGATTTTTTGGCCAGACTGGTGGCCCATTTGTTGGCAAATGCCGGGATATCGCCCAGTCGCTTGAGCAGGTCTGCGCCAAGGGAAGTCACGACGTAGCCTTCTTTTCCGTGATTGATCAGCCCGGCCTGGCGCATTTCCTTGATTCGAGTGTTCAGGGTATTGGGGGTAATGCCGCCTACGCTGTCTTGCAGCAACCGGAAGGTTTGCGCGTGGCCGTCCCGCAAGGCCCACAGCACCCGAATGGCGTACCGTGACTCCAGCAGACCCAGAAGTTGACCGACGGCGGCATTTTCTTTTGAACTCATATTGTGACTCTCCTCAAGGCTTGAACGGCTCACTGGAGTTTGAAACAAGGCGTGAAATTGATTTTGGCGCCCGGCGTTTCCAGTGTGACAGTAAACTATAACGCAGATTGTAGGGCGCTACAAGATTCATAGCTGGTTCTAAGGGTTTGCCTATCAAATTATGTGGACAAGTATGCCTTGTCAAGCCCTGTCGGAACTGCTAACGTTCTGCACGATTCGGCTGGTGGCCGCGTCGCATTGAAAGGGTTGCGGTGATCAATTTCGAGGAAGTTCACAACTATTTTGAGCGTCTGGTGTTTGACGAGGTGGTGCGACGCTCTGGCGCCTATCCCGGTTTCACGCCGGACATGTTCACGGACGTGGCCTGCGTTGCGCTAAACCGATTGCCCCCGCGCTACGTTGTTCATGATGTCGACATGTTGTTTTACTTGGCAGCGCCCGAGCGCGATTCGATCGAAAAGTCGGTGGATGATGCCGTAACCTTCGCTTTTGCGCGGGTTGGCGGTAGCGTCGCCGTGCACCCATCCTCAAAATGAGCGACCGGCACTCGCCCGCGCGCCGAGCGCTGCTTCAGCGGGCAGGTCTTGGAGCCGCAGCAATGTGCCTGCCAGGCACCGGGCACAGTGGTTCGCGCCTTGGCGTCGATCCGTTTGCCCTGGGCGTGGCCAGTGGCTCGCCCACTCACGATTCAGTGGTGCTTTGGACCCGCCTGCTGGCGCCCGAGTTGCGGCTTAGCGCCCTGGCTCGCGAGGCAGTGACGGTTCGATGGGAGTTGGCCCACGACGACAAATTCAGCCGCTTGGTGCAAAGCGGTCAAGCGCTGGCCCAACCCGCGTTTGCGCATTCAGTCCACGTGGAAATCAGCGGGCTGGAACCCGATCGCTGGTATTTTTACCGGTTCATCGCGGGTGACGCCGTCAGCCCGGTGGGGCGCACACGCACATTTCCCAGGCCTGAGGCGCTGGCATCGCGGCTCCGACTGGCTTACGCATCCTGCCAGAAGTGGGAGGACGGTTATTTCACCGCCTGGCGCCACATGCGGGCTGAAAACCTCGATGCGGTGATGTTTTTGGGCGACTACATCTATGAGTATCCCGGCACCCGGAGCAAAGTTCGCGTGCCATCGGGTGGGTGGGTGGTGGGTCTGGACGACTATCGCCAACGCTACGCCCTCTACAAGAGCGATCCGGACCTGCAGGCTATGCATGCGGCCTGTCCCTGGCTCATGACCTGGGATGACCATGAGGTGCAGAACGACTATGCGGGTCGTACGCCCGGCAACAGCGGGTTTACCGACCCGTCCTCGCCGGCAGATTTTCTGGCGCGTCGGGCTGCGGCCTATCAGGCGTACTACGAGCACATGCCAATTCGATCTTCCGCCCTGACCCAGGGTTTGCAGGGGCTCTTGACTGGCGCCGAGATGCGCATTTACGCACGCCTTCAGTTTGGGCGCCTGGCCAGCCTGTACCTGCTCGATGCCCGCCAATACAAGGATCCCCAGGCCTGCACTAAGGACGGTGCGTTGGGGTCGAGTGCCCTCAATCCCGCCCATTGCCCGCAGTGGAACGACCCTGCACGCAGCATCCTGGGCACTGAGCAGGAGCGCTGGCTGGAGCGGGAGTTCGCAGGCCCCCAGACCCGCGAGTCATGCTGGAATGTGATCGGGCAGTCAACGCTGTTTGGCCAGCGCGATGTCAAGCGTGGTCCGGGACAAACGCTGTCGAACGACGGCTGGGATGGCTACCCCGCCGCTCGGACCCGCTTGACCAAAGCCTTGGCACAACATCACGTAGCCAACCCGGTGATTCTGGGCGGTGACGTCCATCAAAACTGGGTCGGCCATGTCAAGGCCGACTATGCCGATCCGGGCAGCGCCAATGTGGGCGTTGAGTTTTGTGGCACCAGCATCAGTTCGCACTCCGGCACCAACGCCAAGACGGCCGACCGGCTGGCCGAGAACCTGCACTTTATTTATGCGGATGCGCAGCGCCGGGGCTACGGCGTGGCCGAGTTCATCCCGCAGCGTCTCACCACCACGCTTCGGGTGGTGGACGACGTGACTCGCCAGGACACCCGGATTGAGACCCTGGCCAGTTTTGTGGTTCAGGCCGGCGCCTCGATCGTGGAGAGAATTTAGGACTCTGGGCGGCGGAGCGTTCTGCGCAGGTGAAAAAAGGGGAGGCCGCAGGCCGGCGGACACGGAGCAGAACGCTCGGCCGCCCAAGCTCCCAGCCCGGTGTGACCACGACCCGGTAGGCCGACCCTCCCAGATTGAATTGACGGTCGCGTCAGGCCGCAATCCACAGCGGCGGCAAACCGCTCAGCGTGCGGAAGATGCGTGACAGCGCACCGTGGCGCACCAGCGTCGTGGCGTGCTCGATGTCCGGGGCTAAAAAGCGGTCCTGCGCCATCGCGGGCACCGTCTCACGCAGGAGCGCGTGGGCCTGCTCCAGAGCCTGCGAGCTGGCCAGGGGCCGCAAAAACTCAATGCCCTGCGCCGCGGCCAGCAACTCGATGCCCAGAATATTGGCAGTATTGCTGATCATGGCCTGCAGGCGCCGCGCCGCGAACGTGGCCATGGACACGTGATCTTCCTGGTTTGCACTGGTGGGCAGGCTGTCCACGCTGGCGGGGTGGGCCAGCGACTTGTTTTCCGAGGCCAGCGCAGCAGCGGTCACGTGGGCGATCATGAAGCCGCTGTTCAGCCCGGCATCGGCTGTCAGGAAGGCGGGCAGGCGCGAGACACTGCTGTCGATCAGCATGGCGATGCGGCGCTCGGCAATCGCGCCCACTTCGGCAATTGCCAATGCCATGCCATCGGCGGCCAGCGCGACCGGTTCGGCGTGAAAGTTTCCGCCAGAGATCATGCAGCCCCCACGCTCCCCAGGGTCGCTGCCCCCCGGGGGGACTTGATCTGGCTTGGGGCGGCCCAGCGCCAGATCCATTGCCCCGTCTTGCGCGAACACCAGCGGGTTGTCGGTCACCGCATTGGCCTCGCGCAGCAGCACTTGAGCGCAGTGGCGCAGTTGATCCAGGCAGGCGCCCACCACCTGGGGTTGGCAGCGCAGGCTGTAGGGGTCTTGCACACGGTCATCGCCGTCCAGGTGCGAGTGGCGAATGGCGCTGCCTTTGAGCAGTGCCCGGTAGTACTCGGCCACGTCGATCTGGCCTGGTTGGCCGCGCAGGGCGTGAATGCGCGGGTCAAACGGACCATCGCTGCCGCGCGCCGCGTCCACCGTCAGTGCGCCGATCACCAGCGCAGCTTCCAACACGGGTTCAAAGCTGAACAGCGCATGCAGCGCCAGGGCAGTTGAGGTCTGGGTGCCGTTGATCAGCGCCAGGCCTTCCTTGGCACCGAGTGTCAAGGGTGCAATGCCTGCCTGTTGCAGGGCCTTTGCGGCCGGGATGCGCTGGCCGTCCTGCAGCATGTCGCCTTCGCCAATCAGTGCCAGCGTCATGTGCGCCAGCGGCGCCAGATCGCCCGAGGCACCCACCGAGCCTTGCGACGGAATGTAGGGCACCAGGCCCGCGTTGTGCACCGCCAGCAGGGTGTCGATCACCACTTCGCGCACGCCGGAGTATCCACGCGCCAGGCTGGCCGCCTTAAGCGCGAGCATTAGCCGCACCACTTCGGGCGCCAGCGGTGCGCCCACGCCCACGCTGTGTGAGCGAATCAGGTTGAGTTGAAGGGTCTCCAGTTGGGCCTTGCTGATGCGCTGGTTGGCGAGCTTGCCAAAGCCGGTGTTGACGCCATAGATCGGAGCGTCGCCATCGGCGGCGCGTTGCACCACTTGCTGGCTGGCTCGAATGACGTCGCAGCTGGCCTGGGGTAGCGTCAGTTGCACCACTTCAGTGTGAATGGATTGCAATTGCTCCAGGGTGAAGTGGCCGGGCGCAAGGGTGAGAGGGTTGGACATGTTAGTGGGCTTTCATGGGCAGGTTCAGGGCGTGCTCACGGGCACAGTTTTCGGCAATTTCGTAGCCCGCGTCGGCGTGGCGCATGACACCGGTGGCCGGGTCGTTCCACAACACGCGTTCAAGGCGCTCTGCGGCTTCGGGCGTGCCGTCACAAACAATCACGACACCGGAGTGCTGGGAATACCCCATGCCCACCCCGCCGCCGTGGTGCAGGCTGACCCAGGTGGCGCCACTGGCGGTGTTGAGCAGCGCGTTGAGCAGTGGCCAGTCGCTCACAGCGTCGCTGCCGTCTTTCATGGCTTCGGTCTCGCGGTTGGGCGAGGCCACCGAACCACTGTCCAAGTGGTCGCGGCCAATGACGATGGGGGCCTTGAGCTCGCCGCTTTTGACCATCTCGTTGAACGCCAGACCGGCCAGATGCCGCTCGCCCAGACCGATCCAGCAAATGCGCGCGGGCAGGCCCTGGAAGGCGATGCGCTCCTGCGCCATGTCCAGCCAGCGATGCAGGCCCGCGTTGTGCGGGAACAGCTCTTTCATCTTGGCGTCGGTCTTTTTGATATCTTCGCGGATCGCCGCTCAAGGCCACCCAGCGGAAGGGGCCCACGCCCCGGCAAAAGAGCGGGCGCACGTAGGTCGGCACGAAGCCGGGGTAGTCAAAGGCGTTGGTCACGCCAAAGTCCTTGGCCACCTGGCGCAAGTTGTTGCCATAGTCCACCGTCGGAATGCCCATGGCGTGAAACTCCAGCATGGCTTGCACATGCACGGCGCAGGATTGTCCGGCGGCCTGCGTCAGCGCAGCATGTTGGCTCGGGTCTTTTTGCGCGGCTTTCCACCGTTCCACGCTCCAGCCCGAAGGCAAATAGCCGTTGATGATGTCGTGGGCCGAGGTCTGGTCGGTCACGATGTCGGGGCGGATGTCACCGGCCTTGGCGCGCTTGACGAGTTCGGGCACGATGTCCGCGGCGTTGCCGCACAAGGCTATGGACACAGCTTTCTTCTCTGCCGTGTACTTGGCGATGCGGGCCAGGGCGTCGTCCAGATCGGTGGCTTGTTCATCCACATAGCGGGTGCGCAGACGAAAGTCGATCGAACTTTGCTGGCACTCGATGTTCAGTGAGCAGGCGCCAGCAAAGGTGGCGGCCAGTGGCTGCGCGCCGCCCATGCCCCCCAGGCCTGCGGTCAACACCCAGCGCCCGGTCAGATCGCCGTTGAAGTGCTGGCGACCGGCTTCCACGAAAGTTTCGTAAGTGCCTTGCACGATGCCTTGCGAGCCAATGTAAATCCAGCTGCCCGCCGTCATCTGGCCGTACATCATCAGGCCCTTGCGGTCGAGTTCGTTGAAATGCTCCCAGTTGGCCCATTTGGGCACCAGGTTTGAATTGGCGATCAGCACCCGTGGCGCATCGGCATGGGTACGAAACACGCCCACCGGCTTGCCGCTTTGCACCAGCAGCGTCTCGTTGGGCTGGAGCTTGCGCAGGGAATCGAGAATGCCATCAAAGCAGGCCCAGTTGCGCGCCGCCTTGCCAATGCCGCCGTACACCACCAGCTCATCCGGGTTCTCGGCCACTTCGGGGTCGAGGTTGTTTTGCAGCATGCGGTAGGCTGCTTCGATTTGCCAGTTGGCGCAGGTGAGGGCGGTGCCACGCGGCGCGCGGACCGGGCGGGCTTGGCTGTCGGGAAAACGTGAGCGTGAAAGGTTGGACATGATCGGGCTCTGGTGTCAGTGTGTGCAATTAAGGGTTTGTGCGGATAGTATAGTTGTCTATACAACTTGTACAATACGGGGAAAACCCTGAGCCCGAAAAACACACGCGTCATGCCCCAAGTGAAGACTCATCAACTACCGGCCTACGAACAGGTCAAGGCCTTCGTGAAGGCCCGGATCAACGCCGGGGCTTGGCGGCCCGGTGACGCCGTGCCCAGTGAAGCCGAATTGCAGCAACAGTTTGGCGTCAGCCGCATGACGGTCAACCGCGCGGTCAAGGAGCTGGCCGTCGAAGGGCTGGTGACGCGCGTGCAGGGCTCGGGGACGGTGGTGGCGCAGCTGCATCGCATCTCCAGCCAGCTGGTGGTGCGTGACATTCATGAAGAAATTCTGGAGCGTGGCCATGCGCACAGCAGCCAGGTTCTCAAGCTCGAATCCGTGAGCGCAGAGGTCGTTCTGGCGCAGATCCTTGGCTTGGCAACGGGTGCCGAGGTGTTTCACACCGTGCTGGTGCATTGCGAGGATGGGCAGCCCATCCAGCTGGAGGATCGCTATGTCAATCCGCTTGCGGCACCCAATTTTCTGCAGGCTGATTTCTCTGCGATCACGCCCACACGCTACCTGCTGGAGCACGCGCCCTTGACGGAGGCGAACTACACCATCGAGGCTGTTGTGCCTGAGCCGCAGCAGGCCAAATGGCTGGGCATCAAGCGCAGCGAGCCCTGCCTGATGATGACGCGGCGCACGGTCAGCGGGGCTGTTGTGGCCAGCCGGGTGCGGCTGGTCTACCCGGGTGCCCGCTACAGCTTCAGTGGGCAGTTTCAGTTATGAGCTGGAATCTGGTTCAATTGAGCGAAGTTGCCGCCAGCCTCTGGCGCAACGGTGGTGGCGTGACCCGCGAACTTGTCGTTTGGCCAAAGGGGACGCCCGAGTGGACTTGGCGCATGTCGGTGGCGCAGATCAGTCAAAACGGGCCGTTCTCTACCTTTGAGGGGATGCAGCGCTGGTTTGCCGTGCTCGGCGGTGAGGGCGTCACGCTGGACGTGGCAGGCGGGGTGCGCCGCTTGACCTGTGAGAGCGAGCCCTTCGAGTTTGACGGAGCGAGCCCTGTGCAGTGCCAGCTGATCGATGGCGCCACGCAGGACTTCAACCTGATGGTGCGCCGCGCCGAAGCATCGACGAAGATGCTGCGAGTGAGAGGCAGCCTGGAGCAAGTTCTGACTGCTCCTAAAACAGTAGCTATCTATGCAATATCAACGAGGGCTAGAGTGCAATTTGATCACGATGTTTTGGAGCTTAAGCCGCACAGCCTGGCGTGGCAGGCCGTGCCTGCAGGGACGTCGACGCAGATTGAAAGCCTTGATGCCTTGTGGATGGAGATTGATGCATGACACTTGAACTGTGGAGCCATTGCTCGTTGGCGACCATGCGTGCCGACAGTGCCACACCCTATGGTCTGATCGAAGACGGTGCGCTGGTGGTGCACGGGTCCACCATTCAATGGGTCGGCGCGCGCCGTGACGTGCCTCCTGAACTGCTCGCCCAATGCGAGGGGCGCCATGACTGCGGCGGCGCGCTGATCACGCCCGGGCTGATCGATTGCCACACGCATCTGGTCTATGGCGGAGACCGGGCCAGTGAATTCGAGCAACGCCTCAACGGCGCCAGCTATGAAGACATTGCCCGACAGGGCGGCGGCATCGCAGCCACCGTGCAGGCGACACGCGGGGCCAGTGCCCAGGAGCTCCGGAGCCAAAGCGCGGTGCGATTGCAGCGCCTGCTGGAGGAGGGCGTCACCACACTGGAGATCAAATCGGGCTACGGGCTGGCGCTGACGCACGAGCGCAAGTGCCTACAGGTGGCGCGTGAGCTCGGGCAGCAGCATCGGGTGGCCATTCGCACCACTTTTCTGGGCGCGCACGCGCTGCCCGCAGAGTTTGCCGGGCGTCCCGACGAGTATCTGGACGAAGTACTGCGCATGCTGGTTGGGCTGAATGCAGAAGGCCTGGTCGATGCCGTCGATGCATTTTGCGAGCGCATCGCGTTCACGCCAGAGCAGGTGGCGCGGGTGTTCACGCTGGCCCGCGAACTGGGCTTGCCCGTGAAGCTGCACGCCGAGCAACTTAGCGACAGTGGCGGCGCAGAGTTGGCAGCGAGGTTTCAAGCCCTGAGCTGCGATCACCTGGAGTGGTTGTCACCCCAGGGTGCGCAGGCGATGGCGCGGGCCGGCACGGTGGCCGTGCTGTTGCCGGGGGCGTTTTATTTTCTGCGCGAAACCAAAGTGCCGCCGATTGAATTGCTGCGCTGCCTTGGCGTGCCCATGGCGATTGCCACCGATTGCAATCCGGGCAGTTCGCCCTGCAGCTCGATTCTGCTGATGCTCAACATGGCCTGCACGCTGTTCCGGCTCACCCCGCATGAGGCGCTGGCCGGCGTGACGCGTCGCGCGGCGCAAGCCTTGGGCTTGCCGGACCGGGGCATCTTGGCGGCGGGCAAGCGTGCCGACTTTGTGCTGTGGGATGTGCACAGCCCGGCCCAGCTGAGCTACGCTTTCGGGGCCAACCCCTGCAAGCAGGTGATTTTTGAAGGAAAGCCACGATGACCTACACCCTGGGGCGCGGCAGCTCAGCGCTTTTGGTCAGCATGCCGCACATCGGCATCGACATTCCGGTTGAGTTGCGCCGCGCCTACGTGCCGCGTGCGCTGGCGGTGGAAGATACCGACTGGCATCTGGACCAGCTCTACGACTTTTTGCCGGAGCTCGGTGCCAGCGTCCTGATGCCGCGCACTTCGCGCTATGTGATCGACCTCAATCGCCCGCTGGACAACGCCCCCATGTACCCCGGCGCATCGAATACCGAGCTGTGCCCGACGCGTTTTTTCACCGGCGAGGCGCTGTATTTGCCAGGCCAGGATCCCACCGCGCCCGAGTGTGCACGCCGCGGCGAAGCGTTTTGGATGCCCTATCACACGGCCCTGGCCGCCGAGTTGCAGCGAATCAAATCGATTCATGGCTACGCGCTCTTGTGGGACGCCCACAGCATTCGCTCGCGCATTCCCTGGTTGTTTGAGGGCACCCTGCCGGCCTTGAGCATTGGCACCGCCGACGGCGCCAGCGCCCACGCGTCCATCGCCGCCGCCGTGGTGCAGGCTTGCGTACAGGATGGCCACGTCAGCCACGTGCTCAATGGGCGATTCAAGGGTGGCTACATCACCCGCCGCTATGGCTCCCCGGCCGACCACGTGCATGCGGTGCAACTGGAGATGTGCCAGAACCTGTACATGCAGGAAGCCACGCCGTTCGAATTTGACCCACAAAGGGCGGCGGCAATCCGGCCACTGCTCAAGACCATGCTTAAAAGCGCCATTGCAGCCTGCTGCGCCCTCTATGAAAAATAGCAACAAGACTTTCTTTGCCGCGCAGGCTTGGGTGCAGGGCACCTGGGCGAGCAACGTACTGCTGTCGGTCGATGTCGCTGGGCTGTGGTCAGGCGTGCAAACCGATGTGCCGCAGGCCGACCGCAAGGGCGCCACCGTGCTGGATAGCCCGGTGCTGCCCGGGCTGGTCAACGCTCACAGTCATGCGTTTCAGCGGGCCATGGCCGGTCTTACCGAGCGCATCGGTCCCGTGGGCGTGGCGGCCAGCGACGATTTCTGGAGCTGGCGCGATGCCATGTACCGGCTGGCCAACCGAATCACGCCCGATCAGCTGGAGGCTATTGCGGCATTCTTGTATGCCGAATTGCTGGCCAACGGCTACACGCAGGTGTGCGAGTTTCATTACCTTCACAACGCGGTGGACGGCAGGCCGTATGCAGACCCGCTGGAGATGTCACTGGCGCTGGTGCGTGCGGCGCAGCGCGTGGGCATGGGGCTCACCCTGCTGCCCGCGCTGTACCGGCGCAGCGGCTTTGATGCAGGCGGTCTGCGCGAGGATCAACGCCGGTTTGCCTGCACACCCGACGGCATTGCCCATCTGGTGGAGAGCGTGCAACGGCAAACGCAGTCTGCGGGCGCGGTCAACGTCGGGGTGGCCCTGCATTCCCTGCGGGCGGTTGAGCCAGCGGCCGTCAAGGAGCTGGCCGCCTTTGCTGCGGCAGCGGCGCTGCCGGTGCACATTCACATCTCCGAGCAGACCCAGGAGGTGGACGATTGCCTGGCCCACACCGGCCAGCGCCCGGTGGAGTGGCTGATGGACCATCTGGCCGTCAACAGGCATTGGAATCTGGTGCACGCCACCCACACCACGCCAGCGGAGTTGCGGGCCGTGGCCGGCAGTGGCGCCTCGGTGGTCATTTGCCCCAGCACCGAGGCCAACCTGGGTGACGGCGTGTTTGACTACCCCGGCTTGAGCGCGGTGGGCGGCAACTGGTCCATCGGGTCGGACAGCCACGTCACCCGCTGCTGGACGCAGGAACTGCGGCTGCTGGAGTATTCGCAGCGTCTAACCGTACGCCGCCGCAATGTTGCTGCGGTGCCCGGTGGTGCGGCGAGCACCGCCGCGGCGCTGTTTGAGGGCGCACTGGCAGGGGGAAGAGCGGCCAGCGGGCAGCCTCTGGGCGGCATTGCCATCGGCAACCGGGCCGATTTTCTGGTGCTCGATTCGCAGTCGAATGCACTTGTGGGCGTGCCCGATGACCACGTGCTCGACGCACTGGTGTTTTCCAGCCCCGATGCCGGTTTCAAGCAGGTGTTTGTGGCGGGGCAGGCCGTGTCCGACGGCCAACCCGATCTTGAGTTGGCGTGGCAGTTTGCTCAGGTGATGAAGGGTTTGAGCTGTTTGTGAAGCCTGCGCGACTGAGGGTGCGCCCGGCTGGATTGGTTCAATTCTGCGTCAAATTCGCGACTCATTAGCTATATTTAGAATAGCTGTATGCGCCTATTGGACGGGGGCTAGAGGTCAATTTTTCCTATAAAAACCGCATGATGTCGCTCTGGCAACAAGCTGCACCACCTTCGCATACCATAGACGCCATGTCCAGCACCACACTTCCCCTCGCCCAACCGACCCCTTTGCGGCAAGACGCTGCCATCATCGCCCTGGTCGGCTTGGCGCATGCCAGTTCACACTTTGCCCACCTGTTGTTGCCCCCGTTGTTTCCGGTGTTCATGACGGAGTTCGGGTTGAGCTACTCGCAGCTCGGCCTCTTGATGACCACCTTTTTTGTGGTCTCCGGGTTGGGACAGGCCAGTGCCGGGTTTGCCGTGGACCGGCTTGGAGCCCGTCCCATGCTTTTTTCGGCGCTGGGCCTGTTTGTGCTGGCCTGCGTGGCAGCCTCGATGGCCACCGGCTATGGCGGCTTGCTGCTGGCCGCGGGTTTGGCGGGCTTGGGCAATGCCACCTTTCACCCGGTTGACTTCACCATCCTCAACCAGCGCGTCTCCGGGGCCCGGCTGGGCCATGCCTTCAGTGCGCATGGCCTCACGGGCAATCTCGGGTGGGCCCTGGCGCCCGTCTTTTTGGTCACCGTGAGCAGCCTGTACAGCTGGCGCACAGCCTATCTGGCTGCGGCAGTCATGTATGTTGGCGTTATTGCATTGCTGCTGGCGCAGCGCGACAAGCTGCGCACACAAGCCGCTGCCACCGACGAGCACGCGAACGCCGAGCACGGCATGGCCTTCATGAAGCTGCCGGTGGTTTGGTGGTGTTTTGCATTTTTCATGCTCTCGACCATGACGCTGGCCGTGGTGCAGAGTTTTTCGGCCTCCATCCTCAAGGCCATGCATGGCGTCAGCTTCGAGGCGGCAACCCTCACGTTGACGGCCTACATGCTGTGCGGGGCGCTGGGCATGTTTGTGGGCGGCTTTGTTGCTGTGCGGCGCTCGGACAGCGACCGGGTGGTGGCCGTTGCGATGAGCGTGGGAGCCGCGCTGCTGGCCCTGTGCGCCACGGGTCTTTTGGGTGGCACCGGAACAATGGCGGTGCTGGCCGCCACGGGTTTTGCCGTGGGTATTGGCGGGCCTTCGCGCGACATGATGATTAAAAAAGCGACGCCGAAAGGCGCGACAGGCCGGGTTTATGGACTCGTTTATTCCGGATTGGACGTCGGCTTTGCCCTCTCTCCACTTATTTTTGGCACGTTCATGGATCGCGGCTGGTACGGTGCCACGCTGTTCGGTGCGGCCGCGGTTCTGCTGCTGAGCGTGGGCGCGGCGCTGGGAGTGGGGCAACGAATCACGCTGCGGCCCGCGGCGACTTGAGTGAAAAGTTTCGACGATGAGTGTCAGGTGGGCTGCGTAAGCGGCCCGTCACCAAGTTGGGCTACTGAGTGCATCCAGCGGACTGGCCGTGCCACCTGCAGCCACCTTGAGAACGTGGGTGTAAATCATGGTGGCTGAAACGTCGCTGTGCCCCACAACTCTTGAACCGTTCGGATGTCGGTGCCAGCTTGCAGCAGATGCGTGGCGAACGAATGACGCAGCGTGTGAACCGAGACCGGTTTACAAATTCCCGCCAGTGGCACGGCCTTTTTGAGTGCGCGCTGAACCCGGTCTTCGTACAAGTGGTGTCTGCGTTCTACACCACTGCGCGGGTCAATCGACAGAGTGGGCGAGGGAAACATCCAGAACCATCCCCACGTGTAGCCAACCTTGGGGTATTTTTTCTCCAGCGCATGCGGTGTCTCGACGCCGCCCCGCTGCGCCTGTCGATCAGCTTCCCACTGCGCGCGCGCCGCAAGCATCTGCAAGCGCAGGGCCGGTTCCAGCGAACGCGGCAGCATCACAACGCGGTCTTTGCCGCGTTTGGCATCGCGCACGATGATGACTTGGCGGTCAAAGTCCACGTCTTTGATGCGCAGGCGCATGCCCTCCATCAGCCGCATGCCAGTGCCATACAGCAGGCGTGCGACGAGCGCGGCTGGCCCATCTGTATGTGCAAGCAAGCCTGCCACTTCGTCTTTGGTCAGCACGCTGGGAATGCGCCGCTTTTGCGTGGGCCGGTTGACGTTGTCAAGCCAGGGCAATGCCACGCCCAGCACCTCTCGGTACAAAAACAAAATGGCACTCAAAGCCTGGTTGTGGGTGGAGGCAGAAACCTTGCGCTGGGTGGCCAACATGGTGAGAAATGCTTCCACATCGGCAGCACCCATTTCGCGCGGATGGCGCATGCCGCCGTCGCGAGCCGACCAGCGAATGAAAAAACGCACCCAATACACATAAACTTGCTCGGTGCTGAGGCTATAGTGCATGTACCGAATGCGCTCACGCAACTGATCCAGCACACGGACGGATTGCAGTGGAGGGTTGCCGGGTTTCATGGAAAAATTATAACTGTATGTTTGTACAGCATACATGGCAAATAACAAGGCTGCAAGCCGTTTTCAGGAGGATTTCATGGCCAACTTATGGAGCAACGTCCAACTTATAGAGCAAGGTATGCTCTGGACATTACGTTAGGCATCGCAAAACCAACTATCGCTGTCCCCATGCTTTCACCCGAAGTCCAGGAATCCGCCACTCGCAGCGTCCTCTGCTGGTTGGCAACTGTCGACGAAGTTGGCCAGCCGAACGTCTCGCCGAAGGAAATCTTCGCTGGCTTCGATTCGAATCACCTTGTCATCGCAAACATCGCGTCACCGAAAAGCGTACGCAACATCGGAGCCAACCCTCGCGTGTGTGTCAGCTTCGTCGATGTTTTCGTTCAGAAGGGCTTCAAGGTGATCGGCATCGCACGGAACGTGGGCAGGCAAGACCCGGAGTTCCCAATCTGGTCCACGCCACTGGCAGCCAAGGCTGGTCCTCGGTTCCAGATTCACAGTGTGCTGGTCGTCCAGGCCGTGGCAGTGGAGCCAATCCTTGCTCCAAGCTATCGGCTATACGCCGCCGAGACCACCGAAGAGTCGCAGGTGGCGTCGGCCATGCGTACCTATCGCGTTCGGCCCGCGCACGGCGATGCCTAACCCCTCGCTCAAGCGGAGCGCCAACAGCAGGCCACCAGGCCCGGGCTGGTGGTACGCGGTACATTTTCACCATCCCGGGCCTGGCGGCCTGCCGTCGTCGCCCGCTTAGCTCGAACGTTAAAACACAAAATCCAGTGATTTGTATGACCGTTGTCAGGAAATTTGGCTGTCGGCTTTGTGTCTAAACCGGCGCTGGAAGTCAACAGCCAATCGCGTTATCAAACCCCTTCAAAAACAAAAAAAGGCCGGTTCACACCGGCCTTTTTGACTGACGCCAGGGGCGCTTATTGTTTGATGTCCACGCCGTAGAAGGTGTGGCGGCCAAACGGGCTGAGTTTGAAGTCGATGACTTCCTTGCGCACGGGCTTGAGCTGCACCGCGTGGGCAATGGTGAACCAGGGAGCTTGCTCCTTGAAGATCACCTGGGCTTTTTCATAAAGCTTGGTGCGCTCGGCGGTGTTGGTCACCAACTTGGCCTTTTGCACCAGATCTTCAAACGGCTGATAGCAGAACTTGGCGACGTTCGAGCCGTTGGATTTGGCCGCGCTGCATCCGAGCAGGGTGTTGAGGAAGTTGTCTGGGTCGCCGTTATCACCAGTCCAGCCCAACATGCCCATCTGGTGCTCGCCAGCCTGCATGCGCTTGCGGTACTCGCCCCACTCAAAGCTCTTGATTTCAGCTTTGATGCCAACCTTGGCCAGGTCCGCCTGCATCAACTCGGCAATGCGACGGGCGTTGGGGTTGTAGGGACGCTGTACGGGCATGGCCCACAGGTCGGTCGAGAAACCGTCTGGCAATCCGGCCGCTGCCAGCAGTTTCTTGGCTGCTGCCGGGTCAAACGCATCGTCCTTGATGGACTTGTTGTAAGACCACATGCTCGGCGGAATCGGGTTGGTGGCGGGAATGCCGGTTCCGAGGTACACCGCATCGACGATGGCTTTTTTGTTGATGGCCATGTTGACGGCCTTGCGCACGCGAACGTCATCAAACGGCTTCTTTGTGGTGTTGTAGGCCAAGTAGCCCACATTGAGGCCGGGCTGCTCCAGAACGGCGACGTCGGCGTCCTTGCGCATCGCGGGCAGATCAGCCGGGTTGGGGTAGGGCATGACATGGCACTCACCCTTTTGCAGCTTGGCCCAGCGCACCGACGCGTCGGGTGTGATCGCGAAGATCAGATCATCAATCTTGGCTTTACCGGCCCAGTAGTCGGGATTGGCCTTGTAGCGGATGATTGCGTCTTTTTGATACTGGACCAGCATGAACGGACCAGTTCCCACGGGTTCCTGGTCGATTTTTTCAGGGGTGCCGGCCTTGAGCATGGCGATGGCGTATTCCTTGGACTGAACGCCGGCCCACTGCATGGCCAGGTCAGACAGGAAGGGCGCCTCTGGCTTGTTCAAGACGAATTTGACGGTGTAGTCGTCGATTTTTTCGACCGATTTGAGCAACTTGGGCATGCCCATGTCGCCGAAATAGGCGTGGTTGGAGCTGGTGACCTTGAAGTACGGATCGGTCTCGATCCATTGACGATCGATCATGAACAGCACGTCATCGGCGTTGAAATTGCGCGAAGGCTTGAAGTTCTTGTTGGATTGCCACTTGACGCCTTTGCGCAGGTGGAAGGTGTATTCCAGCGCGTCTTTGGAGATGGTCCAGCTCTCGGCCAAGCCAGGCACAACTTTCGTGCCGCCGCGTTCAAACTTGACGATGTTGTCGTAGATCTGCTCGCTGGCATCAAAAGAGGTTCCGGTGGTGTTGATGCCGGGGTAGAAGTTCTCAGGGCTTCCTTCAGAACAGAACACCAGTGTTTTGGCCGAAACAGGCGCGAGCGCCATCAGGGCGGGCAGCGCCAATGCGCACAAGGCCGTTCGTTTGACCGCCAGCTTCAGTCGCGCATTTGTTTTCGATTTGATCATCGCTTGGACTCCTCGGGGGTTAGTGCTGCTGGGCAGCGGGTTGGATAAATTGTTCAGCCTCATGACACGCCACCTGCCGACCGGCAAGCTCGCGCAGCACGGGACGCTCCACACGGCATTGTGCCGTGACATTGGGGCAGCGTGTTGAAAAAACGCAACCGCTGGGCGGATTCAAGGGGGAGGGCAACTCGCCCTTGAGCACAATGCGGTTTTGGGCAGGGCCGCTGCCGGCGATGCCCGGTGTGGAAGCCAAAAGAGCCTGGGTGTAGGGGTGCAGTGGCTGGGTGAAGATGGTTTTCTTCTCGCCCTGCTCGACGGCATGACCCAGGTACATGACCATCAGGTCGTGTGCAATGTGGCGAACCACACCCAGATCGTGGGAAATGAACAGATAGGCCAGCCCCATCTCGCGCTGCAAATCGGCCAGAAGATTGAGGACCTGGGCCTGAATGGACACATCCAGCGCCGAGACGGGCTCATCGGCCACGATCAGGGCGGGGTTGAGCATGAGCGCGCGTGCAATGGCGATACGCTGGCGCTGCCCGCCCGAGAACATGTGGGGGTAGCGGTCGTAGTGCTCCGGGCGCAGGCCCACCATTTTGAGCATCGCGCGGGCTTTCTCGGCACGCTCTGAGGCTGTCAACTCGGTGTTGATCTCCAGCGGTGCTTCCAGAATGGCGCCGATCTTCTTGCGCGGGTTCAGGGAGCCATAGGGGTTCTGGAACACCAACTGCACCGTGCGGCGCAGCGCGTGGCGCGAGGACTCGTCGGCGGCAACCACGTCCACGCCGTTGAGCTTGAGCTCACCCGCGGTGGGTTTCTCGATGAGCGCGACCATGCGCGCCAAAGTGGATTTGCCGCAGCCTGATTCGCCCACAACCGCCATGGTCTTGCCTGGACGGATCGTGAATGACACGCCCCCCACCGCCTGCAAATGGTCGGCCTGGCGCATGAATCCGCGGCCAATCCGGTAAACCTGGCGCAGGTCCTTGGCAACGACCACGGGCATGTCGGGCGCGCCCGCTTGTTTGTGGGGTGCGCTCATGGGGCCACTCCCGCAGGCGCCTGATCTGCGCGTGGCAGGTCGGCAAAATGAGATTTGGGTTGCCCACTGAGCGGGAACTGGCAGCGCACCATGCCCGCTTGCCATGCCCGCAGCGGCGGTCGCTGCGCCCGGCAGCTATCAACCGCGTAAGCGCAGCGGGGTGCGAACAGGCAGCCGCTGGGGCGGTCATAGAGGCCAGGCACCATGCCCGGGATGGTGGCCAGGCGCGTGAGGCCATCACTGCGCTCGGGCATGGCGGCCATCAAGGCTTCGGTGTAGGGGTGCTGCGGCTCGGAAAACAGGGTTTGCGCGCTGCGCTCTTCCATGATTTGGCCGGCGTACATCACGGCAACGCGCTGCGCCATCTCGGAGACCACGCCCATGTTGTGGGTGATGAGCACCAGCGCCATGCCGCGCTCCTGCTGCAGGCTGCGCAGCAAATCAAGAATCTGGGCCTGAATGGTCACATCGAGCGCGGTGGTGGGCTCGTCGGCAATCAGAAGCTTGGGATTGCACGCAATGGCCATGGCGATCATGACCCGCTGGTTCATGCCGCCCGACAATTGGTGCGGGTAGTCCCGCAGCCGCTTCTCGGGGGCTGGAATGCCGACTTGCTCCAGCAGTTCGATGGAGCGCCGGGTTGCGTCTTTGGGGCTCAGGCCCATGTGCAACTTGAGTGTCTCAGCGAGCTGGAAGCCAATGGTAAAGCAGGGGTTCAAACTGGTGGTTGGATCCTGGAAGATCATGGCCACGTCCTTGCCGGTGAGCTTGCTGCGCTCGCCCGAGGACAGGGACAGCAGGTCGTGCCCGTCAAAGCGTAATTTGTCCGCCCTGACCACGCCCGGGTAGGAGACCAGGCCCATCAGCGCCATCATCGTCACGCTTTTGCCAGAGCCCGATTCGCCCACGATGCCCAGAACATCGCCCGCTTCGACCGACAGGCTGACACCGTCGACCGCGTGCATCACGCTGTCCTTGGACGGAAAATCAACCGAGAGATTCTCAATTTCTAGTAAAGGCATATCAATGTGCTTTCAACGCTTGAGTTTGGGATCAAACGCATCGCGCAAACCGTCGCCCAGCAAATTGAATGCCAGCACGGTGATCAAAATGGCCAGGCCGGGGAAGGTGACAACCCACCAGGCCCGCAGCACGAATTCCCTGGCATCGGCGAGCATGGTGCCCCACTCGGGTGAGGGTGGCTGGGCGCCCAGACCCAGAAAGCCCAGCGCCGCAGCATCCAGAATGGCGGTGGAAATGCCCAGGGATGCTTGCACAATCAGCGGCGCGGTGCAGTTGGGAAGCACTTCGTTGAACATCAGCCGCAAATGCCCGGCGCCATTCATGCGCGCCGCGGTCACGTAGTCTTTCGAAACCTCAGAAATGACGGCCGCTCGGGTGATCCGAACATAGTGCGGCAGCACCACGACCGCCACAGCCAGCATGGCATTCATCAGGCCCGGTCCCAAAATGGCCACAATCACGATGGCCAGCAGCAGGCTGGGTAAGGTCAGGATGATGTCCATCATGCGCATGACGGCAACTTCAAAGACCCCGCGGAAATAGCCCGCAGCCAGCCCCAAAATAACTCCAATGATCACCGACAGCGTCACCACGGCCAGACCGATGGAAAGTGACAGGCGCGCGCCGTGGATCAATCGGGACAGAATGTCGCGCCCAATCGCGTCGGTGCCCAGCAGGTGGGCACTGGAGCCGCCGGTTTGCCAGGCCGGAGGCGTCAGGAACACGGCCGGGTCAGTCAGGATGGGGGAGTAGGGTGCCACCAGGGGCGCAAATGCCGCCAGCAGCAGCACCGCTAGCACAATGACCAAGCCCGCCACCGCGCCATGATTGGCACTGAAGTAGGACCAGAATTCGCGCAGCGGGTGGGGCGGTGCGATCACCGCGTCCTGGTTATCTTGAAGTGTTGTAGTTGCCATCAGTGTCGAATGCGTGGGTTAATGATGCCGTAGGTCACATCCACCAACAGGTTGACCGTCATCACGATGACGCCCAGCATGAGCATGCCGCCTTGAAGTACGGGGTAGTCGCGTCGGCCAATGGCTTCGATCATCCACTTGCCCACGCCAGGCCAGGAGAAAATGGTTTCGGTCAGGATGGCCCCGGTAAACAGAACCCCAACCTGCAACCCAATGACCGTGACCACCGGGATCAACGCATTGCGCAGGGCGTGCAGGGCGACCACACGCAAATTGGAGAGCCCCTTGGCGCGGGCCGTTCGGATGTAGTCTTCACCGAGCACCTCCAGCATGGCCGAGCGCGTCATGCGGGCGATGACCGCCAGCGGGTTGGTTCCCAGGACGATGGTGGGCAATATCAAGTGGGTGAGCGCCGAGACGAAGGCGCCTTTGTCACCCGCCATCAGCGTATCAATCAGCAAAAAGCCGGTGACGGGCTCAATGTAATACATGACCGAGATGCGTCCCGAGACCGGCGTGAGGTCAAGTTGAACGGAAAACAGCAAGATCAGGAGCAGGCCCCACCAGAAAATGGGCATGGAGTAGCCCGTGAGCGAGACCCCCATGACGCCATGATCAAAAATCGTGTTTCGCTTGACCGCTGCCAGGATGCCTGCCGGTATGCCGATTAAGAGCGCAAAGATGATGGCGCACACGGCAAGTTCGATCGTGGCTGGAAACAGGGCCGTGAACTCTTTCATGACCGGTGCGTGGGTGATGATGGAGTTGCCCAGATCGCCCTGGAGCACTTTGCCGATGTAAATGCCGTACTGGACCAGCACCGGACGGTCCAGTCCGTATTCCTTGAGCAGCGTGGCGTGGCGCGCTGCGTCGATGCCGCGCTCACCGGCCAGGGTTTCGATCGGGTCGCCCGGCACCAGGCGAATCATGAAGAAAGCAACCAGCGTCATCCCGATGAAGGTTGGAATGATCAGACTGAATCGGGTCAGGAGAAAACGCAGCATCGTGGGCTTGTGATTGGAGAGGGGTGGGAGTGAATCATGCCAGAAAGAACCGCGCGCCTGGTCCGGCCGAGGGCGACTGATTCGAACCGATATTGCAGGCTATTCCAAGTGCTCGTTGTTTAATTTAACATTCCAACGCAATAAAGTTCGCTAGTTTACAGAAGAATTATTCACTTTTTGGTGCGGTCATGTTCCTGTTGCACCCGTGATCACCAGCATCCGCGAGTCAGGGCGAGTGCGGCTTGCCAGTAATTTCAACTTAAAGGAGTCAGAACGTGTCCCCATCTTTTGCGACCTGTGACCTGTGCGATGCGCACAAGAGTGATTCGTCGGGCGATTTTCGGGTCTTGCCGCCGGTGTTCCGGGATTTTGGCGGCGTACGCAAGTTCGCAGGCCCGGTTGTGACCATCAAATGCCATGAGGACAACACACTCGTCAAGGCAATGCTTGACTCCCCGGGCTACGAAGACACTGCGGCCGGGCGGGTTGGCAAAGTGTTGGTGGTCGATGGGGGCGGCTCGCTGCGCAAAGCCCTGGTGGGTGGAAACCTCGGTGCTGCCGCCGCCAAAAATGGCTGGGCCGGGGTGGTGGTGGACGGGTGTGTGCGCGATGTGGCCGAACTGGCCCTGCTTGAAGTGGGCATTCGCGCGCTGGCCAGCATGCCCTTGCCCACGGAAAAGCGCAATCAGGGGCAACAAGACCTTGCAGTGCAGATTCAGGGACAGTGGGTGCGCCCGGGCGACTGGCTGTACGCCGACGAAGACGGCACGGTGGTCAGCGCAGGTGCCTTGACCTGAGCTCCGAGCGCGAGGGCAGCGTTGCCAGAATCACGCCGACCAGGCAGATGCCGAAAGCGAGCAGCTGCAAGCCGCGCAGTGGCTCGCCCAGCGCAAAGACGCCCACCAACGCCGCGGAAATGGGCAGCATCACCGTGAAGACGCCCGCTTTTGCGGCCGGTACGGTCTTGAGTCCGGTCATCCAGAGCCAGACGGTCCAGACACTGGCCGCCAGCGAATAAAAAACCAGCAGCGTCCAGGATCCGGCGCTCACCGCCCGAAACTCGAAATGCCACGCCAAGTACATTCCCATCGGCGCGGTCAGCACAAAGCCCCACAGGTTGATGATGGCCGTGATGCGTTTGGGAGTCAGTGTTCCAGTCAGCTTCTTGCCGATCACGGCGTAGGCCGCCTCGCACAGCACCGCACAAAACACCAGAAAATTGCCAAGCAACATGTTTTTATGAGAAGAATCGCCATCAATCCCAGGTGTAGCCTGCACAGACAGCTCTGCTTTTGATAGCGAAAACAGGGCAATGCCCACGGCGGCGCAGGCAATGGCGAGCCAGATCCGAAGGCCGATGCGCTCGCGCAGGATGAGCCAGCTCAGCAACGCGACCACGGCCGGAATCGACGCCATGACCACTCCCGCTGACACGGCGCTGGTCATGCTCACGCCATACAGCATGAAAATCGAAAAAAGGAAGTTGCCCAGCAGGGATTCAAGAAAGAGCAGTTTTTTGACTGAAGCTGTCATCACGGGCTCGGTGGGAGGTGCTTTGAGCCAGTGTGGCATCGCCAGGCCACCGATGCCAAAACGCATCCAGGCCAGCAAAAACACAGGAAACGCGTGGACCAGCGGTTTGGACAGCGCGACATAGCTGCCCACCAGTGACATGCTCAGTGCCAGTGCAAGAAAGGCCGTCAGGCGTTGGGTGGTGGTGGACATCGTTGGGACGCTCATGCGGTGAATGTCAATTTTCTTAAGGGATGTGAATGCGCTGCATCATGCCATAGGGGCGCTGCGCCGCAGGTTGGGCTGAGTCGATAATCGGCACCCATGGAACTCGTTACCTTTCTCTTTGACTTCATTCTTCACGTCGACAAATACCTGGAGTCGTTTGTCACCAACTATGGTCTGTGGGTTTATGCGCTGCTGTTCGTGGTGATTTTTGTCGAGACCGGCGTCGTCGTCATGCCCTTTCTGCCGGGCGACTCCCTGCTCTTTGTGGTGGGTGCCATGTGCGGTGTCGGGTTGATGAGCTATCCACTCTCGGTGGGCCTGTTGCTCGTGGCCGCAATTTTGGGTAACCAATCCAATTACGCAATCGGAAGCTACTTCGGGCCCCGGGTTTTCCAATGGGAAGACTCCAGGATGTTCAACAAGGCGGCTTTTAACCGGGCCCATGATTTTTACGAACGCTACGGTGGCGTCACCATCGTAGCGGCCCGTTTCATGCCGTTTTTGCGCACGTTTGCGCCTTTTGTGGCTGGTGTGGCTGGAATGAGCCGTGCCAAATTTACGTTTTACGACGTGACGGGGGGCACGCTCTGGGTGGCGGGAATCATCACCGTCGGTTATTTCTTCGGCAACTTTCCGTTTGTGAAGGAGCACCTGGACAAAATCATCTGGGCGATGATTTTGATTCCAGGTGTGGTGATCCTGATGGGTGCCTGGAGATCGCGGCGCCGGGGATGACCCGCCGGACCAAGCCACCCAGGGCGCCTGCGTTCAGGTCTCGGATTTGACTGCCAGCACAGGGCAGGAAACCGACAGCAGAATATCCTGGGCGACGCTGCCCAGCACCAGTTTGCCCACGGGTGAGCGTTTTCTCAGGCCGATGATCAAAAGCGATACGGACATGGAGTCCACCAGCGCTTCGATCTCCTGCACCGCGTTGTTGCCCCGTACGAACTGCTTCAACTCGGCGTTCAGGCCCGAGTCGTCAAGCATTTGTTGAACGCGCTCAAAATCCTGAACATCTGCAAACGAAGGATCTTCCTTGCGGCCACCCGGACTGGTGTTGACCACCACGAGGTGCTCGTTGGATTTTTTGGCCATTTCAATGCCCTTGTCCAGGGCGGCCTGCCCCTCGGGGCGCGGCACATAGGCTACCAGTATCGTCATCGCTGTCCTCCTCTATTTTTAAGTTACGGTTTCCCGTGGCCGGGATTTTGCACTAAACCGCACGGTTGCGGGCCAGTGGCGGGTTTTTGGAGAAGTAGCCTTCGATGCCCCGCATCAGGGCATCGGCCAGTTTGTCCTGGTATTCGACACTGTTGAGTTTGGCTTCTTCTTCGGGGTTGCTGATGAACGCTGCCTCGACCAGCACGCTGGGAATATCGGGCGCCTTAAGCACCGCAAATCCGGCCTGCTCTACCCGGGGCTTGTGCAGTTTGCCGATCCGGCCGATTTCCCCGAGCATGGCGCTGCCAAGTTTGAGGCTGTCATTGATCTGGGCCGTGGTGCTCATGTCGAACAGGGCGCGCTTGACCTGCACGTCCTTGGCCTTGATGTTCAGCCCGCCAATCAGATCGGCTTTGTTCTCCTTGTTTGCCATCCAGCGGGCCGCGCTGCTCGATGCTGCGCCCTGACTCAAGGCGAACACGCTGGCGCCCTGGGGGTGGGGCGTGAAGAATGCATCGGCGTGTATGCTGATAAACAGATCGGCCTGGACTCGTTGCGCCTTGCTCACCCGCACCTGCAGCGGAACAAAAAAATCGGCTTCGCGCGTGAGGTAGGCGCGCACCGTGTTGCCATGGATGGCGCTGGCGTTGATGCGCTCGCGCAGGCGCAGTGCCAGACTGAGCACCACGTCCTTTTCGCGGGTGCCGCCCGGTCCAATAGCGCCAGGATCTTCGCCCCCGTGGCCAGGGTCCAGGGCAATGATGATCAGGCGATCGGTTGCGCTGGCGGTATCAATCGCCACCGGATTGGCGGGTGGTGTGGGTTTTGGCATGGACAGGATCTTGCGATCCTGACGCGCAATCAATTCACCCAGCGGATCGGGTGCGGAAGCTTTTCCAGGCGGCGCAGTAGCGCTCTGCCGGGCGTCCTTGAGTCGCTGCAATATCAGCATCTCCAAGGGGTCGGCAACCTGGGTTGGGTACAGGTCAAATACCAGCCGATGCTGGTAGCTTGCGATCGGAGGCAGGGTAAAGACCTGGGGGGCGATGGGCTGCTTGAGATCGAGCACCAGACGCACGATACCGGGCGTGTTTTGCCCAACCCGAATGCCGTCGATGTTGGGGTCGTCAGCGCGAACCTTGGCCACCAGCTCCTTGAGGGCCCCGTTGAGGTCAATGCCCTCGATGTCGACCACCAACCGGGGCGGGCTGGGCACAAAGAATTGTTTGATTTTGAGCTCGCTGTCGGACTCAATGGTCACGCGTGAGTAGTCAGGGGCTGGCCATATCCTCACCGCCACAATCGTCGCGCCGCGTGCCAGTTCCTGAGCGCCCAGCAGCATTACCAGCGCGCCCGATTGCAAAAGGCTGCGACGCTTCACGCGTGAACCTCGCCTGGTTTGACCGGCTGCGCCGCATTAATTGCCTGGAGCAGAGCGAACCCTGCGGCAGTCTGGGCCGCCAGAGTGACCAGGCGAGACTCATCCACGGAAACTTCCAGACCAATGACCAGGTCGGCGAGTGGCGCAAAGCCTGCGGCCTTCTCGGGCCACTCGGCCAGTTTGAGTCCCGGGCTGGCAAAAATGTCCCTAAAACCGGCGTCCTCCCACTCTTGCGGATGGTCCAGGCGGTAAAAGTCAAAGTGCCATATGTTGAGGTCAGGTAATTCGTAGGGCTCCACCACTGCGTAGGTTGGGCTCTTGATTCGACCCTGCACCCCCAGCGCATGCAACAGGTGGCGCACCAGGGTGGTTTTTCCTGCCCCGAGATCCCCACGCAATTCGATGAAGGCGTGGCGCAGGGCAGGCTGCCCGGCCAGCGCGCAAGCAAACAATCGGGTCGCGGCCTCGGTGGGCCAGCGCAGGCTTTTTACAATGGGGGTGTGAACCACCCCATCACTCATCTCGACAGAAATCAATTGTTGTCCAGCATTCAGGTTTGGGCTCGGGAGCTTGGATTCTCGCAAATTAGCACGACGGGTGTTGATTTATCGTCCTCGGAGGCAGGGTTACTGCGTTGGCTGGAGCGTGGGTTTCACGGGGATATGGCCTACATGGCCGCGCGTGGGCTCATGCGGGCCCGCCCGGCGGAACTGATTCCGGGCACGGTGAGCGTGATCACGGCGCGCATGGATTACCTGCCTAAGTCCACGCCTCAGGGCTGGCAAGCCATGGAACTGGAGCGGCTTGGACATCCACAAGAGGGCATTGTGTCGATGTACGCCCGCGGCAGGGACTATCACAAGGTATTGCGCCAGCGCCTGCAGAGCTTGTGCGAGCGTATTGCCCAATTTACAGGCCCTTTCGGGCATCGGGTGTTCACCGACTCGGCACCGGTGCTTGAAGTCGAGTTGGCCGCGCGCAGTGGCCAGGGCTGGCGCGGCAAACACACCCTGCTTCTCAATCGGGAGGCTGGGTCGATGTTTTTTCTGGGTGAGATTTACGTTGACCTGGCTTTGCCCCAAAGCGAGGAGGTTCCCGATCACTGTGGCAGCTGCAAGGCTTGCATGGACGTCTGTCCTACGCGGGCCATCGTTGCGCCGTATCGGCTCGATGCGCGGCGCTGCATTTCCTATCTCACCATCGAGCACCCCGGTGCCATTCCCCTTGAACTACGCCCGCTGATGGGCAACCGCATCTATGGCTGTGATGACTGCCAGCTGGTTTGCCCGTGGAACAAGTATGCGCAGCGCAGCGGTTTGCCCGATTTCGATCCGCGAGAGGCACTGACGGGAAGCTCTCTGCTGGCGTTGTTCGGCTGGTCCGAAACTCAGTTCCTGCAGTTTACCGAAGGCAGCCCGATCCGACGCATCGGGCACGAACGTTGGTTGAGGAATCTCGCCGTGGCGCTTGGCAACGCACTTCGGGCGGCTCAAAGCCCGGACATCCGAGCGGCCCTGCAGCAAAAACTGAACCACCCCAGCGAACTGGTGCGTGAACACGTGGTCTGGGCACTGGACGCAAATATATAGGGTTTTTTGGCTTGCAGCCCTTGTCCAGTAAGCTTTAGAAGCCATATAAAAAATAGCAAAAAGCACCCGCGGTCACCCGCCGCCGGGTCAATCGGGCAGGATGATGGTGACCAGTGCCGAGGCGTCTTCAAGCGCGAGCACGCCGTGCTCCATATTGCCGGGCAGGTATAGAAGCTGTCCGGGTTCCAGCGTGCAGGTGCAGTCTTCGGAGCTGACTTCGATGCGACCTTCGATGCACTGAATCGTGGTCGCACCCGCGACCTTGTGCGGCGGAAAGGTCTTTCCCGCCGAGAACACCATGCGGATGACTTCAAGCTCGTCGGTCTTGAACAGTGCAACGGTTTGCGCCGACGGCAGCTCGTTGCCGAAGGGTCTGACGTCAATGGGATGACCAGAGGGTGCGTGTGGTATAGCCATGGCCCATTATCAGCAATTTTTCCCGGTTTTGCATTGCCCATGGACAGGAGGGTTCTTGAGTTGGTCGGCCTGGCGCGGTAAAGTCTGCTGGTCAACGGTGGATGGGCGCACCAGCGAACTGGACTTGATGCCCGCGGCGCTAAGCCATCAAGGAGAAGGTGCTTGCATACCAATTTCAATGTTGAAGAACACCTGGGGCCGGGCACGCGGCGCGACAAGGTTGTCAGCGCCAGCGAGGCCGTTCTTTTGATCAACAACGGTGACACGGTGGCCACCACCGGCTTTGTCGGCATCGGTTTTGCCGAAGAAATTGCCGTGGCTCTGGAGGCCCGATTTCTGGCTGCACAAAGTGAAACCGGTGTCGGCGTGCCGAGCAATTTAACGTTGGTGTACGCAGCGGGCCAGGGCGACGGAGACAAGCGCGGGCTCAACCATCTTGGGCATTTGGGTCTGCTGCGGCGCGTTATTGGCGGGCATTGGGGGCTGGTGCCCGCGCTGCAGAAACTGGCGGTTGCCAACGAGATTGAGGCCTACAACCTGCCGCAGGGGGTGATTTCGCATTTGTTTCGCGACATCGCTGCAGGCAAACCGGGCACTTTGACGCATGTGGGAATCGATACCTTTGTCGATCCGCGTTTTGGTGGCGGCAAGATCAATGCACGCACCACCGAAGACCTGGTCCGGGTTATGGAAATCGATGGTCGGGAATATCTTTTCTACAAGGCTTTTCCGATTTCGGTGGCCATCATTCGGGGGACGACGGCCGATCCGGACGGCAACCTCAGCATGGAGCGTGAAGCACTGACCCTGGAGGCGCTTGCCGTGGCTATGGCTGCCCGCAATTCAGGCGGAATCGTGATTGCCCAGGTGGAGCGTCTGGCAGCGCGCGGCACCCTGAATCCGCGTCAGGTCAAGGTCCCCGGCGTGCTTGTTGACGCCGTGGTGGTGGCCACTGATCCCGCCCATCACATGCAGACGTTCTCGGAGCAGTACAACCCGGCTTACTCCGGCGAAATTCGTGTCCCCATCAACTCGCTGGCATTGCTACCTCTGACTGAACGCAAGGTGATTGCGCGCCGTGCTGCGTTGGAGTTGCGCCCCAACAGCGTGGTTAATCTGGGCATTGGCATGCCCGAAGGCGTGTCCGGGGTGGCCACCGAGGAGAAGGTGATCGACCTGTTGACGCTGACGGCCGAGCCTGGGGTCATTGGCGGCATTCCCGTCAGTGGTATGAGTTTCGGTGCGGCCGTCAATACCCAGGCGGTGATTGATCAGCCCAGCCAATTCGACTTTTATGATGGTGGCGGGCTCGATGTTGCGGTGCTTGGCTTGGCCCAGGCTGATGCCCACGGCAATCTGAATGTCAGCAAATTCGGTACCCGGCTCGCTGGCGCCGGCGGTTTTATCAACATCAGCCAGAATGCCAAGAACCTCGTCTTTGCCGGTACCTTTACAGCTGATGACCTTGATGTGCGGGTGAACGCGGGGCGACTGCAGGTGGTGCGCGAGGGTAGGACGCGCAAATTTGTTCGCGAGGTGGAGCATCGTACGTTCAGCGGTCGAGAGGCGCTCAAGCGCGGACAGCGCGTGCTGTATGTGACGGAGCGCTGCGTGTTCCAACTCACGGGCCAAGGTGACAGCGGCGCTCTGGAGTTGATCGAAATTGCGCCGGGCATCGACCTGCAGCGCGACATTCTGGCTCATATGGACTTCATGCCCAGTGTCAGTTCAACGCTCAAACTGATGGATGCGGCCCTGTTTCGGGACGCGCCCATGGGTTTGCGTGAACGCATGCTCGCCACGCCGCTGGCCCAACGCTTTGAACTGGACAAGGAGCGCAGGCTGTTGTTCATCAATTGCGAGGGACTGGCCATTGACGCGCGCTCCGATATTGTCGAGGTTGAGCGCATGGTCGAAACCCTGCTGGCACCGATAGTGACCTCTGCCGAGCAGCGGGTCTCTGTCGTGGTCAACTACGACAGCTTCACCATTTTGCCGACACTGGTCGACGAGTATTCCGCGATGGTCAAGCGCTTGACGGCCCGCTTCTACAGCCGGGTGACCCGCTACGGCACGGGTGGTTTTCTCAAGGCGCGTCTGGATGCCGATTTCCCGGCGCGCCAGGATTGACGGTGATCGGAGCGAGCCTGAACGTGAGGCTCGCCGAGTGCCTATTCGGTCAATGACCGCCCAGAAGGCCCAGGGCAAAGGGCAGACTGAGCATGCCCAGCAGGGTAGAAAGGGTGACAAGTGCGGCCACGTAGGCGCCGTCGTAGCCCATGCGCGAAGCCAGCACATAACAGCTCGATGCCGTCGGTAGCGCTGAGAAGATCAGCAGCACCGTGGTTTGTGTGGGGTTCAGGCCAAAGAGCCGCGCAAACCCGAAGGCCGCCAGGGGGATCAGGAAATGCCGGATCGACATGAGGGCCACCGTGAGGGACTTGGTCTTGTTGAGCGCGCCCAACTGCATGCCGGCACCGGCGGCCATCAATCCCAAGGGCAATGAGGCAGAGCCGATGCGGGCCAAGGAGGGGTCGAGCCAGTCTGGCAGGGTCAGACCAGCCAGGTTGGCGCTCAAGCCAGCCGCAGTGCCGATGATCAGCGGGTTCTGCGCCAGCTCGCGCCACAAACCGCGCTGGGCGTGCCGTGCCATGGGCCAGACCGCGCCCACGTTGAACAAGGGCACGCATACGCCGATCAGCACCGCGATCATCTGAAGTCCCTGTGGTCCGGCCAGGCGACCCACCACGGCCAAGCCGATGAACGAGTTGAACCGAAAGGCCACTTGCGCGCTGGCGGCATGAGCGCGGTCCGGAATATGGGAGCGAAGGCCGGGCCAGTACGGGATGGAGTAGGCCAGGGCAATACCGGTCAAGCCCATTGCCCAGCCCGCGCCGATCAGGCTGGAAGCGGCAGTCAACTCCAATGGGCTTCGTATGATCGAGTGAAAGAGCAGAACCGGGAATAGAAAGAAATACACCAGCGCCTCGACCTGAGCCCACACCGTTCGATTCAACGCGGTGAAGCGGCAGATCAGGTAGCCCATCAAAATGAGGGAAAAATCCGGGATGAGCAGTTGAGCGTAATTCACCCTGCGAGAATACCAGTGCGGCTCGACCCGCAGCACGCCGGACGACCGGACCGATTTACCCTTCTACAAGCTAGCGTGACAACAGAGCCTTTCATTGACACATTCATCGACGCACTGTGGCTGGAAGACGGCCTGTCGGGCAACACGCTGGCGGCATACCGGCGGGACCTGACACAGTTCGAGCAATGGCTAGTCGGTCACGGACAAGTCCTGCTGGCAACCACGGAGATCGACCTCAACGGGTATTTTTCTGCGCAGCACGCCACCAGCAAAGCCACCACCGCCAATCGGCGGCTTACGGTTTTCAAGCGCTTTTTTCGATGGGCACTGCGCGAGCATCATATTGCGGTGGACCCCACACTCAAGCTGCAGGCGGCGCGCCAGGCGTTGCGGGTGCCAAAGACATTGACCGAGGCGCAGGTTGAGGCAATCCTGGCAGCACCGGACATCGCTACACCGCTTGGCGTGCGCGACAGAACCATGCTGGAGCTGATGTACGCCAGCGGTCTGCGCGTAAGCGAATTGGTCACCCTCAAAGTCTTTAACATCAGCCTCCAGGACAATGTGGTGCGGGTCACCGGCAAGGGCAACAAGGAACGCCTGATTCCCTTTGGCGAGATTGCGAGCCTCTGGATAAAGATTTATCTGGCGGATGCGCGTCCGGCCCTGTTGGCGGGCAAGCAGACCGAAGACCTGTTCGTGACTCAAAGAGGTTCTCGAATCGGCACCGCCATGAGCCGCGTCATGTTCTGGATGATTGTGAAAAAACACGCACAGGGCGCGGGCGTCACCGTGCCGTTGTCGCCTCATACGCTGCGTCACGCGTTTGCAACCCATTTGCTCAATCATGGGGCAGACCTGCGCGCGGTGCAAATGCTGCTGGGTCACGCAGATATTTCAACCACGACCATTTATACCCATGTGGCGCGGGAGCGGCTCAACGCCTTGCATTCCCGACATCATCCACGCGGCTAACGAGTGCATTGGCCGTCGTGGCACCGGGCACAACAAGCTAATGGGTGAGTGTTTCGGCCCAGGCCAAAGCTTGAAGATGGGCCCAGTTGACCTGCCGGTTGGTCAATTGCAACGCATCGGCGGTTCGGGCAAAGGATTCATCATCGGCGCTTTCGCAGGCCTTGACCAATTCAAGAAACGGGGCCAGCGCGCCCGTGCCATGGAGCAGGGCGTCGATCACGGTGTCGGGAAGGGAAATCGACGCCAGGGCCTTCTCCATCGGAATGCCCAGCATGGTATCGAGCAGGGAGAAAACGCCCACGACAAAGGCGTTGTCACATTCCTCGGCAGGCAGCATCTCGGCGGCCAGCAGTTCCATCAGTCGACCTCGCACGATGGCCATGCTGCCCACTGCCGGAGCTACACCGCTCACGCGCGAGGTGGTCATCAGGAGCGCGGCCCAGCGGAACAGTTTTTTGAGGCCCAAGATCATCACGGCATGCCGGAACGATGTGATCTGACAGCTCAGGCCAAAGCCGGACGAGTTGATGAAACGAAGGAGATTGAAGGACAGCGTCGGGTCGCGTTTCAGAACTTCCTCAATTTCAAACGTGCTGGCCTGCTGGCGAACCAGGTTGATCAACTGGATGATCGCTGCCTGCGCCGGGCGCACGGTCTGGCCCGCGAGCAATACCGGTTTTGCAAACCAATAGCCCTGGAAAAGGTGGACGCCCAGTTTGATCGCAAGCTCGTGCTGCGCGGCGGTCTCCACCTTTTCCGCGATCAGCTTGGTGCTGGTGTCCGTCCGGGAAAATTGAGCGGCCGTCTTCACAATCTCAGGGGTTAGCCGGGAGAGGTCGAGCTTGATGAATGCCGCCATTGGCAGCCAGCTCGCATAGGACTTGCCTAGTGCCGTATGGTCAAAGGCGAGCCTAAAGCCCTGCGCCCGAACGGCGCTCAGCATGGGGGCATAGGCTTCGATTTCCTCATCGGTTGCGCCAGGCAGCGGGGGAACTTCAAGAACGGCACGATCCGGGCGAATCAGTTCAAGATGGCCGCCAGCCAGCGTTTGATGGGTGCAGTTGATGAAGATGACCTTGGTGTCCATCAACCCTTCGTTGTCCGCGTGTGACAACACGTTGAACAGCAATGCGGCGTCGCTGGCGGCTGTGTGGGTGTCGAGTGGCGTCGAGCGATCAAAAAGCTCGTAGCCAAAAACGGCCCGATTCTTGTCCACGATTGCCTGCCGTGCTATGGCATTCGCGTGGGACGGGCCCCCGGTTTCAGATTGAGTTGACATTGGACGCAGTGAATGAGTGTGGTTTGATTCTAAGGGGGCAATTCAACGGTAGGGCAGTCTCTACAATTGAGGACCGATGCAACGCAAGGAACGGACATGGCAATTTATCAGCTCGACAATCACACCCCAAGCATGCCCGACTCGGCCTGGGTCGCCGACAGTGCCCAGGTCGTGGGTGATGTTGAACTGGGCGAGGAGGCCAGCGTCTGGTTTGGCGTGGTGATTCGTGGCGATACCGATGCCATCAAGGTGGGCGCGGGCACCAACATCCAGGACATGAGTGTGTTGCACGCTGACTTTGGCATGCCGTTGACCGTGGGCTCTGGAGTGACAGTTGGGCACAAGGTGATGCTGCATGGTTGCACCATTGGCGATGATTCGCTGATTGGCATAGGCGCCGTGATCCTCAACGGGGCAAAGATTGGAAAGGGTTGCCTGGTCGGGGCCGGCTCTCTGGTCACGGAGGGCAAGGAGTTTGCCGATGGTTCGATGATTCTGGGCAGTCCCGCCAAGGTGGTACGCCAGCTGTCCGCAGACCAGCTGGAGGGGCTGCGCCAAAGTGCCAGGCACTATGTTGACAATGCAAAGCGTTTTCGCAGGGGGCTGAAAAAGGTCTCGTGAGATGGGATTCTGGCTGAGTGTCTGATTTGACTGAGAGAGTGACGTGTCCGAGATTCACAAGTTTTTGTTTGAGGGTGCATCGGTACGCGGTGTGCTGGTGCGCTTGACCGATGCCTGGACTGAGGTGCTGCGTCGGCGTGCGGGCGCGGGAGGGGACGGCCACTATCCGCAACCGGTTCAGAGTCTGCTGGGCGAAATGTTTGCCGCAGCGACCTTGATGCAATCGAACATCAAGTTCAATGGCTCGTTGATCCTGCAGATTTTTGGCGATGGGCCGGTCAAGCTGGCCGTGGTCGAAGTTCAGAGCGACTTTGGACTGCGGGCCATGGCCAAGGTGGTTGGTGATGTCGCACCCGATGCCAGTCTGAGCACGATGCTCAATGTCGGCGATGCGGGCAAATGCGCCATCACGCTTGATCCCAAGTCGGGTTTTCCGGGGCAACAACCCTATCAGGGAGTCGTCCCGCTGAACAACGTGCGTGGCGAAAAGATCGAACGCCTGAACAAGGTGCTTGAGCATTACATGGACCAAAGTGAGCAGTTGGAGACAACGCTGGTGCTGGCGGCCGATGACAAGCTCGCCGCGGGTTTGCTGTTACAGCGCGTGCCCCTGGAAGGCGTGGGCAATCTGGCTGGCGGCGGGCACTCGCCAGAGATGGACCGCGAGGATGATTTCAACCGCATCTCCATACTGGCTTCAAGCCTCAAGCGCGAGGAGTTGCTGACGCTGGACGCAGAAACAATTCTTCGTCGTCTCTTCTGGGAAGAAAAATTGACCCTTTATGAGCCGACGGCAGGCGCAGGCAAGCCCCACTTTGCCTGCACCTGCAGCCGCGAGGGGGTCGGTCGGATGCTGCTGGACTTGGGTCGCAATGAAGCGCAGGAAGTTCTGGCCGAACGCGGTGAGCTTGAAGTTGGGTGTGAGTTTTGTGGTGCCCAATACCGTTTTGACGCGGTCGATGTGGCGCAACTGTTCACTATCGCGGGCGATCTTCCACCCTCAAGTTCAGCAGTCCAGTAGCACTTGGCAGGCCGGGTGTTATGCGGCTGGCAATTGCGTCCAGGGCGCATTGGGTGCGCGATTTACCAGAGCCACGGACCAGCCTGAAGGGCAGGGCTTGGCTGTGCAGCACTTCACGCAGTCGTGCATCGACCAAGGCGGCGGACCGGGCTCCGTCACGTTGCACTCCGTCGGCCACCCAAACCAGGTCAAGCTCCATGAGCAAAGTGAGATCAAAACCACGCTGGTGATCAAGCGCGATGCTGTACAGCGAGTGGTCACCAAAGAGCAGGTCGCTGTACACGGCAGTCATCAATGCCGTCGTATCAGCGATCAGGAACCTGGCTGGCTGCGCCGAATCAACCCTTCGGATTTGCTCTTTGGCAATCCCGTGCTGCTCATGGGACTGTGGAGTGCGGGCGTGCTGATGACACCATTCGCGAAGTCCCTCTGGGACCCAGATTGCCCGGGCAGACGGCTGATCCAGCGCCTTTGCGAGTTCGCGTGCAAGTGTGCTCTTGCCTGTGCACTCCGCGCCCAGAAGGGCGATCTTCATGCTGCCCCCGCGTGGCTCTCTATTTTGCAATCTGAACGAGGATCTCGTTGGGCTTGACCATGCCCAGCTCTGCGCGGGCTTTTTCCTCGACCATGTCAAGGCCTTCCTTCAAATCCCGAACCTCGGCCGACAATCGAACATTGGCCTGTTGGGCGAGCTGATTTTGCTGGTTCTGCTGGAGCAACTCTTCAGACATTTGCGCCACGCGGGGCACGCTACCGCGGCCAAACCACAACTGCGCCTGGAAAATCACCAGCAGCGCGATCAGGATGGCCGGGACAGCGCGAGGGCCCATGGCAGATTTCAGCGCAGGTTGTAAAACGCCGCGCGACCCGGGTAGCTGGCAATGTCGCCCAGATCTTCCTCAATGCGCAGCAACTGGTTGTACTTGGCCATGCGGTCCGAGCGGCTCAAGCTGCCAGTCTTGATCTGGCCGGCGTTGGTGCCCACGGCGATGTCGGCGATGGTCGAATCTTCCGTTTCGCCCGAGCGGTGGCTGATGACGGCCGTGTAGCCAGCCCGTTTGGCCATCTCGATGGCTTCAAACGTTTCGGTCAGGGTGCCGATCTGGTTGATTTTGATCAGGATGGAGTTGGCAATTCCCTTGTCGATGCCTTCCTTAAAAATCTTGGTGTTGGTAACGAACAGGTCATCGCCCACAATCTGCACCTTGCTGCCCAGGCGGTCGGTCAGGGTTTTCCAGCCGTCCCAATCGTTCTCGGCCATGCCGTCTTCGATGCTGATGATGGGGTATTTGTCCACCCAGGTGGCCAGCATGTCGGTCCATTCCTGTGAACTCAAGACCAGACCCTCGCCTTCAATATGGTATTTGCCATCCTTGTAAAACTCGCTGGCGGCGCAATCGAGACCGAGCGCGATTTGTTCACCAGCCACATAACCCGCCTTGTCGATGGCCTGGAGAATCAGTTCGATAGCTGCCTCGTGGCCCGGCACATTGGGCGCAAAGCCGCCCTCGTCGCCCACGGCGATGCTCATGCCCTTGTCATGAAGAATTTGCTTGAGTGCATGGAACACCTCGGCACCGTAGCGCACGGCCTCCCGAAAACTCGGCGCACCCAGCGGAATGATCATGAATTCCTGAATATCAAGGTTGTTGTTGGCGTGCGCGCCGCCGTTCACCACGTTCATCATGGGAACGGGCATCTGCATGGAACCCATGCCGCCAAAATAGCGGTACAACGGCAGTCCTGACTCCTCGGCGGCAGCGCGTGCCACCGCCATGGAAACGGCCAGCATCGCGTTGGCGCCCAGGCGGGACTTGTTGTCCGTGCCGTCCAGGTCGATCAATGTTTTGTCCAGAAAAGCCTGCTCTGAAGCGTCGAGCCCGAGCACCGCTTCAGAGATTTCAGTATTGATGTGTTCCACTGCCTTGAGCACGCCTTTGCCAAGGTAGCGGCCTTTATCCCCATCTCGCAGTTCAATGGCTTCGCGGCTGCCAGTGGAGGCGCCCGAAGGAACCGCTGCGCGACCCATGGTGCCCGATTCGAGCAGTACGTCGCATTCCACAGTGGGGTTGCCACGAGAGTCGAGAATTTCACGTCCTACGATGTCAACAATTGCGCTCATTGCTTTCCTCCAAAATTAAGAAATCTTTATGTCTTCGACCTTCACCGTGCGCACAATCCGCCTTGCTCACCGGGTGCCTGCACGGCTCATACTGTTGTGGGTTGGCCACGGTGGCATTGGCAAAAAGACAGGTTCTGGTCATGGTTCAGACACCAAAATCGTTTTCCAGAAAACCGTTCTTCTTGGTGACTGTATCGAGTTCGAGCAGCGTTTCAAGAAGCGCCCTCATGTGCTTGAGTGGCACGGCGTTGGGGCCATCGCTCATTGCCTTGGCCGGGTTGGGGTGGGTCTCCATAAACAGGCCAGCTACGCCTACCGCCACTGCCGCGCGTGCCAGCACAGGAACCATCTCACGCTGACCGCCACTGCTGGTGCCCTGTCCGCCGGGCAACTGGACTGAGTGGGTGGCATCGAACACGACGGGCGCGCCGGTTTCGCGCATGATGGCCAGCGAGCGCATGTCGCTCACCAGATTGTTGTAGCCAAAACTAGCTCCACGCTCACAGGCCATAAAGTTGTCTTCCTCCAGACCCATTTCGCGGGCCGCCGCGCGCGCCTTGTCGATGACGTTTTTCATGTCCGAGGGTGCCAGAAACTGCCCCTTCTTGATGTTTACGGGCTTGCCTGACTGGGCCACGGCACGAATGAAATCGGTCTGGCGGCACAAAAAAGCCGGCGTTTGCAGCACGTCAACCACCGCAGCGACCTGAGCGATCTGGGCTTCCGAGTGGATGTCGGTCAATATCGGCAACCGCAACTCACGCTTGATCTTGGCCAGAATCTCCAGCCCCTTGCCAATTCCCGGACCGCGAAACGTGCTTCCACTGGATCGGTTGGCCTTGTCAAAACTGCTTTTGAAGATGAACGGGATGCCCAGGTTTGAGGTGATTTCTTTGAGCGAGCCGGCCGTGTCCATCTGCAGTTGTTCAGACTCAATCACGCAGGGGCCGGCGATCAGAAAGAAGCGATGCTGCAGGCCAATGTCAAATCCGCAGAGTTTCATCAGGCGACCTCTTTCAACTGCTTGAGTGATTGCTGGTGGTTCAATGCCGCCTCGACGAAGGCATTGAACAGAGGGTGGCCGTCCCAGGGAGTCGATTTGAATTCGGGGTGAAACTGCACGCCGATGAACCAGGGGTGGGTGGTTTGTGGCAACTCCACGATCTCGGTCAGGTGTTCGCGCTGGGTCATGGCCGAGATCACCAGGCCGGCCTTGCGCAGGGTATCGAGATAGTTCACGTTGGCCTCGTAGCGGTGCCGATGCCGCTCCGTGACGACATCGCCATAAATCTTGTGTGCCAGCGTGTCTTTGGACACATCGGAGCTTTGAGCACCCAAGCGCATGGTTCCGCCCAAATCTGAACTCTGGGTGCGTTTCTTGATGGTTCCGTCCTGGTCCTTCCACTCGGTGATCAGGGCAATCACCGGGTTGGGGCTCTGGGAATCAAATTCAGTGCTGTTGGCATCCGCGAGGCCGGCCACATGCCGGGCAAACTCGATGGTAGCCACCTGCATGCCCAGGCATATGCCCAAATAGGGCAGCTTGTTTTCCCGGGCGAAGCGGGCGGCGCAAATTTTCCCTTCCACACCGCGCACGCCAAAACCCCCTGGCACCAGTACCGCGTCGAACTTGACGAGCTGCATCACGTTGTCGGGGGTGATGGACTCCGAATCGATATAGCCAATCTTGACCCGAACGTGGTTCTTCATGCCGGCGTGGCGCAGGGCTTCGTTGAGCGACTTGTAGCTGTCGCTAAGGTCCACGTACTTCCCGACCATGGCGATATGGACCTCACCTTGCGGGTTTTCAGTCTCATAGACCAGTGCGTCCCAACGTTTGAGGTTGGCGGGGGGGGTGTTCAGGCGCAGTTTGTCGCAAATCAGGCCGTCCAGGCCCTGTTCGTGCAGCATGCGCGGCACCTTGTAGATCGTGTCCACGTCCCACATCGAGATGACCGCCCATTCAGGCACGTTGGAAAACAGCGATATCTTTTCGCGCTCCTCAGCGGGAACGGGTCGGTCCGCGCGGCATAGCAGGGCATCGGCCTGAATGCCGATCTCGCGCAACTGTTTGGCCGTGTGTTGGGTTGGTTTGGTTTTGAGCTCACCTGCAGCAGCGATCCAGGGGAGATAGCTCAAATGGATGAACGCGCTGTTGTTGGGGCCGAGCTTGAGGCTCATCTGCCGCACGGCTTCGAGGAAGGGCAAGGACTCGATATCGCCGACGGTGCCGCCGATCTCGACAATAGCCACGTCCACTGCATCGGGCTGACCGATTCGGGCGCCACGACGGATGAAGTCCTGGATTTCATTGGTGACGTGAGGAATGACCTGAACAGTCTTGCCCAGATAGTCGCCGCGGCGCTCTTTCTCCAGTACGCTCTTGTAAATCTGGCCGGTCGTGAAGTTGTTGGCCTTGCGCATGCGCGTTTCGACGAACCGCTCGTAGTGGCCAAGGTCCAGGTCGGTCTCAGCGCCGTCCTCGGTCACGAAAACTTCGCCATGCTGGAACGGCGACATGGTTCCGGGGTCGACGTTGAGGTAAGGGTCCAGCTTGATCAGGGTGACTGTGAGGCCCCGCGATTCAAGAAGCGCGGCGAGGGATGCGGAGGCGATTCCCTTGCCAAGGGAAGACACCACACCGCCGGTGACGAAGACAAATTTGGTCATGCCATGAGGAGCTGGGGGCTCCGGGAGGTGGGAAATGGAGATTATAGGCGTGCCCACCGGACCGAACGCCCGGGTAAATGGTAAATTGCGCCCCATGAATGAACTTGCCGGTAAACACATCGTTTTGGGGTTGACGGGGGGCATTGCCTGCTACAAGGCTGCCGAGTTGTGCCGTTCTCTCATCAAGGAAGGTGCTACGGTACAGGTGGTGATGACGGCTGCGGCCGGGCAGTTCATCACGCCGGTCACCCTGCAGGCACTGAGCCAGCGTCCTGTTTACGACTCCCAGTGGGATGCGCGCGAGCCTAACAACATGCCGCATATCAATTTGAGCCGTGAGGCCGACGCCATCCTGATTGCGCCCTGTAGCGCTGACTTCATGGCCAAGCTGCTGCACGGGCGGGCAGACGATCTGCTCAGTCTGATGTGTTTGGCGCGTCCGATTGAGACGGTCCCACTGCTGATCGCTCCAGCCATGAACCGGGAAATGTGGGCGCATCCGGCCACCCAGCGCAATGTGGCCCAACTCAAGGCTGACGGCGCGACGGTTTTTGAGGTTGGCAGCGGAGACCAGGCGTGCGGGGAGACCGGCGACGGACGGATGCTCGAAGCCGAGGAACTGCTGGCTGAGGTCATTGCTTTTTTCCAGCCCAAAAGCCTGGCCGGGCGGCGCGTTCTGGTCACAGCCGGGCCGACCTATGAGGCGATCGATCCCGTACGCGGCATCACCAACCTGTCCAGCGGGAAAATGGGTTTTGCCATCGCCCAGGCAGCCCGGGAGGCCGGCGCCACGGTGACGCTGGTGGCCGGGCCTGTCACCCAACCCACCCCGCGTGGGATCAGGCGGGTTGATGTGCAGTCGGCGCTGCACATGATGGAGGCGGTGCAGGACAGTGTTGCTGACGCTTCGATTTTCGTGGCCTGCGCTGCGGTGGCCGACTGGCGGCCGACCCAGGCCGCCGACCAGAAGATCAAGAAAGACGGTTCTGGCGCGGTGCCGGTGCTTGAGTTTGTCGAGAACCCCGACATTCTGGCGACCCAGGCGAAGTCGCCCAGAGGCCAGAGCGGCGAACTTTACTGTGTTGGTTTTGCCGCCGAGAGCGAGGATCTGCTGGCCAATGCGCAGGCCAAACGGCTACGCAAAGGCGTGCCTTTACTGGTGGGCAACATCGGTCCGGCCACCTTTGGCCAGGACGACAACGCGTTGATTCTGGTCGACGAGGCCGGGGTGACCGAACTGACGCGCGACTCCAAACTTTCTCTTGCTAGAAAATTAATAGCTGCAATCGCAGTACGGACAAGGGCTAAAGGCTAAAAAATGCAGATAGATGTGAAGATTGTCGATGCCCGCATGGGCGATCAATTGCCGGCCTACGCCACGCCCGGCAGTGCTGGCCTCGACTTGCGGGCCTGTTTGACCGAGCCCCTGACCTTGCAACCCAATGCCTGGCAACTGGTGCCCACGGGTATCTCCATTTACCTGAAAAACCCAGATTTTGCGGCCATGATTCTGCCGCGCTCGGGCCTGGGCCACAAGCACGGCATTGTGCTGGGGAACCTGGTCGGACTGATCGACAGCGACTACCAGGGTCAGCTCATGGTCAGTGCCTGGAATCGAAGCGATGTGGCGTTCACGATTGAGCCCATGGAGCGCATTGCCCAACTGGTCATCGTGCCCGTGGTGCAGGCGCAATTCAATGTGGTGACGGAATTCCCCGCCAGCGAGCGCGGCGAGGGCGGCTACGGATCGACCGGGAAAACCTGATTCCTGTGAGGAGGAACGCAGCGACACGCACTACGGCCGCGTTGTCACCGCTATTTCAGGCTGATGGAACGGACCGGAGCGGGTCGAATGGCTCCGAATCCGCTCCAAATTGAGCCCGGGGTGAGCTCAGTGCAGGCTGTTGCTGCCTGGGGCTGCGGTGTGCACCGGCTGGATCTTGAAAAAACCAGTGCCGGCAGTTCCCCTTCCGATTTCTTCTTCGCTGGCTTCACGCACGGTCTCGACCTTCAGGCTCAAGCGCAGTGCAAGGCCGGCCAACGGGTGGTTGCCGTCGAGCACCACGTGATCGGGATAAATGTCGGTCAGGGTGTAGAGTGCATCCTTGACAACCTCGGCGCTGCAGCCCGTGGGCAGTGATGCGCCTTCAAAGGTCATGCCTTCCTCGATCTCTGCGGGGAATAGCGAGCGGGCCTCCAGAATGATCAATTGGTCGTCAAAGTCGCCAAAGCCCTGTTCGGGTTCAATTTGCAGGTCCACCCGAGCCCCTGCCTCATGGCCCTGAAGGGCGTCCTCGATGGTTTTGAAGAGATCGGTGCCGCCCACCAAAAACTCCACGGGCCGATCGAGTACGTCAAGTTCTTCGCCCAGGGTGTCTTTGAGGGTCCAGGTCAGCGCGACCACGCATTGTTGTGTGATTTCCATGTCCCGATTGTCGCAGTTTGGAGCGAGAATGAATCGGTGGTGGTGGCAAAAGGAGTATTTATGGACCCGCTTGAACCCCTGAACAGTGGCCGATTTTCCGGCCGAGAGGCCTTTGAGCAGCTCGTGCGCGGTGCACTGGAGCGCGCCGCCCAGGAAGGCTGGCAGGAAATTGTGCTGAGCGACGCCACGTTTGAAGACTGGCCCCTGCGCGAGCGCGCCGTGGTGGAATCCCTGCATGCTTGGTCCAAAACGGGTCGGCGCATGATTCTGTTGGCCAACCGGTATGACGAGCTGATCCGCCAGCATGCCCGCTTTGTGGCCTGGAGAAAGGCCTGGAGCCACATCATCGATTGCCGGGTTCGTCCGACGGCCAGCCCTGGCGACATTCCCAGTGCCATCTGGAGCCGCAGCTGGTTTCTGCATCGGCTTGATGGCCGTCACAGCAGCGGGGTTTGTGGCACCGATCGCGAGCGTTCCATCGAGCTGCGTGAACGTCTGGACGAGCAAATTCGTGAGAGCAGCGTGGGGTTCCCGGCCTCGACCCTGGGTTTGTAGCGCGGCGTTGCCCGCGAATTTCTCTCGGGTTTCCTGCCCCTGAAAGGCAGGGCGGTGCGGCGGATGAGCCTGGATTGTCTGAAAAGGCTGTAAGAATATCCAGTGAATTAGAATCGCCCGCTATGGCAGTCAAATCACCCCCGCAATATTCAGAGAATTCCATTCGCGTCCTCAAGGGCCTGGAGCCGGTCAAGCAGCGCCCCGGGATGTACACGCGCACCGACAGTCCGCTTCACGTGATCCAGGAAGTGCTGGACAACGCGGCTGACGAATGTTTGGCCGGGTATGGCAAAAAGATCAAGGTTACATTGCATGATGACGGCTCGGTCGGCGTTGAGGACGATGGCCGTGGCATCCCGTTTGGACTGCATCCAGAAGAAAACGCGCCGGTGCTGGAACTGGTCTTCACTCGCCTGCACGCGGGCGGCAAGTTTGACAAGGGCTCGGGCGGCGCCTACAGCTTCTCGGGCGGGTTGCACGGCGTAGGGGTGAGTGTGACCAACGCGCTCGCCACCCGGCTCGAAGTCAACACCTATCGTGACAACAGCGTGGCCCGCATGGTGTTTTCTGGCGGCGATGTGGTGGAGCCTCTTCAAGTCAGGGAAGCTGGTCCTGGCGAACGCAGATCCGGTACTCTGGTGCGGGTTTGGCCCGACCCGAAGTACTTTGAAACACTGGCGCTGCCCATGGCCCAGCTCGCACACCTGCTGCGCAGCAAAGCGGTTCTGATGCCCGGCGTCGCGGTCACCCTGACGTCAGAAAAGACCAAAGAGACGCAAACCTGGAGCTTCAAGGGGGGGCTGCGAGACTATCTGACGCAGACCCTGGGTGGCGAGCTGGTGATTCCCCTGTTTGAAGGCGAAGGCTTTGCCGACGCGCAGAGCGACAGTTTTGCCGAAGGTGAGGGCGCTTCCTGGTGCCTGGCCTTTACGCTTGACGGTGCGCCGGTGCGCGAGAGCTACGTCAACCTGATTCCGACGACCGCAGGGGGCACCCACGAGAGCGGTCTGCGCGATGGGGTGTTCAATGCCGTCAAAAGTTTTGTTGACCTTCACTCCCTGCTGCCCAAGGGCGTCAAGCTGCTGCCCGAGGACGTGTTCTCCCGCGCCAGCTATGTGCTCTCGGCCAAGGTGCTGGATCCGCAGTTTCAGGGGCAGATCAAGGAGCGTCTGAATTCCCGTGACTCGGTGCGGTTGGTCTCGGGTTTCGTGCGCCCCGCCCTGGAGTTGTGGCTGAACCAGCATGTGGAATACGGCAAGAAACTGGCCGAGCTGGCCATCCGGGCCGCGCAGGTGCGTCAAAAGGCCGGGCAAAAGGTCGAGAAGCGCAAAGGCTCAGGCGTGGCCGTGTTGCCGGGCAAGCTGACCGACTGCGAAAGTCGGGATCTGGCGCACAACGAGGTCTTTCTGGTCGAGGGTGACTCGGCCGGTGGCAGCGCCAAGATGGGCCGCGACAAGGAAAGTCAGGCTATCTTGCCTTTGCGCGGCAAGGTTCTCAACACCTGGGAGGTCGAGCGTGATCGCCTGTTTGCCAACACCGAAATTCATGATATTTCCGTGGCCATTGGCGTCGATCCCCACGGCCCCGAGGACACCCCGGACCTGAGTGGTCTGCGCTACGGCAAGATTTGTATTTTGTCGGACGCCGATGTGGACGGCTCGCACATCCAGGTGCTGTTGCTCACCCTGTTTTTTCGGCATTTCCCAAAGCTCATCGAGACCGGGCACGTCTTCGTGGCCCGCCCGCCGCTCTTCAGGGTGGATGCACCGGCGCGGGGCAAGAAACCGGCCTCCAAAGCCTACGCGCTGGACGAGGGTGAACTCGGGGCGATTTTGGACAAGCTGCGCAAAGAGGGCGTGCGGGAAGCGGCCTGGAGCATCAGCCGCTTCAAGGGTCTGGGAGAGATGAATGCCGAGCAACTGTGGGACACCACGCTCAATCCGGACACCCGCCGATTACTGCCGGTGCAACTCGGCAATGTTGATTTTTCGCAAACCCAGGCCCTGATCACCAAGCTAATGGGCAAAGGCGAGGCCGCCGCGCGGCGGGAATTGATGGAGTTGCACGGCGATTCGGTCGAAGTGGACATCTAGTTCGACTGACCGTTGACCGACTGGTTTGGGCGCGGTGCCGCAAACTCCAAACGAGCAGCTATTTCATGAAATGGCGCAACGCTGCCCCTTGCATTGAGGTGCTTTGACTGATGAATGACTTGAAACCATGAGCAATCTTTTGACACCGGAACTTTTCGATCAACCTGCCCAGGACGACGGGTTGGCACTGGCATCCTACGCCCAGCGCGCTTACCTGGAGTACGCCTTGAGCGTGGTCAAGGGCCGGGCCCTGCCTGACCTCTGCGACGGGCAAAAACCCGTGCAGCGCCGCATTTTGTATTCCATGTCGCGCATGGGGCTGGGCTTTGGCGGGGCCAGCGGCAACGTGGGTGCTCGGCCCGTCAAATCGGCCCGCGTGGTGGGCGACGTGTTGGGACGCTTTCACCCACACGGCGACCAGGCTGCCTACGACGCGTTAGTGCGAATGGCCCAGGATTTCAGTCAGCGCTACCCCTTGATTGACGGCCAGGGCAATTTTGGCTCCCGCGATGGCGATGGAGCCGCCGCGATGCGCTATACCGAGTCCAGGCTGGCCAAAATCACCAGCTTGCTGCTCGATGAAATTGACGAGGGCACGGTGGATTTCGCGCCCAACTACGACGGCTCCACGGTCGAGCCACGCCAGTTGCCCTCGCGGCTCCCCTTTGTATTGCTCAACGGTGCCAGTGGTATTGCGGTGGGATTGGCCACTGAAATTCCGAGTCACAACCTGCGTGAAGTGGCCGATGCCTGCGTGGCGCTCATCAAGTCGCCCGCGCTGAGCGAAGAGGAGCTCTTGGACATCATTGCCGGGCCGGACTATCCGGGCGGCGGCCAGATCACCAGCACCCCCGGCGAAATCGCGGAGGTCTACCGCACTGGGCGCGGCTCGTTCAAAGTGCGGGCCCGCTGGAAGATCGAGGAGCTGGCGCGAGGCCAGTGGCAACTGGTCGTGACTGAACTGCCCCCTGGGGTGAGTACCCAAAAAGTGCTTGAAGAGATCGAGGAGCTGAGCAATCCAAAAGTCAAGGCGGGCAAGAAGGCGCTGACGCTCGATCAAAGCCAGCTCAAGGCCACGGTGCTCTCGGTGCTCGACGTTGTGCGCGACGAGTCGAGCAAGGACGCTGCCGTGCGCCTGGTGTGCGAGCCCAAGACCAGCCGGATCGCCCAGCAGGAACTCATCACCGTGCTGTTGGCCCACACCAGCCTGGAAACCACCTCGCCCATCAATCTCACCATGATCGGGCTGGACGGGCGGCCCACCCAGAAGTCCCTGCGGCAAATGCTTGTTGAGTGGGTTGAGTTCCGACAGACCACAGTGGCCCGACGCACCCGGCACCGGCTCGACAAGGTGCTCGAGCGCATTCATATTCTGGAAGGGCGCGAGCTGGTGCTGCTCAACATCGACGAGGTGATTGCCATCATTCGCCAGTCAGACGAGCCCAAGCTGGCGCTGATGGAGCGTTTTGGGCTGTCCGAACGGCAGGCCGATGACATTCTTGAAATCCGCCTGCGCCAGTTGGCCCGGCTTGAAGCCATCAAGATCGAGCAGGAACTCAGCAACCTGCGCACCGAGCAGAAGAAACTTGAAGAAATTCTGGGCAGTGCCTCAGCACTGCGCCGTCTGGTGGTCCGCGAGATTGAGGCGGACGCCAAAACCTTTGCCGACCCGCGCCGCACCCTGATCCAGGCTGAGAAAAAGGCGGTTCTGGAGGTGCGGGTGGTCGATGAGCCGGTGACGGTGGTGGTCAGCGAGAAGGGCTGGGTGCGGGCCCGAACCGGGCATGGTCATGAGGCTGCGAGCTTTGTCTTCAAGGCCGGGGACGCTCTGTATGGCACATTTGAATGCCGTACCGTGGACACGCTGCTGGCCTTTGGCAACAACGGGCGGGTGTATTCCGTGCCGGTGGCGCTGCTGCCCGGAGCACGGGGTGACGGCCAGCCCATCACGTCCTTGCTCGACATCGAGGCCGGTACCCACTTGTCCTATTACTTTGCCGGTCCGGCGGCAGTGACGTTGCTCTTGAGCAGTTCGGGCGGCTACGGGTTCACGGCGACCGTGGAAAACCTGTGCTCCAGAAACAAGACGGGCAAGTCCTTCGTGACTTGCAACGAGGGTGAGGTGTTGTGCGCCCCATCGGTCGTATCGGGCACTGCGGGCACCGCTGCCGGGCTGCCCGCCACGCACGTGGCTTGCGCTTCCACGGGCGGGCGTTTCCTGACCTTCGAGATCGGTGAACTCAAGTCGATGGCTGGTGGAGGGCGTGGTTTGATGCTGATCAGCCTGCAAGACAAAGACACGCTGGCCGGGGCTGCCGCTTACACCCGCAGTGTCAGGATCGAAGGTTTGGGCCGTGGTGGAAAGGCGCGTGAAGAAACACTGGAGATTCGCAGCCTCAACAACGCCAGGGCTCTGCGTGGTCGGCGCGGCAAGGAGGCAGACTTTGGTTTCAAGCCGGTACGAATCACGCGTGTTGAGTAGCCCCAGCTCGGTAATTACCTGCCGACAACATCATACGATGCTATATAAATAATAGCTATATATGATTGCAGGACAAGGGATAGGTGGTAATTTCTCTTGTAAATATTCTGCAGCCCGGATTGACGGCTGATCAACCCAGCTCTTTCAAAATGGCGGGGCGTTGACAAAGCGCATCATCTCAAAGCTCACCGGGTGCGTCATTTCCAGAGCGCAGGCGTGCAAGAGCATCCGCTCGGCGGGCTTTGGTGAATCCGCGCCACCGTACAGCGTATCTCCGACGATGGGATGACCCAGAGCCAGCAAGTGCACGCGCAACTGATGCGAGCGTCCGGTCACGGGTTCGAGCTCGATCCGAGTGGTGTTTCGCTGCGCGTCATGCCACACCACCCGCCAACGGGTAAGGCTGGCTTTGCCGCTCTGGTGATCAATGACTCGCCGGGGGCGGTTGGGCCAGTCTGCGGCGATCGGCAGGTCGATGACGCCCCAATTTTCGGGTGCTGCTGCCAAGCATCCCTGCACGACCGCAACATAGCGTTTTGCGATGCTCCGCTTGGCGAAAGCCGAACTCAGGGTGCGCTGGGCAGCGGCGCCTCGGGCCAAGACCATGATTCCCGAAGTGGCCATGTCCAGCCGGTGCACGACAAGCGCATCGGGGTAACGCTGTTGCGCCCGTGCGCTCAGGCAGTCCTGCTTGTCGGCGCCCCGCCCCGGTACTGCCAGCAATCCGGCCGGTTTGTCCAGGATCAGCAGGGTGTCGTCAGCGTACAGGACCGTGATTTCAGACAGTGCCATCGCCGGGCGGCAGGAGCCCCAGAAGGGTTTCGCACATTTCGTCCACGTCGTTGGGCTTGTGGATCAGTGCCCGTGCGCCTTCCTTGAGCGCATTGTGTTCGATTTCAGCCGTGACGTAGCCCGAGGCCAAGGCGACGGGCAGATCCGGGCGAATGAGGCGCACCTCGCGCAGCAAATCAAGCCCCGAGTACCCCGGCATGTTGTAGTCGGTCACCAGCAGGTCAATGGCCATGGGCGCAGAACGCAGAGTACTGACGGCCAACTGCGGGTCGGTGAAGGTGCTGACCTCAAATCCCTTGCGTGACAGCGCGCGCTCAATGAGAAACGTCAGTGCCTCATCGTCGTCCACGTACATCAGGCGCCGGCCCTTTCCCTGATCGGTGCGCGGGGTCGGCTTGGGTACTTCTGGGGATGGGATCGGTGCCGAGGCGGTGTCGATGACCGGGAAATACAGCGTAAACACGCTGCCGCTGCCCAGGGTGCTTTCGACGTCAACCGTACCCAGGTGGCTGTGCATGATTCCGTGCACCACCGACAGGCCAAGTCCCGTGCCCTGGCCAACTGGTTTGGTGGTGAAGAAAGGCTCAAACACGCGTGCCAGCGTTTCCGCGGGAATACCGCTGCCATTATCCCGAACCACCACCTTGACGTGCTGCCCGCGCACTCCGCTGCGGCGCTCGATTTGCCCGGTGGCGGGCTTGATGTTGTGGCCCAGCTCCACGCTGATCGTGCCACGCTTGGTGCCCATAGCATGAATGGCGTTGGTGCACAGGTTGAGTAGGGCCTGCTCAATCTGGGTGGCATCGGCCAATACCAGCGGGGTGCTCGGGTCGATGCTCACCCGCATGTCCACGCTGGGGGGCAGGGCCACTTTCAACAATCGCGCTGTTTCGTGAATGACCTCGGCCAGCTGGGTTGGCAGCCGTCGGGCTGGCTCGTTGCGGCTGAAGGTCAGAATTTGGCGAACCAGGTTGCGCGCTCGCCGACCCGCCTTGTCAATCTCGTTGAGACTGACCAGTGCCGGCGAATCTGGTCCTGCATCCTGTCGGGCCAGGTCCACATTGCCCAAAATGGCGCTGAGAATGTTGTTGAAATCGTGGGCGATGCCACCAGCCATGGTTCCCACAGCCTGCATCTTTTGGGACTCGCGCAGTTGGGTTTCCAGCGCGTTGCGGTGGGCCTCCACCTTTTTTTGTGACGTCAGGTCACGCGCAAAAATAGTGGTGGCGCCATCGGCATGGGGCTCAAAAGACACGCTGACATCAATGGCCACCGTGTCTCCACCCGCTGTGATTCCTGTCATCTCTCCGAGCTGGGCGTGGGTGGTGAGCTGGGAGTAGGTCAGGGTTTGGGTGGCGTTGGGCAGAAATCGTGACAACGGGCTGCCCAGCGCCTCAGCCGGCGGACATTGGAACAGCGCTGCGGCTGTGGGATTAAAGATCGTGATGAGGTGCTTGTTGTCAACGCAGATGATCGCGTCGAGCGAGGAATTGATGATCGAGTCCAGCCGGTCCTTGCTGAGCTGGAGCTCCTCGTTTCGCTCTTGCAGCGCTGCCGCACTGGCCTGCAGTGCGCGGCGCTGGGCGAGTAACGGCCCTTGATCGATGATGGCGCAGATAAAGTGAGCGAGCTCGTCCTGGGCATTTTCGATGCGCGCAATGTGCAGGTCGCCAGTGAAGACCCCCGCGGAACCGCAGGAGAACACAACCTCGTTGGTTTCCTTGACGCCCAGCAGTTTGGCCTCGGAAAATGCGTGCCCGACCCGGTCAACGTGTTCACCACGCACCAGTGGAAGCAGGAAATTGAGCGGTGGATCGTCTTCCCGCGGACGAAACAGCCGCAGGGCCATGGCGTTGCTCTCCAGCACCAGTCCGTTTTCGTCCACCACCATCAGTGCCAGCGGGACATTCGAAAACAGTGTCAGAAACCGCTCGGACGCCCCCTCGGCCGCTGCCTGGCTGTAGCGCAAAGCCTGATTTTGGATCTCCAACTCGGCCTGGTACTTGCGCAGGTCTTCCACCATCTGCGGCAGGGAGTATCCCGCAGAAATAACACCTTGCGCGCCGCCACCGGGGTTGCCAGGTGCGAGGGCGGCCTGGTCCGGTAGGCCCGTGTTCATGCGCTTTGGCGGCTCTTTCATGGCCGTCAAAGCGGCTGAGCCGACATCTGTGTCGACCCGTAACTGGTTCTGGGCCTGTTATGCGCCACGCGTTGGCGCATTCTTCAGCTTGCCGCGCACGGGCACCACCGTGGTGACGGTCGGGCGCACCGCATCCGGCGACACGGCCTTGGGTGGGGCTGTGTCTTTCTTGGGCTTTTTCACCATCTTGTTGCTGTTTTGCTGACCTTTTGCCATGGTTTTCTCCGGTTGTTGATTGATTGCCCTGCCTTGAGGGGCGGCGCAATGGGCCGATTATCGGTCTGTGAAAGCGTATTTTGGAAGTTCTTCATGGGATCGTTCCGCAGTAGCGTTGCATCCCAGACCGTTATTTTTTTGATTCTGTTGGCAATACCCGACACCACGACAATTTCGACAGTGATAACTTTGCGGCCTTAACTCAAACATCACAGACAAGCCATGCCTAAAACCCTGATTGAACCCTTTCGCATCAAAAGCGTCGAGCCCATCCGCATGACCACCCGCGCTCAGCGCGAGGACATGCTGGAGGCAGCCAAACTCAATGTCTTCAAGCTGCGCGCTGAAGACGTGTTGCTGGACTGGCTCACTGATTCGGGCACCGGCGCCATGTCGTCCCGCCAGTGGGGCGCCATCATGGAGGGCGACGAGAGCTACGCCGGCGCGCGCAGCTTTTACCGGCTGGAGGCTGTTATTCAGGACATCACCGGCATGAAGCATTTTGTGCCCACCCATCAGGGGCGCGCGGCTGAGAAAGTGCTGTTTACCGCGGCCTGCAAGGCGGGTGACCTGGTGCCCAACAACTCGCACTTCGACACCACGCGAGCCAATCTGGAATACCTCGGTGTGGAGGCGGTCGATCTGGTCATACCCGAGGGCTTGCAACCAGCGCTGATTTACCCGTTCAAAGGCAATATTGATTTGGAGCGGGCCGAGACGCTGCTCAAGGCGCAGGGCCAGCGCATCCCCTTTGGCATGATCACGGTGACCAACAACACCGGCGGTGGCCAGCCGGTGTCGATGGCCAACATCCGCGCTTACGCTGCGTTGCTGAAGAAATACGGCAAGCCCTTCATCATGGACGTGTGCCGTTTTTCCGAAAACGCGATGTTCATCAAGATGCGCGAGCCGGGTTATGAAAACACGCCCATCCGCGCCATCGTGCAGGAGATGTTCTCGTACTGCGACGGCTGCACCATGAGCGCCAAGAAGGACGGCATGGTCAACATTGGCGGCTTTATCGTCCTGCGCAGTGACGAGTGGCTGGACGCCGTGCGCAACGGCCTGATCATGATGGAAGGTTTCCCCACCTATGGCGGGCTGGCGGGGCGGGACCTGGAAGCGCTGGCGGTCGGACTGGAGGAGGGCATGGAGGAGGATTACCTGCGCTACCGGCTTCGCACAGCCGAGTACCTGGGTGAGCGGCTGGAGGCCGCAGGCGTGGGTTTTGTCAAACCCACGGGCGGCCACGCCGTGTATATCGACGCCAGAACCGTGCTGCCCAATATGCCGGTCGAGCATTACCCCGCCTGGGCGCTGTGCAACGCGCTGTACCTGGAAGGGGGCATTCGCGGTGTGGAAATTGGTTCAGTGATGTTTGGCAAGCGTCTGGCGGACGGCACCGAGACCTATCACAGCATGGAACTGGTACGGCTGGCCTTTCCCCGGCGCATGTACACCCAGTCCCACTTTGACTACGCCGCCGAGGTGATTGAAGAACTCAAAGCCAAAGCGTCCACCATCCGCGGGGTGTGCATCACCAAGCAGCCCCAGTTTCTGCGCCACTTCACCTGCGACTGCGCCTGGGTGTAGGGGGGTGCGGGGTCGCCGCGTGGTGGAGACGGCCTCCAACGCGGCGGCATTGACGTTCAGAGGGCGACAAATGGTCCAGTTCCGAGCGTGGACGCCTTGTCCTCGATGCCAAAAAATACTCGTCGGCCATAAAAAAAGGGCAACCCAAAATCGAAAATTCGTGCGTCACCAATATCACCTGCCAAGGTCGGAAATACGTGATTGAGAAAGGAGTCGGTCCGGCTGGCAAATAATGTCAACGCATTGTCGACAGAAAACGAGACCAGGCTCGTCGCCCCATTGGCACCTACCAAGGTCGCCGACAAACTGATGGGTGACGAGGGACAATAAAACCCCTCTGCAGCGATTCCACATTTTGAAATGGTGGAATCAAAGAATAAACCGTTCGAGCCAGAGTCGACAAAACTCTTAGTCAGGTTCTGCAACCCCAGTTGGGCGGTGATGTAGCCCGTGACGTTGGTCGTCAGCACTGCTCCCGTGGCGGACACCAACTGATTATTGGAGCGAGTGCCAATGCCAAAAAACAATGATCCGTTCAAGCTGGGCTCACCACCTGGAATCGCGGCCGGCAGTTCAATCACGATACCGTTGTTGTCTGCCGCGAACAATGGCACCGGGTGTTTGACTTGTTGGTCCAGACTTGCCGCCGCGCCTTTGGTCGCATTGCAACGGGCATCTGTGCACGTGTAATACAAACCATTGTGGGGATTGACAACGCACCCTGCCCCGCAGTCCTGCGCCAGCAAGCCCACTCCAAGGATGCCGTTTGCGCCGAGGGCTTTAGCAGTGGTTATCGCATTGCCGTTGCAAGAAGTTGCTGCTGCCAGTGCGTCAAAGGCTGGATCCCCAATGACCTGCACCGGTACATTCGCAGCGATTTTGCCGCCCATGACGATGTCCGCCCGCACGACAGGCCCCCAGGCGGAGTTGTTATCGACAAACTGGACGCAATTGAGCAGTGGTAAGCCGCTGCTGGCGGGCAGTCGATTCAGGCTCAAGGCCGGTGCCATTACGCTGGACAACAGTCGTAATCCTGTGGATCCAGTATCCACCAACACATGGTCAATGGTTTGGCATTGCGTGGGGCTGCCGGGCGAACTTTTGCCTGGATAGCAAATCGTCACATCGGTGTACAAACGGTTGACTTGGTAGTCGGTCAATTCGGGACCTGCATCGACATAGACGCGCAATTCGTTCGCCACCGCAGGCGGAGCGGGCAGGCTGTTCAGTATCGGCGTTCCGGGTGCGCTGAATGGGGCTATTGTCGATCCACCTCCGCCGCCGCAGGCGGCAACAAAGATCGCCACACATGCCAGCGCGAAGGCTCGATTCAAGAGTTTATTGAAGTACATCTTTGATACTTACGCCGATCGGAATCAAGCCTGGCACATAAGCATGGCCAAAAAAATCTCGCATTCGACCGCCCGATTGCATAACCAAGTCAGCCTGTCTAACGCTCACCGGACCACCGCGTCGCCCGGTCAAGCGAAGGCGCTCGGTCTCCAATTTGAACGTGCTGAAGTAATGACCCAGCAGGGCGCCCAAGTCCGGCAGCACCGGCCCTTGCCATGTGACCGCAAAAACAATTCCGGCCGGTGTCGCATATTCCAGAACAACAGTACCTGTTTCAAGCTGAGTTTCATGTTGTGTATACAGACTGTTGCTGGCTGCGGGGGTGACAGCTTGCATTTTGGCCGCGGGCGCTGAAGTCGACGCCGTCGCCCTTCCAAACACCCCGGGTGATTGCCCCAAAGTCGCGCTCGCTGCGCCCGCGTTGATCGCCAATACCAGGCCGAGCAGCGGTTTAAGCTGGTGACACCAGCACTGCGGATTCATCATGGATCCCGCGACTCGGGCCGATTCTGTTGCATCGCTTGCTCCTCCAGCTTTATGGATACGAATCTGGCATTCAATCACACAAGGCCAAGTATCGCTCGCTGGGGCGGTCCGAGATTCGCCTGTGAATCCTTGATTTGCGCGCCGTAGTGCATTTCCTGGCACTGTCACCGCCACAAAGTCACGGTCTGCTCGATTGATTCTCGGTGCGCCGGGCACACCCGCCACAGGCTCACCCAGCAACGCGTCAATTCAGTTCCGAATCTGTGGATCAGTAATGCGTCATTTGTCGATGCTTGAGATTTCGGTGAAATCGTTGCTTTTGGATTGCAACAGATTTTGGCCGCCCAATCAGAACCGATTTCAATTCAGGCGAGCATACCGACCTATTTGACAGCATTCAAGCGCTTGACGCCTGCTACAAAACGAGCCAGCGTGCTTGAGAGCACGCCGCTGGGAATGGTGATGTCGATCAACTGGAAGCGTCCGCGCGTGGCAACGGCATGCTCCAGCGCGGCCTTGAGTTCCCCACGCGTGTTCACCCGTACACCATCGCCGCCCATGCCCGAGGCCATTTCGGCAAAGCCCCAGTGGCCCAGGTCGTTGAATGAGGACTCGGGCTGGAAGGTGCGCAGCATCTCCCAGCTGGCGTTGTTGAACACCAGCACGATGGGATCCCAGCCGTAGCGTTTGCAGTTGCCCAATTCCCAGCCTGTCATCTGGAACGCCCCGTCGCCCACAAGAATCAGGGGGCGCTGCCCGGTCGCAGCTTGTAGACCCAGTCCGGCTGGCACGCCAAATCCCATGGTGGCGTAGTAGCCGGGAGCGACCAGTGCGGTGTGTTCAATCTCCATCGCCGTGAACAGGCAGTCACCCATGTCAGAGGCAATGGGCATCTTGCCGTGCATGGCCATGAGGTCATTGATCGCCGTGGCAATATCGGTGGGCGCGATCGAAGCGCCGTCGGCGACCAGGCCGTGCGGAAAGTCGGCTAGCTTGACCGTTATCAGCTTTTCGCCAGGCACGCTGCGTTCGAGCATGCGATCCACCACGGCTCCAAGCGGCAACTGGGCGTACGTGTGGTAGCCGATCGTGACGCGGCCGTCTAGGGCCTGGATCGTCTTGCGCATATCGATCTTGGTTTCGGATACTGCAAAATTTGTGTCGCAGATGATCTCGCCTAACAAAAACAAGCCGTCCGAGCTTTCGACCAGGTGGGTGACTTCAGGAAAGCCGGCCACGCCCATGTATGTGCCCAGCAGCGCAGCGTCGTGGTTGGCCAGCAAGCCCCGGCTCATGAAACTGGTGACCACAGGCAAGCCCAGTCGCCGTGAGAGCGCGGCGACCTTGTCTTCAAGTCCGTAGCGGCGCACCTCGACTCCGGCCATCAGCACCGGCGAGCGAGCTTTGGACAGGCGAACGAGGATTTCATCGACGCAGGCGTTGAGCGCGTCCTGATCGGGTGTCAGGGCTTCTTCCGGGACCACGGGTGCGCAGGGTGCGGCCACCATGTCCCGAGGAATTTCGATGTAGACAGGTTCGGACCTGCGCATGCAATTGGCCAGCACACGTGCAATGTCGGCAGGGGCACGCTGGGCATCGTCCAGGCGCACCTGATCGCAGGTAATTTCCTTGAAGATTTGAAACTGCGAGTCCAGGGTTTTGGCCTGATGGTGCAAGAGCAGCCCCGAGCGCGATTCTCCTTTGCCCGGACCGCCAGAGAGGATCACCAGCGGAGATTTTTCAGCAAAGGCAGCCGCAACGGAGTTGATCATGTTCAGCGCGCCCGCGCCATAGGTGACCGCCGCCACCCCCAGTCCGCAGTTGATGCGGGCCGAGGCGTCGGCAGCAAAGCCCACGCCGGGCTCGTGCGAGAGCGTGTAGAGCGGCAGAATCTTTGATTCTTCAATGATGCGGAAATAGGGCAAGGCAAAATCGCCCGGAATGCCAAAAATCTGGCGCGCGCCATGCGCCTTGAGCGCATGCAGAAGGGATTCTGTAAGATTCATTCAGGTTGCCTCTGTTTTTGGGTTCAACGTGAAATTATCAAGCTTGTTTCTCGCAATAATGTTTCGATCTTTTGTTTATTTCTGCGAATTTACGCATTTTTCATGCGTTAAATCTTGTATTGCATCAAATATTTGCAAATGAACGATTCAGTGTGAGGTTGAACCCCAAACCGCGGTACACGATGCAAGGCGCCACTGCGGCGACAATCGACGTTTTGAATTACCTTCGCCTGGAATTGCCAGGCATTTCCCATGTCCAGTATGACCAATATCGAAGTTCGACCCGCAACCAAAAATGACGTTGCAGAGATCGTCAGCATCCATGCCAGTTCCAGCTTGGCTGCCTACAAGGGCCTGCTGTCGGATCAACCGGGCAATACCGGTGCCGCCCACGAAGGCGCTGCTTACTGGCGTGACGCCATTGAGTTCGGGGAACCCCAGGTTTACGTGGCGGTTGAGGGCGAAAAAGTGGTCGGGTTTGTCGGATTTGACCGCTCGCGCGACAAGGGCACGCCCCCCACGACCGGGGAAATCTGGTCCATTTACGCGGCCAGCACGCACTGGGGCCGGGGGGTCGGCCTGGCGCTTTGGGACGCCGCGCGAGAGGGTTTGCTGGAGGAGGGCTGTACCAAAGTGACCCTGTGGGTTCCCTTGGGCAACGAGCGTGCCTTGCGCTTTCATGACCTCGCGGGGTTCAAGCGTGAGATGACGAGCATCCGGACCGTGCCGGTGGGGACAACCCGAATTGAAGAAATCCGGCTCAAGCGGGCCTTGAGCTGACCCTTAGCGCGATCAAGTCCGGCGTACCACCACACTGCCAATGGAGTAGCCCGCTCCAAAAGAGCAGATCACGCCCACTTCACCGGTCTTGATGTCGTCGTGGTAGCGATGAAAGGCAATGATCGAGCCGGCAGAGGCTGTGTTGGCGAACTCGTCCAGAATGATGGGTGCCTCATCCGGTGTGGCGTCGCGCCCCAGCAGTTTTCGGCCAATCAACTGGTTCATGGCCAGATTGGCCTGATGCAGCCAGAATCGGCGCACGTCCTTTGCTGCCAGGCCAAGCTCGGCAAGGTGGTCGCTCATGTGCTTGGCAGCCAGGGGGCACACGTCTTTGAATACTTTGCGTCCCTCCTGATAGAAGAGCTGGTCGCGGTCCTCGGGGTCGCGATCTTCGGCGCGCGACATATAGCCCGCGTTGTTGCGAATGTTGTTCGAGAACGTGGTGAAAAGGCGAGTTCCGAGAACTTCAAAAGCACCCGATGGTGCGGTGTCCAACCGCTCTAACAGGACGGCAGTGCAGACATCACCGAAAATGAAATGACAGTCGCGGTCTTTCCAGGCCAGATGTGGTGAGGTGATCTCTGGATCGACCACCAGAACGGCTCGGGCTGATCCGGTCTTGATCGCATTGACTGCGATTTCGATGGCAAAAGTGGCCGATGAACAGGCGACATTCATGTCAAAGCCGAACCCCTTGATGCCCAGAGCCGTTTGAATTTCAACGGCCATGGCAGGATAGGCACGCTGCATATTGGCGGCGGCGCAAATCACGCCATCAATGTCGTCGGCGGTTTTTCCGGCCTTCGCAAGCGCGTCCCGTGCCGCGGCAACGCTGATTTCAGCCATCAGGGAAATTTGACTGTCCGGCCTGGCTTGCAGGCGGGGTCGCATGCGCTGGGGGTCGAGGACGCCTGACTTTTCCATCACGTAGCGGCGCGTGATTCCCGATGCCTTTTCGATGAATTCCACGCTCGAGTGAGCAATAGCCTGGCGCGTGCCAGCACCGATGTCGACGGCGTGCGCAGCGTTTTCCTGATCAGCATAGGAGTTGAAGGCGTCCACCAGTTCCTGGTTGCTGATCACTTCTGGTGGAATATAGAGTCCGGTGCTGCTGATGGCGACGCGATGCATGGTGTTTGTCTCTCAAAATTCGAAATTGGAAAGAATTCCGTGAAAGGTTGATTATCGGTGGAGTTCAACCGGTGCTCGATGGCGTCTGGCTGGCGGCATTTTGCGCGCGGGGGTAAGTCGTATCTTCTCAAGCGCGATGCGTTTTTCGGCATCTGGTGAATCATCGTATGCTATACAAGGTATGGTGACCGGGTGAAGCCGGTCATGAATGGGGTAGATTGCCGCAATTCCAAAGTGAGCGGAGCCTGATTCTCGTTGAGGATTTTGAACAGTGAAAATTCTGAGGTTACCTCGTGCAAAGGTCCAGCTGGGATCGCCGCTGCCCTGGAATGTGCGCGACGAGCACTGTGTCTTGCTGCTCTCCAAAGGGCATATTGTCGAAACGGAGCACCAACTCGAAGTCTTGCTGCGCCGTGGCGCTTTTGTCGATGTTGAAGAAATCCGGGCCTGGGCGTCGGCCCCTGCGCGGACCAGTCCCGTGGCGAGACCCCTCAATCTCTTTGGGTTGTGGAACGAGACGGCCAAGGAACTCAAGGCGCTGCTCGATGCCGCAATGGAGGACGGAGATTTCGGTACCCATCTGGATCAATTTGCACAAAGCATCGTCCAATTGATCGATCATGATATTGACATCAGCATTTATTGCTGCCTTCGTCAGGAGCGTGAGCAGCATTTTTACTATGGTTACAACCACTGCCTGCATTCGGCCGTGTTGTGCCTCCTGACGGGGCGTCATCTGCAATGGCCGGAAGCCGCGAACGATGAGTCTGTTCAAGGCAGCGCTGACCATGAATATGACCATTGTGGAGTTGCAGGGCCAAATGGCGGCCCAGGATGGACCGCTGAAAGACAAACAGCGCGCCGCCATTCATGCCCACCCCACTGACACTGTCATGGCCTTGGAGGGTCTGGGGATCACCGATACCGATGGGATGGAGGCCATTGCGCAACACCATGAGCGAACCGACGGGACGGGCTATCCGAAGGCGCTGACCGAGGTTTGCGAGATGGCCGTGTCACTGCGGGTGGCCGATGTGTTCATGGCAAAAATCAGTCCGCGCCTGTTGCGGGCGGCTTTGAGCCCGCAAGAGGCAATTCGGCAGTTGTACCAGGAAGACCGGGGTGGACCGGTGTCGACCGCCGTCATCAAGGAAATCGGTATTTTCCCGCCAGGTGACTATGTGCGTCTGGCCTCCGGCGAGTGCGCTGTGGTGGTGAGGCGAACGGGCAACGCACGGGCGCCGATCGTGGCCTGCATCACCGACACCGAGGGAAATTTCATCACCCACACGCCGCGTCGGGATACATCCCAGGACGCGTTCAAAATCGTCGGACCTGAAACCAACAAAGGCTTGCTTGCCCGGCTGCCGCCTGAGCGCTTGTACGGGTTTGCTGTGGCCCCGGCCGCGCCCGGGTCCGGCACGCGTCAGTAATCAGACTTCCCCGCCAAAGTGCTCGGTCAGGTTGGCGATGTATTGCTCGACCATTTTTTCAAATTCAGCTTCGACCACGGGCGCAATCACCATTTTCATCAGGCCCGGTAGCGGGATCGACAGATCGCCGGTGATTTGAAGCACGATGTGGGTGGATTTTTTCTTATCGGTAATTTTCCAGTCGCCTGAGACCAGGCCGTTGCCAACACCCTTGACCGGTGTCCACGCGACCGTCCCCTTGGATTTATCGGAAACATACTTCGATGCGTAAATGGTTTGCAGGTTGATCTGCGCGAGGCCAATTTTTGCCATCTCCCAGCGGTAGGTGTTGTCCCCCAGATCAACCAGCTTGTCCACTTTGGGAAAGAAGCTCGCAGAAGTGGGGACGTGCGACAGAACGTCGAAAACTTTCGCGGCGCTGGCTTTGACTTCGAACTCGTAGCCAAGATTGATGTTCACATTGATCGTCATGAAAAATTCTCTGGTTAATTGTCAAAAAATGCCCACCAGCCGCACTTTAGGGTTCACCCCATTTTTGACGTGAATCAAAAGTGAGAGCGGCTTGAGAGCGCATATTGCCCCGTCTAAATTTTAGGGGGAAACCTTGGCCAGTGCTGCATGCTCACACACGCCACACCATGCCGACCGGTGTACCATAGTCCCACCATGAAGGTCGATCCCGCCATTGCCAGGATTTTTGCCGAGAACGTTCGCGCCGAGGTGATCGTGCGTCCGGCCGGCATCAAACTCGATCCGGCCATCATCGAAAAGATCAAGCAAAAGGTTCCCATCTTCAACGGCATGGGGCACGACTGTCTGATGCGCACGCTGGCCATCGCCGAGCATGTTTCGGTCAAGTCAGGCGAGACGGTCTTCAGGGAGAGCGACATTGGGGACTGTTTTTATGTTCTCATTGCCGGAGAGGTGCTGGTAGAAAAATTGCGCGGCGAACAGCCCGTGGAACTGGCACGACTGAGTTCGGGCAATTGTTTTGGCGAAATGACGCTGGTCGGGCGGCCCTTGCGATCAGCAACCGTGCGCGCCACGCGAGACGCCGTCACCATGCGCTTTTATAGGGAGCAGATCGACGCCAATCCCGAGAGTGCCCATGTCATCTATCGCAACGTGGCGAGTATTCTCGCCGCACGCCTTGATGAGTCCAGTGTGATGCTGGCCGACCTGATGGGTCGCAATGCGTCAACCTGACCGACGTCGCAACGGCTAGCCAGGCGTTCGATTCTCAATGGCGATCCTTCTGGCTCCCATGGAGGGATTGCTTGATTTCGTATTGCGCGACATTTTGACCCGGGTCGGCGGTGTTGATCGCTGTGTCTCTGAGTTCATCCGGATCACCCACACTCTGCTGCCCGAGCGTGTTTTTTTTCGCAGCGTGCCGGAGTTGCGAAACGGGGGGCGAACCCTGGCCGGAGTGCCGGTGCGAGTGCAGCTGCTTGGATCTGATCCCCAATGCGTGGCAGAGAATGCAGCCCGTCTTGCGACGCTGGGGCCAGAGGGCATCGACTTGAACTTTGGCTGCCCCGCCAAGGTTGTCAATCGTCATCGCGGTGGGGCAGCCTTGCTGGATGAGCCAGAACTTATTTTGAAAATCGTCGCAGCGGTTTGCCGCGCCGTTCCGCCCGACATGCCGGTTTCGGCCAAGATGCGACTGGGCGTCACCGACGACTCGCGTGCGTTGGAGTGTGCACTGGCCATAGAAAGCGGGGGCGCTGTCGAAATCGTGGTTCATGCCCGTACCCGGGCCGATGCCTACCGGCCGCCAGCATATTGGGGGCGTGTGGCTGATATTCGTCAGGCCGTGGGCATCCCGGTCGTAGCCAATGGCGAGATTTGGACCGTGCAGGATGCCCTGCGCTGTCGTGTTGTCTCAGGATGTGATCACTTGATGCTGGGCCGCGGCATGGTTGCCAACCCGGGGTTGGCCTTGTCCGTCAAGTCTGCACTTGACGGTCGTCGACCTGGCGAGCCACGATTGCGCGGCACGCTGATTGAAGGCGCTTGTGCAGACTCTGGGCCGACGCACAGTGAGCTCAGTTGGCACCATTTGTTTCCTCACCTTGTTGAGTTCTGGCGACTGGTCATTGCCCACCTGGAGGTTCGCCAACAAGCGGGGCGGCTCAAGCAGTGGCTTAACCTCTTGCGCCGACATTACCCAGAGGCACAGCGCGCCTATGACGAGGTTCGGGGCATCCACGACCCTGCGCTCATTGACAGATGGTTCGCGGCGACCAGCATCTCTGCAGACTGAGTACATCGAACTGCGCGCAGCGGCCAATTGGCTGATCCGCCAGCGCGCTAAACTTGCCCGATAACACAAGGAGGTCCTATGGCATCGGGAAAGATATTGGTCGCCCAAGGGGGTGGTCCCACCGCAGTGATCAACCAGTCGCTCGTTGGGGTGGCACTGGAGGCAAGGCGCTTCAGTTCCATTGAGCGCATCTATGGCGCGCGTCACGGGGTTCGCGGCATCGTCAATGAAGACTTCGTGGATTTGACGCAGGAAACGCACCATAACCTTGAATTGGTGGCCAGCACGCCGTCCTCGGCGCTGGGTTCCACGCGGGACAAGCCCGATCTTCCGTATTGCCAGGAGATTTTCAAGGTACTCCAGGCGCATCGGATTGAACATTTCTTTTACATCGGTGGCAACGACTCGTCGGACACGGTGCGCATCGTCAGCCAGGAGGCGTCCAAGGCGGGCTACCCCCTTCGGTGCATCCACATTCCCAAGACCATCGATAACGATGTGGTGGGCAATGATCACACGCCTGGATTTCCGTCGGCTGCGCGATTTGTCGCGCAGGCGTTTGCCGGTGCCAATCTGGACAACGCAGCCCTGCCGGGTGTGTACGTTGGCGTGGTCATGGGCCGCCACGCCGGCTTTCTGACGGCCGCCTCTGCCTTGGGCAAGAAGTTTCCGGACGACGGTCCCCATTTGATCTATTTGCCCGAACGAACTTTTGTGCTTGAGCAGTTTCTGCGCGATGTGAAGGGTGTTTACGAGCAATTTGGCCGCTGCGTGATCGCTGTATCGGAAGGCATTCACGACGCCTCTGGCGTCCCCATTGCCAGCCTGCTGGCCAAGGAGCAGGAGTGCGATGCCCATGGCAACGTGCAGCTCTCGGGCAACGGCGCCTTGGCTGACCTGCTGTGCAACAAGATCAAATCCGAGTTGAAGATCAAGCGGGTGCGCGGCGACACCTTTGGCTACCTGCAGCGCTCCTTCATCGGATGCGTGTCGGATGTGGACCAGCGCGAAGCCAGGGAAGTGGGCGAGAAGGCGGTGCAGTTTGGGATGTGGGGCGCCTGCGATGGCTCGGTGGCCATCAAGCGCACGGGTTTCTATTCGGTGGATTACGAACTTTTGCCGCTTGATGCGGTGGCCGGCAAGACGCGCATCATGGAGGACGAATTCATCGCTTCCAGCGGAACCGACGTGACCGATGCGTTTCGGATGTACTTGAGGCCGTTGCTCGGATCAGGGATGCCCGACGCGTTCAGACTGCGCCACAATCCGGTGGCCAAAGTTTTACACAAATAAGGGGTGCTATGAGTATTGATTTTCAAGGCCAGGTGGCCATCGTGACCGGGGCAGGCGGAGGGTTGGGTCGGCAGCACGCCCTGGCCTTGGCCGCCCGCGGTGCCAAGGTAGTGGTCAATGATTTGGGGGGTGCGCGGGACGGCTCCGGTGGGTCAGTGAGCGCTGCGGAGGCGGTGGCCGCTGAGATTCGAGCGGCGGGCGGGGAGGCCATCGGCAATGGCGCGTCCGTGACTGATTTTGCAGCGGTGCAGGCCATGGTACAGCAGGCTGTGGATACGTGGGGCCGAGTTGATATTCTGGTCAACAACGCCGGCATCCTGCGCGACAAGACCTTTGCCAAGATGGATCTGGCTGATTTTGAGCTTGTGGTCAATGTGCACCTGATGGGCGCGGTTAACTGCACCAAAGCGGTCTGGGCCATCATGACGACGCAGAAGTACGGACGCATCGTGATGACCACGTCCTCCAGTGGGTTGTATGGAAATTTTGGCCAGTCCAACTATGGCGCCGCAAAAATGGCGCTGGTCGGTTTGATGCAGACGCTGGCGCTGGAAGGCACTAAAAACGACATTCGGGTGAACTGCCTGGCTCCGACCGCGGCCACCCGCATGACCGAAGGGCTGATGCCCGAGCAAGTGCTCGCAGCGCTCCAGCCCGAAGCCGTGGTGCCTGCGATGTTGGTTCTGGCGTCGAAAGAGGCACCTACCCGCACCATTTTGTGCGCAGGTGGGGGCAGCTTTGAAGCGGCGCACATCACGCTCACCGAAGGGGTCTGGCTCGGTAACGACGCGCAGACGCCAGAGCGACTGGCCGCGCGGCTGGCAGAAGTTTGCGACAGAGCTGCAGAGAAAGTTCCGGGCAGCGGCTCTGAGCAGGGGGCGCACGAAGTGGGCAAGGCCATGACCAACGCCGCCCCTGCATCTTGATTTGACAATGACGCCGTGCCTTTGCTGGCCCAGCGTGCGCAGTTCAGTCGGACGCACAGCTGGAGCCTTGCTGTTTGATTCGATTCGATGAAGGAGGAGACCTTGCGACTAGCTGATATTCGGTGGAAACCATGGGTATTCGGCTGCTCGGCAGTCCTGGCGGTGTACTTTGCGGCAGGGTTCGGGCTGGTGCCCTGGTTGATCAAAGGCCAGGCTCCCAAATTTGTTCAGACTGAGCTGGGACGCCAGGCGAGCATTGGCGATGTCAAGTTCAACCCGGCTACCCTGCGTCTCGAGGCGCGTGATGTGCATTTGACGGAGCCCGATGGTGCGCCAATATTGGTGGTTGGCAATCTCGTCGTTGAATTCCAGTGGCGCTCACTGCTGCGCCGGGCCTGGAGTTTTTCCGAAATCCGTGTTGAGGCGCCGGTTGTGAGTCTTGCCGTCGCCAAGGATGGCCGGTTCAATGTTGCAGAGCTGATGGCCTCGTTCAAATCCAAGCCCGAAGAAACCAGCGCCGAGGCCAGCCCTGTGCGCCTGATCATCGAGCGCTTTGCGCTGGAGCAGGGCGCGGTGGAGATGAACGATCAGCGGGCCGGCTACAGCAACAACTTTTCCCCGATCAATTTTTCACTGAGCAACTTCAGCACGTTGCCCGATCAAAATGGCAACTACAGTTTCAGTGCTGAATCTGAACGTGGCGGCAAGATGGTCTGGAAGGGGCAAGCCTCACTCAACCCGTTGCGTGGCAATGGTGAGTTGGGCCTGGAAAACGTTTCTCTGCCCGAATTAACGGGCTATCTCAAGCCTTACACCCGCGCCAGCGTGTCATCAGGCACGCTGACCGCGACGCTGCCGTACAGCTTTTCCTATGGTGATGGCAAGCTCGAAGCCAATCTTGCCGGTGCGCGCCTGGCTTTGCACGGCCTGGGCTTAAGTCGTGTGGGTGCGAGTGAACCCTTTGCGAGTTTCGAGAGCCTGGAGGCGGGCGGCATTGAGGCCGATCTGGCCCGGCGTGCCGTGACGGTCGGCGAGGTGCACGGCAATGTCGGCAAGCTGCTGGTCAAGCGTGACGCCAAAGGTGTGCTGGAGCTGGCCACACTGGGGGCGCCAGCCACTGCGGCTGATGCACCGATTCCGACCGAGAAGCCGCCTGCTCCCAGTAGCGACTGGCGGCTGGAACTCAAGCGAGTTCTGTTTGATCAGGTCGACATCAAGGCCCTTGATGAAACCGTCAATCCGCCGCTGATGGCCAGCGCGGGACAGGTTCAACTTCAATTGCAGCTCATGGCCGAGCAGCTTGGGGCAGAGTTCAAACTGACGGTTGGACAAGCCGGGTTCTCGCTGGCCGATCTGGTTCTGGCAAGTGGGTCCCAGACGCCGCTCAGAATCGCTGGCGCGGGCTTTACCGGAGGGGAACTCGATCTGGCTGGCAAGCGTGCGACCCTGGATCGGGTTTATGCGCAGGGCGGACAACTTGGGATCAAGCTCGATCGCAAGGGCCAACTCGACGTCTTGAGTCTGTTGCCCAGGTTCTCCTCCGGCGATTCGATGGAAGCCAAAACTGCCGCATCCACTGGCACGCCGTGGCTCGCCGTGGCCAAAAGGGTGGAGTTGGATAAATTTGGCGTCGATGTTGACGATGAGGGCACGGGCGTCAAGCTCCGTTTGCAGGAGATTGCCATCAAGCTTGAGGACGCGAGCAGCGATTTGTCCAAGCCGGTCAAGTTCAGTGCCGAATTGAAGTTGCACGAGGGTGGTCATCTGTCGGCACTGGGCCAGGTGGTTCCCGCCAGTTCCGCAGTGCAATCTGACCTGCGTGCAAAGCAACTGTCCCTGGCACCGCTGCAGCCGCTTGTGGGTAAGTACGTCAAACTCAAACTCGTGGGCGGCGCTGTTTCGGCGCAAGGCCGGCTCACCACCGGTTCGGGCAAGCCCAAGAATCCCACTCTTCAATACCTTGGAAGTATTGACGTGACGGGTCTGGCACTCAACGAAGACAGCGGTGCGCCGTTTGCCCAGTGGAAAAATGTCGGCGCTGACAAGCTCACCTTCAGTATGTCTCCGAATCTTCTGGAGATTCCTGAATTGCGGGTGCTGGGCCTGAACACCACGCTGATCATCGAAGATGATCGCAGTCTCAACGCTGCTCGGCTGTTGGTGCCGCCACCGGTGGGCAACGCGGTGGCTGAAACATCTCCGAAGTCAAACCAGCAGGCAGCGCAGGACGTCTTTCCCGTTCGCCTCGGGCGGGTGCGCGTCAAGGATGCGCGCCTGGACTTCACGGATCTGAGTTTGAGGCCTCAGTTTGGCGCCAAGATTTACGAACTGCAGGGCGTTGTCAACGGTTTGTCCTCGAGTCGGAATTCTCGCAGTCAGTTGGAACTTGATGGCCGGGTCGATCAGTACGGTATGGCCCGCATTCGTGGTGAGTTCAATCCTTTTGCGCCGCGTGACAACACCGACATCAATGTGGTGTTCAAGAATGTTGACATGGTCTCGGCCTCGCCCTATGCCATGAAGTTTGCCGGCTACCGGATCGCTGAGGGCAAGATTTCGCTCGATCTGCAGTACAAGGTGCGCAACAGCCAGTTGGAGGGTGCCAATCAAATTGTCATTGACAAACTGACGTTGGGCGAACGGGTTGACAGCCCTGACGCGCTCAAGCTGCCACTGGAGCTGGCCCTTGCCATCCTCAAGGACAACGATGGCCGCATTGACCTGGGCCTGCCGATCTCCGGCAACATGGACGATCCGCAGTTCAGCTACGGCGCAATTGTCTGGAAGGCCATTGGTAACGTGCTCACCAAGATCGTTACGGCACCGTTCAGGGCGTTGGGCAGCCTGTTTGGCGTGAGTGGCGACGAACTGGAGTCGGTTGGATTTGATGCGGGCAGCAGCAAGTTGGATCCGCCCGAGCGCGAGAAGCTCAAAAAGGTGGCCCAGGTTTTGTCCAAGCGAGCGCAACTTAAACTCGCAGTGCCAGGGCAGTACAGTGAATCTGCCGATGGCGCGGCCCTCAAAAAACTGGCCTTGCGGCGCGCCGTTTTGGCTCGCTCTGGCGTATCCGTGGATGCGCAGTCTGATCCTGGTCCGCTGGATCTTGGAAGTCAAGTCGTTCGCACGGCCTTGGGCGGTCTTTTTGTGGAACGTTTCGGTGCCGAAAAACTTGCCGAAGTGAAGAAAGCGCTCGAACCTGTTGCCGTATCACCCGCTCAGCCAGAGCAAACAGATCGTGCAAGCGCTGGCGCAGCGGGCAAACCATCGGCTGTGCCAGAGGGGACCACCAAATCCAATGATGGCGAAGCAAAAGCGATGGATGCCACCGTCCTGTATCGCAGCTTGCAGGAGCGGCTGGAGCAGAGCCAACCACTCGCTGCAGACAGCCTGAGCAGCTTGGGCGCACAACGCGCCAGCGCCATTGTTGCCGCGCTCAAGGAGTTCAACATCGAGGCGCCGCGCGTGGCCACGTCTGAACCTGAGGCTGTGACCGGTGATGTGGACAAAACGGTGGCGCTCAAACTGGTGCTCAGCGCCAAGTAAACCTGATCGGCGGAACCCAAAAAAATGGCCAGCAGGCAAAACGCCCGCTGGCCAGTGGGAATACCGGGGTTACTTCTGGATTTACTCGTAGTCGCTTAGCGGAACGCAGGAACAAAACAGGTTGCGGTCGCCATAAACGTTGTCCACCCGACCCACCGGCGGCCAGTACTTGACCTGCTTGAGCGTGGCCAGCGGGAAGGCGCCGAGCTCGCGCGAGTAAGGCCGGTCCCAGGCTTCGCCCATGAGCGAGGCCGCGGTATGGGGTGCGTGCTTGAGCGGGTTGTTGTCCTGGGGCCACTCACCGCGCTCCACTTTGGCGACTTCATCCCGAATCGCGATCATGGCGTTGATGAAGCGGTCCAGTTCCTCCAGGGTTTCACTCTCGGTGGGTTCCACCATCAGCGTGCCGGGTACGGGAAAGCTCAGTGTGGGTGCATGAAAGCCATAGTCCATCAGGCGCTTGGCCACATCTTCGGCCGAGATGCCGTTGGCACCACCACTGGATTCTTTCAAGGGGCGCAGGTCCAGGATGCACTCGTGGGCCACGTTGCCATTGGCGCTGGCGTACAGCGTGGGGTAGTGGTCCTTGAGGCGGGCGCTGATGTAGTTGGCGCTCAGGATCGCCACTTCGGTGGCGGCTTGAAGGCCGTCAGCGCCCATCATGCGGCAGTACATCCAGCTGATGGGCAACACGGCCGCGTTGCCCAGCGGCGCTGCGGACACCGCCCCCGCGCCATGGCTGGGCACGCCACCCGTGGCATGACCGGGCAGGTAGGGCACCAGGTCGGCGACCACACAAACGGGGCCGACACCGGGGCCGCCACCGCCATGCGGAATGCAAAAAGTCTTGTGCAGGTTCAGGTGGCTCACATCCCCGCCAAACTCGCCGGGGGCTGCCACGCCAACCAGGGCGTTCATGTTGGCACCGTCCACGTAAACCCGGCCGCCATGCGAGTGCACGAGAGCGCAGAGTTCCTTGACGCTGGTTTCAAACACGCCGTGCGTGCTGGGGTAGGTGATCATCACGGCGGCCAGGTTCTTGCTGTGCTGTTCGCACTTGGCCTTGAGGTCCACCAGGTCCACATTGCCACTGGCGTCGCAGGCGGTCACGACCACGCTCAACCCTGCCATCTGGGCGCTGGCCGGGTTGGTGCCGTGGGCGCTGGACGGAATCAGGCAGATGTTGCGGTGCCCCTGGCCCTGGGCTTCATGAAAGCCCCTGATGGCGAGCAAGCCGGCGTACTCACCCTGGGAGCCTGCGTTGGGCTGCAGGCTGATGCCGGCGTAACCCGTGGCCTGGCAAAGCCAGGCGCGCAGTTGTTCGTCCAGTTCGAGGTAGCCAAGCAACTGGCTGCGCGGGGCAAAGGGGTGCACAGAGGCAAACTCGGGCCAGGTGATGGGAATCATCTCGCTGGTGGCGTTGAGCTTCATGGTGCAACTGCCCAGCGGAATCATGCTGCGGTCCAGCGCCAGGTCCTTGTCGCTCAGGCGGCGCAGGTAGCGCAGCATGCCGGTTTCGCTGTGGTAGCTGTTGAAAACCGGATGTGTCAGGAAGGCGCTGGTGCGTTCCAGCGTGGCCGGGAGCAGGGCGCCAATACCGTCTTCGTAGGCGGCGACAATGGGCAGGGGCTGCTGCGCGTCCTTGGCAAAGAAGGCCCAAAGTAGCTCAACGTCCTGGCGCGTGCTGGTTTCGTCGAGTGACACCCCCAAGCTGACTTTTGAGACAAATCGGAGGTTGGCCCCTGCTGATATTGCACGAGCAGCTATTAAATCGGTAGCATCATCCGTGTTGATGGTGAGTGTATCGAAAGCCGTGGCATGGGTTAGGGTATAGCCCATGTCCTGCAGGCCGCGCGCCAGGATGGCGGTCAGGCTTGTCACCCGCCGTGCGATGCGCTGCAGGCCCTGGGGGCCGTGGTACACCGCATACATACTGGCCACGACGGCGGGCAAGACCTGCGCCGTGCAAATATTGGAGGTGGCTTTTTCGCGCCGGATGTGCTGCTCGCGCGTTTGCAGGGCCAGACGGTAAGCCGGGTTGCCGTGCACATCCACGCTCACGCCGACCAAGCGGCCCGGCATCGAGCGCTTGAAGTCATCGCGGCAGGCCAGGTAGGCCGCGTGCGGGCCACCGTTGCACAGCGGCATGCCAAAGCGCTGGGTGGTGCCCACGGCGATGTCCGCGCCAAGTTCCCCGGGTGGCGTGAGCAGGGTCAGGGCGAGCAGGTCAGCGGCCATGATGAGCACGCCACCCCTGGCTTTGTAGGCGGCAATCAGGGCACGGTCGTCGCGCACGATGCCGCTGGTGCCTGGGTATTGCAGCAGCAGGGCAAAGCTTTCCTCATTGAGGGCCTCTTCCGCGGCGCAGACCTTGACCGTGATGCCCAGCGGCTTGGCCCGGGTTTGAATCACTTCCAGCGTTTGCGGCAGCACTTCGCTGTCCACCAGAAAAGTCGTGGACTTCGACTTGCCCACCCGCAGTGCCAGCGTCATGGCTTCGGCCGCTGCGGTGGCTTCGTCGAGCATGGACGCGTTGGCCATGGGCATGGCGGTGAGGTCGGTGATCATGGTCTGGAAGTTCACCAGCGCTTCCATGCGGCCCTGGCTGATTTCGGCCTGATAAGGCGTGTACGCGGTGTACCAGGCCGGGTTTTCCAGAATGTTGCGCAGAATGACCCCGGGCGTGTGGGTGTCGTAATAACCCTGCCCGATGTAGCTTTTGAAAATCTGGTTCTTGGAGGCGATGGCCTTGAGCTCGGCCAGGGCCGCGGCCTCCGTGATGGCAGGCGGAATGTCCATGGGGCTCTTGCGCGCAATGGAGCGCGGCACGATGCCGTCAATCAATTCGCGGCGCGAGCCCGCGCCCACGGCCTTGAGCATCAGGGCTTCGTCAGCGGCATCCACGCCGATGTGGCGGGCCAGAAATTCGGTGGTGTTTTCAAGTTCGCGCAGTGGCGTGGGGGAGGGGTTCGACATCGATGACTCGCAAATCGGTTCGCCCCAAGCCTGACATCAGGCGAACCAAACAGTAAATAAACAAGGGCCCGGTCAGGCGCCGAACGGGCCGCAAACTGGTTGCGCGGAATCAGGCGTGGTCGGCGAACTTGGTGTAGCTGGTTTCGTCCATCAGGGCGTCCATCTCCGCCGGTGCGGAGAACTTGACCTTGAAGAACCAGCCCGCACCGAGCGGGTCGCTGTTGGCCAGCGCCGGGTCGGCGCGCAGTGCTTCGTTGACCTCGGTGACTTCGCCGCTCACCGGCATGTACACGTCGGCAGCGGCCTTGACGGACTCGACCACACCGGCGATCTCCTTGGCGGCAAAGGTCTTGCCCACTTCGGGCAGGTCAACAAAAACGATGTCGCCCAGCGCGTCTTGCGCGTGGTGGGTAATGCCCACGGTGGCGCTGTCGCCGTCAATCTTGAGCCATTCATGGTCGGGGGTGTACTTGATGGTCATGTGAAGTCTCCGAAAGGTGAGGTTGAATTGAATACGATTGAGAAAATCAGCCGCGGAAATAGCGGTTGGGGACAAAAGGCATGGCCGCCACTTCCATGGGCACGGGCTTGCCGCGCACCATGGCGTTGATCTTGGTGCCAAGCGCGGCAAACTCCGGCGCGACGTAGCCGATGGCCACCGGTTTGTCGATGGTGGGGCCCAGCAGGCCGCTGGTGACTTCACCAATACGCTGGCCGTCGAGGTCTTGCAACTCGGTATGGTCGCGCACGGGAATTCGCTCCAGCGCCACGAGTCCCACACGTTTTCTGGCGATGGCCCCCGTCCCACCTGCAAGTTGCGCTAGTATTTTTGTAGCTCCAGGGAAACCACCGGCGCGCGCGCCATCGGCCCGGCGCACTTTTTGCATGGCCCAGTTGAGGGTGGCTTCGACCGGCGTCGTGGTGGTGTCGATGTCGTTGCCGTACAGGCACAGCCCGGCTTCTAGCCGCAGGGAGTTGCGTGCGCCCAGGCCGACGGGTTTGACTTCCGGCTGCGCCAGCAGGGTGCGGGCCAGCCGGTCCGCCTGCGCCGCATCGACCGAGATTTCGACCCCGTCTTCGCCGGTGTAGCCGCTGCGCGTGATGAAGCAGGGCACCGACTGGGTGCCACAGGCCACATCGAACTGCCCACCGGTCATGAACACGAGTTTTTCGACGCCCGGGCACAGACGCTGCAGTGCCTGCACCGCTTGGGGGCCTTGCAGCGCCAGCAGGGCCTTCTCGGGCATCGGAATGACCTGGCAACGGCTTCCGATTTTGGCCTGGATGTGGGCGATGTCGCCCACCTTGCAGGCGCCATTGACGATCACAAAGATGTCCTCTTCGCGCTTGAAGAACATCAGGTCGTCGATGATTCCGCCCTCCTCATTGAGCAGCAACCCGTAGCGCTGCTTGCCCACGGGCAGATCGATCACATCCACCGGCATCAGGCTCTCCAACGCAGCGGCCGCATCGGGCCCGACCAGACGCAACTGGCCCATGTGGGAGACATCAAAAAGACCTGCCGCGGTGCGAGTGTGGTGGTGCTCGGCCATCAGACCGGCCGGGTATTGCACCGGCATGGAGTAACCAGCGAAGGGCACCATGCGGGCGCCGAGCGAAACGTGAAGGTCGTTGAGCGGTGTTTTCAGAAGTGAATCGGGTGCGCTGGTCATGGGCGGTCTCCAGGAGGGGCAAGTCAAATTCCATGAACTCGACGGATGTCGAAACCATGGGCTGCCCCCGCTGTCCGCTTTACCTGAGAGATTCGCCGTGCCTGGACGTTCCGCAACGCCTGTCAGACAACGGTTTGCTCCTTCGGTGGGCCGTTGCCGCCAAAGTCATGGGCGCGCGACCTCTCTCCAGTGGGGAAACGTGCACTGGCGTGGCCACCGGTGAACGTCTGTCAGTCCTTTTGCCTGAGCGTTCAGACCGCTGTAATCAGCCCGTCCTGCGCCTTCGGCGGCCTTCCCGAGGGACGGCTCTCTCCTGACCGGGTGGATTCTACTATCACAGCAGGCTGGTTCTGGCAGGCATAGCAAAGACGGAACGCACATGCCGTGCGTCCCGTCTCCATGGGTGAACCCTGTTGAGGACCGCTTACATGCCCGAATAATTGGGGCCGCCGCCGCCTTCGGGTGTGACCCATACGATGTTTTGCGTGGGGTCCTTGATGTCGCAGGTCTTGCAGTGCACGCAGTTGGCCGCGTTGATTTGCAGCTTGTCGCTGTTGTCCGGGCCCTTGATGAACTCATAAACGCCGGCCGGGCAGTAACGCGCTTCAGGCCCGGCATACTTGGCCAGGTTGACGGTTACCGGCACGGACGCGTCCTTGAGCGTCAAGTGGGCGGGCTGATTTTCTTCGTGGTTGGCGCTGGAGATGAACACGCTGGAGAGGCGGTCAAAGGTGAGCTTGCCATCGGGTTTGGGGTACACGATGGGCTGGCACTCGGCCGCAGGCTTGAGGTAAGCGTAGTCGGGCTTGTCGCGGTGGATGGTCCAGGGCATGTTGCCCCCGAGCACAAACTGCTCAAAGCCGTTCATGATCGTGGCCACCTTCAGCCCGTACTTGAACCAGGCCTTGAAGTTGCGTGATTTCTTGAGCTCGGCATGCACCCAACTCTTCTCAAAGGCCTGCGGGTAGGCGCTGAGTTCGTCGTGCGATCGCCCGCCGGTCACGGCGTCGAACGCCGCTTCGGCGGCGAGCATGCCGGTTTTGATGGCCGTGTGGCTGCCCTTGATGCGGCTCACCGTCAAGAAGCCCGCCTCGCAACCGACCAGAGCGCCGCCCGGGAACACGGTTTTTGGCAAGGCCAGCAGGCCGCCGGCCGTGATCGTGCGGGCGCCATAGGCCAAACGCTTGGCGGGTTTTAGACCCTGATCTTCGCCTTCAAGGTAGTAGCGCACGCTGGGGTGGGTCTTCCAGCGCTGGAACTCCTCGAACGGGCTCAGGTAGGGGTTGCTGTAGTTCAGGCCGGTGATGAAGCCCAGGGCAATCTTGTTGTCCTCCATGTGGTACATGAAGGAGCCGCCGTAGGTGCTGTTGTCCAGCGGCCAGCCCGCCGTGTGCATGGCAAAGCCGGGTTTGTGACGGGCGGGATCAACTTCCCACAGCTCTTTGATACCAATGCCGTAGCTTTGTGGGTCGCAACCCGCATCGAGCTTGAATTTCTCGATCAACTGGCGGCCCAAATGGCCGCGCGAGCCTTCGGCAAAAATCGTGTACTTGCCCAGCAACTCCATGCCAAGTTGAAACGCCTCCCCGGGCTTGCCTTCCTTGTTGATGCCCATGTTGCCGGTGGCCACGCCCTTGACGGAACCGTCCTCGTTGTACAGCACCTCGGCGGCGGCAAAGCCAGGAAAAATTTCGACGCCCAGGTTCTCTGCTTGCTGGGCCAGCCAGCGGGTCACCGCGCCCAGGCTGATGATGTAGTTGCCGTGGTTGTGGCTGCACTTGGGCAGCAGGAAATTGGGCGTGCGCAGCGCTTTCTTCTCCGTCATGAACATCATGGCGTCATCGGTCACCGGCTGGTTCAGGGGCGCACCCATGGCCTTCCAGTCCGGAAACAACTCGTTCATGGCGATGGGGTCCATGATGGCGCCAGAGAGAATGTGCGCGCCCGGCTCTGAGCCTTTTTCGAGCACCACGACGGAGATTTCCTTGCCTTTTTCAGTGGCCAATTGCTTGAGCCGGATGGCAGCGGACAGGCCGGCTGGCCCGGCGCCGACGACCACGACGTCATACTCCATCGCTTCGCGTGGGCCAAATTGGGTCAAAATTTCCTGATGGGTCATGGTTGAACTCGCTTGATAATAAGAGTGTGGTCCGCAACGGGGTCACGGCCGGAAATTGTCAATCGCAGAAAGTTATTCTATGCGGTGTGTTGACATAATAGAACGGTCGTTCTTTTTTTTGATGGAGATTCTCTAAATGGCGTACAGCATTGATCTTTCAGGCAGGGTGGCCTTTGTCACCGGGGCATCCAGCGGCCTGGGAGCGCAGTTTGCCCGAACCCTGTCGCGCGCCGGCGCTGCGGTGGTGCTGGCGAGCCGCCGCGTGGACCGCCTCAAGGAACTGCGGGCCCAGATCGAGGGCGAAGGCGGGGATGCACACGTGGTCGAACTCGATGTGACCGATGTGGACTCCATCAAGTCCGCCGTCGCGCATGCCGAGACCGAAGTGGGCTCGATCGACATTCTGGTCAACAACTCGGGCGTGAGCACCACCTCGCGCATCCAGGAGGTCTCGGAAGAGGACTACGACTTTGTCTTCAATACCAACGTGCGGGGCGCTTTTTTTGTAGCGCAAGAGGTCGGCAAGCGCATGCTGGCGCGGGCCAAGGGCGCGGCACCGGGCACCTACACGGGCGGTCGTATCGTCAACATCGCCTCCATGGCGGGGCTGCGGGTCCTGCCGAAAATTGGTGTCTATTGCATGAGCAAGGCGGCGGTGGTGCACATGACCCGGGCCATGGCGCTCGAATGGGGCAAGTTCGGCATCAACGTCAATGCCATTTGCCCTGGCTACATCGACACCGAAATCAACCACCATCACTGGCAGACCGAGCAGGGCCAAAAACTGGTGAAGATGCTGCCGCGCCAGCGCGTCGGGCAGCCCAAGGATCTTGATGCCCTGCTGGTGATGCTGTGCGCCGACGAGAGCCACTTCATCAATGGTTCGGTGATCGCTGCCGATGACGGTTTCGCGGTCTGATTCGCCCCCACTGATGACCCCCTGGACGACACGAAATGGCTATCGCGGCCCGGTGCGACGCTGGGTGGGTGCCAGTGGCTCGCTCAGCGCACGTCTGGCAGCAACCGGCCAGACCTTCAGCGTGCAGGTGCTCAGCCAGGGGCGGCAGAAATTGCGCTGGGACGAGTCCCGGGCTCTGGGATTGGAGCGTGCTGGAGCGGGCTATGTGCGCGAGGTGCTGCTGCGGGTCGATGGCGATGCCGTGGTCCTGGCCCGCAGCGTGACGCCGCACACCGCCTCGCTGGGCGCATGGCGCTCGGTTCGGGGTCTGGGCACGCGCCCGCTGGCCGATGTCCTGTTTGGACGCTCGGGCATTGCGAGGGCGCCGCTGGAGTTTGCGCAGATACGGCCGTCAGCGCCGGCCCGCCGCCATTTGGCCAAGGCCTGGCGGCTTGCCACGGGCGACGACCTGGTCCAACCCCGCACTTTTCCGGCCCGGCGTTCGGTGTTCCAGCGCCGCGGCGCTCCCTTGCTGGTGATGGAGACCTTTCCGGCCCAGACGCAGCCCTGGTGCTGGCGCAGTGGAGACAAAAACACCGTGAGACGTTGACAGCCCGGTCTTTCGCCTTGGTGTTTCTCTGGGTTTCGGGCCGCCCCGCACCGGGTCATGCTACCCCACATTACCTAAAATTTAGAGTCGCAGCCCTTGTGCAGTATGTATAAGTAGCTACATTTTCAATAGCAATTATCTGGATTTTGGCACCCGTCCCATCAGGTAGAACTCGGGGTTGGGCTGCATGTCGCTGAACGAGGCCATGCGGTTCGAGAGTCCAAAAAATGCCGTGATGGCCGCGATGTCCCAGGCGTCGTCATCGCTGAACCCCTGGGCCTGCAGAGCGGCGAAATCAGGCTCTGCAATCTCGTCTGCATGCAGGCACACCTTCATCGCAAAATCGAGCATGGCGCGTTGCCGCGCGGTGATGTCGGCCTTGCGGTAGTTCACCGCCACCTGATCGGCCACCAGCGGTTTTTTCTCGTAAATGCGCAGAATCGCCCCGTGCGCCACCACGCAATACAGGCACTTGTTGGCCGCGCTGGTGGCGGTCACGATCATTTCCCGATCGCCTTTGGTGAGCCCTGAATCCTTGAGCATCAGGGCATCATGGTAGGCAACGAAGGCCCGCCATTCGGCCGGGCGACGCGCCAGCATGAGAAAAACATTGGGCACGAAACCGGCCTTCTCCTGCACCTCCAAAATCTTGACACGGATGTCTTCGGGCAGGTCCTTGAGGTCGGCAAGCGGGTAGCGGTTCATGGTTTCATCTCCTGATGTGGTGTTTGGTCATTATGCAGAGTCCTGCCGGGCAGACAAGGTTCGCAAGCAATCCGGTGGCGCAGGGGCGACACTAGAATCCATCCGGTCATGCGCACCGGTTCACGCTGCGGTTTTTTTCACTCGACGGCACTCCCGTCCCCTCACCTGGAATCAATTCTGGAGACGCTTTTCATCTCAACGGGCATCGTGGCATTGGCCGAAATGGGCGACAAAACCCAGCTGCTGGCGTTCATTCTGGCGGCCCGGTTCAAGAAGCCGCTGCCCATCGTCGCCGGGATCCTGTGTGCGACGCTGCTCAACCATGGCCTGGCGGGAGCCTTGGGTGCCTGGATCACCTCGATCGTCGAGCCCGGGACGATGCGCTGGGCGCTGGGTCTGTCCTTCATCGCGATGGCGATCTGGACCCTGATTCCGGACAAGATCGAGGAAGAAGAGACTCAGGTGGCCAGGCGCCTGGGCGTCTTTGGCGCGACCTTCATCACCTTTTTCCTGGCCGAGATGGGCGACAAGACGCAGATCGCCACGGTCGCGCTGGCGGCGCACTATGCCAATCCAGCGCTGGTGGTGCTTGGCACGACGCTGGGCATGCTTATTGCCGATGTGCCGGCGGTTTTTGTGGGCAACCGGTTTGCCCGCAAGATTCCCATGCGCATGGTGCACTCGGTGGCGGCCGCGATCTTTGCCCTGATGGGCCTGTTGACCCTGTTCAAGGTCGAGCAGATTTTTCGATAGCGCGGTGTGCACTGCGGTGCTCGCCGCAGAGCCGGAAACCGCCTTGGTGCCATTTGCAGCGGGTTTGCACTTTGTCATGGACAGGTTCCGCTGGTTTGGCACCATAAGACCATGGAGACGAGCCTGCCACCGCTGATTCGGGCGCTGCTGGAGCCACAGCGTTACCCGGGCCGGGTGCGGGTCGTTGAATTGGTGCAAACCCACATCTCGTGGGTGTTGCTGGCCGGTGAATTTGCCTTCAAGATCAAAAAACCGCTCAAACTGCCGTTTCTGGACTACAGCACCCTGGCCCTGCGCAAGGCCTGCTGCATTGAAGAATTGCGTTTGAACAGGCGCTATGCGCCCGGTGTTTACCTCGGCGTGCAAGGCATTTTCAATTCGGCGCAGGATCCCCACCTTGAAGGACCAGGGCTGCCCATCGAGTACGCCGTGAAAATGCGACGCTTCGATGACGACCAACGGCTTGACCGGGTCTGCCTGAGGGGCGGGTTGCAGGCCGCGCACCTGTCCGATCTGGCCGACACCGTGGCCCAATTTCATTCAAACGCGGCGGTCGCTCCAGCGACGTCACGCTTTGGTTCTGCCGCAGAAATCATGGCCCAGGCCCGCGACAATTTTGATGAGCTCTCCAGGTTGCTGCACGATGCGGCTCAGCGGGCCCAACTTGAGCGCCTGCGCGTCTGGACCGAGGCCCAGTTCGGCCATCTCGCCGACCTGTTCGAGCGCCGCAGGAAAGAAGGGCGCGTGCGCGAATGCCATGGCGATTTGCACTTGGCCAATCTGGTGCTGATCGACCGCAAAGTCACGCTGTTCGATTGCATCGAATTCAACGAAGACCTGCGCTGGATTGACGTGGCCAGTGAGATTGCCTTTACTTATGTTGACCTGCTGGCGCACGGCCAGCCCGGGCTGGCGATCTGGTTTGTTAACGAAGTACTCAGTCGCAACGCAGACTACGGCGCAGCTCGGGCGCTGCCGTTTTATGCGGTGTACCGGGCGCTGGTCCGGGTCAAGGTGGCGGGTATTCGAAGCGGGCAAACCGCGCAGGACGATGGCGAAGTTGGCACCTATCTGGCGCTGGCTGAACGCCTGATGGCCCGGCCGCCGCCGCGCTTGATCATCACCCATGGCGTCACCGGTTGTGGAAAGACCTGCGCCACCGATCACCTGCTTCAAAGCGATTTGTCGGCCGGCACCTTGCGACTGCGCGCCGATGTCGAGCGCAAGCGATTGTTTGGTTTGCCCCACACCCATAAAAGCGGGTCTGCAATGGAGTCCGGGATTTACTCGGCCGAGGCCCACATGCGCACCTACGCCCGGCTGCGTGAGCTCTCCGCCGCGCTGCTGCAGGCGGGGTGGTCGGTGATCGTCGATGCCGCTTTTCTGCGGCGCGCCGACAGGGCGTCCTTTCGGGCGCTGGCGCTGGAAGCGGGAGCTGCATTCTCAATTCTGGCGCCCCAAGCCAGTTCAGAGCAGTTGCGCCAGCGCATTGAGGCACGCCAGGCGATGGGTCTTGATGCCTCCGAGGGTACGCTGGCCGTGTTGGCGCTGCATTTGCGCACCATTGAGCCGCTGTCCGACGATGAGCAATAACACCCTCAGCCCATGCGCCAGGCTCGCCACAGCATGATGGGGAAATCCATCGGGCCCAGTCTTGGGCGCTCGCGCCAGGTGGCAAAGCCGCTGGCCTCGATTTGGTCAAGGATGCGCAGACCGCCTTGTACCACCAGGCGCAGCTCCCACCCGGCCCGACCCGGAATGCGACCCGGCAATTGCGCACCTTTTAGCATCATGGCCCTTGCTGATCCTGCATAGTACGCTATTAGGTTTGTAGCATTTTTTGAGTGAGAGGGTGTTTGAAAATCGATGTCCTGCACGCCGTGCCTTTGCATGGCTTCAACGCTGGGGTACCAGCGCCCCCGTGGCACATCCACACTCAGGTCTTGCCAGAAGTTGACGAGCTGCAGGGCGGTGCAGATCTGGTCGCTTTGCTGCAGGGATGCTTCGTCATCAATGCCGTAAAGGTGCAGCAGCAGGCGGCCCACCGGGTTGGCCGAGCGGGTGCAGTAGTCCATCAGCTCAGCGTCATTCTGATAGCGTCGCCCGCTGGCGGTGTACGCCACGTCCTGCTCAAAGGCGTCGAGCAGCTTGAAGAGCAGCTCCGGTGGCAGCGCAAATTTGTGCAGCGCTTGGGCCAGTGGTTCAAAGACCGCGGGCCAGCGGCCGCTGTGTGGCTCACCCGCGACCACTGCAGCGAGGTCACTGCGAAAGGCGGCCAGGTCGTGCAGCCGGGCGGTCGCGTCGGACTCACCCTCATCGGCGAGGTCGTCGGCGGTGCGGGCAAACCAGTAAATGGCCGCAACGGCCGGGCGCAGCCCAGGCGGGCAAAGCCAGGAGGCCACGGGAAAATTCTCGTAGTGAGTGACCGGTGTGCTCGCTTTTGACGCTATTTTGGTCATGTCGGAAAGAAGATACGGAGGGAGTCCGAATTGACACTGGAATGAATTTATTCTACATTACTAACCAATTGGTCATTAAATTAATCTCTTGTTTCAGGATGTTTTTGCGTCATGTCAAAAATGATATTGTCTCCCTGGGCGCTTGCACTCCCACTCGTTGTCCTGCTAAGTGCCTGCTCCAAACCGGTTCCCCTGGCTGAGCCAGTGCGGGCGGTCAAGGTCATCACGGTCGGTGCTCAGCCTTTGCACGCAGGCTCCGAGTTTGCGGGCGAAGTGCGCGCCAGGGTCGAGTCCCGTCTTGGATTCAGAGTGGGTGGCAAGCTCGCGCAGCGTGCCGTCGAAGTCGGCCAGCGGGTGAAATCAGGACAGTTGCTGGCGCGGCTGGACCCGCAGGACTTCGCGCTGGCAAACGATGCGGCCCGGGCCCAGGTCAGCCTGGCCACCGCCAGCCGGGATCAGGCGGCGGCCGACTTCCAGCGATTCCAGGAATTGCACGAAAAAAACTTTATCAGCGCCGCTGAGCTCGAACGCCGCAGTTCTGCGCTCAAGGTTGCGCAGGCTCAGCTTGCCCAGGCACAGGCCCAACTCTCGGGGCAACGCAATCAACTCCGATACACGCAGCTGGTGGCCGATGCTGCCGGCGTGGTGACCGGTGTCGACGCGGAGCCAGGCCAGGTGTTGGCCGCTGGAATGCCGCTGGTGCGGATCGCCCAGGATGGTGCGCGCGACGTGGTCTTCTCGGTGCCCGAGGACGTGGTTGCCTCGATCACGAGCGGCTCAGAAGTTGCCGTGCGGCCCTGGTCAGGCACCCAGTCGCTGCATGCCACGGTGCGCGAGGTGGCCGCCAGCGCCGACCCAGCCACACGCACGTTTCTGGTGAAGGCTTCGCTTGCCGAAAGGGAAGTGCCTGCCCTGGGTTCAACGGTGGCGGTGCGCCCCGCAGCGCTTGCAGCCGATGCGGGTCTCGCGCTCAAGCTGCCCACCAGCGCCCTGCGTTCAAACGGCAAGGGTTCGGCCGTGTGGGTGCTCGATCCCGCCAGCATGACCGTTCGGTTGCAAAGCGTGGAAGTCTCCGCCGTGGACGGCAATGACGTCGTGATCAGCAGCGGCTTGCAAGCGGGTATGCAGGTGGTGGTGACTGGGGTACATGTGCTCTCGCCCCAACAGCACGTCACAATTTATGAGGCAAATCAGGCTGTGGCCACCGTCGGTACGGCATCAGAGGCTACTAATTTGGTAGCGCCTCCTGGCAACTCCGGCAAGTGAGGCCGGCATGAATCTGGACACTCCCAAAACGGGTTTCAACCTCTCGCGCTGGGCGCTGGAACACACTGCGCTCACCCGGTTCTTGATGATCATTCTGATGGTCCTGGGCCTGGCCTCCTATTTTCAGTTGGGCCAGGATGAGGACCCGCCGTTCACTTTCCGGGCCATGGTGGTGCGAACCTACTGGCCAGGCGCGACCGCGCAGCAAGTGGCCCAACAAGTCACGGACAAGCTGGAGATGACCCTGCAGGAGGCACCATATGCCGACAAGATCCGCAGCTACTCCAAGCCGGGCGAGTCCCAGATCATTTTCCAGATCAAGGACTCATCGCGGCCCTCAGACGTTGCCAACGTCTGGTACACGGTGCGCAAGAAGATCGGCGATATGCGAGGTACGCTCCCGGCGGGCGTAGTCGGCCCGTTTTTTAACGACGATTTTGGCGACGTCTATGGTGTCATCTATGCGCTGGAAGCGGACGGGTTCGGCGATGCCGAGCTCAAGGGGTTTGCCGACCGCGCGCGGCAAAAGCTGCTGCGCGTTCCCAATGTCGCCAAGGTCGAACTCTTCGGCGTTCAGGATGAAAAGCTGTATGTCGAGGTCTCGCAAAAGCGTCTGGCCCAGCTCGGACTGGACCTGAACCAGGTGCTGGCACAGTTGGGCCAGCAAAACGCAGTGGAGTCGGCTGGCACCGTTCGCACCCCTGTGGACGTGGTTCAAGTGCGAGTGGCAGGGCAGTTCACCGCGATTGAGGACATCCGGGCCATGCCCATCCGGGGGCCTTCTGGCCAGCAACTGCGCCTGGGAGACATTGCTGACGTTCAGCGCGGCTATGTGGACCCCCCCGGGGTCAGGGTGCGCCACCAGGGGCGCGAGGTGATTGCGCTTGGCGTCTCCATGGCCAAGGGCGGCGACATCATTGTGCTGGGCAGGGCGCTGACCAAGGCCGTGGCCGATATCGAGGCGAATCTGCCCCTGGGTGTGCACGTGGTGTCGGTTCAGGACCAGCCCAAGGCAGTTGCCACTTCCGTGAACGAGTTTGTCCGGGTTCTGATCGAGGCGGTGGTGATCGTTCTGGCCGTGAGTTTTGTGGCACTGGGCTTTCACCGCCGTCCCGGCCAACATCCCTTGTGGAAACGCTGGTACATCGACATGCGGCCCGGTTTGGTGGTGGCTGTCACCATTCCACTGGTGTTGGCCGTCACATTTCTGGCAATGTACTACTGGGACATCGGCTTGCACAAGATCTCGCTGGGCTCACTCATCATTGCGCTGGGCTTGCTGGTCGATGATGCCATCATCGCCGTTGAAATGATGGTGCGAAAGATGGAGGAGGGCTACGACAAGGTGCGTGCGGCTACGTTTGCCTATGAGATCACAGCGATGCCCATGCTCACCGGGACCCTGATCACGGCGGCGGGTTTTCTGCCCATCGGCATGGCCCGGTCGTCCGTGGGTGAATACACCTTCGCCATTTTTGGCGTGACGGTGATTGCCCTGATTTTGAGCTGGCTGGTGTCCGTGTACTTCGTGCCCTATCTGGGCACGCGCCTGCTCAGGGAGCGCCCGAGGATGCAAGAAGAGGAGCACCAGGAGCAATACGGCACGCCTTTTTATGTGGTCTTGCGCCGCGTCGTGAACGCCTGCATCCGCCACCGCTGGTTGACCATTGCGATCACGCTGCTGATTTTTGCCCTGGGCATCGTTGGCATGGGCCGGGTGCAACAGCAGTTCTTTCCGGATTCCAGCCGTCCTGAGGTGTTGGTGGACATCTGGTTTCCGGAAGGCACCTCCATTGTTGCCAACGAAGCAACCACAAGGCGGGTGGAGCAGCGCCTGATGCAGGAAGAGGGCGTTCGCACCGTGAGCACCTGGGTCGGCTCGGGCGTACCGCGGTTTTACCTTCCTCTTGATACGGTGTTTCCGCAAAGCAATGTGTCGCAGTTCATCATCGTGCCCAAGGACCTGAGCGTGCGCGAATCCCTCAGGAGAAAGCTGCCATCCCTGCTGGCGCAGGAGTTTCCAGAGGTGCGCGGTCGCGTCAAGCTGCTGCCCAATGGTCCGCCCGTGCCCTATCCGGTGCAATTTCGGGTTGTGGGGCCCGACCCAGGCACGCTGCGGGAACACGCCGACGAGGTCAAGGCGGCCATGCGAGCCAGCGCAAACACGCGCGGCGTGAACGACAACTGGAACGAATCGGTCAAGGTCATCGGACTCAACGTGGATCAGTCCAAGGCGCGTGCCCTGGGGGTCAGCAGCCAGTCGATCGCCCAGGCATCGCGGGTCCGGCTTTCGGGGGCCGTCGTGGGTCAGTTTCGGGAAGGCGACAAGCTCATCGACATCGTCCTGCGCCAACCCCTGAGCGAACGCACGGCGATCAGCGACCTGAGCAATTCCTATGTCTCCACCGCGGCCGGGCGTTCCATTCCACTGACCCAGATCGCCAAACCGGTTTTTGGCTGGGAGCCGGGTGTGATGTGGCGGGAGAACCGCGATTTTGCGATTACGGTGCAAAGCGACGTGGCTGAAGGTCTGCAGGGCGCAACGGTAACCAACGAACTGCTGCCCGCTCTGCGCTCGCTGGAGGCAACATGGCAGGCCCGGGGACTCTCAGGCTACCGCATCGAAGTGGCCGGTGCGGTTGAAGAAAGCTCCAAGGGGTCGAGCTCGATTGTTGCGGGTGTCCCCGTCATGTTGTTCATCATCTTTACGCTGCTGATGCTGCAATTGCACAGCTTCAGCCGCGCCATGCTGGTGTTTCTGACCGGTCCGCTGGGAATCGCCGGTGTCGCCGGAGCCCTTTTGTTGCTGAACCGGCCATTCGGCTTTGTCGCCCTGCTGGGCGTGATTGCGTTGATGGGCATGATCCAGCGCAATTCGGTCATTTTGATTGATCAAATCGAACAGGACCGGGCCAAAGGCATTCCGGCCTGGGACGCTATTGTCGAATCCACCGTTCGGCGCGCCCGGCCCATTGTGCTGACCGCGGCGGCGGCGGTGCTGGCCATGATTCCATTGTCACGCTCGGTATTCTGGGGCCCGATGGCCGTGGCCATCATGGGCGGGTTGATCGTGGCAACGGTGCTGACGCTGCTGGCCCTGCCCGCCATGTACGCGGCCTGGTTCCGGGTTCACAAAGAGGGCAGTACAGCAGGTTAGAATTCCCGGCTGACCGATTTCACCGGGGTGGTCTTGCGAGCCACCCCTTGTTTTTATTGTGCGCGGGTGGCGAAATTGGTAGACGCACCAGGTTTAGGTCCTGACGCTGGAAACAGTGTGGGGGTTCGAGTCCCCCCCCGCGCACCAGTCGAAAGACACGAAGCTTCTTTGAAAATCAACAACTTGCGTTGAGTCTTTACCTTCGCTCCTGTGGGTTGAACCCGCCAAATTATTCTGTTGTGACCCATGGCTTGTCTCAAATCCAACTTGTTCCTGGCCTGTGCAGCACTTTTTTCCCAGGCCTTGTGCGCACAAACTGCGGTGGTAGCTGATGCGCAGCCCAGTGCCGCGTCGGTGTTGGTGGAGGCCACAACCCGCGTACCCGATGAAATCGGGCGCATCTTTCGCTACCCGCTTGACGAGCCGGACAACTTCAAAAAGTACGCACTCGGCATTGGCCTGCTGGTGCTGCTGGACAAGCCCCTGACCACGTTTTATCAAAAAAACATTGAATCACCCCTGAGCGGGTTTCGGGTTTCCGACCCGCCCAAGATATTCCCCAAGGTTATCGGCAGTGGCACGGACGGCTGGCTGTTGCTGGGCATCAGCGGCACCTATCTGGGCGGGCTGGTTGCGGGCGATGTGCATGCCCAAAAAACAGGCATTGCCGCGGCCAAAGCCACGGCTTACTCGTACGTTATTTCCCACTTGCTGCTTAAAACATTGACGGGCCGCAGCCGCCCCAACCCCGCCCTGGGGGTGAGCCCACCCACTGCCCCCTATACCGACAACCCCTACGACTGGGGCAATTTTCATGGCGTGAGCGTCAACCAGGCCCAGCGTGGCACTTCCTTTCCGTCGTTTCACTTCACGGCGTTTTTTGCCGCGGCCAAGGTTTACCAGGAGTCTTACGACAACTATCTGGTGCCCTATTCGCTGCTGACGGTTGGCCTGGTCTCAAACATCAAGGGGCACCAGCACTGGGTGTCCGATATGGCCGCGGGTGCCCTTATTGGCACCTTGATCGGATCGAGCGTCTCCAAAGATTACTTTGGCGAGAAAAGCAACTTCAAACTCCAGCCCACCCTGTCGCAGGGGGGCGGTGGCTTGTTGCTATCCTACAAATACTGACCATCGGGCTTTCCTGGCCGGGCAGGCGACACTAGAATGACTTGCGCTTCAAAAAAAATATAGCAGAAGCCAAACAAATAGCCCGGGAGGGGCTTTATTTATGTCATATCGAACTGTCGCTCAGATGTTGACGCCGGCTGGAGGGACACCATGTTCCGCACCAGCGTAAGGTTGTCGTCCCCCGTGTGGCGCTATGTCGCCATGGCCGCCGATGCGCTGCTGATTCTGGGCGGTGCGCTTGCCTCGTATTTTTGGCACTTTGGTCGCTTTGCCGACAACCTGATGCCCGAGCACTACATTATGTTGGTGATGTTGGCCGTCTTGCTGATGTTTTTCGGGTCGGGCAGCATTTACAAATCCCGGCGCGGAGACGATTTGTTGGGCATTGTTGGCCCCGTGGCGGTGGCCTGGGGCGTGGTTCTGGCGGTTCTGATTGCCGGGCTGTTTGCCACCAAGTCGTCAACCGACATCTCCCGGCTGTGGTTTGGCGGCTGGGCCGTTGGCACGCTGGTTGCCTTGCTGGCGCTGCGCCTGTTCGTGTATTTTGGCTTGCACTGGCTGCGCAGCGCGGGCTTTAACTTCAAGTCGGTGGTCATTGTGGGGGAGGGGCCCATTGGGCTGTTTGCACAAAAGGCCGTTGACGAGTCCGCCTGGAGCGGGCTGCGGGTATTGGCGGTGGTGCCGCCCGACCAATTGGCTCCATGCCTGGGCGCGAATGTCGAGCGTGAACCTGATGAGGTCTGGCTGTGCCTGCCACTGGGCGACAAAACAGGCATCGAAACCGCGCTGCATGCGCTGCGCCACAGCACGGCCAATATTCGCCTGGTGCCTGACTGGTTCTCCCTCAAGCTCATCAACCACGGCATCAGCGAGATGGTGGGCTTGCACATGCTCGACTTGTCTACCTCGCCCATCACCGGCACCACCTATGTGGTCAAGGCCATCGAAGATTTCCTGCTGGGCCTTTTGATCTTGCTGCTGGTCAGCCCGGTCATGCTGGTCATCGCGCTGGCCGTCAAGCTCACCTCGCCGGGGCCGGTGCTGTTCATGCAAAAACGCCATGGCTGGAACGGTGAAGACATCTGGGTTTACAAGTTTCGCAGCATGGTGCAGCACCGCGAGCGCGGGTTTGAGGTGACGCAGGCCACCCCAGACGACCCGCGCATCACCCCCCTGGGCATGTTTTTGCGCCGCACCAGCCTCGATGAGCTGCCCCAGTTCATCAACGTGCTGCAGGGGCGCATGTCCATCGTGGGCCCGCGCCCGCATGCCGTGCAGCACAATGAAATCTACAAAGACCTGGTGCCCGGCTACATGCTGCGCCATAAAGTCAAGCCCGGCATTACCGGCTGGGCGCAAATCAACGGTTTTAGGGGCGAGACCGATACCCTGGACAAAATGGAGCAGCGCGTCCAGCACGACCTGCACTATGTTGAGAACCTCTCCCTGTGGCTTGACCTCAAGATCATTGTTCTGACCGTGTTCAAGGGCTTTGTGCACCACAACGCACGTTGAGTTGCCACCTGCGCCCTTGCATCAACGGTCAGGTCGGCCGGGTTTTGTGATTTTCCAGAGCCAGCACATCAGCCTCAAATTGCTGCAGTACTGCATCCCGGTCCAGGTGAGTCTGTGCATACAAATACCCAGCAGCGCCGAGGCGCTCGCGCAGTGGCGCATCACCGGCCAGGGTGCGCAGTGCCTGGGCAAAGGCCACCGCGTCGCCGGGCGGCACCACGATGCCGCAACCCTGCACCACAGTGGCAAGCTCTGTTCCCGCGTGGGCAGTGGCTATCACCGCTCTGGCGCTGACCAGCATGCCGGTGAGCTTGCTGGGCATCACCAAATCGGCGGCCTCGGCCTTTTGCGGCAGCAGGTGAATGTCGGCCGTGGCCAGAAGGTCTCGCCTAAAAAAGGGTAGCGTCCCCTTTTCCCCTTTAATTAACTCTAATTGACTCCGACTGCATTGAACAAAGCATCTGAGTTGACAACGCAATGCATGTGCATTACCATTTAATCAATTCATCGAACGCAAAGGAAAGCATCATGCCCGCCATTCTTGAAGTCGAGTCCACACTGACAGAACGCTACCAAACCACGGTACCGGAAACCGTTCGCCGGGCGTTGCGGCTGGGCAAGCGCGACAAAATCAGATTCACTATCCGCCCAGATGGCGATATCGTGCTGACCCGTGCGGCGGTGACGACAAGCGAAGACCCAGTGATGGGACACTTCTTGAACTTTTTGGCACATGACATGACAGCCCATCCCGGGCGGCTGGCCTCCATCGACGCCGGGCTAGTCCAGCGCATCCAAGCCTTGGTCGGCGATCTGGAGGTGGATCTCGATGCTGCGTTAACGGCAGAAGATGAATGAGTCAAGCCAGCCCAGCATTCCTGGTCATTAACGGCTGGACAATCTTTGCACACCCCTTATTTCTAAATCAGCTTGAGTTGTTAACCCAACAGGTTGAGGTCCTTCAGCAAAAGGACGCAGTTGGTTTCGTCAAAAAAAATGCCACGAAGCGCTTGGCAGCCATCGTCAAACTGGTATTTGAAGTGATTCCGCAGGATCCGGCGCGCGCCGAGTACCGACAGGGAAACACGCTCGGCGAGGATCACAAACATTGGTTTCGAGCCAAATTTTTTCAACAGTACAGGCTTTTTTTTCGGTACCACGCACTGAGCAAGGTGATTGTCTTTGCATGGGTGAATGACGAGGAAACCAAGCGCGCCTTTGAGAGTAGCGACGACGCCTATTGGGTATTTCGCAAGATGCTTGAAAGTGGCCATCCACCAGACGATTGGGAACAGCTTCTGGCCGAGGCCAGGGAACCCACAGGTCGCTTGCAGAAAGTCGCTTCGCGTGCACAAGGCAATTAATTGGAATCTGACCCCAATTACCTTTCATATTTCAAGCGTATTGACAACAGCTACACAGCCAACTACCATTGCCGCGTCAACTTCACCCCTTTTCAAGGACAAACTCATGCGTGATGCCGCCATCAATCTGCGCGCCAGACCAGCGCAACGTGATCTGATTGACCACGCCGCCCAGTTGCTGGGCAAAAACCGGTCTGACTTCATGTTGGAAGCCGCCTGTGACAAAGCTCGCAGCGTATTGCTTGACCAGGTCTTTTTCAGCTTGGACGAAGCACGGTTTCAAAGTTTTGTTCAGCTGCTCGATGCGCCTGTCGCCCCCAACGCTGGGCTAGAGCGGCTGATGGCCGTCAAGCCGGTTTGGCAAGCGGCATGAGTCTAGGCTTGCAGGCACCGCAGCCGCTGCTGCCAACGCATCGCTGCGACGCGTTTGCCAGCTCAGAACCCGAGCTTGATACCTGGCTGATGCGACGTGCGTATGCCAACCAACTCAGTGGTGCCAGTCGTACTTTTGTTGTGGTTGATGCGCAGCAAACTGTGGTGGGCTACTACGCCTTGGCGGCTGGGGCGGTATCGCATCAAATCGCCACTGCGGCGGTGCGACGCAACATGCCAGACCCTGTGCCAGTGATGGTGCTGGCCAGACTGGCCGTTGACCAGCGCGCCCAAGGCCGCAAGCTGGGCGCATCGCTCTTGCAGGATGCCGTCAAGCGGTGTGCGGTGGTGTCGCAACATGCGGGCATTCGGGCTTTGCTGGTGCACGCCCTGAATGAGCGGGCCAAACAGTTTTATGAACACTATGGCTTTCAGGCATCAGCAGTTCACCCGATGACTTTGTTACTGCGACTGCAATAAAGTTGAGCCTCATTCAGATCCGGTCATTACCCAAAACGCCGATATGGACTTTGCCGGTGCAAAAGCTGTTCCAGATTCAATCGCAGCGCGTAAAAATATAACCAAATCAGCCTCTAGCCCCCGTGATGCTTGCGCGAGCAGCTATTTATTCTGAAGCAGAAAAACCGACCCGCACTGCATGCATTTCTGCGCGCCAGGCCCATAGACCTGTTCGAAAGCACCCAGCTCGCCCAGGCAATCAACACAGTAGGTGGGCGCGACCTTGCCTTCAGGCGAATCTACTGTCCATTTGAAATCGGCGTCCGGGTCATCGGTCATGGCGCCAGCCACGCAATAGCGGGTGGCGCCGTTTGGCCCACCACACCCCCAGCAACTGCCTTGCCGCCCCCAGCACAAACAGCGTGTTGGTCACCAAATAGCGCCGCCACAAGCGCCTTGGCTCGCTGGCCAGCCGGTGCAACCACTCCAGCCCGTGCTCGCGCATCCACACGGGCGCACGTGACACGGTGCCCGCGTGAAAGTCAAACGCGGCGCCCACGCCCAGCATCACGGCATTGATGCGGCCACGGTGGGCCAGCATCCAATGCTCTTGCTTGGGGCAGCCCAGGCCCACAAACACCAAGCCCGCGCCACTGGCGTTGATGCGCTCCACCGACTCGGCATCTTCTTGCGCGGTGATGGCGCGAAAGGGTGGTGCCTCAATGCCCACCACGCTCAAAAGCGGAAAAGTCGCATTGATGCGCTCGGCCAGCAAGCCCAGCGTCTCACGCGTGCTGCCAAAAAAATACACAGGCAAGCCCTCGGCAGCGCAACGCGCCAGCAATGCCCAGGTCAAGTCCGGCCCGCTCACGCGCTCTTGCCCGGCATGGCCCAGCTTGCGCAGCATCCACGCCACCGGCGCGCCGTCGGGCGTAGCCAGGTCTGCGGCAGCCACCACTGCGCCAAAGCCTGCCTCGCGAGAGGCCGTCACCACCACATGTACATTGGCCAGCACCACGTAGCGGCTCTCACGCGCGTGGCCCCAGGCCAGCACACAAGTCTGTGCCTGCGCAAAGCCAACGGCGTCGATGGGCACGCTCAGCACAGGCGTTTTGGTGGGTTGCATCGTCATGCGGTTTTCATAGTCAAATTGGCCTCTAGCCACCGTGCAATATTCGCAAGCAGCTAGCTATTTGAGAGCAATTCACCGCCCCAAACATTGCTCGATACCATCCGCAAACTGCGCCACCATCTTCTCCAGCGTGTACACATCGGCATCGGCCAGCGACGCCGCGCGCAGTTGGGCCAAACCCACTGGGTCATTGATAAGCGCCAACACGCGCTGTGCGTACTCTGTTGTGCTGTCGCTGGTCATCACGCCATTGACGCCGTCGCGCAGGTAGCACACCTCGGGGCTGTGCCTGGCGCCGGTGGTGGTCACCATCACCAGGCCCGCGCAAAAGGCATCCACGATGTGTAGCCCCACCAGACCGGGGTTCAGCATGAAAGCGCCCATGCGGAAATACAGCGCCTTGTGCGCGCCCTTGGTCACGCCCAGCAAGTGCAGCCAGGGGCGCGACGCGGCGGCCTCGCGCAGGATGGGCATAGATGGCCCATCGCCCAGCACGATGCAGTGAAACTGTGGCGACTCGCTGTGAATGCGGTCACATGCCTCCACCAAAAAGTCCAGCTTCTTGTCGGGGTACAGCGACCCGCAAAAAATGCCTACAGTTGCGCCCGGCGCAATGCCCAGCGCTTGCCGCGCTGCAACCAAATCGACATCGGTCACGGCCGTCAGATCCCGCTTGAAGGCGCCTGTGTCAATAGCGTTATTCAGGCAAGTCATCTGCTTTGGCGGATAACCCGCCTTGGCCACAACGTCCACCGTCATCTGCGTGTAGGCAAACCACCAGTCCACCTTGGTGAGCAAGAGTTGCTTCCACCGTTCCCGCAAACCCGCTGGCGCATCGCTCTGAAAATTGGCGCCGTGGCCCCAATAAGCCACCTTGCGTTTAGACCACAAACGGCTTAACAACAGTGGGTAATTTGAAAGCAAACGGCTTTCTTGCATCACCACCACCAAATCCGCATCGCGCAGGTGTAGGGGGAACGGTTGCCAAAGCCAATCACGCTCGCCCACCTCGCGCACCTTGTTGGTGACCACGTCGGCCCAAGGGACGCTGCCCACGTCTTTCTTTGCCAGCTCACGCCGTGTGGGCTGGCCATGCACCAAGTGCAGATCAATACCGCGGCTCAAGCACTGCTGGCGCAGTTGCTCAAACAGTCCCACCCGGTAATGCAATAAACGATGCTGAAGGATGGCGACTTTCATCACTGTTTAGCCTTGTTGTTGCCGGGCTTGATGACGCACTGGTCATATCCCCGCTCAGAAAATAGAAAACTCCCGTCTCGAATGCCAGCCTCATGTCGGGCAATCGTGTCCGAATCGTCAAAACGCTGACCAATCACCTTGGCTGGCACGCCTGCCGCAATTGAGTAGGGCGGTATGTTGCGCGTAAGCACGCTGCCCGCCGCCACCACACTACCGCGCCCTACCGTCACGCCAGTGAGTACAACCGTGCCGTAACCCAGCCACACATCATCCTCTATCACCGCTTCTTCATCCGCATATGGACTCGGAAAACGCTTGCTGCCCACCCACGGCGCAAAGCGTACGGGGAAACCTACCGCAGAAAAGTCATGATCGTGGCGCCCCACAATGGCCACACGGTTGGCGATCAAACAGTAGTCGCCAATACGGCAATTGGCTTCGATGTGAACCTGCTTGCCGATGTACACGCAATTGCCGATGGCCAAGCGCTTGGGTGCCCATAGGCGCGCACCTTTGCCGACGTGCAGGTCTCGGCCATAGGTAAGGTAAGAAGACTTGCCAGCTACGGCCAGCCAGGTTTGGAGGCGGCGCAGGGCGGCAAGAAAGCTTTTCAACTGCTTCATTGTTGCTGGGCTCTGCCAAATATAGTTCTGACATAGGGCCATACAAACAAAAGTGGCCACAACAAACCCGCATGCCGCCTCACCAAGACATACCACTGCTTTGGTGGCAGCCCTTTGAGGTTCGTTATTTTTGACCAGCGAATACGCAGGCTTAAACGGCTGTCCAAAAAAGTATTGTCAATCGGGTTGTGCAAACAAACACCTACAAAACCAGGCAACACCATCAGCGGGAAACCGGCCTTTGTAGCTCGCAGGCCGTAATCAATATCTCCCATGGCGTGCACAAAGGCAGGCTCCAAATTGCCAAGTTTTTTAGCAACTTCATTGGGCACCAGCACACAATTACCATTCATGGTTTCGCATGGGATCGGCACCGCCTGAGAAACAACAATTGAGTGGTTAAGCGGCCGCCAAACAGATTTACGACAAAGGCCACCATAGGTAGCCGTTCCACCGGGCGCATCTTGGGTGGTGCCCACGATGACGACGGATTTGTGTTGACTGAGTTGCTCAGCATTTGCCAAAGCCAGCAACCCAGGCAATGCGCCCGGGTAGAGGATGGTGTCGTCGTTTAGCCAAAGGTAGAAATCGAACCCTTTTTGCATGGCTGCGGCAAAGGCCACGCGCATGCCGCCATTCCAATACAGGTTGCCATCACCCGCGATCAAATGCACTGCTGGATAGAGTTCATTAACGGCGCTGCTGGTGCGATCTGTGCTGCCGTCATCTACCAAAAAGACTTCAAATGCAGCGCTAGGCACCGGGTCGCTGTTGAACAATGCGTCCAGACACGCCAACGTTTTGTCACGCCGGTTATGGCAAGTCATCAAGACAGCGATGGTTTGCATGGTCTATGTGCCGATCACAAATTGCTGATGCCATAGGCACGCGCCCACAGCTCCAAGTTGATAAAACGCCAGAACGGAAAGTTAGGGTATCTGTCAGACTGCGCAAAGCGCTTTTTGATGCCGGCACCCTGCCAAATGCTGCGCGACTGGAACGAACTGCTGCCCACCACTTCTTGAAAATACCCATTCAAGGCCGGGCTTGCCAGCCAGCTCTGGAACGGGGTGGCAAAGCCAATTTTGTGGTGGTTGTCCACAATGGATTTGGGCAGACGGTTGGCAAAGGCCTCGCGTTGAATGCGTTTGGTAATGCCCTGGTCAAACTTGAGCCTGTCGGGCAAGCTGAAGGCGAATTCCATCAAGCGGTAGTCCACAAAGGGTGAGCGCATCTCGATGGAGCTCATCATGGCCGAGTGGTCTTCGTAATGCAGGATCTGGTTAAAGCCATAGTGCTCTAGCTGACCACGCAAGTGGCGGTCAAGGTTGCGCGGGCGCAGCGTCATGCCGATGTCGGGCAGATAGGCATCATGCTGCTGGCAAAAGGTGGCGTTGAGCACCTGCGTTGTGCCCTCTACGCGAGCTGCCCGCCACTTGCTGGCGGCACGCCGGCCCAGCATGGCCTTAACCGTTTGCGCTATAAGTTTTGTAGCTGGGTACGCAAACCGCGCCTGCATTCCGCGCGCTTCCGACCATGCTTTTAGCGGATTGGCAAGCAGTGTGTCGAGCAAACGGTAGCCAACAATGTATGGGGCGTAGCCCGCCAGTGCCTCGTCAGCACCCTGGCCGTTGATGATGACCTTGATGCCACTCGCATGCACGGCCTGCATGATCTGCCAATGCACAAAGCTGGTGGTGCTTTGTACCGGCTCGCCCATGCCTGCCACAAACCTGGGCAGGTCGGCCAGCAGGTCAGCAGCGGTGGGGCTCAGCTCCACCAATTTCACATGCTTGCAGGTGCCAATGAGTTCGCGTACGCGTGCCTGCTCGTCGTGCTCGAAGCCCGGAAAGACGGCGGTAAAGGCGGTAACCGACTCGCAGGCCAGGCGGCCAGATTCGATGTCGTCATCCACCACCCGGCAAATGGCCGATGAGTCGAGCCCGCCGCTCTGCAGCAGGGCCACCGGCACGTCACTGCGAAAGCGCAGGCGCACGGCATCTTCAAGCAGGGCGGTGAAGCGGTTGCGCAGCGCAGCGTCTGACTCCTGACTGGTGTCACCCTGCGGCAGCTGCCAATAGCGGCTGATGGTCAATTGACCGTTCTCAAGCACCAGGTTGTGGCCCGGGCGCAGCTCTTGCACGTCGGCAAAAAAAGTGCTGCCGTCGCTGGTGCGATAGCCATAGCGCAAATAGTCGTGCACTTTGGCCAGGTTGGCCTGGTGCAAGGGGCGCACGGCAGCAATGGCCTTGATCTCGCTGGCGAAGATCAGCTTATCGTCGTCTTTGACGTAAAAAAAAGGTTTGACGCCCAAACGGTCACGCGAGGCAAAAAGGCGCTTGCGCCGCACGTCCCAAATGGCAAAGGCCCACATACCATTGAAGCGCTGCACGCAATCTGGCCCCCAAGCTGCATAGGCATGCAAGATAACTTCAGAATCCGACTGGGACTCAAACCTGTAGCCCAGCGCCTGCAACTCGGGCACAAGTTCCAGGTAGTTATATATCTCCCCATTGAACACCAGCACCAGATCGCGGGCCTCGTTGAACATTGGTTGCTTGCCAGCGTCGCTTAGGTCGATGATGGACAGGCGGCGATGGCCTAACGCCACTTCGTCGCTAACATACACACCATCGCCATCTGGTCCACGGTGGGCAATGGCCTGATTCATCGCAGTAATTCTGTCTCTTACAAAATAAGTCAAAAAATTATTTTTTAAAGAGATAAATCCGTTAATTCCACACATGTCTACCTTTAAAATCTCTTACCATTATTGCTTAATGTGTTTCGTGGCAGAGTATTGCCAAAACCGGATAAATTGGTTCGTCGAACACCAAGTTGGTTTAACAAATAGTTACCTATACGCATAGTTACATATATGTACAAAAATACTGGCAAAACCCCAGCTGTGAATGTTGATTGACTGGTTATGTTCAGCAACAATAGGCCAAAAATACTGGCTAAGAAAAGCATGCCTCTAACACTTTTCAATAGGCGAAATTTTTTAATGATAAAACCAGATAAGAATCCATATAAAATTAGGATGGGCATTGCGCCGATCTCATAGGAAAACCAGAGCTCACTAAGAATTCCCGTTCTAATACCAAAATTTGAATTCCATATTGCAGCCCATGCATGTGCACTGTCCATATCTACCAGCGCCGTCTTATTCAAACCTAGTACTTTCATTATTACACCATTAGTCATGGATGCTAAAGTGCTTGTGCCCCATGAATAATTCTGTATTTGTCCTGGCTTAGCAAAATTCACGGTGTAAACAAAGTCTCTGAATTCAGCACCTACGAGCATCATTCTTTCGTATGCATCTAACGTTATGGCGTTGCCATCACCAACCCGAAGTAAAAGCACACCGACATACATAATGAGCATTGTGCAAGCAAATATAGGCAACGTTTGTGACCACGTTTTTTGTTTAAACAATTTGAAAGAAATTCCGACTAGGCCGCCTAGTGAAACCATCGCAAAGGCTCTTTTCCCATCAGCCATCGATATTAATATGAATGTTATCGTCAGAAATGCGTAAATCGCTCTGTACTTGATAGTACTCGCGTTCATTGATCTAAACCCAGCATACAAAATCGAAATCACGAGACATGACCCATATGGATATAACGATCCGTAGTCAATCTCATACATATCATCAACAATATTTACACCTCGTAGAATAGGGATGTAACCCAAGGCTAAGTAAATTGAGCTAAGCCATACCATCGGAAACATTAGCAAGAGCAGACCCAATAGAGGATGAATATTTAATAATGAAATAGGTAATCCATAAATGGCGCTGTTATTTTTTGCAAAGTGTCGTTCGTATAAAAGGAGTCCCGTGAAATAAAACACACAACCCCAGAAGTAAATCTCGGTGGCTTCTTGAAGCTTTAAATTTCCGTAATAACTACCCAATACAAGGGAACTGGCTAATGTGTTAAGCACGCCAACGAAATACCACATTAGCCAGACGTATCCAAGTAACCGAGAGTAAGGGCAACGAATTCGAGCTAATAAAAACCAAGCAATAATAGCGGGAAATAGATTTAGTGCTGAAGGCAATTTCTGATGAGAAATTTGTGGAAATATCGCAACCAATATCGTGGGCCAATTCAAAAATATAAGCACTACAAGTAATTCGTAAACTTGCTTACGACTGATTGAACTATGAATGAGACGCATCACGACATCTTGGGTGAAATGGTTGGATTACTTGTAATCATGAAATAATCAGAAATATAAATTTACGGGGACAAGAAAGGGCATGATGAAGCATCAGCGCCATAATGCTTGGTTATCACCTAACTCAGTTTTGTAGCTGTCTAAAAAATATTCCATCAAATTGCAGCATTTGACCGGTTTCTGTATTCATAAAGCCCGGTTCAATTCCCCACATTAGAAAACCAGCTCTTGCCAGCCAAGAAAGTAGCTCTTGATACAAGATCTGTCCTGTATATAAAGGAATAACTGACATCTCAACCTGTATACCTACAACTCTATCCAAAATACTATTTGCACCCAGCAATACTGGCATTTCATAACCCTGTGTATCAATTTTTAGGTATATTCGTTGTGCATCATTAATTTCCGCAATATCGAGTGCGTCCAAGCGATGCACATTCACTTTTTCTTTGCCAACGAACTTCGACTGGGGAGCTGATTCAATATGACTGGGCAACATTTGCAGGAGAGAACTGCTGGTGCTATTTCCCGCAACGTTGATTTCTAGTTCCGACGCCGTTTCACCCAGAGCCATTCTTGGCGGGATATGCCAAGCTGTGTCAGCTTGACTTGCAGCAAGTAGCTGTTCATACGCCTCCGCTTGCGGTTCAAAGGAAACAATATTGCCGATGTAGCCAGTTGAGCGGATGAAGCGACCATATCCACCAATATTCGCCCCCACATCTAACACGCAGTCCACTCCGTGAAAAGCAAGCTGAACCCCTACCTTCGCGGATAATGACTGTGACGTGTTGTACCTATTGATCTCCAAACCGAATTTTCTCGCGAACAATCTGACTCTATTTTTTACTGACATACGTTCCTTAATTAAATATCCACATCACTTCGCATCATTGTCATGAATGTAGTGCGACGTAACAGGTCAATACCCAGTTTTTACGTATATTGCTTGAACTACCCTATAGAGCAATACACTAAAAATCAACTCACCTATAGCAGTACCAAGAATTGCACCTTGCACTCCAATTGATTGCATTAGAAACACTGCAATCAATATCGCCACCAATAGACTTACCGCATTAACGAGTGTCAGCGATCTAAACTCTTTAACAACTTGCAAACAAATGACTGCGCCAACGCGCGAAAACTGAAAAATCATCACAAGACACCATGCAGCCACCAAGGGGGAGATTTCATCATATCTAGTTTTGCCGATCAGAATATGCGCCAACAGCTCACCTACGCCAATCAACATGACCGAATAAAAAACTGAAAAGATAACTAGCGCGCTAGAGAAAAGCATGCTGATTTTTATCATTCTTGCCGGATTCCTGGCACGCAATTCTGCCAGTCTTGGCATGACCAGCTGTGTAATAGCAGGCATCAAAAATAGCGCTGGCGTGATGAGAATCCGCGCTGTATTGGCAAGCCCAACACCCACCGGACCAATAAACACAGCCGTGACATACATATAGGCTTGGGTTTGCGACCACGTAACCGCAACACCACCCAAAGCCCAGCGACCACCGACCCAAGCTTCCAGAACATCCTTAACTATTTCGTGCAGACTCACTGCCGATGTTGGCAAGCGTACAAATGCAAAACCAACTAACGCACCCGCCATATTGCTCAACGCATAAATCCACAATGCGCTTTCCGAATTGAGACCACCAACAAATCGGTATTGCACAAGAAGCGAAGCTACAAGAGTAACAGCCACGGTAACATTCACCCACAATGCCAAGCTTTCCCTGCGTGCCGTGTAAGCATGACGCACGAAAAAATCCTTGAGAATATAAGTAATGGATGCAGCAACTATTGAAAATGCCAAGCCAACATGCTGGTCAATTACTTGTGACCACGCACCACCCAAAGTAATTATTAAACCAGCGACAATAACTGTAATCACACAAAACATAATCAACGCAACCAGCATACGCGCCGCATAAGGCAATTTGTCTTGCTGCGCCTTGTCCGGCACATGCACTACCATTTGCGTCAAAAACAAAGCATCACCTACGCCGGCATAAAGAAGAGTGATTGCGAAGCCAATACCATATAAGCCAAAATCCGCGGTCGTGAGTACTCTGACAAGATAAATTCCAAGTGCAAAATTGGCGCCACTGCTCAACGTTTGATTCATTACACTGATTGATAGTGTTTTGCTGATGGTTTTGAACTGACCTTTTCTTTCAGCCATTGCACTGAATAACTGTCTAATGGGCTTCATTGAAAATTTTTTACCATTTGCTGCGGTCAATCATTTGCGCGAGTTGCGCAGGTCAACCATGGTTCACTCTTCCAATTGCCACATAATGCATCCCGGTTGCTTTCATGGCTTGCGGCTCATACAGATTCCGCCCATCAAAAATCACGGGGTCTTTCATCGCCGCCTTCAAAGCAGTCCAGTTCGGGCTGCGGTAAGCCTTCCACTCAGTGACGATGATCAGGGCGTCTGCGCCTTGCACGGCTTGCATAGCCTTGTCGGCAAACTGCAGGTTCTGCAGCAGGGCGGGTGCGTCAGCGAGGTCCATCGCCAGTACGCGGCGGGCTTCTTCTTCGGCCACGGGGTCGTGCGCCATAACGCGCGCACCGGCGCGCAGCAGGGCCTGGATGATCACGCGGCTGGGTGCGTCGCGCATGTCGTTGGTGTTGGGCTTGAAGGCCAGGCCCCACACGGCAAAGGTCTTGCCAGCCAGGTTGCGGCCGAACTTGGCAAACACCTTGTTGACCAGCACGTGTTTTTGATCAATGTTCACGGCTTCTACCGCCTCCAGCACGCGCAGGGTTTGGCCGTATTCGCGGGCGGTGCGGGCCAGGGCCTGCACGTCTTTGGGGAAGCAACTGCCGCCGTAGCCGGTGCCGGCGTACAAAAAGCTGTAGCCAATGCGCGGGTCAGAGCCTATGCCTTGGCGCACCAGCTCAATGTCGGCACCCACTTTTTCGGCCAGGTTGGCCAGCTCGTTCATGAAGCTGATGCGGGTGGCCAGCATGGCGTTGGCGGCGTATTTGGTGAACTCGGCACTTTTCACGTCCATGACGCGGGTGCGTTCGTGGTTGCGGTTGAAGGGCAGGTAGAGCTGGCGCAGGGTAGCTAGCGCTTGCTGGCCCGCGGCGTCGTCCGCCACGCCGATCACGATGCGGTCGGGGCGGGTAAAGTCTTCCACCGCTGCGCCTTCTTTCAAGAACTCGGGGTTGGAGGCCACGCTAAACCCTAAATCGGGCTGGCCGCGCTGGGCCAGCTCTTCTAGCAGCGCGGCGCTCACTTTGTCGGCTGTTCCCACGGGCACGGTGGATTTGTTGACCACCACCTTGAAGTCGCTCATGTGGCGGCCAATGTTGCGGGCGGCGGCCAGTACATATTGCAGATCGGCGCTGCCGTCTTCATCGGGCGGGGTGCCCACCGCAATGAATTGCACGCTGGCATGGGCCACGCTGGCCGCGATGTCGGTTGAGAAGGTCAGGCGGCCAGCGTCCACATTGCGTTCGATGATTTCTTGCAGCCCGGGCTCAAAGATGGGCATGCCACCGTGGTTGAGCAAATCGATCTTGGCCTGGTCTACGTCCACGCAAAAAATATGGTTGCCCAGGTCTGCCAGGCAAGCCCCGGTGACCAGGCCCACGTAGCCGGTGCCGATGATGGTGATGTTCATTGCTTAATTACTATTAGTTTTGTAGCTGCTTGCGCTTGTATCAAAAGGGCTAGCGGCCGATTTGATCCAAATTATTCGACGCTCACATTCACGCGGTAGCCGTTCTTCTTGAGCAGGGCGTGCTTTTTGGCCTCCGCCAGGTCATGCGCCACCATCTCCGCGCACATCTCCTGCGCCGTGATCTCGGGCACCCAGCCGAGCTTTTGCTTGGCTTTGCTCGGGTCGCCCAGCAGGGTTTCAACTTCGGTGGGGCGAAAGTAACGCGGATCGATGCGCACCATGGCTTTGTCGCCCCAGTAGCCCACTTCATCCACCCCCTGGCCTTGCCAGCGGATTTGCATGCCCAGCGCGGTGGCGGTCCATTCGATGAATTGGCGCACGCTGTATTGCTTGCCGGTGGCAATCACAAAGTCGTCCGGTTGGTCTTGCTGCAACATCATCCATTGCATGCGCACGTAGTCTTTGGCGTGGCCCCAGTCGCGCAGGGCGTCGATGTTGCCCATGTACAGGCAGTCTTCCAGGCCCTGGCTGATGTTGGCCAGGCCACGGGTGATCTTGCGGGTGACAAAGGTTTCGCCCCGGCGCGGGCTTTCGTGGTTGAAGAGGATGCCGTTGCAGGCATACATGCCGTAGGCCTCGCGGTAGTTCACGGTAATCCAATACGCATAGAGCTTGGCCACGGCGTAGGGGCTGCGCGGGTAAAAGGGCGTGGTCTCGCGTTGCGGGGTTTCCTGCACCAGGCCATAGAGTTCAGAGGTAGAGGCCTGGTAAAAGCGGGTTTTCTTCTCCAGGCCCAGGATGCGGATGGCTTCCAGCAGGCGCAGGGTGCCCATGCCGTCGACGTCGGCGGTGTATTCGGGGCTCTCAAAGCTCACGGCCACATGGCTTTGCGCGCCCAGGTTGTAGATTTCATCGGGCTGGGTTTGCTGGATGATGCGCACCAGGTTGCTGGTGTCCGAGAGGTCGCCGTAGTGCAGCGTAAAGTTGGCGTGGGTGAGGTGCGGGTCCTGGTAGATGTGGTCCACCCGCTGGGTGTTAAAAGAGCTGGCCCGGCGCTTGATGCCGTGCACGATGTAGCCTTTTTCCAGCAAAAATTCAGCCAGATACGAGCCGTCTTGCCCGGTGATGCCGGTGATGAGGGCCACCTTGCGGTGGCCATTTGTGTTGTTTACGCTGCGCATGTGCGCTCCCTAAAAAAAATATGACGACTTCCCGTCTGTGCGGAAATGTTCGCCACGGTGCCAGTCTAACGGCTGGCACCCGTGTTCAAGACTGGGTCCGCAAGAAATCCCGGTAAGCAAGCTCAAGCCCTTGACCTAGCGCAACTTGCGCCCGCCAGCCCAGGTTGTGCAAGCGGGTGCTGTCCATGAGCTTGCGCGGCGCGCCGTCGGGCTTGCTGCTGTCAAAAGTAATCTCGCCCCGGTAGCCCACCACCTGGGCCACGGTGCGGGCGGCCTGGGCAATGGTGACATCGTCTCCAAAGCCCACGTTGATGTGGCTTTGCATGGGCTCGGTGTGCTGGGCATACACGGCCTGGGGCAGGTTCATGACAAACACGCTGGCCGCGGCCATGTCCTCCACGTACAAGAACTCGCGCCGCGGGGTGCCGCTGCCCCAGATGGCCACGCTGGGCGCGTTGGCGACCTTGGCCTCGTGAAAGCGCCTGATCAGCGCGGGCAGCACGTGGCTGTTTTGCGGGTGGTAGTTGTCGCCGGGGCCATACAGGTTGGTGGGCATGATTGAGCGGTAGTCCACGCCATGGCTCTCCCCATACTGCCGGTTGTAACTCTCGCACAGCTTGATGCCAGCAATTTTGGCAATGGCGTAGGGCTCGTTGGTGGGTTCTAGTGGGCCAGTGAGCAGGGCATCCTCACGCATGGGCTGGGGTGCCAGGCGCGGGTAAATGCAGCTTGAGCCCAGAAACAGCAGTTGTTTAACGCCCGCGCTAAAGGCCGCTTCAATCACGTTGGCCTGCATCATCAGGTTTTGGTAGATGAAATCAGCCGGATACGTGTTGTTGGCGTGGATGCCGCCCACCTTGGCAGCGGCCAGGTAAACCTGCGCGGGTTTTTGAGCTGTAAAAAACGCCTGCACGGCTGCCTGGTTGGTCAGGTCCAGCTCCGCGTGGGTGCGGGTGACGATGTTCGTCTGGCCCTGCTGTGCCAGGGTGCGCACAATAGCCGCGCCCACCATGCCCCGGTGGCCGGCGACGTAGATTTTGTTGGCTTGATTCATGGGCACTGCTTGAGTCATCTATTTGCCGCCTTTGAGCAGCTTTGAATTCTTCGCACTCACTACGGGTTTGCCTGTTTTTAGTTCGATCTCTTTGCGGGTGTTGCCTGCAATGGTGCCGCCTTGCTTGGCAATTTTGCGGTTCTGCTCGAACCCTTTGGGCAGCTTTTCTTTGGAAATCTCCGTTGTGGTGGCTTCGGCAAGCATGTTGAGCACCAGCTCCAGATTGGTCATGTTGTCGCGCAGGCCTTCCTTCTTGAGTCCATTGACCTGCTTGTATTCACGCGTGTTCAGGCCGCTCCAGGCTTTGGTTATTTCGTCGGTCAGGATGGCAAATTCTTGTCCTTTTTGAACGCCCCGGTTTTCCCATTCGTCGGTGAGGTCTTTGCGCACTTCGATGCTTTTGAGTCGCTGGTTGATCCATTTTTTGGAGTAGCCTTTTTTGAGGTAGGTCTCCATGGCGCGATCAAAAGCCAGCTCGGGGTCGTCAGTTTCTTCAATGCGCTCGTAGCCTACGCGGGAGAGCCATTGTTTGAAGGGCTCGGCCTTGGGCGAGGGAATGCTTTGAATCAGGCGCAGCAGTTGCTCGGTGTTGGCAACGTCAGTAAGGTAATTTTTGCCATCTGCCGATTCCATTTTCAGTTGACTACAGTTTGTAGCCAACTCGCTGCCTTCCTTTTTAAGCCGGTTCTTGAGCACGCTCCAATAGGTGCGAGGCTTGGGGCTGTCGGTGAGCACCGAAATCACGTCCACGATGCTGAAGAACCAGGCTTCTTTGTCCGAATTCCATTGGGAGCGGACTTGTTTGGTTTCGAACAGTTTGATGGTGCTCATGGCTGCAAATCCTGCCAAAACAAATCACGACTGCAAATCCTGTCGGCCACATCCCGCAGGCTGCCCAAAACCGACGACAACATCGCCACACCTTGCGCGGTGAACGCATAGGGTGCAGTGAATGGCTTGTCGGTGGCAAGAGAGGGTTTGGGTGTTGTGGTCATGGTTTTCATGTGCAGATCACTATTTTTTAATAGCTGCTCACGCTTATTCCACGGGGGCTACAGGCTGATTTGTCATAAATTTATTTGTTATTTACCGGCTGCCCATAGTGGTACTGCGTGTACCGGTAGCGGCTGTATTTGTAGCCGTAGCTGCTGCCGTAGCGGCGCTTGCTGATGTTCAGGCCGTTAAAAATAACGCCCCGCACTGCAACGCCTGCCTGGCTTAGGCGCTTGGCAGACTCCTGCAACTCGCCCAGAGCCGTGACGTCGGCCCGCGCCACCAGAAACACGGTGCCGGCGTGGGGCGCAATAACCTGGGTGTCCGACACCGCCAGCACGGGCGGGGTGTCGATCAGCACGATGTCGTACGTTTTGGCCAGAGCCTGGAGCAGCTGCACCGTGGTGGGTGACATCAGCAGCTCGGCCGGGTTGGGGGGCAGGGTGCCGGTGCTGATCAGATCGACCTGCGGCGCCACCTCTTTGTGTACCACGTCAGCCAGCGCCTTGCTGCCGGCTATCAGGTCGCTCAGCCCAAAGCCGCGCTGCAGGCCAAACGATTTGTGAATGTGGCCCTTGCGCATGTCGGCATCGATCAGGAGCACGCGTTTGCCGCCTGCGCCCAGCACTGCGGCAAAGTTGGCGCTGACAAAGGACTTGCCGATCTCCGGGGTGGCTCCGCTGATCAGCACCACGTTGTTGGGCGCGTCAAGCATGGCAAATTGGAGCGCGGTGCGCAGGCTGCGCAGGCTCTCCACCCCCGCGTCTTCGGGGTGCAGGCTGGCCAGCAGATGGGTGCGGCCGGGCGTGTCGATTTCTGTCGTCAGGTGCGTCTGTGCGTTGGATTGGGGCACGGTGGCAAACACGTGCAGGCCCAGATGCTGCTCGATCTCGTCGGCCTCGCGGATGCCAGGGCGAAGGCTGTGGCGCAGGAAGGCCAGGCCCAACCCGGCGAGCAGGCCCAGCACGCCCGAGAGGGCCAGCACGGTGCGCTTTTGCGGCTTGACGGCTTTTTCGGGCACGGCGGCCACGTCCACAATGCGTACATTGCCCACCTTGCCCTCTTTGACCAGGCGCAGCTGCTGAAAGCTATTTAAAAGGCCGGTGTACAGCTCGGCGTTGACCTTGACATCGCGCGTGAGGCGCAGCAGGTCTTGCTCGGTGTTGGGCAGGCCCTTGGCCTTGCCCTCCATGCTGCCAATCTGGCCGTTGACCTCTTTGATCTGCGCGTCGAGCACCTGCATGGTGGGGTGCTGGGCGGTGAAGCGGGTCTCAAGCTCCTTGCGTTTTTGCTGCAACTCAAGCAGCTTGACGCGCAGGCTCACCACCTGGTCAAGCAGCGCCTTGGCCTCCGAGCCCAGGTCAAAGGTGCCGTTCTGGTTGCGAAACGCGTTGAACTTGCCCTCGGAGGCCTCCAGCTCCTTGCGCAACTGGGGCAGCTGGGTGTTGAGGAACCCGATGGTTTTCTCGGCCTCGGCCGATTTGCGCGCCACGTTCTGGCGCACGTACAGGGTGCCAATCTCGTTGAGGGTTTGTGCCGTGCGCTCGGGGTCTGCCCCTTGCAAGGCGGCTTGAATGACGCCGGACTGCTTGCCCTGCTCGGCAATGTTGATATCGTCTTGCAGCTTTTGCGTGACGGCCAGCTGGGACAGCGCCCTGAGGTAGAACTCGGCTCCAGAAAGGCCCACGGCGCTGGCCACCAGCAGCTCGCCGGGTTGCCCCTCTACTTTGAACGCCAGCGGCTGCCCGAAAGCGCCTTGGCCCAAGCTGTTGCCATCGGGCGAGCGCAGCTCGTAGCCCTGGGCGGTCAAGGCCAGAGTGAAGCGTTGGCCCTCCAGCGACTTGGGCACATGCAGATAACCCACTTGCAGCGACTCGTTGCCGCGCACATAGCCGCTCATGCCCAAAAAGCCCGGTGTGGAGGGCGCGCTGGCGCGTGCGGCCAGCCAGCGGCCCACCAGGGGCACGTACTTGGGCTGGACGTCCAGATCGAGCTTGAGGTTGCTCACAGCCTGGCCGATGACCAGGCGCGAGCGCAGGATTTCGATCTCGGCGGTGGCGGGGGACTTGATGTCAAAGAGGCTGCCCACGTCGCCGAGCAGGCTGCTGGCGCCGCCCTTGCTGTCTTCAACCTGGATGAGGGTGTTGGCCTCATAAATGGGGGTGGCCAGAAAGGCGTAGGCACCACCAAGGACAATGACCAGGGCGGTGACGGCGGCAATCAGGAATTTTTGCTCAAGCACCACATCGAGCAGGCCCAGCAGGTCGATGCTGTCTTCGTCGTCTTGCATGGCCTGCATGGCGGGCGTGCCTGGCGGGGTGGGTGCGGCGCTGGTGGGGAACGTATTCATTGGGGAGCTTGGGGCTTGAAAGGCTTCGCGGGGTTAACTGAGCTGGCGGATGCGCGGCACCCAGTGGGCCACGCCTTGGGCAATGGCGGCATAGGCGGTGTCAAAGGCCTCAAGAGGCTGCTGGTAGGGGTCTGCAATCTCAAACTGCCCATACTGGCCCAGGGTGAAGACCCGGCCGCGCACGGTGGGGAACTGCTGCTCAAGCTGGGTTTTGTGGGCCTGTTCCATCACCAGGATCAGCTCGGCCTGCTGGCACATCCAGCCGGTGACTTGCTGCGCCCGGTGGGCGCTGAGGTCGAGCCCGTGGGCGCTGGCCACCTGCACGGACAGCGGATCGGCCGGCTCGCCCACCAGCGCGCCCAAACCAGCCGACCACACTGTGTGCGCGGGCAGTTCGCGCGCGAGCAAGGCTTGGGCCAGCGGGCTGCGGCAGATGTTGCCGATGCACAGGGCGAGAACATGGCGCATCAGTTGACGGCGCTGCGGGTCACGCTGACGGCCTGCGCGCTGGGCAGGATCATGCTGATGACGCGGTTCCAGCGAACCACGGGCACCGGGTCAACATAGACCACATCGCGGGCCTGCAGCTCAAAGCCCTCGGCCAGCGCATACGCTGCGGCAGAGCTGGCGTCCAGGTGGTAAATCTCGGGCTGGGTGGCGTTGGCCGCACGCACCACATAGATCTGGCGCGGGTCCCCGGAAACAGGGTTGACGCCGCCCGAGTCGCCCAGCGCCTCGTTCAGGGTGAGGTGACCGTTGTGCAGCGTTTGGGTGCTGGGGCGCAGTACTTCGCCCAGCACGAACACCTTGGCTTCTTCGCGGTTGAGCACGCGCACCAGGTCCCCGTTGCCCAGCAGAATGCTCGAAGGGTTGACGCCGCGCTCGGTCAGCAGCGGCAGGTTGACCGTAGTGGTAGTGCCGTTGCGTGTGATGGCAATGGCCGAGCGGTCGGCAATGGCGGTAAAACCCCCGGCGCGGCCGATGGCTTCGGGCAGGGTCATGGGAATGTCGTTGAGCGCCTGCAAGCCGGGGCTGCGCACTTCGCCATCGATATAAACACGGCCGCTGCGGTAAGACTGGATGCGCAGGGTAACTTGCGGATCCTTGATGGTCTTTGCAAGCCGCTGGCTGAGCAGGTCGCGCGCCTCGTATTCGGTCAGGCCGGCCAGCTTGAGCGGGCCCACATAGGGAAACTGGATCAGGCCCTGCGGGCTGACGTTGTAGCCGTTGCCCACCGCCGAGAGACTGCCCGCATCGGTGGCCAGGCTGCCCGCCGGGGCGATAACCAGTTCGGGGTGGTCCCAGACCACGATGTTGAGCACGTCACCGGCTCCGATGACGTAGGGTTTGGCGGAATCGAACAGTTTCTTGACTTCGGGCGCAATGTCGGAGATGCGGCCAGCACGCTGCTGGCGAATCAGGGTAGCGGTGATGGGCGTCAGGCGGCCCGCTGGGGGCGCCTCTACCGCTGCGACGGGCTCGGATGGGGTCTGACCGACATACATGCCCGGGGCGTAAGCGCAGGCACTCAGAACAAGACCGGCAAGCGTGAGTACCAAATAGTGAAGCGGGCGTGTGAGCATGCAGTGATGAAAAACAGGTTGCTATGGTGGGTGGGTCGGAGCGGTTGAGCGCCACGCATTATCGCACCGCACCCGTGCCGCTCATTTCGGCTTACAGGCGGGGCGACTCTTCACAAGGAAGAGGCTGGGGCGCGGGTTGAGTCAGCTTGACTTGCCTGGGGAAAAAGGGTTCGTGGGTTTTGCCGTGATGCGCAGCCCTCGGGCTGGCTTTTGTCTCAGTTAGAATTCTGGGTTACCCAAACTTTGGGGCAATGCTTTATGGCAAGCCTGGTTCATCGCTGCTCAGTTTGGGGGGAAAAGGTTTGGGAAAGGTTGAGATCCTCATTGAATATTTCAACTTTTCGCTGCAGAAAGAATTGGGCCGTGGGTATTGAAACTGGGGTTTAGGTCCTGACGCTGGAAACAGCGTGGGGGTTCGAGTCCCCCCCCGGCGCACCAGCATTTTCGGGACGATCCGCAGTCGCGAGGCGACGAACGCGGCGTTGGCTGTTTTGTATTGCGGATATGTCCGCGGGACTATTTTGGAGAGAACGATGACCGTTACCGTTGAAACTTTGGAAAAACTCGAGCGCAAAATTGTCTTGACCTTGCCTGTGGGCACGGTCCAGTCTGAAGTCGAGACCCGCTTGAAAAAGCTCGCCCGAACCGTCAAGATGGACGGTTTTCGCCCTGGGAAAGTGCCCATGAACGTGGTGGCCCAGCGTTATGGGTATTCCGTTCATTACGAGGTGATGAACGACAAGGTGGGTGAGGCGTTTGCCGGCGCGGTCAATGAGGCCAAGCTTCGCGTGGCGGGGCAACCCCGGATTTCCGAAAAGGAAGGCGCACCCGAAGGCGAAATGGCATTCGACGCCATTTTTGAGGTTTATCCGGAGGTCAAAATTGCCGACCTGACCGACGCTGCGGTGGAGAAAACCAGCGCGGAGGTGACAGAAGACGCGATCGACAAGACTCTGGATATTCTGCGCAAGCAGCGCCGCACTTTTGCCCAGCGTGCGCATGATGCGCCCGCCCAGGATGGCGACCGCGCGACGGTGGATTTTGAGGGCAAGATTGACGGCGAAGTCTTTTCTGGTGGCAAAGCGCAGGACTTCCAGTTCATCATTGGCGATGGCCAGATGCTCAAGGAGTTTGAAGACGCGACCCGCGGCATGAAAGCAGACGAGAGCAAGACGTTCCAGTTGGCATTTCCGGCCGACTACCATGGCAAGGACGTCGCCGGAAAGACGGCTGATTTCATGGTCACCGTCAAGAAGCTTGAAGCCGCTCATTTGCCGGAAGTTAACGCATCACTGGCCAAATCGCTGGGCATCGCAGAAGCCACTGTGGACGGTCTGCGGGCGGACATTCGCAAGAACCTGGAGCGTGAAGTCAAATTCCGCTTGCTGGCCCGCAACAAACAAGCGGTGATGGACGCTCTGGTAGCCAAGGCTGAGCTTGATTTGCCCAATGCAAGCGTGCAGGCTGAAGTCCAGCGCCTGCTTGAAGGTGCCCGCGCCGACCTCAAACAGCGTGGAATCAAGGACGCCGACAAGACGCCCATCCCCGATGATGTATTTCGGCCACAGGCTGAGCGTCGAGTTCGCCTTGGGCTGGTGGTGGCCGAACTGGTTCGGGCCAACAGCCTGCACGCCAAACCCGAACAGATCAAGGCCCACATTGATGAGTTGGCTGCGAGCTACGAGAAACCGGCTGAGGTGGTGCGTTGGTACTACGGCGACAACAACCGTTTGGCGGAGGTCGAGGCGGTCGTCATTGAAAACAACGTCGTCGATTTTGTGCTGTCCAAGGTCAAAGTTGAGGAAAAGAGTGTTTCATTCGATGAGTTGATGGCGCAGAGCTGATCCAACTGGCCGCTCCGACGGGGCGGCATCGATGGGGCTTGGGCCGGGCTTGCAGTCTGGCCTTCAAGCCCCATTTCTTTTGTGGCCGATATTTTCGGTACAGTACGGGGATATCAGAGAAAAACTGCGCAAGACAGTCCCATGTTTGGACAAGCACAGCACATTTGAATAGGAATTAGCATGAACGAACGATTTGGTGCAATGGATACGCAAGCGCTGGGCATGGTGCCCATGGTGATCGAGCAATCGGGTCGTGGTGAGCGCTCCTACGATATTTACTCCCGCCTGCTCAAAGAGCGGGTGATCTTTATGGTCGGTCCGGTCAACGACTACGTGGCCAATCTGGTGGTGGCGCAATTGTTGTTTCTCGAGAGTGAGAATCCCGACAAGGATATTTCGTTCTACATCAATTCCCCAGGCGGCTCCGTGAGCGCCGGGATGGCCATTTTTGACACCATGAACTTTATCAAGCCCGATGTTTCTACGCTGTGCACCGGCATGGCCGCCAGCATGGGCGCGTTTTTGCTGGCATCCGGGGCCAAGGGCAAGCGTTTTTCGCTGCCCAATTCCAAGGTGATGATTCACCAGCCCTCGGGGGGAAGTCAGGGACAGGCCACCGAGATTGAAATTCAGGCGCGTGAGATTTTGAAGACGCGTGAACAACTCAACCGAATTTTGGCGGATCGCACGGGCCAGCCCCTCGATCGAATTGAGCGCGATACCGAGCGCGATTACTATATGTCCGCAGAAGAATCCAAAGAATACGGCCTGATCGATCAGGTCATCTCGAAAAGGGCGTAACTCTCATGGCCGAAAAAAAAGGCTCCTCTGGCGAGAAGACTCTTTACTGCTCGTTCTGTGGCAAAAGTCAGCATGAAGTCAAGAAACTGATTGCGGGACCGTCCGTGTTCGTCTGCGACGAATGCATTGATCTGTGCAACGAGATCATTCGTGACGAATTGCCCACCAGTACGGTGGCAGGCGAGCCGGGCGGTGAACTGCCGACCCCCTCGGAAATCAAAGCCAACCTGGACAATTACGTCATCGGTCAGGAGCCGGCCAAACGTACGCTCGCGGTGGCGGTTTACAACCACTACAAACGCCTTCGCCACAAGGAAAAGGCCAAGAAAGACGACGTCGAGCTGGCCAAGAGCAACATTTTGTTGATCGGTCCCACCGGATCCGGGAAAACCTTGTTGGCACAAACTTTGGCGCGCATGCTCGATGTGCCTTTTGTGATGGCCGACGCCACTACCTTGACCGAAGCGGGTTATGTGGGCGAGGACGTCGAAAATATTGTGCTCAAGCTCTTGCAAAGCTGCAATTACGAGGTGGAACGTGCTCAGCGCGGGATTGTTTACATCGATGAAATTGACAAGATTTCGCGCAAATCTGACAACCCGTCGATTACTCGTGATGTGTCCGGCGAGGGTGTGCAGCAGGCTTTGCTCAAGCTGATTGAAGGCACCATGGCGAGCGTGCCACCGCAGGGCGGGCGCAAGCATCCCAACCAGGATTTCGTCCAGGTGGACACCACCAACATCCTTTTTATATGCGGGGGCGCATTTTTTGGTCTTGAGAAGGTGATCGATCACCGCACCGAGTCTTCAGGTATCGGGTTTGGGGCATCCGTGAAAAGCAAGGAACAGCGCAGCTTGAGCGATGTTTTTAAGGAAGTGGAGCCGGAAGACTTGATCAAGTTTGGTTTAATTCCTGAATTGGTAGGACGCATGCCGGTGGTCGCAACGCTGGCAGAGCTCACGGAAGACGCGCTGGTGAGAATTCTGACCGAACCGAAGAATGCTTTGGTCAAGCAATACAGCAAACTGCTGGCGATGGAGGACGTGGAGCTGGAAATTCGCCCCTCGGCACTGAAGGCCATTGCCAAAAAAGCGCTCGCGCGCAAGACGGGTGCGCGAGGGTTGCGTTCAATTCTCGAGCAAGCACTGATCGACACCATGTACGAACTGCCCAACGCCAACAACGTTGACAAAGTTGTGGTTGACGAATCCACCATCGACGAGAAAAAACCACCTCTGCTGGTCTACCGCGAAGCAGCCCGGAAGGCTTGATTTGGCCCGCTTTTGCGGGCGTTTACTTCTCGTTGGGCGTCCGAGCCCTGTTCAATAATTGTTGGCGGGTTGAAAACCAGCGTTTTTGGTCCATATTCAACAGGTAACGAAAAGGTTTTTTTATGTCTGCTCACACTCCATTACCTGCCAAACCGATTGATTTTCCGATGCTGCCCCTGCGCGATGTGGTGGTATTTCCGCACATGGTGATTCCTCTGTTCGTGGGGCGGCCAAAGAGCATCAAGGCGCTGGAAGCGGCGATGGAGACCGAGCGCCGCATCATGCTGGTGGCGCAGAAGGCGGCTGCCAAGGACGAGCCGGCGGTGGGAGATATGTTTGACGTCGGATGTATCTCGACCATCCTGCAGATGCTGAAACTGCCAGATGGCACGGTCAAGGTGTTGGTTGAAGGCCAACAGCGTGCCCGTGTGAATGAGATTGTTGAGGGCGAGCAGCACTTCTCCGCCAACGTCACGCCCGTTGAGTCGGCAGACGAAAGTGATTCAAAAGCTCGTGGCCGGGCCAGCGAGATTGAGGCCTTGCGTCGGGCCGTGGTTCAGCAGTTTGATCAATATGTCAAGCTGAACAAAAAGATACCTCCGGAAATTCTTACCTCTATTTCCGGCATTGATGATGCCGGCCGCCTTGCTGACACAATCGCGGCGCACTTGCCGCTCAAGCTCGAAGCCAAGCAGACGGTGCTTGAGCTCGCCGAAGTCAAGGACAGGCTGGAGAGCCTTTTTGGACAGATTGAGCGTGAAGTCGACATCTTGAATGTGGATAAAAAAATTCGCGGTCGGGTTAAGCGTCAGATGGAAAAAAATCAGCGCGACTTTTATCTCAACGAGCAGGTCAAGGCGATTCAAAAGGAACTCGGTGAGGGCGAGGACGGCGCAGACCTTGATGAAATTGAGAAGAAGATCAAATCAGCAAAGATGCCAAAGGATGCGCTGAAGAAGGCTGAGGGCGAGCTCAAAAAACTCAAGCTCATGTCTCCCATGTCAGCAGAAGCCGCCGTAGTGCGAAATTACATTGATGTGTTGACGGGCTTGCCCTGGGCGGGCAAGACCAAGATCAAACACGATCTGGGCCACGCTGAGCAGGTGCTCAACGAAGACCATTACGGTCTGGACAAAGTGAAGGACCGCATTCTTGAGTATCTGGCGGTGCAGCAGCGCGTCGAGAAAGTGAAAGCACCGATTCTGTGTCTAGTCGGACCACCCGGTGTTGGAAAGACCTCGCTGGGTCAGTCGATCGCCAAGGCCACAGGGCGCAAGTACGTGCGAGTCGCCTTGGGCGGTATGCGCGACGAAGCGGAAATTCGTGGCCACCGCCGCACCTACATCGGTGCCATGCCCGGTAAGGTGCTTCAAAGTCTCTCCAAGGTCGGAACCCGCAACCCGTTGTTTCTGCTGGACGAGATTGACAAGCTCGGAACGGATTTCCGGGGTGACCCATCCAGTGCCCTGCTGGAGGTGCTCGATCCTGAGCAAAATCACAAATTTGGCGATCACTATGTCGAAGTTGATTTCGATCTGAGTGATGTCATGTTCGTGGCCACCTCGAATTCCATGAATATTCCGCCAGCCTTGCTCGATCGGATGGAAGTGATTCGCTTGTCGGGCTATACCGAAGACGAAAAGATCAATATTGCGATCAAGTTCTTGTTGCCCAAGCAATTGAAGAACAATGGCGTTCGAGACGAAGAATTGGCGGTAGATGATGCGGCTGTGCGTGACATTGTTCGCTACTACACGCGTGAGGCCGGGGTGCGCTCGCTTGAGCGAGAGTTGTCAAAAATATGCCGCAAGGTGGTCAAGGGCCTGCAACTCAAGAAATTGTCGCCGCAGGTCAAAGTCACGGCGGACAATCTCAATGAATTTTTAGGGGTTCAAAAGTACACCTACGGCCGGGCCGAGCAACAAAATCAGGTAGGTCAGGTCGTTGGCCTGGCCTGGACCGAAGTGGGCGGTGATCTATTGACCATTGAGGCCGCCATGATGCCCGGCAAAGGTGTTATTACCCGTACTGGGTCACTCGGAGATGTGATGAAGGAGTCCGTTGAGGCTGCCCGCACCGTGGTGCGGAGCCGGTCTCGCCGTCTGGGAATCAAGGACGAATTTTTCGAAAAGCGCGATATTCATATTCATGTTCCCGACGGTGCCACGCCAAAGGACGGCCCCAGTGCAGGCGCTGCTATGACCACCGCCTTTGTATCCGCCATGACCGGCATTCCTGTGCGCAGCGATGTTGCCATGACCGGGGAGATCACGTTGCGCGGCGAAGTCACTGCAATTGGGGGGCTCAAAGAGAAACTTTTGGCTGCCCTGCGCGGTGGCATCAAGACCGTCATGATTCCAGAGGAAAACGTCAAGGATCTTCAGGATATCCCGGAGAATGTGAAGAACAATCTTGAAATCGTGCCGGTGCGCTGGATAGACAAGGTGCTGGAAATTGCCCTGGAGAAAATGCCAACGCCACTGCTTGAGGAAGATCCCGTTGTCCTTTCACCAGCCACGACTGGGACCGACACAACGCAGGTAACAGGGTCCGTCAAGCATTGAGGAGGGTTGCGCGAAGAAATTTGGCTGGAGTTCAAAATCAGTAAAAACTGCGCTATAATTTGCAGCTTGAAACGCGGGAATAGCTCAGTTGGTAGAGCGCAACCTTGCCAAGGTTGAGGTCGAGAGTTCGAGACTCTTTTCCCGCTCCAAATTCCAAAAAGGGAAGCTCAGGCTTCCCTTTTTTGCAAGAAGAATGGGCGCGATAGCAAAGCGGTTATGCAACGGATTGCAAATCCGTCTAGCCCAGTTCGACTCTGGGTCGCGCCTCCAAAAATTGCTGGCTGTTTTGGGTCACTGAGGCCTCGTTGGTTGATCTGGCGAGGCCTTTTTTGATCCGGCCAATTCGAGTTTGCCCGGGTGGTGAAATTGGTAGACACATCGGACTTAAAATCCGCCGCTTTCCTGCATAAGGGGCGTACCGGTTCGACCCCGGTCCCGGGCACCAAATTGTTTCTGTGGTTTGGTCTTCTACCCTGATGGTCACTGAGACCAAGGTGTGAACGGTCAACATCAATTTGATTGAATACCCATGTTGAGAGTCAAGCCTGTCGCCTTTGATCGCCTGTCGCAATTGTTGCAGTCCATGCCCAAGGCGGAGTTGCACATGCACATTGAGGGCTCTTTGGAGCCTGAATTGATGTTTGCTTTGGCAGAGCGCAACGGCGTTCCGATGCCATACCCGGACGTGCAAGCGCTGCGCAGTGCCTATGCGTTTGACAATCTGCAGCACTTTCTGGACATCTATCACGTCGGTACCTTGGTCTTGCGGACCGAGCACGATTTTTATGAAATGACGATGGCATACCTGCAGCGAGCTGCTGCCGATAATGTGCTTCACACAGAAATATTTTTTGACACCCAAACGCATACCGGTCACGGTCTGAGCACCGACACCGTCATCAATGGTCTGCACCGGGCCTGCGTTGATGCCCGGTCCAGCCTCGGCATCAGTGCCTCCCTCATCCTCTGCTTTTTGCGCCATCTCAGTGAGAAGCAAGCCTTTGAATGTCTGGAGCAGGCGCTGGTGCACAGGGATAAACTGGTCGGGGTGGGTCTGGCTTCCAGTGAAATGGGGCATCCGCCCGAGAAGTTTGCAAGGGTGTTCGCTCGCTGCCGCGAGTTGGGACTGCACACCGTGGCCCATGCAGGCGAGGAGGGGCCTCCTGCCTACATCTGGAGTGCACTTGACGTACTCAAGGTCGAGCGCATTGACCACGGGGTGCAGGCCACCAAAGACGCTATATTGATGGCGCGCCTGGTCAAAGACAGGGTTCCCCTGACCGTTTGCCCGCTCTCCAATTTGAAATTGCGTGTTTTCCCGTCTTTGTCGCGGCACAACATCGGGCAGATGCTGGAAGCAGGTATTGTTGCCACCATCAACTCCGATGATCCAGCCTACTTTGGGGGGTACATCAATCAGAACTTTACTGAGGCGTTTGCCGCGCTTCAACTCAGTGCGCAACACGCGTATCAGTTCGCGCGCAACAGTTTCTCCGCAAGTTTTGTCGACGATCTGACAAAGAGCCGATTCATCGACCGTCTTGACGAGGTTTTTGAAGACTTTTGCTAGTGGTGGTGACGTATTTCACCGTGGTGTCAGTGTTCCGCGCACATGTATTCCACAATGTGGCAATGCCATCTCATTTTACAAAATGGATGCATGTTGCGATGCCGCATAATTTCTCAAGATGAAAAATTCTTTTTTGCATTGTGATAGACAAACTCTAAGTTGTTGTTTTTATTTATATTTTTATTCTGTCTTATATAAGACAGAAGAGTAAAATTTTCTGCGCCAGGATTTAGAATGGAACCCAAGCGTGTGGGTTGCTCACTACAACCTCTGCAAACCCTATTAGTCAACCCCAAGGAGTAAAGTCATGCCGCAAAATATCACAGAGCAATTGAGCCGAGAACAACAAATCGCCGCCCTCGAGAAAGACTGGGCAACCAATCCCCGCTGGAAAGGGATCAAGCGGGGTTACAGCGCCGCTGACGTCGTGCGCTTGCGGGGTTCGTTTCCGATCGAGCACACGCTGGCTCGCCGTGGCTCAGAAAAGCTGTGGAACCTGATCCACACGGAACCTTATGTCAACTGCCTTGGCGCATTGACTGGCGGTCAGGCTATGCAGCAGGTCAAAGCGGGCGTTAAAGCTATTTACCTTTCGGGATGGCAGGTCGCCGCCGACAACAACCAGTCAGCCTCCATGTATCCGGACCAATCCCTGTATTCGGTCGATTCGGTGCCCAAAGTGGTGGAGCGCATCAACAACACCTTCCGCCGTGCCGACGAAATCCAGCACTCCAAGGGGATTGACGCTGGTGACGCCGGGTATGTGGACAACTTCGCGCCCATCGTGGCCGATGCTGAGGCCGGATTCGGTGGCGTGCTCAATGCCTTTGAGTTGATGAAGAACATGATCAGGTCCGGCGCCGCGGGTGTGCATTGGGAAGATCAACTGGCGGCGGTGAAGAAATGCGGCCATATGGGTGGCAAAGTACTGGTTCCAACGGCAGAAGCCTGTCAAAAATTGATTGCGGCCCGCATGGCAGCCGATGTGTGTGGCGTGCCCACGCTGGTGATTGCCCGTACCGATGCGGAAGCCGCTGATTTGTTGACCAGCGATTACGACGCGAACGACAAACCGTTTCTGACCGGGGAGCGCACGGCCGAGGGCTTTTACCGCACTAAAAACGGGCTGGAACAGGCAATTTCTCGTGCGGTTGCTTACGCTGACTACGCCGATCTGGTGTGGTGCGAAACGGGGACGCCAGATCTGGAGTTTGCAAAGAAGTTTGCCGAGGGCGTCCACGCCAAGCATCCAGGAAAACTGTTGGCCTACAACTGCTCACCGTCGTTCAACTGGAAAAAGAACCTGGACGATGCCACGATCGCCAAGTTCCAGCGCGAACTCGGTGCCATGGGCTACAAATACCAGTTCATTACGCTGGCAGGAATTCACTCCATGTGGTTCCACATGTTCGACTTGGCGCAGGACTATGTCAAGCGTGGCATGACCGCCTACGTTGAGCGTTTGCAAGAGCCTGAATTCGCGGCGCGTGAACGCGGTTACACCTTTGTCTCGCACCAGCAGGAAGTGGGCACCGGCTACTTCGATGCGGTCACCACCGCGATTCAGGGCGGACAGTCTAGTGTGACGGCTCTGACCGGTTCCACTGAAGAAGAGCAGTTCCACTAATATTTGCTTGGGGTCGATTCAAACCGGGTCGCCGCAAGGGGGCCCGGTTTTTTGTCAGTTGGTCCGCGGTTCGCGCTATGGGGCCTACCACTGTGGGGTGGTGAATCGTGTCCCCGTTGTCGGTCTCGGGCCATTAGCGTCCCGCGAGGTGCTTTGGAGAGTTGATCTGGACATCAACGACTGGGTTAAAATCGGCGCATCAAGTTTTGCATAAGAGCGAGAAAGGCAATCTGGTTATGACACCGCGAACTAAACCGGCGACTTCCTCAGGCGAATAAGGCCGTGGTCCGCGCGCCTTGTGCGCAGTCAGCTACCAAATTTATAGTAAAGCGCGGACCATTCCGCGCTTTTTGCTTTTCCAATTGACTCTTTTCAGGTACCCGCCATGATTCAAATTACGCTTCCCGATGGTTCTCAACGTGAATTCCCGGGCCCGATCACGGTGGCCGAAGTCGCTGCCTCCATTGGAACGGGCCTGGCCAAAGCCGCACTGGCCGGCAAGGTCCGAGCCGCAGGTGCAGCTGCCAACGCTGCGAAAGTGGTGGACACGAGTTTCCAGATGAAGGCCGATAGCGAGCTGTCCATCATCACAAGTAAAGACGCCGATGGCCTGGAAGTCATTCGCCACTCGACAGCCCACTTATTGGCCTACGCGGTAAAGGAGTTGTTCCCGGACGCCCAGGTCACGATCGGACCGGTTATTGAAAACGGGTTCTTCTACGATTTTTCCTACACGCGTCCGTTTACACCGGAAGACCTTGGGGCTATCGAGAAGAAGATGTGTGAATTGGCCGCCAAAGACGAGCCAGTGACCCGGCGTGTGTTACCCCGCGATGAGGCGGTAGCGTATTTCAAGGGGCTGGGTGAACACTACAAGGCCGAGATCATCGCCAGCATCCCGGCCAACGAGGACGTATCGCTCTATCGTGAGGGAAAATTCGAAGACCTTTGCCGTGGGCCGCACGTTCCGAGTACGGGAAAGATCAAGTTTTTCAAGCTGATGAAACTTGCGGGTGCCTATTGGCGAGGCGACCACCGCAATGAAATGCTGCAGCGCATTTACGGCACGGCGTGGGCAACCAAGGAAGAGTTGCAACAGCACCTGACCATGATTGAGGAGGCGGAAAAGCGCGATCACCGCAAACTTGGACGGGAACTGGACCTTTTTCATATTGACGATCACGCCCCGGGTCTGGTGTTCTGGCATCCCAAGGGCTGGACGCTTTGGCAGGGCGTGGAGCAATACATGCGTCGTGTCTATCAGGACAATGGCTATCAGGAGGTCAAGGGACCGCAAATTCTGGACAAGGGTTTGTGGGAGAAAACCGGGCACTGGGACAAATACCGTGAAAACATGTTCACGACGGAGTCCGAGAAGCGTGAGTACGCGCTCAAGCCCATGAATTGTCCAGGTCATATCCAGATATTCAAGCAGGGAATCAAGAGCTACCGGGATTTGCCTCTGCGTTACGGTGAATTTGGCCAATGCCATCGCAACGAGCCCTCTGGCGGGCTGCACGGCATCATGCGGGTGCGAGGCTTCACGCAGGACGATGGTCACATTTTTTGTACTGAAGAGCAGATACTTCAGGAATGCATTGACTACACCGCCTTGTTGCAAAAAGTGTACTCAGACTTTGGCTTCAAGAGCATCATCTACAAGATCGCCACCCGTCCGGAAAAGCGCATCGGGTCCGATGAAAGCTGGGATAAAGCCGAGCATGCCCTCATGGAAAGCCTGCGCGCATCGGGCTGCGAATTCGAGATTACACCGGGAGAGGGTGCTTTTTACGGACCCAAGATCGAATACACCCTGAAGGATGCCATCGGGCGGCAGTGGCAATGCGGCACCATGCAGGTTGATTTCTTCATGACCGAACGCCTCGATGCGGAGTACGTTGGAGAGGACGGGGCGCGTCATCGACCGGTGATGCTGCACAGGGCGATCGTTGGCAGTCTGGAACGATTTATTGGAATTTTGATCGAAGAAAGCGCGGGCGCGCTGCCAACCTGGCTGGCGCCAGTGCAGGTCATGGTGCTCAATATCACCGATTCGCAGGCCGATTATTGTCGTGAAATTGCCGACAAACTGAAAAAATCACTGCCAAATCAAGACCTTAGGGTGGGCCTTGATCTGCGCAATGAAAAAATTACGTATAAAATACGCGAGCATTCAATGCAAAAGCTGCCGTACATTCTTGTCGCGGGCGACAAGGAAAAGGCAGCAGGTACCGTTGCAGTGCGCGCTCGAGGTGGTCAAGACCTCGGTGTGATGTCTCTTCAAGCATTTGTACAAACAATCGCTGATGACATCACTTGCAAGTCTGTTGTCTAAGCTGAATTCAAGCCAGATTGCAGTTTGTCTTCGCGCAAACAAGGGTTATAGCTACGATTTTCGTAGCAAATTATGAAGGACTAAGCCATCGCTACTGAATATCGTGACCGTCGTCACCGCGAAGAACGCAAACACCGATTGAACCGGGAAATCATGGCGCCAGAAGTTCGGCTCTCAGGAGTCGAGAACGAGCCGCTTGGGGTAGTTAGTCTGATGGACGCACTGCGTATGGCGGGCGACCTCGATGTTGATTTGGTTGAGATTTCTGCCACGGCAGTGCCGCCAGTCTGTCGCTTGATGGATTATGGCAAGTTCAAGTACCAAGAGCAAAAGAAAGCAGCGGAAGCGAAAGCCAAGCAGACGGTCATTGAGATCAAAGAGATCAAGTTCAGGCCAGGAACCGACGACGGTGACTACAACATCAAGATGCGCAATATCCGGCGTTTTCTGGCCGAAGGTGACAAATGTAAAGTCACGTTGCGATTTCGGGGCCGCGAGATTACGCACCAGGAACTCGGCATGGCTTTGCTGAACCGTATTCGCGATGATTTGGGTGATTTGATTGTGATTGAGCAGTTTCCCAAGCTCGAAGGGCGTCAGATGATCATGATGATCGCACCAGGCAAGAAGAAGGTGGCGACAAAAGCTGCAGCTGATGTCGCAGCGGCATCGTAAATTTGTAGCACACGGGTCGGATTGATCAGTGTGCTGCGGACAGTGGCGAGTTGATTCTCGCAACTGATTTGCTGCGTCCTTGGACGTAGCAATAAAAGTGGCTCGGGGCCAACAAGGCTGCAAGTAGTTTGCAGACGCCTCACGAGCACAATGAAAAGGAGCATAAATATGCCCAAAATGAAGACCAAGAGCGCGGCGAAGAAACGCTTCCGCGTCCGTCCAGGTGGAACCGTCAAACGCGGGCAAGCCTTCAAACGTCACATTCTGACCAAGAAGACCACCAAGAATAAGCGCCATCTGCGTGGTGCAACAGCTGTTCATGAGACCGATATGGGTCGCATGGCACAGATGTTGCCAGGCCGTGGTCTTTAATTAACGACGAACAAGGAGTAATTCAATGCCTCGCGTCAAACGTGGTGTAACGGCTCACGCCCGCCACAAAAAAGTTCTCGCCCTTGCAAAAGGTTTTCGCGGTCGCCGCGGTAATGTCTTCCGTGTCGCCAAAGAAGCGGTGATGAAGGCTGGGCAATATGCCTACCGGGATCGCCGTACCAAAAAACGTGTGTTTCGTCAGTTGTGGATTGCCCGTATCAATGCGGCGGCCCGTCAGTGTGGGATGACATACAGCCAGTTTGCAAATGGCTTGAAGAAGGCCAATATCGAAATTGACCGCAAGGTTCTGTCCGATATCGCGGTGCATGACATGGCAGCATTTGCCGGTATCGTGGAGCAGGTCAAAGCCAAGCTGGCTGCGTAAGTTGATGCTGGATCGCTAGCATTTTTGTAGCGATATATGCAGCTGTGACAGGGGCTAGGGCTTGAAAAAGCGCTAGCCTTTTTTCATGAAAATGGGCCATCAAGAGAATCTATGAACGAGCTGAACAACGTCGTCGACAACGCCCGAACTGCGTTCGATCGTGCCATCACCCCTGCCGAGTTGGAAAATGCCAAAGCGCTGTTCCTGGGCAAGTCGGGTCGCATCACGGAGTTGATGAAGGGCCTGTCCACACTCACCGTGGATGAAAAGAAAACACGCGGTGCGGTGATCAATCTGGCCAAGCAGGCTATTGAATCTGCGCTCAATGCTCGTCGCCAGGCACTGGCCGATGCTGAGATGCAATCACAACTGCGCGCGCAGGCGCTCGACGTTACCTTGCCGGGGCGAAATCGGGGCCAAGGTGGTTTGCATCCCGTGTCTCTGACACTGGAAAGAATCGAGGCCATTTTTGGTTCCATGGGCTTTGATGTGGCGCAGGGTCCGGAAATTGAAACAGACTGGTTTAACTTCACCGCCCTCAATACCCCCGAAGATCACCCTGCGCGCTCCATGCATGACACGTTCTATGTGGAGGGTGGCACTGCCAGCGCACCCAATCTATTGCGTACGCACACCAGCCCCATGCAAATTCGCTACGCGGTTCAACACGTCAAACAACACCGCGCAGACGCACCGAACACGCAAACTGGCAGTGAGCTATTCTCTGGCTCGATGCCGGAAATTCGCGTCATCGCTCCGGGGCGCACCTATCGCGTTGACAGCGATGCAACCCATTCGCCGATGTTTCATCAGTGCGAGGGGTTGTGGGTGGGTGAGAACGTCAGTTTCAAAGACCTCAAGTATGTTTTTACTGACTTTTGCCGCACCTTTTTTGAGTCGGACGATTTGGTTTTGCGGTTTCGGCCAAGTTTTTTCCCATTCACTGAGCCCAGCGCGGAAGTGGACATTCAATTTCAAAGTGGTCCTCTGGCAGGTCGTTGGCTGGAAGTGGCGGGGTCGGGACAGGTTCATCCAAACGTGATTCGCAATATGGGACTCGACCCCGAAAAATTTATTGGATTTGCCTTCGGCATGGGTCCCGACCGGCTCACCATGCTGCGCTATGGCGTCAATGACCTGCGCTTGTTTTTTGACGGGGACATTCGCTTTCTGTCGCAATTCCAGTAATCCGACTGAATGCCTGCGGCGACCGCACCGTGCTTTAAACCGAACAAGAACTGACTATGCAATTCCCTGAATCCTGGTTGCGCGAATTTTGCAACCCACCACTGACCACGGAGCAACTGGCTGAGGCACTGACAATGGCGGGCCTGGAGGTCGAAGACCTCAAACCTGTAGCACCAGCGTTCAGCAACATCGTCGTCGGCGAAATCAAGGAGGCTGTTCAACACCCCAATGCGGACCGCTTGCGGGTGTGCAAGGTTGATGTCGGTCAGGAGTCATTGCTTGATATCGTTTGTGGTGCGCCCAATGCCCGCGTCGGCATAAAGGTGCCCTGCGCGCTGGTGGGGGCGGAATTGCCCCCGGGCGCGGACGGCAAACCCTTTTTGATCAAGGTTGGACAATTGCGGGGTATAGAGAGCTATGGCATGCTCTGCTCGGCCCGTGAACTGGGTTTGTCCGATGAGCACGCTGGGCTTCTGGAGCTGGCGGGAGATGCCCCGGTGGGACAGGACATTCGATCTCACCTGGACCTTGACGACACCCTGTTCACCCTCAAACTGACGCCCAATCTGGCGCACTGCCTCAGCGTTTACGGTGTTGCCCGCGAGGTGGCCGCCCTGACCGGCGCACCCTTGAAAGTACCGAACTTTCCCGCGGTCACAGCCCGCTGCGCTGATCGGGTTGCGGTGAATGTTGCCGCGCCTGATCTGTGCGGACGCTTTTCTGGTCGAGTCGTGCGTCATCTCAATGCGCGTGCCACTACCCCCACGTGGATTGTTGACCGCTTGGCGCGTTGTGGCCAGCGCAGCGTGAATGCCTTGGTCGATATCTCAAATTACGTCATGTTTGAGTTTGGTCGGCCTTCCCATATTTTTGACCTGGACAAGATTCACGGTGGATTGCAGGTGCGATGGGGGCGGTCCGGCGAGCAGCTCAAGTTGCTCAACGGCACTACCGTGTCCGTTGACGAAAAGGTTGGGGTCATTGCGGACGACAAGCAGGTCGAGTCGCTTGCGGGGATCATGGGTGGCGATGCGACCGCCGTGTCGGATGACACCCAGCATGTCTATGTGGAAGCAGCTTTTTGGTGGCCCAAGGCGGTTGCAGGGCGCTCGCGGCGGTTTAATTTTTCTACCGACGCCGGTCACCGCTTTGAGCGCGGTGTTGACCCGGAACTGACAGTCGAACATATCGAGCGTATTACGCAACTGATTTTTGATGTGTGCGGGACCGTTGAAACTACCTGCGGTCCAATTGATGACCTGCCTGTTAATTTGCCGGTCGCAGCGCCCGTGCAGTTGCGCGTGGCTCGCGCCAGCAAAGTCATCGGGATGCCCCTGACACAGGCCCAGTGCGCTGAAGCGCTGATTCGCCTGGGGCTTAAGCTCCAGCAGGGAGACGGCATTGTCACGGTAACACCGCCGCTGTATCGCTTTGACTTGCAGATTGAAGAGGACCTGATTGAGGAAGTTGCGCGCATGGTGGGGTATGAAAATCTGCCGCCGACGCCCCCCTTGGCGCCGATTACCGCCAGGATTCGCAGGGAAGGGCAGCGCAGTGCGTTTGCCGTGCGCCGTGCCATCGCGGCTTTGGGATACCAAGAGACCATCAACTTCAGTTTTGTCGAAGAGCGCTGGGAGCAGGAACTCGCTGGTAATTCAAACCCCATCAAGCTGCTCAATCCGATTGCCAGCCAGATGAGTGTGATGCGCTCGTCCCTGCTGGGATCGTTGCTACAGGTTTTGAAGTTCAACCTCGATCGCAAGGCCCAGCGAGTGCGGGTGTTCGAACTTGGGCGTGTGTTCTTGCGTGATGAGTCGGTGACAAACACTGACAGTTCGGTTAAAGGTTTTCATCAACCCATGCGGGTGGGCGGCCTTGTGTATGGCAGCACCAGTTTGCCGCAATGGGGGCGCCAGGACAGGATCGCCGATTTTTTTGATGTCAAAGGCGATGTCGAATCGTTGTTCGCGCCACGCAAAGCGGAGTTTGTCGTTGCCGAACATCCAACCATGCATCCTGGCCGTTGTGCCAAAGTCGTACTCGATGGCGTTGAGGTTGGATTTGTTGGTGAATTGCATCCAAAATGGCGCCAAGCCTACGATCTGCCGCAGGCGCCGGTGATGTTTGAACTCGAACTCGACGCATTGCTTGAACGAATGGTTCCCCTGTTCCAGCCCGTCTCAAAACAGCAGGCCGTGGAGCGCGACGTTGCGATCCTGGTGAACGAGAAAACCACCCACGCAGCTTTGATGGATGCCATTTGGGCAGCACCTAACGGCGGGCTGTTACAGGGCGCAACGCTATTTGATGTCTATCGACCCATGCCGGGCCGCGATGGCGCGGCCACAGAGTTGCCGGGTGCCGACAAGAGCCTGGCGGTTCGTCTGACTCTGAACGGTGAAAACGCAACCTTGACCGAGGAGCAGATCGATGCCACGGTCCGGGCGGTAGTTAAATCATTGATGGATAAGATTGGTGCGCGTCAGCGTGCATGACCACTTGTGCTTGACCTGACAGGGAGCGACGACAAAATGGATATTACTGTTGAAAGCCTGGAGACACCGGCACTGACCAAAGCGCAACTCGCCGAGCTGTTATTTGAGCAAATTGGCCTCAACAAGCGTGAATCAAAAGACATGATTGACGCGTTTTTCAACTTGATCTCCGATAGTCTGGTGGAGGGAGGCGATGTCAAGATATCCGGATTCGGGAACTTCCAAATCCGTACCAAAGCGCCCCGCCCCGGCCGTAACCCGCGAACCGGAGAAGCCATTCCGATTGCCGCCAGGCGAGTGGTGACCTTCCACGCGAGCCACAAACTCAAAGAACAAATTCAGCAAGAAAGCAAGTTGCTTTCATCAATCCCACTTCAAACTTGAGCCCGGCTGCACGCTCAAGGAGAATTTGTGAACTTAATGTTGATTGAGACTTTACAGGATGTGATGTCTTAGAGTAATCTTGCAGCTTTCGCGTCTACTGCATTGATTTAAATGGAGAAAACCCTCCCTCCCATACCAGCCAAGCGCTACTTCACCATCGGTGAAGTGGGAGATTTGTGTGGTGTCAAACCGCACGTGCTCCGCTATTGGGAGCAGGAGTTCACACAGCTGCGCCCGATGAAGCGGCGCGGCAATCGTCGTTATTACCAGCACCATGAGGTATTGATGATTCGACGCATCCGTGATTTGCTGTATGACCAGGGCTTTACCATCAGCGGCGCACGCAACAAGATGCAGGAGCTCATACAAGTTGAGCGGGATCGAAAGCGCAATGGAGAGGTGATGCTGGAGGGCGTGGAAGTCGAGGAAATGAGTGATTCCGAGCTCGACGATTTCGAAGACACCCAACTTGAGGCTCCACCTGATAGCGAGTCAGTCCGACTGCTTGCTTTGCGGCGTGAGTTGTTTGAAATTCGCGATCTGTTGTCCCTCGGATCCTGAGTTGATGGAGCGTTCAGCAGTTATAATTGGCATCTTCGGTGTGTGGCGCAGCCTGGTAGCGCACTTGCATGGGGTGCAAGGGGTCGAAGGTTCGAATCCTTTCACACCGACCATTAGATAAGACAAAGGCCTCTAAGTAGCGATACTCAGAGGCCTTTTTTATTGGGGTGTCGGCAAG
>CAWAST010000009.1:0-125270 GCA_963784775.1 uncultured beta proteobacterium | reverse complement strand
ATGGGCGAGGCGACCAAGCTCACGGCCGAAGAATCGCGCGTGTTTGTAAAGCAAGTGCTCTCGCGGGTAGCGGGGCGAGTGCCGGTGGTGGTGGGGGCCTCAGCGCCCGGTTTTGCGTCCATGGTGCAGCTCACCCAGAGTGTGATGGAGCTGGGCGCGGCCGGGGTGATGGTGGCGCCAGCCTCCACATTGCGCACTGACGATCAGATCACCGCCTATTTCGACATGGTCAACGAAACCCTGGGTCCGCAAGTGCCCTGGGTCCTGCAGGATCACCCGGTGGCCACCGGCGTGCAGATGTCCACGGCGGTGGCGCTGCGCATCCTGAAGAATTCGCCAACCTGCGTGATGCTCAAGCATGAGGATTGCCCCGGGCTGGCCAAGCTCTCGGCCATTCGCGCCGCCCAGAAGCGTGGCGAGATCCAGCGCGTGTCGATTTTGACCGGCAATGGCGGGGGGCCGTTCCTGCCGGAAGAACTCTCACGCGGCGCCGATGGCGCGATGACGGGCTTCGCCTATCCCGAGATGATGATCGAAGTCTGCCGGGCCCACGCCCGCAGGTGCCATCGAAAAGTCCCACGATATTTTCGACGCCTACCTGCCGCTGGCTCGCTATGAGCAGCAAGCGGCATCGGCTTGGCGGTGCGCAAGCACCTCCTGGCCCAGCGTGGCGTGATTGCCAGTGCGGCGGTTCGCAAGCCGGGCCCGAAGTTGTCCGCCGTGGACATCGCCGACATCGCTTTGCTCACCCGCAGGCAGGAGGCAGCGTTTGGTTCAATTGACCTGAATCACGCTCGCAACTCACGATTTTTGTCGCCCAATCCAGCCCTCGAAACCAGAAAGGTCCCATGAGCACCACCTCACCCAATATGCAACTCGACGCCGACCCGATTGAAATTCTCTCAAAGGTCACCACCGCCACCCTGACCACCTTGCTGCTCAAAAAAGGCCTGCGCAATGTGTGGATGCGCGGAACCCCGGCCCTTGCGCAGCGGCCAGCCTCGTGTGGTGGGGCGTGCGTTCACGCTGCGTTTTGTGCCGGCCCGCGAGGACCTGGCCACGCCCGAATCCTGGTCCTCGCCCATTTCCACTCGCGCCGCTATCGAGGACATGCCCGCAGGCTGCGTTGCCGTGGTCGATGCCATGGGCGTGACCGACGCCGGGATTTTTGGCGACATTTTGTGTACCCGCATGGCCAAACGCGGCGTGGCGGCACTGGTGAGTGATGGCGTGGTGCGAGACGCAGCGGGCGTGCTCGAATCGGGGTTGCCGGTGTGGTGCAGCGGCGCCGCCGCGCCGCCCTCGGTCGCCGGGTTGACCTTTGTGGACTGGCAGCGCCCGGTGGCTTGCGGCGGTGTGGCTGTGTTCCCAGGCGATGCTGGCGGTGGTCGACTACGACGGCGCGGTTCTCATTCCAGCGGCGTTGCTCGACGACATCCTGGCACTGGCACCTGAACAGGAGCGGCTGGAATCCTGGATCATGAGTCAGGTGGAGCAGGGCGCGGCCCTGCCCGGCCTGTATCCGCCCAATGCGAAAAACAAGGCGCGCTACCAGGCGCACCTAACCGGAAAAGCCTGATTTATCGAATCAACAGCGCCGCCAGCGCGCTCAGAGCGGCGGTTTCGGCACGCAGCACCCGTGGTCCCAGTGTCACGGGCACAAAGCCGTTTGCCAGCGCCGCTTCTTCTTCGGCGCGGCTCAGGCCGCCTTCCGGGCCGGGACAGGAAGGTGATGCTCGCAGCCTGATTCCCCGTTCCGGCAGCCTCGCGCAGGCCCCTGCTTTCGGGTTGCAAGGACAGCAGCAGTGGGGGACCTTCCTCGATGGCTCGGGGTGTCTTACTCCAGGCCGAAAACGCCAGCACCGGATGAATCAGCGGCACCCGGTTGCCGCCGCATTGCTCGCACGCGGCCACGGCCACGCTTTGCCAGTGAGCCACTTTTTTGTCCGCTCGCTCACCGTTCAGGCGCAGCACGCTGCGCTCGGTCATCAGGGGTTGAATGCTGGCCACACCCAGTTCCGTGGCTTTTTCTACCAGCCAGTCCATGCGCTCGTTGGCGGGCATGCCCACGACCAGGTGCACGGCCAAGGCGGGTTCACGCTCCAGGGCATGGCAGGTGCCCACTTGCACTTGTACATTGCTGCGTCCCATGCGGGTCACCACGGCATCAAACTCGCCGCTACCCTGCAGACCCGGCCCGCCATTGAACAGCGTGATGGCGTCGCCAGGCTGCAGCCGCAGTACCTGGACGTGACGGGCGGCGCCCGCAGGCAGCTCCAGCAAGTCACCGGTGGCCAATGGCACGGGGCAGTAAAAACGTGGCATGAATGAATTTGCTATATTTTTAATAGCTGTTTGCGCAATTGCAACCGGGCCTAGAGACTGAAATCATCTATATTCTTCCAAAGGCATAGCCGCTGGCGGGCTCCAAACCCTTCACCGGTACCAATCAAGCGCAGCAGTGGTTTGAGCTCCCGGTAGCGTTGGCAGGTGGCGAGAATGTACTGAATGAAGCGCGGCGTGTCGGCCAGGTACTGCGGTTTGCCATCGCGCAATGTGAGCCGGGCAAAAATACCGGCCATTCGCAGATGGCGCTGCAGTCCCATCCACTCGACGCCGCGGTAAAACGCGCCAAAGTCAGTGCCGACCGGCAGGCCGGCGGTGCGTGCCTGTTCCCAGTAGCGCACCGTGATGTCCAGTACAAATTCCTCGTCCCAGCTCAAAAGGCATCGCGCATCAGACTGGCAATGTCATAGGTGATCGGGCCGTACACAGCGTCCTGGAAGTCGAGCACGCCCAACCGGTCGTCTGAGCACCTTGGGGGCATTGTCCATCATCAGGTTGCGGGGCATGAAGTCGCGGTGTACATAAACGCTGGGCCAAGCCAGGTTGTCGCGCGTGATCACGGCAAAACACGCTGTCATCGTCGGGCGTGCGGCGTACCCCGCCGTCGACGGCATGTGCCGTGCACCAGGTACCACTGTTCAAACAGCGCCAGTTCGTCGGCCAGCAGGCTTGGCCGTACACCGGCAATATGCCCACCCGGGAGGCGCGTTGCCAGGCGATCAGTGCATCCACAGCCTTCAGATACAAAACATGGGTGGCGCGAGGGTCGCGCCGGTCGATGGCCTGCATCATGGTTTGCATGCCAAGGTCGCTCAGCAGCATGAAGCCGTTGGCCGGGTCCCAGGACAGGACCTGTGGCGCGCGCAGGCCGGCGTCGGCCATCAGGTGCGCCACCTTGGCGAACGCCGCGCAATCCTCCTTGTCCGGCGGCGCGTCCATGATGATGCGACTGCCATCCTGGGCGTCGACCCGCAGGTATCGGCGAAAGCTGGCGTCGGCGCTGGCCAGGCGCAGGGAGTCAACGCCCAGCACATCCGCGCCGCGGTAACCAGGAACACTCAGCCAGTGGCTGAATTGAGCCTTGCGGTCGGCGTCGATCCAATCGATGGTTAGTTTGTGGACGGGTTCGGGGAGATTGCGCTTGCTCATGGATAATTGATTCTACAAACCCCGACAATTTCCGAATTTTTTTCAACCTGTTTTGCTGCCCGTCACCGCTTCCTTTGCCATGCGCTCATTGATGCACAGCCATCAGACCCGGATGCCTTACGCCCGCTTTATGCGAAGCATGGAGCGCTTCTGGCAGGGGGTCTGCTGCACGGCGGCATGACCTGGGCGCAGCAGGAACCCCCCTTGTTGCTCCGCAGCACGGGGAACTGCAGGAGCCAATCGCACCGGGCGCGCGCACCTTGCTACCCATTTTCATTTCCGGCCAGCGCATCACCGGCAGCACTGATCTGGAGACGGTGGTCGAAGGCCAGGGCATGTTGCGCCGCGGGGACCTGGTCGTCAAAGCCCACCGTCTGGAGTACGACCAGGTCGGTGACCTGGCCCGGGCCAGTGGTCAGGTTCGCATCAACCGCGCGGGCAACGTGTATGAAGGCCCCTTGCTTGAAATGAAGCTGGGCACGTTTGAAGGGTTTTTCAACGAGCCGAGTTACAGCTTCCTCAAGAATGGTGCTCATGGCAAGGCCGATCGGGTGGAATTCCTGGACGAAAACCGTGCTGTGATTCGCAACGCGACCTACACCACGTGCCGAGCGGTGCCTGGATCTCTATCAATTCCGGACTGGATATTGCGGGCCGACACGCTCAAGCTCGATACCCTCGAGGATGTGGGTGTGGCCCAGGGTGCGCTGCTGAGTTTCAAGGGTGTGCCGCTGCTGCCGCGACCCCGCAATCAGCTTCCCGCTGGGAGACGCTCGCAAGTCTGGCTTCATGCCGCCCACCATTGGGCTGGACAATGTCAACGGCGTGGAGGTGGCGGTGCCGTACTACTGGAACATTGCGCCCAGCCGTGATGCGACTTTCACGCCAACCGTCATGAGCAAGCGCGGCGTGAACCTGGGCACCGAGTTCAGGTATATGGAGCCCGACTACACAGGCCAGGCGCGCCTTGACTGGATGCCCTCTGACCAGTTGCGTCAGGCCAACCGGTGGGGCGCGGTGGTCCAGCACCAGGGCGTGGTTCGCAATCAGGTCACAGACAGCCTGACCGATGCCGGTGTGGCGGTGAATCTCAACATCAACCGGGTCAGTGATGACAACTACTGGCGTGACTTCACGCGAAGTTCAAGTTCTCTGACCCAGCGCTTATTGCCCAATGACGCCAACCTTGCCTGGAGCAATGGCAACTTTTCCAGCAATGTGCGGGCGTTGAAATGGCAGACGCTGCAGGACATCACGGCCCCCATCGTTCCGCCCTATGACCGGGTGCCGCAGCTGGCCACACGCTACACCCGCTATGACGTACGAGGGTTTGATTATTCGGTGGCGGCAGACTTCACCCGTTTCCGGTCGCAAAGCGCCCTGACAGCCCAACCGAATGCCGACCGCGTCAGGCCCTGATGCAGGTCAGCCGCCCCATGTCGACGCCCGGCGGGTTCATCACACCCAAGCTGCAGTTCCATGCCACCAGCTACCAGTTTGATGTGCCATTCAACGGAATCACTTCGGCCAACCGTGTGTTGCCCACCTTCAGTCTGGACAGTGGCCTGGTGTTCGAGCGAGATGCTCGTTATTTGGTACCGCATATCGCCAGACCCTGGGAGCCCAGGGCGTTTTACGTCAATACGCCCTACAGCGACCAGAGCATGCTACCCAACTACGACTCGGGTGCCAGTGACTTTAACTTTGCCACGATTTATACGGAAAACGCCTTTGTCGGCAACGATCGGATCGCCGATAGCAATCTGCTCACGCTGGGTCTGACCACCCGCCTGTTGGATCCGGCCAGTGGGTCTGAAGCGGCGCGTTTTGGTGTGGCACAGCGTTTGCGTTTCAAGAACCAGGATGTGACCTTGCCGGGTGGCAGTCCGGTGGCCGATCGGATCAGCGACGTGTTGCTGGGCGGCTCCGTGAACTGGAACCCCAAATGGTCCGCCGATGCGACGGTGCAGTTCAACCCCAAACTCAATGAATCGGTGCGTTCCACCGTCGGCGTGCGCTACAACCCCGGGGATTACCGTACGGTGACGGCAGCCTATCGCTACCAGCGCAAGGCCAGTGAGCAGGTTGACATTGGCTGGCAGTGGCCGATGAACGATTTGTGGGGCGATCGGGGCGCGGCTCTGGGGGCCGGACGTGGCCAGGGCGAGGCACGCTGGTACAGTGTGGGTCGGCTCAACTACAGCATGAGTGAAAGTCGGCTGGTCGATGCACTGTTTGGTTTTGAGTACGATGCGGGTTGCTGGCTTGGCCGGATGGTGCTGGAGCGCCTTCAAACCAGCACCAGCTCGGCCACGCAGCGCGTCATGTTCCAACTGGAGTTCGTCGGATTCACTCGCCTGGGCGTCAACCCGTTGAGTTCCCTGAAAAACAATATACCCAATTACCAGTCTCTGCGGGAGCAGACCATCATTCCCAGCCGTTTCAGCAATTACGAATAATCCGACATGAACCATCGCCTCTTGACCCTGATCGTGGCCAGCCTCCTCTTGTTGCCACCCCTGGCGTCGCACGCGCAGGGTCTTCGCGCCGCCGGCACGGATATGCTGCCATCGCGTCTGCAGGGCCAGTCTCCCCAGACAGCCGATTTCATTGTGGCCGAGTCAATTCCGAGCCCATCACGAACAGCGACGTCGAGCGAGAAGTTCGGCGCGTGATTGGGCAACTTAATCAGCAGCGCAGCGCCGTGCCTGAGGGCAACGTTTTGGTTGCCAATGTGCTTGAGCGTCTCATCAACGAGCGGGCACAACTGCAGCTGGCTCAGGAGTTGAGCATCGCTGCGGATGAGAGCGCCGTGGATCAGGCGGTGCAAAATATTGCACGCCAGAATCAGATCGATGTAGCCGAGCTCAACCGGCGCCTGAGCGCTGATGGCCTGGATCCAGCCCAGTTCCGGACCCAGCTGCGCGATCAGATTCAATTGACCCGTCTGCGTGAGCGGGAGGTCGATTCCACCGTGCGGGTGACTGATTTGCAGGTCGACCAGTACATGCGAGATCAACTGAACAACCCCGATCCCGCAGCCCAGGAGATCAATCTGGCGCAGATCCTGGTGGCTGTTCCCGATGCCGCTACGCCTGAGCAGGTCGCCGCTTTGCGCGCACGGGCTGGGCGCGCCCTGGAGCGCATCCACGCCGGAGAGGATTTCGGAGCTCTGGCGGCTGAGTATTCCGATTCCGCAGACCGCGGCAATGGCGGGCAACTCGGCCTTCGCACCGCTGATCGCTATCCGCCATTGTTTCTGGAGGCAACCCGTGGCATGGACCCGGGAGCCGTCACGAGTGTCGTGCACTCGGGCGCAGGTTTTCATATTCTCAAAGTGCTGGAGCGCCGGGCGACGGGCATGCCAGGCATGACGGTCACGCAAAGCTGGGCGCGTCATATTCTGTTGCATCTGGGACCGGACCTGAGCGAGGCCGCTGCCATAGCCAAGCTGGCGGACTTCAAGAAGCGGGTTATGACTGGTGCCGCTGATTTTGCCGAACTGGCCCGCGCAAATTCTGTGGACCGCAGCGCCGCCAAGGGCGGAGACCTGGGTTGGTCCAATCCTGGCCAGTACGTACCGGAGTTCGAAGCGGCCATGAACCAGCTCGCTCCCGGGCAGATCAGCGAGCCCCTGCGCTCACGCTTTGGCGTGCACCTGATTCAATTGATGGATCGCCGGAAAACAGACTTAAGCCCCAGCGAACAGCGCGAAGCGGTGCGAGCCATGTTGCGCGCCAAGAAAATCGATGATGCCTACCTGACGTGGGTCGAAAAAGTGCGGGGCCGCGCCTATGTCGAAATGCGCGAGCAGCCTCGGTAGTTTCACGGCCTTCCTGCACGCTGCATGAAGCATATCGCCCGAAAGCGTTTTGGCCAACATTTTCTGGCCGACGCTGGGATCATTGCGGCAATTGTTGATGCTATTGACCCCCAGGCCCACCAGCCCATGGTGGAAATCGGACCCGGTCTGGCTGCCCTGACGCAACCCCTGGTTGAACGTTTGGGCCATCTCACCGTGATCGAGCTCGATCGCGACCTGGCCAAGCGTCTGCGGGGCCATCCGCAGCTCAGTGTGATCGAGTCTGACGTCCTGAAGGTCGATTTTGCCGAAGTTGCACGGTCTTTTTTGACACCTGGCGCCGCCGCTGTTCCGTCCCGCAAGCTGCGGGTGGTGGGCAACTTGCCCTACAACATTTCCACCCCGATCCTGTTTCATCTGCTCGATTCTGCCGATGTCATTGAGGACCAGCATTTCATGTTGCAAAAGGAAGTGATCGACCGCATGGTAGCCGTCCCAAGCACGGCGGCTTATGGCCGCCTGAGCGTCATGTTGCAGTGGCGCTATGCCATGGAAAACGTACTGTTTGTGCCGCCCGGCAGTTTTGAGCCTGCGCCGCGGGTGGACAGTGCGGTGGTGCGGATGGTCCCGCGCAGCAACCCGGCGCAGGTCGATCCCGCGCTATTGAGCGAGTTGGTGCGAGTGGCCTTCAGCCAGCGGCGCAAATTGCTGCGCCACACTCTGGGCCGATGGCTCCAGGAGAGGGCCTATGCGGGACAGTTCGATGTGCAGCGACGGGCCGAAGAAGTTTCGGTCGATGAGTATCTGGCCTTGGTAGCTGCAATGGCGGCATCACGATAAACATTCAGTGGCAAAGCGCTGAAGATTGCCCCGGACAACTCCCTGGCAGGGGCCGCAAGGGTTTTACTACGCTGTTGGCCTACAAGACGCAGCGTCTAACCTTGTGTTTTCAAAAATATTGAGGATTCCGGCGTTAGGATTAAACGTCTGTAGGGCAGCGGACTCGGGTATTGGCGACAGTCAGCTATATGGCCGGTCAATAGTTTCTTTAGGCCAAGTGTTGAGGTTATGGCCCAGTTCAACAATTCGGAGCTGTCGACTCCGTTAGAGCGCCGTTTTTCCACTACCCCCGGCGATCAGGTGACCAAATGCTCTTTGAAAAATGCCATTGTCCGATTCCATGACAATTGCGCCGCCGCTGCATCGTATCTCGGCGTGGTGTCGTTGTTGAAGCCATGCTGGGTGCCGGCGTAGTGGTGGGCTGTGTAGCTTGCGCCCACGGCCTTCAGCGCTGCATCGTATGGCGGCCACCCTTTGTTAATGCGGTCGTCTACACCAGCAAAATGAATCAGCAATGGCACCTTGACTTTCGCCGCATCTTCAGTGGGCGGCAGGTTGCCGTAGTAAGGCACAACTGCAGCCAACTCAGGCATTTGCGTAGCCAGCATGTGAGCCACACCGCCACCGTAACAAAACCCCACCACCCCTGCGCGCCCCGTGCTGTCGGACAGGGCCATCAGCGCCTTTGCCGAGGCCAGCATGTCTTGCCGCGTTTTGCTTTGATCGAGCGTGGCAAACAAGGCGCGTGCTTTATCTTCGTCGCCGGGGTAGCCCCCCAAAGGCGATAGCGCATCGGGCGCAAGCGTCAGGTAACCATCAAGCGCAATGCGGCGGGCGATGTCTTCAATATGAGGATTGAGCCCGCGGTTTTCGTGAATCACCAACACGCTGGGCAGTTTGCCGGTGGCACTTGCGGGCTTGGCCACGTATGCCTTTAGTGAGCCATAGCCCGACGGCGAAGGCACGTTAATCGTCTCAGTCTTCAAGCGTGCGTCGTCTGTTGGTACCATCTGTGCCGCAGCAAAGTTGGGGCTGAGCGCGCCCAGCAGTCCCGCCGCCGTCATGCCACCCACTGCGAACTTACCTGCGCGATCCATGAACCCCCTGCGGTCCAGATCGCCGTGCACGTAAGCATCAAACAGAATCAACAACTCTTGGTCAAAGTCCGCAGCACTGAGACGGTGCATGGTGAAGCTCCTTCTGTTTAAGACCTCACAATCATAAGTTCAGTGTGAGGATTGGCTATTCACGACACGGCAGTGGGGGCTTCAAGTGGTATGTGCACGTTCACCTGCGCACTGTGGGTGGGCGGCTCATGTGCAGCCGGAGCCGACTCTCCAAGAGTGACAGGTTCATGGGAGTCCAATTTCACAACCATTTATACTCGGCCACCGCCAGTCATGGCAGACTTCGTCGTGCCAGAAGCGGCCCGCCACGGTGACTCAAAGCGGTCATTTGCAGCCGTCAGCTGCGCTCGGCTACAGAAAAGCAAGCCAGATGCCCAACGGCAGGAAGGCGAGACTGGCCACGTGTCCAACGATGACTATTGATGCTACCTTGTTAGGTTCGCACTGATACCTGTCTGACAGCAGGAAGTTAAAAACCGCGGGCGGCAGACAAGCAAAGAGAATGACAGCTCCCCGCTCGATTTCACGCAAGGGGACGAGTTGGAGTATCAGAAAAGCTGCAACCAGCCTCACGCCAACGGCACACACTGAACCCGTCACCCCCACTCTTGCATCATCAATTTTGCTTGTGGACAACCTCCCGCCCAGCGACAGAAGCATCATGGGCACCAATATGTTGCCGATCATGCCCAGGGGGGTCGCTATCCAGGCAGGCAGTGTCCAGTGCATTTGAGAAAAACCGATTCCCAAAATGGTGGCCCACACCAAGGGGTTGGCATAGACCATGCGCCAGTCGATGCGCCCGCTCATGATGGCTGAGCCCAGGGTGAAGTGAAGGATATTAGAAAGCACCAGGATCACAATGGCTGGCGCCAAGCCCTGCGGTCCGTAAGCCAATACCATTAAAGGAATCCCGACCGGGCCCACGTTGGTAAACATCACGCTTGGCAGCAATGCCCGCCATGACGCTCCAGACAGCTTGCTCAGAGGGAAAGCCAGCAAGCCGCTGAACACGATGAGCATCACAGAAGCACCTGCGAACAGCGCTGCCGTTTGCGGGTTGAAGTCTTTGGTAGAGAGGGAGGTAAAGATCAGTGTTGGGAGCGCAATGTCCACGACCAATTTGTTAGTTGACGAAAAATCGGGTCTGACAGCGCGACTGTAAAAAAATCCAATCAATGCGATGACAAAGATGGGGAGAGTGATTTCAGCGATTTTTGCAATCAAGTAATGCTCGCTTGTCTTGGTAGTGGGTTTGCGGATAGCCCCAGTAGATCATACAAAGTTCGATACACACGCTCTTCTTGGTTGGAAGGTATTGAACTTGGATATGTAAGTTGGGCTGCCACCATGCTGACCTTTCGGGGCAATTGTTTGCGGCTGGTATGGGGCAAGCAGCTTCGGTAGTTGGCTGACTCCAATGGGTCTGCAACTGTCATAAAAACATCTTGGAAATCCCCGAAGCATTGGCTCCAAAGAGCTTCGTCGGTCATCAGCGTAGTAAAACCCGGCCGCAACAAAAAAGCCCATGAGTTCATGGGCTTTTGGGTCAAGGGCAGGGCCTATTTCTCAGGCCGCTGCCATCCAGTAACCTGCGTTAAATGGGCTGCTCATGCGCAGCGCCAGTGGCGAGATGTCCAGGAGTTTGTCAGTGGGCATCCTCTCACCGGACTCGGTGGTCATTTCTATGCCAGACACCGACTGCTCTGGTGCCGCCGTGCCGTTTGCCTCAATCGCCCGTTCTGCTTGGCTGGTGTGTGCAGAACGGGCTACAGAAAAGAATAGAAACACCTGAAGGGTATTTTTCTGTCCCCCCAGAAATCGGCGGTGTCGCGGAAGATGTCGAGCAGTTGCTCGCGTGCCTCTTTGTCAAACTTGACGTTGGCTGGAATGTGTTCCAGCACAGCGATAAATCCGGGCTGGGGGCCGGACTTGTGCAGCGGGTCGGTCATGCTGTCGTAGAGCGCGTCAAAATTCTTGCCTACATGCACGGCCAGCATGAATTGCTGGCTGAGCAGATCGAGCACGTCCTGGCGGGTCTGGGCTGTGGCCAAGTTGGCATACAGAAAGTGATGCCCCAACGCCTGCGCGGCCTCTTGCAACTCCGGAACCCGAAAGGCCCGAATGGACTGGACGATATTGGGTCTGACACCACGCAGTGGAATATCCACTGGCGCTTGCGGTGTGACCGGTTTTTCTTGATTAAGTGACATATTCATTCCTGCTTCACTATCCAAAGTGACGAAAAATCAGGGAACAATCCTGCGGAAGCTCGCATAGTGATCGTCCGTGTAGTAACAAGTGTCCGGGCTCCTGGGCTGCCCTCCACATACAATTCGCCGGGCCCCCCGGTCACGCGAACCTGGTGTTCTGGCGGTGTATTCCCGGTAATACCCGCGTTTTTGGATCGGAAGCAAGCGCTCGCGGTTCCCAAAAATCACACCATCTTTTTCATAGGCAAAAGGCCCACCCTGATGAATCAGCGCATAGGTCTGGGCACTTTCGATGGGCAACTGCGTGACCGCTATCGTTGTCTCCTGGACCGAATCAACAGGTCCGCGAGCTTGAACCAGGCTCCAGGCAATCAGGGCAACAAACAAAAAGCCAGTAAGCGCTAACTTTATGCCTGATCGACGCCACATGAAAAAACTCCGAAACACCCCCGGGTTAACCCCAGAAATTCAAGGTCGCTAGTGTCGCGTATTTGCAGAAAAAACGCAAGTGGCTGCCCAAAATTTAGGCTTCAAGAAGGGGTGACTTATTAAAAGTTAGTACTCGCTTCAACATCTGCCTAACGGTCCGTGTTGGCATTGGCCACGCTCAGCGCCGTCATGTTGACGATGCGTCGCACGGTGGCACTGGCCGTCAAAATGTGCACGGGCTTGGCCGCGCCCAGCAGAATGGGGCCAATGGCAATGTTGCCGCCCGCGGCGGTTTTGAGCAGGTTGTAGGCGATATTAGCTGCGTCGATATTGGGCAGGACCAGCAAATTCGCGTCGCCGACCAGGGTGCTGTGGGGCATGAGCGCTTGGCGCGCTTTGCCATCGAGTGCCACGTCGCCATGCATTTCTCCATCGACTTCCAGCCAGGGGGCTTGAGACCGTAACAATTGCAGGGTCTGGCGCATCTTGACGGCGCTGGGGTGTCCGCTGCTGCCGAAGTTCGAGTGTGACAACAGTGCTGCCTTGGGATGAAGGCCGAATCGCATCATCTCCTGCGCTGCCATGATGGTGATCTCGGCGAGCTGCTCGGCGCTAGGGTCGTAGTTAACGTGGGTGTCCACCAGAAACAACTGCCGGTCGGGCAGCAGCAAGCAGTTGAGGCCAGCGTAGGTGTTGACGCCCGCGCGTTTACCAATTACCTGGTCAAGGTATTGCAGATGGTGGGCGGTGGTGCCCCAGGTGCCGCAGATCAGGCCATCGACATCGCCCTTGTGCAGCAGCATGGCACCAATCAGTGTCAAGCGTCGACGCATTTCGATCTTGGCCACCTGGACCGTGATGCCCTTGCGTTCGGTCATGCGGTGGTAGCTCTGCCAGAAATCGCGGTAGCGGTGGTCCTCCTCGACGTTGACCACCTGATAGTCCTCGCCCTCGCGCAAACGCAAGCCAAATTTTTCAATGCGCTCGGCGATGATCGTGGGGCGACCGATCAGCGTTGGCATGGCCAGGCCTTCGTCCACCACGATTTGGGCCGCGCGCAGCACCCGTTCCTCTTCACCCTCGGCAAAGGCCACACGCTTTTTGAGTGCCGTTTTGGCTGCGGTGAAAATCGGCTTCATGATGGTGCCCGACGCATAGACGAAGCTTTGCAGCTTCTCCCGGTAGGCCTCCATGTCGCCGATGGGTCGCAGCGCCACGCCGCTGTCCTGCGCCGCCTGGGCCACGGCCGGGGCGATTTTCATCATCAAACGCGGATCGAAAGGTTTGGGAATCAGGTACTCCGGGCCGAAAACCAGCTGTTGGTCAGCGTAAGCGGCGGCCACCACTTCACTTTGTTCGGCCTGCGCCAGCTCGGCAATGGCGTGCACTGCAGCGATTTCCATCTCCATCGTGATAGTGGAGGCGCCCGCGTCGAGCGCACCCCGGAAGATGTAGGGGAAGCAAAGGACATTGTTGACCTGGTTGGGATAGTCCGAACGTCCTGTGGCCATGATGGCGTCATCGCGAACCGCCTTGACCTGCTCGGGAAGGATCTCCGGGGTTGGATTGGCCAGCGCAAATACCAGGGGTCGGGCCGCCATCTTTTTGACCATCTCGGGCTTGAGCACCCCACCGGCGGAAAGACCCAGAAAGACGTCAGCCCCTTCAATCACCTCGCCCAGGGTGCGGGCCGAGGTCTTTTGTGCGAAAACAATCTTGTCCTCGTCCATCAGTTCGGTGCGTCCTTCGTAGACGACGCCAGCCAGATCGGTGACAAAAATGTTTTCCTTGGGGATGCCGAGCTTGACCAGCAGGCCCAGGCAGGCCAGTGCCGCTGCGCCCGCGCCCGAAGTGACCAGTTTGATGTGCTTTGGATCTTTGCCCGCAACCTTGAGTCCGTTAAGGATGGCCGCGCCCACCGTGATGGCCGTGCCGTGCTGGTCATCGTGAAACACGGGAATCTTCATGCGCTCGCGCAGCTTGCGCTCAACGTAGAAACAGTCCGGTGCCTTGATGTCTTCGAGGTTAATGCCGCCAAAGGTCGGCTCCAAAGAGGCAATGATGTCGACCAGCCGGTCCAGATCCTTCTTTTCATCGATCTCGATGTCAAACACGTCGATCCCGGCAAACTTCTTGAACAGAACGCCCTTGCCCTCCATCACCGGTTTGGCCGCCAGCGGGCCGATATCGCCCAGGCCAAGCACGGCCGTGCCATTCGTGATGACGGCCACGAGATTGCCCCGGCTGGTGTATTTGAAGGCGTTGTTGGGATCCTTGACGATCTCTTCACAGGGAGCGGCCACGCCCGGTGAATAGGCTAGCCCGAGGTCGTGCTGATTGACCAACTGCTTGGTCGCCGCGATCGAAATCTTGCCCGGGGTCGGGAACTCGTGGTATTCGAGCGCCGCCTGGCGCAGGACGGCGTGCCGGTCTTCGGCGCTGATTTTTGTGTGGGGCATAAGGTTCTCTCCTGCTGGAACGGAAACCATTGAAAGCCTGGTCCGTCAGCTTCAGGTTAGGGGAACCTCAAATTCTATGCCTTAAACCAAAAAAATTCTTGCAGATGAATTCAAATACCATAATATGAAATGCAACCGGGGCACGGAGCGACTGCGGGGATTTTCCTGGCCGCTGATTAAAAGGATGCTGTTGCGGCCCTCCCGGTAATCAATCGCGCTCGTGGTTTCTGTCTTTCTTGTGTTTTCCTTGTCTTTTCTCGTAGCGCTCACCGCGTTCACCCTGCTGGTCGCCACGGAAATAACGAGGTGCGTAAACGTCCTCATACCAGTCATCCTGGACAAAGTACACCGGTTGCCCACAGGCGTTGTACCGGGCGCAGTGCTTACCCCATTTTTTTTCATGGCCCGGTGGCACGCGCAGGTAGATGGGTCGGCGCACAAGCTCCACGGGAGTGCGTTGAATAATGACCGGCGCTGGGTAGATCACCCGCGGCGGGGGCATGTTGCCCAGCACGATGCGTCCGTAAAACCCGGGTTCACCGACGGTGACCGCAACGCCCACATCGGCCGCCACAGCGGCCTGTGCAAACGCTCCAATGGTGGCTGCAATGGCGGCGGAAATCCAAAATGCTTTCATGAACGGCAACTCCTGAAAAGGTGGTTCGGTGTCTGAATACGACGCTGCGAGAGCGCAGCGCCTCGGGCGGCACTGATCTGAAAGCGTCAATCCGCCTAGCTTAAAGAATTTTATGACCGACGGTAATACCCCCTGTAACAGCATGTGTGGGACATGCCGTCCCGCTGCTCCGGCGGCGGACCAAACCTTCGGGCTTGACTTCGGCGCCGGTCAGGCGAGCCGTTCAGCTTCGCATCAGCGCTTCGATTTCCAGCGCGTCCACCGGCACGGCGCGGCTGATCAATTCGCACCCGCCCTCGGTCACGATGGCGTTGTCCTCAATGCGGATGCCGATGTTGTGGAACTGCTCAGGAACGCCCGGCGCAGCACGCACATAAAGTCCAGGCTCGATGGTCAGCACCATGCCTGGTCGCAGAATGCGTGCCGGGCGGTCAATGATGGTCTCGCCGGTGAGCGCGTCCTTGCGCTGGCTGGTCTGCCCGAGCTCACCGGGTTCGAGGTAGGCACCGCAGTCGTGCACGTCCATGCCCAGCCAATGTCCGGTGCGGTGCATGTAAAACTGAAAGTAGGAGCGCTTTTCAATCACATCCTCAAGCGTTCCGACTTTGTTCGCGTCCAGCAGACCCAGGTCGAGCATGCCTTGCGCCAGCACCCTGACCGTGGCGTCATGCGGGTCGGTGAATCGCACTCCGGCTCTGGTGGCGGCGATGGCCGCCTCTTGGGAGGCCAGCACCAGGTCGTAGAGCGCGCGCTGGGGCCCGCTGAAAACGCCGTTGGCCGGAAAGGTCCGCGTGATGTCGCTGGCATAGCCGTCGAGCTCGCACCCAGCGTCGATCAGCACCAACTCGCCGCTTTGCACCCGACCCGCCTCGGCCCGGTAGTGCAGCACGCAGGCGTTGGCACCAGCCGCCACGATGGAGCCGTAGGCTGGGTACTGCGACCCATGGCGTCGAAACTCGTGCAGCAGCTCGGCGTCAAGGTGGTATTCACGCACTTCCGTGCCCTCGCGCAGCATGCGGCTTGAGAGTTGCATGGCTCGGATGTGCGCTCCGGCGCTGATCTGAGCGGCCCGGCGCATGGTGGCCTGTTCGTGCTCGTCCTTGATCAGGCGCATCTCATCGAGCACGGTGCACAAGTCGTTTTGCTGCGTGGGACAAAGCTTGCCGTAGCGTACGCCGACGCGCAGGGATTCCAGCCAGCCGTCTAGGAGCGTCCCCAGTTCCTTGTGGGTGGCAAACGGATACCACACTGAATCCTTGCCGTCGAGCAGCGCTGGCAGCTTGGTAGCGAGGTCGGCAACGGAAAATGATACGTCCACGGCCAGCTGCTCTGGTGCGGCCTGCGGCCCCAGGCGCAAGCCATCCCAGATCTCCCGCTCGGTGTCCTTGGGCTGACAAAACAGTGTCGTCTTGCCGTCACCCTCAATCACCAGCCAGGCCTTGGGCTCCAGGAAACCGGTCAGGTAATAGAAATAGCTGTCATGCCGGTACAGAAAATCGGAATCCCGATTGCGTGTTTGCTCCGGTGCGGTGGGCACGAGGGCCACACCCCGGGGCCCGATCTGGGCGGCCACCGCGGCGCGGCGTTGCATGTAGACAGATTGCGGTACAGGTTCGGTCATGAAACGACTTTCAAATTGGCAGGCTTCTATTGTGGGGTAAACCAAGCGTCTCAACCAAGTGCCTCAAGGTAGTTTGGAGCAACCTTTTGCGTCACAACCCCGAGAGAATGCGGACGAGGTCTGGGCTTGACGCCAGACACGCTCGACGCAATCAGCGAATGGCATTGGCCAGTGCTGGGCCGAACGCCTGCATCAGCACCTTGACCCGCATAGTCCGGCGCAGTTCCTGGTGCGTCAGCAGCCACAAGGGGGTTCGCAAGGCCGTGATCGGGCCGGACAAAGCGACCAACTCCGGACAGGTGCGTTCAAGAAACGAGGGCAGCAGCGTCATGCCAAGCCCCGCGCGCACCATGGCCAGTGCGGCGCTGAACCCATCGACCCTGAGCACCACGGAGGCATCGGGCACATGGGCGTCGAGCCACCGGTCGAACTTGAGCTCGCGTGCTTCGCGCTCAAAACTGATCCAGCGTTGTTGCGCAGCCAGGTCTTCCACTTTGCGCACCACCGGTTTGAGCCCCTTGCGGGCAAGCCCATAGACACAAAAATCAACCTCGCCTAGTTTGCGTCCGACCAGCCAGTCGGGCACATGGTCGCTCACGCGAATGGCCACATCGGCCTCCCGGCGCGCCAGGCTGACATGCTCGCGCGAAGTCACCAGTTCAATCACCACTTCCGGGAACGCACTGGCAAACTGGCTCAACACCGCTGGCAGAAGCTGGTCAACCACGATGCTGGCGGTCGTGACGCGCACCAGACCGCTGGGGCGCAGGTCCTGTCCCAGCACCCGCATCTCGGCGCCACGTGCCAGTGGCTCCATGGAACTGGCCGCGGCCACCAGTTCTTCGCCCGCGGCGGTCGGGGTGTAACGGCCGCGCACCCGCTCGAAGAGCTTGGCATTGAGCCGGGTCTCAATGGCGTCGAGCTTGCGTAGCAAAGTGACGTGGGACATGGCCAGGTTTTGAGTGGCTTTGGCCACACTGCCACATTGGGCGATTGCCAATATGGTCTGGAAATCGGACCAGCCCAGGAGGGAGCGCATCCCTGCGCTGTCCGCCAGACTGGTGTTGGCCAGGATATCGGCCTCGTTAATTTTCATAAATGAAAATAAGAAGTTGCAAAAATGCGATTGTATTCTCATTATTGAGAAGCTATGCTTAACCATCTTCAACAGAAAGGACTCATCATGGAGCGAATTAGCCACTGGCTGGCCTGGACGGCCGTCGCCGTGATCGTGTTGTTCTCGGGTCTGAACTGGTCCGTACTGACGACGCCGACCTCGATTAACTTGTTGATCGCGCAAATTGATGCGCCGGTAGGAATCATCCTTCTGGGGTTGACGGCGGTCTTTGTGGCCCTGTTCTTTATTGCCACCCTGTATACCCGGATTAGCAACTTGATGGAGTCGCGCCGCATGCTCAAGGAACTGCAACGTGTGCAGGACGTGGCCGACAAGGCTGAAGCATCGCGCATGGAGAGCATGCAGCAGTTGCTCATCACCGAATTCCGGCATTTGAACGAGCGACTCACCCATCTGGAATCCCTGGTCGATGAGCCGCTGGTCAAGCTGCCCTGACATCAACACCCCATTTCTCATCACAGGAGAACAAGACATGAGCGTAGAAACCCCCCCAAACCTGAACTTGGACAACGTCGAGATCGCTGTACTGGACGATCTGGTCAAGCGGGTTGGCGACATCGATCACGCCTACCGGTCACTGGCCGAAAAAATGGGTCAGCTGTACATGAAGGCTGATGAAGCTGGTCTGGGCGAAGTGACCGCCCTGCTGGACAAACCCATGCGCAACGCCTCTGACAACCACCAATCGTTTGTGGCACTTCTTGACGAAGTCCGCACCCATCGCAGCCAGCGCGATTGATAACCGCCCGCTGAGCCGCAACTCTCTCGATATTTAACTGGAACTGAACTAAATGAAAAAAAGTGTATTCCCGGCCCGTCGTTGGCTAACTCTTTTCGCCCTCACCGGTGTGCTCGCCCTGAGCGCCTGCGCCAGCAAGGGTGTGATGCCCTTGGCGGATCTGTCCAATGCCCGCGCTTCCATCTCCCAGGCTGAAAGCGCCGGGGCGACGCAAAAGGCGCCGGTCGAATTGCTGGCCGCCCGTGAGAAGCTCGGTCAGGCCGAGTCGGCTGCTCGGGCCGAGAATTTCGTTCAGGCCCGCCGCTTGGCGGAGGCTGCCACGGCCGATGCCGAGCTGGCCGAGCGTAAGGCGCGTGCCGTCAAGGCCCAGGAAGCGGCCATGGAATTGGGCCGCGCCAACGCCACGCTTGAGCGTGAAATGCTCAATCGCAAAGACGCCAAGTAACAGTGTCCTGCCCCCGCTTCGCTGGCCCCTGCGGTCAGCGGGGCCGCGAACAATATTTTTGAAAGATTGAAACATGAACAACTTCACCGTCGGACGATTCCGCCTTGCCCTGATTCCCGTTGCCGCAGCCATTTTGGCTGCGTGTGCTTCGGCACCGGCCAACAACCGCGCCCTGGATGAGGCTCGCGCCAGTTACCAGCAGGCTGCCGGTGATGCCACGGTCGTGCGCAGCGCCCCACTGGAGCTGCGCCGAGCCCAGGCGGCCTTGCAGCAGGCTGAGGCCGCGCTCATAGCCGGTGACGATCTGACCGCTGTCGACCATTACGCTTATCTGGCGCGCCAGCGCACCGCGGTGGCTGTGCAGGCCGGAGAAATTGCCAAGTCCGAGCAGGCCGTGACGGATTCACGCGCCCAGCGGGACCGTATCCTGATTGACGCCCGTACCCGCGATGCTGACGCCAGCCGGGCCCAGGCTCAGGCCAAGGGTGCAGAAGCCGAGCGCGCGCAGCAAGAGGCGGAAGCCGCCCGCAAGCTTGCCGAGCAACGCTTGGCCGCGGCCACTGCCGCCACGGCCAGCAATGCCAAGCTCAAGGCCCAACTGGCCGAGCTGCAGGCCCAGCAAACCGAGCGCGGCATGGTTCTGACCCTGGGCGATGTGCTGTTTGACAGCGGTCGTGCCGAGCTCAAGTCCGGCGCCATGCGCACCATTGATCAGTTGGTAACCTTTTTGAAGGACAACCCTGAGCGCACCGTTAACGTTGAGGGTTACACCGACTCGGTCGGCAGCGACAATTTCAACCTGGGCCTGTCACAACGTCGCGCCGAGGCGGTTCGCATGGCCTTGACCAGCCGCGGTGTCGACGTAACGCGCATTGCCGCTCGAGGTTATGGCGAATCCAGCCCGGTGGCCAGCAACGACACGGCCGAAGGCCGCCAGCGCAACCGGCGCATCGAAATCGTGATCTCCAACGCCAAGTAAGCCTCGGGTTCACGCCATGCAGGCGCTCAATCGCTCAGGCGGTTGAGCGCCTGTAGTCGTTCTGGCGTGCCCACATCGGTCCAGGCACCATGGAACACCTCGGCGCTGACTTGTCCCTGGTCCATGGCGCGGCGCAACAGCGGTGCCAGAGCGGCCCGGGTTCCTTGCGGGTTGCCCGGCGCGATGTCACACCAGGGTGGTTCAAATAGCGCGCTGCGGTACAGCCCCATGGTGGAATAGGTGTAGCGTTGCGCTGGGTCGGCTGGCGGCAGGTTCAGTGCCAGTCCGATGCCATCGGCCGCGATTGCAGGCAGTTCCAGTCCAAAGTCGCCGCGCAGGTTGTGCGGGGGATTGGGTACCAGCCACAGGTGAGCCAGCTTGCCACTGGCCCTAAACCGGTCCACCGAGGCGGGGTTGAAGGAAAATTCTGGCGCGTAGATGTCACCGGCGAGCACCCAGAACACTTCGCCGAGCCGGTCCAGGGCCCGCACGATGCCACCGGCCGTCTCCAGCGCGCCGCCAAAGTCCCGCCCTTCGAGCGAGTAAAGCAATTCAATTTGCTTTAATTTTGATAGCGAACTATGCATATTCGACGGAGGAAAAACAGCAAATTTATGTCCAAACTTGGCCGAGATGTGCTCCCCCAGCCAGGCTGTGTTGATCACCACTCGGGGGCAGCCTGTGCGCGCCAGGGCTTCGAGTGGCCACTGCATCAATGGTTTGCCGCAAACCGTCAGCAGCGGCTTGGGTGCGGTGTCGGTGAGCGGGCGCATGCGCTCTCCGCGGCCGGCGGCGAGCAGCATGGCCGTGACTTGCCTTGCGACTCGCTGGTCAGTGGCAGGGGCGAGGGGTGCGGTGAACGGGCTTTGCATGGCATGGGGCAGAGTCGATTGACCCAAGTGTAGGGCCGCCGACGGGCCATCGAGCGCGCCGGGGTCTGGCACAAAAAAAAGCACGGTAGGCGCCATGGCCGACCGTGCCTGCTCAGGGGCGTTGTCGCCCCGAAGCCTTGACGACGTTTTAGTTCAACAGCGTGTCGGCGCTCACGTACTCGTAGCCCAGGTCGCGCGCCACGGCTTCATAGGTGACCTTTCCGTTGGCCACGTTCAGGCCGTTGCGCAGATGGACGTTGTCCTTGAGCGCCTGCTTCCAGCCCTTGTTGGCCAGCGCCAGGGCGTGCCCAATGGTGGCGTTGTTCAGGGCAAAGGTCGAGGTCCGTGCCACGGCGCCGGGCATGTTGGCCACGCAGTAGTGGACCACGTCGTCCACCACATAAGTGGGGTCCGCGTGGGTGGTGGCGTGGGCAGTCTCGAAGCAACCGCCCTGGTCGATGGCCACGTCCACCACGACAGCGCCCTTCTTCATGCGCGAGATCATGTCGCGGGTCACCAGCTTGGGTGCGGCAGCGCCAGGCACCAGCACGCCACCCACCACCAACTCGGCGTCCAGCACGGCTTCCTCTACGCTCTGGGCGGTCGAGTAAACCGTGTGAATGCGGTTGCCAAAGATCAGGTCAAGCTGGCGCAGGCGGTCCACGCTCTTGTCGAGCACCGTCACGCGCGCGCCCATGCCCACAGCCATTTGCATGGCGTGGGTTCCCACCACACCAGCGCCCAAAATGACCACGTGGGCGGCCGGCACGCCAGGCACGCCACCCAGCAGAACGCCCATGCCGCCCTTGGATTTCTCCAGGTGGGCAGCACCAGCCTGAATGGCCATGCGTCCCGCCACTTCACTCATGGGAGCGAGCAAAGGCAAGCCGCCGCCCGGACCGGTGATGGTTTCATAGGCAATGCAGATCGCGCCCGATTTCACCAAAGCAGCGGTTTGATCAGGGTCCGGAGCCAGGTGCAGGTAGGTGTACAGAATCTGGCCAGGGCGCAGCATGGCGCATTCCTGCGGTTGGGGCTCCTTGACCTTGACGATCATCTCGGACTGCGCAAACACCTCTTTGGCGTCGGCGGCCAGGGTGGCGCCAGCGGCCAGGTATTGTTCATCGGTCAAGCCGATACCGGCACCGGCACCGGTTTGCACCAGCACCTGGTGGCCGTGCGCGGTGAGTTCGCGCACGCTGGCGGGGGTCAGACCCACGCGGTATTCATGGTTCTTTATTTCTTTGGGTAGTCCGACGCGCATGTTGTTCTCCAGATTGGTGTGATGAAAACGCAGAGTGTGCCGCGGGATTGGAAATTAGAAAACAATAATTAATATTATGACAATTTCATTCGTATAACTAATAGTAGTCAGCATGACCCATTTACGGGGAGCCGCGCGGATTGCAGCGCCGCGCCGGGCCAGTGCGTCCAGCGCTACAGGCCGTTCTTGATCGCGATCTCGTCGTCGGCATCGAAGCGCTTGTCAGCGCAGGCTAGCCGCCAGTCCTCAACGGCCTGGGCATAGGCTGCTGCGCGTGCCTTCACGGTGCTGGCGCGAAGGTTGCTCGCGCCGATGCGTTGGTCGAGCTGCGCGCCAATGGCCGCCAGCGATTGCCGTGTGCTGTTGTAGCTGGTCACGCGTTGGTCATAGGCGCTCGCTGCGTTGTTGAACGCCGTACGCTGGAGCTCCAGCGCCGCCGCATCGGCGTCGGCCGCCGGGTTGGCCAGACTTTGCCTGATCCCGGTCAGCCTCGCTTCGTCGGCCAGGATGACGGTGGCCGTTGCCTTAAGAGTCTCGATCTGTTGTTCAAGCGCAGCCTTGGCGGTCAAAAGGTCCGCGTGCTCTTGATTGAAGGCTTTTGCTTCATCACTTACCGCCACGTTCTCGGTCGCGTTCGCAACTTGGCGCTGAAAACAGGCGCGCAACTCTTCACGTGTGAGCAGGGCGTTTTTGCGTTTGGGGGCGGGCATTGGGGCGGTCGAGCCCGGTTTGGCGCTTGCCCGAGTCGCTACCGCAGGCGTCTGTGCCATGACCGGCAACACTGCTGCGGTCAGCAACAACATCAAAATTCGCTTCATTGGAACCTTATCGGTTTTCGGGTTGAACAGAAGGCGGCCAGGTGCCGCCGAAATCTCCTGCGCTCCAGCCAGATGGCGTGGCCGGATTACCGGTGGCAGAGGCTGCCGCGCATTTTATGGCCGAACGGGCAGAGCCTGGGCTCGGCCCATGCGCCCAAGCACCGGCGCCAACTAGAATTTGACCCTCTGCGGCGCGGCGATGCGCCCTGGTGCCACCAACTTTCCACATGTCCCGCCTTCATTCCAATCTTTTGCTGATCCTCACCGCCGTGATCTGGGGTTCGGCGTTTGTGGCGCAAAGCACCGGCATGGACCATGTCGGGCCGCTGACGTTCACCGGCGTGCGATTTCTGATCGGCGCGGCAATTGTTGCGCCCTTCACGTGGCGGGAGTGGCGTGCCATCGGGAACACAGCAGCGCCACTGCGGGGAGCCGACGGCCGCTGGATCTTGGCCCTGGGCGTCTTGCTGGCGCTGGGCGCCGTCCTGCAACAGGTCGGAATCATGAGCACCACGGTCACCAACGCCGGTTTTCTGACCGCGCTGTATGTGCCGCTGGTGCCCGTTCTCGGCTGGGTGCTTTGGCGTCATCTGCCGCACTGGTCGGCCTGGATGGGCGCGTTGGCCTGCCTTGGTGGAGCGTTTCTCCTGTCAGGCGCGCAAACCCTGTCGATCGGTTCGGGAGATTTGTGGGTCATCGCATCCACCGTTCCCTGGGCGCTTCATGTGCTGATGGTTGGGCGGGTGGCACATCGCATGCAGGCACCGTTTCTGGTGGCCGCAGGGCAGTTCGCAGTTTGTGGTGTGCTCGCGCTGCTCGGAGCGTTCGTTTTTGAGCCTATCCAATGGGCCGGGCTGCAGGCGGCGGCGCTGCCGCTGGCCTACACCGGGGTTCTTTCGGTCGGCGTTGGCTTCACCCTGCAAGTGCTGGCCCAGCGTCATGCTCAGGCAACCGACGCTGCCATTGTGCTGTCCTCGGAAACCCTGTTCGCCGCGCTGTTCGGTTTCGTGCTGATGGGGGACCGTTTGAGCCTTGCTGGCTTCATTGGGTGCGGTCTGATCTTTGTGAGCATGCTCGCCGTGCAACTGCTGCCCATTTTGGTCTACCGCTCCAGACAAGTTCTGCGATCGCGCCAGCCCTGATGGATCCCGCGAGCCCGGCCTGCCAAATCGACCGATGACTCCCTACGGTAGGTCGGGCAAATCCATTGCTGGTGGCCTGTGGCGCGGCGGGTGACAATGAAATCGGTGTAAATCAGTCGCTAGCCCTTATCAATAAACCGTAGTACGCTATTATTTACATAGCGTTTAAGTTCGATCTGCCGCAACTGGAAGAGCGAAGGGTATCAGGCAAAGACCGTCCGCGCGACCAATCTGGCGGCGATGGCCCACATGGTCGCGGCAATGATGACGTCCAGAACACGCCATGCCTGCGGGCGGGCAAACAGGGGTTGCAGAGCCCGCGCGCCATAGCCCAGGGTCACAAACCACACCACGCTGGCCAGCGCCGAGCCCACAAGGAAGACGCCCTGCAGGCCCTGGGCTTGCCTGGCACCCACGGCACCCACCAGGATCACGGTGTCGAGGTACACGTGCGGATTGAGCAAACTGATCGACAGCGTTTGCACCACGACGCTGGAGAGCGACGCCGCAGCGCCCTGCGTGCTGGTGCCCAACGCGGCAGGCTTTAAGGCCCGGCGCATCGCCATCCAGCCGTAAATGGACAGTGCCAGCGCACCGAGCAGCCCCAGTGCGTCCAGTGCCAAGGGATAGTTCCCCAGTGACGTTGCCACGCCACTCACGCCAATGGTCATCAAGGTTGCATCCAGTATGGCGCAGATGCCCACCACGGCGGCAATGTGTTCGCGCCTCAAGCCCTGACGCAGCACATAGGCGTTTTGTGCCCCGATGGCGACGATGAGCGTCAGACTGAGCGTGAAGCCGGTCAAAAATGCGGAATAGGCGGGCGGAGAAAACATCGGAGCAGTGTCGCATGCGTCCACTCGCAGCCGACCTTCACAAGGCGTTGATGCGACCGCGATTCAAGCACTTGGCCCGTGCCGTCGGATCGAACGTTGACCTGCGGCCGGACGGAAATCATGCCGCAGGCAGGGTGATGTCCAGTTGCGCGCCGCCGCCCTGCGCGCGACAGATCGAAAGCCTCCCCTGATGGCTGGCCACAATATCGCGAACTACCGCCAGCCCGATGCCGTGACCGGGCACTTGCTCGTCAAGCCGTACCCGCCGCCCCCCGACGGCCTGCGGATCGCCAAAGCCCGGCCCGTCATCCCAAACCCGAATGTGCAACTGCTTGCCCTCAACCCACAGCCGTGCGCCGACCTGCCCCCGGGCCCACTTGGCCGCGTTGTCCAGCACATTGCCCAGCACTTCAAAGGCGTCGCCTTCGTCGATCCGCCAGCTCAGATCGGGCGGGCATTCCAGTGAAAACACCAGATGCTTGTCGACATAGACTTTGGCCAGTGTCTCGCCAATTCGGGTCAGCACAGGCGCCAGGGGCAGATAGGGCGCAAAGCGCGCGGCACCGCTGGCCCCGGCCCGCCCGAGCTGGTGGCCCACGATGTCGTCCATGCGCGCGACCTGCTGCGCCACCATGGCGGGCAACTCGCCGGGTTCCTGGAGCGAGGCGCGCAGCACCGCCAGCGGCGTCTTGAGACTGTGCGCGAGATCGTCGAGCGCATCCTTGTAACGGGTTTGGCGCGAGCGTTCCTGATCGATCAGCAGGTTGAGGTTGCTCGCCAGACCAGCGAGTTCGCGCGGGTAAGCGCCCTGGACATGGGTTTGCGCGCCCTGCTCGACCTGGCCAATCTCCCCCGCCATTTGCGCCAGCGGTCTCAGGCCCCAGCGCAGCAACACCGTCTGGGCCAGCAGCAACAGCATGGCGGCGCCCCCCAGCCAGATCCACAGCGTGCGCTCGAAGATCCGCAGCTCGGAATCGAGTTCGCGCTTGTCTTCCAGCACCGAGAACACCAGCGGCGCAGAGCGTTCGCCTACGGACCATTTGACGGCGTAGCTCGTCGTCAGGAACGCGCGGCCACTTTTTGGTGCTGGGTCACTGCGCGCCTGTGGCGTGATGACGCTGTCAAATTGCCATTGGCCGGGCGCGAGTTGTTGTACAAAGGGCGGGCTTAAACCCAGCGTGGACGAAGACTGCCATTGCTGGTGAGTCTCGGGGTTGGTGATGCTGGCGTACAAGCCCGAACCCGGCAGGGCCAGGCGGGGTTCAGCCAGGCTGGGCGGCATCACCAGGGCGCCTTTGTCGTCAAGCTCGGCCCCGGCCATCAACAGATACACCGTGGTTTGCAAGCGGGCAAATCGGGCCGCGCGCACGCTGTCCAGGTGGGCCTGTTGCACGGCCCAGCCCGCGCCAGCCAGAAAAGCCAGCAACACCAGGGCCGCACCCCAAATGAGGCGGGTGCGGATTGACACCGGCGTCTTCACTGCAGCACGAAGCGGTAGCCGCGTCCACGCAGGGTTTCAATGGGCGCCAGCGTACCCTCGGGGTCAAGCTTGCGGCGCAAGCGCCCCACCAGAACCTCCAGCACATTGCTGTCGCGGTCTTCGTCGTGCGGGTACAGGTAATCCGACAGTTCCTGCTTGCTCACCACCCGCTCGCGCTCGCGCACCAGGTATTCGAGCACCCGGTATTCAAAGGTGGTCAGATCCAGCGGCGCATCATTGAGACGCGCACTTTGCGCCGAAAAGTCGATGCTCAGCGCCCCGAACTTGAGCACGTCGGATGTGGCCTTGAGGGCCCGTCGCAGCAGCGCCTTGACTCGCGCGGCCAGTTCCGGGTATTCAAAAGGCTTGACCAGGTAGTCATCGGCCCCGGCTTCGAGCCCCAGAACCTTGTCTTGCCAGCTTGAGCGCGCGGTCAGTATCAGGATCGGCAGGGTCCGGCCTTCGGCGCGCAGCGCCTGCACCACCGTCAAGCCATTGATTTTGGGCAACCCCAGGTCCACGATGGCCAGATCAAACGGATACTCCCGAGCCTGAAACAAGCCATCCTCGCCATCGGCGGCCTGATCGACCCGGTAGGCTTGGGCCTCAAGCTGGCGCGCCAGGGTCAGCCGCAGAACCGCGTCGTCTTCAATCAGCAGCAGGCGCATGAAGCATCAAACCAAACGCAAATCACAGCCTGCGCCCGCTGGCGGCATCGATCAAAATGATCTTGACTTCGCCCTGAGGGGTGAGGACTTTGACGCGCCACACGGCGTGGCCGTCCTGTCCGGTCTTCTCCACGGCCAGCACTCGTCCGCCACTGGCCCTTTGCGCCAGGGCAGCCGCATCATCTCGGCCGACATCGGCCCAGGCCGGCAGGGCCAGGGCGAGCACGAGGGTGGCGATCAGGGTGGTGAGCGTTTTCATGGTGGGACCGGTCGTTCAAAGGGGTCGGACACCAATGGTACTGCGACCCGCACCCTTACTGTTCGATGGGATCAACCGAGACCCGCACCTGCAACTGGTTGCCCGGGTGGTTGCGCGTGACGGTGGTGTACTGCTGCCCCCGATACTCATAGTTCACCGTATAGCCGCTCAGGCGGGCCTGGGTGTCGTACACGGTGCGACAGCGTCGCACTTCCCGCTGGGCGCGCTCACCACGGTCCTCGCCGTACTGCGCCGTCTGATACTGGTTTGCCTGAGGGCGATTTTCCAGGTGATTGCCGGCCATGGCGCCCAGCACCACGCCGACCACGGTCGCCGCGTCCCGGCCCCGACCGCCGCCGACCTGGTTCCCGAGCACGCCACCGGCCAGGCCGCCCAGGACGGCGCCGCCATAGCCGCGCTGCTGGGGTTCGTTGCTGACGCGATTGACTGGCTCGTCAACCCAGCGGCTACGGCATTCGTCTCGTGGAACGCTCACGTTCTCATAGCGAGGCTCGGCGCTGCGAACCCGCGCCTGATCAGTAAAGGTCTCGGCCTGGGCGCCAAGCAATCCGGTAACGAGCAAACTGGCAATGGCAATACGTTTCATGATGCACTCCTTGGGTTGGTATGAAACGCAGTGTGCGCGTGGCGGGCTGAACCCAGGCTGAACAGGACTGAAATAGTTTGCGCTGGTGTTATGGTCCGGGCATGAAAACACAAATTGATCATCTGGTGATCGTGGCGTCAACGCTGGAACTTGGGGTTCAGTGGACTGAGGCCACGCTGGGCGTCGTGCCCGGTCCGGGCGGTGAGCATGCGCAGTACGGCACCCACAACCGGCTGCTCAAGATCGCCACGCCCGCCAACACGCTGGCCTATCTGGAGATCATTGCCATCAATCCAACGGTCAAGCGCCCGGCCGACGCACCGACCAAGCGCTGGTTTGACATGGACGACGCAGCGCTAAGGGCGGCCGTTGCCAGCGAGCCGCGTCTGGTGCATTTTGTGGCGAGCACAAGTGACATTGCGTTGGCCCGGGCCACCTTGAACGCGCAAGGCATCGACCGCGGACCCGTGGTGCATGCCAGCCGACACTCCCGCCGCGGCCTGTTGCAATGGCAAATCACGGTGCGTGAAGACGGCCAGCGCCTGTTCAATGGCACCCTGCCCTCCCTGATCCAGTGGGGCAAGCCTGACGCGGCCGAGCCGCTGCGTCTGCATCCCAGAAACAGCCTGCCGCGCTCAGGCGTGACGCTCGGCAGCCTGTCAGTTGCCCACCCCTCCGCGGAAAAACTGCAAAGCGCTTACAAGGCGATCGGACTCATCGGCATTGCGATTGAAACCGGCCCGGCCAACCTGACCGCTACACTGCACTCGCCCAAGGGGATCGTCACGCTATCGAGTCACGGAATCTAGCTGCGTGCCTGCGCTGAGCGACCCGCTTCCCTGAAGTGCAGACACCCAGGCCACACAATTGAAAGGATCACATGGCTTACCCTCCCGAATTTCTCAAACTCGTTGACGAGTTCATCGCTCTTGCCAACCGCCTGTCCGAGGGCGGAAAGGGCGGCGAGGTCAGCGCGGCGATTCTGTTCGCCGCGGGTCGTTACAACGCCTTCAATTTGATCTCTCGCAACGGCACCCCCGATGATCCGGAGAAAGCCGTGGAGTTCTATGTGTCGGAGTACCAAAAGGCGATCATCTCCAACCTGCAGGGCGATGTCGGTCCTGTGGTGCAACCACAGGCATAAGAGCCCGCCGTAGCAGGAGGTGCTCTAAAGCCCGCGGGCCCAATCGGGCCTAAGCCCGGCCGATTCAGGGTGCTCGATGGCGCGCCTGACCTCTTTGAGCAGCCGCTCTTTTTCAGCGCCCAGGGTTCCCTTGAGCACCAGCCAGTTTGAGGCGTGATCGCTGCGAAACACCGTGCGCTTGAGTTCCAGCGCCTGGACCAGTTGCTCGATTTCGGCAAACAATTCGTGTTGCCCAAGTGGTTCCCAGTCAGGGAAACCCTGGCGAAACCGGCCTTCGCCCTGAGGAAAGCTCACCACCAGCGTAGCCAGATACTCCGGCTGGGTCAGGTTGGCCAGGCGGGCCGAGTTATGCGCATGTTGCGCTGAGAAAATCTGCCCCCCCAGCCCGCCGAGCAGCATCACCGAGCGCGTGATGCCGGCCTCGCCAAGTTTGTCCAGGGCCTCACGCGTACTCTCAAAGGTCTCACCTTTGTTAACGTGTTGCAGCACCTCGTCGTCGCCGGATTCGGCGCCAATGTAGGCCAGGGCCAAACCAGCCTCGCGCAATTGCACCAACTCAGCCACCGATTTGTTGCGCACATTGCGCGGCAGGCAGTAGCTCGAGACCCGGCGCACGCCGGGCAGATGGGTTCGGATGGCTTCGAGCAGGCTCAAGAGGCGCCGGGTGGACAGCACCATGGCGTCGCCGTCGCCCAGAAAGACACGTTGCACCTGGCCGGGAAACTGCTCCCCGCAGCGCCGGATGGCCTCCAGAGTCTCGTCTTGGGCACGCACCCGGAATTTCTTCTGCGGCGCGGTGTACATCTCGCAGTAAGTGCACTGGTTCCAGGAACAACCCTCGGTGACCGGCAGGATCAGGGACTGGGCCTCGCTGGGCGGGCGAAAGACCGGGTTGACGTAGCGGATGGGGAAATCTGGGTTCACGGGCTTGGCTTTTCCTGAATGTCGCCGATGCAAGCATTTTGCGCCTGGCTTTGCGTCGCGCCTGCAATTTGCAAGCGCAGTGGGTGCCGCAAAATGTACCGCATCCCGGGCCAGGCCTTCATGGCAAACTCAAGCCTGTCGAACTGGATTGACTTGCGCAAAGGAGAACGGAGATGACCGCCACACTCAAACGGCGCCACTGGGTGCCCGATTTCTGCGAAGACCATGTGCAACGCATTGCACAGCGGGCCTCTATTGCCGCAGCTGACGAATTGGCCAATCAATTGCAGACTCTCGTTCTGCAAAACCGCCAGATTCATGACGTGACCGGCATCAACCTCAATCCCGCCAGCAACGTCATGAACCCCAAGGCGGAGGCGATGATGGCCGCTGGCCTGGGGACGCGCGCCTCGCTGGGATACCCCGGCGACAAATACGAGATGGGACTCGAAGCGATTGAACGCATCGAGGTCATCGCCGCTGAACTGGCGGCCGAGGTTTTTGGCGCACAGTTTGCCGAGGTGCGGGTGGGCTCGGGTGCCCTGGCCAACCTGTATGTGTTCATGGCGACCTGCCAGAGCGGCGACACCATCATTGCGCCACCGGCCCAGATCGGCGGGCATGTCACACACCACAAAGGCGGGGCAGCGGGCTGGTTTGGCCTGAAGACGGTGCCAGCACCCGTGAACGCCGACGGCTACACCGTGGATGTGGACGCACTCAAGATCCTGGCCCAGGAGATCAAGCCCAAACTCATCACCCTGGGCGGCAGTCTCAATCTGTTTGAACATCCGGTGGCGGCGGTGCGCGGTATTGCCGACAGCGTAGGCGCCAAACTGATGTTTGATGCCGCGCACCTCAGCGGGGTGATTGCGGGAAAGGTCTGGCAACAACCCCTGGCAGAGGGTGCCCATGTGATGACCATGAGCACCTACAAGAGCCTGGGCGGGCCGCCCGGCGGCTTGATCGTGACCAATGACCCCGGCTTGGCCGAGCGGCTCGACGCCATTGCCTACCCTGGATTGAGCGCCAACTTCGACGCCGGCAAGACTGCCGCGCTGGCCGTAGGATTGCTGGACTGGAAGGAGTTTGGCAATTCCTATGGTCAAGCCATGCAACGCACGGCCTGGGCACTGGCGCAGGCGCTCGATGCCGCAGGGCTACCGGTCTTTGCCAAAGCACGGGGCTACACCAATTCACATCAGCTGGCACTGGAGGCGGCCCACTTTGGTGGCGGGCAGACCGCAGCCAAGCGACTGCGGCGGGCCAACTTGCTGGCCTGCGGCATTGGTTTGCCCTTGCCCGACGTGGCTGGCGACAACAACGGACTTCGTCTGGGGGTGCCCGAGATCGTGCGCCTGGGCATGGACGCCGCAGACATGCCCGAACTCGCCAGCCTGATTGCGCGGGCGCTGATGAGTGAGCCCGAATTGGTGGCTGCCGACGTGGCGGCTTTCAGAAGCCGGTTTACCGGGCTGCATTACATACGGGGATGACGGAGCCAACGGTGGCACAAGCCGGTTTCAGACAGGAATCATCATGAAAATCGCCGCAATTCAAATGGTCTCGACACCCGATCTGCAGCGCAACCTGGAAGTTGCCGTGCGACTGGTGGCGCAGGCCGGTGCGCACGGTGCCGAGCTGGTGCTGTTGCCCGAGTATTTTTGCCTGATGGGCCACAAGGACAGCGACAAGCTGGCCATCCAGGAGACTCCCGGGCAAGGTCCTATCCAGGATTGTCTGGCCCGAGCCGCTCTCACCCACAAACTCTGGCTGGTGGGCGGCACCTTGCCGCTGGCCAGCGCTGACCCTAACCGGGTGCACAACAGCTCGCTGGTGTTCGATCCAAGCGGGCGCTGCGTGGCCCGCTACGACAAGATTCATCTGTTCCGCTTTGACAACGGCAAAGAGGCCTACGACGAATCGTGCACGCTGGTCGCCGGGGCGCAAACGGTGACTTTTGATCTGCCCTCCCGTGACGGCCACAGCTACCGGGTCGGCCTGAGTGTGTGCTACGACCTGCGCTTTCCTGAGCTCTATCGGCAACTCAGGGCCGATGTGTTGCTGGTGCCCAGCGCCTTCACGTTCACGACCGGGCAGGCGCACTGGGAGTTGCTGCTGAGGGCCCGCGCGATCGAAAATCTCGCCTGCGTGGTGGCAGCCGCGCAGGGCGGGCGGCACGAAAACGGGCGGCGCACCTGGGGCCACAGCATGATCGTGGGCCCCTGGGGCGAGATTCTGGCGCAGGCGGATGAAGGCGCGGCGGTGATCGTGACCGAACTGTTGCACGAAGACTTGGACCGAGCCAGGGCAAGACTGCCTGCACTCGATCAAGCCGTCCTTCAAACCCGAAACTGAGTCTGCCAATTCGCCGGTCGCAAACCGGGGAACTTGTGGTGGCTTGGACGCGATGCGACCAGTCGAGCCCAAAGGAGGGTCAGTCAGCCTCAGTGCGCCAGCCGAAACCGGGTGCCCCGGAAACTCAACACCGAGCTGCTTGTCCGGATTTCCTCCAGCGCCAAGTCGGGCGCGACCAGCCCCCCCTGCTTGACAACCTGGTTGTTCACCAGCAGCAGCCGCTGGGCCGGATTCTCCGAGTACACCGCGCCGTTGACAGTCAGCGCGGGCAACTGGCTGCGAACACCAGCGGGCAAATCGTTGAGCCAGGGTAATGATGCCGAATCGGTCTCAGTGCTGGCCGCCGCAGACGCGGCAGAGGCCTTGGCGGTTGGCGTCGGGGCCGGGACCTTGGCGACCGGCGTGGCTGTTGGTCTGGGCTTTGGCGCGGTCTGCTTGGCGGGCCCAGTCGCCTGCGCATTCGGCGCAGCCGTGGAAACCGCAGCGCGGGGCGTGATTTCGGTGGCTGGCGTTGTGACCGACACCGCAGGTGTTGCGCCAACCGCTGAGGCCCCGAAGTTGTGTGGTGCTGTTGCTTCCAGGGAGCCAAGTGTCGCGGTCGGGGTTGGGTTCTGAGGCGCTGCCACAACTGCCACCGGGGAGGCGGGCTCAGGCGTGCGCCCGATCCACAACCCGGCGCCGATGCCTGTCAGGGTCAATGAAAATGCTGCGGCAACCAGCCAGAGGCGAACTGCTCTGCGGCCTGTGCCATCGTGGGCGGACACGGTGGCCGGGCTGGCGTGCAGGCCTGGCACGGTGCCACGCTCGCGTTCGGTCTCTGCCCGTTTGAGTGCATCGAGGATGTAAGACATGGGTTAGCGTGGTTTGGCTTGCAGGCGTGGCTCGTCTACCCCTGTGGCACTCTGAAGCTGCAAAAAAGTCATGGGGCCGGGCTGGCCATCGGGATGGAGGCCCTGTGCGTACTGGAAGGCCCGCACGCGAGCCCGCAACGCGCCATCCAGGGTCTGCGGTCCGCCAGACTCGGCCACCCCGTCAAGCAGACCCAGTTGACGGGCCAGCCAATCGATGGCGGGACCGGTGCTGCCGTCTTTGAGGTTGGGGCTGTAGCCCACGGGCATGCGCCAGAACGTTGAGAACTCGCCACGCCAGAGCCGACCCAGCGAGACCAACCGCACCCTGTGGCGCTGAGAGGCGATCTGCAAGGTCGCGGTTGTATCGTCCAGACCCACCAGCACGGCGTACACCGGTGCCTGATTGCCAGCTTGCAAACGCAATAGGCCCGGACGGTCCAACTGGCGCAACTGGGGCACGCTGCGGTTGCTGGCGGTGTAGCACCGTAATGGCCGCGCGCCGGCGCTCTGGCAGGGGTCATCCCTGCTGGAGGCACCGTCCCAAAGCGGAGCCAATTCGCGCCAGGCGATATTCATGTCGGTGGGCAGCAGCGCCAGCAAGGGCTCGATCTCTTCGGTCTCGCCTTGCGCCGTCGCAGCTGCTGCCGACTCAGAGGTGGAAGCCACCGCCGAAGCAGCCAAGTCAGGCGCGGATGCTGCCGCTGAGGTGCTGTTGGGCATCAGTGGCGGAGCTGCCCAGTTCAGGTAACCCACCCACGCTACGCCGATCAGCGCGACACTGCCCAGCGCGTAAAGCACGCCTTTTGGGATGGCCACGGCATCGGGCGCCGATTCGGGACCAAACACCTCCAGCGCGGCCTTGTCCACTACTCTGCGGTCAACTCGTGGCAAGCCGTTGGCCCAGGCTCCCAGCAGCGAGCGTGCGCACAGCAGATTGATGCGACGGGGTACACCACGGGCCAGACGGCGAATGCGACCCAGGGCCCCGGCGTCAAATGGCAATGCCCCCTGGTGGCCGCTCACCGCCAGCCGGTGCGCGATGTAGTCGGTGGTCTCGGCGTCGCTCAAGGCGTCGAGGTGAAAGCGGGCGATCACCCGCTGCGCCAGTTGTTCGAGCTCGGGTCGGGCCAGCATGGTACGCAATTCGGGTTGGCCAATGAGCACGATCTGCAGCAGTTTGCGTTCGCTGGTTTCCAGATTGGTGAGCAGGCGCAGCTGTTCGAGCACCTCGCTCTGCAGATTTTGCGCCTCGTCGATGATGAGCACGCAACTTTGCCCGGCGGCATGGCTGCTGAGCAAAAAAGCGTTGAGCCGATCGATGTAATCCTTGACCGTCACCGGGGTGCGGGCCTGCGCTGGCTCGGCAAGGTGGAACTCTTCACAGATGGACTGCAGCAGCTCGGGCACCGTGAGCTTTGGGTTGAATATGTAGGCCACGTGGCATCCCGCCGGAATCTGCTCCAGGAAGCAGCGGCAGATGGTGGTTTTGCCGGTGCCGATATCGCCCGTGAGCAGCACGAACCCGCCGCCCGCACCCCTGCCGGCCTGACCCGACCCGGCCACGCCGAAAAGCAGATGCGCCAAAGCCTCGCGGTGCCGTTCACTCATGAACAGGTAGCGGGGATCCGGGGCAATGGAAAACGGGTCCTGTCTCAAGCCGAAATGCTGCGCATACATAGGGCGCAAGCATACCCGGTGATGGGTCGGCACGGACGCACCCCAGCCCTGCTGGGTGCACACTCCGCCGCCTCCGTGGATGAACCGGCCAGTCGGTGACTCATCATTGCGGCGTTGCTGGCGCTTGCGGTCCGTCGGGCGGACGGCTTGAATGAGTGGGCTTTACTACGCTGTCGGCCCAAAAGACGCAGCGTCTAACCTTGTGTTTTCAAAAATATCGAGGATTCCGGCGTTAGGATCAAACGTCTGTAGGGCGGCGAAAGCGGCCCTTCACCAAGCTGGGCTACTGAGTGCATCCAGCGGACTGGCCGTGCCACCTGCCTCCACCTTGAGCACGTGGGTGTAAATCATGGTGGTCGAAACGTCGCTGTGTCCCAGCAACTCTTGAACCGTTCGGATGTCGGTGCCCGCCTGCAGCAGATGCGTGGCGAACGAGTGACGCAGCGTGTGAACCGAGACCGGTTTACAAATTCCCGCCAGTGGCACGGCCTTTTTGAGTGCACGCTGAACCCGGTCTTCGTACAAGTGGTGTCTGCGTTCCACACCACTGCGCGGGTCAATCGACAGCGTAGGCGAGGGAAACATCCAGAACCATCCCCACGTGTAGCCAACCTTGGGGTACTTTTTCTTCAGCGCATGCGGTGTCTCGACCCCGTCACGCTGCGCCTGTCGATCAGCTTCCCACTGCGCGCGCGCCGCAAGCATCTGCATGCGCAGGGCCGGTTCCAGCGAACGCGGCAGCATCACAACGCGGTCTTTGCCGCCTTTGGCATCGCGCACGATGATGACGTGGCGGTCAAAGTCAACGTCTTTGATGCGTAGGCGCATGCCCTCCATCAGCCGCATTCCAGTGCCATACAACAAGCGTGCGACGAGCGCGGCTGGCCCATCTATATGTGCAAGCAAGCCTGCTACTTCGTCTTTGGTCAGCACGCTGGGAATGCGCCGCTTTTGCGTGGGTCGGTTGACGATGTCAAGCCAGGGCAATGCCACGCCCAGCACCTCTCGGTACAAAAACAAAATGGCACTCAGAGCCTGGTTGTGGGTGGAGGCGGAAACCTTGCGCTGCGTGGCCAACATGGTGAGAAATTCTTCCACATCGACAGCACCCATTTCGCGCGGATGGCGCATGCCGCCGTCGCGAGCCGACCAGCGAATGAAAAAACGCACCCAATACACATAAACTTGCTCGGTACTGAGGCTATAGTGCATGTACCGAATGCGCTCACGCAACTGATCCAGCACACGGACGGATTGCAGTGGAGGGTTGCCGGGTTTCATGGAAAAATTATAACTGTATGTTTGTCCAGTGTATATGGCAAATAACAAGGCTGCAAGCCGTTTTCAGGAGGATTTCATGGCCAACTTATGGAGCAACGTCCAACTTATAGAGCAAGGTATGCTCTGGACATTACGTTAGCCCTCTTACATATGCGATATGAGTTAGAGCCACATCACCGAGATGTACCGAATGAAGAACTCATCGGGGAATTGCAGCGTGTCGCTTCCTTGTTGAGTCGTCAGTCCGTGACGATCGACCAATTCAATGAACACGGAAAGTTTCACAGTACAACTCTCTCCCGCCGCTTCGGTTCATGGTTTAAAGCACTCGAAGCGGCGGGGTTAGAAAAAACTCGCAACCTTCAGCTCACTAACGAGCAGCTATTTGAAAACCTTGTTACGGTCTGGCTCAAGCTTGGCCGCCAGCCGAAGTACCAAGACTTAACAAAAGACAACTCTTCGTTTTCCGCTGGGACGTATGAAAAACGCTTTGGCACTTGGCGCAAAGCATTGGAAGCTTTTGTCGCTTGGGCTAACGAAGGTATAAGTCCTGAAACAACCGTTCCAAGCTCTTCTCCAGTTCAACAACGACGCACACCGCGAAATATAAATTGGCGCTTGCGTGCTCTTGTTCTGCTGCGTGACGGCGCACGCTGCCAACTTTGTGGCGCTGAAGCACGCAATGGAGCCACGCTTCAAGTCGATCATGTGATTCCATGGAGCAAGGGCGGCGAAACAACATTTGAAAACCTTCAAGTCCTTTGCCATGTCTGCAATATCGGTAAAAGCAATGTTCAGCTATCAGAGGGCTAACCTTGCGTTCGAGCGGGACGCCGCAGAAGCGCGGCGCCCCTCAACTTTACGTTAGACGCCACAAGTGCAATCGTGCCAAACCGCTGGAACATCCCTGCTTGGCTTGAGCGTGAAGTGCGCGAACGCGACCGAACGTGCGTCTACTGCGGCACGCTCTTCGCCATGGGCAATGCGCGGCGCGATCGGCCGTCGTGGGAGCACATCGTCAACGACGCTTCTATCGTCACGCGGGAGAACATCGCCCTTTGCTGCATCGGTTGCAATGCCAGCAAAGGCACGAAAACGCTTGCGATGTGGTTGCAGTCTCAGTACTGCCTGGCCCGGGGCATCTCGTCGCGCTCCGTCGCACCAATTGCGCAAGCCGCTCTCGCTGCCTTCGAGGCGCACCATGCGCGTGTCGTCTAACAGGTTGCTCGTCGCGGACACGCAGCAGCAGGTTGCCGCTTCGCGGCGCGTGCTGCGTGCCAGACAGCGCCAACGTTGGGCCTCATTGACATGACCATTCCTGCGGACGACGTCCTCAAATCCGATCTACTGGCCTTTCTTGCGGCCGAGCCTGACGCTCGAGCCAGCGTATGGCGCGTATATGAGCAACTTGCACTTCGCCATCCAGAGGTAACCCACGCAGAGCGCACCCAGAAGTACAGCAACTCCGCCAGCCATTGGGCAAATCGGGTCCAATTTGCCCGGCTGCATCTCGTCAATCAGGGCATGCTGTTTCGGGCAAACGGAGCACCTGACGCCCCCCGAAGTCAATGGAAGCTCACACCGAAAGGGGTCGAAGCCGCTAGAGCTCTTCAGCCTTCGTCAGGCCCAACCGAGTCTCAGGTTGCCGCTGATCTGGACGCCTTTGCGCAAGAGGAGGCGGCACTCGAGGGTCTGCGCTCCGAGCGACTGGTTGCACACTTCGAGCGAAATCCAAGACTTCGCGCGGCAGCTATCGCCATTCATGGAACAACCTGCCGGGCGTGCGACTTTAACTTTGAAGCGAACTACGGTTCACGCGGCAAGGACTACATTGAAGTGCACCACTTGGTGCCGGTCTCACGGATGACGGAGCCATCATCTGTCAACCCTAGAACAGACATGACGGTCTTGTGCTCCAACTGCCACCGCATGGTTCATCGCAGCCGAGATAAGCCGATGTCGCTTCAAGAGCTTGTAGAGGTCGTGCGGAGCCATAGAAAATGAGGCCCAACCCGGCTCGACCCCGTTCGCTTCGCTCTCTGGACGCTGCGCGATGAAGCCGCGCAGCGCCGGTCACCTTGAACGTTAGACGCCACAAGTGCAATCGTGCCAAACCGCTGGAACATCCCTGCTTGGCTTGAGCGTGAAGTGCGCGAACGCGACCGAACGTGCGTCTACTGCGGCACGCTCTTCGCCATGGGCAATGCGCGGCGCGATCGGCCGTCGTGGGAGCACATCGTCAACGACGCTTCTATCGTCACGCGGGAGAACATCGCCCTTTGCTGCATCGGTTGCAATGCCAGCAAAGGCACGAAAACGCTTGCGATGTGGTTGCAGTCTCAGTACTGCCTGGCCCGGGGCATCTCGTCGCGCTCCGTCGCACCAATTGCGCAAGCCGCTCTCGCTGCCTTCGAGGCGCACCATGCGCGTGTCGTCTAACAGGTTGCTCGTCGCGGACACGCAGCAGCAGGTTGCCGCTTCGCGGCGCGTGCTGCGTGCCAGACAGCGCCAACGTTAGAGCCTATCCAACCCCAGACTTACTTACGGAAATTGCATGCGCTGGATCACATTCTTTTCAGACACACCCGACATGATGGAAATTCGAAAGGAGCGACAAGATTTGCATTTCGAATATCTCAAAAGACATGAGTCTGAAATCCTCATCGCGGGTGGCTGCCGAGAGGTTCCAGGCGGTGCTTTTGTCGGAGGGCTCTGGGTTTTAGAGGTTCCCTCCAAAGAGCGTGCTGTTGAGCTGATCGAAAATGATCCATATTTCGTCCCGAGTTGCCGCACCTACCAGTTGCTTGCATGGGGCAAGGCGTTCGCCGAGAAGCCTGTCGTCCTGTGATACGCCGAGGCTCTAACATGGCGCTCAACCTCGCTCCCTTCGGTCGCTGCGCGATAAAGCCGCGCAGCGCCGGTTAGCTCTACGTCTCATGCGGTAGGGCACGACAAACTTGGGCGCCATCATGCGTACGGTGTGGCCGAACTTGGTGAACTCTCTGGCCCAGTGGTGAGCGCCGGAGCACGCTTCCATGCCGATCAAGCATGCTGGCAGGTTGGCGATAAGTTCTAACAGTTTGGCGCGTGGTACTTCCGGGCGAACCAGTGCAGGCTTGCCAAACTCATCGATGCCATGAACCGCAAAAACGTTCTTGGCGAGGTCAATTCCAACGGTTACGATAGCCATGATTTCCCCTCTCAAGTGAGTTGATGAAAAGTTTTACCTCTCCATCTTGGCACTCAGTTGCCGTAAACCGCAACCCTTACAGGTCGCGGCTCGCTTGGGACGGGGAAGTCCCTTTCATTCGTTAAACCGCAGACGAAATATTGCTTGATGCCAATACGTTTCGTATATACACTTGACGCATGGAGTTCACTTGGTCAGAAACGAAACGTGCAGCCAACATCAAAGCCCATGGCCTTGACTTCCCGGATGTCGCAAGCGTTTTTGAGGGCTTGACATTCACTTTCGAAGACGACCGTTTCTCCTACGGCGAGCAACGCTTCGTTACGCTGGGCATGCTCGCTGGCGTCCCTGTTTCAGTCGTACATACGGAGAATGAACATGAAATCCGCGTCATCTCGTTCCGAAAAGCTACCAAGCGCGAGTCGCAAATCTACTTCGATGAAATCCAGAACTGATTGGGATGGCTTGAAGTCCGGCGCTGGTGATATAAAACCGACGCCCGAACACCCCGAGGCTGACGTAAAGCACATTGTTCGCGGACTGGTTCGCAAAGGTTTGCAGCCGCTGCCTGCCAAAGAATCCATTTCGTTGCGAGTGGACCAAGATGTGCTCGAATGGTTTAAGTCGCAAGGGACTGGCTATCAAACACGTATCAATACCGTCTTGAGGGCGTTCCGTGACGCTTCGGTTTAACTGATTGCTCGTCGCGGACGCACAGCATCAGGTTGCCGCGAAGCAGCGCTTGCTGTGTGCCGGACAGCGCCAACGTTAGGCGGCACAAACAGCACCTGTGGGCCCGGCACCACCATCGAACTCAAGGAACGCACCATGCCTCAGCAAGGCCTCGTTGTTTTCGCGAAAAACAAGAAGTGCGTCTCTGCCTTCTACCAGCAGACTTTGAGCCTGGATGTAATTGAGTCGGAATCGTCGCATGATCTTCTTCGGGGCCAAAGCTACGAGGTCGTGATCCACACTATCCCTAGGAAATACGCTGCGGGAATCACCATCACGAAACCTGTAGAACCGCGAGAAGAGACGCCGTTCAAGCCTACTTTCGTCGTCAACAGCTTGACTCATGTTCGCAGCGCAGCCGAAGCGACGGGTGGCCATCTCAAGCCGGAAAATGGGGCGTGGCACTTTCGCGGCCACATCGTCCTCGATGGGTGGGACCCAGAGGGGAACATCGTCCAGTTCAAGCAGGCAGAGTAGTGGCTCGGTCAGAAGCCACTCAAACCACACCGCGCGCAGTGCCGCCTAGCCGTGGTTGATATTTATTCTTACAAAGAGGTGCATCGTGGACTTTGCCTATAAAGTGATTGCTATCGCGCTACCTTTTGTAATGGGCGCACTAACAGCGTTTATTGCTAGGCGAAAGGGACGGAACGTCGCCGGTTGGTTCGTGCTGGGGCTTATTTTTCAACTATTTGCACTCCCCGTTGTGCTACTTCTGCCGTCTCAAAAACAGATGCTGGGAGAGCCGGTAGTGAGTGATAGCCGTGTCCTCGCTTTTCTCGGTAAGGTTTTTGGTGGTGTCTTTCTGGGTTTCATGGTTATCTTCGCTGCGAATGGCGGAGCCGGTGGCTCATCCGAAATGCGCGCTGCAGCATGGACTGCATTGGTCATTTATTTAGCGTTCTTCATCCCAGCAGTGGCTCTGTGGGCAAAACAAGCATACAAACCCAATGCATAACCCAACAGTCCACACGGACGCTACGCGATAAAGCCGCGCAGCGCCGGTGACTTCGACGTTAGTGCCTCGAGATGGCGACAGGTCTCTCAAATAAGCTAGCGGGTCAGATCGGGGAATACCTTGCCTGCGCAGAGCTCGGGCGCAGGGGATTCATCGCTACAACCTTCACTGGCAACGTCCCCGAATATGACCTTATTGTGTGCGATGACACATTGCAGACAATTCCGATTCAGGTAAAAACCTCCCGTGGAAATAGTTGGCCTAGTCGCGCGGATAGATGGCTTCAAATCGAAGTTGATGACGTAACGAAAAAACAAGTCAATCGTGGTCCTAAGACCATAGCGCATCCAGATTTGATCTACATTTGTATCGCGCTAGGCAAAACCAGCGCTTCAGATCGGTTCTTCATTTGCCAGAAATCTGATATTCAGAAGGCATGCATTGCTTCCTATACGCGGTGGATGAATTCCAAGGGATGGGTGAGACCTGTCAATTTCAGGTCGCTGGACAATCGGTATGGAGTTGAGGATTTGGCGCAGTTTGAGAGCAATTGGCTGCTCGTCGAACGTCAATTGAGCGAAAGACGCGCTAACCCATCATTCCAAGGGACGCCCGGCGATAAAGCTGCTGATCGCCTCTGAATTCAAACGTTAGACCTGCGTTTTTAGTGGCAGCTTCGGAGCGAAGCGTCTCACTGTAAGGTGTCTAAACCCGAATATTTGAAAACGCGCTCCGTGGTCACCACGCCCCAGCGCACTCCCACGGCTACAGGGACTGTTGCGCTGGCGTGGCGGGCTCGCTCTTGCGAAGCCGGTGGGCTGCGCGCTTGAGCAGCCCGGCCAGATCGTCAATGTAGGTGAACACGGCGGGGACCACCAGCAGGCTCAGCAGCGTGGAGGTGATGAGCCCGCCGATCACGGCGATGGCCATCGGCGAGCGAAAGCTCGGATCGGCACCCCAGCCCAGGGCCAGCGGCATCATGCCCGCGCCCATGGCAATACTGGTCATCACGATGGGGCGGCTGCGCTTGTGGCAGGCATCGACCAGCGCTTCAAAGCGGTCCAGACCGCGCTCGCGCGCCAAAATGGCGTAGTCCACCAGCAGGATGGAGTTCTTGGTGACGATGCCCATGAGCATGATGAGCCCGATCATCGAAGGCATCGAGAGCGCCCGGTTCGTGACGAGCAGGGCCACAAACGCGCCACCCATGCTCAGCGGCAGGGCCGCCAGGATGGTGATGGGCTGCATGAAGTCGTGGAACAACAGCACCAGCACGCCGTAGATGCACAGCACGCCAATGAGCATGGCAATACCAAAACTGGCGAACAACGCCTTCATTTCCTGCGCGTCGCCCAATTCCGCAATCGTCACGCCGGGCGGAAGATTGCGCAGGCTTGGCAGGGCCCGGGCCTCGGTGTTGACCTCGCCGAGCTGGCGGCTACCGAGTTCAACCTCCAGGGTCACGTTGCGGCTGCGGTTGAGCCGATCGATCTGCGCGGGGCCACTTTGCATGGAAATGTCGGCCACCACCCCCAGCATCACCGGGCCATTCTTGCCGGGGACGGTGAGGCGCGCCAGGGCGTCAAGGTCAGCGCGAACGGCGTCGGGCAGCTTGACCCGGATAGGCACCTGGCGCTCGGACAGGTTGAGTTTGGACAGGCTGGTGTCATAGTCGCCAGCCGTGGCCACACGCACGGTCTCGCCAATGCTGGCGGCCGTGACGCCCAGGTCGGCGGCGCGGGCCACGTCCGGGCGCACCACGATCTCGGGGCGCACCAGCGCGGCGCTGGAGCTGACATTGCCCACGCCTTGCAGGGTGCGCAGCTCGCGCTCGACGGTGCGGGCGGTGGCGAGCAGAGTCAGCGCGTCGTCGCTCTTGAGCACCAGTTGCATCTTGACCCCGGTGTCGGGCGGGCCCACGTTGAAGCGGGCCCCGGCAATGTTGGCGAGCTTGCTGCGGATCTGTGACTCGATGTCCGCCAGCGACTCGTCGCGCTCGTCGCGGTGCGAGGTGGTGAGGGTGAGTACCGCCCGGCGGGCCTCCGCTGCAGCACCGGGGGCGAACGCATCGCCGCTGGAGCCCCCGCCAATCGAGCTGAACACGCTCTTGACTTCGGAGACAGTCATGGCGGCCAGGCGGGCCTGCTCGGCCACAGCCCGGGTCTGCGCCAGCGTGCTACCTGGGGGCAACTCGATGTTGATCTGGGTCTGACCCCGGTCGGCCGGAGGCACAAAGCCCGTGGGCAGCAGCGGCACCAGGGCCATCGCGCCGATAAAAAAGAGCGCCGCCGCCGTCATGGTGACGGCCCGGTGGCGCAGGCACCAGCGCATGGCGCCCATGTAGCGGGACATCAGCCAGGCATCGGGGACTTCCTGGGTGGGCGCGGCGGGGTCGACGCGCGCGGCATTCTTGTGCGGCTTGAGGATGTAGGCGGCCATCATGGGGGTGAGCAGGCGGGCCACCACCAGCGAGGCCAGAATGGCCAGCACCGCCGTCCACCCAAACTGTTTGAAGAACAGCCCGGGCACGCCGCCCATGAAGGCGGTGGGCAGAAACACGGCCACCAGGGCGAAGGTGGTGGCGATCACCGCCATGCCGATCTCGTCAGCCGCCTCCGTGGCGGCCTGGAGCGGCGTCTTGCCCATGCGCAGGTGGCGTTCGATGTTCTCGATCTCCACAATGGCATCGTCCACCAGCACCCCCACCACCAGCGCCAGCGAGAGCAGCGTCACGGTGTTGAGGGTGTAGCCAAAATAGCTCAGACCCAAAAATGTAGGAATGATGGACAGCGGCAGCGCCGCCGCCGAAACCAGCGTGGCGCGCCAGTCGCGCAAAAACCACCAGACCACCAGAATGGCCAGCAGCGCGCCTTCAAACAGCAACTCCATGGAGCCCTGGAAGTTCTCGGCCACGGGCCGCGCGTTGTCAATCACCTGCGTGAGCGCGATGGTGGGGCTGTGCGCCTGTAACTCGGCCACGGCCAGACGCACGCCCTTGGCCACGTCGACCTCACTGGCACCCTTGGTTCGAAAAACCTCAAACCCCACCACCGGGCGGCCGTCCTGCGTCGCCGCTGAGCGAGACTCGGCCACGGTGTCCGTGACGCGGGCGACCTGATCCAGGCGGATGTGGCGGCCGTCAGCCAGAGCAATATCGAGTTGCGCCAGCTCGGCGGCGGTCTTGACCGTGGCGATGGTGCGCACCGATTGCTCCGCGCCGCTCACGTCGCCACGCCCGCCCGGCGCTTCCTGCTGCACCAGGCGCAACCGGCGCGAGACATCAATGGCGGCCACATTGAGGGCGGCCATGCGGGACTCGATCAGTTCCACCCGCACTTCCCGGGTGGCGCCGCCCATGCGCTTGACCGAACCCACGCCGGGCACGCCGAGCAGCCGCTTGGTCACGGCGTTGTCCACAAACCAGCTGATGGTCTGGCTGTCGGGCGCGCCCGGTGCTGCAGCGTCCTGAGCGGCAGCGGTGAAAGTCAGCACCACGCGCCCGGCGGTGGAGACCTTGGTGACCGAGGGCTCGCGCATCTCGCCAGGCAAGTCGGCGCGCACCCGGGCCACAGCGTCACGCACGTCGTTGACCGCCTCGGAGATGGGCTTTTCCAATACGAATTCGACCGTGACCTGCACGTCGCCGTCGAGCACCTTGGTAAATATATTCTTGACACCCTGCAGCGTGGCGACGGAATCCTCGATCTTGCGGGCCACCTCGGTTTCCAACTGCGCGGGCGCGGCTCCGGGCAGCGACGCACTGACGGTGACCACGGGCAGCTCGATGTCTGGGAAATCCTGAACCACATTGGATTTGAACGCGAGCAGTCCCGCCACCGAGAGCAGGATGAACAGCATGATGGCTGGAACCGGGTGCTTGATGGAGAGCGCGGAGAAATTCAAGATCGCTCCCTATTTAGTAGCTGACTGTGCAGCATTTACGGGGGTTTGACCCGGTTTTGACTCAGAACTTTGGGCGACGTTGACCAGATCACCCTCGTTGAGAAAACCGGCCCCGCTGGCCACCAGCAGGGCATTGGCATCGAGCCCGCCCAGCACCTCGATCAGCTCACCTGTGCGTCGCCCCAATTGCAGCTTGATCTGGTTGACCCGGTGGTCGGCCTTGAGGGCGAAGGCGTAGCTAAAGCCATCGCGCACCACCACGGCCTGCTGCGGCACGGTCAGCGCCTGCGAGCTGCCCAGCTCAAACTCGCCGCGCGCAAACATGCCCGGCAGGGCGGTTGCGGACTTGCCCTGCATTGGCGGCAAATCCACATACACCAGGCCCACGCGGGTTTGCTGGTCAACCGTGGGGGCCACGGTGCGTACCTTGCCCTTGAGCTGCGTGCCATTGGTCAGCGTCACGGCCACCGGCACACCGGGCTTCAAGCGGCCCAGCTCGGTGGCGGGAACCTCGGCCCGCCACTCCAGGCGCGCCTGGCGGATCAGCCGGAACAGCTCAGTGCCGCTGCCCACCACCGCACCCACGGTGGCGCTGCGGGCCGAAATGATGCCGCTGTCCGGTGCCAGCACCCGGGTTTTCTCCAGCCGCAGCACCTGGATGGCCAGGGCGGCTTTGCTTGACTCCACCCGGGCCCGGGCGGCCTGCTCGGCCGTGAGGTACTGGTTGATCTGCTGGCCACTGAAGGTGCCGGTGCCGCTCAAAGCGCGCACCCGATCGGCATTGGCACTGGCTTCCTGGGCATTGGCGCTGGCCTCGGCCACACCGGCTTTGGCCTGCGCCACATCGGCCTGCACGCTTTCGTCGGCAAAGCGGGCCAGCAACTGGCCACGCTGCACCACGTCGCCCACGTTGACCCGCACCTCGGCGGTGCGCAAGCCCTGGCTCTCCGAGCCCACGCTGGCCTCCTGCCAGGCAGCGACATTGCCGTTGGCAGTGAGCGCGATGGGCAGCGTGCTCATGGTCGGTCGCGCGGTGGTGACCGTCAGGGCCGGCTTGGCTACCGGGGCGGGGGCCGCCGCTGGACCGGTCCTTGCCGAAGGTTTTGATAAAAATAGCACTGCAGCCCCCGTTGCTATTGCGCATGCAGCTATGAAAACAATAGTTATCGGTTTGATTTTTAATCCGGACATGGTGTGTGCTTGAAGGAACGATGGGTTTGAAAGGCGGGCCAAACGGGGTTTTAACATGGCGCGTGGCTGCGCCTGCCTTGAATCAGGAAGAGGGCTGATCGAAAACGGCTTTCCACAGGATCGAGATGGCTTGGCGCTGCGCTTGCAACTCGGTTGCGGGCAGGCTGGATGGGGCCTCGTCAAGCCGCGCCCGGTGTTGCATCCGGCGCATTTCACGGTAGGCGTCGGCCGCGGCGTGACCCATGCCCTGAGGGAGCAGACCGAGCACTTCAGCGCGTTCGAGCAGGGCAATATTGCCCCGGTTGCTGGTCAGTTGGCCATGTTTGCAGGCGTGGGCAAGCACCAGGAACTGCATGACGAATTCGGCGTCCACCATGCCACCCGGGCTGTATTTGAGGTCAAACCGACCGCTCTTGACGGGATGGGCTGCGCGCAGACGCTCGCACATCTGTCGGATCTCGGCCCTCAGGGCAACAGCATCACGCGGCGAAGCTATCACCGCGGTACGGACCGCATCAAAGCGCTTGCGCAGACGGTCTTCGCCCAGCACGAAGCGGGCCCGCGTCATGGCCTGATGTTCCCACGTCCAGGCGGTATTGCTGCCGCGCTGCTGCTGGTAATTGGCATAGGCATCAAACGAGGTGACCAGCATGCCCGAGTTGCCGTTGGGCCGCAGGGCGGTGTCAATCTCGTACAAATCGCCTTCGCTGGTCTTGACCGTGAGCCAGTTGATCAACTTGCGCACCAGGGTGGCGTAGATCTCGCTGGCGCGTTCGTCCTCGTCGTCGTAAACGAACACGATGTCCAGGTCGCCGCCGTAGCCCAGCTCCTTGCCGCCAAGCTTGCCGTAGGCAATGATGGCCAGTTGCGGTGTTTCGCGGTGGCGGTTCTTCAGGCGGCTCCAGCACCAGCGGGTGGTGATGCACAGCACCGCGTCGGCCAGGGCGCTCAAATCATCGGCCACCTGCTCCACGGTAAGCTTGCCCTCCACGTCGCGCGCCAACGTGCGAAAGACCTCGGCGTGGTGGGCGCGGCGCAGCAGGTTGAGCAAAATCTCGTCGTCGTTTTCCTCGCCGGTACCCTCTAGCGAGTGGCGCCGGTATTCCAGTTCGCGTTCAAATTCCCCGGCGTTGAAGCGCTCATCGAGCATGTCGGCGCCAGCGAGTTCGTCAATTACGCCGGGGTGCTGCAACAGGTAGCGGGCGGGCCAGCGCGCCGCGCCCAGCAGGCGCAGCAGCCGCTCATGCACATTGGGACGCTCCAGCAGAAGGGCCAGGTAGCTCTCGCGCCGCAGCAGTGGCTCCATCCAGTCGGCCAGGCGCACGGCGGCCACTTCGGTGGCTTTACCCTCGTGAATCCATTGTGCAGTGCGGGCTATCAGGCGTTTGAGTCGCTGGCGTGATTCCTCGCGCAGTGCCAGTATGCGCGGGTGATCGCGCCAGGCCTGCACCCGGGCCCGAAAATCAGGGGGCAACTGGGCCAGCAGGCCGTCAAAACTGGCGGGTGCCGCACTGACCTTTCCGCCGTTGCAGACCTTGCAATCCTCGTCCTGCCCGCCGCCCAGCAAAATGTCAAATTCCTGAGCTACCCGCTCACGGTGCAGGTCAAGCTCGCTGAGCAGTTCACCCGCACTGGCGCAGCCCATGGTGTGGGCGATCCAGGCCAAGTCGTCGTCAGCAGTGGGCAGGACATGGGTTTGTTGATCGTCCAGGTACTGGATGCGATGCTCCACCCGGCGTAAAAAATCATAGGCCTGGGCGAGCTCATCGGCGGTGGCTTGCTGCATGAGGCCGGCCTTGGCCAAGCGGCTCAGGGCGCTCAGCGTGGGGCGGGTCCGCAATTCGGGGTACTGCCCGCCGCGCACCACCTGAAGCAATTGCACGGTGAATTCAATCTCGCGAATGCCTCCGCGCGAGAGCTTGACGTCGTTGGCCCGCTCGGGCCGCCCCGTGCTGCGCTTGGTGGCGTGCTCGCGAATCTGGCGGTGCAACACTCGAAGCGAGTCGAAAACGGCGTAGTCCAGGTAGCGCCTGAACACGAAGGGCAGCACCACCTCGCGCAGCGCCTGGGCAGAACCATCCTTGATGCAGTCCGAGGGCGCAACCACGCGGCTCTTGAGCCAGGCAAAACGCTCCCACTCGCGCCCCTGCACGTGCATGTATTCCTCCAGAGCGCCCAAGGACACCGCCGGGGGACCGGAATTGCCATTGGGGCGCAGCGCCAGGTCCACCCGAAAGACAAATCCGTGCTCGGTGGTGTCGCCGATCAGACTGTAGATAATGCGAACCGCCTTGGCAAAATACTCCTGATTGGAGATCTGACCACGGTGCTGGGCGTCTCCCGCAGTCTCGCCGTCCTGGTCGTAAACGTAGATCAGGTCAATGTCGCTGGAGACGTTGAGTTCCCGCGCCCCAAACTTGCCCATGCCCACAATCCAGAGCCGGGCGCGCTCGCCTTGTTCGTTAAGGGGCATGCCGTGGATCTGGTCCAGGCTCTGCTGGGCCTTGGCGCAGGCCGTGTTGAGGGCGAACTCGGCCAGGTCGGTCATGGCCTGTGTGACCTGCGCCAGCGGCAGCTGCTCTTCGCAATCGAGCACCAGCAAGCGCTCCAGAACCAGCTGGCGAGTGATGCGAAGCGCAGCGCCAGTGTCATTGTTTTGAGCGCTCAGTGCGTCGAAGGTTTGCCGGATCGATTGGTGCGTGGGCGCTCCCGGTGGCAGCAGGCAGAGCTGATCTTCAAAGCGTCGGCGGATGCGCTGGCTAAAGCGCGGGTGGGCGGACAATGCGTGGCCGGTCATAATTCCTGTCATCTCTCCAAGCTCTCAATGTTTGACTTGTCGCCCGTCCCCGCATCCCTGCCCAGAAAACTGACGATCGTTGCCCGCTGGTCTTTGTGGCTGGTGTTCGCGGGGTGGTTTGTTTTTCTTGCGACCTGGGGAGCAATGCACTGGTTGATTGTGCCGCGAATCGGAGAATTTCGCCCGCTGCTCGAATCCCGGGTGGCCCAGGCGCTGGGGGTGCCGGTGCGCATCGGGGCTATTAGCGCTCAGTCCAATGGACTGATCCCGTCGCTGGAAATCAGCAATGTCGAGCTGTTTGACGCCCAGGGACGCGTGGCCCTGCGTTTGCCGCGCGTGCTCGCCGCAGTGTCACCGCGCTCTCTGTGGCGGATGGGGTTTGAGCAGCTGTATGTGGACCAGCCCGAACTCAGTATCCGGCGTGACGGTGAGGGCAGGATATCCGTGGCCGGGCTCGATTTTGCAAAGAGCCAGGACAGCAGCAATGGCGCGCTCGACTGGTTCTTTTCCCAGGTTGAATTTGCCATTCATGACGGTACGGTCTTGTGGACTGATGAGCTGCGCGGAGCGCCGACATTGGCGCTCACACAAGTGGATCTGGTGGTGCGCAACCAGCGGCTGGGGCACAGCGCGCGGCTGGACGCCACCCCGCCAGAGCAGTGGGGTGGGCGCTTCACGCTGCGGGGCCGGTTTCAACAGCCGCTGCTGGCGCGCCACAAAGGCCGCTGGCAGGATTGGCGGGGGCAGCTCTATGCTGCGTTCCCGCGAATTGACCTGTCCCAGCTGCGCCGTCACGCCGATGTGGGTCTCGATATTGCGCAGGGCACTGGGGCGTTGACAGCCTGGGTTGATGTTGACCGGGCCAAAGTGGTTGACGCAGTAACAGATCTCGCCCTGGGGCAGGTGAGCGTGACTCTGGGAGAGGGTTTGCAGGCTCTGGAATTGCAGTCGGTCAGGGGGCGTCTGACCGGACGTGCTCTGACCGGCGGGTTTGATCTCTCAGCCAGAGAGTTGGAGTTTGACACGAACGACGGTCTGCACTGGCCCGGCGGCAATATCGGAGTTTTGGTGCAAGGTCCCCAGGGCCGCACGCCTGCGCGCGGCGAGCTCAGCGCTGACCGGCTGAACCTGGCCGCGCTGTCACAAATTGCGGGGCGACTGCCGATAGCGCCGTCCCTGCGCGAGAGATTGCTCGCCCATGCGCCTGAGGGGCTGGTTGAACGTTTCACGGTCCGCTGGCAGGGTCCGCCGGAGAACGTGAGTCGCTACCAGGCCAAGGGAGTGATTACGGGCCTTGGCCTGGCCGCTGTGGGCGCCGCGCCCGGCGTGCGGGGTGCCTCAGTCGAGTTTGACTTCAACCAGTCGGCCGGACGGGCCCGGCTCGCACTGGCTCAGGGCAGCGTGGCCCTGCCCACGATTTTTGACGAGCCCGAGATCGCGGTCAGCGCGTTGTCTGCGGATATCTCCTGGCAAGTCGAGGGCCAACGCATCGCAGTGCAACTGCCCAACCTGAAGTTTGAGAACGCCGACGCCCAGGGTCAGGCCCGGATCAAGTGGGAAACCAGTGACCCCGGGCGATCACCTGCCCATGAAAGATTTCCTGGCGTACTCGATTTGCAGGCCGAGGTGACACGTGCCGATGGCACGCGGGTGCATCGGTACCTCCCCAGCGTCATTGGTCTGGCGGCCCGTGAGTACGTGCGCGATGCCGTGCTGGCTGGCACTGCCAGCGGCGCCAAGTTCAGGGTCAGGGGAGACTTGAACGACATGCCGTTCAAGAATTCAAAGCAGGGAGAATTCAGGATCACGGCCGACGTGAAGGACGCCACACTGGCCTATGTTCCGCGCACGCTGCAGGCAGCTGCTGAGCTGCCCTGGCCAGCCCTGACGCAGCTCAGTGGCGAACTCGTCATTGACGGTGTTGGACTGCAGGTGCGCCGGGGCAGCGCAAGCCTGGCCAGTACGCCAGGCGTGCGCATCGACAAGGTCCAGGCCCAAATCGCCGACCTGGCCCATCCCACGGTGGTCGTGGACGCTCAGGCGCAGGGACCCTTGGCAGAAATGCTTGCCATGGTCAAGCGCTCGCCCCTGGCTGCGATGACGGGTCAGGCGCTCAGCCGGGCCTACGCCGTCGGCACTGCGCAATACAAACTCAAGCTGAACCTGCCCATTGATTCGCTGAACAAGTCGCGCGTTCAGGGCGCCGTCACACTGGCCGGTAATGACCTCCAGATGACGCCCGATACGCCCAGACTCACTCGTGCGCAGGGCGTGGTGAGCTACACGGAGAATGGGTTTTCCATTGTCGGGGGTCAGGCCCGCATGCTCGGGGGCGAGGTGCGCATCGAGGGCGGGACGGTAGCGGCTTCGGGCAGCAAGACGGGCAATGTCACTGCGGCGCCGACCATCGAGATCCGGGCCAACGGAACGGCCTCGGCCGAGGGGCTGCGCCAGGCCAGTGAGTTGGGGCTGGTGGCACGCCTGGCCCAGCAGGCCACGGGCAGCGCAGCCTATACCGCCGTGCTGGGCTTTCGCCAAGGCGAACCGGAGTTGATGGTGAGCAGCTCTCTGCAGGGCATGGGTTTGAGTCTGCCTGCGCCGCTGGCTAAGAGCGCTCCTGAGCCGCTGGCGTTCGCCCTCAAGACCTCCCTGGTTCGCGATTCTTTGCAGCCCACGCCGGGTGGCCCGCAGCGTCTGCGGGACCAGCTGCGTCTGGAGGTCGGCAGCCTGGCCTCGATCACCTACCTGCGTGACCTCTCGGGGGAGCAGCCACGAGTGCTGCGCGGCAGCATCGGGGTCGGGTTGACGGCGCAGGAGTCCGTCCCCCTGCCCGATCAGGGGGTGGTCGCCAACATCGTTTTGGATGCCGTCGATCTTGATGCCTGGGCTGCGGTGCTATCGCCAGCCACATTGGCAGGGAGCGTTGGCGCGAGCAGCGCGGCGATCATGGAATATTTGCCCACCAGCGTGGCGCTGCGGGCGCGCGAACTGAACTACGCCGGGCGCCGGATCAACCACGTGGTACTTGGTGGTTCGCGCGAGGATCTGCTCTGGCAAGCCAATCTGGATGCTGACGAGCTTGACGGTTATGTGCAGTATCGCCAGTCTTCTGGCGCCGGGCCGGGCCGACTCCATGCCCGCTTGGCCAAATTGATTGTCGCTGCGAGCACCGCCAGTGAGGTCGAGGCCCTGCTGGCCGAACAACCCACCAGCATTCCGGCACTGGACATCGTGGCGGAAGATTTCGAGTTGCGGGGCAAGCGGATGGGCCGACTTGAAGTGGAGGCCATCAATCGGGGTGAGGAGGCGCAGGCCGGGCCAGGCAATGTCCGAGAGTGGCGCCTGAACAAATTCAACGTGAGCACGCCTGAGGCGGTGTTCACGGCCAGCGGCAACTGGGCCAGCGTCAGTGCGCTCAACAGCGAAGCCACAACCCTGTCGGCGCGCAACTGGCCCGGGCGCAAGCGCACGGTCCTGAACTTCAAGCTTGAGATCCTCGATGGTGGAGAGTTGATGAATCGCTTCGGCATGAAGGACGTGGTGAAGAAAGGGCAGGGCAGGATGGCCGGCCAGGTCGCGTGGATGGGTTCACCCATCAGCCTGGATTACCCCTCCCTGACTGGCGCTCTGGCGGTCAATGTCGAGAAGGGGCAGTTCCTTAAAGCCGATCCCGGCATCGCCAAACTGCTCGGTGTGCTCAGTTTGCAGGCCTTGCCGCGCCGCTTGACGCTCGATTTCCGGGACGTCTTCAGCGAGGGTTTTTCCTTTGACTTTCTGCGTGGCAATGTGGTGATCGAACAGGGCATCGCCAAAACCAACAACCTGCAGATGAAGGGCGTCAATGCCGCGGTGTTGATGGAGGGTTCGGCCGACATCGCCAGGGAAACCCAGGACATCAGGGTGGTGGTGGTGCCCGAGATCAGTGCCGGAACCGCCTCGTTGATCGCCACCATCATCAACCCGGTGGTCGGAATTGGTTCATTTTTGGCCCAATTTTTCCTGCAGCGCCCCTTGACCGAAGCAGCGACCCAGAGTTTTCACATCGATGGCAGCTGGGCTGACCCGAAGATCACCAAAGTGGAGCGGCGCGCTGAGGCCGCCAAAACCGCTCGCAATCCCGCCACTGAGCGCCCACCCGAGGTCAATCCTTGAACCAGACAGGCAACGCCCGGGCTGCCCCGCTGCAGCCAAATTTATTGAATACCTTGTTCAGGGTTCTGCTTTGCGGCCTGCTGACCGGTTTGCTGCTTGCCTGCGCCAGCCCGGTGCCACCGGCTCCGGCGGATGTGTTGCCTGGTGCGCCTCTCGCCGGGCCTGCGTCGGCGGCGGCTCGCGCACCAGCCCAGTCGCCCGCGATCGGGTCGATGGTCCGTGGCAAGAGCCGCTGGATTGCCGTGCCCTGGAGCGAGCTGCCTGGCTTCGAGGAGGATGCCCTGCATGAGGCCTGGAACGCCTGGCTCAAGAGTTGCGAGCGCCCCGGCCCGGTGTTCGGACCTTTGTGTGGCGAGGTCCGCCAACTCAGCATCGCCGATGAAAGCGAACAGCGCGCCTGGATGATGGGCCGTTTGCAGCCTTACCGGGTGGAGAGTCTGTCCGGAAGTTCCGAGGGCCTTCTGACCTCCTATTTCGAGCCCGAGCTTGAAGGTTTGCGCACGGCCAGCGCGGATTTCGCGGTGCCGCTGTACCAGTCCCCGCTCGGTCTCGCCCAGCGCCAGCCCTGGTACACGCGCCAGGAAATTGACACCCTGCCCTACGTGCAGGCGCAGCTCAAAGGACGTGAAATCGTGTACGTGGCCGACGCGATCGACGCCCTCGTGTTGCAGATACAGGGCTCGGGGCGCGTGCGCATCCTCCAGAGCGATGGCTCGCAGCGTCTGGTGCGCCTGGCCTATGCCGGCACCAACGCCCAGCCCTACAAGAGTGTGGGGCGTTGGCTGTTGGAGCAGGGAGCGGTACGCGATGCGTCGTGGCCCTCGATCAAGGCCTGGGTTGCGAAGAACCCGGGCCGCGTCAATGAGTTGATGTGGAGCAATCCGCGCACGACGTTTTTCCGCGAGGAGCCCTTAAGCGAGCTGGACGCCATGTGGGGCCCCAAGGGGGCCCAGGGGGTGGCTTTGACACCGGGCCGCTCCATCGCGGTTGATCCCGCCAGTATTCCCTACGGCACGCCCGTGTGGCTGGTCTCAAGTGGCGCCACGGCGCAGCTCAACAAGCTCGTGCTGGCGCAGGACACCGGCAGCGCCATTACAGGGGCTGTGCGGGCCGATTATTTTGCCGGGTGGGGGGCAGCGGCCCAGGCGCTGGCCGGACGCCTCACTCAGCCGCTTCGCCTGTGGGTGCTGTGGCCCCGGTAGCGACTTGGTACCATTGTTATTGCAACGCACCTGGCGTTGACCCCCCAAAGGCAAAGTCATGAGCCGATCGATGCACGAAATTGACGCACGCACCCAGCTGGCCGGTACCGGCATGGTCGAGCTGTTGCTGTTCCGCTTGGGCCAGCCCTCAGGCTCGCAGCAGCACGAGCTGTTTGCCATCAACGTGTTCAAGGTGCGCGAGATTCTGGTGATGCCCGAGGTCACGTTCATGGCTGGCGTGCACCCGGCCGTCATGGGGGTGGCCAACGTGCGCGGACAGATGATCCCGGTGATCAACCTGCCCGCCGTGGTGGGCTGTGAGCCCACGCAGAGCCCGGGAATATTGCTGGTCACGGAGTTCGCCCGCACCATCCAGGCCTTTGCCGTCGAAGAAGTCAGTGAAATCGTGCGGCTTGACTGGAAACACATGCTCAGCGCAGAGGGCACAGGCAGCGCGCTGGTGACCAGTTTTGCCCGGCTCGATGGGAGCGCCCCGGACAGCCGAATGGCCCAAGTGCTCGACGTCGAACAAATTCTGCAACAGGTGCTTCCCCGCAATGCCAGCCAGGACGCGCCCGAGGACGCGATCGAACCCATTGAACTGGCACCCGGGGCCATTATTCTGGCGGCGGACGATTCGGTTTCGGCCCGGCGCCTAATCGAGCAGGGTCTCAAAGTACTGGGCCTGCCCTACGTCATGACCCACAGCGGCCAGCAGGCCTGGGATCTGCTGCAAACCCTCTCGCAGCAGGCGCTGGCTGAAGGAAAACTGGCATCGGACAAGGTCGCACTGGTGCTCAGCGACCTGGAAATGCCCGAGATGGACGGCTTCACCCTGACCCGAAAGATCAAGCAGGATGCGCGCTTCAAGTCGATCCCGGTGGTGATTCACTCGTCCCTGACCGGAACCACCAATGAAGCCCACGTGCGAAGCGTGGGCGCTGATGGGTACGTCGCCAAGTTTGCGGTCAAGGAGTTGGCCGTCACGTTGCGCCAGATGCTGTCGCGAGCATGACCGCAGTGGTGGAAAAAGCGCCGGACAATTTTAATTTCTATATTAAATAGATAGCACACTAAGCATATTTGACAAAGGGTAGAGCCAGATTTTTGATGTGAAATGACATCCACCGGCTGGTCCGGTGCCCACGCCGCCGGGGTTGACCTGCTGGCGTTGGTAATGAAGCCGGACTGCCCAACCAATGACCTCCATGAATTCACGCCCGTCAGATTCCCCCGGCCACGCCCTGCACACCGCGAGCCTGGAAGACAAGTACGCGCTCGACAGCGGCGCGGCCTTCATGAGCGGCGTGCAGGCGCTGGTCAAACTGCCGCTGATGCAGCGCGCGCGTGACCAGCACCAGGGTAAAAACACGGCAGGCTTCATCAGCGGGTACCGGGGTTCGCCCTTGGGCGGCTATGACCAGGCGCTGGTCAAGGCCGAAAAGTTCCTCAAGGCCAGCCACATCGTCTTTCAGCCGGGAGTGAATGAAGAACTGGCCGCCACCGCCTTGTGGGGCACGCAGCAGCTTGGGTTTGCCCCGCCGGGCAGCAACAAGTTTGACGGCGTATTTGGCATCTGGTACGGCAAGGGTCCGGGCGTGGACCGCTGTGGTGATGTGTTCAAGCACGCCAACATGGCCGGCACCACGCCCTGGGGTGGCGTGATTGCCGTCGCTGGCGATGACCATGTTTCCAAAAGCTCGACTGCGGCGCACCAGAGCGACCACATTTTCAAGGCCTGCGGCACACCGGTATTTTTCCCGGCCAGTGTGCAGGAGATTCTGGACCTGGGCATTCATGCCTTTGCCCTGAGCCGGTTTGCCGGGGTGTGGGCTGGCATGAAGACGATTCAGGAGATCGTCGAGTCCAGCGCCAAGGTGGTCATTGATCCGCAGCGGGTGCGGGTCTTCCTTCCCACCGATTTTGAGATGCCCCCGGGAGGCCTGCACATTCGCTGGCCCGATGCGGCCCTGGCGCAGGAAGAGCGCCTGTTTCATTACAAGTGGTACGCGGCGCTGGCCTATATCCGAGCCAACCGGCTCAACCACAACGTAATTGCGGGCCCGAACGACCGTTTGGGGCTCATTGCCAGTGGCAAGGCTTATAACGACACCTGCCAGGCGTTGCTGGACCTGGGACTGGATCAGGCCACGTGCCACCAGGTGGGCATTCGCCTGCACAAGGTGGGGGTGGTCTGGCCGCTCGAAGCCCAGCTCACCCGAGAATTTGCCACCGGATTGCAAGAAATTCTGGTGATCGAGGAAAAGCGCCAGGTCATCGAATACCAGCTAAAAGAGGAGCTTTACAACTGGCGCGCCGATGTGCGCCCCAATGTGCTGGGCAAATTCAGCGAGGGCGAGGGGCCCCACAGCGGGGGCGAGTGGTCGGGTGCCAACCCCGCGCAGGAGACTTTGCTGCGCGCCAACGCCGATTTGTCGCCTGCCCTCATTGCAAGGGTCATCGCGCAACGCCTCGTAAAGCTGGGTGTCGATGGCCAGGTCAGTGCACGCATGGAGGCCCACCTAACGGTGCTTGACGCCAAGGAGCGCGCGCTCAAGGTGCTCGAAGTCCCGGCCGAGCGGCAACCCTGGTTTTGCTCGGGCTGCCCCCACAACACCTCGACCCGCGTGCCCGAGGGCTCGCGCGCCATGGCGGGCATCGGCTGCCATTTCATGACACTCTGGATGGACCGCGCCACGGTCGGGTTCACCCAGATGGGTGGAGAGGGCGTGCCCTGGGTGGGGCAACAGGCCTTCAGCAACGACCGGCACATGTTTGCTAATCTGGGCGACGGCACCTACTTTCACAGCGGACTGCTGGCCATCCGCCAGAGCATTGCCGCCGGAGTCAACATCACCTACAAGATCCTCTACAACGACGCCGTCGCGATGACCGGCGGCCAGCAGGTTGGCGAGCGCGCGGAAGGGCACTCGGTGGCGCAAATCACGCAGAGCATGCGGGCCGAGGGGGCAAAGAAAATAGTCGTCGTGACCGACGAACCCGAAAAGTACGCAGGGGTGACTTTGCCCGCCGACGTCGCGGTGCAGCACCGCGACCGGCTCGATGCCATCCAGCGCGAACTTCGGGAAATAATAGGCACCACGGTCATTGTGTACGACCAGACCTGTGCCACCGAAAAGCGTCGCCGCCGCAAGCGCGGCACGCTGGTGGACCCTGCCAAACGGGTGCTGATCAACGAACTGGTGTGTGAAGGCTGCGGTGATTGCAACACCCAGTCCAATTGCCTGAGCGTCGAGCCGCTGGAGACCGAGTTTGGCCGCAAACGCCAGATCAACCAGAGCAGCTGCAACAAGGACTACTCCTGCCTCAAGGGGTTTTGCCCCAGCTTTGTCACGGTTGAAGGGGGGCAGCCGAGGAAGAAGCTGGTCGCCAAGAGCCCGTCGCCCGCTGATTTGGGCGCCCTGCCCGATCCGCCAGCCCTGGCTAAGGACGGCCAGCACCCTGCGGTTTGGGGCATTGTGGTGGCCGGTGTCGGCGGCACGGGCGTCATCACAATCGGCCAGTTGCTCGGTGTGGCCGCGCACCTGGAGGGCAAGGGCATCGTCACCCAGGACGCTGGCGGGCTGGCGCAAAAAGGGGGTGCCACTTGGAGTCATGTGCTCATTGGCCCCACCCAGGATGCCATCTGCACCACCCGCGTGGGGTTGGCTGGGGCAGATCTGGTGATTGCCTGTGACCCGGTCGTGGGCGCTGCGGCCGAAACGGTGCTGCGCATGCGCCAGGGTCGCACCCATGTGGCGCTCAATACGCACGCCGCGCCAACCGCGGCCTTTGTTGGCAATGCCAACTGGAAGGATCCTTCCCTGGCTTGTATCGGCCAGCTGGTCCAGGCCGTGGGGCTAGCCGCGGTTGGTGCCTTCGATGCCGACGCGGCGGCCACCACCTTGCTGGGCGACAGCCTGTACACCAACCCCATGCTGCTCGGTTATGCTTGGCAAAGGGGTTGGATTCCGCTCCAATACGGGTCACTGATGCGGGCCATTGAGCTCAACGCGGTGGCCGTGGCCAACAACAAGACCGCCTTCGAGTGGGGCCGCCAGGCGGCTCAGGCTCCGCAGGCATTCAAGCGGCTGCTCGGTTCGGCCACCGAGATGCCGCCACCAGCGCCGACGTCGCTCGACGACATGATCGTGCAAAGAATGGAGTACCTGCGGGACTATCAGGACGAGGCTTACGCCCGGCGCTACCATGACTTCGTGGAGCAGGTCAGACGATCCGATCAGGGTCAGGGCGACCAGTCGCTCGCCCTGACCCGGGCGGTGGCCCGTTACCTGTTCAAACTCATGGCCTACAAGGACGAGTACGAAGTGGCGCGCCTGCACACTCATGCGGACTTTGCGGCAAAAATCAACAGGCTGTTCGAGGGCGACTTCAAGGTGTATTACCACCTGGCCCCCCCGCTTCTGGCCAAGCGGAACACCAAAGGTGAACTGCAAAAGACGCGTTGGAGTCCGGCCACACGCTGGCTGTTCAAAGTGCTGGCATCACTGAAATTCCTGCGCGGCGGCGTTCTGGACCTGTTCGGCAAGACCGCCGAGCGCCGCATGGAGCGAGCCCTGATCGCGCACTACCGCACCACCATCGAGGAGGTTCTCGGTGTTCTGCGCAGGGCTGATGAACCGGCACTGCGTGCACAGTGCTACGGTTTGGCTTTGGAGATGGCCCAAATCCCTGAGCAAATCAGGGGCTTCGGGCACGTCAAGGAGCGCCACGTTGCGCAGGCCCGTCAGCGTTGGGATGCCCAATTGGCGCAGTGCCGCAGCCTTGAGCCCGGGCAATAGAGGTTTTGGTCGGTTTTGCCGTGTTGGACCCGCATACAATGAAGGATTGACCGCCTTTTTGTGCGCCTGCGCGCAAAACCGGGCGGATTGCTCTGTTTTTGAGTCATTATTCTGGAGTTGCCTGTGTTTATTTCCTCTGCCTTCGCTCAAACTGCCGCCGCTGGCGGCGACGTGCAGTCTTCACTCATGAGCATGCTGCCCCTGGTGCTGATGTTCGTGGTGCTGTATTTCGTGATGATTCGCCCGCAGATGAAGAAACAAAAGGAGCATCGCGCCATGATCGAGGCCCTGGCCAAGGGGGATGAAGTCGTGACCGTGGGGGGTGTGCTCGGCAGGGTTTCCAAAATCAGCGACAACAACCTGTCGCTGGAAGTGGCCAGCGGGGTGGAGCTTCAGGTCCAGCGCAGCGCTGTGGTGCAGGTCTTGCCCAAGGGAAGTCTCAAGTAAGTTGATTTGAATCCCGAAGGGTTGGCGCGATCATGAATCGATATCCGGTATGGAAGTACGCGATCATTGTGATCGCCTTGATGGTGGGGATTTTGTACACCCTGCCCAATTTTTTTGGCGAAGCGCCAGCGGTGCAGGTCTCCAGCGCCAAGGTCACTTTTAAAGTGGACAGCGGCACCCAGGTGCACGTTGAGGCCACCCTGAAGAATGCCGGGCTGAACGCGGACTTGGTCACGCTCGATGGCAACTCGGTTAAGGCACGATTTGCCGACACCGATACCCAGCTCAAGGCCAAGGACGCGATTCAAAAAGCGCTCAACCCCGATCCGGCCAACGCCGGGTACGTCGTGGCGCTCAACTTGCTTTCGCGCTCGCCGGCCTGGCTGACGGCATTGCATGCCTTTCCCATGTACCTGGGCCTGGATTTGCGCGGCGGTGTGCACTTCATGCTGCAGGTGGACATGCAGGCTGCCTTGGCCAAACGAGCCGAATCCATGGCGGGCGATTTGCGTACCAGCCTGCGCGAGAAAAACGTGCGTCACAGCGGCATCAGCCGTGATGGTCAGACCATTGAAGTGCGTTTTCGTGACATGGCCACCCTGACCGCAGCCAAAAACGTCATCACTGACCAGTTTACCGATTTGCAAACGGTGGACGGCCCTGATGGCACCGAATTCAAGCTGACCGCATCGATCAAGCCTGAGGCAGCGCGGCGCGTGCAGCAGCAGTCTCTCAAGCAAAACATCACCACCTTGCACAATCGCATCAACGAACTCGGCGTGGCCGAGCCGGTGATCCAGCAGCAGGGCCTGGACCGCATCGTCGTGCAATTGCCAGGCGTGCAGGATACGGCCAAGGCCAAGGATATTCTGGGTCGCACGGCCACACTTGAAGTGCGCATGGTTGACGAGAGTGCCGAAGCGCGGGCCGCTGAGGTGGGCACCGGCGTGGTGCCTTTTGGCTCGGAGCGCTTTCTAGAGCGCAATGCGCAACCCCTGATCGTCAAGAAGCAGGTCATTCTGACGGGCGAAAACCTGACCGACGCGCAGCCCGGATTTGACAACCAGACCAGTGAAGCGGTGGTCAATCTGACCCTCGATGCCAAGGGAGCGCGCATTTTCCGCGACGTTACCCGTGAGAGCGTCGGCAAGCGCATGGCCATTCTCCTATTTGAAAAAGGCAAAGGCGAGGTCGTCACGGCACCCGTGATTCGCTCTGAAATTGGCGGTGGACGGGTCCAGATTTCCGGGCGCATGACCTCGGTGGAGGCCAACGACACAGCGCTGTTGCTGCGGGCTGGATCGCTGGCAGCGCCAATGGAAATCATCGAAGAGACCACGATTGGCCCGAGCCTGGGCGCTGAAAACATTGCCAAAGGCTTCAACAGCGTGGCCTACGGGTTTGCTGCGGTGGCGCTGTTCATGTCGGTCTATTACGTGCTCTTTGGTCTGTTCTCCAGCGTGTCGCTGGCGGTCAACCTGTTGTTGCTGGTGGCCCTGCTGTCCATGCTGCAGGCGACCCTGACGCTGCCGGGCATGGCCGCCATGGCGCTGGTGCTGGGCATGGCCATTGACGCCAATGTGCTGATCAATGAGCGGGTGCGCGAGGAACTGCGCAACGGGGCCTCGGCGCAGGCCGCCATCCACACGGGATACGACCGGGCCTGGGCCACGATTCTTGACTCCAACGTCACCACGCTGATCGCGGGCATGGCCTTGCTGGCTTTTGGATCGGGACCAGTGCGCGGCTTTGCGGTGGTGCACGTGCTTGGCATCTTGACCAGCATGTTCTCCGGCGTGTTCTTTTCGCGTGGTTTGGTCAATTTATGGTACGGTCGCCAAAACAGGCTCAAAAGCCTGTCTATTGGCACGGTTTGGCGGCCAGAGCCCGAGGCTCAGGCCCACACAAACTAAGGGAAGGTATTCATGGAGTTCTTTAAAATCCGACGCGACATCCCGTTCATGCGGCATGCGCTCGTGTTCAATATCATCTCGTTCGTCACGTTCCTCGCAGCGGTGTTTTTCCTGTTTACGCGTGGGTTGCATCTGTCGGTGGAATTCACCGGCGGCACGCTCATGGAGGTCAGCTACTCCCATCCGGCTGATCTGGGCTCGGTGCGCGGTGCGGTTCAAAAGCTGGGCCTGGCCGATGTGCAGGTGCAAAACTTTGGCACCTCCAGTGATGTGCTGATCCGTTTGCCAGCCCAGAAGGGCGTGAGCTCGGCACAGCAAAGCGAGCAGATGATGGGCGCGCTCAAGGCGGCTGACCCCTCGGCGGTGATGCGGCGTACGGAATTTGTCGGGACCTCAGGTGGGCGACGAACTCGCGACCGACGGGCTCAAGGCGCTGGCCTTTGTGGTGGCGGGCATCATGCTGTACTTGGCGGTCCGCTTTGAGTGGAAGTTTGCGGTGGCGGCCATCATCGCCAATTTGCACGACGTGATCATCATTCTGGGATTTTTTGCGTTTTTCCAGTGGGAGTTTTCCCTGCCCGTGCTGGCAGCGGTGCTCGCCGTGCTGGGCTATTCGGTCAACGAGTCGGTGGTTATTTTTGACCGGATCCGCGAGAATTTCAGGCGCTATCGCAAGATGAACAGCATGGAGATCATTGACAGCGCCATCACATCGACCATCAGCCGGACCATCATCACGCACGGTTCAACCCAGCTGATGGTTCTGTCCATGCTGCTGTTTGGCGGCGCTACGCTGCACTATTTTGCGCTGGCGTTGACCATCGGCATTCTGTTCGGCATCTACTCTTCGGTGTTCGTGGCCGCTGCCATCGCGATGTGGCTGGGTATCCAGCGCGAAGATCTGATCAAGGGCGGGGCCAAACGGGAGGATGATCCGAATGATCCCAATGCTGGCGCTATTGTTTAATCCAGTTTGAAACATGGCCACCCGCGCGACTGCCGAGCAAAGAGTCAAGCTTGCCAACGAAACGCGCAAGCGTTTTCTGGTGGAACTGGGCCATGCCATGGTGGAAATCGGCGCGACAGTACAGCAGCGCCTGACTGAACTGATCGACGAAGCGGCACCCGCGCGGGAAATGCAGGAGCGGCGCGATGCCTGGCAGGCCTACCAGCGCCTTCAGCGCGCCTGGGTTGAAGCCACGGTTCAGACCTGGAAGGCGGCACTCAAGCCCCCGATCACGCCCGTTACAGCTGCCCTCGATGGCGCACTGGAACTGCTGGGTGACGATGTGGTAGAAAACAAAATCATCGTCTCGCGGCTGACGCTGCACGTGACTGAAAAAGTCAATTCGGAACTCAACGACCTGCAGCTGCGGATCAAGTACCTTGAGGGCATTGAGGAACTGCCAGCGCATGACATATTCCGCCCCGAAGTGCCGATCTCAGCCATGATCGAGCAATGGGTCCACGTGGGCATGCCACGTGCAGCCTGGCCCTCCGTCAATGACAGTGTCCAGAAACTGCTGGTCGAACGGGTTAAAACGGCCTATGCCAGCAGCAATGCCTTGCTGATCAAGTGGGGTGTGCTACCGACCATCGATTTTAAAGACCGTGTCAAGCGTGGTGCTACGCGGGCACCGCACTCAGGGTCGCCCGGCCGCGCGTCCGGCGATGCCTCGACCGCTCAAAGGCCGCCCGGACAGGAGTCACAGGGCGGCGACCCCATGGTGGACAGCGGCAGACAGGAGCTGGGGGGTCCCGGCGGCGGGTCTTGGACCCAGCAGGATGGACCGTCGGGTCAACCCGATCCGTCGCACCAACCCAACCACGAGGGGCAAGCGGTTCATTCAAACCCGCCGGGTCAATCAGGTCAGTCAGGTCAGTCGGGTCAGTCGGGTCAGCAGTCGGCTCGCCAGCGATCCGGTAGCGCATTTGGTGGCCGCCTGGGCTGGGCTGGCCGCAATGAGTCGGGCGGCGAGCGGGCGGGTGCGTCGTCGTCCGGCTCCATGCCCCGTCAATCCTCGCAGCATTCGGATTCGCCGCACAGTGGCAGGCAAAGTGGGGGGCACAGCGCCCCCTCCAGCGGCGGCTATGGTGGGCCCATGGATGAGACCCGCCTGATGACCGCGGCGACCCCGCTGGCCCGGGCACGCAGCCGGGCGCTCGGCGTGTTCGGCCAGCTCAAACGCCTGCTGGTTGGCGCTGGGGCGCAGGAATTCGAATCCACGCATTATCAGGATCCTTCGCCCGCCTTGGCCGCTGCCATGGCGGCGCGTCCAAGGCCAACGCAAGGCGACGCCGGTGGTGATACGGTCATGGACGACTACGGTCCGGCTGGCGTGGCGCGGGCGGCTTACCAGTTGCGCCAGCGGACGGTTGAACTCAAGAACAAGGCGGAGACCAAGAGTGAAAAGGCCACCATTGAGATCGTGGCCCTGATGTTCCAGTCCATTTTGCAGGAGGAGCGTATTCCGCCAGCCATTCGAGTCTGGTTTGCGCGCCTGCAAATGCCTGTGTTGCGGGTGGCTTTGGCCGAGCCCGATTTTTTCGGCACGCTGGATCACCCGGCGCGCCAGTTGATCGACCGGATGGGCTCGTGCGTGATGGGTTTTGATGCCAGCGGCCTGCAGGGCGGACCGTTGGAGGTTGAAGTCAAGCGCGTGGTGCAGGTCATCGAGCAGTACCCGGAAACCGGCAAGCGGGTGTTTCAGCTGGTGTATGACGAGTTCCAGAAATTCCTTGCCCAGTTCCTCACCGGCACCAGCGCGACCCAAAAAGTGGTGAGCGTGGCGCAGCAGGTCGAGCAAAAGGAAACGCTCACGATTCAGTACACGATCGAGATGCGCAACATGCTCAAGGAAGTGCCGGTGCGCGAGGAAATCCGCCAGTTTCTGTTCAAGGTATGGGCCGAGGTGTTGGCCGTGGCGGCGGTGCGCAAAGGTCCGCAAAACGCGGAAACGCTGGGTTTGAAACAGCTGGCCGCCGATCTCGTTTGGGCCGCCGGTGCCAAGCCCAATCGCGGCGACCGGGCCAGGGTGATTCAGGATCTACCCAAGCTGCTGGAAAAGCTGCGCTCGGGCATGACACTGCTGGGCGTGGGTCCGTCCGAGCAGGAAGCGCACGTCAAGATCGTCAGCGACACCCTGGCCGACGCCTTCCTGTCCAAGACCCAGGTGATCGCGCCCGAGCAGATCAAGGTCATGGCCGAACGCCTGGCCAATCTGGAAGATTTTGTGAGCGACGATGGCGTTGGTGATCTGCCGCTTGACGCTCAGAGTATTGAGTTGATGCTGGGCATTGATGCCTCCAACATCAATGTGGTGGCCGATGGCGGATCCAAGCCAACCTCGGCCATGGTGGCGTGGTCACAGGAGCTGCAACTGGGATCCTGGTTTTCTCTTGATCACAACGGTCATGTGGCGCCGGTCCAGTTCGTCTGGCGCAGTGAGCGCAAGCATTTGAACTTGTTCGCTTCCACCGATGGGCGCAGCTTCCTGATCCAGGCTGGCCGCTTGGCCGCCTATCTGCAGGCTGGTTTACTGCTGCCACAGGAAGAGGAAACACTCACCGTGCGTGCTACGCGTGACGCGCTGGGCAAGCTGCAGGCTAATCCCGAACGGTTGCTGGGGTAAGAGTCGGGGTCGAAGAGCATTCTGTTGCGTGTTTCGCGACCTGCGGCCTCCTTGTCTGTCCTGCACAGGACGCTCTGCCGCCCGGCTCTCAGGGTCAGTGGCTCAGTGGGCGGGACGGATCGAACGGCTGTCGCACAATTCGTCCAGGATCAGGGCATCGGGCTCCCGGCCCAGGCTCCAGTACACCAGCAAAACAATGAGCTTGAGATCTTCCAGGGGCACCGCCCTGCGGCCGGTCGCCATGGCGCGATCGAGCACGATCTCACGCATCTGCGCTGACATGGCCCCAGCGCATTCCAGAAATGCGATGAACCCCATGCCGTGACTGCCGAGCCGGTTCTGCTCGGCACCGGTATAGATGCGCATGCTGCGAGTGGACGGGGCGATGCTGGCCCCGCCTGAACAAGCAGGAGCCGCTGGATGCTCGGCGGTGCCGGGCAGGGCGGGTCGCAAGCCGGTGGTTGCCAGTTTGAGATCGTCAAGCCAGTGCAGCGCCTCGCCTATTTCTTCGTGGTCAAAGCCGACCGATTTCAGCCTGTTCTTCAGATGGAGCGGTTCGGGACAGGGTTCACCGTACCAATAGTTTTCATACACGAACACCAGGACTTCAATCATGGCTCCAATGTAGCGGGCCCGCGCACCGGCAAGGCCGCAAGAAGCGGGGCAAAACCCGCCATTTCACAGTCCAGTCTGGAGATCGATTTCAGGCTTTTGATATGCGCTGGAACAGGCCACCGGGCAAGCGCCCAAGCAGGCCCTCAAGTTCCAGCGTCATCAGGCGGGCCTGCAGGATGGCGGTGTCGAGCCCGCAGCGCGCCTGCAACGCATCGAGCCCCACCGGATCAAAGCCGAGGGCCTCGATCAGTGACAGGTCGGTGCCGAAAAGATCGTCTGCCGGCCCGGGAGCGCCATGCTCCGTACCGCTGGCGCGGGGCATGGCAGGCAGGGGCGCGATGTTCATCTCCTCGAGCACATCCTGGGCCGATTCCACCAGCTTGGCCCCCTGCTTGATGAGCGCGTGGCAACCTCGCGATTGGGTGGAATGGATGGAACCCGGAATGGCGAACACATCCTTGCCCTGCTCCGCGCTCAGGCGCGCGGTGATGAGCGAGCCCGACTTCATGGCCGCTTCAATCACCAGCGTGCCCTGCGACAGCCCGGCAATGATGCGGTTGCGCTTGGGAAAATTGGCAGCCAAAGGTGGTGTGCCCAGCAGGTACTCGCTGATGATGAGTCCGTGCCGGGCGATTCTGTGCGCCAGCTTGAGGTGGGACTTGGGGTAGACGCGGTCGAGCCCCGTGCCCACCACGGCCACCGTGGCCAGGCGGTCCGGGTCAGCCTCGGCGGCGTCCAGCGCACCTTCATGGGCAGCACCGTCGACTCCCAGCGCAAGCCCGGAAACCACGGTCAGCCCGGCCATTCCCAGCGCCCTGGCAAATTGCCTGGCGTTCGCCACACCCTGCGGCGTGGGATTGCGACTGCCCACGACGGCAATGCTGTGGGCCAGGGTTTGCGCTATGAAATTATTAGCACTATATGCAATGTTGGCGGGGAATATTGACGATTTTGGTGTAAGTTTCCCGGCGCCCAACAAGTGCAGCATTAGGGGCGGATCTTCCATCGACAAGAGCGACTCGGGGTAGTCCATATCGCCCAAAACGACAATGCGACGTTGGGCATACCCCTCGCCAGACTCCTGCAGCCAGGTCCAGCTTGTCTCCAGCAACGCCGCCAACTGCTCGGGCTCTGCGTGCAGTGCGGTTGCCTGCGCCTGGCTCACGACCTGGGTGAGCGCGGTTGTGGATTGGTCGAAGATGGCCGCGGGCAAGCCAAAAGCGGCAAGCAACCTGCGTGCCGAGTCGTTGCCAACACCCGGGGTCAGCAGCAGCCGCAGCCAGCTACCAAGCTCGTGGCGCTCCATCAGCGGCTATGTCCGGGTTGCTCAGCGTGGGTTGACCAGGCGGTCGCCGACTTTCACGCCGGAGGTGATTTCCAGTACCAGAGCGTAGGAGAGTTTGTCAAAGGTGCGAAACACCATCAGCAAGCCATTGCGTTCGTCAGGCAGTTTCATCTCGGGGCGGGCCGGATCGGTCTTGTCGATGAGGCGGGCGCCGTCTTTGAGAATCTCGAGCACATGCCCGCGCTCCAGGCCGTCCTGGGTTCCCCGGTTGACCACCACCACCTGGTTCTGGGCCGCATTGACCACCGCGCTGCCGTACACCGAGACGATGCGCGCGTTCATCGGGCCCTGGGGCGTGTGGGGTGTGTAGTTGAGATATTGCGGCTCCGGTTCGGGCAGCAGCCGGTCGCCCACGCGCATTTCTTCCTTGGCCAGGACGATATCAATGGTGGCCGGAACAATGTCGGTGCGGGGCTTGCCGCTCTTGTCGGTCGATTCCTGGGTGGATTCGCCGCGAACCAGCAAGGCCTTGCCGACATACTGCGCCTCATAGCCCAGAATCTGACCGTTGTCGGGGTCCTTCAGGGGCGTGGCGTTGCGAAACACACGGTAAGCTTTTTGCTTTTTGGTGGGATCGTCCACCAGTGTGTCGCCATCTGAACCGCGGGCATAGGCCCGGTCGCCGCGGGTCAGTAACACCCGCTCATCCTGGGCGGCCACAATGCGCGGTGCCCTTTTGAGTCCGTTTTCATCCACGATGATTGGTTCGGCCAGGAAAGGCTCGATCAGGTGACTTTTGAGCGTGGGCAAAGCGTCACTGGCCAGTGTCTCGGCGCGGGTTCGGGGCGACAAACGCACGGTGTCTGTGGGCGGCGTGCCTTCCGCGCCGGACTGCGCCATGCGCAGCGTGGCGCGCCCATCTTTTTTCTCCAGCACCAGTTGCTGGCCCGGATAGATCAGATGGGGATTTTTGATCTCATTGAGGTTCATGCCCCACAACTCGGGCCAGCGCCAAGGGCTCTTGAGAAACAAGCCGGAGATGTCCCACAGCGTGTCCCCTCGTTTGACGGTGTAGCGGTCCGGCGCATTGGCGGAGAGTTCACTCAACGGAACGCCGGCCTGGGCCACTTGCGCCGCTGTTGCCTTTTGCGCGGTTGTGACCGGGTAGTTCTGGGCTTGGGTGGGGGATGCCGCCAGGGTCACGGTCAGAGCAGCGAGGACCGCTGTTGCGATTTGGGATCTGGCCATCATGTGTATTGTCATATTTCGCTGTGCTGCTATTGTCTTTGGGCCGTTCGGGGCTTGGCGCAACGGCTTGGCCAGACCCGGGGAAGTCCTGATAAGTTACGCGCAATTTTGCACTCAAGCCCTTGATTCGGCAACGTTTTCTGTTCCAGCTTTGTTACAGACGCTTCAAAAGTGGCGAAAATAGCGACATTATTTCAATTTTCCCGGGGCAGGCCACGGCTGCTGTCCCCGACGAATGCCGTCCCAGACTGATCGATCAACCATGGCCCTATTGCCCATTCTCTGTTTTCCAGACCCTAGACTGCACACCGTGGCCAAGGCCATCGAGGTGGTCGATTCGCGCGTGCAAACGCTCGTTGCCGACATGCTCGAAACCATGTACGAGGCCAAAGGCATCGGACTGGCCGCCACGCAAGTCGATGTGCATCAGTGTTTGATTGTCATCGATGTCTCCGAAGAGCGCGACTCACCGTTGGTGCTGATCAACCCGGAATTGGTCTGGAGCAGTGCCGAGACACATCTCAATGAAGAAGGCTGTCTGTCGGTGCCCGGCATTTATGACGGGGTACTGCGCTTTGACTCGGTCAAGGTCAGCGCCCTGGACGGCCAGGGAGTTTCACGCCTGGTCGAGGCCGATGGCCTGCTTGCGGTGTGCATCCAGCATGAAATGGACCACCTGATGGGTCGGGTGTTCGTCGAGTACCTCTCACCACTCAAGCGCGACCGGATTCGCAAAAAGATGCTTAAGGCCCAGCGCGAGGACAGCCGATGAGGTTGATTTTTGCGGGAACCCCCGAGTTTGCCCGTGTTGCGCTGGATCACCTGCACTCAGCCGGGCACGAAATTGCGCTGGTTCTGACCCAGCCTGACCGCCCTGGCGGGCGTGGCATGAAGTTGCAGGCCTCCAGCGTCAAGCAGTTCGCCCTGGACAAAGGGCTGGCACTGGCGCAGCCACGCAGCCTGCGTTTAGACGGCAAATACCCGCAAGACGCTGCCATTGCGCGTTCCGCGATTGAAGCCGCGCAGGCCGATGCCATGGTGGTGGCCGCTTACGGACTGATCCTGCCCCAGTGGGTGCTTGATGCGATGGGCGGCGGAACGCTCGATCACCCCAAGTACGGTTGCCTGAACATTCACGCCTCCATCTTGCCGCGTTGGCGTGGCGCCGCACCCATTCACCGGGCCATTGAGGCTGGTGACATCGAGACCGGTGTCACCATCATGCAAATGGACGCGGGCCTGGACACGGGCGACATGTTGATGGCGCATACCGTCCCGATCACCGCTGCCGACACCACCGCCAGCCTGCACGACCGTCTGGCGGTTCTGGGCGGACGGTTGATCCTGCTGGCACTGGAAAAAGCGCAGACGGGTCGATCCAGACCGGTGCCACAACCTGCCGAGGGCGTCACCTATGCCCACAAGGTAGAGAAAGTGGAGGCCGCAATCGACTGGACCCAAAGCGCTCAGGAAATCACGCGCCGCGTGCGCGCCTTCAACCCGTTCCCCGGAGCGGTGGCGACAGTGCAGGGCGAAACCCTCAAGGTCTGGGGTGCGCAAATTCAGTCCGGGATTCCGCGCGCCAGTGCAAAATTTGGAGAAATATTGCTTGTAGCCCAGGAGGGTATTGCAGTTGCAGCTATGAAATCAATAGTGATGCTGACACAATTGCAGCGCCCCGGTGGCAAGCGTTTGAGTGCGGCCGAGTTCCTGCACGGCTTTGATCTGCAGCCGGGCATGGTCTTTAAGAGCCGCGGTTCATAGTGCTGTTTTCCCAAGCGCAGCTGCGTCACCCCGAGTTTCGCCGGGGTGCCCTGGACTCCATGGGCGCTGCCCCGGGGATCGCTGCCTGGGGTTTGATGATGGGCGTGGCCATGGTCAAGTCCGGCATGAGCACGCTTGAGGCCCTGCTGATGGGCGTTTTCGTGTTTGCAGGCAGCTCGCAACTTGCCGCCATCCCGCTCCTGGTTGCGGGCGCGCCGATGTGGGTGATCCTGGCCACCGGTTTTTGCGTCAACCTGCGCTTTGTGGTGTTCAGCGCCCATTTGCGCCCTTACCTCATGCATCTGCCGCTGGGGCAACGCCTGGTCACCGGCTACCTCACCACCGACCTGAGCTACGTGTTGTTCACGCGGCGTTTTCCTCACGCAGGCAGTGAGCCGGCGCAATGGCGGGCCCAGCAAGCCTACCTGGCGGGCAACTGCGGCGTGAACTGGGTGGCGTGGGTGGGTTGCAGCATCATTGGCGTCGTGCTGGCCAACTTCATCCCCACTCACTGGGGCCTGGGTTTTGCCGGCATTCTGGCGCTGCTGGGGATCTTGTGTTCGCTTGCTTCCACCCGGTTGCGTCTGGTCTCTGCTGGCCTGGCGGCGGTGGCGGCCATCGTGGCCTTTGCCCTGCCGTTCAAGCTCAACATCCTGGTGGCCATCGCAGCGGCGGTGGCGCTCAGTCTCCTGATTGAAGACCGCTGGCGGCACCAAAGGGAGCAGGCATGAGCGGCCAAAGCGACCTGTGGACCATCGCCGTCATCATCGGACTCACTGCCGTGACGGTGCTGACCCGCGCCTTCTTTTTTATCTCAAACAAGCCCTGGACACTGCCGCTCTGGGCTCAGCGCGGCTTGCAGTACGCGCCCATCGCGGCGCTGTCGGCCGTGATCGCGCCGGAGATCGTGATGACCCAGGGCAGCCTCATCAGCACCTGGCAGGACGCCCGAATGTTCGCCGCCGCGGCCGGTGTCGCCTGGTTCTATTGGCGCAAAGGTGCAGGGCAGGCCGTGCTGGGGACCATCGTGGTGGGAATGGCCGTGTACCTGCCCCTGCATCTGGGCCTGGGCTGGTAGCGCGCAATCGCGGCTCCTACAATTTGCGTACTGGTTTTTAGTCTGTGAGGAGATTTTCATGAGCGTCATCCGTTTTTCCGATTTGTGCGCCCAAGGTCGGGTCAAAGGCAAGCGTGTCTTCATTCGCGCCGATCTCAACGTGCCGCAGGACGACAGCGGGCACATCACCGAGGACACCCGCATCCGCGCCTCCATTCCCTGCATCCAGATGGCGCTGGACGCCGGCGCGGCGGTGATGGTGACCTCGCACCTTGGCCGTCCCACCGAGGGTGAATTCAAGCCCTCGGACTCCCTGGCACCCGTTGCCAGGCGCATGGGGGAACTCATGGGCCGCGAGGTGCCGGTGCAGGCCGACTGGGTTGCGGGCGTCGAGCTGGCACCGGGCCAGTTGGTGCTGCTGGAGAACTGCCGCGTCAACAAGGGCGAGAAGAAGAACAATGAGGATCTGGCCAGGAAAATGGCTGCCCTGTGCGATATTTTTGTACACGACGCCTTTGGCACGGCCCATCGCGCCGAGGCTTCCACCTACGGCATTGCACAGTTTGCCAAGGTAGCCTGTGCCGGGCCGCTGCTGGCCGCTGAGATGGACGCGATCGGCAAGGCGCTGGCGAATCCCAAGCGGCCCCTGGTCGCCATTGTGGCGGGCTCCAAAGTCTCGACCAAGCTCACCATCCTCAAGAGCCTGGCCGACAAGGTGGACCAGCTCATCGTGGGCGGTGGCATCGCCAACACCTTTATGCTTGCCGCGGGCTTGAACATCGGCAAGAGCCTGGCCGAGCCCGATCTGATCGATCAGGCCAAGGCGGTGATCGAGGTGATGAAGGCGCGCGGCGCGGCCGTTCCCATCCCCACGGATGTAGTCACAGCCAAAACCTTCGCCGCCGATGCCGTGGCCACCGTCAAGGCGGCCACCGAGGTGGCGCACGACGATCTGATCCTGGACATTGGTCCGCAGACCGCCGCGGCGCTGGCAGAACAGCTCAAGGCGGCGGGCACCATCGTCTGGAATGGCCCGGTCGGCGTGTTCGAGTTTGCCGCTTTTGAAAACGGCACCAAAGTCATTGCCCACGCAATTGCCGAATCGTCGGCGTTTTCGATTGCCGGTGGTGGCGATACCCTGGCCGCCATTGCCAAGTACGGCATTGAAAACCAGATTGGGTACATCTCCACTGGCGGCGGCGCGTTTCTGGAAGTGCTGGAGGGCAAAACCCTGCCGGCTTTTGAAATTCTGGAGCGCCGCGCCAACGCCGCTTGAATCCACCGGACGGCAGTCCAGGCGAGCGCAGCCTGAGGGCGCGTTCGTCCCGATTTCGACGCGGGCTCGGGTCACCAGTGCGGTTCGCGATGATGCTGCGGTGTAACCACTTCCATGTGAGAATGACAGAACCGTTACCAGGAGAGAAACTCATGCCCCGTCGCGCCACAAAAATTGTTGCCACCCTTGGACCCGCTTCAAGCGACCCCGCACTGCTCGAGCAGATGATTCGCGCCGGCGTCAATGTGGTGCGCCTGAACTTCAGCCACGGTACGGCGCAGGATCATATTGACCGCGCCAAGATGGTGCGTGAAGCGGCCCACCGGGCCGGCCGCGAGGTCGGCATCATGGCTGACCTGCAGGGCCCCAAAATACGGGTTGGCAAGTTCGCCACGGGCAAGATTTTTCTCGAGCCGGGCCAGAAATTTCTGCTTGACGCCGCGCGCACGGAACTCGGTGACATTGACGCGGTGGGACTGGACTACAAAGCCCTGCCGCGAGAGGTCAAGGCCGGTGACGTGCTCTTGCTCAACGACGGGTTGATTGTGATCACGGTCGATGCCGTCCGGGGCGAGGCGATTCACACCACCGTCAAGCTCGGCGGTGAACTGTCGAACAACAAGGGCATCAACAAGCTCGGTGGCGGTTTGACTGCGCCCGCGCTCACGGCCAAGGACATGGACGACATCCGCACCGCCATGAGCTTTCAGGCCGACTACGTGGCCGTAAGTTTCCCCAAAACCGCCACTGACATGGAGATGGCACGCCAGTTGTGCAATGTCGCGGCGGCGGAGTTCGGGCACCGGCCCGGCCTGATCGCAAAAATCGAGCGCGCCGAGGCGATTCCGCATCTGGAGGCGATTTTGCTCGCCAGCGATGGCATCATGGTGGCGCGCGGTGATCTGGCCGTCGAAGTCGGCAACGCGGCGGTGCCGGCTCTGCAAAAACGCATGATCAAGCTGGCCCGCGAGCATGACCGGGTGGTCATCACGGCCACCCAGATGATGGAGTCCATGATCACCAATCCGGTGCCCACGCGGGCCGAAGTGAGCGACGTGGCCAACGCAGTGCTTGACGGCACCGATGCGGTCATGCTCTCGGCGGAAACCGCAGCGGGCAAGTATCCGCTGGAGACCGTGATGGAAATGGCCAAGATTTGCCACGCGGCCGAAAGTGGCGAGGACTTCGAGCTGGAGGCCGACTTCACCGGCAAGACCTTCCGGCGCATTGATCAGACCATCGCCATGGGCGCGCTGTTCACGGCCCATCACCTGGGTGCCAAGGCGATCGTGGCCATGACCGACAGCGGCTCCACCGCCTTGTGGATGAGCCGCCACCTGATCCAGGTTCCAATTTACGCGCTGACCACCAAGGTGGCGACCCAGCGCAAGATGACCCTGTACCGCAACGTGCGTCCCCTGTTTGTCGATACCAGCGCCGAGCGCGACACCGCACTGGGCGAGGCTGAGAACTACCTCAAGACCCGTGGCATTGTCCAGTCTGGTGACGTGTACGCCATCACCTGTGGCGAGCCGATGGGCTCGCCCGGAGGCACCAACATGCTCAAGATTTGCCAGGTGCCCTAGGGGTTTGGGCTCGCGCGGTACCTCGCGGCCGTCACCGGTTGGGTCTTGCCCTTGGCGCTGATGCTGACCTGGTCGGCCTCAGTATCCGAAAGACTCGACAGCGGACCGGCGAGTAACTGCCCACCCTGGGCATGGTCACACAACCGCTTGGCGGTGTTGACGGTGTCACCAATCACGTCGTGAATGGGCGCGGTTTGCGCCCCAAAAAAGCCCTCCACCACCGGGCCGATCCATAGGCCCGCTCCGGCCGACAAATGCAGCGGCTCAACCGCGGCCATGGCCGCAGCCAGCGCCCGCTGCAGAGTGTGACGGGCCGCATTGTTGGCCGACAGCACGACCAGCACTTCGTCGCCGCTCATCTTGGACTTGATCAACTCGCCTGCACAGGTGGTCAACACCGCGCCGTAAAAGTGGTTGAGCATGGCAATGACTTCTTCGGGGGGCCTGGCCTCACTCCAGGCGGTGAATCCGCGCACATCAATGAATCCGATGGCCCGCTCCACCCGCACTGCGGCGCGGGTGCCACTCTCGCGCAGCACCTCCTGCGCCACGCGGCTGCCAAAGCCCCAGCGCGACAGCATCTTGAGCTGGTGCAGCAGGTCGCCAATCACGGTTTGCTGCCCCCGCGCCACCAGGGCCAGGGCGATCAGGGCGCCGGTCTGGGTCACCGCCAACGCCAGCAGGAAAGCGTGAGAGGTGGAGCTGAAGAAATCAGACACACCCTGCGCCCAGGGCGCGGTTCCGATCTCCAGGGCGATGTAAAAAAGAACTGGCCCCAGGCCCTGTGCGGCACGCGACAAAATCACCCCGGTCACGCCGCTGGCGGAGGGCGTGCTTGCGCGCGCTTCGAGCGCCGTGCCCCAGGCATAGACGAGCATCAGCACGGCGAAGGCGATGTGATGGGGGGCCACGAAAAAAGAGTAGCCCTCGATGGGGGCTTCGACTGCGGCATAAAACCCCAGACCCACCAGACGGCTCCACCAGGGCTGGGCCAGGCCCTTGAAGCTGCGCCAGGCCAGCACGGCGCTTTGGCCCAGGGCCACGACGAGCAGCACGTAAACGTCGGGTTTACTGAAAACCTCGCCCCACTCAGAGACGGCTTCAAGCAGCAAAAGAAAGAGCGCCAGCAGTCCGGCACCCTGGAACAACTCGGTCAGAAACAGGGCTTTCCAGGAGCCCGCGAGCGTGGCGCTGACCTGCTGGTCCAGGCCGTCGTGCGTGCCGCTTGTCATCGCGCCTGCAAAAGCAGCTATTTGGGCTGGTGGAGGGCGCGTTCAGTGGGCGATGTTTTGCCGCACCAGGCGCGACGTGACCGGGTGGAAGTAGGCCTCGACAATCTGGTTGTCGCGGTTAAAGCCATAAACCTCATAGCAATTGCCCTTGGCGATCTTGAAGGTCTTGATGCGGTAGCCACGGTGCGTGGCCAGCAGCTTCATCTCGTCTTCTGGCAACCATTCGCTGCGCGGGGCGGTGGTGCAGGCGTCGGCCGGATTTTCACGGCTGAAACCCACTGCCGCCGGACGTTCAGCCTTTGCGGCGCTGGGTTTGCCCTGCGACCCGGTTTGGGCTTGCACCAAGTTGGGCAGCAGGAACAGCAGGCTGGCCAGCAGTGTGATTTGCAATTTCATGATCAAGTCCGGTTAAGTGCAGGGGGGATTGTCCGGCCCGCATATTAAGCCATGCTTAAAGCCCTGCAATGCCAAGCAGGGAGCCGTGCTGGCGGTGCAGGCGCTAAAATTGCCCAGCGCCACGGCTCAGTGGCTGATTTATTAAGGACACCATCATGGCTCTCGTTTCCATGCGCGAACTGCTCGACCACGCCGCCGCCAATGGCTACGGCATTCCGGCATTCAACGTCAACAACCTGGAGCAGGTGCAAGCCGTCATGGCTGCCGCCGACGAGGTGGGCTCGCCGGTGATCCTGCAAGCGAGCGCCGGAGCGCGCAAGTACGCGGGCGAGGCCTTCATCAAGCACCTCATCCAGGCTGCCATTGAAGCCTATCCGCACATTCCGCTGGTCATGCACCAGGACCACGGGCAAAGCCCCGAAATCTGCCAGGGCGCGATCAACCTGGGTTTCAGCTCGGTCATGATGGACGGCAGCCTTGAGGCCGATGGCAAGACCATTGCCAGCTACGAGTACAACGTGGAAGTCACCCGCAAGGTGGTGGACATGGCGCACGCCACGGGCGTCACCGTCGAAGGCGAACTGGGCTGCCTGGGCTCCCTGGAGACCATGAAGGGCGACAAGGAAGACGGTCATGGCACGGAAGACACCATGACCCGCGAGCAGTTGCTGACCAATCCCGAGCAGGCGGCCGATTTTGTCAAACGCACCCAACTCGATGCGTTGGCGATCGCCATTGGCACCAGCCACGGCGCCTACAAGTTCACCCGCAAGCCCACGGGCGACATTCTGGCCATTGACCGCGTGATGGAGATTCACAAGCGCCTGCCCAATACCCATCTGGTCATGCATGGTTCCTCCAGCGTGCCGCAGGAGTCCCTGGCCATCATCAACCAGTATGGCGGCAAGATGAAGGAAACCTATGGCGTGCCGGTGGAAGAGATTCAAAAGGCCATTCAGTACGGGGTGCGCAAGATCAATATTGACACTGACATCCGCCTGGCCATGACCGCTGCTGTGCGCAAATTCATGGCCGAGAACCCCGAGAAGTTCGATGCCCGGGACTGGCTCAAGCCGGCCCGCGAGGCGGCCAAGGCTTTGTGCAAGCAACGTTACATCGAGTTTGGCTGCGAAGGCCAGGGCGCCAAGATCAAGGGCCACACGCTGATCGTGGTGGCTGGCCAGTATGCGCGCGGCGAACTCGCCCAAGTGGTGAACTGAGTTCTGCGCTTGCGATAATCAGGGCCCGCTGCCGGTTGACACGCCGCAGCGGGCCTTTTGCTTTTAACCCGCCAATTTCCTACCCGGACCGTTTTTGCCATGACCGACGCCCTGCACACCTCCCAACTCACCTCTCTGCCCTTGCTGGCCCGTGGCAAGGTGCGGGACAACTACGCCGTGGGCGAAGATCGTATCCTCATGGTGGCCAGCGACCGTCTGAGTGCGTTTGACGTGATCATGGGCGAGCCCATTCCCGGCAAAGGCGCGCTGCTAACGCAAATGGCCCTGTTCTGGTTCGACAAACTCGGCCCCAATGGTCTGAACATTTGCCCGATTCACCTCACGGGGGAGGCGCCCGAGAGCGCGGTGACTGCCACCGAGGTGGCGCAAGTGGTGGGGCGCTCCATGCTGGTCAAGCGTCTCAAGCCCCTGCCTGTTGAGGCGGTGGTGCGCGGCTACCTGGCAGGCAGCGGCTGGAAGGAATACCAGGAGAACCAGGCGGTTTGCGGCGTCGAGCTGCCCGCCGGGCTGAAAAACGCGAGCAAGCTGCCCGAGCCCATTTACACCCCTGCGGCAAAGGCGCAAGCCGGGGACCACGATGAGAACATCACCTTTGAGCAGACTGTGGAGATGATTGGCGTGGACCTGGCCACGCGGGTGCGCGACATCAGCATTGCCTTGTACCAGGCAGCCAGCGAGATTGCGGCCGCCAAGGGCATCATCATCGCGGACACCAAATTCGAGTTTGGTCTGGACAAGGAAGGCACCTTGACGCTGATGGACGAAGTGCTCACGCCCGACTCCTCGCGTTTCTGGCCCGCCGAGAGCTACCAGGAAGGCATCAACCCGCCCAGTTACGACAAGCAGTTCGTGCGCGACTGGCTGGAGCAGGCCCAGGTGGACGGCAAGCCCTGGAGCAAGACACCGCCTGCACCTCGCGTACCCGACGAGATCATCGCCAAGACAGCTGCCAAGTACCAGGAAGCACTGGCGCGACTAACGGCCTGATATCCCGCCCAGACTGTTAGCTCAGCACCACGCTGGAGAGTCGGCGCCGGTAGGTCGCCACGGTGGGGTCCACCGGCGGAATTTGCCCGTCGGCCACCTTCACCGGGGGCGGCTCGATGATGTCCAGAATGGCCACGTAGGTCTTGCGGGCGAGCTCGTTATTCCAGGCTTTGTCCCGCATCAGGATTTCGAGCAACTCATCCATCGCAGCGGTCCATTCCTGTCCCGCCATCAGCGCCTGGGCCAGGCCAAAGCGGGCCTCGAAATCTCGCTTGTTAGCCACAATCTTTGCGTCAAATGCAGCTTTAGCTCTAGTCACATCTTGTGATTCAGATATTGAATCAATAGCGTGCATCCAGCGTTGCAGCGAATCGAAGCGCCGCACCAGAGCGGCTTTGGCAATGACCGGGGCGAAAGCCACCTTGGCATCGTCCACCTGATCGTGCTCAAGCAACAGCTTGACGTACTCGAACCGGGCGTTGTCGTCGTCCGGATTCTTGAGCACGGCCTGGTGCAGGGCTTCCTGTTTGGCGTGGGGGTCGTTGGCGTCGGGGGCATCACCCACCTCCACGCTGGTCACTTCGGCCTCCAGTACTTCGCCCGGGGGTAGGTGCTTGTCCAGAAACTCCTTGATCTGACCCTCCGGCAGGGCGCCCATGAAGCCGTCCACCGGTTTGCCCTGGTGCATCAGGATGCAGGTGGGAATGCTGCGGATGCCAAAAGCCTGGCTGAGCTCCTGCTGTTCATCGGAGTCGATCTTGACCAGTTTGAAGCGGCCTGCGTAGTCTGTTTCCAGTTTTTCCAGCAGCGGACCCACGACCTTGCAAGGGCCACACCAGGGGGCCCAGAAATCCACCAGGACGGGAATCTGCATCGAGGCGGCAACCACCTCGGCGTCAAAGTTTTCAATCGTTACGTTCATCATTTTTGCCAACTCGGGACGGTTAAGTAAAATTCAAGGCTGACCACTTGCGGGGCAGACTGCAAGCGCCTAGCGTAGCGCACTGGCAGGCTCTGTTTCAAAACCATGAAAAAAATTCAAATCGGCGTCGTGATGGGTTCGAGTTCGGACTGGGACACCCTGCAGCACGCAGTGCACATTCTCCAGCAATTTGGCATTGAGCACGAGGCCCGCGTCGTCTCGGCGCACCGGATGCCCGACGACATGTTTGCCTACGCGCAAGGAGCGCAGGAGCGCGGTTTGCAGGCCATCATTGCCGGGGCCGGCGGCGCCGCGCATCTGCCGGGCATGCTGGCGGCCAAGACGATCGTGCCGGTACTGGGCGTGCCGGTGGCCAGCAAGCACCTCTCGGGGGTGGATTCGCTGCACAGCATCGTGCAGATGCCCAAGGGCATCCCGGTGGCTACCTTTGCCATCGGCGCTGCTGGCGCGGCCAACGCGGCCCTGTTTGCAGTGGCCATGTTGGCCAATCACGATGCGGCTTTGCGCGCCAAGTTGCTCGCCTTTCGGGTCGAGCAGACTGAAATCGCCCGTGGCATGACTTTGCCGCCTGCGTTATGAGCGCCATCCCGGCGGCAAGTGCAGCTGGACGCGGCGACGCCAAGCGCCAGGGCGTGTGCCTGCTTCCTGGCAACCAGGTCGGCGGTCATCAAACCACGCTGGGCGTGATGGGTGGCGGGCAACTCGGACGCATGTTCGTTCAGGCGGCCCAGGCCATGGGCTACTTCACGGCGGTGCTGGACCCGGACCCTGCCAGCCCAGCCGGACTGGTAAGCCACTTCCACATTCAGACCGACTATCTGGACCAACAGGGCCTGGCCCAATTGATGCAACGCTGTGCCGCCATCACCATCGAGTTCGAGAACGTGCCTGCGGCGGCATTGCTGACCCTGGGCGCGGCGCGCCCAGTTGCTCCCGGCGCGCAGGCTGTGGCCATTGCCCAGGACAGGGCCCGAGAAAAAGAGAATTTTGTGCGCTGTGGAGTCCCTTGCGCGCCCTATGCGGTGATCGAGACCGCAGCGCAACTCGCCACCGTGCCCGAGGACCTGCTGCCGGGCATTCTCAAAACCGCCCGACTGGGCTACGACGGCAAAGGCCAGGCGCGCGTTGCAAATCGGACCGAACTGACCGACGCCTGGCAAACCCTGAACGGCGTGCCCTGCGTGCTGGAGAAAATGCTGCCGCTCCAAGCCGAGTGCTCGGTGATTGTGGCGCGTGGCTGGGACGGCGCCTGCGTGAACCTGCCGGTGCAGCTCAATCTGCACCGCGACGGGATTCTGGCCGTCACCCAGGTTTATGAGCAAAATCTGCCAAAAGCCTTCGCCAGACAAGCAGTTGCAGCTGCTAAATCAATAGCAAATGAGCTGCAGTATGTGGGTGTTTTGTGTGTGGAGTTTTTCGTGCAGGAGGACGACTCGCTGGTGGTCAACGAGATCGCCCCGCGCCCGCACAACAGCGGCCACTACAGCCTGGACGCCTGCGATCTCTCGCAGTTTGACCTGCAGGTACGCACCCTGGTCGGCTTGCCTCTGGTGCAACCGCGCCAGCACAGCCCGGCCATCATGCTCAACCTGCTGGGGGACCTGTGGGTTAACGATGCCCCGCCCCCCTGGGACCAGGTGCTGGCCCTGCCCGGCACGCACCTGCATTTGTATGGCAAGCTTCAGGCCCGGCCTGGGCGCAAGATGGGCCACCTCACCATCACCGGCGCCACCGTGGCCGACGTGCAGTCCACGGCGTTGGCTGCTTGCGCGCTGCTGGGAATTGCGCCGTTCTGAGGCCAGGTGTCAGTATGATTCTGGATGGAAACGCGTCCACGGCCATAGCGGTTGCTGCCGACCTGATTCGTTCGGGCGAGCTGGTGGGCCTGCCCACCGAGACCGTCTACGGCCTGGCCGCCAACGCCGACAACGCTCAAGCCGTAGCCAAGATATTTGCCGCCAAGGGCCGCCCGGCGGACCACCCGCTGATCGTTCATGTGCTTGATGCGTCCTGCGTGGTGCACTTTGCCAGCAGCGTGCCTGACTTTGCCGCCCGACTGATGACCGCTTTCTGGCCCGGGCCGCTGACACTCATCCTGCCGCGCCGCCCGAACGTAGCGACTGCTGCCACTGGCGGACAGAATTCCGTGGGCCTGCGCAGCCCCTCCCACCCGGTCGCGCAAGCCCTGCTCAAGGCCTGTTCTGCGCCCACCGACGAAACCGGAGCCACGCGCAAGCCGGTATGGGGCATTGCCGCCCCCAGTGCCAATCAATTTGGCCGGGTCAGCCCGACCACGGCCGCGCACGTGCAAAGTGAATTTGGTGAAGAACTCAGCGTGCTCGACGGCGGCGCCTGTACCGTGGGCATCGAGTCCACCATCATCGACTGCACGCGAGGCCAGCCCGTGCTGCTGCGCCCGGGCGCCATCACCCGCGAGCAGGTGCAGGCGGTGTGCGGACAAGTCGTGCTCTCACAGGATGAACTGCCCGCTCAGGGCTCGCTCGCCCCCCGTGCTTCGGGCACACTGGAGTCGCACTATGCGCCCAATGCCAAAGTCCGCTTGATGGATGCCAAATCCATGCAGACCGCGCTGGACCTGCTCGGCGCCGACGCCGATCGCGCAGCCGCCACAGCCCCGCTGATTGCCACCTATTCGCGCAACATCCTCACCACCCGCTCCACCAAGGTGCTGCGCAGACGCATGCCCGACGACGCACCGGCCACCGCGCAGCAACTCTTTGCCGTGCTGCGCGAGTTCGACGCCCAGGGCGTCAAGCTGATCTGGATTGAAACCCCACCCGATTCGCCCGAGTGGGAGGGTGTGCGGGACCGGTTGAAAAGAGCCTCCAAGGGGTGAGGCTGATTTCAGATCGAGAAAACCACAACTCACATTTGATGAGTGCGGGCCACGATACCGTTGGCTTCCTGCAATTCGCGAATGTATTGAATGATTCGCGTCAACTGTGCGTCGGTGACCTGGGGGGCTGGCGGCATATTCCCGAAGTGCCAGTGGTGTTGGGTCGTACCGTTGTGCACCGCCGCGCGAATGGATTCGTCGGGGTGATGGCCGGAGTTGTAGGTGTCGTGAACAAGCGGCGGGGCCAGCTTGGTGCCGCCGCCGCCATTTTTCCCATGACATACGGCGCAATTGACATTGAATGCCGCTTCGCCCGCTGTTGCCAATGGTGAAAACGATGGCACCTTCACATTGATCGCGTCTTCGCCGGCGCCCGGACCGAAAATCATAAATGTTAGTACACCGACGCCACCAACAATGACAACAGGCAGTGAAAATTTGCTGCTGCTTGTGATTTTTTTCATATTCCTGTTCGATTCTAGGTCGTTGACCTGCGGGCATCGCGCAGGGCTTAAACTCACCGCACAAAGGCAAGATTCAGGGGGTTTGGCATGACGGCAATTGCGAACTGGCTGGCACCGCCTGTGTTTGAGGGTGATGAAGAGAAGACGCGCCAGGCGATGTTGATCAATGTGATCAGCCTTATGTGCATCGCATTCGCGTTGGTGGTCATGGCCGGCGCTGTGTTTGGAGGGACGACGCCGACCAGTACCTTGATCATTGATCTTTTTGCGTGCGTGATGTTCCTGCAGTTTTTGCGCTGGCTGCGCAACGGCAGGGTGGCATTGGCCCGCGCCGGGTTGGTCCTGTTTGGTCTTGTCTACATCACGGGCGCTACTGCCAGCATCGGAACCATTCGCACACCGACCGCAGCCATCCTTGTTTTTTGGATCCTGATGACGGGTTCGCTCTATGACTTGCGCGGGATACTGGTCGGCACTGCCGCTGCATCCCTGTCCGTGTTGGGATTGATCGTGGCAGAAAACCGCGGGTGGCTTCGCCAGCCTTTTCAGGGCGTTGGCGTGACGCAATGGATCACCTTTACAGCCCTGTTCGGGTTCACCAGCGGTCTGACCTATTACCTCACTCAGGGCACAAAGAAAGCGCTCTTGCTTGCCGAGAAGGAAATCGAGCGGCGCAGACAGATGGAGGATCAGATTCGTCAGATGGCGTTCTATGACCCGCTTACCAAGCTCCTGAACCGCCGTCTCCTGATTGACCGCCTGAGCCAGACCATCGCCTCCAGCAAACGCAGCACAGTCTATGGCGCGCTCATATTTGTCGATCTGGACGATTTCAAGTCAATCAACGACACGCATGGGCATGCCACTGGAGATTTGCTGTTGGTGGAAGTGGCGCGACGATTGACCAACTGCGTGCGTGAAATCGACACGGTGGCGCGTTTTGGAGGCGATGAGTTCATCCTGATGATCAACGAGTTGGCCGCCGATGATGTCGCGTCTCGGGCACAGGCCGACATCGTGGCGCAAAAGATCCAGAGTGCCATGTCGCAACCATTCCCGGCGCATGTCAGCATCGCGGGAAGTGCGGGCGTCACTTTTGATATTTCTTGCACCGCGAGCATCGGGGTGACTGTTTTCAGTGGCAACGAAGTCAGCCAGGATGCGGTGATCGGGCGGGCTGATGCCGCGATGTATCAAGCCAAAAAAGAGGGCTCAAATTTGGTGCGGTTTCATGAGGCAAAGGTCGACTTGGACTGACCGGGTGCAATCCTGCAGAGCCCGCCAACCCTCGCCGCAGCCGACCGATATCATTGACGCCCAGGTCCGCACAATATTGCGAACACGGATCGCTGCGGAAACTGCTCGACGGGCCAAAAAAAGCCCCGACCAGCGGGGCTTCACCATGCAAGAGCTCAGTAGCTCTGGCTGTGGTCAGAACTTGTAGCCCACCGCAATACTGTAGGTGGATGGGTCAAGATCGACATTCATGGTTTGCCCGGTTGACATACGCGTGGTCGTGTTGAGTTTGGCCTTGCTGAACGCCATATCAATGAACCACTTGTCGTTTAATGCCAGCGTGGCGCCAATTTGCGGGACCACAATGAACTTGGAGTCAACGCTGAGCTTGGTGGGTGGACCACCCGGGTTGGTGGTTGCGGTCAAACGACCACTGCCTTCTTCACCGTAGAAGTAGGCGTAGCTGAGGCCCAAACCCACATAGGGTCGGAACTTGGCATTGGTTTCCAGAAAGCGGTACTGCAAGAAGACCGTCACCGGCAGTGCCTTCACCGTGCCCAACTCGCCAGCCCCGGCCATGGAGCCAGCGCCAAGGATTTTGTGTTTGAACGGTGTTGCCAGGGGAAGATCAACTGAAATGTGATCGGTGTACATGTAGGTCACGCCGCCACCCACCTGCGTGTCGGAACTGACGTCACTCTTGGTGCAACCGGCAGGGCCGTTGCCAAAATCGGGGGCGGTCATGCAACTGCTGGTCACATCGGGCGCAATTTGGGTCACGCCAGCGCGCATCATCAAGGTGCCCGCTGTTTGAGCAACAACACTTCCAGCGGCCATGGCCATCGCTGCAACAGCGAGGAACTTCATTTGGGTTTTCATAAAGGTAATCCTTGAAATTCAGTTGCTCAGAGCCAGCCGGCCAGAACCAATTTTTGGGTGACATATTGGGCCAGAAGCTTGTGGCCATAAGGCGTTGGGTGGACGCCGTCGGCAAACATGTAGTGCGAGGTGTCACCCGGGATCCGATTGTTGGTGTTGCACACCAGTGAACTGCCGTCGGCCTTGCCCGGTGTTGCAAACGCATTGGCGGGCGAAGTCAGGTCGCAGGCTACGTCCTTGATGTTCACCAAAGCATAGTGCGCAGGGTCAGCCAGTTGACGTTTGTTTTCAGAAAATACGTCCACCAGCAGGATGCCATTGGAGGCCGTGTCCGGTGCAACGGCCAAACCGGCTTGCAGCGCTTGATTGAATGCCGTGGTCATGGCCAAAACCAGCTGCTGCTGCGAGCTGTCTTTCACTGAGCCATCTGTGTTGTAAACGATGGTGGCCCTGGCAAAAGGAGTTTGGCTGACATCGGGAAGATTTACCACGACGATGTGCTTGGCACCCTTGGTGGCCATGGCCTGCACTTGTGCGACCAGTTGGCCAGCAGCGGTAACCATTCCCGTCACGGCAGCCTGCGCACCAGCGCCCGCCGCATAGGCATTGCCTGCGGCTGTTGCAGCGGCCCCGGCGTTGGCTCCAATTGCCGCGGCGTTGGCAAGGTTGGGGTTAGCGTAAGTGTTGACAAACGCATCCGTCCCAGCCGCCGTGATGGCTGCTGTAATGATGCTGGTCGGGGTGGCGGCCGGGTTGGCTGATTCTGTGGCTATGGCGGTGCCAATGGCGACTTGGGCCGTCGCCTGATTAGCCGGCGCCAGGCCGCTGATAAGTTGAGTCACCAAGGACGTACCCAACGCCTGGCCACCCACCAAGGTGGCGTTCGCCGTTAAAATTCCGGTTTGACCGAAAATGTCGTTGGCCCCCGCCAGAACGGTAACCAGTTCCTTGCCGGTAAAGCTACCGCCAGCATCGGCAAGAAAATAGCCCAGTTGGGCCACTACGGGCTCGGTCTGGGCTGCATTGAAGACTGTCCCCGTTTTGCCCTTGTTGCCAGGGCCGACCGGGTCGGTGACGCGAGAGCCGCCTTGCGCGTAGTTGGTGCAACCCGGAATGGTCGCCTCAGCAACGCCAAACCCACCAGTGCGTGCTGAGCAATTGATTTTTCCGACCGCGGCGGCAGAGACCAGTTGTGCCCAGTTGTAGCTGGGAACGGGGTCTGCGCCAACCGAGCCGCCAATGCCATTGACTGTGAACAAGCCACCGCCCAGGGCGGCGACTGGGCCGACTTTATAGGTCCCCGCATCGCTCAGGCTGTCGCCAAAGGAGACGACGGCACTGTAGCTGACCGCGGGAGCCTGATTTCCATCACCCCCGCCACCGCAAGCCGCCACCAGAACTGCTGCGCCCAGCGCAGCCCACGAAGCCTTGAAATAAGCCATTCGACATCTCCAAAAAAACAGGGATTGGGCGAAAACCGTACAAAATGGCACGGTTGTTTCGATTTCGCAACCGATCGTAGGGTGGAATCGGAATGCGGCCCATTGGGGAATACCCCTTGGGTGCCGGCACATGGTCGCCGCGGGAGCCGAATTGGAGGGTCCGACGGGCACTGCGCCAGAGTGCCGGGCTACCGAAAGCGCAGCTTCATGACCAGAATCGCGCTGGCCAGGGTCAGTGTCACGACGTTGGCGATGACGATGGGCCAGGCGCCCAGCAAATAGCCATACACCAGCCAGCAGGCCACACCGGTGGTGAACACGCTGTACATGCCCAGTGAGATGCCGCTCACGTCGCGGGTTTTGAATGTATGCCAGGCCTGGGGCAAAAAGCTGGCGGTAGTGAGGACGGCGGCCAGGGTGCCGAACAGGTCAGTCAGATTCATGGGATTGAAGTGTTGGGATGGGACGCTCAGCGTCCGTTTGATGTTTGATTGTCGTTGATTGCCCAATCAACCAGGGCTTCGAAGGCGGGGCGCGCCGCCGCCGCATTGCTGTGGTTGGCGATGGCCACCAACACATAGAGCCTGCCGCTGGCCGCGTGCACGTAACCAGCGATGGCGTTGACATCGCGCAGGCTTCCGGTTTTAAGGTGGGCGTTGCCCTGGGCTTGGGCGCGGCTGCGCCTGAGCGTGCCGTCAATGCCCACAATCGGCAGCGAGGACATCAGTTCGGGCATCAGCGGCGAGCGGTAGGCGTTTTGCAGCAGGGCGGCCAGGGCCTGGGCGCTGATGCGCCCTTCGCGCGACAGACCGGCTCCGTTGTCGAGCAAGGGCGCTCCGGGACCAATTCGCTCGCTCCACCAGCGCGCCACAAGCTCACGCGAGGCTTGGCGCGAGGCGGGTTTGAAAAGTTGCGCCGCAGAATCAACGGCATTGGGCACGGCGACGCCACCCGGGGCGCGCTCGGGCAGGCTCAGGGTGAGAAACAGCTGCTGCGCCATGACGTTGTTGCTGTATTTATTGATGTCCCGGATCACTTCGGCCAGCGGCGGCGAGGTCAGTTCAAACAGGGGTTCGGCCAGCGGGCTGCTCAAGGCTGCTGGCAAGCGCCCGGTACGCACCACGCCGCCGAGTTTGCCCCCCATTTCCTGCCACAGGCCCGCAACGGCCCGTTCGTTGTAGCTGGAAGGGTCGGCGTAGGCTTGCGCCCAGGTCTTTTCCCCACAGCTGGCCGGGTAGCTGCCAGCAAAGCCGATGCGACGCGGGTCAGAAAAATCGGCCTTGAGCAAGGCCCGGTAGTTGCCGCAGTCCGCGTTACCGAGCGGCACCCGGGCCTGCATCTGCACGCCCGCCAGGGGCGGGTCAAACTGCACCGTCGCAGTGCCCGTGCCTTGCTGGGGCGCAAAGGTCATGACCACCGCTTTGAAGTTGAGCAGGAGGGCCTCGGGCGCAGCGTTGTAGGGGCGCAGTGGCTCGCCATCAAAGCTGGCGGGGTCGGCTTCGATCGGCTCGAAAGCACTTTGGTCGAGCACGATATCGCCCGAGATCGACCGGATGCCCAGACCCTGCAGCCGGCGCAGCAGCAGCCACAGCCGCTCAAGTACCAGCTTGGGGTCGCCCTGGCCCTTGATGTACAGGTTGCCGGCAAGGGTGCCGTCCCGCACCGTACCGTCCGCGTAAACCGGTGTGCGCCAGGTGTAGGCGGGGCCAAGCAGATCCAGCGCGGCGTAGGTGGTCACCAGCTTCATCACCGAGGCCGGATTCATGGCCACGCTGGCGCGGTGGCTGAGCCGGGGCGCGGCTTTCCCATCAGCGTCCACGACCAGCAGCGACACGGCATCAGGCGGCACTTTTGCGCGCTGCAGGGCCGCCTGCACTTCGAGCGGAAGCCCCTGGGCCAGCCCCATGGGGCTGGCCAGTGAGACCAGGGCAAGTAACAAAATGGAACGCAATGACATACCTCAATTATCCGGTCTGTGACAACGCCCGGTGCGCCGGGCCACGGATAATGGCGTCATGCACGCCCCATCCAGTGAATCCATCGCCGGTTTTTCTCCACGCGCCGTTGGCATCGCTGCGGCGGTGGTGACGGTGATCATCTGGACTTCGTTTGTGCTGGTCGCCCGGGCTTCGGCCGACCCGGCCCGCGGCGGGGCCTTGAGTCCCTTTGATATTGCCTATTGCCGCATCATCGGCGCGAGCCTTATTCTTTTGCCTTGGGGCTGGGTTCTGGTTCGGCGCGACCGGTCCCGCGGCATTGTGTCGGGCTCGCTGCTGGGGCTTTCACCGCTGGCGCTCAGGGTAACGGCCAGTGCAGGTTTTTTCGGTGGCCTGTTGTACCCGATGCTGGCCTACAACGGCTTTGTGTTTGCGCCAGCGGCCCACGCCTCGGTGCTGTTGCCAGGCAGCCTGCCCCTTTGGACGGCGCTGCTGGCGGTGCTGGTTCTGGGTGAGCGCATGACACGCTGGCGGGCACTGGGCCTATGCCTGATCGTTTTGGGCGATCTGCTGGTGGGCGGGGGCAGCCTGCTCAAGGCATTTGATGGCGGCCAGGTCTGGAAGGGCGATTTGTTGTTCATGGCAGCGGCCTTCGCCTGGTCTTGCTACAGCGTGCTGGCGCGCCGCCATGGGCTTGACGCCGTGCGAGCCACCATTGCCATCACTGCCTTTGCCTGCATCAGCTATCTGCCAAGTTACACCGCGCTGATGCTCATCGGTGCCGCGCCCGGCAATGTGTTCTCCGCCCCACTCGGGGAGGTTCTCTTCCAGGCTGCTTTCCAGGGCTGGGGTTCGGTGGTCATCTCGGGCATCACCTTCACCAAAATGATCCAGCACTTCGGGCCGGTGCGTTCGACCATGATCACGGCCGTCGTTCCTGGCCTGTCCGCGTTTGGCGCGGTGTTGCTTCTGGGCGAGCCCCTTTACTGGAATCTGGCGGCAGGCCTGGCGCTGGTCACTTTGGGGATTGTGTTCGGGGTCCGGGCGGGTGCGATAAATGCTATCAAAAAAGAAGCTATGTATGCAGGTGTGAAAAGGGCTAAAGGCTGATTTTATGTATAAAACACGGATGAACACCTCTGCAGCCGGGCGAGCGGGGCAGCGATGAACCTGCTGGCCTTTGACACCAGCACCGAAACCATGTCCGTGGCGGTGCAGCGCCACGCCGACGGCCAATTGCAGTTGTGGCAGCACAGCGCGCCGGGCGGCTCGCAGACTTCCACTCACTTGATTCCAGCCATTCAGGCGCTGATGGCACAGGCGGGCTTGCGCCTTGAGGAACTCCAGTCCGTCGTGTTTGGCAGCGGCCCAGGCTCGTTCACCGGTCTGCGCACCGCCTGCTCGGTTGCTCAGGGGCTGGCCTTTGGCCTGAAGATCCCGGTGTTGCCGGTGGAGACGTTGCTGGCCGTGGCCGAGGAGGCACGCTGGCAGCAGCAGGGCCCGGTGAGTGCGCCCTGCGAGGTGCAGGCCCTGCTGGACGCCCGAATGGACGAGATGTACACCGCGCGCTATGGTTTTGATGGCAACGTATGGAGACAGACAGGGGGCTACAGCCTCATTTGCCCTGAAACCCTGGAAGCCCCGACGCACTGCATTCTGGCTGGCAATGTGTTTGCTGCCTATGGCGAGCGTCTTCCTGCCAGCGCGGCGGTGCGCATCGGAGCCTTGCCCAGCGCCAGCGCCATGTTGCGCCTGGCACCGGCCCTGATCGCCGCGGGGCGCCTCGTGGCGGCTGACCAGGCCCTGCCGCTGTACATTCGCGACAAAGTGGCCAAGACCACGGCCGAGCGCAGTTTGGAGCAGGCCCGCAAGTGAACCTGATTCTTGAACCTGTTGAAGCGCGGTTCGAGGCGCTGGCTGAGCGCCATCTGGAGGCGGTGCTGCAAATCGAGCAGCGGGCTTACGCCCACCCCTGGGCGCGCGGCAATTTTCTCGACTCCATCCAGACGGGCTACCAGGCACAGCTGCTGCTGGCCGACGAGACCCTGCTGGGCTATTTTGTGGCCATGAAGGGCGTGGACGAAGTGCACCTGCTCAACATCACCGTCGCTCCGGAGCATTGGGGGCAGGGCTGGGCTCACGTGATGCTCGACGCCCTGACCATCTGGGCACGAGGCCAGGGCGCAGACTGGCTCTGGCTGGAAGTGCGCGCCGGCAATCTGCGGGCCCTGAAGGTGTACGAGAGCCAGGGTTACCGCAGAGTGAGTGTGCGCAAGAGCTATTACCCCGCCGGGCAGGGTGAGCGTGAAGACGCCGTGGTCATGAGCCTGCGTCTGTGAAAATACAGCCATGAGCCTTGATCTTGACCCTCGCCAGCACGCCATGTTGCAGGAGATGGGAGTACGCGTCTGGCAGCCACTGTTCCAGGGCGTGCCAAGGTCCACGGTACCTGCTGAAGCCGCGCCGACGGAGCCTGGCAACGCTACTAAAAACATAGCGAATCATGCAGAAATCACAGGAGCTACAACCGAAAAATACCCCGTAAAGTCAGGCAAAGCGCCGCTCGTGCGCCCGCCAGCTCCGGCACCGTCACCAGACTCTGCCCGGGTCGCTGCGGTCCGTGCGGGTCACGACGACTCGGACTGGTCCTCGCTGGCGCAGGACGTGGCCGGGTGTCAGGCCTGTGCCCTGTGCGAGGGGCGCCGTGCCCCCGTGCTGGAGACCATCGCCGATTCGTCCACCGCCGATTGGCTGGTGCTGGGCGAGCCGCCTGACGATGCCGAGGAACGCGCGGGAGCACCGTTTGCGGATCAGAGCGGCCAGTTGCTGGGCAACATGCTCAAGGCGCTGGGCTTAAACCGTGGCGTGACCGAGGGCGACGCCAGCACAATGGCCTATGTGACCAATGTCGTGAAATGCCGCCCGGCCACGGCGCGCAACCCCACGCTGGACGAACTCGCCACCTGCGAGCAGTACCTGCGCCGTGAAGTGGCGCTGGTGCAGCCCAGAATCATTCTGGCCATGGGCCGCTTTGCCGCGCAGGCGCTACTGCAGCAGAGCGTGCCCGAAGTCGCGCAGCGCCCGCTGGGTCAATTGCGCGGGCAGCTCTACCGCTACCAGGGCATCCCGGTGGTGGTCACCTACCCCACCAGCCATCTGTTGCGAAATCCACAGGCCAAGGCCCGGGCCTGGGAGGACTTGTGTCTGGCGCTTGAGGCGGCGCGCCAGGGACATTGAGGTCTGGACGGCGGCGCTCAAATCATGGCAGCGCCTCCAACCTGTGGCGACAGCGCCCGGCTGTTTCTGGTCTTGGTGCCTGACGCTGCACTTCATGGGTTCCGTGCCTTGCTGGCGACTCGATGAACTGCAAAATGGGCTTGCCGTGTCGGTGCCGCCCTTTGCGCTCGGCGTGGGTCAGCCTGAACTCTGGCCGCACGGCATCGCGGTGCTGTGCCCGCCAGTCATTCCAGATGAACTGCTCCAGCTGCACTCCCGGTTGGGCCAGGCCCTGCAGCAACTGAACTTGAAAACCGAGACCCGCCCCTATCGGGCCCACGTCACGTTGGCCCGTCAGGCGCAAGGCGCCCTCGCGCCGCCACAAGGTCCCTCAATCGACTGGCTGGTGGCGGGGCACGCGCTGATGGAATCGACCGGGCAAGCCGACCAGCGTTACCGGGTGCTGCATTCCTGCGGCGTGAGTTCCGGAACCCCATAGCCGCACGACTCAGGCGGCTTCAGGACACGGGTGTTGCTGCTGGCTTGGCGTGGTCCAGATCCGGCCGACGCCAGGGGTCCACATGGGCCATCAGGTTAAGCACACGGTGACGCTGCAACACCCGCTGGCGAGCCGCCACGGCAATATCGTGGCCGGCTTCGACACTCAGGGTAGCCTCGACCTCTATGTGCGCGTCCACCACAATCATGTCGCCCATCTTGCGCGTGTGCACGTCATGCACGCCGCTCACGCCAGGTGTCTCGCTCAGGGTCAGGCGAATGGCCTGCACCTCCTGCTCGTCCACAGCCCGGTCCATCAGGTCGTGCAGCGCGTCCCAGCCGAAGCCCCAGCCCATGCGAGTCACCATGAAGCCGACGATGAGCGCGGCAATAGGGTCCAGAATCGGGTAGCCGGCCAGGTTGCCGATGATGCCGATGCCCACCACCAGCGAGGACGCTGCGTCCGAGCGTGCGTGCCAGGCATTGGCGACGAGCATGCTGCTTTTGACTCGTTTGGCCACGGAAAGCATGTAACGAAACAGGAGTTCCTTCGCAACCAGCGCCCCGGACGCAACCCACAGCGCGATCATGTGGACGGTGGGAATTGATTCTGGATTTTCAAGCTTGCTGACTGCCGACCACAGCATGCCCAGACCCACGACGAGCAGCAGCACACCCAGTGCCAGTGAGGCGGCGGTCTCAAAGCGTTGGTGGCCGTAGGGATGATCTTCGTCAGCGTCCTTCTTGCTGTGATGGCTGGCAAACAGAACGACAAAATCTGCGACCAGATCAGACAGTGAGTGAATGCCGTCGGCGATCAGGCCCTGTGATTTGGCCAGGACACCTGCCAGGATCTGCGCAATGGTGAGCACAAGGTTGACGCCCACGCTGACCCAGGTGCTGCGGGTGGCGGCAGCCGAGCGCTCGGCCACGGTGTGTTCGGTGTCCTCGGGGTCATCGGCAAGTTCTGTGAATTTCATGGTTCGTGTCGGTTGGGGTAAGGCGGGGCGAGTGCACCACGGCGATTATGGTGTTATTTCCTACAATAGCCGTATGAAATTTCTTGACCTGCTGCGCGATTGCGAGCGCCAAAATAGCTCCATGCTGTGCGTGGGCCTGGATCCCGAGCCCGCCAAATTTCCGCTGCAGTGGCGCGGCGATGCGTCGAAGATTTTCGACTTTTGCGCCGCCATCGTGGACGCCACTGCCGACCTGGTGATCGCTTTCAAGCCGCAAATCGCCTACTTTGCCGCCCACCGGGCCGAGGATCAACTCGAACAACTCATGGCGCACATGCGCCGCGTCGCGCCCCAGGTGCCCGTCATTCTGGATGCCAAGCGCGGCGACATCGGCAGCACGGCCGAGCAATACGCCAAGGAAGCCTTCGAGCGCTACGGCGCGGACGCGGTGACGCTGTCGCCCTTCATGGGATTTGATTCAATCCAGCCTTATCTGAACTATCCCGGCAAGGGGGCTTTTTTGCTGTGCCGCACCTCCAACCTCGGGGGTGATGACTTTCAGGCGCAACGGCTCAGCGCCGTGCCGGGTGAGCCGCTGCTCTTTGAGCATCTGGCGCGGCTGGCGCAAGGGCCGTGGAACCTCAACGGCCAACTCGGACTGGTTGTGGGCGCAACCCGACCGGTTGAAATTGAACGCGTGCGGGCTGTGGCACCGACGCTGCCGCTGCTCATCCCCGGCGTGGGGGCACAGGGCGGCGATGCGTTGGCCACCGTGAGGGCTGGGTGGCGCGGCAATGAAGGTGCAACCACCGCGCCCATCATTGTGAACTCCTCGCGTGCCGTTCTGTATGCCGCCAGTGGCGAGGATTTTTCCCAAGCAGCACGCCGGGTTGCAGTTGAAACGCGGGACTTGCTGCGCGCGGCCAGGGATCAGGCAATCAGCCCCGGGTGAGTGCTCCGAAGCTGGTGGGCCGGGATGCTTTCTCGGTTCGTTGCGTGCGCTTGCACTGCCATCGGCAGGCGAGTGGTTCTGCCCTGGCTGTACACGAAAAAAAGGCCGCTTGCGCGGCCTTTTTGATTCGTGGATTGCCTCAAGGCCCGAAGATGAAGTTCGGCAGCACCAAGCTGATCCAGGGGATGTAGGTGACCATCACCAAGAAGATCAACAACACCGAGAGCCAGGGCAGCGCAGCGCGGGTCACCTGCATCAGGTTCATGCCCGTGACGCCGCTGGTGACAAACAGATTCAAGCCCACGGGCGGCGTCACCATGCCGATTTCCATATTGACCACCATGATGATGCCCAGGTGGATCGGGTCAATGCCCAGTTTTTGCGAGATCGGGAACAGGATGGGCGCCAGGATCAAGATGATGCCGGTGGGCTCCATGAAGTTGCCCGCCACCAGCAGAATCACGTTAACCACCAGCAGGAACATCCAGGGTGACATGCCCGCCGTCATGATCTGCTCGGCAATCATTTGTGGAATTCGCTCGCTGGTCAGCACATGGGCAAACAGCAGGGCGTTGGCCACAATAAACATGATCATCACCGTGGTCTTGGCCGACTCCAGAAACACTTCGGGCAAATCGCGCAGCTTCAGATCGCGGTAGATGAACACCGCAACCACCAGAGCATAGACGGCCGACACAGCCGCAGCCTCGGTGGGAGTGAAGACGCCGCCATAAATGCCGCCCATGATGATGACCAGTAGTGCCAGTCCCCACATGGACTCGCGGAAGGTGCGAAACACCTCGGCTGCAGTTGCCTTAGGCGGGGGTGTGAGCTGCAGCTTGCCAGCGCGCCACCACACTGCCAGCATCAGCATCAGCCCGAGCAGCAGGCCCGGAATCACCCCGGCCATGAACATCCTGCCGACCGACACCTCGGTCACAGCTGCGTACACCACCATCACGATGGATGGTGGTATCAGGATGCCCAGAGTGCCGGCGTTGCAGATCACGCCGGCGGCGAACTCTTTGGTGTAGCCATTCTTGACCATGCCCGCGATCACGATCGAGCCAATGGCCACCACCGTGGCCGGACTCGAGCCCGATACCGCAGCAAACAGCATGCAGGCCAGGATGGACGAGATGGCCAGGCCACCGCGCAGATGACCCACCGTGGCAATGGCAAAGCGCACCATGCGCTTGGCCACACCGCCGGTGGACATGAGGTTGCCCGCCAGCACAAAGAACGGAATGGCCATCAGGGTGTAGTGCTCGCTGGTTTCGAACAGCTTGATCGACATCGAAGCCAGCGAATCCTGCGAGAAAAAGAAGATCGTGACCAGGCTGGAGAGGCCCAGGCTGATGGCAACTGGCATGCCAATGGCCATGCAAAAGGCCAGACCGACAAAAAGGACAAAGGTATTCATTCTGTGTCCTCGTGTGCTTTGAGTTTCATGGCATCGGCTGCTTCATCAGCCAGATGCAGGCTGGTGGTCTTGCCGGTGAACAGGTTGTAGAAGATCTGTGCAAAGCGAAAGCCCACCATCGCGTAGCCAATCGGCAAGACAGCGAGGATCTGCCAGCGTTGAATGGGAAGGTCTTCGAGCTCGATCCCGATTTCCTTCATCTTGGCCACATACTCGAGCGCGCCGGTCATGACGAAGCCGACGTACACCAGACACAGGGCCACGGCCAGCAGGGAGACCAGGCGGCGCTTGCTGTCAGACAATAGGCCCACGAGCGCGTCCACCCCGATGTGCGAACCCACGCGCACGCCGTAGGAAATGCCAACAAAAATCATGACGGCAAAAAATACGGTGGTGAGCTCCAGCGTCCACGAGAAACCCGAATTGAAGATGTAGCGGCGCACTACCTGCATGAAGGCCAGTGCCGTCATGGCCAGCAGCATGAGGGACATGATCCACTCTTCCAGGCGATCCAAAATTTTCATGATGTTTCCAAAAAAAACCCCGGACAGGCCGGGGTAGGTCAGGACAGGGTCATTCGATCAGAGGCAATAGTTATTTGTTAGCCTTGAGCGCCGCCTGGATCAGGTCGGCGCCAATGTCGCCTTCAAACTGCTTCCAAACGGGCTTTTCGGCAGCACGCCATGCATCCAGGTGCTCCTTGCTCATGGGCAGCACCTTGGCCTTGTTATCGGCAACCACCTTGGCGCGATATCCGGCATCTTCTTCAGCGGCCACCTTATTGCCGAACTTGATGGATTCGACCATCGCTTCGTTCAGACCCTTGCGTACATCTGCAGGCAGACCATTCCACCATTTGGCGTTGGTGATGACCATGTAGTCAAGCACGCCGTGGTTGCTGTCCATGATGTACTTCTGGACTTCGTGGAACTTCTTGCTGTAGATGTTGGACCAGGGGTTCTCGGTGCCGTCAACCACGCCGGTTTGCAGCGCCTGGTACACCTCGGAGAAAGCCAGTTTTTGCGGATTGGCGCCCACCGCACGGAACTGCGCTTCGAGCACATCGGAGCTCTGGATGCGGAATTTCAAGCCCTTGGCGTCAGAAGGCATGCCCAACGGCGTGTTGGCCGAGAGTTGCTTCAAGCCATTGTGCAGGTAGCCCAGGCCCAAAATGCCTTTCTTTTCCATGGAGTGAAGCAGTTCCTGGCCTTCTTTGGAGGCCTGGAAGCGGTCTACCGCAGCCATGTCATTGAACAGGAAAGGCAGGTCAAAAATCTGCAGCTTGGGCGTGTACTTGCCAAACTTGGCCAGGGATGGCGCAATGATCTGCACGTCGCCCAGGGCCAGCGCTTCCATCTCCTTGCCGTCGCCAAACAACTGGCTGTTGGAGAAAACCTGCACTTGCACCTTGCCAGCGAGTTTCTTCTCGGCGATTTCCTTGAACTTCAGTGCGGCCTGTCCCTTGGGCGTGGCATCAGCCACCACGTGGCTGTATTTCACGATGATGGGCGCGGCCTGCGCCTGAGCGCCAAGGCCGAGGGCGATTACCACCGAGGTCAAGATAAATTTCAATTTCATGCAGAGTCTCCTGATAAATAGATATATTTGCCCAATAGGTTTGAACAAATACAACCTTATACGCAACAGAATGACCTGCCAACTGTGGTGTTCAACAGGCGGGTTTTCCCTGACTTTGGCGCACTCAACACCTGCTCGCGATCGCCATGCCATGGGGTGTTGTGCTGCGGCCGGTAAGTTACATCATGCCCAGCATTCGCGGAAACCAGGTTGACATGGCGGGCCAGTAGGTGACGAGCCCCAGGAAGCATAGCATCGCCAACAACCAAGGCCACACTGCGACCGTAAGCTCGGTAATGCCCATTTTCGTAATGCCCGAGGCGACATAGAGATTCAACCCGACGGGCGGATGGCACATGCCCACCTCCATATTGACCACCATGATGATGCCAAAGTGCACGGGGTCAATGCCCAGCTTCATGGCGACCGGGAACAAAATCGGCGCAAAGATCAGCACAATACTTGAGGGCTCCATAAAATTGCCTGCCAGGAGCAGCATGACGTTGACCGCCAGCAGGAATGAAACCATGCCCAGCCCATTGCCGAGCATCCAGTCCGCCAGGGCCTGCGGAATATTTTCGTTGGCCATGATGAACGAAAACAGCACGGCATTGGTGATGATGTAAAGCAACATCGCCGACATGTTGGCGGAATTGAGCAACACGCGCGGTACATCCTTGAGCTTCATGTCCTTGTAAACGAATACCGCCACGAAAAATGCATAGACCGCACTCATGGCAGCCGCCTCGGTGGGTGTGAAAACGCCGGAGTAGATGCCGCCCATCACAATCACAATCAGCAGCAGGCCCCAGGCCGATGCGCGAAAGGCTTTCAGGCGCTCGGACCAACTGGCCTTTGGAAGGCGCGGATAGTTGAATTTTCTAGCGCGATAAAAAGTGACGCCACCCAGCACGCATGCCAGCGCGATACCCGGCACAACACCGGCCATGAACAAGGCTCCTACGGACGTATTGGTGGCGACCGAGTACATCACCATCACGATCGACGGCGGAATCAGGATGCCCAGTGCGCCCGACGTCGTGATGACGCCGGCGCCGAAGCTCTTGGGGAAACCGGCCTTGACCATGGACGGCAACAAGATGGAACCAATGGCCACCACCGTGGCAGGTGACGAACCCGACACTGCTGCGAACAGCGCGCAGGCCACGACACCGGCCAGACCCAGCCCACCATACCAGTGGCCTACCATGCTGGAGGCAAAATTGATCATGCGCCGTGCGACACCTCCATGGGTCAGAAAATTACCCGCGAGGATGAAAAAAGGGATGGCCATAATTTCAAACTTTTCGATGCCGGTGAAAAGTTTGAGTGCGACCGATTCGAGTGGCACATGGGTGAAGCCGAACAGAAACGTGAGAACCGTGAGGCCTAGAGAAATTGAGATGGGCATGCCCGTGAGCATGAGCACCAGCAAAAGAACAAAGATGATGGTGGCGTTCATTTGCGATCCCCTTCCTGGCCTTGCAAGTCTGTGGGATGCAAGTTGTCATCCAACGCATAAAAGTTGAGATCGACCGGTGGAGTTTCTTCCTCAAGGCCATCAACATGGCCATGATCATGATGAGGCAGTTCGCCAGTTTTGACAAAACTGACCATCACCTGCAGGAAACGAAAACACATCAGGCTGCTGCCCAGTGGGACAGCGCTATAGACCATCCAGGTCGGCCACTCCAGATCAGGCGTGGTCGGTCCCATCGGGATGCCATCCACGGGCAACCCCAGCCAGCTGAACCAGGCTTGGTGCGCTCCGTTGTCCCAGACAAACCCGGTCGCAATGGTGGCGATGATGCCAGTAAAGAGGGCGCCCGCACACAGGCCAAAAACGATGAACTTGCCACGTGTTTTGTCGTTCAATCGGTTGATCAAAACGTCTACGCCAACGTGGATGCCGGTTCGCACACCGTAGGCGGCACCAAACTTGCACATCCAGACAAACATGATGATTGTGAGCTCCTGCGCCCAACTCAGGCTGAGCGACAGAAGCCAGTCCTGCAGGCCAGGTATGGCCATGCCCGCCAGATACCGGTGAACAACCGCAACAAAAATGACCAGCGTCGCAGCGCCCATTAAGAAAGTGACAATCCACTCTTCCAGGTGATCAAGAAATTTCATGATTTATTGACTCCAACGACAGGTCATAAGTGTTGAGGTGGGTCGTGACTTGAGGTCAGAGTTTGGCGGGGTTAAAGCCAGTAGCCTTGTAAAACTTTTCCAGGGTTTCCTGTCCCACGCGTGCAGCCATCTTCGTGTGCACTGGAGCCATGGCTTTTTTCAGAGCTGCTCTCTCTTCTTTAGTGGGTTGGTAGACCACGGTCTTGCCGCTCTTCTTCACGCCTTCGAGAGCTTGGTTGTTCTCATCCTGTGCAATCTGGTTGGCATAGAACGTGGCTTGTTTCATGGCTTGTTCGAGCTGGTCACGCACGTCGGCGGGCAATCCGTCCCAGAACTTCTTGTTCACGATCACCGCATAGCCAAGGTAGCCGTGGTTGGTGAGTGACAAGTGTTTTTGCACTTCATGCATCTTCTGGGTATAGAAGTTGGAGATCGGGTTCTCCGTGCCATCGACCACGCCAGTCTGCAGCGCCTGATACACCTCGGAGAATGCCATCACCTGGGGAATGCCGCCGACCGAACGAATCTCTTCTTCCAGTACTTTGGAGGACTGGATGCGGAACTTCTTGCCCTTGTAGTCGGCTGGCGCATGGAGCGGCGTGTTGGCCGAAAACGCCTTGAAGCCGTTGTCCCAGTACGCCAGACCCTTGATTCCGGTCGGCTCGAGCTTTGCGAGCATGGCCGCACCGACCGGTCCTTGAGTGATCTTGTGTAACGCGTCGGTGTCATCAAACATGAAAGGGAAGTCAAAAGCTTCAAATTCTTTCACCCCCAGGGGGCCAAACTTGGCCAGTGATGGCGCCAGCATCTGAACCGAACCGATTTGCAGGGCTTCCATCTCCTCCTTGTCCTTGTACAGGGCGCTGTTGGCGTAGACCTCAACTTTGACTTTGCCGTGGGTCAACTCGGCGGCCTTTTTGGCAAAGAACTCGGCAGCTTTCCCCTTGGGTGTGTCTACGGCGACCACGTGGCTGAACTTGATGACAGTTTGCGCCCCCGCGCTAATGCCAATGGCCAGCAATACGCCGGCGAATGCGAGTTTCAATTTCATGAGTGCGTCTCCAGTATGAGAGTTTGTTGAAAGCCGCACGAAGAGTAACCAGCGCCCGAACTCGAGACAACTGTGTTGTTCAACAGCTGGGGTTTACCCGATATCTGTCACCTTGCTCTAGTTTGCTTGAGGGCGTCGCGCATTGCTTGCATCCAAGGCAAGCCTATGCGATTGGCCAGTGCCTGATGAACCGGTTCCACTGCCTGACGCAGGTGCCCCCGCTGTGATTCAGTGAGTGAATGGATGCGTGTAGTTTTTGCTTCGCCCAGTGCAACCAAAGCGGAACGATTCTGGGTGTCTGCAATGGTGTTACCGTAGGCCAGCGCTTCCTGCAGAGCCTGGTTGACCAATTGGCGATCCTGCGGTGTCAAGCTGTTCCAGAAACGTTGGTGGGTAACCACCGCGTAACCGAGGTATCCATGGTCCGTCAAACTCAGATCAGTTTGAACCTCATGCATGCGTTGGGTCCAAAAGTTTGAAACCGGATTCTCAGTGCCATCCACTAACCCTGTGGCGAGTGCGCGGCGGGTCTCGCTGAATGGCAGCGCAATGGGCTGGGCGCCCAGGGCGCGCATCTGGGCTGCGATCACCCGCGAGGCCTGTATGCGCATGCGCAAACCTTTGAAGTCGGCAGGAACAAGCAGCGGGCGATTGGCGCTCATTTGCTTGAAGCCGTTGTCAAAGTAGCCTAGTCCTGCAAGCCCTTGTCGACTTAAGCGGGTGAGCAGTCGCTGCCCAAGACTGCCTTGGGTAATACGGCGCACGTCAGTCACTTGTTCAAAGAGAAACGGCAGGTCAAACAGTTCGAACTCTGGAAACCCGATACGGCCAAATTTGGACAGAGATGGCGCGAGCATCTCCACCGCTCCAAATTGAAGGGCTTGCATCTCGTCGTGATCACCGTAGAGTTGCGCGTTGGGAAAAACCTCCACTCGAATGCGACCCAGCGTACGTTGTTCCAGCAAGACCTTGAACCGATTTGCTGCAAGGCCTTTGGGTGTTTCCTCAGCGACAACATGCGAAAATCTCAACTTGAGTTCACTGCCTGGTGGGGCCGCTGCCACTGTCCTTGCCAGTGGCAGGCCGCAGGCGCACGCAGTGACACCGAGAATCCACTGACGGCGACGTTGTGGGAAAGACAGACCAAAGTGTGACATGCTGTCTATTATCTGGGGCTTGCGCAAATTAAGATGGCGATCAATAAAAGCACTTCGATCGATCAGGCACCTGACTTCGCACTGTTGCAACAGGCGATGCCCGGACACGCCAGCCGCAACCGAATGGCCTTGCTGTGGCTGTTGGGCTTGTCACTGTTGCTGGTGGCCTCGGTGGTTGCTCTCGTCCTGTATCTGAATATGTTCGAAGCCGAAGAGGATGCGCGGCGTCGCGCAGCCGATGCCCAGTGGATTGAACAAAGCGTGCAATTTCATTTCAGGCGGCTCGAAGTGGATCTCATGGAACTTGCCCGGCAATCTGCGATGGTTGCATCCGAGGCCCATGGAGCTGGCAAACGCGGACCGCTAACGGTGCAGGGCGGCCTGTTGTGGCGTGCAAATGGAGTCGTGTTATCTCACGGGTGGTTGGCCGCAGATCAGGGCCGTGATGCCAACGAAGAGCCGGAGCGCTGGGTACGGGATCGGCGGGCAACTCCCTTCAACGCCCAGGCACTGGCGACCTTGCAAGATACGACGCGGGCGTTGGGGCGTTCGGCTTATGCCGGCTTGATTCAGCGTAAAGATGGCAGACCTTCGGATGTGGTGTGGATCGCCGTGCCGCTTTTTGACCGCGGACGGTTTGTTGGCAACTACCTCGCTGCCCTGTCCCTGAATGAGGCGACTGCGGCGATGGTGCCGACGTGGTTTGCGAGAAATCACGTGATACGGCTCGTGACCAACGATGACAGCGAGATTGCGGATGATGCCAGCGGGATCAAACCTTACCGAGCTGCCATGAACCTTCCAGGGACAGACCTGCTTCTGGAACTACGCCCAAACGAACCCGAACCGGCGACCGTACCGCGCATCTTCTTTCTTGTGGCCTTGTTGTTCTTGTTGGGTATGCTGGCCAGTCTGGTTGCGCTACGGCGTGACTTCATCAAGCGCCAGCAAGTGCAGCTGCTGTTGCAGGCCCAAGTGGCACTGCGCAAGGCCATGGAGAATTCGGTCACCATCGGGCTTCGCGCATGGGACCTGCGGGGTCAAATTCTCTATGTGAACGAAGCGTTCTGTCGTCTCGTCGGCTTTGAGTTGAATGAGTTGGTGGGTCGTTCAGCACCACTGCCGTACTGGCCCGCCGATCAGACTGACGAACTGCACATGGTTCATCAGCATCTGATCTCGCAAGGTACCGAGCAGGCCGGGGTGGAGCTCAAGTTTCAGCACCGCGACGGGCATTTAATCGATGTGCTGATCCATGAAGCCCCCTTGCACGATGCCAATGGCGAACAGTTGGGCTGGATGAGCTCGGTGCTGGACATCAGCGAGCGCAAGCGAGCCGAGCGCATCGCAGCGCGCCAGCAGGAGCGACTTGAGGCCTCGGGCCGCCTGGTGGCTGTCGGAGAGGTGGCCTCAACGCTGGCGCACGAGCTCAACCAGCCACTGGGTGCACTCAGCAGCTTTGCCAATGGTCTGCTCAACCGGTTGCGTGGCGGGCGAATTTCACTGCAGGAGGTAGTGCCGGTGGTCGAGCGCATGGACAGGCTTTCGGACAAGGCCGGGCGCATCATCCAGCGTGTCAATGCCTTTGCGCGTCAGCGGGAAATGTCGCGCGAACGGTTGAACCTGGTGGTGTTCCTGCGCCGCACGCTCTCTCAGCATCGAAGTCGCATCGAGTTGACCTTGAACGACGGGCCGGTGTGGGTTGAGGCCGATGCCCTGCTGCTTGAGCACGCAGTACACAATGTGGTGGCCAATGCCTTGCACTGGGCTGCCGCAAGTGGGCCCGCGGCGCGGGTGCGGGTGGGTGTTGCCCTTGCGGACGGCGCTGCAGGAATTGTCGTGGGCGACAGTGGTCCGGGTGTAGGCGAGGAACAAAGGGAGCAGATTTTCAGTGCCTTTTTCAGTGCCAAACCAGGGGGCATGGGAATGGGTTTGGCGATATGCCGCTCGGTAATGGAGGCCCATCGCGGGCGCATCGATCTGGGCACAGACGCGTTGCTCGGCGGTGCCCAATTCACCTTGTGGTTGCCCCTGTCAGTTGATGAACCCATACTGGACCTCCCGCCCGCGCGCGCTACATCGTCTGCCGCATTGGATAATGAAACACCATGAACTCTGCGATTCACATTGTTGACGACGACCCCGATTTCCGGGAAGCGCTGGCCTGGCTGTTCGACTCACGCGGCCACCAGGCGCAAACCTGGGCCGGTGGCGATGCGTTTTTGCAGGCCGTGCGTCAGCGCTCACCCCAATGGGGGCATGCCGTCGTGTTGCTCGACATCCGCATGGAGCCACTGTCCGGCTTGAGCACGTTTGAGGAACTCAAGGCGCTGGCCTGTCCCTGGCCGGTTTTGTTCCTGACCGGTCACGGCGACGTGGGCATGGCCGTGGCGGCCGTCAAGAACGGTGCCTGGGATTTCCTGGAAAAGCCATTTCAGAACAATGTGCTGGTGGACCGGGTCGAAAAAGCCCTGGCTGCAGCCTCGGCCCTCAGTGATGAAGGCCAGTTGGCCCAGCGGGTTCGCCAGGCCCTGGCCAGCCTGAGTTCGCGTGAGCGTGAGGTGCTCGACGAGCTGATCCAGGGGCACTACAACAAGACCATTGCCGACCATCTGGGTATCACGCCGCGGACCGTGGAGTTTCACCGCGCCAATATTTTCAAAAAAATGGAAGTGAGCTCGGCGGTGGAACTGGCGCACAAGCTTGGTCGATACGACAGCTGAGGGCGCGCCAGCTTACAGGAGTCGTTTCAGGTAGCGGCCGGTGTGGCTGGCGGGGTTGGCGGCGATTTCTTCGGGCGTTCCCACGCCGACCACCGTGCCCCCACCCCCACCCCCTTCGGGCCCCATGTCAATCAGCCAGTCGGCAGTCTTGATGACGTCGAGGTTGTGCTCGATCACCACGATGGTGTTGCCGGCATCGCGCAGCTGGTGCAAGACCTTGAGCAGCAGGTCGATGTCGGCAAAATGCAATCCGGTCGTGGGTTCGTCCAGAATGTACAAGGTGCGCCCGGTATCGCGCTTGGAGAGTTCGAGCGCGAGCTTGACGCGCTGAGCTTCCCCGCCGGAGAGCGTGGTGGCCGACTGGCCGAGCCCGATGTAGCTTAAGCCCACGTCCAGCAGCGTGTGCAGCTTGCGGGCGATGGCCGGAACTGCCTTGAAAAAATCGTGGGCCGCCTCCACCGTGAGCCCCAAAATCTGCGCGATGTTCTTTCCTTTGTAGAGCACTTCGAGCGTTTCGCGGTTGTAGCGCTGGCCCTCGCAGATGTCACAGGGCACATAGACATCGGGCAGAAAGTGCATCTCCACTTTGACCACGCCGTCACCCTGGCAGGCCTCGCAGCGCCCGCCTGAGACATTGAAACTGAAGCGTCCCGGACCGTAGCCGCGCTCGCGGGCGGTCGGCACGTCCGCCATCAGCTCTCGAATCGGTGTGAACAGGCCGGTGTAGGTCGCAGGGTTGGAGCGGGGCGTGCGGCCAATCGGGGACTGGTCCACATTGATGACCTTGTCGAAGTGCTCCATGCCCTCAATCGATTCGTGGGCAGCTGCTTCATCGTGGGCGCGGTAGAGCTGACGGGCCACCGCCTTGTACAGGGTGTCGTTGACCAACGTGGACTTGCCCGAACCCGAAACGCCGGTGACACAGGTGAACAGGCCAACGGGAATTTCCACGTCGATGCTGCGCAGGTTGTTGCCCATGGCTTTGGCAATCCGCAATGTCTGCGCGCTGGCTTGGTCAGCAAGGCGATGGCGCTTGGCGGGAATGTCGATTTTGAGGCTTCCTGCGAGGTAGCGCCCGGTCAGGGACTGGGCACTGGCTTTGATCTGATCGTAAGTGCCCTGAGCGACGACACGTCCGCCGTGCACGCCCGCGCCCGGTCCCATATCAATGACGTGGTCGGCCGCGCGCATCATGTCCTCGTCGTGCTCCACCACCAGCACGCTGTTGCCAATATCGCGCAGGTGTTTGAGAGTGCCGATCAGCCGGTCGTTGTCGCGCTGGTGCAGGCCAATGCTGGGCTCGTCCAGCACGTACATCACGCCGGTCAGGCCTGAGCCGATCTGGGAGGCCAGTCGGATGCGCTGGGACTCGCCGCCGCTGAGGGTCTCGGCGCTGCGATCCAGACTGAGGTAGTTCAGGCCCACGTCGTTGAGAAATTTCAGGCGCAAGCCGATCTCCCGCACCACTTTGTCAGCGATCTCACCCTTGGCGCCCTGCATCTTGAGCGCGCTGAAGTACTCAAAGCACTCGCGCAGCGTGAGGTGGCTGATCTCAAAAATGGCACGAGCCTGCGCACCCTCGCCGATTTTGACGTGCCGCGCTTCAGCTTTGAGCCGTGAGCCTGCGCAATCCCGGCAGGGCTGGGTGCTGCGGTAACGGGCCAGATCCTCGCGGACCACCGACGAGTCGGTCTCGCGGTAGCGCCGCTGCATGTTGGGGAGAATGCCTTCAAACGGATGCCTCTTGCTGATCTTCTTACCTTGCGACAGGCCTGAATCCATCACGTAGCTAAATTTGATTTCCTCATCGCCCGAACCCTGCAGTACGGCATTCCTCACTTCAGCGGTCAGCGACTCAAATGGCTGTTCAATGTCGAATTTGTAATGCCGGGCCAAACTCTCAAGCAGTGCAAAATAGTAGCCGTTGCGCCGGTCCCAGCCCTTGATGGCACCGCTGGCAAGGCTCAGGGAGGGAAAGGCAACCACCCGGTTTGGGTCGAAAAATTCCTGGTGCCCAAGCCCGTCGCAGCCCGGACAGGCCCCGACCGGCGAGTTAAAGGAGAACAGGCGCGGTTCCAGTTCGGCAATGGAGTAGTTGCAGACCGGGCAGGAGAACTTGGCGTTGAATAAGTGTTCTATTTGGCTGTAGCCATAGTCCATGTTGTGTATGTTGCTATCAATTTCGATAACCAAAGCGCGTCCACCAGCAACCCGAAGGGCCGCCTCAAAACTCTCGGCCAGGCGTTGCTTCAGATCCGCTCTGACCTTGAGCCGGTCGATCACGACATCGATGTTGTGCTTCTCAGTCTTTTTGAGTGAAGGCAGCGTATCAAACTCGTATATTTTGCCGTCCACCCGAAATCTCACATAGCCCTGCGCCTGCATGTCGGCAAATACCTCAAGGAACTCTCCTTTTTTCTCGCGTGCCACGGGGGCCAGGATCATCAGGCGTGTGTCCAGGGGCAGTTCCAGCACCGCATCGACCATCTGGCTGACCGTCTGAGCCCTCAGTGGCAGATGGTGCTCCGGGCAAAACGGTGTGCCAACGCGGGCGAACAGCAGTCGAAGGTAATCGTGGATCTCCGTCACCGTTCCCACCGTGGAGCGCGGATTGTGCGAGGTAGCTTTCTGTTCGATCGAGATGGCTGGGGAGAGTCCCTCGATCACATCCACGTCGGGCTTGTCCATCAGCTGCAAAAACTGGCGGGCATAGGTTGAAAGACTCTCCACGTAGCGGCGCTGACCCTCGGCATAGAGGGTATCGAACGCCAGGCTGGACTTGCCTGAGCCGCTCAGTCCGGTGATGACGACCAGCTGGTTGCGTGGAATATCAAGGTCGATGTTCTTTAGGTTGTGCGTGCGCGCACCGCGGATGCTGATGCTCTTTTGTTGCAGAAAGGCGGCAGGGTATTTCCCTTGGACGTCAAGTTCTGGGGAGGGGCCGTCGGTGGTTGAGTTCAAGGTTGAGTGCGTTCAGGGAAACTTGCCATGATAGTGAAAGATCAGGCGTTTGGCACCTGACCGCCTGCCGCCGGGGTTGAATCGGTGACAATCAGGCGTTTTGCGAGCCTGGTTTCGAGTCGCTTTGTGTTGTTGGGAGAGCGCTATTTTGTCTAATGTTGATGCCGTGATGGATGATGAAAATTCGGTGGTGAGCAGCGCAATGACGCGCGGTGAGTTGCGTTCGAGCTTTTCGTTGGCCACGATTTTTGCCCTTCGCATGTTGGGCCTTTTCCTGATTTTGCCGGTCTTTGCCATTGAGGCGGCACGTTACCCGGGCGGCGACGACCCGGCCCTGATTGGCTTGGCCATGGGCATTTATGGCCTGACGCAGGCGGTGTTGCAACTTCCCTTTGGCATGGCTTCGGACCGGCTTGGACGCAAGCGCATCATCGTGGTTGGCTTGTTGATTTTTGCCGCGGGAAGCCTGGTGGCGGCTATGGCGCCGAGTCTGACCTGGCTCATCATCGGGCGCGCTTTGCAGGGCGCTGGTGCTGTCTCGGCAGCCGTGACGGCACTGCTGGCAGACCAGACCCGGGACGAGGTGCGCACCAAATCGATGGCCCTGGTCGGCATCAGCATCGGGCTGATGTTTGCCGTCTCACTGGTCGCGTCCCCCCTTTTGGTCCGGTTTGCCGGGCTGAGCGGGCTCTTTGCATTAACCTGCAGCCTGGCTCTTCTGGGGGTCGTGGTGGTGATCTGGTGGGTGCCAGCTGAGCCGCTCAAGCACAAGGACCTGCCGCGCGCGGGTTTAATGGAAGTGCTGCGGGTTCCCGCGCTCCTGCGTCTGAACTTCGGGGTGTTTGTCCTGCATGCGGTGCAATTGGCCATGTGGATGGCGGTGCCGGCCATGCTGGTGCAGTCCGGCCTGTCGCGCAACCATCACTGGTGGGCCTATCTGCCGGCCGTCCTGGGCTCGTTCGTCGTCATGGGCGGCAGTTTGTTTCGTCTGGAGCGGGCCGGTTACATGCGCGCCGTGTTTCTGACCTGCATCGGACTGGCGGGAGCAGTTCAGCTTGGCTTTTTGATGTTGGCTTCGGGCACACCCAGCGCGGCCGCAATGATTGCGCTGTTGTTCGTGTTTTTCTATGGGTTCAATGTGCTTGAGGCCAGCCAGCCCAGCATGGTTTCAAGGGTGGCGCAGTCTCACACCCGGGGCAGCGCGATGGGGGTTTACAACACACTGCAATCGCTGGGGCTGTTCACGGGTGGCATGATGGGCGGCTGGCTGATGAAGCACGCCGGTGCCCAGGGCTTGTTTGCTGTGTGCGCAGCACTCATGCTGTTGTGGCTGGCGGTGGCCTGGCCAATGCAGGCTGTGGGCGTGAAATCAGCCGAGTCAGCCTCAAAGGCTGGATAATCGAACTGATTTGAACCATTTTTGGGCAGAACGCTTGGTGCTGTCCTATTTAATAAGCGAGGGAAACCATGGCATCAGTTAATAAAGTCATCCTGGTGGGCAACCTGGGACGTGACCCGGAGATTCGTTACCTGCCCAGCGGCGATCCGGTGGCAAATGTGACCATTGCCACCAGCAGCAAATACAAGAGCAAGACCGGTGAAATGGTAGAGGAAACCGAATGGCATCGCGTCACTTTCTTTGGCAAGCTCGCCGAGATCGTTGGCCAGTACCTGAAAAAGGGCCGCTCAGTCTACGTCGAGGGCCGCATCAAGACCCGCAAGTACACCGATAAGGACGGCATCGAAAAATATGCCACTGATATCATTGCCAACGAGATGCAAATGCTTGGAAGCCGTGAAGGCATGGGCGAGCCCTCAAGTGACGATGAAGGTGGCGGTGGCAACTCTTATTCCCGTCCGGCACCCGCTTCACGCCCGCAGGCGCAGCGTCCGGCTCCTGCAGCGGCCAAGCCAACCAGCGGTTTTGATGACATGGATGACGACATTCCGTTCTGACGGGTGACGCATGCTTGTGTTCAGAGATTGAAGCTGCCAAATAAAAAGCGACCGGGTTACCCGGTCGCTTTTTTTGTGTGGAGTCAGGTCAAAAATTGCGTCCTTTGGTCACCGTCTCTTTGGTGATCTTCCACCGTCCGTCAACCAATTCCATGGACAGCGTCTTTTCAACTACATCGCGGTAGTCGTCAGAGCCGTACTCCTGCGTGAAAGCAACTTCGGCGCTATTGCCCTGGCAGGTCAATGGCCGAATGTCCTTGAGCACTGTCTCGATACTGCCCTGTTTGCGAACCCGTTTCTTGCGTAGCGTCTCCCAGTCGGCGCGCGTCATGCCCAGTGCCGGGACAAAATTGCTGCTGTAGGACGCGAGGTAGGAATTGATGTCCTTGTGGTTCCAGGCGGCAATCCAGCTTTCGACCGACGGCGCGAGGGCCTGACAGCTGTCAGGCGCAGGGGCCTTGCTCGCAGGTGCCGCTACCGGAGTCGGTGGCACTACGGGTGCTGGTGTCGGCGTAGGTGCCTTCTCGACACGCGTTTGAACGGGCTTGTCCAGCGCCATCAGCGGCGGTACCTCCGTGCTGCAGGTGAGCTGGACGTCGTCGTCGGAAACGTTCTCATCAGGCTTGGGTGGCGCCTCACTGTCAATCGGACGCAGCTGTAAGGCACTCAGCAGGGAGCCATTGGCTCCCAGTACCCGGGCTTTGGCGAGTTGATGGTCGAGTTGGGCGTTGGTCAGGGCGCGTCTGGCCTGGTACAACTCATTTTCAGTGTCCAGTAAGTCGAGCAGGGAGCGCTGGCCGATATCGAATTGCTGGCGGTAGGCTTCACGCGCCTTCGCGGTCGAGAGTTCGTGTTGGGCCAGGTAACCGATCTGCGATTGAAGCCGTGCGACATCGTTGAGTGCGATTAGCGCTGTTTGGCGCACATCACGACAGGTCTTGTCGCGCAAGTCATAAGCCGAGTTGAGTTTCTCCGAATATTGTTTGATGCGAGCTGCATCGGCGCCGCCACGGTACAGGTTGTAGTTCAGAACCAGTTCGATGGCATTGTCCCGGTAGTCGCCGGCGAGCCCACTTCGATTGCGCTCAACGCTTTGGCTGGCTCGAAATTCCAGTGTGGGCCAGTTGTTGGCACGCCGCACCGCAGTGTCGGCCCGGTAGGCGCGAATGGTGGAGACCGCGCCAAGGAAGTCGGGGTTGTTGCGCACCGTATCGCGCACAAAATTCTCCCGGCCTGGCAGGAAACGCGTCAATTCGGGTGGCGCCTCCAGCGTGGCTGGCGGGGCTTCACCCACCAGACGCTGATAACGCGTGGACACATCGTGCAAGTTGCTAACTTCGGTCAGCCAATTGGACTCTGCCAGTGCCATGCGCCCTGCAGCCTGCTCCAGATCGACCCGGCGGCCCACGCCCGCATTGACCCGTTCGGCCAGCCGATCCTGAACGTCGGCGTGGGTGCTGAAATTTTCTTTGGCCAGGACCACCAGATCACGGTAGCGCAAGACATCGAGATAGGCGCGAACGACCTCCAGTGCGATTTGATCACTGGCAGAAAGCAACTCGTAATAGGATGCCAGCCGGTTGTAGCCCAGACGCCGCACCTCGTTGGACGTTGCGTTGCCATCAAACAGCGTTTGGCGGAGCTGGAGGGTGGTTACAGAGTGGTTGAAATCCTTGGCGGACCCCGCGCCCGGGGTCAAGGAGCTTTCGCGCCCGATGCTGGACTGCAGGTCAATGCGCGGGCGCCAGCCGCCTTTAGCTACATCTTGTTCGCTGGCGGCCGATAAAAGGTTATGGTGCCGGAACTTCACCTCGGGGTTGTTCAGAACAGCACGTTCCACAGCGTCCTTGAGGGAGTGGACGGGCTGGGCCTGGGCCTGGGCCGAAGCAGCCAAGCAAACTGCGGCTGCAGCGCAGGCAGCAAAGGTGAGCATTGGTCGAAAAATCATATCTTTGTGGTTCCATTATCGAGTTCCAGCCGCGGCAGGCTCAGGAAAAGCACCGGTGCATCGTATAAGCAGCGTGACCGTATCACACAAAAGTTGTTGCAATTTGTAACTTGATCGCGTTGGGCGCATTTTATACACCTGCGCAGATCATGCTTCGGCCGCCATTGAAAGCCCTTTTCGGGGCACTCTAAGCCATAATTTGCCATGCTCGGCTTCTCTCAGCGTTTTCAGGTGATCTGTTCGATTAGTGCATTCCTGATGGCTGTGGGCATCGTGTTTGGCGCGGCCCGTGCAGCCATTGACTTTGACCGGTTGCAGGCAAGTTTCACTCAGCGCTGGGGCAGCGCACCCTTGCGTAAGTTTGGTGCCTGGCGGGAACTGGTTGAATCCCGTGCCGGCGGCAGCGAAATGGAGCAACTCAAGACGATCAACAATTTTTTCAATCGTCAGATCGAGTTCGGTGACGACGCCGTGATCTGGAAACAGGCTGACTACTGGGCTACGCCGCTCGAAACCCTGGGACGCGGCGCTGGCGACTGCGAAGACTTTGTAATTGCCAAGTACTACACCTTGCAGATGGTCGGCATCAGCGCCGACAAGTTACGCCTGGTCTATGTGCGGGCCCGCACCGGCGGTGCCGATTCCGGCGCCAGCCAGGCCCACATGGTGCTGGCGTACTTTGCGCAGCCCGGTGCCGAGCCGCTGCTGCTTGACAACCTGATTGGTGATATCCGATTTGCGTCCGGGCGTCCTGATTTGTCGCCCGTATTCAGTTTCAACCATCAGGGCATTTTCTCCGCAGACGCTGGCCAGAGCACTGCTCCTGCCGTGGGGAACGGCCGCCTGTCGCGTTGGGAAGACTTGCTCAGGCGTGCCCGCGTCGAAGGCTTTGAATAGAACTTGCAGATTGAGGAGACCGTTATGTCCATGTACCGCCAACTCTGGCTCGCCATCATTGTGAGTACGCTGCTCGCGCTAACCGGCAGCCTGCTTGCGTCCCTCTTGAGCGCGCGGGGTTATCTGGAGTCCCAACTCTCGATCAAAAATACCGACAACGCCGCCGCGCTGGCGTTGTCCATCAGTCAGGGCAACCTGGATCCGGTCATGATGGAACTGGTCGCAGCCTCGCTGTTTGATCGGGGGCACTATGAATCAATTCGAGTCACTGACCCCTTGGGGAAAACGATGGTCGAGCGCACGGCCCAAACCAGCGAGTTGGGCGCGCCAACTTGGTTTGTTCGCTTGCTGCCAATTTCGACGCAGCCCGGAACGGCCCAGATCAGCAGCGGCTGGAAGCAATTTGGAACGGTCACACTGGTCAGTCACAGTCGTTTCGCCTATGAAGCGTTGTGGAAGAGCGCAACGCAGATGGTTTGGGCACTTTCGCTCGCCGGATTCATTGGCGGCTACCTGGGAACTCTCGTGTTGCGTCGCCTTCGCAGGCCGCTTGACGCCGTGATTGGTCAGGCCCGGGCAATCGCCCAACGGCGTTTTGTGACCATTGAAGAGCCTTCGGTTCCGGAACTCAAACAATTGGCCGGAGCAATGAACGCCACAGTTGGACGGCTCAAATCCATGTTTGAAGAAGAGGCATCACGGCTTGAGGTAGTCCGGCGCGAGGCGAACTTTGATTCGTTGACGGGGTTGGCCAATCGCGATTACTTCCTGGAGCGCTTGCGTCAAACGCTGGAAGCTGAGGACGCGCAGGGGGGCTCGCTGATGCTGGTGCGCTTGACGGGCCTGTCCGAGGTCAACCGCCGACTCGGCCGCGAGGCCACCGATGAATGGCTTGGCAAGGCAGGGCGGGCAGTGGAGCATTGCGCCAGACAGTGCTCCCAGGGCGTCGCGGCCCGGCTTAATGGCGCTGATTTTTCGATCTTGATGACGCCAACACGCAACGCCAGAACTCAGGCACAGGATCTGCTGACAGCGCTTCGGGAGACTGCAGCGCCCTATGTCGATGGCGGTCTGGCGGCCTCAATTGGATGGGGAGAGTTTGGTGCCGGAACGGCGATGGATGAACTGCTGGCCCGGGTTGACGCAGCACTGGCTGCTGCGCAGAATCAGCAGACCAATGCGATCTGCGAGGCGACGCTCGATGAGCCCGACGACATGCCGCGTACGGGCGCGCAGTGGACGGCAATGATCACAGGCGCACTGCATCAGGGTCGGGTCCGGCTGATTTCCTATCCGGTGAACGATCTGTCCGGGCGACTCCTGCACCGCGAATGTCCCTTGCGGCTGAAGTTTGATGAGCACGCAGCCTGGTTGCCTGCAGGACGTTTTCTGCCTCTGGCCGAGCGGCTGCGGTTGACTCCAGAAGTTGACCTGGCCGCCGTTTCTCTGGGTCTGAAGCAACTCGCTAATGATCCGAAACTGCCTGGACTGGCGATCAATCTCTCGGCCAGCTCGTTGCAGGACTCATCTTTCAGTGTTCGATTGCTCAACATGCTGGACGCTCGGTCAAGCGTTACGCCCCGCCTTTGGCTGGAAGTGGCAGAGGCAGGTGCGCTCACGCACCTCGCAAGATTTCGTGAACTCGGCATTGCGCTCAATGCGCGCGGTTGCCGGACCGGGCTGGAGCATTTTGGACACCAGTTCAGCCAGATCGGACGGCTGCACGACATGGGGCTGGATTATCTGAAAGTGGATTCCAGCTTTATCCGCGGCGTTGACAGTAACGTCGGCAATGCAGCATTCCTTAAGGGACTGTGCAGCATCGCGCACAACATTGGCCTGCAGGTTTTGGCCGAAGGCGTGGTGACCCAAGCTGAATTCAATGCTCTCAGCGCTCTGGGCTTTGATGGGGCCACGGGCCCAGCCGTTGAGGAGCCCAGCGTGCAATGAAAAACGGCTGGGGCATTGCTGCCCCAGCCGCACGAGGAGCAGCGTTTGCTCAGTCTGTAATCAGCTTGCCCTTGGTCAGCAAATCTTGAATGATCTGCTGGTCCGTGGAGAACCCTGATGTCAAGTCGACGTTGTGGATCAGAATCGTCTGGTCTTCGGCGGAGGCAACGTAACCAGCGGCAAAGCCTCCGGTGCTGGAAATATGAACCTTGGTGTCCACCCCTGATTTCTCAAAATTGAGAAAACTCGCCAGGTTCCCAGTGCCAATGTTGTGATTCTCTCCCTGCAGCAAGTCTCGCAAGTCCAGCGCGTCGCCGTTGGCAGCCACCGGTGCGGTATCAAAGTCGGTGATATGGTCAACTGCGGGTGAACCCTTGACGCCGCCGTCACCCATGGCCCACTTGAAGACGTCGGCACCCAGACCACCCGCCAGCGTGTCATTGCCCTGGCCACCAATGAGAATGTCACGCCCGCTGCCGCCCGTCAGGGAGTCATTTCCAGCGCCCCCCTTAAGAATGCTGTCACCGCTGCCAGCGTACAGCGTGTCGTTGCCGGTGCCACCGTCCAGTATGGACTGCCCGGTACCGCCGTAAATGGTGTCATCCCCGGCACCACCCATCAAGATATCGTGCCCGGCGCCACCTTGAATAGTGTCATTCCCGGCCCCGCCATCGATATAGTCATTGCCGCTGGTGCCAAGCAAGTTGTCGTTGGCGGCAGTGCCCACGATGGTGTTGGCGATGACGTTGAGCGTCAATCCGGCGCTGGACTGGTCCCCATTGTTGTCGGTCAAGGTGTAAGTGACATGCTCCGGTGCAATCGCCGCTGCGGAATTATTGGTCAGTACCGGCGTGAAAGATACGCCCGTGATATCGGCAATCGTATTGGCGTTGTAGTAGTTGTTCGCCAGAATTTCTACCCAACCGATATTGCTGAAAGTCCTGGGCGTGGCCAGAACGCCACCGTTGCCGTCGTCGGTGTTGAGGTTGACAACACCTTCGGTCACGCTGCTGAACTGACCAAGCTTGCTCCCGTCCACACCGAAGACCGAATAGGTCAATGAATAGGAGTCTCCGGTGTTGCTGGCTAAATTGCTTCTACCCGCGTTGACGTTGATGCTGACATTCTGCACCCCGTTGGCATAGTCGACGTGGTTGAATGCAATGGTCATCGTCTCGAGGTTGTCCAGGTAGGTCGAAAGTGAAGTGCCACCATTGACATTAACGCCATTGCCATTGAAAGTGACAGTGGACGGTGTCGGCGTGTCGTAGAAGCTCACGTCGTGCACCATGGCTGATGCAGTGCCGCTGCCGGTAACGTGAACCGACGCTACACCCGCATAGGGCAGCATGGTCACCGTGTTCTCGACTCCACTGGTCAAAGTGCCCAGAAGCTTACCGGTGGCGTCGTACATCGTGTAGGTTAGCGACGGCGTGCCGGTGGTCGATCCCGCCAAATTGCTGGCTGTCGCGATGTTCACGCTGATGTTGGAAACCCCGTTGGGATGGGTGGTCGGTGAAAAATCAAGCACCAGGGTTTCCGCGCCATTGATGCGGGCCTGGTTGGTCGCAGACTCTGCCGAAGTGTTGACCCCAACGCCGTTGGTGGCGTTATATACAGGTACGCCTGCAGCGGTGCCAGTGGCTGTGAGACCAGAGACCGTTAGATGGTTTCCGCTGGCCGCGTTGGCGGCACTGGTCAGACTGACGTTGGTCGCAACCCAGTTCTCAGCAGTGACGGTCAGTCCACCCGTTGCTACATTGGCGGCGCTCGTCATATTGACTGTCACCGGGGTGCCCAGCACCGGCGTGGGTACCGCAGAGACGGGTGGCGTGTACTTGTAATAGCCGTCCTCACTGAAGGTCAGGCTTTGCCCACTCGCAGTGGCACTCCAATTGAGCTGGCCGTTGGTGATGTTATAGATATACCCGGCACCCGATCCGCTACCGTTTGCAGCAGTGAACACCCCGGCTGACCAGGTGCCTAGAGTGAATTGCGTGCCGTGGAAGGCAATCGACGTCACTCTAGCGCCATCGACGATGGTGTCGACGCCCGATCCTTGGGCGGTGAACCCGGTGATTTGCGATGAACTGACGCCCCCATCGGTACCAAGACCGCTGATAACGTTACCCTCCAGGAGTGTGTTGTTCGCAAACAGGGTGTCGGAGTCGTCGCGCGCCACTGGCTTGCCGTCGATGACCGAGATGGTCTGTACCGCCGAGGCGAGATCCCCGTCGTTGTCGCTGGCGGTGAACCCGATGTCGAACGTCGTTCCGGGGGTTGCCAGGCCTTTCGTGTAGTACTTGTAGTCACCGCTGAAGAAATTGAAGCGCAACTCCCCGAGCGTGAATCCGCTGCTACCACCCAGTGAGAGCAGATGGCCGGAAACCGGGAACCCTGTCAGGAATGTGCTGTTTTGGGTGATTTGGTCGGTCAGCGCGTTGTAGGTAAAGGTGACGTCCTGGTCAGCCGTTCCGTTGTTATCGCTGTCGAGCATCAGGTGGATGGACTTGATGAAGCCGCCATCCGCGCCGAAGTTCACACCCTGCATATTGGCCGTGGCCATGATGTTGCCGCCAAACGCGTTAGGAATGGTGGCCAGCAAGCTTGAAGAAAGCTCGTTGAGATCGGGAACGACGATGGCTGAATCCGTTACACCGTCGCCCAACGCATCCACATTGTGGATCTGGTTTAGGCTGGTCATGTCCACAATGCCCGTGCCGATACCAACGGCGTACGAGTGGACACTGGGGTTCGCTGTGAGGTAGGACTGATAGTTGGCAATACCGGTCGATGTGTTACCTGCTGTTGGTGATCCGTCCGAGAGGAAATAGACGATGTTTTGCCGGGTGGCGTCTGGCGTCACGCCCAGCCCGTTGGCACTTCGTACCATGTCCAGTGCACTCTGGTAGTTGGTGCTTCCGCCAGCCGTTATGGCTGGCGATGTCAGCGCGGAAATTGCAGTGCTCTGTGTGCTGTAGCTGCCAATAAAAGCGGCATTGGTGCTGAAATCAATGAAGTTGATCACCACGTCGGTGGCCTGCTGGAAGTACTCGCCAACCAGTGCCGCCAGAGCGGCTTTGGCCATGTCCAGGCGCGTGGTCACGCCGCCGGCAGAAACGGGTGCATTCATACTTCCGGATATGTCAAGCACCACTGCAATCGTGTATTTCGGCAAAATGCTTTGCGGCACCTCTACCACCTGGTTCACAGCCAGTGGCCGGTCATCGGCAATGGTGATGTTGAGTGCTGCCGAAACCGAGTTTCCAGCGTAGCTGTACACATCAGTGACTGCTGCATTGGTGGCCGTGCCTGGAACACCATTGGCGACCGGCTTGGTCAGCGTGTAGGTGTAGGCACCGGTCCCCGCCGTGACGGTTAGCGTGCCATGGGTTCCGGCAACGGTGTCAGGGATTACGATCAGACCACCGGTTGCGGTATAGGTGGTTCCGTTGAATGTGACGCTGTTCACACTGGTGTTGGTGACGTCGTTGGTAAGCAAGTTGCCGCTGGCAACCGCTGTTCCGCCACCTGTTCCGGTGGACAGCGCCGACTCGTTGACCGTAGCCAGATCGTCCCGGCTGTTGAAGGTCTGGATCGAGACCGTTCCCGTACTGGTCTGCGAATCATCATCCCGCAACGTGTAGGTGAATGTGGCGTTGCCTACGGCACTGGGCGTATACCGATAAGTGCCATCGCCGAGATCAACCAGCGTACCGCTTGTTGGTGAGCCGGTCGAGACAATGATGGCGTGGTCTGGCAGGGTGTCATTGCCAAGCAATACTGCTTTGCTGATGATGATAGGCGTGCCTAGCAGAGCATTGAAAGAATCGTTGACGGCAATCGGTGCTCCGTCGTTTGCGGCCAGTACGTCGACTGTGACGGTGGCGACATTGGAGACGGCGCCCAGATTGTCGGTGGCGGTGTAGTTGAAACTGGGCAGATTGGCAGGAGTGTTGATGATGTGGCTGTTCCAGTCTGCGTTGGGCTTGAAGTACAAAGTCAACGTGCTTGCAGTTGCATTCAGCGCTGTTCCCGTCGGCGCGAGCAGTGTCATCGCGGCATCCAAATAAAGACGACCGTTGGGTGGTAACGATGACAAAACAAAATTCGCCACAGTTCCATCGATGTCACTTGCCGTGAGCGTGACAGGAATCAGAGTGTCTTCGTTTCCTGTCACATTGGTGCTGACCACCACGGGGGCGTCGTTGGTGCCGGTGACGGTGATGGTGAGGGTGGTGGTGTTGGAGACCAAAGAGCCGGGGTCTTTGACGGTGTACGTGAAAACGTCGGTGGCGGTGACACCGCTGGCCAAGGCGTTGGCGTTGTCGGCGATGTAGGTGTAGCTGCCGTTGGCGTTGAGCGTGAGGTGGCCCAGCGTGCCGGTGAGCACAGAGCCCACACCGGCGCCCTGGGTGACCGCACCGGTGCCCGCCACGGCGCCGCTGACCAGCAGCGTGTTGGTGGCGTTATCGACATCGGTGTCGGTGCCCAGGCCCTGGATCACGCCGCTCAAGGCGGTGGTGGTGAGGGTGGCGTCCTCGGCCACAGCGCCCACATCGGCCACGGCCACGGGGGCGTCGTTGGTGCCGGTGACGGTGATGGTGAGGGTGGTGGTGTTGGAGACCAAAGAGCCGGGGTCTTTGACGGTGTACGTGAAAACGTCGGTGGCGGTGACACCGCTGGCCAAGGCGTTGGCGTTGTCGGCGATGTAGGTGTAGCTGCCGTTGGCGTTGAGCGTGAGGTGGCCCAGCGTGCCGGTGAGCACAGAGCCCACACCGGCGCCCTGGGTGACCGCACCGGTGCCCGCCACGGCGCCGCTGACCAGCAGCGTGTTGGTGGCGTTATCGACATCGGTGTCGGTGCCCAGGCCCTGGATCACGCCGCTCAAGGCGGTGGTGGTGAGGGTGGCGTCCTCGGCCACAGCGCCCACATCGGCCACGGCCACGGGGGCGTCGTTGGTGCCGGTGACGGTGATGGTGAGGGTGGTGGTGTTGGAGACCAAAGAGCCGGGGTCTTTGACGGTGTACGTGAAAACGTCGGTGGCGGTGACACCGCTGGCCAAGGCGTTGGCGTTGTCGGCGATGTAGGTGTAGCTGCCGTTGGCGTTGAGCGTGAGGTGGCCCAGCGTGCCGGTGAGCACAGAGCCCACACCGGCGCCCTGGGTGACCGCACCGGTGCCCGCCACGGCGCCGCTGACCAGCAGCGTGTTGGTGGCGTTATCGACATCGGTGTCGGTGCCCAGGCCCTGGATCACGCCGCTCAAGGCGGTGGTGGTGAGGGTGGCGTCCTCGGCCACAGCGCCCACATCGGCCACGGCCACGGGGGCGTCGTTGGTGCCGGTGACGGTGATGGTGAGGGTGGTGGTGTTGGAGACCAAAGAGCCGGGGTCTTTGACGGTGTACGTGAAAACGTCGGTGGCGGTGACACCGCTGGCCAAGGCGTTGGCGTTGTCGGCGATGTAGGTGTAGCTGCCGTTGGCGTTGAGCGTGAGGTGGCCCAGCGTGCCGGTGAGCACAGAGCCCACACCGGCGCCCTGGGTGACCGCACCGGTGCCCGCCACGGCGCCGCTGACCAGCAGCGTGTTGGTGGCGTTATCGACATCGGTGTCGGTGCCCAGGCCCTGGATCACGCCGCTCAAGGCGGTGGTGGTGAGGGTGGCGTCCTCGGCCACAGCGCCCACATCGGCCACGGCCACGGGGGCGTCGTTGGTGCCGGTGACGGTGATGGTGAGGGTGGTGGTGTTGGAGACCAAAGAGCCGGGGTCTTTGACGGTGTACGTGAAAACGTCGGTGGCGGTGACACCGCTGGCCAAGGCGTTGGCGTTGTCGGCGATGTAGGTGTAGCTGCCGTTGGCGTTGAGCGTGAGGTGGCCCAGCGTGCCGGTGAGCACAGAGCCCACACCGGCGCCCTGGGTGACCGCACCGGTGCCCGCCACGGCGCCGCTGACCAGCAGCGTGTTGGTGGCGTTATCGACATCGGTGTCGGTGCCCAGGCCCTGGATCACGCCGCTCAAGGCGGTGGTGGTGAGGGTGGCGTCCTCGGCCACAGCGCCCACATCGGCCACGGCCACGGGGGCGTCGTTGGTGCCGGTGACGGTGATGGTGAGGGTGGTGGTGTTGGAGACCAAAGAGCCGGGGTCTTTGACGGTGTACGTGAAAACGTCGGTGGCGGTGACACCGCTGGCCAAGGCGTTGGCGTTGTCGGCGATGTAGGTGTAGCTGCCGTTGGCGTTGAGCGTGAGGTGGCCCAGCGTGCCGGTGAGCACAGAGCCCACACCGGCGCCCTGGGTGACCGCACCGGTGCCCGCCACGGCGCCGCTGACCAGCAGCGTGTTGGTGGCGTTATCGACATCGGTGTCGGTGCCCAGGCCCTGGATCACGCCGCTCAAGGCGGTGGTGGTGAGGGTGGCGTCCTCGGCCACAGCGCCCACATCGGCCACGGCCACGGGGGCGTCGTTGGTGCCGGTGACGGTGATGGTGAGGGTGGTGGTGTTGGAGACCAAAGAGCCGGGGTCTTTGACGGTGTACGTGAAAACGTCGGTGGCGGTGACACCGCTGGCCAAGGCGTTGGCGTTGTCGGCGATGTAGGTGTAGCTGCCGTTGGCGTTGAGCGTGAGGTGGCCCAGCGTGCCGGTGAGCACAGAGCCCACACCGGCGCCCTGGGTGACCGCACCGGTGCCCGCCACGGCGCCGCTGACCAGCAGCGTGTTGGTGGCGTTATCGACATCGGTGTCGGTGCCCAGGCCCTGGATCACGCCGCTCAAGGCGGTGGTGGTGAGGGTGGCGTCCTCGGCCACAGCGCCCACATCGGCCACGGCCACGGGGGCGTCGTTGGTGCCGGTGACGGTGATGGTCAGGGTGCTGGTGGTGGCAGAGCCATCGCCATCGGTGAGGGTATAGGTGTAGCTCTCGGTGAGCGTGTCGCCATTGTTCAGGGCGTTGACCAGCGGGTCGGCGTTATTGAGCGTGTAGACATAAGAGCCATCGCTGTTGAGCACCAAGGTGCCGTGGGCCAGCGTCACGCTCGCTGCGGTGATGGGGTTGACGTTGAGGTCGGCGCCCACGGTGTCGGCGCCCGGGCCCGTCAGGACCGAGCCGCTCACGGTGTTGGGGGTGGCATCCTCGGTGATGGAGGCGCTGTCGGGGGCGGCGCTGGGCACGCTGTCGGTGATCGAGACATCGATGCTGTTGGCCCCGCTCACGCCGTTCAGATCGGTGATGGCCAGGGCCACATGGTCGGCGATGGGGGCCGAGCCGGTGTGGCTGAGCACATTGGGGTCGTAGGTGAAGCTCACCAGACCCGTGCTGGCATTAAAACCGGTGAGCACCAAGGTGCCATCGGGGGTGGTGATGGGGTGCGCGGCCAGGTAAGTGGCGTCGCCCAGCTGGGCCAGGGTAAAGGACTCTCCAGAGAGGGCCGGGCCCACATGGATGCTGGCCACGCCGGCCTGCGCGGCAATGGTGAAGCTGCCCGCTGCGGGGCCTGATGTCTCGGCCAGCGTGAGGTCGGCACTGGCATCTGAGCCGCCCGGGCCGGGCACGGTGATGGTGGGGGCGCCATCGGTGGCGCCGTTGATGGTGATGGTCAGGGTGCTGGTGGTGGCAGAGCCATCGCCATCGGTGAGGGTATAGGTGTAGCTCTCGGTGAGCGTGTCGCCATTGTTCAGGGCGTTGACCAGCGGGTCGGCGTTATTGAGCGTGTAGACATAAGAGCCATCGCTGTTGAGCACCAAGGTGCCGTGGGCCAGCGTCACGCTCGCTGCGGTGATGGGGTTGACGTTGAGGTCGGCGCCCACGGTGTCGGCGCCCGGGCCCGTCAGGACCGAGCCGCTCACGGTGTTGGGGGTGGCATCCTCGGTGATGGAGGCGCTGTCGGGGGCGGCGCTGGGCACGCTGTCGGTGATCGAGACATCGATGCTGTTGGCCCCGCTCACGCCGTTCAGATCGGTGATGGCCAGGGCCACATGGTCGGCGATGGGGGCCGAGCCGGTGTGGCTGAGCACATTGGGGTCGTAGGTGAAGCTCACCAGACCCGTGCTGGCATTAAAACCGGTGAGCACCAAGGTGCCATCGGGGGTGGTGATGGGGTGCGCGGCCAGGTAAGTGGCGTCGCCCAGCTGGGCCAGGGTAAAGGACTCTCCAGAGAGGGCCGGGCCCACATGGATGCTGGCCACGCCGGCCTGCGCGGCAATGGTGAAGCTGCCCGCTGCGGGGCCTGATGTCTCGGCCAGCGTGAGGTCGGCACTGGCATCTGAGCCGCCCGGGCCGGGCACGGTGATGGTGGGGGCGCCATCGGTGGCGCCGTTGATGGTGATGGTCAGGGTGCTGGTGGTGGCAGAGCCATCGCCATCGGTGAGGGTATAGGTGTAGCTCTCGGTGAGCGTGTCGCCATTGTTCAGGGCGTTGACCAGCGGGTCGGCGTTATTGAGCGTGTAGACATAAGAGCCATCGCTGTTGAGCACCAAGGTGCCGTGGGCCAGCGTCACGCTCGCTGCGGTGATGGGGTTGACGTTGAGGTCGGCGCCCACGGTGTCGGCGCCCGGGCCCGTCAGGACCGAGCCGCTCACGGTGTTGGGGGTGGCATCCTCGGTGATGGAGGCGCTGTCGGGGGCGGCGCTGGGCACGCTGTCGGTGATCGAGACATCGATGCTGTTGGCCCCGCTCACGCCGTTCAGATCGGTGATGGCCAGGGCCACATGGTCGGCGATGGGGGCCGAGCCGGTGTGGCTGAGCACATTGGGGTCGTAGGTGAAGCTCACCAGACCCGTGCTGGCATTAAAACCGGTGAGCACCAAGGTGCCATCGGGGGTGGTGATGGGGTGCGCGGCCAGGTAAGTGGCGTCGCCCAGCTGGGCCAGGGTAAAGGACTCTCCAGAGAGGGCCGGGCCCACATGGATGCTGGCCACGCCGGCCTGCGCGGCAATGGTGAAGCTGCCCGCTGCGGGGCCTGATGTCTCGGCCAGCGTGAGGTCGGCACTGGCATCTGAGCCGCCCGGGCCGGGCACGGTGATGGTGGGGGCGCCATCGGTGGCGCCGTTGATGGTGATGGTCAGGGTGCTGGTGGTGGCAGAGCCATCGCCATCGGTGAGGGTATAGGTGTAGCTCTCGGTGAGCGTGTCGCCATTGTTCAGGGCGTTGACCAGCGGGTCGGCGTTATTGAGCGTGTAGACATAAGAGCCATCGCTGTTGAGCACCAAGGTGCCGTGGGCCAGCGTCACGCTCGCTGCGGTGATGGGGTTGACGTTGAGGTCGGCGCCCACGGTGTCGGCGCCCGGGCCCGTCAGGACCGAGCCGCTCACGGTGTTGGGGGTGGCATCCTCGGTGATGGAGGCGCTGTCGGGGGCGGCGCTGGGCACGCTGTCGGTGATCGAGACATCGATGCTGTTGGCCCCGCTCACGCCGTTCAGATCGGTGATGGCCAGGGCCACATGGTCGGCGATGGGGGCCGAGCCGGTGTGGCTGAGCACATTGGGGTCGTAGGTGAAGCTCACCAGACCCGTGCTGGCATTAAAACCGGTGAGCACCAAGGTGCCATCGGGGGTGGTGATGGGGTGCGCGGCCAGGTAAGTGGCGTCGCCCAGCTGGGCCAGGGTAAAGGACTCTCCAGAGAGGGCCGGGCCCACATGGATGCTGGCCACGCCGGCCTGCGCGGCAATGGTGAAGCTGCCCGCTGCGGGGCCTGATGTCTCGGCCAGCGTGAGGTCGGCACTGGCATCTGAGCCGCCCGGGCCGGGCACGGTGATGGTGGGGGCGCCATCGGTGGCGCCGTTGATGGTGATGGTCAGGGTGCTGGTGGTGGCAGAGCCATCGCCATCGGTGAGGGTATAGGTGTAGCTCTCGGTGAGCGTGTCGCCATTGTTCAGGGCGTTGACCAGCGGGTCGGCGTTATTGAGCGTGTAGACATAAGAGCCATCGCTGTTGAGCACCAAGGTGCCGTGGGCCAGCGTCACGCTCGCTGCGGTGATGGGGTTGACGTTGAGGTCGGCGCCCACGGTGTCGGCGCCCGGGCCCGTCAGGACCGAGCCGCTCACGGTGTTGGGGGTGGCATCCTCGGTGATGGAGGCGCTGTCGGGGGCGGCGCTGGGCACGCTGTCGGTGATCGAGACATCGATGCTGTTGGCCCCGCTCACGCCGTTCAGATCGGTGATGGCCAGGGCCACATGGTCGGCGATGGGGGCCGAGCCGGTGTGGCTGAGCACATTGGGGTCGTAGGTGAAGCTCACCAGACCCGTGCTGGCATTAAAACCGGTGAGCACCAAGGTGCCATCGGGGGTGGTGATGGGGTGCGCGGCCAGGTAAGTGGCGTCGCCCAGCTGGGCCAGGGTAAAGGACTCTCCAGAGAGGGCCGGGCCCACATGGATGCTGGCCACGCCGGCCTGCGCGGCAATGGTGAAGCTGCCCGCTGCGGGGCCTGATGTCTCGGCCAGCGTGAGGTCGGCACTGGCATCTGAGCCGCCCGGGCCGGGCACGGTGATGGTGGGGGCGCCATCGGTGGCGCCGTTGATGGTGATGGTCAGGGTGCTGGTGGTGGCAGAGCCATCGCCATCGGTGAGGGTATAGGTGTAGCTCTCGGTGAGCGTGTCGCCATTGTTCAGGGCGTTGACCAGCGGGTCGGCGTTATTGAGCGTGTAGACATAAGAGCCATCGCTGTTGAGCACCAAGGTGCCGTGGGCCAGCGTCACGCTCGCTGCGGTGATGGGGTTGACGTTGAGGTCGGCGCCCACGGTGTCGGCGCCCGGGCCCGTCAGGACCGAGCCGCTCACGGTGTTGGGGGTGGCATCCTCGGTGATGGAGGCGCTGTCGGGGGCGGCGCTGGGCACGCTGTCGGTGATCGAGACATCGATGCTGTTGGCCCCGCTCACGCCGTTCAGATCGGTGATGGCCAGGGCCACATGGTCGGCGATGGGGGCCGAGCCGGTGTGGCTGAGCACATTGGGGTCGTAGGTGAAGCTCACCAGACCCGTGCTGGCATTAAAACCGGTGAGCACCAAGGTGCCATCGGGGGTGGTGATGGGGTGCGCGGCCAGGTAAGTGGCGTCGCCCAGCTGGGCCAGGGTAAAGGACTCTCCAGAGAGGGCCGGGCCCACATGGATGCTGGCCACGCCGGCCTGCGCGGCAATGGTGAAGCTGCCCGCTGCGGGGCCTGATGTCTCGGCCAGCGTGAGGTCGGCACTGGCATCTGAGCCGCCCGGGCCGGGCACGGTGATGGTGGGGGCGCCATCGGTGGCGCCGTTGATGGTGATGGTCAGGGTGCTGGTGGTGGCAGAGCCATCGCCATCGGTGAGGGTATAGGTGTAGCTCTCGGTGAGCGTGTCGCCATTGTTCAGGGCGTTGACCAGCGGGTCGGCGTTATTGAGCGTGTAGACATAAGAGCCATCGCTGTTGAGCACCAAGGTGCCGTGGGCCAGCGTCACGCTCGCTGCGGTGATGGGGTTGACGTTGAGGTCGGCGCCCACGGTGTCGGCGCCCGGGCCCGTCAGGACCGAGCCGCTCACGGTGTTGGGGGTGGCATCCTCGGTGATGGAGGCGCTGTCGGGGGCGGCGCTGGGCACGCTGTCGGTGATCGAGACATCGATGCTGTTGGCCCCGCTCACGCCGTTCAGATCGGTGATGGCCAGGGCCACATGGTCGGCGATGGGGGCCGAGCCGGTGTGGCTGAGCACATTGGGGTCGTAGGTGAAGCTCACCAGACCCGTGCTGGCATTAAAACCGGTGAGCACCAAGGTGCCATCGGGGGTGGTGATGGGGTGCGCGGCCAGGTAAGTGGCGTCGCCCAGCTGGGCCAGGGTAAAGGACTCTCCAGAGAGGGCCGGGCCCACATGGATGCTGGCCACGCCGGCCTGCGCGGCAATGGTGAAGCTGCCCGCTGCGGGGCCTGATGTCTCGGCCAGCGTGAGGTCGGCACTGGCATCTGAGCCGCCCGGGCCGGGCACGGTGATGGTGGGGGCGCCATCGGTGGCGCCGTTGATGGTGATGGTCAGGGTGCTGGTGGTGGCAGAGCCATCGCCATCGGTGAGGGTATAGGTGTAGCTCTCGGTGAGCGTGTCGCCATTGTTCAGGGCGTTGACCAGCGGGTCGGCGTTATTGAGCGTGTAGACATAAGAGCCATCGCTGTTGAGCACCAAGGTGCCGTGGGCCAGCGTCACGCTCGCTGCGGTGATGGGGTTGACGTTGAGGTCGGCGCCCACGGTGTCGGCGCCCGGGCCCGTCAGGACCGAGCCGCTCACGGTGTTGGGGGTGGCATCCTCGGTGATGGAGGCGCTGTCGGGGGCGGCGCTGGGCACGCTGTCGGTGATCGAGACATCGATGCTGTTGGCCCCGCTCACGCCGTTCAGATCGGTGATGGCCAGGGCCACATGGTCGGCGATGGGGGCCGAGCCGGTGTGGCTGAGCACAT
>CAWAST010000008.1:0-27997 GCA_963784775.1 uncultured beta proteobacterium | reverse complement strand
CAAGACTACACGTCGATATTGCCCGCCCGCAGCGCATTGGTTTCGATGAACTCGCGGCGCGGCTCCACGTCGTCGCCCATGAGCATGGTGAAAACCCTGTCGGCCTCGATCGCGTCGTCGATCTGCACCTTGAGCAGCCGGCGCACCGCGGGATCCATGGTGGTTTCCCACAGCTGCGCGGGATTCATCTCGCCCAGGCCTTTGTAGCGTTGGCGTGAGGTGGCGTGCTCAGCCTGGGCAATCAGCCAAGCCATGGCTTCGCGGAAATCAGCGACTTTTTCTTCTTTCTGACGATCGCCCTCGCCGCGCATCACCCGAGCCCCCTCGCTGAGCAGGCCGCGGAAAGTATTGGCCGCTTCGGCCAGCGCGGCGTAGTCGGCACCGTGCACGAAGTCTTGGGTGAGCACGCTGCTCTTGACGTTGCCGTGATGGCGGCGGCTGATGCGCAAAATGGGCTTGTCGGTGCGCGAATCGAATTCGCCGATGACTTCCGCATCAGAGAGCTTTGCCTGCAGCGCGGCGGCAGACGTTTGTGCGTCGTTCATGGTGTCCAGATTCAAACTCACGCCGTCGGCGATGGATCGCAACGCTTCGGCGTCCATGAAGTTGCGCAGGCGCGCAATCACAGCCTGGGCCACCTGGTGTTTGCGGGCCAGTTCGGCCAGGGTGTCCCCGCTGAGCGTGGTGCCATTGGGGCCACCAGTGAACACCGAGGCGTTGACCAGCGCTATGCGCAGCAAAAAGGTGTCCAGCGCGGGCGAGTCTTTCAAATACAGCTCTTCCTTGCCGGCCTTGACCTTGTACAGCGGTGGCTGGGCAATGTAGATATGCCCGCGCTCGACCAGTTCGGGCATCTGGCGGTAGAAAAATGTGAGCAGCAGAGTGCGGATGTGAGCACCGTCAACGTCGGCGTCGGTCATGATGATGATGCGGTGATAGCGCAGCTTGGCCACATCGAAATCGTCGTTGCCGGTGCTGCCACCAGCCTTGCCGATGCCAGTGCCTAAAGCGGTGATCAGGGTCAGAATTTCGTTGCTGGTGAGCAGCTTCTCGTAGCGGGCTTTCTCCACATTGAGAATCTTGCCGCGCAGGGGCAGGATGGCCTGGAATTTGCGGTCGCGGCCCTGCTTGGCCGAGCCGCCGGCGGAATCGCCCTCGACGATGTAGATCTCGCACAGCGCCGGGTCTTTCTCCTGGCAATCGGCTAGCTTGCCCGGTAGACCCATGCCGTCAAGCACGCCCTTGCGCCGGGTCATGTCACGCGCCTTGCGTGCAGCCTCGCGCGCTCGTGCGGCCTCGATGATCTTGCCAACAATGATTTTTGCGTCGGCCGGGCGCTCTTGCAGGTAGTCGTAAAGCAGCTTGCTCACGATGTCCTCTACCGGGCCACGAACTTCCGAACTGACCAGCTTGTCCTTGGTCTGGCTGCTGAACTTGGGCTCGGGAACCTTTACCGAGAGAACACAGCACAGGCCTTCGCGCATGTCGTCGCCACTGACCTCGACCTTGGCCTTTTTGGCAATCTCGGTGTCGTCAATGTACTTGTTGATAACCCGGGTCATGGCCGCGCGCAGGCCCGTCAGGTGAGTGCCACCATCGCGCTGAGGGATATTGTTGGTGAAGCACAGCACCTGCTCGTTGTAACCGCTGTTCCACTGCATGGCCACTTCAACGCCGATATTGGTGTTTTGATCGCTCTGGCGGTCACCCATGGCGTGGAAGATGTTGGGGTTGAGAACTGTCTTTCCCTTGTTAATGAAGTCCACAAAGCCGCGCACGCCACCGGCACCGGAGAAGTCGTCTTCCTTGCCACTGCGCTCATCTTTGAGCCGAATTCTCACGCCGTTGTTCAGGAAGCTCAGCTCGCGCAGGCGTTTGCTCAGGATTTCATAGTGAAAATCGTTGTTTTGCTGAAAGATATCGGTATCGGGCAGGAAGTGCACTTCGGTTCCGCGCTTTTCGGTTTCGCCGATGACCTTCATGGGGGACACTTCTACCCCGCCCACAGTTTCGACAATGCGGTTTTGCACAAAGCCGCGACAGAACTCCATGACGTGCGTCTTGCCATCACGGCGAATTGTCAAACGCAGCATTTTGGACAGCGCGTTGACACAACTCACGCCCACACCGTGCAGACCGCCCGAAACCTTGTAGCTGTTCTGGTTGAACTTGCCACCCGCGTGCAATTCTGTCAGGGCAATCTCTGCGGCCGAGCGCTTGGGCTCATGCTTGTCGTCCATCTTGACGCCCGTGGGAATACCGCGTCCGTTGTCCACCACGCTGACCGAGTTGTCCGAATGGATGGTTACCAGAATGTCGTCGCAGTGACCCGCCAGTGACTCGTCGATGGAATTGTCAACCACCTCAAACACCAGGTGATGCAGCCCGGTTCCGTCCGAAGTGTCGCCAATGTACATGCCTGGGCGTTTGCGCACCGCTTCAAGGCCTTCGAGAATCTGGATCGAACTTTCGCCATAGCCCTCTGATGCCCCGACCTGATGGGCATCAATGGTTGGTTGGAAATTTGAACTGTCGGCACTTCCCCCGCCCGTATGAACAGCCTCAGGGGCGTCTTGCGGGGGTTGCACGGGTTTGTTGTCTTCTGTCATGGCTGGCTTCTAATCAGATGCGGGCGGCGCTGGGGCTGCCCTGCAAGGTTTCAATACATTGGGGTCGCGAAAAGAGGCGGGTTCTCCGCACCAACCAAAGGGTCAGGGCGGGTAAGGGCTTTCTCCGGGCGGCCATTTGCGTGGGATCAAATCCGCATGGGCATCACGACGTACTTGAAGGTCGCGTTGTCGGGGATGGTGAAAAGAGCCGAACTGTTGCCGTCGGAGAGCTCAAGCGTGACCATGTCCTGGCTCATGTTGGTGAGGGCGTCAATCAGGTAGGTGACGTTGAACCCGATTTCTATGCTGTCGCCGCTGTAGTCAATGTCGAGTTCATCGACGGCTTCTTCCTGCTCTGCGTTGTTGGACGCCACCCGCAGGCTGCCGGGATCAAGATTGAGTCGCACGCCCTTGAACTTGTCGCTGGTCAAGATGGCGGTGCGTTGCAGAGTGGCCAGCAGGGCCGCGCGTCCCATGGTGACGCTGTTCTTATGGTTCTTTGGAATCACGCGGTTGTAGTCGGGGAACTTGCCTTCGACCAGCTTGGTGACAAACTCCATGCCACCAAAGCTGAATTTAGCCTGGTTGTTGGCAAACTGCATCTCAATGGCGTCGTCGGTGTCCGCGAGCAATCGCTGCATCTCGATGACGGTCTTGCGCGGCAGGATGACCTCCTGTTTGGGCACATCGACGTCCAGCGTCGCCGAGGCGAATGCCAGGCGGTGACCATCGGTGGCGACCAGACTCAGTTGTTTGCCCTCGGCCACGAACAAAATACCGTTGAGGTAGTAGCGGATGTCGTGCACCGCCATGGCAAACGCCACCTGGCCGAGCAGGTTTTTCATGGTTTTTTGCGGCACACTGAACACCGGCCCGAAACTGGCTGCCTCCTGTACCAGCGGAAAGTCTTCAGCCGCCAAAGATTGCAGTGTGAACTTGCTTTTGCCGCCCTTGAGGATCAGTTTGGAGGCGCTCGATTCGATCGAGACGGTCTGATCGGTGGGCATGGTGCGCAAGATATCGATGAGCTTGCGAGCGCCTACGGTGGTGGTGAAATCTCCGGAATCGCCGCCGAGTTCGGCAGTGGTGCGGATCTGGATTTCAAGATCGCTGGTGGTGAGTTGCAGTGATTGCCCGGTTTTTCGAATCAGCACATTGGCCAGAATCGGCAGCGTGTGGCGTCGCTCGACAATGCCCGATACCGATTGCAATGCCGATAGGACTTTGTCTTGTGTAGCTTTCAGGACGATCATATGAACCTCTTGGTTACGTTTTGTGTTTAATAGTTGGACTGTAGGGCACTTTTCACCATTGCCACTACCTGTCATTCAGTCACTTTGGGTCAGCCCTTGAGCGTCTGCTCCAGCACGTGAAGCTGCTGGTTCAGATCGGTCATCTGTTGGCGCTCCCCGCCAATCTTGCGCACTGCGTGCAGCACCGTGGTGTGGTCACGCCCGCCGAACAGTTCTCCAATCTCCGGAAGACTCTTTTGGGTCAATTCCTTGGCCAGGTACATGGCGATCTGGCGTGGCCTGGCAATGCTGGCAGGACGCTTCTTGGAGTACATGTCCGCAATCTTGATTTTGTAGTAGTCTGCCACCGTTTTCTGGATGTTCTCAACCGAAATCTGGCGGTTCTGGATTGACAGCAGGTCGCGCAGGGCCTCGCGCGCCAGCAAGATGGAAATCTCTTTTTGGTTGAAGCGGGAGTAGGCCAGAATCTTGCGCAGGGCGCCTTCGAGTTCGCGCACGTTGGAGCGCACGTTCTTGGCCACGAAAAAGGCAACTTCCTCGGGCATTTCAATGCCCTCGACTTTGGCTTTGTTGATCAGGATCGCCACCCGCATTTCAAGTTCGGGCGGCTCGATGGCCACCGTCAGACCGGAGTCAAATCTGGAAACAAGGCGCTCATGAATATCGGTCAAACCCTTGGGATAGGTGTCGCTGGTCATCACGATGTGAGATTTTTTTGCCAGCAGCGCTTCAAAGGCGTTGAAGAACTCTTCCTGGGTGCGCTCCTTGTTGGCAAAAAATTGAACATCGTCAATCAGCAGTAAATCAAGGGAGTGGTAGCGCTCCTTGAACTCGTCAAACGTCTTGCGCTGATAGGCCTTAACCACATCCGAGACAAACTGCTCCGCATGGATGTAGAGAACTTTGCCCGCGGGGCGGTCAATCAGCAAACGGTTTCCCACCGCATGCATCAGGTGGGTTTTGCCCAGGCCAACCCCGCCATAGATGAACAACGGGTTGTAAAGGTGCCCCGGCATGCCAGCCACGTGCATGGCCGCCGCACGCGCCATGCGGTTGGCTGTGCCCTCAATCAGGGTCTCGAAGGTCAACCCGGTGTTGAGCCGGTTTCGCAGGTGACTCGGAACGGGATCTTCACCAGTTTCAATCGGTTTTTCAATTGAAATCGGTTCGACGCTTCGTTGTATATTTTGGCTTTTAATGGGGGCTTCACGAAGAGCGAGCGCTAACTCAAGTTGAATTGGCTGGCCTGAAAGTTTCTCAAGAATGCTGGAAATGCGATTGCTGTACTGGGCTCGGATCCAGTCGAGTTTAAATCGGTTGGCCACGAAGATGGTGATCTTTGAAAGGTCGTCAGTGACTTGCCCCGTCAAGGGTTTGATCCACGTGGCGAACTGCTGCTCCGGGAGCTCTTGGGCCAGCTGATCGACGCAGATTTGCCAGAGGGTTTCGCCGTCACCACGGCCTGCGGAGCCAGGCTGGCTGGCGTGTTGTCCCTCTGTCGTTGGTGTCATCAGCTTTGTGGATAGTTATCAATTACTGCAGCGGGGATTGTAATTTATCAAAGACTTATGCACAAGCTGAAAACCTGGGGGAAACCCGCTTACCACTTCAGTCGTTTCACATCGTGAATGGTGCCCGGTATTGCCGACAATGGAAAAGTTTGCGATAATCGAAGGTTCCCCAATAATGTTGGGGCGAAATAACAGCGGCGCTCTCACTTGTCTTTAGAGGTGGGGTCGTCATTGAGCCCTATAGGATTTTCAAAATGAAACGCACTTACCAACCCTCCAAGATCCGCCGCGCCCGCACCCATGGCTTTCTGGTCCGCATGAAAACCCGCGGCGGTCGCGCTGTGATCAACGCTCGCCGCGCCAAGGGGCGCAAGCGTCTGGCCGTCTGATTGAGCGGTTCAAGTCGCTCGCTTGAATTGTTTTTGCTGGGGCCCTTGATGCTGCGGCTGAAAACGCGAAGCCAGTTTCAGGCCGTGTTGGCTGGCAGCACCGTGGCCCGTACCACCCATTTCGCGTTGCACTGCGTTGCGCTGGATGCTCAAGACAGCAACCAAGCCGGTGCCTCGCCCGCACAGGCACCTCGCGCACCACTTTTTGTGATCAAAGCAAACTGGCTAGGCGCCTTGGTTCCCAAGCGTTGGGCCAAACGCGCTGTGACGCGCAATGCCATCAAACGCCAGATATACAACGTCGGAGACGACTATGACGGCGCGCTGCCGGTGGCAGCTCATGTTGTGCGTTTGCGCATGGACTTTTGCGGCGCAGGATTCGTGAGTGCAAGCTCCGAGGCCCTAAAGTCTGCGGTGCGCCGCGAGTTGGAGCAGTTGTTTGACAAGGCAGCAGCGGGGCTCGTGCCATGCCAGGCGCGCGCTACGGCGGCATGATCAAGGCGCTGCTGATCGGCCTGGTCAAAGGCTATCGAATGCTGCTGAGCCCCTGGCTCGGCTCATCCTGCCGGTTTGAACCGACATGCTCTGCGTACTCCCTGCAAGTCCTGCAGGTCCATGGCGCGGCGGCCGGCAGTTATCTGACCCTAGCGCGCCTGGTGCGCTGCCACCCGTGGTGCGCAGGAGGGCATGATCCAGTCCCCAGCATCAAGCCCCGGCTCTTTACCCAGCTGATTTCCTCATCCACTCAAAAGAAGTCTTCATGAACGATATTCGTCGCACCATCCTGTGGGTGATTTTTGGTTTTTCCATGGTCTTGCTGTGGGACCAATGGCAAGTCTATAACGGCCACAAGGCCACCTTCTTCCCAAGTCGTGAGCCAGCCGCGGCGGTGAGCCCGGCGACACAAGCTCCCTCCAGCGTGCCCTTGGCCGCGCCAGGCACGAGCACCACGACCAGCGCTGCGCAGTTGCCAGGGACCGTCAATGCCGCGCCATCTGAAACCAGCGCACCTCATGAGCGCATCGTGGTCACCACCGACGTGCTGAAATTGGCATTCGACACCGAGGGCGGCTCAATCGTGCGCAGTGAGTTTCTCAAGTACGCCGACAAGGCAGACAAATCGAAGAATTTTGTTTTGCTGAACCAAAATGCGACCGCAACCTACACGGCCCAATCGGGCTTGATTGACGCAGCGCAAGGGGGTGTCCTTCCCACTCACAAGACGCTTATGACTCTGGTTTCTGGAAACACGACACTTAAAGACGGAGAAAACGAGCTGTCCGTTCGGTTTGAGTCACCTGAAATCGGAGGCGTCAAGCTGATCAAGACTTATACCCTGACGCGGGGCTCCTATGCGATTTCGGTCCGGCATCAGGTTGTGAACGTGGGTTCTTCCACGGTGGTACCGCAGTTGTACCTGCAACTGGTGCGTGACGGCAACAAACCCCTGGGCGAGTCTTCCTTCTACTCAACGTTCACGGGCCCGGCCGTGTACACCGAAGCTAAGAAATACCAGAAAGTCGATTTCAAGCACATTGAGGAAAATAAGGTCGAGATTGAAAAAGTTGCCAGCAATGGTTACGTTGCCATGGTGCAGCACTACTTTGCCAGCGCATGGCTTTTGGGTGATGGCATCAAACGCGATTTGTTCATGCGCAAGGTCAATACCAACCTTTATTCCGCAGGAATGATCACATCTCTGGACAGTCTGGCCCCTGGCGCGAGCAAAACCCTGGAGGCCAGGCTGTTTGTGGGTCCCCAGGAAGAAAAAGTGATGGAGTCCCTGACCCCGGGTCTGGAATTGGTCAAGGATTACGGCTGGCTCACCATTCTGGCCAAACCCCTGTACTGGCTGCTTGACAAGATTCACACCTTGATCGGCAACTGGGGGTGGTCCATCATGGCGCTGGTCCTGACGCTCAAGGCTGCCTTTTACTGGCTCAATGCCAAGGCGTATGCCAGCATGGCCAAGATGAAAGCGATCAACCCCAAGATTACGGAGATGCGCGAGCGTCTGAAGGACAGCCCGCAGCAGATGCAGCAGGAGATGATGCGCATTTACCGAGAGGAAAAAGTCAATCCCATGGGTGGCTGCTTTCCCATCATGATCCAGATTCCGGTCTTCATTGCCCTGTACTGGGTGCTGCTGTCCAGCGTGGAGATGCGAAACGCGCCCTGGGTCATGTGGATCCACGATCTCTCCTCGCCGGATCCGTATTACCTGTTACCGATCTTTATGACAATGACCACGGTGCTGCAGACCGCCCTGAATCCTGCGCCACCCGATCCAATGCAAGCCAAAATGATGTGGTTCATGCCGCTGGCCTTCAGTGTGATGTTCTTCTTCTTCCCGGCTGGACTGGTGCTGTACTGGATCACCAACAACGTTTTGTCCATCGCGCAGCAGTGGTTGATCAACACCCGCATGGGTGTCCCTCCGCAGTTCAACCTGCCCAAGTTCCGCTGACCACTCCAAGGGCCGTGCCAACGGTCCTTGCCATTGGCACCCTATGTTTGCCCGTAAGCACCAGCCCATCATTGCGATCGCGACCGCCCCCGGACGCGGGGCCGTGGGAATTATCCGGGTTTCGGGTGTGCGGCTAGGTGTGTTAATCGAGGCCGTGTGTGGTCGCTCGCTCAAGCCTCGAGAGGCCACTTTTGTACCCTTCTTTGCGTCCGATGGATCTGTCATCGACCAGGGCCTGGCTCTTTTCTTTCCCGCTCCACACTCCTTCACGGGGGAGGATGTCTTCGAGCTGCAAGCCCATGGCGGGCCCATCGTGTTGCAGGTGTTGGTGGCGCGCTGTCTGCAAGTGGCTCAGGAAATTGACGCCACGAGTGGCCAACCACGACTTCCCGATTTACGGGTTGCGCGACCGGGCGAGTTCACTGAGCGCGCCTTTCACAATGACAAGATCGATCTGGCCCAGGCCGAGGCAATTGCCGACCTGATCGACGCCAGTACACAGGCCGCCGCACGAGGCGCAAGTCTGTCGTTGCAGGGTGCGTTTTCAAAGGAAATTCACAGTTTGCGTGAGGCGTTAATTCACTTGCGGATGCTGGTCGAGGCAACGCTCGACTTTCCCGAAGAGGAAATTGACTTTCTGCGCAGCGCCAATGCCGCCGGCCAACTGACCAGTCTTCAAAACGGCCTTCAGGCTGTCATGCAAAAGGCCCGACAGGGGGCTTTGCTGCGCGAAGGCATTAAGGTGGTGATCGCCGGGCAGCCCAACGCGGGCAAATCGTCGTTGCTCAATGCGTTGGCGGGCGTCGAGTTGGCCATTGTCACCCCGGTGGCGGGCACAACCCGGGATCGGGTCCAGCAGACCATTCAGATCGACGGTGTTCCGGTGCATGTGATTGACACGGCCGGGTTACGCAGCAGCGATGACGAGGTCGAGAAGATCGGGATTGCGCGGGCCTGGGAAGCCATTGATACTGCAGACGCCATTTTGTTTTTGCACGACCTCACGCGAGTCAACGATCCGCACTACCAGGCCGCTGATTTGGAGCTTTCGGAGATTTTTGTCCAAAAGCATTCCTCTAGAGTGCCGGTGGTGGATGTCTGGAACAAGGCCGACGCCGTGACGGTCCGGGCAGAGGCGTCGGGAGTAACGCTGTCGGCAAAAACGACACAGGGCCTGGACTTACTCCGTCACCGGTTGCTGGAGATCGCTGGCTGGCAGGGTGTCACCGAGGGGGTCTACATCGCCCGCGAGCGGCACGTGCAGGCACTGCGCCGGATTGAAACCCACCTGACGGAGGCACGAAGCCATCTCGATTCAGGTGGGATGACACTGGAACTCATGGCCGAAGAACTTCGCCAGGCGCAAAGCGCATTGAGCGAAATTACCGGCGAGTTCACCTCCGATGATTTGCTGGGGGTTATATTCTCCCAGTTCTGCATCGGGAAATAGAAGGGCCTTCATGCGAACGTGCTGGCCCCAAAGTATGTTGTCGTTGTGACTGGAACCGCATATGTCGTTATTTGATTGGATCAGGGGAAGAAAGTCGGCCAAGGGTTCCTCGGCGCCGGAGAGTTCCAGCTTGGGGCAACCCGATGAAACCGTGCCATTGCTGCCTTCGGACAGACATCGGACCAAGCTGTCCCCCCCGGCCGAAAACCACGCGGTCAACCGTAAAACGCAACGTATGGAGCGCCGGGAGCTGCTCTATGGTGTGGTGCGAGACTCCATGACTCGCGCGGGCGTGCTGGCCTCGAGCTACAACTTCAAGGTGCTGTCGATGGACGCACGCGGGCGCCAATACCTCGTCATGATGGATCTGTTTGACCACAGTGCGGGCGACACGGCACGCCTGGCGGCCATTGAGGCGACCATGGCGCAGGCCGCCAAGATGCGCCACGATATTCTGGTGGCAGCGGTGTATTGGCGTGTCAACGAGCCCCTCACGACGGGTCTGATGCAGAGTCCGGTGGCCGTTGTATCCCGCGTAACACCAGACTCGCCAGCGGCCAAGCCAACCTTAGCCCCGCACTATCAACCACTGCAGCAGGAAGAAGTGACTGCCTTCAAGCGCGCACTGGCCGCCACGGCAGCCAAAGAGAGCGCACCGGTGGCAGGGAAAATTGTTCGCTCCGGACGGCGTAACCCAGTACCGCCTGAAGAGTTTGAAGATACACAATTGGTCGACCCCGATGACCAGCACCTGCCTCTGAGCAGCACCCAGTATGGGGATCTGAACTAACGTCCAGGTCGATTTTTCAATTTCCGGAGAAGTCGATCAAGGTGAAGAGCCCCAGACCGGATGCCTTGAGTTTTTCAGAGCCGCCCAACTCCGGCAAATCCACAATGGCGGCCCCCTCGGTCACCGTGGCGCCAAGCTTTTCCAACAATTTTTTGCCCGCCATCATGGTTCCGCCGGTGGCAATCAAGTCATCAATCAGGAGCACTCGGTCACCGGGTTTGACCGCATCGGTGTGCAATTCGACCGTCGCGCTGCCGTATTCCAATTCGTAGGTTTCCTCCACTGTAGTGAAGGGCAGTTTGCCCTTTTTACGGATGGGTACAAATCCAATATTGAGTTCGTAGGCGACCACAGCGCCCAGTATGAAGCCACGCGCATCAAGCCCAGCCACCACATCAGGGCGCATGGAGGGGTCCATGTAGCGGTGCACAAACGCATCAATTAGCACTCGAAACACGCGGGCATTTTGCAGCAGTGGCGTAATGTCCCGAAACTGCACGCCTGGGGTGGGCCAGTCGGGTACGGTCCGAATGTGGCTACGCAGGTATTGGTTCACGGATTGGCTTTGCATGGAGATGGCGTTCAAGTTGGTAACGGTATTGTGCGCCGCACTTGCAGCAATGCTGCGCTCAGCCTTCAAGCAGCCTTTGCTCTGCCAGCAAAAGGTTTTCTGCAAGGCCGGAAAGAACCAGCATATCGCCCGATTCGATCAGCGGGTCTTGCGCCAGAACGAGCATCTTTCCAGCGTTACGTCGCAGGCTCACAATGCGTACGCCGATGGACTCAAAGTTTAGAGCGCTGACGGGTTGGCCGATTGACGTGGCATCGGGCGGCAGTGCGAGGGAAGAAAGCCGCTCCTGGTGCAGTTCCTCGACGGAATCATCATCGGCGCCGTGAAAGAAGCCCCTGAGTAGGTTGTAGCGCGAATCGCGCTGTTCCTGGACGATGCGAATGACGCGTCGCATCGGAACGCCAACCAGCGCCAGCGCGTGGCTGGCCAGCATCAACGAGCCCTCAATGGCCTCGGGCACGATTTCGGTGGCTCCCGCGAGCTGAAGCGCCTGCAGATCGTGGTCGTCCTGCGTGCGCACGATCACCGGCACTTGTGGCGCGTGGTCCCGAACGTGCGTCAGAACCTTGAACGCACCGGGTTCGAGATAAGTGATGACGACCGCGCTGGCCCGGGCGAGTCCGGCTGCCATCAGCGCCTGCAGCCGAGCGGAGTCTCCAAAAACCACAGAATCTCCCGCCGCTGCCGCCAAGCGGACCCGGTCAGGATCAAGGTCAAGTGCAATGTACGGAATGCTTTCGCGTTCAAGAATGTGTGCAAGATTTTGCCCGCAGCGGCCATAGCCACAGATGATCACATGCTTGTTGGCGTTGATTGATTTGCGGGCAATGGATGTCATTTGCAGAGACTGCTGCAGCCACTCGCTGCTCACAAGTTTGAGCACCAGGCGATTGCTGTACATGAGGATGAAGGGCGTGGCGAGCATAGACAGAACCATGCTCGCTAAAATTGGATTGAGTAGCGCTGCGGGAACCAGGGAGTTTGCCTGCGCAAGTGTGAGCAGCACAAATCCAAACTCACCGGCCTGCGCCAGATACAAGCCAGTGCGCAAGGACACGCCTTCAGTCGCGCCCAAAACACGCGCCAACAGGGTCACCAGCACCGCCTTGAACAACACTGGCAGGGTTACCAGCACCAGAACCAGTGGCCAGCGCTCGAGCACCAGTCGCCAGTCCAGCATCATGCCGATGCTGATGAAAAACAGGCCTAGCAGCACATCATGAAAAGGACGAATATCGGTTTCGACCTGATGCTTGTACTGGGTCTCCGAGATCAGCATACCGGCAATGAAAGCCCCCAGGGCCAAACTCAGGCCCGCCAATTCGGTCAGCCAGGCCAGCCCCAGGGTGATCAACAGTAAGTTCAGCACAAAGAGCTCATCGCTTTTGCGCCGCGCCACCAGGGTGAGCCACCAGCGCATGACCCGGGGGCCTCCCACCAGCAGGCCGACGATCAATACCGTGGCTTTGAAAGTGGCCAGACCAAGGGTCGAAAAAAGCTCTTCCGCAGGTGCTCCAAGAGCCGGAATCAGAACCAGCAAGGGCACCACCGCCAGATCCTGAAACAGCAGCACACCCATGACCCGCTTGCCGTGCTCAGACTCCATTTCGAGCCGCTCCGTCATCAACTTGACAACGATGGCCGTGCTACTCATGGCCAACGCGCCGGAGAGGGCGACGGCGGTCTGCCAGCTCACTCTCCAGTGGGCAGGCGCCACCAAGGAGATTCCCAGAAGCACCCCGGTCGCCACCAGAATGGTCACCAGCACTTGAAAGAAACCCAGCCCAAAAACATGGCTGCGCATGGCGCGCAAACGCGGCAGGTTGAACTCCAGGCCGATCACAAACATCAGAAAGACCACCCCGAATTCGCCGAGATGGCGCACACCGTCGGCGTTTTTGGCCAGGGCCAGCGCATTGGGCCCAATCACGACGCCGACCGCCAGATAGCCCAGCATGGGCGGCAGCTTGAGCGAGCGGCACACCACCACACCCAGCACGGCGGCCAGCAGGTACAGCAAGGTCAGTTCAAGTGGACTCATGCCCACATGCTAACAAGGGATGCGCCAGTTGAGGGCCTAGTCCTAAAATACGACCATGAACAGTCAACCCACGGCAGTTACGGCATTCAATGCGGAGCAGGCCATACGCCTGGCGCAGGAAACCCTCGACATCGAGGCGGCAGCGGTGCTGGGCCTGCGGCAACGGCTGGGAGCCTCTTTTGCAACGGCTGTCCAAATGATGCTGTCGGTGCGGGGCCGGGTGGTCGTCATGGGGATGGGTAAGAGCGGACACATCGGCCGCAAGATTGCCGCGACGCTGGCTTCGACCGGAACTCCCGCGATGTTTGTCCACCCCGCCGAAGCCAGCCATGGCGATCTCGGCATGGTCAAGTCGTCCGATCTCGTCCTTGCCATATCCAACAGCGGGGAGTCCGAGGAACTGACAGCGATCCTGCCCATGTTCAAACGCATGGGCACGCCGGTGATTGCACTGACTGGCCGGGCTGGCTCCACTCTAGCCAATCATGCCGAGATCTTTATTGACTGCGGCGTGGCAAAAGAGGCTTGCCCCCTGAATCTTGCACCCACGGCCAGCACCACGGCGCAACTGGCCATGGGAGACGCGTTGGCGGTGGCCTTGCTTGATGCGCGTGGTTTCAAGGCCGAAGATTTCGCACGCTCGCACCCGGGTGGCGCTTTGGGGCGCAAGCTGCTCACCCATGTCAGCGACGTGATGAGAACCGGGAACGAGGTTCCCAAGGTCACGGCGCAAGCGACCTTTAGCGAACTAATGCGGGAGATGAGTGTCAAGGGCCTGGGTACAACCGCCGTTGTGGATGCCCACTCCAAGGTGCTGGGAATTTTCACCGACGGGGACTTGCGCCGTCTGGTTGAAAAGGGAATTGACTTGCGTTCGACCACGGCCCATCAGGTTATGCACCCCAATCCAAGCACCATTGCCAGCGACGCCCTGGCCGTGGAGGCCGCCGAACTCATGGAAAAACTGTGCATCACCTGCGTTCTCGTGCTCAATGCCGAGGGCACCTTGTGTGGTGCGGTCAACAGCAACGATCTGATGCGGGCCAAGGTGATTTGATGAGCGAACCGGCTTTGAGTTTTGCACCGCAATTGCTGCTTAAAGCGCAGGGAATTCGCGTGGTGTTCTTTGATGTCGATGGGGTTCTGACCGATGGCGGGCTGTACTTCACTGAGCAGGGCGAAACGATCAAACGGTTTCATACCCTTGACGGACATGGACTCAAACTGCTTCAACGCGCCGGAATCACGCCGGTGGTGATCACCGGGCGGGACTCCAAACCCCTTCGGGCGCGGCTTGCGGCTTTGGGAATTGAGCATGCGCATTACGGAACCGAAGACAAACGCCCGGCAGCCGAGCAAACGCTCGGTGCGCTGGGGTTGGACTGGTCGCAGGCCGCGGGCATGGGAGACGATTGGCCTGACCTGGCTGTGATGCGGCGCTGCGCGTTGGCCTGTGCGCCGAACAATGCCCATCTGGAAGTCAAAGCTGCTGCCGACTTCATCACCCGGGCCGCAGGCGGCGACGGTGCGGTCCGGGAACTGTGTGACCTGCTGCTGGTCGCCAGTGGGAAATACGCTGCCCTGCTGGACGAAAGCGCGCGGTGATTTCACTTCTGAGATCGATCTGGGAGCGGTTAACGCTCTACCTGCCTGTGGTGCTCATGGGCGTGCTGGCGCTGGGAACTTATTGGCTGGTCGAGAATGCGCCCGAGTTGCTCGTCGCCACAGCGCCGACACTGGTGAAGCATGAGCCAGACTACTTTATGCGCAAGTTCTCGATTCGAACGTTTGACGGCTCGGGGCACTTAAAAACCGAAGTGCTGGGCACTGACGCCCGGCACTACCCTGACGTGGACACGCTTGAAATTGACACCGTGCATGTGCGCGCCTTTGATGAATTGGGGCGATTGACCACGGCCTCTGCAGCCCGCGCTCTGACCCAAGGTGACGCGTCAGAATTGAAATTGTTTGGGGGAGCGCAGGTTCTGCGCGAGGCCCAGGCCGACCAGAATGGTGTGCCGCAACCCCGTCTGGAGTTTCGCGGCGAGTTTTTGCACGCGTTCCTCGACACCCGGCGTGTTACTTCTCACCTGCCGGTTCAATTGACGCGCGGCAATGACCGGTTCACCGGAGACAGTATGGATTTTGATGATCAAACGAAGGTTTTTCGGCTCACGGGTCGGGTTCGGGGTGCGCTCGCTGCACAGCCCGGACGGTAAGCTCGGGTCGATCGTGTCCAAGCTTGTATTTGTCACTGGCGCCTCCAGCGGTATTGGGCAGGCCCTGGCCTGGCGGTTTTGCCAGGCGGGCTATCGTTTGGCCTTGGTTGCGCGCCGCACCGAAGAGGTTCATTCCTGGGCATCCTTGCGGAAACTGAGCGCAGATCGTTATCGGGTCTACGATGCTGATGTGTCGGTACCGGACAGCATTGTGAGCGCCGGGCAGGCCTGCCTCGCCGCACAGGGTGTTCCCGATGTTGTGATTGCCAGCGCAGGCATCAGCATTGGCGCGGACACTTTGCAGCGCAGTGACCTTGAGGTGATGGCCAGAACCTTCGGCGTCAACAATATCGGGACAGCTGCCACCTTTCATCCCTTTCTGGCAGGCATGATCAAGCGCGGCTCCGGTGCCGTTGTTGGAATCGGAAGCGTCAACGGGGTGCGGGGATTTCCGGGCCATGGCGCCAACTGCCCCAGTAAAGCGGCCTTGATCAGCTACTGTGAGTGCCTGCGGGGCGAGCTTCGTGCCAGTGGCGTGAAGGTGGTCACGATTTGCCCGGGCTATATTGACACGCCACTGACCCGGAGAAACTCCTACTCCATGCCCTTTCTGATGCCTCCGGAGGTATTTGCCGACAAAGCCTTCGAAGCAATTGAGGCAGGAATCAGCTACCGAGTGATCCCTTGGCAAATGGCTGTTGTGGCCAAATTACTCCGCGTGTTGCCCAACGGACTTTTTGACAGGATTTTTGCCGGACGCCCGCGCAAGTCGCGGGCACCGGACGCCTGAGCGACGCGTGCACAGATGGTGAAATAAGAAAAGGGCCGCAAGGGCCCTTTGTCTCTGATCGGCACGAGGCCGGTCGGTGCTCAGCTTAGTAGCTGCTACGACCACCGCCGTAACCACCGCCGCCGCCACCGCCGCTGCGGCCAGCGCCACCGCCGTAACCGCCGCCACCGCTGCGGCCAGCGCCACCGCCATAACCGCCGCCACCGCCGCCACCGCCACCGCCAAAGCCGCCGCCAGTGCGCGGGGGACGGGGTTCCATCGGACGGGCTTCGTTCACTACGAGGCCACGGCCACCGTATTGCTGGCCGTTCATGCCTTCGATGGCTGCTTGTGCCTCAGCATCGCTGCCCATTTCCACGAAGCCGAAGCCTTTGGAGCGACCAGTGTCACGTTCCATCATGACCTTGGCGCTGGTGACCGTACCGTGTGCGGCAAAGGCTTGCTGCAGGTCTTCATCACGGAAACTGTAAGGCAGGTTGCCCACGTAAAGTTTGTTGCCCATTAAGGACTCCTCAAAATAACTCGAAACGCGATGGAGTCCATAACCGCCATTAACCCGCAATCAACAAACCAATGTAGACTTAAAGCAGATGCGCAACTGACTAAACATCGCAAACTTGCACTGCCGATTCTCGACAATACGCGAGCATTATGCGTCAGATTTCACAAATAACCAATTATTTTGATGAAATATCACAATATTTGCTATGGAGACCATAGCGCGGCTTCCAAGCCGATTCAATCCTGACAGGATTGGAAGGCTAGTTGTCAGCGCGATCCTGGTAATTACGCCAGGCCTTCATGGCGTTGTGCATGGTCAGCACCTGACGCTCAAAGGTGGGGCAAGCCGCGCAAATGACCATATGCAGACGCAGTGCAAGGCGGTCGCGCCAGGGCAGCAGCCGGTCTTCCCGGGCGATGACGAGAGCGCTGACTTCTTTGCAGGATCGGTGGAAAGGCATCATGTGGCAATGGGCTTGGCAAACCAGTTCAGTTCCAGGCATTCGCGCAACCGGAGTCGGGCGCGGTGCAACTGGACGTACAGGTTGGTCGGGGTCAGGTTCAGTTCCTTACAAATTTCGTCACAGGAAAGCTCTAGCCACTCGCGCATCAGGAACAGTCGCCCCTGTTTCGCCGGAAGCTTGTCCGTGCAGGCCTGCAGCACTTCAATGAACTGACGGCTGTTCAACTGCTGCTGGGGGTCTCCCCAGTCAGCGGGCTTTTGGGAAAAATGCCCATCCGCCCGAAACCCCAGATATTCCAGCGGGTCCGCGTCTTCGTCTCCAAAGCCCTCAATCCCGCTGATTTCACGGCTGTGATGCCGGAGGGTATCCACCACCTTGTGCTTGAGAATCCCCACCAGCCAAGTCTTGAGCTGAGACCGGTTGCCAAAGGACTGTGGCTTGGAAAGCGCGGCCAGCACCGTCTCCGACACCGCGTCCTCGGCCCAGGCCTCGTTGCGCAACTGCAGGCGGGCAAAGCGCATCAAATAATCGCGGTTGTCCAGTAACTGCTGCTCAAAGGAAGGTGGCGCGGTGGGTTTCATGGAAGTGCGCACAGTGTATGACGATCCGCAAGACCGGCGAAGCGCCGTGCGTTGGATTGAAACATCAACCCGCGCAGTTCCGGCGCTTCAAGCGGAGTCGAAAGGTGGTCTTCGTCCGGAATTTTTAGAAAATCAGCCCGCTTCCCTTGTTATATATGCATAGTTAGCTATTAATTATATAGCTGTCTACGCGGCTGCGATTCCCGCCTACCAGTTCACCTCACGCTCGGGTGTGGCCGTGATCTTGTGAATTGAGAGGTCGGCGCCATCGTATTCTTCTTCCTGGCTTAGGCGCAGGCCCATGGTGGCTTTGAGCACGCCGTACACCACTGTCCCGCCAATTAGAGCCCAGGCAACACCCATGCCGGTGCCAATGAGTTGGGCGCCCACGCTCACGCCGCCCAAACCGCCAAACGCCTTGCTGCCAAATATTCCAGCGGCAACCCCGCCCCAGGTGCCACACAGGCCGTGCAGGGGCCACACGCCGAGCACATCGTCAATCTTCCACTTGTTTTGCGTCAACGTGAACATGGATACAAAGAGAGCGCCAGCGATCGCGCCCACGAGCAGTGCGCCCAGTGGGTGCATCAGATCGGAGCCGGCACATACAGCAACCAGACCCGCTAGCGGCCCGTTGTGCACAAAACCCGGGTCGTTTCGGCCTACCAGCAAGGCTGCCAGCGTGCCCCCCACCATGGCCATCAGTGAGTTGACCGCGACCAGGCCGGAGATCTTGTCCAGCGTTTGGGCGCTCATCACGTTAAAGCCGAACCAGCCCACAGTGAGGATCCAGGCGCCCAGTGCCAGAAATGGAATGCTGGAGGGCGGGTGGGCCGAAATGCCACCATCCTTGCGGTACCGGTTAGCACGGGCGCCAAGCAATATGACCGCCGGCAGGGCGATCCAGCCGCCTACCGCGTGCACGACCACGCTGCCGGCAAAATCGTGAAATTCCGCGCCCGTGAGGTCTTTGATCCATGCCTGAACGCCAAAATGCTGGTTCCAGGCAATCCCTTCAAAAATGGGGTAGATCACGCCCACGATCACAGCGGTGGCAATGAGTTGGGGCCAGAACTTGGCGCGCTCGGCAATACCGCCCGAGATGATGGCAGGAATGGCGGCCGCAAAGGTCAGCAAGAAGAAGAACTTGACCAGTTCATAGCCGCTTTTAGCCGCCAGTTCCTCCGCCCCGACAAAGAAATGGGTTCCGTAGGCCACCCCGTAGCCCACAGCGAAGTACACCACGGTGGACACTGAAAAATCCACCAGGATCTTCACCAGCGCGTTGACCTGATTCTTGCGCCGCACGGTGCCCAGCTCGAGAAAGGCAAAACCGGCGTGCATGGCGAGCACCATGACGGCGCCCAAAAGAATGAACAGGGTGTCTGCGCCCTGTTTTAGTGCGTCCATAAGAACCTCGCAAGGTGAAATGCTTTTAAATGGTGCGCTCGCCAAGATTTGGGGCGGGTGCACCAAAGTAACGCAATAAACGGGCCAGAATGCCGCAATTGTCCGCTGCCATGCCAGATTTCGTGAATCAATCAATCGGCTGCGGAGCCCGAGGGGCTCGTTCGCCGGTAGATCACGTGGTAAGTCAGAGCGACCAGAACGCTACCGCCCACCAGATTGCCCGCAATGACGGGAACCAGGTTTCCCAGCATGCCCGACCATGTGATCAGCGCAATGCCCGTCGGCGGGGGCGTGAAGAACTGGATCAGCATGCCCAAAGGCATGAAGTACATATTGGCAATGCTGTGCTCGAAACCGGCCGCCACGAAGGCCGTGATGGGCAGCACGATGGCCACCATCTTGTCGGTCACGCTGCGTCCTGCCATTGCCATCCAGATGGCCATGCACACCAGCACGTTGCACAGGATTGCTCTGACAAACGCCTGAAACCAGGGGAGCGCCTGCTTGGCCAGTGCGATCTTGACGGCCTGTTGCCCGACGCCGCCGCCGTTGAGTTCGGTGTGCCCGCTGGCGAACACAAGCAGGGCCAGCCCGACGGCACCCACCAGGTTGGCCAGACACACCAGCGTCCAGTTGCGCAGCACTTGCCCGGTGCTGATTTTGCCGTCCGCCCAGGCCATGGCCAGCAGGTTGTTGCCAGTAAACAGCTCGGCCCCGGCCACCACCACCAGCAGCAGGCCCAATGAAAACACCATGCCGCCCAGAACCGAGCTCATGGCAAAGCCCAGGGTGGGGTCGGATTTGACCAGCGTGAAAAACATGGCCCCCAGGCCAATAAAGGCGCCAGCCAGCAAGCCGAGCATCAGCAGGGGCAATGTGGCCATTTGCGCCTTGGCAACACCCACCGACTGAACCCGCAGCGCCACTTCAGCCGGTGCATAGGCGTCGGATCCGTACAGCTCTGACATGATTGCTCCTTGAGCCTGAGAATCGGCAACAGGATTTATACTAATCCTTCGCGCCGATTTGATCCAGGATTGAGGGCGCAGAGACTAATGGTTTCGAAATTCCGCTAAATGCGGCTCCAGCATGTGATCGGGATTTGCAAGGGATTGCGTCCGATCCTTAACTTTAAGAGATTGCGGTACAGGCAAGTGTCTGCGAAGCAGGCAGGCCATGGCCCCAACCAGATGAACGTCACGCCCCAATCCATGCACTTTGCTGCCTCTTTGCCTCTGCAAAGCGGCGCGTCGATTCGTGGCTACGACCTGAGCTACGAGACCTACGGAACCCTCAATCGGGAGCGTTCCAATGCGGTTTTAATCTGCCACGCACTCAACGCGTCCCATCATGTGGCCGGGGTTTATGAGGGTCAGGAAAAGTCCGAGGGCTGGTGGGACAACATGATCGGACCGGGCAAGGCGCTTGATACCGACCGCTTCTTCGTGATTGGCGTGAACAACCTGGGCTCTTGCTTTGGCTCGACGGGCCCCATGCACCCCAACCCCGAAACCGGACGCGTATATGGTACCGACTTTCCTGTGGTGACGGTAGAAGACTGGGTCAACGCCCAGGCCCGCTTGCTCGATGCGCTGGGCATTGAGACCCTGGCCGCCGTGATGGGCGGCTCACTGGGCGGCATGCAGGCCCTGGGCTGGGCGCTGCAATACCCGCACCGAGTGCGCCACGCAGTGGTGGTGGCCAGCGCGCCCAACCTGACTGCCGAGAACATCGCCTTCAACGAAGTGGCCCGGCGCGCTATCGTGACCGACCCGGATTTCCATGGCGGTCATTTTTACGCGCACGACACCGTGCCCAAACGCGGCCTGCGCATTGCCCGCATGATCGGCCACATCACCTACCTCAGCGACGATGTGATGAACGAAAAATTCGGTCGCCAGTTGCGTGAGGCGGTGGGACGCGAGGAAGTGGATGGTTTTTTATTCAGCACTCAGGAAATCGAGTTCCAGATCGAGAGCTATTTGCGCTACCAGGGCGACAAGTTCGCTGAGTACTTTGATGCCAATACCTATTTGCTGATCACCCGCGCGCTCGATTACTTTGATCCGGCGCGCGATTTTGGCGGCAACCTGAGTCAGGCGCTGGCCCGCGCGAGCTGCAAGTTTTTGTTGGTGAGTTTTACGACCGACTGGCGTTTTGCACCCAAACGCAGCCGTGAAATCGTCAAGGCGCTGCTCGACAATCGGCGCGACGTGAGTTACGCCGAAATTGATGCTCCCCATGGACATGATGCCTTTTTGCTCGATGACCACCGCTACATGGGCGTAGTGCGCTCATATTTCAATAGCATATCAATCGACGCAACCCCCACAGATGGAATTGATGCAGCGGCAAAAGTGGGGGCGGACGCCGCGCCGGGTCGCCCCAAGCAAGTCATGGCCCCCTCGGGGGGCAGCGCAGGTCGCGCAGCGCCAAGCGTGGGGGCAATATCCTCATGAGCGATCTGGCCACCATGGAAATGATTGCCCGGCTGGTGCCGCCGGGTTCACGCGTGCTTGATCTGGGTTGCGGTGATGGAGCCATGCTCGCCCATCTCCAGCAAACCCGGGGCTGCAGCGGCTACGGTATCGAGATTGATGATGCCAACGTGCTGGCCTGCGTCAAGCGCGGCGTCAATGTGATCCAGCTCAATCTGGATGAAGGGTTGTCGCTGTTTGACGATGCCTCATTTGATGTGGTGCTGCAAATTGATACCTTGCAGCACTTGCGCAATGCCCAGGTGATGCTGGTCGAGACCGTGCGGGTCGGGCGCATCGGTGTGGTGGCCTTCCCCAATTTTGCCCACTGGCCCAACCGGCTGAGCGTGCTGCGTGGTCGCATGCCCGTGACGCGCCGCCTGCCCTACCAGTGGTACGACACACCCAACATCCGCGTGGGCACGCACGCCGATCTGGCGATTCTGGCGGGTCGCAGTGGCCTCAGGGTACTGGACAGTTTTGGCATCCAGGAGGGCAGAACCGTGCGCCTTGCGCCCAACCTGATGGCGGGCACCTCGGTCTATACGCTGGCGCGCTGATCTCTGTGACCGCGCACTGAGGGCTGCACTTTCATCTGCTGAATTGAGCATCATCAATTTGATGCGGCCCTCACACATCGTCTCAAAATAGGCGTAGCATGCTGCGCCAGACACCATAATTTTTTGCCCCCTGGACGTCGTTGGAACTCTGCTTGGAGTCGATGGATCGGAGGGTCGAGGTGATCAACACGGATCTCGTGGGTTAGCCATGCGGGCGGCAGCTTTGCCACCGCAGGAGTTGCAGCGCCTGGCCGCACTGCACTCCTATGCCGTGCTCGACACCCCCGCTGAATCGTGTTTTGACGATCTGGTCAAGCTTGCCGCTTTCATTTGCCAGACTCCCATGGCGATGGTTTCACTGGTGGACGGCGAGCGGCAGTGGTTCAAGTCGCGGCTCGGCCTGGACCAGCAGGAGATGGAACGCCACCTCTCCTTTTGCGCCCACGCCATCTTGCAGTCCGACCAGATTTTTGAGGTCTGTGACGCATCCAGTGACCCGCGTTTTTGCGGCAATCCGCTGGTCACAGCAGAGCCCTGCATCTGTTTTTACGCGGGCATGCCGCTGGTGACTTCCGATGGCCACGCCTTGGGAACCTTGTGCGTCCTTGACCATGTTGCGCGCACACTGACCGCAGAGCAAAGGGACGCCTTGCAGATATTGGGTCGCCAGGTGATGGCGCAACTGGAGTTGCGCCAGCGCGCGACACGACATGAGCTTGCCGAACTTCATGCAGCCCAACTGAGCCTGAAAACCACGTTTGACGCCATTGCCGATCTGATCTGGCAAACCGACGCCCAGGGCCGGGTTCAGGCGTGCAACCCGGTGATGGAGCGGTTGCTGAACCGTCCTCAATCAAGCATCCTGGGCCAACTGGAATCGGAGTTGTTCGATTCCGAAGCGTTCGAGGCGCTGCGCCGCCACGACGAGCAGGTAATGGCTTCGTCACTGCCGGTGATCAGGGATCACTGGCTGAACTTTGCGGACAGCGGCACGTCGGTGCTGTTTGAAGTCGTCAAGTCGCCGATGGTGGATGCCGACGGCGATCTCGTTGGCGTGCTGAGCGTGGCGCGCGATGTGACCGAGCGCAAGGCGGCGCAGGATAAGCTCAGTCGCCTGTCCAAACTGTATGCGGCGCTGAGCCAGTGCAACCAGGCCATCGTGCGTTGCCGCACGCAGGACGAGCTGTTCGCGCAAGTTTGCCGTGACTCGGTGAACTTCGGGGGCATGAAGATGGCCTGGATCGGGCTGCTTGACTCGGGCACCGAATGCGTCACTGTGGCGGCCAGTTTCGGTGAAGGTTCTCAAGACTACTTGCACGACATCGTCGTTTCGGCCGATCCTGCGCACCCGCAGGGCCGCGGGCCCGTCGGCGCAGCGATCCGTTCGGGCCAGCCGGTCTGGTGCCAGGACTTTCAGGCCGACCCTCGCACTGCGCCCTGGCGCAAGAAAGGTCCGAGCCCAGCCTGGGCTTCCAGTGCCGCCCTGCCTCTGGCGCGCAGCGGCCAGACGGTGGGCACGTTCAATCTGTATGCCGACCAGGTTCACGCCTTTGATGAAGCCACGCGCAACCTGCTGATCGAAATGGCGGGCGACATCAGTTTTGCATTGGGCAACTTTGAGCGCGACGCCGCGCGCCTGAGGGCTGAAGATGCGCTGCGTCTGACCCGCATCAGCGTCGAAGCGGCCTCCGACGCGATGTTCTGGACCACGCCGGACGGGCGCATTGTCGACACCAACGAAGCGGCCTGTCGCTCTGTGGGGTACAGCCGTGCGGAACTCATGGGCATGGCGATGTTCGAGTTCGATCTCAGTTGCAGCGCACAGAGTTGCCACTCGCGCTTTGAGACGCTTCGCGCCAAGGGAACCCTCACCTACGAGTCACTGCATCGAACCAAGGACGGACGCGACTTCCCGGTCGAGGTGGTGGCCAACTACGTGAAGTTTGGGGACCTGGAACGCAATTGCGCCTTTGTGCGAGACGTCACGGCACAAAAGGAGAATCAGACCCGCATTGAGCAGCTTGCGCATTTTGACGCGCTAACCGGTCTGCCCAACCGGGTGCTGCTCAACGACCGCATCCACCATGCCCTGAGCATGGCTCAGCGGGGCCACACCGCGCTGTCGGTATTGCTGGTCGACCTGGATCACTTCAAGAGCGTCAATGACACCCTTGGTCATGGCCTTGGCGACGAATTGCTCGTTGAGCTGGCTGCTCGACTCAAGCTGGCCATTCGTGACGAAGATACCGTAGCTCGGCTCGGAGGCGATGAATTTTTGCTGCTGCTGCCTGGTAATGACGCCGCCGCCGCCGCACATGTGGCCGACAAACTTCTGGTTATCCTGTCTGCGCCAGTTAAGCTGGCGCAGCACGAGATGGTGGTGACTGGCTCCATCGGCATCGCCGTGTATCCCAATGACGGCACCGATTTTGAAACACTGTCCAAGCACGCCGATGTGGCCATGTACCGGGCCAAGCAGGAAGGGCGAAACAGCTACCGGTTCTTCACCCCGGAAATGCAAGCCAGCTCGGTGCGCACCTTGTTGCTGGAGAATGCCTTACGCCAAGCGCTCACGCGTGGCCAGCTCAGCTTGCATTACCAGCCCCAGATGTCGTTCGAGAGTGGACGCATCGTCGGCGTCGAGGCCCTGCTGCGCTGGCAGCACCCTGAGCTTGGATCCATATCGCCTGCCGAATTCATCCCCATCGCCGAGAGCAACGGTCAGATCTTGTGGATTGGCGAGTGGGTGCTGGGCCAGGCTCTTTTCCAACTCAAGCGCTGGATCGATGACGGCCTCGCGCCGATCACTATGGCCGTCAATCTCTCAGCCGTGCAGTTTCGCCACCCGCACCTGCCCGAGCTGGTGACGCGTCTGCTGGCGGAATCGGGCGTACCAGCCCGCTTGCTCGAACTCGAATTGACCGAAAGTGTGACACTCAAGGACACCTCAGGCGCCATTGCCGTGATGGATGACCTGCACGCCCGCGGCGTCACGCTGGCCATCGATGATTTTGGCACCGGTTACTCCTCGCTGGGGCATCTCAAACGCTTCAAGGTGGGCAAACTCAAGATCGATAAATCGTTCGTGCATGACATTGCCACCGACGCTGACGATCGGGCCATCGTTGGCGCCATCATCAGCTTGGCCCAGATTCTGGGAATTCAGACCATAGCTGAGGGGGTTGAGACCGACGAGCAGAGCCAGTTCATGCAGGACCGTGGCTGTGACCAGATGCAGGGCTATTATTTGAGCCAGCCCGTGCCGCCGGAGCAAGCCTTTGCGCTCATGCGCAGCCAGTACCTGATGTGAGTGGGTCAGGTTTTGCTTGTCAACGCTTTGAAATTGATAGCGATATTTGCAGTTGTGACAAGGGTTAGAGGCTGTTTTTTCATATAATCGCCCGCAGAGCCGGTTTGGCCGGAGTCTGCCGGTACCGGGTTTGTTCGAGACCAATTGATGCCCAAATTTGCTGCCAACCTGTCCATGCTCTACCCTGAGCATGATTTCCTGGACCGCTTTGCCGCCGCCGCGGCCGATGGCTTTGAGGCGGTCGAGTTTCTGTTTCCCTACGCGTTTGGGCCGCAGGAGATTGCCGCGCGTCTGCAAACGCATGGCCTGCAGCAAGTGCTGTTCAACGCGCCGCCGGGGGATTGGGAGGCTGGCGAGCGGGGGCTGGCCTGCTTGATCGGCCGAGAGAGCGAGTTTCGCTCAGGCATCATGCAAGCGCTGGCCTATGCACAGGCCCTGGCGTGTCCGCGCATCCACGTGATGGCCGCAGTGTTGCCTGAATCGGCCGATCCCGTTGCCGCCCGCGATACTTACATGGGCAATCTGGCTTGGGCCGCGCATCGGGCCAACCGTCAAGGCGTCGATGTGTTGATCGAGCCCATCAACACGCACGACATGCCCGGCTACTTTCTCCGGCACCAGGACCAGGCGCACGAGATCGTCCAGGCACTGGCCGAACCCAACCTCAAGGTGCAGATGGACCTGTACCATTGCCAGGTGGCCGAAGGCGATGTCGCCAGCAAACTTCGCCGGTACCTGCCCACGGGCCGGGTTGGACACATCCAGATTGCCGGAGTGCCACACCGTCAGGAGCCCGATGTGGGCGAATTGAACTGCGCCTACCTGTTCGGCGTTCTTGACGAACTGGGTTACACGGGGTGGGTCGGCTGTGAGTACCGCCCTGCACGCGGGGCACAGGCGGGAGGCACCTCGCAGGGGCTGGGGTGGTTGGCGCGCGCCGTGGCATGATGGTTGCCAATTTGAACGACCCGAATCAGGAGTATTTGCATGTTTGATGGCCAACCTGGACCCAATCTGAATGCCGCACTGGCCTTGACCGAGGTCAGCCGAGCCTGGGACGAAGACATCGTCCAGCGCCTGGAAGATTACATTCGCATCCCGGCCAAATCGCCCATGTTCGACGTTGATTGGGAGAAGAACGGCCATATCGATACCGTGGTGCGCCAGGCTGCCGACTGGATCGAGGCGCAAAAGGTGCAGGGCTTGAAGCTTGAGATCCTGCGACTCGAAGGTCGCACCCCGCTGCTGTTTTTTGAAATTGAAGCCTTTCGCGGCGGCGTTGATCCTGCGGCGAAACCGGCCTCATCATCGACGGTGCTGATGTACGGCCATCTGGACAAGCAGCCCGAGTTCAGCGGTTGGCGCGCGGATCTGGGGCCCTGGACGCCCAAGTACGAAGACGGCAAGCTTTACGGTCGGGGCGGCGCTGACGACGGGTACGCGGTGTACGCCAGCATTGCCGCCGTCAAGGCCATTCAAAGCCAGCAGGTGGCGCACCCGCGCATCGTGGGCCTGATCGAAACCTGTGAAGAAAGCGGATCGCGCGACCTGCGGCCCTATCTCGATGCCCTGGGCAGTCGGCTCGGCGCGGTGGCGCTGGTGGTGTGCCTGGACTCCGGCGCGGGCAACTACGAGCAGCTCTGGCTCACCACCAGCCTGCGCGGTCAGGCCAGCGGCGTGCTGAAAGTTGAGGTTTTGACGGAAGGGGTGCATTCGGGCGATGCCAGCGGGCTGGTGCCTTCGAGCTTTCGCATCCTGCGCCAGTTGCTGGACCGCCTGGAAGACAGTGCCACCGGTCGCGTGCTACCGGCTTCCCTTTATTGCGACGTCCCGGTGGAGCGAATCGCCCAGGCCAAGGCCACTGCGGCGATACTTGGCGAGGAGGTCTACAAGCGCTTCCCCTGGCCCCATTACGACTGTGGCGGGGCCGAACAGACCATGCTGCCTACCACCACCGATCCGATGCAGGCCCTGCTCAACCGGACCTGGTTTCCGGCGCTGAGTGTGACTGGCGCTGAAGGGTTCCCGGACTTCAGAAACGCGGGCAATGTGCTGCGGCCCTATACGGCTTTCAAACTCAGCCTGCGCCTGCCGCCACTGGTGGACGCCGCACCTGCCGTGCAGCAGCTCAAGACCCTGCTGGAGGCTAACCCGCCTTATCAGGCCCGGGTGAGCTTCGAGCCCACGGGCGGCGCAACGGGCTGGAGCGCGCCTGCGATGCCCACCTGGTACGAGCAGGCCATTTCAGAGGCGTCCATGGCCAGCTTCGGTGCGCCCTGTGGCTATATTGGCCAGGGGGGCACCGTACGATAATGGACAGTCCTCGCCGAAGTGTTCCCGCAGGCGCAGATGATGGTGTGCGGCGTGCTCGGGCCCAAAAGCAACGCCCATGGGCCCAATGAGTTCCTGCATGTGCCCTTTGCCAAGAAGTTGACGGCGGCGGTGGCCCAGGTGATTGCCCGGATGCCCTGATGAACGCGCCCAGCACCCGGCTCAACCTTTGCCGCACTCGACGGTGAACAACCTGGCGGTGCAGGACTGGCCGCTGGAGTCGCACCAAGCGGTGCGCGGGGTCGTCATCGTGGGGCATGGCCTGGGCGAACA
>CAWAST010000007.1:0-562090 GCA_963784775.1 uncultured beta proteobacterium | reverse complement strand
GATTTCCACTGGACCTAAAAGTAGAACGGTTATGCAGCCTTGGCCAGATGCTGCTTTGGGGTGAATCCACCCAGGGCCATATTCGGGCGGTCGTGATTGTAGGACCACATCCATTGGGTGGCGAAGTCCTGAACCTCTTCAATGCTGGCCCAGTAATACTGGGATAGCCATTCGTAGCGTACGGTTCTGTTAAACCGCTCGACATATGCATTTTGTTGTGGCTTACCTGGCTGAATATATTCAAACCGGATCCCCCATTCCTTGGCCCAGTTCTGGATAGTGCCGCTGATGTTCTCCGGCCCGTTGTCACAACGAATCACCTGTGGTTTGCCGCGCCAGGAGATGATCTGCTTCAAGGCCCGAATGACTCTCTCACTGGGCAGCGAGAAGTCCACCTCAATGCCCAGCGCCTCGCGGTTGAAGTCATCAATGACATTGAACAAGCGCAGATTCCGGCCGTCTTCGAGCTTGTCGTGCATGAAGTCCATCGACCAGACTTGATTGATTGCTTCTGGCACGGCCAGGGCTTCAGGCTTCTCGCGCACCAGGCGCTTCCTGGGCTTGATGCGCAGGTTCAGTTCCAACTCGCGATAGATGCGGTAGACGCGCTTGTGGTTCCAGTCCAAGCCCTTCACGTTGCGCAGGTACAGGTAGCACAGGCCAAATCCCCAGTTGCGGTGGTTGTCCGTCAGACGCATCAGCCAATCGGCAATGATCTCGTTCTCAGCGTTTTGCCTGGACTCGTAGCGGTAGCAGGACTCGCTGATGGAAAACACCGAGCAGGCCAGCCGTATGGCCAGCCCACGCTGCCGAACAACTTCTTTGGCCATCTCGCGTCGGCGAGACGGCCGTGCTACTTTTTTGCGAGGTACTCGTTGGCGATCTCCGCCTTGAGCTTCTCTTCGAGGTACATCTTCTTGAGACGCCGGTTCTCGTCTTCGAGCTCCTTCATGCGCGACATCATGGAGGTGTCCATGCCGCCGAACTTGGCACGCCACTTGTAGAACGTGGCGGTGCTGATGCCCAGCTCCCGGCAGATCTCGGGCACTGGCAGACCAGCCTCAACACGTTTCAAGGCAGCCATGATTTGGCTGTCGGTAAATCTCGACTTCTTCACGTAGAACTTCCTTCTTGGAAAATTCTACTTCTCGGCCCTTTGGTTTATCGGGGGGATTACCGATTCACCCCAAAGCAGCATCTGGCCAAGGCTGCATAACCGTTCTACTTTTAGGTCCAGTGGAAATCGGGGGGATTACCAAAAGTCACGGGGAAAACGCCGTAAGTGCGCGTAAACATTGAGGATTTTCCAAAAGAAAAGCCCAACTGAAAACAGTTGGGCCTTCTATGTATGGTGGAGCTGGCGGGATTTGAACCCGCGTCCGCAAACCTTCTTCGAACAGTTCTACATGTGTAGCCGTCTGATTTAAGTCTCGCCTTTTACATCGCGCAGTGGCACGCTATGCAAAACGCCAGCAACCTATTTTCTCGACCCGCCCTAAGTTACCCAAGCCAGGCCCAGCCGAATGAAATTACCCCACAGCCTGGATAGCTTGCGCCACCCTTGCCCAGCCTATCGGCTTGCTGTTGTGAGGCTCACGTGCAATTAAGCAGCGAGTGCGAAACGTTCGTCGTTTGCAGTTAGTTTTTTTGAATCAGTTTTACGAGCACATTCAGCTCGACATGCCCTGCTGCGCGTCCGAATCCACGTCGAAACCAGTGCAGCCCCAAGCCACCTATTTTAGGCCTTTGCCAGCAATTGCAAGAGTTCACCTGGAAAATTGATGCTGGCGTGTGCACCCCAGCGGGAAAAATCCGCCTGTTGGCCCATGTAGCCATAGGTAGCGGCTACTGTCCCCATGCCCGCTGCCAGACCCGCAACGATATCGCGTTCGTCGTCACCCACGTAGAGACAGTGTCTCGGCTCAACTCCAAGTTGTCGGGCTGCCTCCAGCAAAGGCTCTGGATGCGGTTTGGCATGAGGCGTCGTATCGCCGCTCACGACCGCCCTTGCTGACGCAAAAAGTGGCATCGCTCGCGTCAAAGGAACGGAAAAACGGGCCGCCTTGTTAGTCACCACGCCCCAGACGAGATCGAGCGCCAGCAAGTCCCTGATCAATTCAGGTACACCCTCAAAAGAATACGTACTTTTGGTCAGGCCTTGTTCGTAATTTGCAAGAAACTCTTCGCGCAATACAGAAAAATCGGCGTGTTCGGGGGTCATATCAAACGCAACGCCTGATCATCCCGCGGGCCCCGGCTCCGGCCATGGGCCGATAAAGTCGCCAGCGGCAACGACGACATTCCACGGTCCAGACGCATCTTGTCGGCCGCTGCACCTAAATCAGGCGCACTATCAACGAGCGTTCCATCCAGATCAAAGAGGACTGCCCGTACACCCGAGAACCGACCCGCTGCAAATATCACGAAGTTACCACTGCCGATTTTTGAGTCGCAAAAAGGTAGTTCACACTGGTATCGGCGTTTAACCAATAGCGTCCGCTCAACGGGTTATGCTGCATGCCGCGTGTGTGCCGCAAATCAAGATCGCAAGACCGACAGTAACCGGCCAATTCGCTGGGCCGAATCATCTTGGCGTATTCATGCGTGCCACGTGGCAGCATGTTGAGCACGTACTCGGCGCCCACAATGGCCAGCAAAAATGATTTTGGATTGCGATTAAGGGTTGAGAAAAACACCCATCCCCCTGGCTTGACCAAAGCGGAACTGGCCCGCACCACGGAGGCCGGATCGGGCACATGTTCGAGCATTTCCATGCAGGTCACCACATCAAAACTGCCCGGTTGTTGCTCGGCCATGGCCTCGGCACTGATCTCAAGATACTCAAGATTGGGCGTTTGAGCCTCAAGAGCGTGCAGTTGAGCCACCTTGAGTGCCTTGGCCGCCAGGTCAATGCCAGTGACCTGTGCCCCCAGGAGAGCCATTGAATCGGCCAAAATACCTCCGCCACAACCCACGTCCAAAATCCGCTTCCCACCCAACGGAACAAGACCATTGATCCAGTCCAGGCGCAACGGATTGATTTGATGCAGAGGGCGAAACTCACCTTCTTTGTCCCACCAGCGGTGGGCAAGATCAGAAAATTTGGCCAACTCGGCTGGGTCGGCATTTAATGTTGAAGTCATGGAGTGGATTATCGGCAAAAATTTGATTGTGCTGCATCGGGCAAACCACGCAAGGCGATCGTTGGAAGCTCATAAACAAAAAACCCCGCCGAGGCGGGGTCATTTGAAAAGCGGTTGCTACCAACCGCTTCGGGACCTTCGGACCAATTACTTGGCAGCGCGGGTACCTACCACTTCGATTTCAACGCGGCGGTTCTTGGCGCGACCGTCACGGGTCTTGTTGTCAGCAACTGGCTGTGTTTCACCCTTGCCTTCGGTGTAAACGCGGCTCTTTTCGATGCCCTTGGACACCAGATAAGCCTTGACGGCTTCAGAGCGCTTGACCGACAGCTTCTGGTTGTACGCGTCAGGGCCGGTGGCGTCAGTGTGACCCACAGCAATGATCACTTCCAGATTAATGTCCTTGACTTTAGCTGTCAGGTCATCAAGCTTGGCTTTGCCTTCGGGCTTCAGAACAGCCTTGTCGAAATCAAAGAATGCGTCGGCAGCGTAAGTCACCTTGGTGGCAACGACCGGCATTGGCTTAGGAGCCGGTGCCGGGGCAGGAGCGGGTTCCACCTTGGGAGCCATGGGGGCAGGAGCAGCCACAGGAGCGGGAGCCATTGGCTTGGGAGCAACAATAGCGCCATCGCAACCGGCCACTGCCGTAGCGGGTGTCCAGCTGCTATCGCGCCAGCACAGTTCACTGGTGCCATTTTTCCAAACCGTACCATCGGTGGATTTCCAGTTGTCAACCGATTGCGCTCCAGCCACAGTTGCCAGTGCTGCGGTCGCAATCAACATTGCTACTTTATTCAAATTCTTCATAGTTCTCCTTTGAGGGAAAAAGCCGCAGCAGCGCTGCGAAAATCTTTTTAAGGACGCGCCAAATGCCCATCACTTGGAACGCTTCTGCAATTGTGCCACAGCTCACCAACATTCGCAGTTTGGGCGATGTTTCGGCGGGAAAGTAGCAAATTAATACATTTGAGCGTTGCACAAACACGACATGGCCACCCTTTAGAATGACAGGTTACCCCCGCCACCTGATCCAGCCAGAGCCGCTCATGACCCAGTTCGCCAAAGAAACCCTGCCCATCAGTCTTGAAGAGGAAATGCGGCGCAGCTACCTTGATTACGCCATGAGCGTGATCGTGGGGCGCGCCCTGCCCGACGCACGCGATGGGCTCAAGCCGGTGCATCGGCGTGTGCTCTTCGCCATGCACGAGCTTAACAACGACTGGAACCGGGCGTACAAGAAATCGGCTCGTATCGTGGGTGACGTCATTGGTAAATACCACCCGCACGGCGACCAGTCTGTGTATGACACGATTGTGCGCATGGCGCAAGACTTTTCGATGAGGCACATGCTCGTCGACGGGCAAGGCAACTTCGGCTCGGTGGACGGCGACAACGCAGCGGCCATGCGTTACACCGAAATCAGACTGGCCAAGATCGCACACGAGTTGCTGGCCGATCTGGACAAAGAAACGGTCGATTTTGGCCCTAACTACGACGGTTCCGAGAAAGAACCGCTGGTGATGCCGACCCGGCTGCCCAATTTGCTGGTCAATGGCTCGGGCGGCATTGCCGTGGGCATGGCCACCAATATTCCGCCGCACAACCTCAATGAGGTGGTGGATGCCAGCCTGCATCTGCTGCGTAACCCCGAGGCGACCATTGACGAACTGATGGAAATCGTGCCCGCACCGGACTTCCCCACTGCCGGCATCATCTACGGCATCAATGGCGTGAAAGATGGCTACCGAACCGGACGCGGCCGCGTCGTGATGCGTGCCAAATGCCATTTTGAAGACATCGACCGCGGTCAACGCCAAGCCATCATCGTGGATGAATTGCCCTACCAGGTCAACAAAAAGACGCTGCAGGAACGCATGGCCGATCTGGTGCACGAGAAAAAGATCGAGGGCATCAGCCACATTCAGGATGAGTCCGACAAATCCGGCATGCGCCTGGTGATTGAGCTCAAGCGCGGCGAAGTGCCCGAGGTCGTGCTCAACAACCTGTACAAGCAGACTCAGCTGCAAGACACATTCGGCATGAACATGGTGGCGCTGATCGACGGACAGCCCAAACTTTGCAACCTCAAAGACCTGATCGAAGTCTTCTTGCAGCACCGCCGCGAGGTGGTGACCCGCCGTACCGTGTTCAACCTGCGCAAGGCACGCGAGCGCGGCCATGTGCTCGAAGGCCTGGCAGTGGCGCTGGCCAACATCGACGACTTTATTGCCATCATCCGAAACGCGCCCACGCCCCCAGTGGCCAAGGTCGAACTGATGGCCAAGCCCTGGGACAGCAAGCTGGTGCGCGAGATGCTCACCCGAACGCGGCTTGACGGCGGCACGGTCAATGCAGACGATTATCGCCCCGACGGACTGGAAAAGGCCTTTGGCATGGGTTCGGACGGCCTGTATCGCCTGTCGGACACCCAAGCGCAAGAAATTCTGCAGATGCGTCTGCAACGCCTGACTGGCCTGGAACAGGACAAGATCGTGGCCGAGTATAAAGAGGTGATGGCTGAGATCGACGACCTGCTCGATATTCTGGCCCGCCCGGAGCGCGTCTCCACCATCATCAGCGAAGAACTCACCGCCATCAAGACCGAGTTCGGCCAGACCAAGCTGGGCGCACGTCGCAGCCAGGTGGAATACAGCTCATTCGACCTCTCCACCGAAGACCTGATCACGCCGACCGACATGGTGGTCACGCTCTCGCACACTGGCTACATCAAAAGCCAGCCCCTGAGTGAATACCGGGCGCAAAAGCGCGGCGGGCGTGGCAAGCAGGCTACCGCGACCAAGGAAGACGACTGGGTTGACCAGTTGTTCATCGCCAATACCCACGACTACATCCTGTGTTTCAGCAACCGTGGCCGGCTTTATTGGCTCAAGGTATGGGAAGCGCCCCAGGGTTCACGCAATTCACGCGGACGCCCCATCGTCAACATGTTCCCACTGCAGGAAGGCGAAAAAATCAACGTCGTGCTGCCGCTCACGGGCGACAAGCGCACCTTCCCGGCCGACCAGTTCGTGTTCATGGCAACCTCCATGGGCACGGTCAAGAAGACCCCGCTTGATGATTTCAACAACCCGCGCAAGGTGGGCATCATTGCCGTGAATCTGGACGAAGGCGACTACCTGATCGGCGCGGCCATCACCGACGGCCAGCACGACGTGATGCTGTTCTCGGACGGAGGCAAGGCGGTGCGCTTCAACGAAGACGAGGTCACCGCCCATGGCCGTCAGTCACGCGGCGTCAAGGGCATGAACCTGGAAGAAGGCCAGAGCGTCATTGCCATGCTGGTGGCCGAGGACGAGCAGCAAAGCGTGCTCACCGCCACCGAAAACGGTTACGGCAAGCGCACCAGCATCACCGAATACACCCGCCATGGGCGTGGCACCAAGGGCATGATCGCGATTACACAGTCCGAGCGAAACGGGAAGGTGGTCGCCGCCACGCTGGTTCACGCCGATGACGAAATCATGCTGATCACCGACAAGGGTGTGCTGGTGCGCACCCGCGTGAGCGAGATTCGTGAACTTGGCCGCGCCACGCAAGGCGTGACCCTGATTGGCCTGGATGACGGCTCCAAGCTAAGTGGTCTTCAGCGCATTGTTGAAAATGACGCCAATCCAGCTGCCGATGAGACCCCCGAAGAAGGCGCAAGAGAGAACGAGGAAAAGGCTTAGTTTGCTCCATTATTTATAGCTATATACCTATATCTGACAATGGATAGAGCCTAAATTCTTATATTTTGTTGATGAACAGACCCTTTAACTTCTCCGCCGGACCCGCGGCCATGCCGCAAGAAGTTCTGAGCCAGGCCGCCAGCGAGATGCTCGATTGGCAGGGCAGTGGCATGAGCGTGATGGAGATGAGCCATCGCGGCAAGGAGTTCATCTCGATTTATGAACAGGCGCAGGCGGATTTGCGCGAGTTGCTCGCAGTGCCAGAAAACTTTCGGATTTTGTTCATGCAAGGCGGCGGCCTGGCAGAAAATGCCATCGTGCCGCTGAACCTCTCGCGCGGTGGCACGGCGGACTTCGTGGTCACTGGCGGCTGGAGCGACAAATCCCAACGCGAAGCGCAGAAATACTGCGTCGCCCACATTGCCGCGAGCAGCCAGGCCGACGGTTTCACGCTATTGCCAAAGCCGCCAAGCTGGAAGCTCAGTCCCGATGCCAGCTACGTGCATATCTGCAGCAACGAGACGATCCACGGTGTTGAATTCCATGAATTGCCCGACCTCAAAGCGCTGGGCAGCAACGCACCCCTGGTGATCGACTTTTCTTCCCATGTGGCCTCCCGTGCGATGGATTGGTCGCGCGTTGGGCTGGCGTTTGGCGGCGCCCAGAAGAATCTCGGGCCAGCCGGACTCACAGTCGTGGTGGTGCGCGAGGACCTGCTCGATCACGCCCTGCCGGTTTGCCCCAGTGCCTTCAACTACCGGACGGTCGCGGACAACCAGTCCATGTTCAACACCCCGCCCACCTATGCCATTTACATGGCGTCTCTGGTGTTTGCTTGGCTCAAGCGCCAGGGCGGCATCAAGGCGATGGAGGAGCGCAACAAAGTCAAGGCAGGTCTGTTGTATGACGTCATCGACAAATCGGGGCTTTACTACAACAAAGTATCCAAGAACTGCCGCTCACGCATGAATGTGCCCTTTTATTTGCGCGATGAAAACCTCAATAAAGCGTTTTTGACCGGGGCTCGAGATCACGACCTGCTTCAGCTCAAGGGGCACAAGTCGGTCGGTGGCATGCGCGCAAGCCTGTACAACGCCATGCCCATCGAGGGCGTGCAGGCACTGGTGGCCTACATGCGAGAATTTGAACGAACCCACCACTGAGCAGCGGCACTCCAAAAAGTACTCCCATGGCAAACACCCTTCCCGAACTGCGCCAGAAAATCGACGCCCTCGATCTGGAACTGCTTGCCCTGATGAACCGGCGCGCCGAGCTGGCCCATGCCATCGGCGAGATCAAGCGCGTCGAGGGATCCACTGTTTTTCGCCCAGAGCGCGAAGGCCAGGTCATTGCCGGTTTGCAGGCGGGTAATCCTGGGCCGGTGCAAAACCGCAGCGTGGCGGTCATCTGGCGCGAGATCATGTCGGCCTGCCGGATTCTGGAAGCCGTTCAGCGCGTGGCCTACCTCGGCCCGGCCGGCACCTTCAGTGAGCAGGCCACCACACAGTATTTCGGTTCAAGCATCGAACGGGTGCTATGTGTCAGCATTGATGAAGTGTTCAGGGCGACGGCCGCAGGCAGCGCCGAATTTGGTGTGGTTCCCGTGGAAAATTCCAGCGAGGGCGTCATTTCCAGGTCGCTCGACCTGCTGCTCAATTCGCCCCTGCACATTGTGGGCGAGACCAGTTTTCTGGTACGCCACAACCTCCTGCGCCTGAGCCCTTCGCTGGAAAACATCGAAGCGGTCTATGCCCACCCGCAGGCCTTGGCACAGTGCCAGGACTGGCTGACTACCCATTTGCCGAACGCCGAACGGCGCGCCGCGTCGAGCAATGCCGAAGGCGCCCGCCTGGCCTCGGGCAACCCCGCTTGGGCCGCCATCGCCAGCGAGCGTGCAGCCAGCGAGTTTGGTTTGCATGTTGCCTCGCACGCGATTCAGGACGATGCCTTCAACCGCACCCGCTTCGCTGTGGTGTGCCTGCCCCAAACCATGGGCGCGCCCGAAGCCACCGGCCACGACTGCGTGAGCCTGATTCTCTCCGTGCCCAACAAGCCGGGCGCGGTGCACGACATGCTGGTGCCTCTCAAGAACCACGGCGTCTCGATGACCCGGTTCGAGTCGCGCCCGGCCCGCTCAGGCCAATGGGAATACTATTTTTATCTTGACATTCAAGGTCACCCCTCGCAGCCCCACGTCGCGGCCGCGTTGCAGGACCTGCAGAATCTTTGCGCGTTTTACAAGGTTCTGGGCACTTATCCCGTGGGCGAGTAGCGCCCCACGCGAAAATTATTGGAAAGCACGATGTTTGAACAACTTGGATTGATTGGTTGCGGGCTGATGGGCGGCTCGTTCGCTCTGGCACTCAAGCGCGCCGGACTGGTCAAGCGGGTGGTGGGCTACAGCAAATCACCCTCTACCACCGAGCGGGCACGCCTGATGGGTGTGATCGATGTCGAAGCGCCCTCGGCCCTGCTGGCGGTCTCGGGGGCCGACATCGTGCTGATTGCCGTTCCGGTGGCTGCCACGGAGGCTTCGCTCAAAGCCATCAAGCACCTGGTCACCCCCCAGATGCTGATCATGGACGTGGGCTCGACCAAGCGCGACGTGATTGATGCCGGTCGGCGCTCGTTGCGTGAACAAATTGGCTCATTTGTGCCGGCCCATCCGATCGCCGGGCGCGAAGTCTCGGGCGTGGAGCATGCCGATGCTGACCTGTATGACGGCAAACAGGTCATCTTGACGCCCATTGAGCGCACCCTGACCGTCCAGTTGCAAAAAGCGGTGGACGTCTGGACCGCGTTGGGCTGCCACGTGATCAAGATGTCGCCAGAGTCACATGACGCCGCCTTTGCTGCCGTCAGTCATTTGCCGCACCTCATCTCCTTTGCCCTCATGAATGCCATTTCGGGGCAAGCCCACGGCAAAGATTTCCTGTCCCTGGCCGGTCCGGGGTTTCGGGATTTCACCCGCATTGCCGCCAGCGACCCCAAGATGTGGCGTGACATCATGATCTCCAACCGGGAAGAGTTGCTGGCCCAATCGAAAATCTTCCAGCGCCAACTGCACGCGCTTGAAGTCATGATCTCCAACAGCAACGGTGAGGCGCTGGAAGACTTGCTCACCAAGGCCAGCACCACCCGCTCCCAATGGAGCATGGCAAAGCACCGACGCTGATGTTTTCAACTGCCTTCCTCGACATTCCACCCTTGCGCGCCGCCAGCGGCACCGTGGTGCTGCCAGGCTCCAAGAGCATTTCCAACCGCCTGCTGCTGCTCTCGGCGCTGAGCCAGGGCACCACCACGCTGCACGACCTATTGGACTCTGACGACACGCGAGTCATGCTTGACGCCTTGCGAGCGCTGGGATGTGCGGTGCAACAGCATGGAACCACCGTCGAAATTGATGGCCTGGACGGGCACTTGCCCATCAAACAAGCCGACCTCTTCATGGGCAACGCAGGCACCGCCATTCGCCCCCTCACCGCTGCACTGGCAGTTTTGGGAGGTGACTTCGCTTTGCATGGCGTGCCCCGGATGCATGAACGTCCGATAGGCGACCTGGTTGACGCGCTGCGCCAGTTAGGCTGCCAGATCGAATACCAGGGGCAGGACGGCTTCCCGCCACTGCGAATTGGCAGACCCTCTCTGTCACTGCAAGCCCCCATTCAAGTTCGTGGCGATGTTTCAAGCCAGTTTCTCACCGCCTTGCTGATGTCCCTGCCTCTGGTCGCCCGCAAGGACATTGTGATTGAGGTGGTCGGTGAACTGATCTCGCGCCCCTACATCGAAATCACCCTGAATCTGCTGGCGCGCTTTGGCATCAAGGTAAAGCGCGAAGAATGGCAGCGCTTCACCATTCCCGCAGGTAGCACGTTCGTCTCGCCGGGTTCCCTCCACGTTGAGGCAGATGCCTCATCTGCTAGCTATTTCATAGCGTTAGGCGCAATAGCAACGCGAGCTAAAGGTCGAAAAGGCATAAGAATTGAGGGGGTGGGCGCGGACTCGATCCAGGGCGACATCCGCTTTGTTGAAGCGGCCCGCCTGATGGGCGCGCAGGTGGTTAGTGGCCCCCACTGGCTGGAAGTCTCGCGTGGCGAGTCCGCTCCAGGTTGGCCACTCAAGGCCATCGACCTCGATTGCAATCACATCCCGGACGCCGCCATGACCCTGGCGGTGATGGCTTTGTATGCCCAAGGCACCACCACGCTGCGTAACATCGCCAGCTGGCGGGTTAAGGAAACCGACCGCATCGTGGCCATGGCAACAGAGCTCCGCAAACTCGGTGCCAACATTGAAGAAGGCACTGATTTCATTCGGATCACCCCACCCGCAAACCCGTCAGCCTGGAAGGCTGCGAGCATCCACACCTATGACGATCACCGGGTGGCCATGTGTTTTGCGCTGGCAGCCTTCAATCCCGCTGGCCTGCCCGTTCGCATTGAAGACCCAAAATGCGTGGCCAAGACCTTTCCGGATTATTTTGAGGCGCTGTTTTCGTTGGTGCGAACCCCGCCCGAGGCCATTCCCGTAATTTGCGTGGACGGCCCCACCGCCTCGGGCAAGGGCACCTTGGCCAGCGAATTGGCTCGCTCGTTGGGCTACCACCTGCTCGACTCGGGCTCTCTCTATCGCATCACCGCGTTAGCGACAACGCAAAATGGCATGGCACCGGAACCCGCAAGCGCTTCGCTCATTGCCGACCTGGTGCCCACACTCCGCATCGAATTCGTCCACGGCAAGGTCATGCTCAACGGAATGGATGTCAGCGAGGTCATCCGCACTGAAGAAGTGGGCATGAATGCATCCAAAGTTTCAGCCCTTCCCGAGGTGCGCCTAGCCCTGGTTGATCTGCAACGCAGTTTTCGCACGACGCCCGGTTTGGTCGCAGACGGTCGCGACATGGGAACCGTCATCTTTCCTGACGCCCCGCTCAAAGTGTATTTGACGGCCAACGCCGAGCAACGCGCGCAAAGACGGTATAAACAATTGATTTCAAAGGGAATTTCCGCTATACTCCCGTCTCTTCGCGCTGATCTGGAAGAGCGTGACGCCAGGGATTTTTCCCGTAGCGTCGCTCCCCTCAAGCCAGCGCAAGATGCCCAGTTGCTCGACAACTCGGATCTGACGATTGAACAATCGCTTGATCTGGTGTTGACGTGGTGGCAGGGAACGCGGCCTTTCGGAGCAATCCAGAAGTCGTAAATTTGCAAAAGCAGCCCTGCTTTTGCAATCGGTCCACACAAGTCTTTTCGCGCAGCACTTAGCGCACTGCTTGGGTGGTTCAACAAACTAACCCGCGGATAAAACCGCACGAAAAAATGTCAGAATCTTTTGCTGCCCTATTTGAAGAGTCCCTAACACGCACCGAGATGCGTCCGGGCGAAGTCATCACCGCTGAGGTGGTGCGTATCGAGCACAGTTTTGTGGTTGTCAACGCCGGCCTCAAGTCTGAAGCCTACGTGCCGCTCGAAGAGTTCAAGAGCGACAAGGGCGAAATCGAAGTTCAGGTGGGCGACTTTGTGTCGGTGGCCATCGGCTCCATCGAAAACGGTTACGGCGACACCATTTTGTCGCGTGACACCGCCAAGCGTCTGGCTTCCTGGATGAGCCTGGAAAAAGCCCTGGAAACCGGCGAATTCGTCACCGGAACCACCAGCGGCAAGGTCAAGGGTGGTCTCACGGTACTGGTCAATGGCATCCGCGCCTTCCTGCCCGGCTCGCTGGTCGATACGCGTCCGACCAAGGACTTGTCTCCCTACGAGAACAAGACCATGGAATTCAAGGTCATCAAGTTGGATCGCAAGCGCAACAACGTTGTGCTGTCACGTCGCGCTGTGGTCGAAGCCTCGATGGGCGAAGAACGCGCCAAGCTGATGCAGACCCTCAAGGAAGGCTCCATCGTCAACGGCGTGGTCAAGAACATCACCGAATACGGTGCGTTTGTGGACCTGGGTGGTATTGACGGCCTGTTGCACATCACCGACATGGCATGGCGCCGTGTTCGCCACCCCAGCGAGGTTGTCACCGCCGGCCAGGAGATCATGGCCAAGATCCTCAAATTCGACACCGAGAAAAACCGGGTGTCCCTGGGCCTCAAGCAATTGGGTGACGATCCGTGGATGGGCGTGAACCGCCGCTACCCGCAAGGCACCCGCATGTTCGGCAAGATCACCAACATCGCTGACTACGGCGCGTTTGTGGAACTCGAGCCCGGCATTGAAGGCCTGGTGCACGTCTCCGAGATGGACTGGACCAACAAGAACGTGGCCCCGAGCAAGATTGTTGCCCTGGGCGACGAAGTCGAAGTCATGGTTCTTGAAATTGACGAAGACAAGCGCCGCATCAGCCTGGGCATGAAGCAGTGCAAGGCCAACCCATGGCAGGAATTCGCGCAAAACACCAAGCGTGGCGACCGCGTCAAGGGTCCGATCAAATCGATCACCGACTTCGGTATTTTTGTGGGCCTGGCAGCCGGTATTGACGGCCTGGTGCACCTCTCAGACCTGTCCTGGAACGAGACCGGCGAAGCCGCCGTGCGCGAATTCAAGAAAGGCCAGGAAGTCGAAGCTCTGGTGCTGGCCGTCGATGTGGACCGCGAGCGTATTTCCCTGGGTATCAAGCAACTCGACTCCGACCCGTTCACAACCTTTGCCACGATCAACGACAAGGGCCAGGTTGTGACCGGCAAGGTCAAGACCGTAGACGCCAAAGGCGCTGAGATCGATCTGGGTGACGACATCATTGGTTATCTGCGCGCCTCCGAGATTTCCCGCGATCGAGTGGAAGACGCCCGTAACGTTCTCAAAGAAGGCGACGAAGTCACCGCTGTCGTGGTCAACGTGGATCGCAAGACCCGCAACATCCAGTTGTCCATCAAGGCCAAGGATGCTGCCGATCAGAATGAAGCCATGTCCAGCCTGAGCCAGCAGTCGGCCCGTGAGAATGCCGGCACCACCAGCCTGGGCGCTCTGTTGCGCGCCAAGCTCGACAACAGCGACAAGTAATGACCGATAGGGACAGGCCCGGCACAGCGGCATTGCCGCTTGTCGGTTCTGCTCCCAATTCATCAGTCAACATGACTCGCTCTGATCTGGTCGAAGAACTCGCCAACCGGTTTAGTCAACTCACACACCGTGACGCTGAATTTGCCGTCAAGGCGATTCTTGATGCCATGAACGAGGCCATGGTGCGCGGGCACCGGATCGAGATTCGTGGCTTTGGCAGCTTTTCCATCAACCGCAGACCGCCACGTGTTGGACGCAATCCGCGCAGTGGGGAAAGTGTGCAGATTCCCGAAAAGCGCGTGCCCCATTTCAAGCCTGGGAAGGCGCTGCGTGAGGCTGTGGCCCAGCGTACGGCCGAGCTTTCCAGGTTGGTCTAGGTCCGGGCAGTGGAGTCGGACCGTCAACGGAAGAATCTATGACCAGTGTGCTGTGGTTGCTTAAGTGGGTGCTTAAAGCAGCCATTTTTTTCACCCTGTTTGCCTTCGCGCTGAACAACCAGCAGGACGCCGCGGTGCATTTCTTCTTTGGTACGCAGTGGCGTGCGCCCCAGGTCCTGGTGGTACTAAGTGCCTTCGCCGCAGGTGTGATCGTGGGTGTATTGGCCATGACGCCTCGCTGGTGGAAGCACGGCAAGAAGAACACTGCGCCGTCCTCGGTGACCTCTGGCTCTATTCCTTCTCACGCGCCACGCCATGGACTTTGACCTGAGTTTGATTTTGCTTGGCCTTCCAGTGGCCTTTGTGCTGGGATGGCTGGCCTCGCGCCTTGACCTTCGCCAGTTGCGAATTGAGAACCGCCAGGCCCCAAAGGCCTACTTTCAGGGTCTGAACTTCCTGCTCAATGAGCAGCAGGATCAGGCCATCGATGCATTCATCGAAGCCGTACAAAACGACCCGGACACCTCAGAGCTTCACTTTGCCCTGGGCAATCTGTTTCGGCGCCGTGGCGAGTATGAACGCGCCGTGCGGGTCCATGAACATCTTCTCTCACGTGGCGACCTGAGCTTGGCAGACCGCCAACGCGCGCAGCACGCGCTGGCGCTGGACTACCTCAAGGCGGGCCTGCTGGACCGCTCTGAAGCTGCACTGCTCAAACTCGAAGGCACGCCGTTTGAAGCCCAGGCCCGACTCGCCCTGCTGGCCAACTACGAACGCAGCCGGGATTGGCACAACGCCGCACAAATTGCCAAAAAACTCGCCGACGCCGGGCAAGGAAATTTCAGTGCGCGCCTGGCTCACTATCTGTGCGAGCAGGCCGTGTCCGTGCTGCTCACCGAGGACACCGAGCGCGCCCACGGGTTGTTGCAAGAAGCCATCAACACAGCACCCGATGCCGCCAGGCCACGCTTGGACATGGCAAAACTGCTGGTTGATCAAGGCCAACGGGAACAGGCCTGCCTGTTGCTGTTTGAGGCTTTTAAAGCCACGCCGACCGCCGCCCCGCTGATTGCCGCCCCCATGGTTCAGGCTGCACTGGCCAGCGGACAATCTTTGCAGGCGCTTGATTTACTCAAGGAAAGCTACGCCCGGTTCGCATCACTGGATGTGCTCGACGCCATCGTGGCACTGGAGGCCGATGGCAAGGAACCCACTGCGGCCACCCGCGACTGGTATGTGCGCCACTTGCAGAATGAGCCTTCGCTGGTTGCGGCGGCCAAATGGATCGCCGGAGAAAAACTCGAGCATGAACAATTCCATCCACAGGTCCAAAAGGCATTGGATCATGCGGTACGCCCATTGACCGGCTATCGGTGTGCGGCTTGCGGCTTTGAAGCCAGACAGCACTTCTGGCATTGCCCCGGTTGCCAGGCCTGGGACAGCTACCCCGCGCGCCGAATCGAAGAGCTCTGAAGCCAGGACGGACGGATGTCGCGCAGACTACCGCCCGCCCGACTGAGCATCCGGGCTTGCACTCGGGCCGGGTCGGCACAGTCCGGTAATTCGCCCCGCCAGGCGGGCAAGGTATCGCGGCTGCGGTAACAGCAGTCTGGGCACCAGTGTCAAAACTGCCAGCAGCAGGGTTGTCCACCTCAAGCGCAGCGCATGCAGGTTGCCAAAGTATTTGCGCTCAAACACCAATTTGGACTGCGCATGGTGATAACCCCGAATGAACTCCGATTTCACGGGACTCGGACCCTTCACCGAGCCCCTGGACAGATGGGTGATTGAGACTTCAGGAACCAGCACGATTTGCCTGCCGCCTAAAAACACCCGCTGGCACAAATCTTCGTCCTCGTAATACAAAAAGAAAGTCTCATCGAAGAAGCCAATTTCTTTCATCACCGCCATATTAAGGAGCATCACCGCTCCGCAGACAAACCCCACGCAGCAGGGTGCCTCCGCCTTCGGTCCTTTGGATTTCCAGTGCGTCGCCGGCCACCGATAGCTAACCTCCGGCGTGCCATCGCGACGAATCAAATGCGGGGCAATGATGGCGGCATCCGGAAAACGCTCTGCCGCATTCAGCATGCCCTGCAAAAACTCACGCGTGGGCAGGCAATCAGGATTGAGAAGCAGCGCGTAAGGCGTCGTGACTTGCGCCAGGGCGCGATTGTTGGCGGCCCCGAACCCGAGATTCCTTGAATTGCGGATCAATGTCGCATTGGGCAATGCGCGCCGCAACTGTACATCAATGTCATCTTCGCTCGCGTTGTCAACCACCACGACATGACGAACAGGCACCAGTGCGTCGGACAATGCTGGCAGGCAATGCGCGCTGTTGTAGGCAACCAGTATGACAGTGATATCGTCCGAAATGCCTGTTTCCATGGTCAACCCAATACTTCAGGGGCGCTGGAAGCCCTTGGATTCATACTCACCAACAGGCCAATCATATAGGCAAAAAATTGACTTTCACGTGAACTGAAAAGAGGAGAATTGAACAAACTGTCAACCAAAAGTATGGATGCCAGTGCACATAATAATATTTGCCCCTCCTTACTGACAGATTTTGCGGCTGTATGGTAAAGACCCAGTATCAACATGACATACAGAATCATACCCACAATGCCATGATCAGCGCCAAAAAATAGAAACTGATTGTGGGGATGCCATGCATAGTATGGACAGTCCTTGCTTGCATCAATGAATCTGCATATTTCCGTATGAAACGCACCCGTACCATGACCAAAAATAGGTCTTTCGGAAATTAGATTCCAGGTTGTTTTGTAGTTATAGAGACGATGACCGATGGATGTCCCCTGATCTACGTCTCTTTGCTGCGCTTCTGCGACCGCCTCGTTGAACCGGTTTTGCAGGATGTTCGAAGACGCAAAAGCCAGTCCCAACACCAGTGAAACGCCAGCCACAGCTGCAACAAGTCGTTTGCCGCGTGCCACCACCGCCGCATAACTGAGCAATCCCGCCAGCAGGACCACCAACCCGGTGCGCCCCTGAGATAAATGGGAGATACTCACGATCGCCAGCGTTGCCGTTATCCCCCAAAATGCCCGCTGCTTGGGGAGCGCTGGCTGCATCGTCCTCTGAACGGCAAGCACAGCAAAAAATGCCATCATGATATTCTGCGTAATATAGTCTCCAACCACGTGGTGGGTTTTGCCCCAGCCGGTCTCTTGAGTAATCGACCAGGGCAGAACAAACCAGACATTGAGCCAGGTTGACAGCAGTATGAAAAGCATCGCCGCGATAAAGGCATTGAGGGCGGCGCGTTGCAGGTTCCCGCGCCCGGTTAGAAGCAAGACCAAAACCACTGCGTACAAAAGTTTGGCATATTTGGCAAGGTGCAGTGATATCCACTCCCAATTGCCAGGCGACCAGGCCGTGCCGATCAGCACCATCAGATACAGTGCGCTCAACAGCCACAGGACGGGGGTGTTGAGGAACACTGTCTTGTACGCGTTGTCCTTAATAGTAAAAACCCATGTGACAATCAGAAGAAACAGTGCCAGATTGGACAGTGGTAGTACGGTTGGAAACAGAAAAAACAGGGAAGCAAATAACAATAGCAACCAGTTTTCCAGCTTTTTTGAGTAATGTGACAAACTGGGCTCCCGACTATTGCGCTTCAAAATTGCTATTGTCGTTTTGCGACATAGTCAAACTGATGAGTGTCATATTTCAAAGCCGCGTATCGGAAGAAGCATTCCAGTGCAATCATGAAGCAGAATAAAAATCCTTCAGCCCCATAAAGAAATCCGCGACCCAGGACGTAAAGCCGGAAAAAAATCGCGACGCCGGACGCCGCGCCCCGCAACACCCCGCCTCTTTTACCTTGCGTCGCCCGCTTGGCGGCCCCAAGCTGCACATACTGTGCGAGTTTGGTCAGGCTGTCATACACAGATTCGCGCGAATGATGCAACAGTCGACTGCGAAGTCGATTCTTGGCGCGAACGCCGCCGATCATTTCTGCATTTTCATGAACCAGGCCGGAGAATTCCCGGATTGACCCGGTCTTGAACATGCGAGGAACACCGCCCGTGCTTCTGAGCAAGGGCATCGGTCGACCAAATGCCACCTGGTTCCACTGCACCTCCCAAATTTCATCCTGCCCGCGAGCGACGATGGCCTCGATCTCAGCCTGCATTTCGGGTGGTATTGCTTCGTCGGCATCGAGAAAGAAGATGAATTCGCCCCTGGCATGTTTCAAAACACGGTTGCGTTGAACCGCAAAGCCCTGCCAATCGGGATGGTCGTAAACCTCGGCGCCCAACGACGCTGCGATTTCCCGGGTTTTGTCTGTGCTCCCACTGTCGACGACCACAATCTGATCCGCGAATCGCGCGCTGGTGATGCACGACGCGATTCGCTTTTCTTCATTGAGGGTCAAAATGCCAACGGTCAAACGAACATGTTCTTTCGTCGCGTCGGGCTGCAGTGTCATTTCTCGCCACCTTTGCCTGTTTGGGCTCGACTCTTGCGGTCCTTGTCCCACACGGCCGCATAAACCGCAGCGATACCCTCTGCCTCGCGCTCGACAGAAAACATCTTTTCCGCCCGCTGACGTCCCAAACGACCCATTTCCATGACGCGGACGGGGTCCTTCATCATCGGTCGCAAAGCCGCCACCAACGCTCCAACATCCTCGGTGGGAACCACATGCCCGGTCACATTCTCGTCAACAATGGTTTTAAAGGCCCCCGTGTCGCTGGCCACCACAGCACAGTCGCATGCCATGCCCTCAAGCGGTGTCAAACCAAAGGGCTCGTAGCGCGGACAGGCCACGGTGATCAGTACATTTTGATACCACTGGCCCACCGCTTCCGGGGCGATTTCACCCAAAAATAGGATGCGGTCAGCCAGCGCCTGGGCCTTGATCCTGTCAACCAACACCTGTTTGAAATCCTGGTGCTGCGGCTGGCACAGGCCAGCGATCACGGCTGTGAACTCAGGGAACTGAGGCAACAGTTCAAGCATGGCGTCGACAAAAATATCGCTGCCTTTGTCGTCGCGGACCCGGCCAAAGACGCCAATTCCGTAACGCCCGGGCAGGCCGGTACGCGCCCAGACTGTCAACTTGTTCTCTGGTGGCGAAAATCGCTCCAGGCTGATGCCGTGAGGAACGATGCGCGTGGTATTGGGCACGTAGCTTGCCGCTTCGGGCGTCGTGGAAACCACACCGTCCATGTTGGAAATCAACCAGCGCGGGAACCACGAGTGCCGATGTTTTGCGGCCGATGTAAAAACAAGTGAAATCGGCAAACGCAGCACGTCGCGCAGAAAAATCACCAGCATCATCTCAGGGTCGCGCCGGACATGCCAGATGCGCTTTCGACCATCTGGCAAACGTGACCAGGACATGCGCACAGCCTGCCAGAGAGTCAGGCGCTCAAAACGCCGGGGACACTGGCTTGCCGCAAGAGACGCTCCGGGCATGTCAGATCCCAGATAGGCGACCGACAGCGAACGGGCCTGCACCGGCAACAGGGCATTGACGGTACCCGAAACGCCCGTAAAACGCTTCTTGATATTGGTGACAATGACTTCAGGGTTCATGTGAATTGAAAAGCGGTCTGAATGTTAGCGGCACTGTCCGCCAGAACGGCCCTCAGCTCCCGCGTTTGCAGTGAGTATCGCATCTTGCCCGGGACTCGGCAGCTTCAGTCTGGCCTTGCGGAAATTGGGTCGTTGTCAGATGATGGGTTATTGCACAATGGAGATCTATGTTCATGTTGAAGAGGATTTTGACCGGTCTCTGTCTGCTGGGCGGATGCCTCAGCGTTGGGGCCATTGACGTCAATCAAGCGAGCGAGGCCGATCTGGACGGTATCAAGGGCATTGGCCCGAGTCTGTCGGGCCAAATTCTGATCGAACGCAAAAACGGTGACTTCAGGAGTTGGCAAGACCTGATGAAGCGCCTCAAGGGCGTGGGAAAAACCAACGCCGTCAAGTTCTCGGCGCAAGGACTGACCGTGGGGAGCGCCTCGTTTGAGCCATCAGCAGCGGCCCCATCAACAGAGAAATAGCTCCAGGGGCCCGCCGCAGCGCTACCGCAAGCTTATGAGGCTGGACGACTTGCTGTGGTACATGGCCTGATCGGCCACAAACAGCAGCTCGTTCATTTCAACCCCCTGGTCAGGGTACATGGCCATGCCAATACTCGCACCCACTGAGACGACTGTGCCAGTTTTTAGCGTAATAGGATCGGACAACGCGGCAATCAGCTTTTCACTGATCTGGACCAGTTCTTGCGATTCTTCGAAAGACTCGATGATCAGGACAAATTCATCGCCCCCGAGCCGGGCGACCGTGTCCGACGCTCTGACCGAGCCCACCAGGCGGTTGGCCGAAGCCACGAGCACGGTATCGCCAGCCGAATGACCGTGGTTGTCATTGATGACTTTGAAGTGGTTCAAATCAACCATCAAAAGGGCAAACGGCCTGCAAGCCCGCTTGGCGCGCTCAATCGCCAGCCGAAACCGGTCCGTCAGTAAGATGCGGTTGGCCAAACCCGTCAAACCATCGTGATGGGCCTGTACCTCCAGCAGACGCTCGCGCTGGCGCAGGTCAGCCATCTCATGCTCCAACTCCTGCATGTGGCGATTGACACACTGCTGAATTCGATGGTCCTGCTTTTGCATCACATAGTGCATCTCGCGCCGTGCGGCGCGCTCCCGGGTCCGCGAGCGGTCCCGCTGGGCTCTGGCCAGCGCAAGCCTCTGGCTGAGCAAGAAGGAATTGGCGATCAGCATGGTGGCACAGATCGTGAAGACCAAGGCCATGGCGAGGCTGATCGGCACCTTGGCCAGCCAAATAAACGCCACCAACCCCAGCACCAGCACGACACTGAACGTCGGCAAGAATTGCTCGGGGCGGTTTGCGACGGTGATCTTTTTCTTGGGTTGCAGCATGGTTCGACAAGCATCAGGTCATCCAGATGCGCCCCTCACCGAAGCACAAAAAAACGCCATTTCGGATTTTCCTGACCATTGTGGCCTGTGATTCTCGCCCCGCGCGGCATTCCTGTCCATCCCCCAAATGGGTGATGCGCCGCAAATATCAGGCACAGCGGGAATGGTCCCTGTTCTGCCCGGTTGGACCTTTGAGATTCATCAAACCTTGCCGCATCCACCGCCGCCCGGCGTGCGAATCTCAAACACATCACGGCGAGCATTTCGGCCTGACCCATGTGAGTCCACTCCTCACTCCGCCAGTGGGCCTTAACCTGCTTGTGCTGCAGGGCATAACCGGACGCCAGCTCCCCCGGATTGCACGGTTCACCCTGCCCCTGTTCCTGCCGATGTGCGTGGCCGTCACGCTGATCTACCTGTTTCCCGGCATCGTGACCTGGTTGCCCCAGCAAATCGGTCAATAATCGGGCATGTTGTCCGTTTTTGCGATTTGCGTGGGTGCCAGTGTGGGCGCGCTGGCCCGCTGGCGGCTGGGCCTGTGGCTCAGCGCCGACGCCGTGCTGCCCTGGGGCACGCTGGCGGCCAACCTGATTGGCGGCTACCTCATCGGCTTGTGTGTGGCGGTGTTCCAGGCCCTGCCGCATCTGGACCCAATCTGGCGGCTGGCGCTCATCACGGGCTTTTTGGGCGCACTCACCACGTTTTCAAGCTTCTCGGTCGAAGTGGTCAACATGCTGGGCCAGCAACGCTATGCGCTGGCGCTGGGCACAGCCGCCATGCATTTGCTGGGCTCACTGGCCCTGACCTTCGCCGGCATCATGACTGCTACCTATTTTCTAGCTGCCCGCGCTTGATGGACAGGGGCTTGAGCCCGATTTCTCATCATGTTTTTGAGCTAGGCACGTTTGCTACTCGGCTGATAGCTGCATACTCTTTCTGCATAAGGGCCACAGACCAAATATGGCCTAAAAACTTTGGCGGTTGATCGTTCGTCATGCCTGCAGGCCAACCGCTCCCAAACCCAGGGCGTGGACCACCCGCACCGCCGCGTAGGCGTCGTTGGCCGCATACAGCAGCTGCGACTCGCTCAACTCCTGTCGCGCCCAATTGGAGGTTTGCGCTTTTTTTGACTTGGCGAAACGCTGCCCAAACAACACCGCCACCGCCCCTTTGACCCCCATGTCCTTGCGGTAGCCGCGCTCGCGAAACACGGTGTTGAGTTCGAGCAACCCGGACGGCTCCACACCCAGCTTGGCCACGATGCGCTTGCGATCATCGCCCAGGCCAAAACCAGCCTTGACATGCCCGGGTTCTGCCAGAATTTGGGCCACAACGGCACTGCAATCGGCATCGTGCAACTGAAACACCCAGGCCCGCTCGAGCGTGGCCAACTGCACGATGTGCGGCCCCTCAGAGACCTCATCTTTGAGAAAGGTCGGCTTCGATTCCGTATCAAAGCCCCAAGCCACCGTGGCGCCAAGATGCTCCTGGGCCCGGCGCGCCTGCGCCGCCGTGCTCACCAGCATCACACGGTCAAGCCCCAGACGGTCGAAAACCGGGAGCAATGCGATTTGTTCTTTGCCGGGGGTGGCGTGGGTGGTGTGCATGAATGGCGCTTGAGCGTAGTTGTTTGGGAACCACCCGATCATAGGTCGGCCACCGGGTGATGCCATGACGCATCAATACTCGCTACCCAATTGATAGCTGCTTACGCAATAATGACGATGGCTTCAGGCCAAAATGACCACTAAAATTCAGGAACTCTGGACGGCAGAGTTCCTACCCACCGCCGCGCTGCATGTACAAATCGAACCGCTTCATGAAGGCGTAGCGCTGCGCGTCGTCCAGCCCGGAAAAACGGAAGCTCACCACCAGGCGCGGGATGCGCATGAGCGCGATGACACGGGGCGACTCTGCGTGCCAGGCCAGTTTCAGCGTGCCCTCCCCAATGGCAACTTCGGCGCCTGGTCCGTGCTGCTGCCAGGGATTGGCGCCGATGGCAGCGGGCAACCAGCCCAGCCATTCGGCCTCGGTGCAGCCCATCTCCCGGTCAAAACTCTGGGTGTAGCTTGCCTGCATGAGCCGGTGCTGCGCCTTAGCCGCCCGCGATCGGCGGCCAGATGGCCAGCGCATCGCCTTCCTGCAGGGTCTGGCTCTGGCGCTTCCAGGGTTCGATGTATTCGCCGTTGATCAGCACCAGATGCACCAGATTGGGCGGCAACCCATAGGGCGCAATGATGTCGATGATGCTGGCACTGGGCTCCACATCCAGTTCCACCACATTGCTGTAGCGCGCCTGTGCCGGCAGGTAGTCGGTCAGCGAGGCAAACAGCTTGAGGGTGATCTTCATGGTCCAACCGCCTTAGCGCCGCCTGGCGTCATCGGCGCCATTCCAGCCGTCCTGCGCCTGAGCGGCCGCCAGATAGGCTTGTGCGAACCGGGTCGGGTCATTGAGCAGCGTGTTCTTCCACGGGCCGAGTCTGACCTGACCTTCAACCAGCGCCCGCAGCACGCCCACATGCTCAGTCCAGCCCACGCTGTTGCAGCCCACCATGACGTCCTCGCCAAACTGCAAGCTGAGGTGACGGTGTGCCGCCGGGTCGGTCAGATCCACATGCTCGCCGCCAGGCAGGCCCTGCCAGTCGCCAAAACTCGTGGAAATCAGGCCCAGCGTGTCGAGCACGTTGATCTGCGTCACGCCCTTGAGTTCGGCATCACAGGCGGCGCCTTGCCCGAACGCCACCATGTTCAGTGCCGCCACTCGGGCCTGCTCGGCGGCGTTGGGCTGGATGGCGCTGACGATCGTTTTGCCCGAGACCTTGTCGAAGGCCTCGGCGCAGTCTCCGGCGGCAAAGATGCTGGGCACATTGGTCTGCAAATGTTCATCGGTCAGCACGCCGAGCAGACAGGTGATGCCCGAATCCTCCAGGAATCCGATCGCCGGCTTCACGCCCGCCGCGCTGATGACCAGGTCTGCGGAGCGCGTTTCGCCGTTGCTCAGGCGAACGGTGAGCGGCGTGCCGGGCTCGATTTCCTCGACTTTGGTGCCGGTAAAGACTTCAACCCCCTTGGCGCGCACCCAGTCAGCAATCATGTTCCCGGCGGTCGGACCCATCATGCGCGGCACCATGCGATCCCCCATCTCGACCACGCTGAGTTTGACGCCCCGCGCCGCCAGAGCTTCCATGATGATGCAGCCGATAAAGCCGGCCCCGAGCTGGAGCACCCGCGCGCCCTTGGTGGCCAACCCCATGATGGCGCGGGCATCCTCCAGCGTCCAGCAGGGGTGCACACCCTTTGAATCGATGCCGGGCACCGGCGGGCTCACCGGATGGGAACCCGTAGCGATTAGCAAGGTGTCAAACTTCAAGACCTGACCCCCATCGATTACTATCTTTTTTGTAGCTGAATCCACTTTGCTGACAAGGGCTTGAACCAGATTTATGTCCAAACTTTTGAAGTGGTCCGCGCTGCGGCGCAAGTAGGTGCCGCTCTCAGGCACATTGCCCATCAGCAGATAGGGAATGGCCATGCGCGAGTAAGGCGGCTCCTTTTCATTGCCGATCAGGGTGATGGTGTCCTGCGGCGCGTGTTTGCGAATGGTCTCGGCCGCGATGACACCGGCCGGGCCGGCGCCGATGATGACGTGATGGGTCATGGTGATTTCTCCAGAAAAAAGAGCGGCCACGGGCCGCTCTCGTTGCATCATTTGATCGCCGTGCGCCTGCTGAAGCGGTGGGCCTCCCGCCCGGCCACGCCTGCGCAGTTGAACTCAAACTGCCTTACAGCCCCAGCCGGGTCCTGGTTGCCGCGGTCGGGCGGCCTTCCTTGTCCCAGCCCCGGGCGGCGTAATACTTGGGCATCATCTCGGCCAGCATATTGACTTTGCCTTTGGACGGGCCGGTCTTGCAGGCTTCGGTCAGCAAACGCTTGGGTAGGCTGTCATCTTTGGCGGTAAAGCCGGCGCGATTGTTGAAATCGCGCTCCATGTTCCAGATCCGCTCGCCGATCTTTTCGAGTTCCTCGGTGGTGTACTGGTCACCGCACGCCGCCGCCATTTGCGGAGCTAGGTCAGCCAGCCCCCAGGCGAAGGTGGTAAAGACGCACAGGCCCGACGAGTCAAACGCCGCCGTGGCGTCCTGGAAGGCCTTGACCAGCTCGGGCTTGCCTTCGTGCTCGGTGGGATCGGTCTTGACCGGAATGCCCAGCACCTCGGAGGCAATGGTGTAGCCACGCAAATGACAGCCGCCCCGGTTGGAGGTAGCATAGGCTAGGCCAATGCCCTGTATGGCACGCCCGTCGTAGGCAGGGAACTCCTGGCCTTTGGAGCTCATGCTCAGGTCGGGGTGCCCGTACTTGGCCGTCAGGCGCTTGGAGCCCTGGCCAATTTCCTTGCCAAAGCCGCGGCCATAGATCGTCTCTTCGGTCAAAAACGCCAGAGCGTCTGCCGAGCCAAATTTTGCCTCGACACCCACCTGCTCCTTGGTCAGCACGCCCATGTCATACAGTTCCATCACCGCGCCCACGGTAGCGCCGAAGCTGATGGGGTCGATGCCTTCTTCATTGCACAGCATAGTGGCGTATTGCAGCGCTTCGAGGTCCTTGACGCCATTGGCCGCGCCCAGCGCCCAGGCCGCCTCGTATTCCAGGCCACCCGAGGCGCCCCAGTACTGGGGCTTGTTGGCCACGGTGAAGTGGCTCTCGTCCATCTTGCTGATGCGCCCGCAGGCAATGGTGCAGCCAAAGCAGGCCTGGTTGGTGACCAGCTGCTTCTTGCCATCGGTCTTGCGCGGCGTGGCCATGGCCTCGGCGGAGATGTCCTTGGCGCTCTCAAACGCGTTGTCGCGGTGGTTGCGGGTGGGCAGCGCGCCCATCTCGTTGATGACGTTCATCAGCACCTGCGTGCCATAAGCGGGCAGACCCTGGCCGGTGACGGCGTTGTCAGCCAGAATCTTCTTCTTCTCGGCAATCACCTTCATGAAGGCTTTGGGGTCGTGCAGATTTCCCACGCCCTTGGTGCCGCGCACGGCAATGGCTTTGAGATTCTTGCTGCCCATGACCGTGCCCACACCCGAGCGACCCGCGGCGCGGTGCAAATCATTGACCACGCTGGCATACAGCACGCCGTTCTCGCCGGCCTTGCCAATGCTGGAAACTCGCGTGAGCGGGTCTTGCAGGCTGGTCTTGAGCATGGCTTCGGTTTCCCACACGCTCTTGCCCCACAGGTGCGCGGCATCGCGCAGCTCGGCCACGTCGTCGTTGACGTACAGATACACCGGCTTGGCGCTCTTGCCTTCAAATATCACCATGTCCCAACCGGCCATCTTGAACTCGGCACCCCAGTAACCGCCCGAGTTGGAGCAGGCAATGGCGCCGGTGAGCGGGCTCTTGGTGATGACGGTGTAACGGCCACCGGTGGCGGCCATGGTGCCCGTGAGCGGCCCGGTGGCCCAGATGATCTTGTTGGCCGATGAGAGCGGATCGACTTTGGCGTCCACCTCCTCCACCAGATATTTGGAGCCCAAACCACGTGAGCCCAGATAGTTGCGCGCCCAGTCCATGTTGAGTGGCTCGGATTTGACGGTGCCTGCGGTCAAGTCAACGCGAAGAATTTTTCCTGCCCATGCCATGATGATTCTCCTTAAGCTGCGTTGGGTTGATTGCCGAGCTTGTCGGCCCACTGGGCCATCTTACCCAGGCCCGTCCAGTTGGCGTCGATGAAGGTGATGGCGCCCGTGGGGCAAGCCTCGGCGCAGGCCGGTTCCCCTGCGCACAAGTCGCACTTCTGGACCTTGCCGGTCTCCTGCACATAATTAATGGTGCCAAACGGGCAGGCAATGGTGCATACCTTGCAGCCGACGCAGGTGGCGTCGTTGACGACTTTGGCGCCAGTGAGCTTGTCCATCGTGATGGCTTCCACCGGGCAGGCATGCAGACACCAGGCTTCGTCGCACTGGGTGCAGGTGTATGGCACTTTCTTGCCCGTGTGATGAAAGTCAAACACCTTGATGCGGGACTTGGCGGTGGCAAAAGTGCCGTAGTTCTCGAAAGAACAGGCCATTTCGCACTGCATGCATCCGGTGCATTTGTCCGGATTGATGTGCAATATTTTTTGCATGTGAGGGTCTCCTGGAATAGCGGCGCGCGAGACAATCGCCGCGCCTTGCCTATGAAATGCACTACATAGCCATTGTTGGCCGAGCTGGCAACTCCACGTTCAGGGCTAACCCTAGGCAGCTAGGCTCGCAGGCATCAAATTCTCAAATTGAAACAGTGCATCGGGCAAAAAAACCACCGCAGGAAAATCTCCCGGCGGTGGCGATCAAGGTGAACCGATCACGGGCAGCGACGCCAGTGCACCGCTGCAGAACGGTCCAAAAACCAAGCTCAGGGCAGTTTCACGGCCTCGATATCGGCTTTCGCACCGATGCCCAGGGTCTTGACGAAAGAGACCTGATGGCCACGGGTGGTAATGTTGTCGTCATGAATGGCGAATCCCACGTTGTAAACCTTGCCCACTGCGAGCGCTTTATCGTCTGGGTTGGTCAGACCGAGCGGGCGCACCAGAACCACGGTCCATTTGCCGTCTTTCCACGCGGCCATGGCATTGTTGTCGGCTGCTGAGCCTTTGGCATCCTCGCGGCTCACCACATAGTCAGGAATGAGGTCACCCTCTTTCCAGCCAGCGTTGGGGTCAAACGGAACGGCATTTTGCTCGCGCACCAGGAAATGGTTGCCCTTGCGGAATTGCGCTTCGGTAATGGACTTGTAGCCCACCTTGGCAGCATCCCACATGAACTTGGGCTGGTGTGTTTTGGCATCGGAATTACCGCCAAACATATCTTTGCCGGCATCGCTGAGACGGAATTCAAGCACGTAGCCGTCGTCGGCCATGCCAACGGCATGGCTGCGATGGGCACGCCACTGAATCAGATCAACGAACTTGCCCTCAGCCTTGAGTTTGGCAACTTCTTCGACGCTCTTGCCGGTTTTCCAATCCAGCGGATCGGTGCGGGTGTCGGGCAGGTACTTGCGCACATCACCCTTCTTGATGGCCATCAGCAACGGATTGGCCGCCACCTCTTCAGCGGTGAACTGATTGGGCATGTCACGCTGGCCGTCATGGCAGGTCAGCCAGCAACCCTGCTGGGCAAATCCCGCGACCTTGCCGTCATCGATGATGATGGACATGCGGTCTTCGTAAATCCCAGGCTGCTTGCCATCCTGAACCACTTTGTCAAGTTTCGGGAAGCCCCAGACTTTCCACTCATGGCCGTCAAAGCGCAAATACTGGTGTTCGGATCCCGGATAGGGATTGTCTGTTTTCCATTCGTAGCGCAGATACAGGTTCGTGGCGTCGTAAGCTGCTTGAACACTCAGGTCCTTGTACCCGCTTTTGCCTTTGACCGGCATGGGTTCGAGCGGTCCGCCTTTGACCAGGCTTTTGCCCAGGTCTTTTTCTGCGTCGGATTCATCATGGCAGGAGACGCATGCCGCGCCCAGGCCCACCTTACGGGCGCCGCCGTGGCCCTTGCTGCGCAGCCATTCATAGGACGACTGCCCCGGATAAAACATGCCGATGTTCGCGGCAGGAACCTTGGACCAATCGATCTTGGCTGGCTCGGCTGCCAGGCTGGAACCAGCCAACAGTGCGGCGCCCAGCGCAATGGGGGCAAATTTAGAAAACTTCATACGTACTCCGTCATTGATTGGAAAAGGCATTTGCTGCCCTAAAGCATCGCCCGACTCGCGAGGCGACCCACACCGGAACCAGAAAATCTCCCCCTGCGACGCAGAAAGACAAATACCGAGATGCAGTTGTGCACCTCGGTATCCATATTTCAAACCGTCAGGGTGTCTCCCTGGTCGGATGGCTTACTTCGGTACGTCGCCCGGCTCGGACTTGACTGCGTAATCGATACCAATGTCAGACGGCGCACCCTGCTTGACCAGCTTGATGAAGCCGTACTCCATCTTCTTGTGGCAGCTGTTGCAGTCATCGATGACTTTGTTGTAGGCCGACTCAAAACCAGCCATGTCCTTGGCCATGATTTTTTCATTGACCGCAGCAAACTTTTCGTCATAGAACTTCTTCCAGGCGGGGTACTCGGCTGGCTTGGTCAGCTTCGCCGGATTCATGGCGCCGTTCATGTATTTCGACATGTAAGCCGCCAATGCCCAGTTGCCACCCTTGGCAGCAAAGTACATGTTCTGGAAACGATCGCCGACTTCGCGCATGGGAACCGCAAACTTGGGAATGGCTGCCTTGATGGCATCGAGTTGCGCCTGTGTGTCGGCGTCGGTAGCCGCAAACGCGCCACCGCTAATGGCCAGCATCACACCGGCCAGCAAGAATTTACCTTTGTTCATTGACATTCTTCCTTACAAATTGCAGTTAATGGAAACCGTCCATCACGGATTGGCAACTCCACATCGTTCAATTGAATCCCAAAAAACAGAGTCAACTAGATACGCGCAGAGTTGGACTAACAACGCAAATGTCATGCCAAGCTGGAAACTGACAACATGCAAGGGACTGGTCGTTCCCTTGGTCTATCGCTCGCGCGCTAAACGTCACCGAAACCCGACAGTCGTCGTCAATCAATGACAAGTCCCCAGCGCTTCATACGGACATATAAATTTTGGCGGGGAATGCCGCTGGAACGTGCCGCCTCAGACATATTGCCTCCGGCTGCATCGATGAGGCGACGCATATACTCCCGCTCAAAATCGGCCCGCGCATCCTGATACGCCAGTGTTTGCGCCATGGCATGGGAACCGGCTTCGGGGGGTTTGTCCTGGGCGGCAATGGCCAGGCCGAGATGACACATATCAATGGCGCCGCCCGTGTGCAGCGCCACCACGCGCTCTATGTTGTGCTGCAGCTCGCGTACGTTGCCCGGCCAGCGGTAGTCTTCCATCGCCTGCACAGCAGCCGGGGTGAAGGGGCCGCACTGCTTGCCGAACTTGGCGTTGTAGCGGTCCAGAAAATGCACGGCCAAGCGGATGACATCGCCACTGCGCTCGCGCAATGGAGGCACTGTCAGGGCGACCACATTGATCCGGTAAAACAGGTCTTCGCGAAAGCGTCCGGCCCGCACTTCCGCCTCCAGCGGCCGATTGGTGGCACAAATCAGGCGAAAGTCTGTGGTGCGCTGCTCGGTGCTGCCAATGCGCGAAAAACTGTGGTCCTGCAGCACCCGAAGCAGGCTGCTTTGCAATTTGGGACTCATGTCGGCAATCTCGTCGAGAAACAGGTTGCCGCCATGCACTTTCTCAAAGTAGCCGGGGCTGGTCTGACCGGCCCCGGTAAAGGAACCCTTCTCATGGCCAAACAGCAAGGTCTCCAGCAGGGATTCGGGCAAGCCACCGCAATTGACTTCCAGAAACGGCTTGGTGGCGCGCATGCTCCAGGCGTGCACGAGCTTGGCCATCACGTCCTTGCCAGTACCACTCTCGCCTTCGAGCAACACGGTGGTGTTCAGCGCTGCCACTTCGCGAACCTGACCGAGCAAACGCTCCATGGCCGCTGATTGCCCGATGACATCCGGGGCCCCCGATTTCACGGCCAGGCGGTTGCGCAAACTGTCGATTTCACGGTAGGCGCTGTCAAGCTCGAGCGCCTTGCCGATCACCGCCTCAAGCGCTTCCAGATCTTCAAAGGGCTTGGTCAGGTAGTCAAACAGGCCCTCGCGCACTGCGGCCACCGCGTCGCGTACGTCGGCAAAGCCAGTGATCAGAATGGCTACCAATTTGGGGCGCTGGGCACGAAATTCCCGCAGCAACTCAAGCCCCTGAACGTCAGGCAGGCGCTGATCCATGAGGACCAGATTGAAATCGGTCTCGGCAAACAGCTGCCGGGCCACCTCGCCACTCTCAGCCAGGTGCACTTGTGCGGTCTTTCGCATCAATTGTTCGATGAGGGTGCGCGTGTAGTGGTCATCATCGACCACCAAAATTCTAGGTTTCATGTTTTTGTTGTCCCTCTGCGTTCTTGCCACCAAGCTGGCTGTGCTGTGGTAGCCAGATCGCAAATTTCGTGCCACCTCCTGGCTGGCTGCTGACGCGCACAGAACCCTGGTGTAGCAGCGCCACCTGCTGCACCACCGGCAGACCCAAGCCGGTTCCGTCCTTGCGGGTGGTAAAAAACGGCAGAAAGATCTTGTCTATAAGTTCAGGGGCAATGCCTTTACCGTGGTCGGTCACCGAGAGCAGCCAGCCAGGCGCGCCGTTGTCCGGATTGGTGAATTCATCCAGGGCGATGACGATTTCGCTCTCGTCAAGCGTGGCCTGCGCTGCGTTGATCAGCAAATTGAAAAGCGCGTGCCGGATCAGGATGGGATCGATGGTCAGAACCACAGGCGACTCGGGTAGTCGAACCTGCACCGGAATCTGCCGCCGCTCGGTCTGGCGATATAGCAGCACGGTCTCTTCAATCACCCGATGCATGGGCGTTGGCGCACTTTCAAAATTGGAAACCTTCGAAAACCGGAGCATGGACTGGATTAGCGCATGGCAATCCTGGCCCGCGTGACCGATTTCTGCCAGCAACTCGCGCGTGCGCACCGGGTCGTTGGCTTCCCGCGCGGCCAATTGCGCCAAATTGACGACCCCAACCAGTGGATTGTTGAGTTGATGGGCAATCTCGCCGACCATGGTGCCCAAAGCAGAGAGCTTCTCAATTTGAAGCATGCGTTGATGCTCGGTCCCCAGCCGCAGCAGTTGATGCTCAAGTTCATGCTGGCGCTGATGTTCACGCTCAACCCGATCGAGCGTGAAATAAAACAGACCCAAAACAGCGCCCGTGGCGATCAGGCTAAGGGCAATCATTGCGGACAGAGACCGTAGAAAAGTGTCTTGCAGGACGGTCATATCGCGCATCACCACAAGGTCACCAATGCGGCGTCCGCCGGCGTCGGCCAGCGGCAGCATGGACAGGTGAAAAAAACGGCCCTTGTCCTTGAGCACCGTGCCGCCACCAGCACGCAAACTGTCCAGCACCTGGTCATCGAGTACCGTGGACAAAGTTGGCGCGGTCTGCGCCACGGTGACATGCGAGACGAACCGATCCCATCGACCCTCTCGCCCGAGCATGTTCAGTCCGTTGCGCCACTGCCGTTCGGACAGAAAACGCTTGTCCACCAGAACCAGCAGGTCGACAGAAAGATTGTCGTGCACCTCTTCGACGATATGCTCGATCTCCTCGCCGATTTCCACGTAGCCCAAAACACGATCGCCGCGCATCCATGGCAGCACGGTTCTCAACGTCAGAGTCCCCAACGGGCCAAGTTCGAGTCCGCTCACCGCTTGGCGCTGATCACGCGCCAGGGTCGTTGTGGCGCGGGTGATCCGGTCGCCGAACTCGGCAGGACTGTGCAAGCGCACCAGATTGACAAGGTCGGGTCCGTCAAAATAGAAGTGCGTGATGCGATGCTCCGCGCGCAACGCCTGAAACAACGGCTCGGTCTCCCGTACCAGGGCATCCCGGTCTGAACTGGCAATCGCAGCCTCGACCGCTTTGTTATCGAGCAGGGTTCGCAGGACGGCGTGCATCAGATTGGCGTCCTTGTCGAGGTTGCGCTTGACCAGTTTCTCCACGGCAAGCGAGCGTTCGGCAAGATCGCGATCACGGACACGGCCCTCCATGACAAAGGCGGTGGTGATGAAAGCAGCCAGCAGGAAGAGCAGAACAAACGCGAATGGCCAGATAAGCGCCGTTTTGACCCGCCGGTGCGCGGTATTATGATGGGCAGGTTGTGATTTCAAGCGTCAAAGTGTGCCCGTATCCCGCCAAGCTTGCAACCTGAAACCAGCATTCCATTGGCCCCAATCAACTTCAGCAAAGAGGTACCTCTTGTCAGCCAGCCCGCCCGTCCACACTGCTGCTGCGCCAACTTCCGGCCACCCGGATGGGCAGGCAAGGCTGGCTGGGATAGAGAGTGCCCGCCGCGCGGTGTTGCAGGACTTTGCAGCGGCGCCGGGCCACCTGGCCCCCTGGATTGAGCGCTCCTGGCGACGTTGCCTTGCGCTGGGTTTGGAGCCCGGGGACCGGGTCACATTTGACCTTGCGTCCGAACAATACCGACGCCGAACCCTGGAGGCCAATCAGCGCCTGGCCCAAACGGCCCGGCCCATTCTTGAAAAACTCGGTCGCACGATTGTCGATACCGGCTACTTTGTTATTCTGACCAACGCACGCGGCATTGTGGTGGACGTCTGTGGAGCCATCGACCAGACCGACCCGCGCGCCAGCGCCATCACGCGAATTGGCGCTGATCTGTCCGAGCGCAGCATCGGCACCTCTGCCATCAGCGCGGCATTGATCGAGCATCAACCGGTGTGGCTGCACCGGGGAGAACATTTTTTTGGCGATACTTCGGCGTACAGTTGCGCTGGGGCGCCACTGTTCGGTGGGGATGGTCAGTGCGTGGGCATGCTTGACCTGACCGGTATCGACGTCACGGAGCGACCCGAACTCAAGCACCTGGTCACACAGTCGGCCAGCAAGATTGAAAACGCTCTGGTGCTGGAACAGGCCCATCGCGTGATGCTGCGCCTTAATTGGCCCGGTAACACGCTGGGAAGCGAGGCCGACGGACTCATCTGCCTGGACGGGGACGGCTGGATTACGGGGACCAACCAGGTTGCGCGGCAGATGGTTCCGGCCTTTGCCGCGCCGCATGCCAGGACCGTTCACATCACCGAAGTGTTTGGCACCCCCTATGAGCGGTTCTTTGATGCCGCCAGCCGTCCCGACGCATCGCTGGAACTTCCGCTGTGGACGGGCCTTCGCTTGAAGGTATTGCCCGTTGAGTTCGGAGTCACGGTAAAAGCGGCGCAGTCGGCCCCGCGTCGGCGGGTGGCCGACAAATTGCCCCTCAAGGACATGGAAATTGCGCTCATCCACAACGCCGTTGAAAAGAGCAAGGGCAATGTGGCTCAGGCGGCGCGCACGCTGGGGATCAGCCGCGCCACCGTGTACCGCAAGCTCGGACAGCGGCCGCGGATTGACCCGTGAGGGAGCAGAGTTCAATGGGCGTGGCCAGATTGCTTTTCCTCGCCGGCTCGCTGTTGCTGGCCATGGGCACCCACGCGGAAATGATCACGCTTGCGGCCGCCTCAGACCTGAAGTTCGCGATGGACGATATTCTTACCAGCTTCAGGCAGGCCCATCCGGCAAACCAGGTGAGCGTGGTCTATGGCTCATCGGGGAAGCTCCAGACCCAGATTCAGCAGGGCGCACCTTTTGATCTCTATTTTTCAGCGGATATCGCCTTTGCGCAGACCCTGGTCCGAAGCGGATTTGCGGCATCACAGGCCAAGCCCTACGCCCGGGGGCGCCTGGTGCTGTGGAGCAAGGGTCTGGACGCTACTCAAATGACGCTGACCAGCCTGGCAGACGCAAGGATTACCCGCGTTGCCATTGCCAATCCCCAGCATGCGCCCTATGGCCGGCGCGCCCAGGAGGCCCTGCGTTCGACCGGTCTCTGGGAAACGGTCGCTCCCAAGCTGGTCTATGGCGACAACATCGCCCACACGGCACAATTTGTGCAGACCGGCAACGCGCAGGTCGGGATCATTGCCCTGTCGCTGGCGCTCAGCCCTGAACTCTCAGCCCAAGGCGGCTACTGGCTGATACCAAGCCAATTGCATCAGCCGTTGGAACAGGGTTTCATAATCACCCGCCGCGCCGCCTCGAACCAATTGGCCCGGCGTTTGGCTGACTATATGGACAGCCCGTGGGCGCACGCTGTGATGAACCGCTATGGTTTTGAGTTCCCCGGCGCACAGGGCGGCAAATAGGACGCCCATGCACTCACCCCAGCAGATCCCATGCTTTTGACCGACAGCGATGTGCAGGCCCTGTGGTTGACCGCGCGCCTGGCCAGCCTGGTCACGGTGATTCTGCTGCTCCTGGGCACACCCATTGCCTGGTGGCTGGCACGCACCAAAACCGTCTGGAAAGGTCCGATTGCCGCTGTGGTGGCCCTGCCGCTGGTGCTGCCGCCCTCCGTGCTGGGCTTTTACATGCTGGTAGTGATGGGACCGGACGGCCCAGTGGGTCGGCTGACGCAGACGCTGGGCATCGCGCCGCTGCCGTTCACCTTTTCCGGTCTGGTGCTGGCTTCGATTCTGTACTCGTTGCCCTTCATGGTGCAACCCCTGCAAGCGGCCTTCGAATCGGTGGGGGAGCGCCCGATGGAAGTGGCGGCGACCCTGCGGGCTTCACCGCTGGATGCGTTTCTCACGGTCGCCGTGCCCCTGGCCGCGCCGGGATTCCTCACGGCGTCACTGCTGACGTTTGCGCACACCGTTGGCGAATTCGGTGTGGTGCTGATGATTGGCGGCAACCTGCCCGGAGTGACCCGCGTGGCCTCAGTCCAGATTTACGATCACGTCGAAGCGTTTGAGTACGCCCACGCCTACCGGCTCTCGGCTGTGATGCTGGTTTTTTCATTCCTGGCCCTGCTGGCACTGTACGCCTGGCGACCCCGCCTGAAATCCTGGGTCTGACATGTCAGACATCAAGGCGCGCTTTCGGATCATCCGACCAGACTTCAAGCTGGATGTGAACCAGTGCTTTCCGGCGCGTGGCGTCACCGCCCTCTTTGGCCCGTCGGGCTCAGGCAAGACCACCTTGCTGCGTTGCATCGCGGGCTTGGAGCGGGCACCCAACGGATTTTTGAGCGTGGCAGGCGAAGTGTGGCAAGAACAGTCGCGCTGGGTGCCGACGCACCAAAGGCCCCTGGGCTATGTGTTTCAAGAGGCCAGTTTGTTTGCCCACCTCACGGTCATGGGCAACCTGCGCTACGGGATGCAACGCAGTCGCGGCGAGCGCAAGCTCAGCTTGGAGCAGGCCATCGAGCTCCTGGGCATTGGCGCCCTGCTTGAGCGCAAGCCCGGCACTCTCTCAGGGGGCGAGCGCCAGCGCGTGGCGATTGCGCGCGCCCTGGCGGTCGGCCCGCGTTTGCTGTTGCTCGACGAACCACTGGCCGCGCTCGATTTCAAACGCAAGCAGGAAATCCTGCCCTACCTGGAACGCCTGCAAGGCGAACTGGTCATCCCGATTATTTATGTCAGTCACGCGATCGACGAGGTGGCCCGGCTGGCCGACCATCTGGTAGTACTCGATGCCGGGCAGGTGGTCGCCGCTGGCGACGCCAGCGCCTTGATGACGCGGCTTGACTTGGCGCTGGCGCACGGTGATGCGGCAGGAGCCGTCGTCGATGCAACCATAGGAGGTCACGAGCCCGAACACCATCTGACTTTGGCCGACTTCTCCGGCGGACGTCTGAGCGTGCCCCGGCAATTGCGAGCCGTGGGTCAGAGCCTTCGCATCCGGGTGCAAGCACGCGATGTGAGCCTGACGCTGGCAGCGCAAACCGGCACCAGCATTCTCAACATCGTGCCCGTCACGGTGACCCAATTGTCAACCGACAGCCCGGGGCAGATGATGGTCAAACTGGATGCGGGGGGCACGCCACTGCTGGCCAGAATTACCCACAAGTCGTCGCAGGCGCTCAGCCTACAGGCTGGGAAAGCCCTTTACGCACAGATCAAGGGCGTGGCGATCATCGATTCCTGAGCCCAGGTCTGTCCGGCGAGCTACTTGACGGCGTTCGGAAAGAACAGCTGCTCGCCACTGATCTTGTAGCTGGCAATCACCGCTTGGCCTGGCGGAGAGACCAGCCAGTCGACAAACCTCTGACCGTCCGCCGCTTTGACGTGCACATGCCTGGCCGGGTTCACCAGCATGACCCCGTACTGGTTGAACAGGCGCGTGTCACCTTCAACCAGCACAGTCAAATCACCCCTGTTTTTGAAATTGAGCCAAGTTCCACGATCAGCGAGCACATAGGCGTTGTCGCTCGAAGCCATGTTGAGCGCCGGGCCCATGCCGCAGCCGCAGGCTTTGTAGCCACTGCCTTGCGGGTCGGCCAGCCCGGCCAGCTTCCAGAAACGCAGTTCCGCCGCGTGGGTGCCGCTTTTGTCACCCCGGGAGATGAATTCCGAATTCGCAGTGGCGAGCCTTTTCAGGGCTTCGACGATGTCATTGCCCCTGGCCTTGGCCGGATCAGCTTTTGGGCCAATGAGCACAAAGTCGTTGTACATCACCTCAAAGCGCTTGACCACAAAGCCCTCTGCTACGGCCTTCTCCTCGGCCGCCCTGTCGTGCACGAATAGCACGTCGGCGTCGCCCCGACGTCCCATATCGATGGCTTGACCCGTGCCCAGCGCCACCACCTTCACGTCAATACCGCTGGCCTTCTTGAACTCGGGCAGCAAACGGGAAAACAGACCGGACTGCTCAGTGGAGGTGGTCGAGGCAACGACGATAGATTGCGCGTGAACGCCACCGTATGCTACTAATAAAATAGCTGCTATTGCATATTTCACGGGGGCTTGAAGCCGAAATAGTACATAAAAGTTCATCAGGCAAGTTCTCCTCTAACAAACCGGTGGGCGGCCGGGTAATCTCTTTGCAACAGCGTTCCGCCAAAAAATCGAGCCACCGGCAAGTCCGCCAGGACTCGGCCCTGCTCCAGATAGATCACCCGGCTGGCCAGTCGCTTGACTTGACCGAGGTTGTGGCTTGCAAAGACCACGGTCAGGCCCGACGCCGCGCCGGTGAACGTCTCGATCAGTGTTTCCACCTCCCGCTTGGCGTGCGGGTCCAGGCTGGCGGTGGGCTCGTCGAGCAGCAATACCTGAGGCCGCAAAGCCCAGGCTCGCGCCAAGGCGACACGCTGCTGCTGGCCGCCCGAGAGCTGGCAGGCATTGCGCCTGGCCAGGGGGGTCAAGCCGACCCGGTCCAGGGCCACAAGGGCCACTGCGTTGGCCTGGCGCCAAGGCGTTCCTTGCAGCCACAAGCTCAGTGCAATATTGGCCTGCACGGTCAGGCGCATCAAATAAGGTCTTTGAAACAGCATGGCCTGACGCACCGCGGCATCGACCATACGCTGACCCGCCGTCGGCTCGACCAAACCATGCAACAAGCGCAGCAATGTGCTTTTGCCACAGCCGTTGGCACCCACCAGCGCGACATGCTCACCCGGTTCGATGCACATCGACACGTCCGTGAGCGCGCGCACGGCATTGGCGGGTCGCCCAAAATGCACGCTGGCCTGCGACAGACGAAACAAGGGCTTCATGAGGCGCCGTCCACCGGACGCACCATAGCTGCAGACGGCATCTCGTGTGACCGCCAGGGCGCGCCGTTGTCGCCCTGATAACGCTCCCGCCAGCGCCGCAGCGCGGCAATCACCACATTGAGCAGCAAAACCACGACCATCAGGATCAGCCCGAGCGCCAGCGCGAGCGGCAAGTCGCCCTTGCTGGTCTCCAGCGCAATGGCAGTGGTCATGACGCGGGTAAAGCCATCGATGTTCCCGCCCACGATCATCACGGCACCCACCTCGGACACCGCCCGGCCAAAACCGGCAATCACAACCATCAACAGTGCGTAACGCTCATCCCACCCCAGCAACAGCGAGCGCATCAGGGGCCGGGCGCCCAGCGAGCGCAACTGCTCACCATGCAAAATATCGGCGTCGTGCACAGTCTGGCGCGTCAGCGCCGTCACGACCGGCAGCACCAGAAGTGCCTGCGCCATCACCATGGCCTTGAAAGAAAACAGCCAGCCCAGCCAGCCCAGCGGTCCAGTGCGTGAGAGAAGCAGATAGATCAGCAAGCCCACCACCACCGAGGGCACAGCGAGCGATGTGTTGAGCAGGGTCAGCAGCGCGCCGTGTCCGGCAAACCGCACCACTCCCAGCCAAGCCCCGACCAGCAAACCCAGGGCGCAGGCAATGACGGTAGCGCAAGCGCTCACGGACAACGAGCGCACCACGATGCCGAGCAGGGCTGCGTCCCCGGCGGTGATGAGTTCGAGCCCCACGCGGGCACTGTCGGCAAAGGTGTTCATGAGTTGAGGTATCGTAGCCATCGATTCCACTACTGGCGATATGTAAGTTCGTGCATAGGCTTCAATTCCACTACACCCTCTCGCGCCAGAGCAGCCCGGCGCTGGTGCGCAATCCCCTGATCGACTTGCTGAGGGCCGTATCTTCGCAAGGGTCGATCTCCGGTGGCGCCAGAGCTCTGGGTTTGTCCTACCGCCACGTCTGGGGCGAACTCAAGCGCTGGGAAGGCGAACTCGGCCATGAACTGGTGGTGTGGGAGAAGGGCCAGTCGGCGCGCCTCACCGAATTTGGCACCAAGCTGATGTGGGCCGAGCGACAGGCACAGGCACGACTGGCACCGCAAATCGAGGCGCTGCGCGGCGATCTTGAACGCGCCTTTGCCGTCGCCTTTGACGATCGCGCCCATGTCGTCAGCCTGTATGCCAGCCACGACGACGCCTTGGCCGCGCTGCGCGAACACGCGTTGGCAGTTGAACCTGGCACCGAGCAGACTCCCGAAAAAACCCGTTTGCATCTGGATATCCACTTTTGCGGCAGCGTGGACGCCATCCGCGCCCTCAATGAAGGGCGCTGCGTGATGGCGGGATTTCACACCCTTCAGAACCCGGCACTCGGATCACTTGCCGAGCAGGTTTACAAACCCCTGCTGCAACCGGGGTTGCACAAGATCATCGGGTTTGCCCAGCGCACGCAAGGCCTCATGGTCGCCCGCGGCAACCCGCTTGGATTGCGCCGCTTGACTGACCTGCAGCGTGTCGGCGTGCGCTTTGTCAACCGCACCCTTGGCACGGGGACGCGGGTTGTCCTCGATGAATTGCTGGCCCGAGACGGGTTGATACCCGGCGACCTGTACGGCTATGCGTTCACCGAAACCTCCCACACGGCAGCAGCTCACGCGGTTGCCAGCAACAAAGCCGATGCGGGATTGGGAATTGAACTGGCAGCGCGCGCCCAGGGTCTGGACTTTGTACCCCTGGTTCAGGAAAGTTACCACTTGGTGTGCCTCAAATCAGCACTGGCACAACCCGCCATTTCCACCCTGCTGAAACTTCTGCAAAGCGCGGACTGGCAACAACAGCTCGCAGCCAAGGCGGGCTACACACCGAGCTGTTGCGGCCAAATTCAGTCTCTCAAGAAGGTTCTTCCGTGGTGGGATGATTTAGACAAAAAGCGCCATAGCCCATATCCAATATGAATTTGTAACTATCAACAGGATAGCAAAATCATTACGTCACGACGACTGGATTCAGTGGTGTCAACGGCTTGTTGTCAATCAGATAACCGATCAGGTTGTTTGCCGCCAGATTGGCCATCGCCAATCGCGTTGGTAGCGTGGCACTGCCAATGTGCGGCGTTAGGACCACGTTGGAAACGGTGAGCAGATCCGGGTGCACCTTGGGCTCGCCTTCATAGACGTCCAGTCCGGCCGCAGCGATGGTTTTGGCACGCAGCGCCGCTGCGAGAGCTGCGTCGTCGACGATGCCACCGCGCGCGATGTTGACCAGCGTGGCGCCGGGCTTCATCTTGGCCAGCTCGGCCGCGCCAATGGCATGGTGCGAGGCCGCCGAATAAGGCAGCACCAGCACCAGGTGGTCGGAGTTGCGCAGCAGTTCCTCCTTGCTGACGTAAGCGGCCTGGCACTGTGCCTCAGTGGCTGGATCAAGCCGGGAACGGTTGTGGTAAATCACCTTCATGCCAAAACCGCAGGCGCCGCGCCTGGCGATGCCCTGACCAATACGGCCCATGCCAAGAATGCCCAGTGTTGTACCGTGAACGTCTGCACCGGCGAACAGGTCATAGCGCCACCGACTCCACTGGCCCGAACGCAGAAAGCGCTCGGATTCAGCCATGCGCCGTGCCGTGGCCATGAGCAGGGCGAAAGCAAAATCGGCGGTGGTCTCGGTCAACACATCGGGCGCATTGGTTGCCAAAACACCTGCTGCGGTCATGGCATCGACGTCAAAGTTGTTGTAGCCCACGGTCATGTTGGCGCAAATCTTCAGATCCGGGCAAGCAACCAGCAAAGCTGCGTCGATACGCTCGACACCGGTCGTAAAGACTCCCTGGCAGCCCTGCAATTGCTCGACCATCTGAGTGGGCGTCCACAGCGCGTCGTCCTGGTTGCTCTGAACCTCAAAGTGCCGCGCCAGGTGTTCGATGACTTCGGGGAAAATCGCTCGGGCAATCAGTATTTTCTGCTTCATGTGGGGCTCCTTAAGTCAACCAATCAATAACACACAGGCGGCACAAGTGCGGCCGCGCACGTCCATATTACCCTCACGAAGCAGCCACTTGTTCGCCTCAGCGACCGTCGCCATGGGGAAAACCCTAGAGACAACCTGTCTAGAATCAAAGCCTATCCATTAAGCTTTGTAACGTGTTTCATTCCGCCAGTTTGTTCGTCATTCTTTACGTTTTTTGGCTGCTACTGTCCGGCTTCTTCACGCCGTTTCTGCTGGCGGCCGGGGCCGGTTCTGCGCTGGCCGTAGTGTGGTTTGCGCGCCGCATTGACCTTGTCGATGACAAGCGGCACCCGATACGCCTTGGCGCCACGATTTTTCTTTACTGGCCTTGGTTGCTTAAGGAAGTGGTGAAGTCCGCCTGGGACGTCAGCAAGATCATCCTGCACCCCAGGCTGCCGATCAGCCCGACGCTGATTCGCTTCAAGCCCAGCCAGGCATCGGATATTGGTCTGGTGATCCATGCCAGTTCCATCACCCTGACCCCGGGCACCATCACGGTGGAGGCGCGGTCCAATGAGTTCCTGGTGCACGGACTCACGCGCGCGGGAGCCCTGGCGGCGGTGGACAGTGAAATGAACGACCGTGTCACGGCTTGCGAGGACAAACCCTAATGTTTGCCGCCGCCGCTCTCGCCTTGCTGGTAACCCTGTCGCTGGCGCTGATACGCGCCGCGCTGGGTCCAACCGTTTTCGACCGGGCTCAAGCCGGCAACACGGTGGGCACGGCGGCCATGCTGCTGCTCGCCGTGCTGGGGTTTCTCAATGGTCGCCCGGAGTTTCTGGACCTGTCCATCGTTTACGGGCTGCTCAATGTCATCGGGACCATCGCAATCCTGAAATACTTTCGCAGAGGCGATCTTGGGGACCCCGGTGTTGAGGATGAAGATGACGAGGCGAGCACCCTATGAGCATGGCCGTTGACGCGCTGAGCTGGATCTGCCTGGTAGCGGGTGGATTTTTCTGCATTGTGGGCGCCGTTGGCCTGCTGCGCATGCCCGACTTTTACACCCGCATGCACGCCGCCAGCGTGATCGAGACACTCGGCGCAGGACTGATCCTGATGGGGCTGATGCTGCAATCAGGCTTCACGCTGGTGGCGGTCAAACTCTTGATGATTGGCGTGCTCATATTCTTTGCCAGCCCGGCCTCGACCCATGCACTGGCCCGCGCCGCCATGGTACGCGGGCTCAAACCCCTTCTAGCCCCGCACGAGGAGGACCCATCATCGAAACCCTGATCATCAATGTGCTGATGGTGCTGATGACAATCACCGTGCTGGTGATCGCGCGCAGTCGCAACCTGTTCAATGTCGTTATTCTGGGCGGCATCTACAGTTTTCTGATGGCCACCGTGCTGGTTGCCATGGACGCCGTGGATGTGGCCATGACCGAGGCCTCGGTTGGCGCGGGCATTTCCACCGTGCTCTTTTTGGGCGCGCTGTACCTCTGCAAAAGTGAGGAAACCCGCCCCTTGCACACCCCCTGGTTGTCGCTTGCGGTGTCGATTTCCGTGGGAGCCGTTCTGGTCTACGGCACCCTGGGGCTGCCCGAGTTCTCAAATCCTCTTGCCCCCATCCACCTGCATGTGGTGCCACGCTATCTCAACGAAATCAAACAGGAAGTGGACGTGCCCAATGTCGTGACCGCTGTGCTGGCCAGCTACCGGGGCTATGACACGCTGGGAGAGACCACCGTGGTCTTCACGGCGGGCGCTGGGGTCATCGCACTGCTGCGGCGCAAGCGAAAGGGCCGCAAGGTATGAGAAACGACATCATATTGCGGGTGATGGCCCGGCTGATGATTCCCTTCATTTTGCTGTTTGCCCTGTATGTGCAATTTCATGGCGATTTTGGGCCGGGCGGTGGCTTTCAGGCAGGGGTGATCCTGGCCGCTGCGGTGATTTTTTACGCCCTGATTTATGGCCTTGCCGATGCGCGCAAGGTGGTTCCCGAGCCTTTGGTGGAATCGATGATGGCCGTGGGCGTACTCATTTATGCCGGCGTGGGGGTTGCAGGGCTGCTGCTGGGTGGCAATTTTCTGGATTACTTCGTGCTTGACCACAATCCGGTGCACGGCCAGCATCGGGGTATTTTCTGGGTTGAAGTCGGTGTGGCCACGACCGTTTCGGGAGTCATGTTAAAGATTTTTTACATGTTCGCCGACCGCGGCAAGGTGGACGAACCATGACGACGTGGAACTCGTGGACGATGGGCGGTCACTTCACCTACTTCATCACGGTCTTCCTGATGATCGCCGGGTTGTTCATCGTCATCGCACGGGGCAATCTGATCAAAAAGCTCGTGGGCCTGGGAATTTTCCAGACTTCGGTTTACCTGCTCTACATCGCACCAGGCAAGCTCGTTGGGGGAACGGCGCCCATCTTGAGCGATGCATTCGCCCTGTATTCCAATCCGCTGCCCCATGTGCTGATCCTCACCGCCATCGTCGTGGGCGTGGCCACGCTGGCGCTTGGGCTGGCGCTGGTGGTGAGAATTCGCGAAGCCTACGACAGCATTGAGGAAGACGAAATACTCGCTCTGGATTCAGAGCGCCAGCGTTTGGGGCAGCAGTCATGAACCTGAGCCATCACCTGCCCGCCCTGCAAGTCATCATTCCCCTGATGACGGCACCCTTGACGGTGCTTCTGCGTCGTAGGTCCCTGGCCTTCGCTTTGGTGCTGAGCAGCAGCTGGATTGCGCTGGCCATCTCGATCATGCTGTGGCACCAGGTGAATACGGGCGGCACCATTTCGTATGCGTTGGGCAGCTGGCCGGCCCCCTGGGGCATTGAATACCGGGTTGACCGGCTCAGCGCCTTTGTGCTGGTTCTGGTCTCGGGTATTGCGGCCATCGTCCTGCCCTACAGCCGCGCCAGCATCGAGGCAGAAATCGCGCCCGAGCAGCACTATCTTTTCTACACCATGTTTGCCCTTTGCCTGACGGGCCTGCTCGGCATCACCATCACGGGCGATGCGTTCAACATCTTTGTGTTCCTGGAGATATCCTCGCTGTCGGCCTATGTGCTCATTGCGCTGGGCCGCGACCGGCGTGCCCTTGTGGCCTCCTACCAGTACCTTATCATGGGCACGATCGGGGCGACATTCATCGTGATCGGGGTTGGCCTGCTGTACCTGATGACCGGCACCTTGAACCTCGCGGACATGGCACGGCGCATTTCCATGGTGGAGGGCACTCGTCCGGTGCTGACGGCGTTGGCCTTTCTCACCGTAGGAATTTCCCTCAAGCTGGCCCTGTTTCCGCTGCACCAATGGCTGCCCAACGCCTACACCTACGCGCCATCGGCGGTGTCCGCCTTTCTTGCCGCTACGGCAACCAAGGTTGCGGTTTATGTGCTGCTGCGATTCTATTTTTCGGTGTTCGGGCAGTCACAGGTTTTCGACAGACTGCCCATGCAGGAGATGATGCTCATGCTCGCGCTAGCGGGCATCATCGCGGCCTCGACCGCAGCGATCTTCCAGACCGACCTCAAGCGGCTGTTCGCTTATTCCAGCGTGGCACAAATCGGCTACATCGTTCTGGGCTTGTCTTTCGGTTCGCGCAACGGCCTGACCGCCACCATCGTGCATCTGTTCAACCACGGCATCACCAAGGGCGCCCTCTTTATGCTCATGGGCGGCGTCGCCCTCGCAGCGGGCGGCACCAGCCTCTCGGGCCTGCAGGGACTGGGCAAACGCATGCCCTGGACCAGTCTGGGAATCGTGATTTGCGGCCTGTCGTTGATTGGCGTTCCGGGCACAGCAGGCTTTATCAGCAAATGGTATTTGCTGCTCGCGGCGCTGGGCAAGGGCCAGTGGTGGCTGGTATTCGTGATTGTTGCCACCTCGCTGCTGGCCGTGGCCTACGTGTGGCGATTTGTCGAAGTGGCGTACTTCCGCGAGCCACACCCCGACGCTTCGCAGGTCCGGGAAGTCCCGTGGTCGATGCTTTTGCCCACGACTCTTCTGGTCATTGCCACGGTGTACTTTGGCCTTGACACCTCCTTCACGATCGGATCGGCCTCTGAAGCGGCCGCCCTGTTGATGGGGGTACTGCGGTGATGCTGACGCCTGAGCAGGCCATTCTTGCCTGCATTGCCGTGCCACTGGTTGGCGCCGTACTGATCGCGCTGGCCGGACGTTGGCCCAATCTGCGTGAAGGCATCACACTGAGCACCGCGGCCATCCTGCTCGCCAGCGTGCTTGAATTGCTGCCAATTGTATTGAGTGGCGCGCGTCCGGGAATCAAACTGTTCACCATGATGCCTGGCCTGGACATCGCGTTTACGGTTGAGCCGCTGGGCATGCTGTTCGCTTTGATTGCGTCGGGCCTGTGGATCGTCAATTCGGTGTACTCCATCGGCTACATGCGTGGCAACAAGGAAGCGCACCAGACCCGCTTTTTTGTCTGCTTTGCGCTGGCACTCTCGTCCACCCTGGGCATTGCGCTCTCAGGCAATCTGTTTACGCTATTCCTTTTCTACGAGCTGCTGACCCTGGTCACCTACCCGTTGGTCACCCACCACGGCACCGAAAAGGCGCGCAATGGCGGGCGCACCTACCTGAGTCTGCTCATGGGCACCTCGGTGATGTTCCTGTTGCCCGCACTGGTCTTTATCTGGTACCTCACGGGCACCACCGACTTCACGGTGGGTGGTCTGCTGGCCGGTCGGCTCACTCCCCTGGAACTGTCGGCATTGTTGGCCCTGTGCGTTTTCGGCATCGGCAAAGCGGCCCTCATGCCCTTTCATCGGTGGTTGCCCGCTGCCATGGTGGCACCCACACCGGTTTCTGCCCTGCTGCATGCCGTGGCCGTGGTCAAGGCCGGTGTGTTCAGCGTGGTCAAGGTGATCGTGTACATCTTCGGCCCGCAAACGCTGCTCGCAGCGAACGCTGCCAACTGGTTGATCGTCGTGGCCGGGTTTACCATTGTTGCCGCCTCGGTGGTGGCCCTCAATGCCGACAATCTCAAGCGCCGACTGGCCTACTCCACCATCAGCCAGCTGTCCTATGTGACCCTGGCGGCTGCCTTGCTCGCGCCGCTGTCTCTGATCGGTGCCGTGCTGCACATCGCGGCGCACGCGGTTGGAAAAATCACGCTGTTCTTCGCCGCAGGCTCCATCTACACGGCGGCGCACAAGACCGAAGTCAGTCAGCTCGACGGCATCGGCCGGCGCATGCCATGGACCATGGGGGCCTTCGCCATTGCATCGCTTTCCATGATCGGACTGCCTCCGGCAGCGGGTTTCATCTCCAAGTGGTACATGCTCTCGGGCGCGATGGCAGGCCAGCAGTGGCTGGCCGTCTCGGTGATCGCAGTGAGCACCCTGCTCAACGCGGGCTATTTTTTACCCATTGTCTATCGCGCGTTCTTTGTGGCGCCCTCTGACAATTCGCAGGACCATCCGCACGGCGAAGCGCCGCTGCCCATGGTTGTCGCGCTGGCCGTCACTGCGGCGGCGACTGTTTTGCTGTTCTTCTACCCCGACGTGCCGCTGGCGCTGGCGCGGCAGATGATCACACCCTGAGGACACAAGTATGGACGAAAAGCCCCATTGGCTGGACCAGGCGGACAACGTAAAAATGCTGTGGCGCGGCTTTCTGGTCGTTCTTGCGCTAACTGTCGTGGCTGAATGGTTTGTGCCCTTGCATCCCCACTTTGAAATTGAGTCGGTTTTCGGGTTCAACGCGTGGTTCGGTTTCCTGGTATGTGCCGCCATGATCGTTTTCGCCAAGGGTCTGGCATTGTTGCTCAAGCGTCCCGACACTTTTTACGATGATCTAAGCGATGACTGAGACCCTACTGCATCCCGGACTGGTGCTTATTGCGGGCGCCCTGCTGCTGCCTTTCCTGCGCGGGGCCTTGCGCTCCATCGCCATCGTCGTGCTGCCGCTGATCGTTCTGGCTCTGGTCTGGCAAGTGCCGGACGGTCCGGTGTGGCAGGTTCATTTTCTAGATTACGTCATCACGCCACTGCAGGGCGGCAAGCTCTCGCGGCTGTTCGCCACCATCTTTTCCTTGATGGCTGCGGCCGGGGGGCTGTTTGCCTTGACCCAGAAAAGCCGGGTTGAAGTTCCGGCCGCCTTTGTCTATGCCGGATCTGCCATCAGCGTTGCGCTGGCCGGTGATTTGGTCACCGTGTTTGCATTCTGGGAACTCATGGCCGTGGGCTCAACGCTCGTCATCTGGAGCCATGGCAAAAACGACGCCTACCGGGCCGCGCGCCGCTATCTGATGATCCATCTTCTGGGCGGTGTGGTGCTGTTTGCCGGTGTCACTGGACACATCGTGCAAACCGGCGATGTAACGTTCACCCGCATGACGCTCGATTCGCCCGCACATTGGCTCATTCTTGCCGGATTTCTGGTCAATGCCGGTGCGCCGCCGCTGTCGGCATGGCTGTCAGACGCCTACCCCGAAGCCTCCTGGAGCGGCACGGTGTTTCTGTCTGCCTTCACCACCAAAACGGCTGTTTATGTGTTGATTCGGGGGTTTCCCGGCACCGAATTGCTGATCTGGGTCGGTCTGTTCATGGTCTTTTACGGCATCGTCTACGCGCTGCTGGAGAATGACATGCGCCGCATCCTGGCCTACTCCATCATCAATCAGGTGGGCTTCATGGTGGTGGGCATTGGCATTGGCACTGAGATGGCGCTCAATGGCGCTGCGGCCCATGCGTTTGCCCACATCATCTACAAGGGGTTGCTGCTGATGTCGGCCGGATCGGTCATGCTGATGACAGACAAGCGCAAATGCTCGGAACTCGGTGGCCTGTACCGGACCATGCCTCTGACCATGGTGTGCGGCACCATTGGCGCGCTGGCGATCTCGGCCTTCCCGTTCACTTCGGGGTTTGTTTCAAAGTCCATGATCTCGCAGGCCGCCATGGACGGGAATCTGCAGACTGTATGGCTGCTGCTGGCGGCCGCTTCAGCAGGTGTCTTCTTGCACGCGGGCATCAAGTTTCCCTGGTTTGTGTTTTTCCAGAAAGATTCCGGTCTGCGCCCGGCGGAGCCACCGGCCAGCATGCGCTGGGCCATGGTGCTGTTCGCGTTTCTCTGCATTGCGCTGGGAATATGGCCTGAACCCCTGTATGCCCTGCTGCCGTTCGCGGTGGACTACGTACCCTATACAGGCGCGCATGTGCTGACGCAAACCCAGTTGCTGCTGTTCTCGGGGCTGGCGTTTTTTGTCATGCTTCCCTTCCTCAAGCGCACATTGACCATCACGCTGGACGCCGATTGGATCTGGCGCAAGGTACTCCCGGCGCTCGCTTTGGGCATTTACCACCCGCTGGTGCGCGGACGTGAAGCAGTTGAGAAACGCGTGCGGCGTCTGGGTGGGCGCCTGGTCACCCTGTTGATTGAACGGCGCGGCCTTGAGGGGCAATTCATTCGCAGCAGTTCCACCCGCGGCATGGGACTTTGGGTGCTGGTGCTGCTACTGGGTTATCTTCTTTTCTACTACACCTGAGCGGCCGGTTTTCACTCGAGCCAATGGGTGAACTCAGTTGGCGGGACCCGCGGCGTCCTGAAGGTATTGACCACATCGTCCTCGTCGGCATAGCCCAGCGCCATCCCGCACACCAGCATCTCGCCGGGTCCCGCACCAATATGCGGCAGGATGATCTTTGAAAAGCCATTCCATGCCGCCTGCGGACAGGTGTGCAAGCCGCGCGCACGCGCCGCCACCATGATGTTCTGCAGGAACATCCCGTAGTCCACCAGCGATCCGCGCCCCATCACACCGTCAACCGTGAACATCATTCCCACCGGTGCGCCGAAAAACCGGTAGTTGCGCTGGTGCTGGTCGTGCATCCGGTCCTTGTCCCCCTTGCCTATTCCGAGCAGTTTGTATAGGCCCCAACCGTTTTCGCGGCGGCGCTCCAGATAGGGACTCACCCATTTCTCCGGGTAATAGTCATACTCTTCGCGGTACTGCGCCGCCAGCGCAGGATCGGCGCGCATCGAGTCGTGGGCCGCGCAAACTTTTGCCACGAGATCGGCCCGGCTGCGTCCCTGCAAAACATACACTTTCCAGGGCTGGGTGTTGGTGCCCGAGGGCGCCCGGCTGGCCACTTCCAGCAACTCGGTCAGGCTTTCACGCGAAACGGCCTGCTGAGTAAATGCACGCACCGAGTGGCGTGATGTGATGGCGTCATCCACCGCGGCTTGGTTCATACGAGTTTCTCCAAAACAGATCTCAGCGCGGTTGGCAAAGCCACCGGGCGGCGGCTCTCCCGGTCCACATAAACATGCACAAAATGGCCACTGGCTGCGGTCAGGGCCTCGTGTTGCGCGAACAGGCCGACCTCGTAACGCACACTGCTTGACCCGAGCCGGGCAACCCGGATGCCCGCGTCCACGGTTTGCGGAAACGCCAGCGGTGAGAAATAGTTGCACTGGGTCTCGATCACCAGGCCAACCACTGCTCCAGCGTGAATATCGAGCACGTCCTGTTCGATCAGATAGGCGTTCACGGCGGTGTCAAACCAGCTGTAATAGACCACGTTGTTGACATGCCCGTAAACGTCGTTGTCCATCCAGCGCGTTCCAATCTCGCGAAATACCTTGTAAGCCGCCCGCGGCAACGGCTGGGTTTTCTCAATGGTCAGGTTCATCATGAGCGCTGATTCTGCCAGCCTGTACAAAACTCGGTGTCGCATGGATTGCAGACGGATCTGTGCGTCCGAGCTGACGGCGCGATTCCTGCACCCACAGGTGCCGCATTAGAACCAGCACCTCAATTTGCTGCAATGCAACAAAAATCGCTTGCATCTTGCCAAAATGTCCCTATAATTCGCTCATGCTGCACTGCAACATACATCTTGCCAAGGCCGGATCACGACGCAGTTGCTCTTTTTACCTCAACCTCTAGGAGATATTTATATGTTGACCGTCGAACAACTCATGGCCTCGCAAAAAGCAAACATTGAAACCCTGATGGGCCTGACCGCCAAGGCTTTTGAAGGCGTTGAAAAAATCGTTGAACTGAACCTCACCGCCTCCAAAGCGGCACTGGCCGAATCCAGCCAGCACGCCAAGGCGATGCTCAGCGTCAAGGACGCGCAGGAACTGATGGCACTGCAAGCGGGTCTGCTGCAGCCCCTGGCTGAGAAGACTGCGGCCTACAGCCGTCACCTCTATGACATCACGTCCGGCTCTACCGCCGAGTTGTCCAAAACCCTGGAAGGCCAGAGTGCTGAAGCCCAGAAGAAGTTCATGAACATGGTGGACACTGCCGCCAAGAACGCACCGGCCGGGTCCGAGCCCGCAGTTGCCGCAATGAAGGGCGCTGTTGCCGCCGCCAACAATGCACTGGAGTCCGTGCAAAAGGCCGTCAAGCAGGCTACCGATACAGCCGAAGCCAACTTCAACACCATGGCCGCTTCGGCAATGGAAACTGGCAAGACAGCTTCCAAGAAGCGCTAAATCCCGTCAGGCAAAGTGGAATCGTTCGAAATAAATAGTTTTTTCGAGCGTTTCCTCTATTTACAAAGGGGAAACCCTGACATACTGCATCCAAGTTTCAGTGTTTTGGGAATCAAGGTTTTTCAGGTTGTCTCCTCGGGTCCTTTCGAAACCATCAGGTTCAGGGATCCCTTAAGGGCTGGTCGCGAGATCAGCCCTTTTTTTGTGTGCTTCACCCCCAGGCAGGTCCAACCCTTGAAGTGCAGATGAGCTTGCGCCACAATTGGGGGCATGAGATTTCTTCACACCATGCTGCGCGTCGGCGATCTGGAACGCTCTATCCACTTTTACACCACGATTTTGGGCATGCGCCTGCTGCGCAAATCGGACAATCCAGCCTACAAATACACGCTGGCGTTTGTGGGCTATGGCGCCAACCCCGAGCAGGCCGAGATTGAGCTTACTTACAACTGGGGCGTCGATTGCTACGATTTGGGAAACGCATTCGGTCACATCGCGCTGGGCGTGCCCGATGTTCGCGGAGCCTGCGAAAGAATCAGGGCGGCAGGTGGCAACGTCACGCGCGAGGCAGGGCCCGTCAAGGGCGGAACCACCGTCATCGCCTTCGTGACGGACCCCGACGGCTACAAAATTGAGTTGATTGAACGGGACGCTCACTAGCACTCAGTCACATCGCGACACGCTACTATTTTTGTAGCGTACTATGAAATATCCGCGAGGGTTTATCCCAATTTTCGTGTAAACTTTCTCCCAAGCGCCAATGCTGCGCCTGCGGACGGTGAGCCGCTGCTCAAAGCCAACTGCACGCGCCGTGCTCGGCGGTCAGGGCGTTGCGGCGCATCCCAGCAAAGAGCTCGCGTCCCATCCCCAGACCATTGTCCAATTGCAGCGCCTTTGGCATGGGCTCCACCGCACGGGCATCCCACTGGGGCTGCTCCACCAAGGCCTGCAGCGTGCCGGTGGTGGCATCGACCCGAACCACGTCGCCGTCGCGCAATCTGGCCAAAGGACCCCCTGCAGCAGCTTCTGGCGACACGTGAATCGCCGCGGGAACCTTGCCCGATGCTCCACTCATGCGCCCATCGGTCACCAGGGCCACCCGGTAGCCCTTGCCCTGCAACACGGCCAGTGGCGGCGTCAGCTTGTGCAACTCGGGCATCCCATTGGCCTGTGGTCCCTGCCAGCGCACGACGCACACCACATCGCGGTCGAGTTCGCCAGCTGAAAAAGCCGCATGCAAGGCTTCCTGCGAGTCAAAAATCTGGCACGGTGCCTCGACCACGTGGCGATCCTGCGGTATCGCGGAAACCTTGATCACGCTGCGCCCGAGGTTGCCTTGCAACAGCCGCAGGCCACCACTCGGACTGAACGGCGCCCGCGCCGAGCGCACCACGGATTCATCCCCACTGGCACCCACCGTCACCCATTTGAGCCCCGTGGCACCGACTGGCTCCGGCACCCCAGTGAACTCGCGCAGGCCCCCCGCGCGCACCGTGAGCACGTCGGCGTGCATGTAGCCCGCATCGAGCAGCTCGCGAATGACAAAGCCCGGCCCCCCCGCCGCCTGGAACTGGTTGACATCGGCGCTACCGTTGGGGTACACGCGGGTCAGCAGGGGCACCACATCGGACAACTGCGAAAAATCGTCCCAGTCGATCACAATGCCCGCCGCGCGCGCAACGGCCACCCAGTGAATCAGATGGTTGGTGGAGCCGCCCGTGGCCATCAGTGCCACCATGGCGTTGACAACGCAGCGCTCGTCCACGATCCGGCCGATCGGGGGACATTTCCCGTCCTGGGTGCGCAGCACCGTGCGCACCGCCTCGCGCGTGAGCTCCTCGCGCAGGGCGCTGCCGGGGTTGACAAAGGCCGTTCCCGGCACGTGCAGGCCCATGGCTTCGAGCAACATCTGGTTGCTGTTGGCGGTGCCATAAAACGTGCAGGTGCCCGCGCCGTGGTAGGCCTGCGACTCGGCCTGCAGCAGCTCGGCACGGCCCACCAGCCCCTGCGCGGCCTGTTCCCGCACCTTGGCTTTTTCATTGTTGGGCAATCCGGAGGTCATGGGGCCCGCAGGCACAAAGACGGTGGGGAGGTGGCCAAAATGCAGTGAGCCAATCAGCAGTCCCGGCACGATCTTGTCGCACACGCCCAGCATCAGAGCGCCGTCGAACACGTCGTGGCTCAGGGAGACTGCCGTTGCCATGGCAATCACATCGCGCGAGAACAGGCTCAGCTCCATGCCGGGCGTGCCCTGGGTCACACCGTCACACATCGCTGGCACCCCCCCGGCCACCTGCGCCGTGGCACCCAAGCGACGCGCTTCGAGCTTGACCACATCGGGAAAGTGCTGCAGCGGCGCGTGGGCCGACAGCATGTCGTTGTAGGCGCTCACGACGCCGATATTGGGCACGCGCTCGGCCACGACACGCATTTTGTCGGTGCCTGGCATGGCTGCGAAGGCGTGTGCCACGTTGGCGCAACCGAGTCGCTGGACACCGGGCGGGCGGGCACCGGCCGAGGCAATTCGCTCCAGATACGCGCTGCGGGTGGCCTTGCTGCGGGTGCGAATGCGCTGCGTCACCAGTTCGACGGTGGAATGAAGTTTCATCGATTTCTGCCAATTTGGTAATAAAGTTACAAACTCAATATTACCCGCTCAATGCGGGCCATGGCGCTCAGCTGGTTACAAGCCATGGACCTTTTGAGGGTTTGAGGCCATGCTTGCCTATACTGGCGCCATGACCTCAATTGCCGACCTCCGCAAAAGCTACGAGCGCGCCGAACTCAGCGAGGACGCGTCCAACCCTGTGCCCTTGCAGCAATTTGACCAATGGTTGCGCGAAGCCATCGCCGCCGAAGTACCCGAGCCCAACGCCATGACGCTGGCCACGGTGGCGAGCAACCTGCGCCCCAGCACACGGGTGGTGCTGGTCAAAGGCTATGACCAGCGCGGGATCACCTGGTTCACCAACTATGAGAGCCGCAAGGGGCAGGAACTCGCAGGCAACCCGTATGCGGCCCTGCAGTTTCACTGGGTGGAGTTGGAACGGGTGGTCCGCATCGAGGGGATTGTGGAGAAGATCAGCGACGCAGAGAGCGATGACTACTTTCACAGCCGCCCGCTCGATTCACGCATAGGGGCCTGGGCCTCACCACAAAGCCAGGTCATTACTGGCCGCGCCGTGTTGGTGGCCAATGCGGCCAAATTCGGCGCCAAGTTCCTGCTGCAGCCGCCGCGCCCGCCGCACTGGGGCGGTTTTCGCCTAAAACCCGAGCTGTGGGAATTCTGGCAGGGGCGCAAAAGCCGCCTGCATGACCGATTACGCTACACACTGGAGCGCGCGGCGTCAGAGACTCCTATGCATGACTCCCTGTGGCGACGCGAACGGTTGGCACCTTGACCCTGACTACAACAACGTCACCAGGGTCATCACCAGCGACACACTCACCAGGGCCATCACTGTGGACATGGCCACGCTGGCTGTGACCAGGTCCTGAGCCACCTGGTAACGCTGGGAGAACAAGAACACATTGGCGCCAATGGGCAATGAGGCCGCCACAATCATCACCGTCAAGGGCATGCCTCGCAGGCCACCCAACACACTCAACGCAGCCACCAGGGCCGGAAACAACAGGTTTTTGACGAGGGTGAGCCCCAGAGCCGCTTTGAACTCGCTTTTCACCTGCACAAAGGCCAAAGTCAGCCCCACCAGCACCAGCGCCATCGGACCAAAGGCACCACCGAGCAGGCGCAGAGGCTGGTCGAGCATTTCTGGCATGACAAAGTCGGTCTGGGCAAACAACAGCCCCAGGATAATGGGCAGCGGCACGGGATGAAAAATGCCGTTTCGCACGACTGTCAACACTTGACGCACGGCCGACCACAGCCCACCGGTGCCGGCACTCGCGCCTTCCCTTGCCACTGCCCACTCAAGCACCAGCGTGGCCAGGGTCAGCAAGATCAGCGCGTGCACCGAGATCAGGGTCAACAGGACAACCAGAGCTTCTTGGCCATAGGCCAGCGTGACCAGGGGCGCGCCTATGGCCAGGGTATTGCCAAAAGTGACCGTCAGGGCCATCACCGCTGACCTGCGGGTCACACCGCGCCACAGCAGCATGGAGACAAAAAGGAAGATCGCCACCACAAAGTACAGGGCCACCGGTTTGAAGTCGAGCTGTTCGATGTGCACTTTGCTCATGGTTCGAAACAGGAGCGCGGGGGTGAGCACCATGAACACCAGATTTGAAAGGTCTTTTGCGCCTTCAGCCCTTATCCAACCTACACGTCCAGCTATAAAACCAGTAGCAATCAGCAGAACAACCGGTGCCAGGGAGGCCAAAACCGGATGGGTCATGCAAGCCCCGCCTGCGTCTGAGGAAGGCGCCTCATGCCTTCACCAGGCGGGCAAAGATCTTGCGAAACTTCTCCACCTTGGGAGCTGCGACGGCCAGGCAATAGCCTTGGCCCGGGTTTTTGGCAAAGAAATCCTGGTGGTATTCCTCGGCTGCGGTGTAATTGGCCAGCGGCAAAACCTCGGTCACGATCGGGCGCTCATAGACTCCGCTGCGCGCAAGATCCGCAACAAACGTCTTTGCCACCTCCTGCTGCTGCGCATCCTGGCAATAAATACCGCTTCGGTACTGCGTTCCGGTATCGTTGTCCTGCCGGTTCAAGGTGGTGGGGTCATGAATGACAAAGAAGACCTGCAGCAATTCCTCCAAAGTTACGACGGTGGGGTCAAAGTCAAGTTTGACCACTTCATTGTGACCGGTGATTCCGGTGCACACCTGCTCATAACTGGGCTGCGCGGTATGCCCGTTGCTGTAGCCGCACTCCACCTTGGAAACACCCTTGACACCACGAAACACCGAGTCTGTGCACCAAAAGCAGCCGCCCCCCAGGACGATGGTTTGAGCTGAGTCCGTCATGGTGATCTCCGATCATAAAAATTTGGCAACAGGCATGAGCGCACCGCATTGACCCCGTCCAGCCGACAGGATGGCGGCTTTGCTCAAATTTACACGAAACCCGGCTTGACCGCAGGGCTGCGTATTGACAGCCGCTGTGGCCAACGCTACATTAATAACCCAAAAGTCATTAACAACATGCCCCGTTCCAAAGTCCTCGGCGATGACCCGCCGACCACATCACCCAGACATGAACGTCGCAAGGACGCGCGCCCCGGCGAGCTGCTGGCGGCGGCACTCGACCTGTTTGTGGAAAAGGGCTACGCCGCGACCAAGGTCGAGGAAGTGGCGCGTCGGGCCGGCGTCTCCAAGGGTACGCTGTTTCTGTATTTCGCAAGCAAGGAAGAATTGTTCAAGGCGGTGGTTCGCGAGAACATTTCGGGACGCTTCCCGCTATGGAACGCCCAGCTCGACAACTTTGAAGGCAGCACGGCCGACTTGCTTCGCCGATGCATGAACCTTTGGTGGGAGCGCATTGGCGGAACCAAGGCGGCGGGCATCACCAAGTTGATGCTCAGCGAGGCGGAGAATTTCCCCGAACTGGCTGCTTTTTACCAGCATGAAGTCATCCAGCCAGCCCATGTCCTGATACGGCGCGTATTGCAGCGTGGTGTAGACAGCGGTGAATTCGCGCCCCTGGACATGAAATACGGCATTTACACCGTGCTGGCGCCGATGATCTTCCTGCAAATTCTGATGCGCTCCAAAGCCGCCTGTTTTGAAAATGCGCAGGCCCAGACGCTGGTACCCGAAGAGTATCTGGCGGCCCAACTGCAAACCATTCTGACCGGACTTTGTCTGCGAACTCCCACTCCTCCCACCCAAGAAGGCGCTGTACATTCATGAAACGCTGGTTGAAATGGGCGCTGGCCGCCCTGATTGTCGTCGCACTCTTGTTGGGCGTGATGCGTGCACTGTCGAGCCGGAAAGCCCAACAGGAGGCGGTTGCGGCACAGGCTGCACAGCAGGCCCAGACCGTCGTGGAGTTGGGACCGACCGATGTCGCCCTGGTCAGTGCCCGCGAGTTGGTTCAGGGGCTGTCCATCTCGGGTCCGCTCAAGGCCGTCAACACCGCCCTGGTCAAGGCCCGCGTGCCCGGCGAGTTGCGGGATATGACGGTGCGCGAGGGTGATCACGTTCAGGCCGGACAGGTCATCGCGCGCATCGACTCCGGCGAATACCAATCGCGCCTCAACCAGGCTCAGCAGCAAGCCCAGGCTGCCAAAGCGCAGGTGGACATTGCCAAACGAAGCTTCGAAAACAGCCAGGCTCTGGTCAAACAGGGGTTTATTTCGGCCACCGCGCTTGAAACTTCGACCGCGAGCCTGGCGGCCGCGCAGGCCACTTACCAGGCGGCGCAGTCGGCAGCGGAGGTGGCCGGCAAGTCACTGCAGGACACGGTGCTGCGCGCGCCGATCACTGGTCTGATTTCTCAGCGCCTGGCACAACCGGGCGAGCGCGTGGGAGTCGAGGCTCGGATAGTGGAAATCGTCAATTTGGACAAACTTGAACTTGAGGCCAGTTTAAGTGCGGGCGAGTCCGTTGCGGTTCGGGTTGGACAAATCGCCAACTTGCAGATTGAGGGCGCAGCCAAGGCCGCCACGGCGCGGGTGGTGCGCATCAACCCCAGCGCAGTAGCGGGCAGCCGGGCTGTCCTGGTGTACCTGGCGCTCGACGGTGCGGCGGGCCTGCGTCAGGGCCTGTTTGCACAGGGAACGCTGGCCACCGGCACCGTTCAGGCGCTTACAGTGCCTCTGAGCACCGTGCGCACCGACAAACCCCGACCTTACGTGCAGTTGATTGAGGGGACCCGCATCGTGCACCGGGATGTTGACACCGGCGCTCGCGGCGACGTTGAAGGAACAACCATGGTGGCCGTTCAGGGCCTTGCCGAAAACACGCCCATCGTGGCGGGATCGGTCGGCACCCTGCGCCAAGGCACGGTGGTCAAGGTCCCCGCCGCCCACACTCCGGCTGGAAAATAGGCCATGTGGTTCACCCGCATCAGCCTTCACAACCCCGTGTTTGCCACCATGGTCATGCTGGCCATCGTGGTGCTGGGGCTGTTCTCCCTGCAGCGCCTGGAAGTTGACCAGTTCCCCAACGTGGACTTCCCGGTGGTCGTGGTGACCACCGACTACCCTGGTGCCTCGCCCGAAATTGTCGAGAGCGAGGTCACCAAGAAGATCGAGGAAGGCGTCAACTCCATCGCTGGCATCAGCGCCCTGACCTCCCGCAGCTATGAAGGCCAGTCGGTCGTCATCATTGAGTTCCAGCTTCACATCATCGGGCGCAAGGCCGCCGATGATGTGCGCGAGAAAGTGGCGCTTATCCGCCCGAGCCTTCGCACCGAAGTCAAGGAACCCCGGGTGCTGCGCTTTGATCCAGCCAGCCGGTCGGTCTGGTCGCTCGCCGTGCTGCCGACTGAGATCGCCAGCGCAGAACAGGGCAAAGGAGCGCAGACCAGACCCCTCGATGCCGTCGAGTTGACCAACTGGGCCGACCAGACGCTGAAAAAGCGCCTGGAGAATGTGCGCGGCGTGGGCTCGGTCACCATCGTGGGCGGGACCCGGCGCGAAATAAACATCTACCTCAACCCGCAGGCGCTGGAAGCCTTTGGCGTGAGCCCCGAACAGGTCGTCGCCGCAGTGCGCAGCGAAAACCAGGATATACCGTTGGGTTCAATTCGGTCCCTGGAGCAGGACCGGGTTGTCAAGATCGAAGCACGCATGCAACGCCCGGAAGATTTTGAAAAAATCATCGTGACCCGCAAAAATGGCGTGGCGGTGCGGGTGCAACAGGTCGCCCGGGTCGCGGACGGTTCCCAAGAGAGCGACTCCCTGGCACTTTACAACGGCCAGCGAACACTGGTTCTGAGCGTGCAGAAGTCCCAGGACGAAAACACCATTGGCGTTGTGGACGGGCTGTACAAAACCGTGAGCGAAATGAAGCCCAATTTGCCACCCGGTGTGCGGCTCGAGCCCGTGACGGACAACTCGCGACCGATCCGGGTGGCGGTGAAAAACGTCCGGCAAACCTTGATCGAAGGGGCACTGCTCACGATCCTGATCGTGTTCCTGTTCCTCAATTCCTGGCGCTCCACTGTCATTACCGGATTGACACTGCCCATTGCGATCATCGGCACGTTTCTGTTCATGAACCTGTTCGGGTTCACCATCAACATGATCACACTGATGGCGCTGAGCCTGTGCGTGGGCCTGCTGATCGATGATGCGATTGTGGTGCGGGAAAATATCGTGCGCCATGTGCAAATGGGCAAGAAACCGTTCCAGGCAGCCATGGACGGCACCCAGGAAATCGGGCTGGCGGTGCTGGCCACCACCATGTCCATCGTGGCGGTGTTCCTGCCCATCGGCTTCATGGGCGGGATCATTGGCAAATTTTTCCACGAGTTTGGCATCACCATCGTCGCTGCGGTGCTGATCTCCATGTTTGTGAGCTTCACGCTCGATCCCATGCTGTCCTCCATCTGGCATGACCCCAGCATTGACGCGCACCGCAACCATGGGCTCAACCCTGACGGTACCCGCCGACACCCGGTGACGCTGTACGACAAAACCATCGGTCGGGTTACTGGCCTGTTCGACCAGGCCACCGAGCTTCTGATCGATGCCTACCAGGGCATATTGCGCTGGGCACTGGTGCACAAGCTCAAGACTTTGTTCATGGCTTTCATGATCTTTGTGATCAGCATCTTCATGGTGCCGCTGCTGGGCACAGAGTTTGTTCCGAAGGCCGATTTCTCCGAAACGTCCCTCAACTTCTACACCCCGCTGGGCTCGTCATTGGAAGTGACCGAGGAACGCGCCCGGCAAATTGACCGGGTACTGCACGAGATGCCGGAAGTGCGCTACACGCTGGCGACCATCAACACCGGCAACGCCGTGGGCAAGAGCTACGCCAGTGTCTATGTGCGCCTGGTGGACCGCAAGGACCGGACCCGCAATGTGGACGAACTCTCGGCCGTGCTGCGTGAGCGACTCAAGCAAATTCCGGGCATTACCGTCACGCACGTGGGATTACTGGACGCGGTGGGCGGGCAAAAGCAGGTGGAGTTCTCCCTCAAGGGTCCCGACCTCAAGGAACTTGGGCGACTCAACGCGCTGGTCCTGGAAAAAATCCGATCCATCCCTGGCCTGGTCGATCTGGACTCCAGCGTCAAGCCCGACAAACCCACGCTGCAAGTGTCCGTCAAGCGCGATGCAGCCTCGGATCTGGGGCTGGGAATCGGTCAGATTGGCAGCGCGCTGCGCACTCTGGTGGCAGGACAGACTGTGGGCAACTGGAGAGCCCCGGACGACCAGACCTATGACATCAATGTGCGCCTGGCGCCACAGGCGCGCAACGCCGCCCAGGATTTGGAGCGTCTGCCCTTCACGGTGGGGACCAATCCCGACGGAAGCGCCCGAATCGTGCGTCTGAACCAGATTGCCACGGTGCAGGAATCAACCGGCCCCAACCAGATCAACCGGCGCGACCTGACGCGGGAAGTCGCTATCAGCGCCAACGTTTACAACCGCTCCGCGGGCGAAGTTTCCAACGACATCAAAACCGCCCTGCAGGGCATTGATTTTCCGCCGGACTATCGCTTTCAGTTTGGTGGCTCGACCAAGAACATGGCCGAGTCTTTTGACTATGCAATTTCGGCCATGGTGCTGGCCATCGTCTTCATCTACATGATCCTGGCCAGTCAGTTCAGAAGCTTTTTCGAGCCCCTGGCGCTGATGACCTCGTTGCCCCTGACCCTGATCGGGGTGGTGCTGGCACTCCTGATTTTTGGCTCGACGCTGTCGATGTTTTCTGTCATCGGGGTGGTCATGCTCATGGGCCTTGTCACCAAAAATGCCATCTTGCTGGTGGACTTTGCCATTCGCGCCCGGGCCGATGGACTGGAGCGCAGCGAAGCGCTGCTGATGGCCGCCAAAGTGCGGTTGCGTCCGATCCTGATGACCACCCTGGCCATGATCTTTGGCATGATGCCGCTGGCACTGGCCCTGAGCGAGGGCGCGGAGCAGCGCGCCCCCATGGGGCAATCGGTCATCGGTGGCGTGATCACTTCCTCGCTGCTGACCCTGGTCGTGGTGCCAGTGATGTACTGTTACATGGATGATCTGGCGCAATGGTTTGCCCGCCACTGGGGCGTCAAACCCGACGCCGCCGGGTAAAATTTTGCATAATCAGTTAATATACCCCCAGGAGTACCCCAATGAATTTTGAAGAAGCCCGGTTCAACATGATCGAACAGCAACTGCGTCCCTGGAACATCCAGGACGATGATGTGCTGAATCTGCTCTCAGTCCTCAAACGCGAGGATTTTGTGCCAACGGCCAAGCGCACGATGGCATTGGCCGACATGGAAATTCCGCTCGGTGAGGGTCAGCGGATGCTGTCTCCCCGTGTCGAAGCCAGAATGCTGCAGGACGCCATGGTTCAAAAGCACGAAAAAGTGCTGGAAATTGGCGCGGGGTCGGGTTACATGGCCGCATTGCTGGCTCACCGTGCTCAAAGCGTGATTTCCATAGAAATCGTGCCCGAGCTGGCTCAGATGGCACGCGCCAACCTCAAAAAAGCCGGCATCCAGAACGCAGAAATTGTCGAAGACGATGGCGCCACGGAGAATGCCGTTGAAGGCCAGTTTGACGTGATCATGCTCAGCGGCTCGGTCGCTGCCGTGCCGCAAGGCCTGTTGACTCAACTCAAGGTTGGTGGTCGCTTGGTCGCCATCGTTGGCAATGAACCCACGATGCGCGCCACCGTGATTACCCGCACCAGCAACACCGGGTTCACCACCGTGCAGCCATGGGATACCGTCGCCCAGCGTTTGGTCAACTTCCCTGAAGCAAGCCGCTTCACGTTTTGACCAGGGACTGCCCGGCCATTCGGTTGTACCCATGATCGTCCAGATTCGCCCTGCCCAACTGCCCGCCTGGCTCGAGCAGGTTCGTGCTCACGGCTCTCCGGTGGTGCTGGACGTGCGCGAACCCGCAGAGTTGCAGATCGCGCCCGTCAAGGCCAATGGATTCGAGTTGATCACCATTCCGATGGGCGTCATTCCACCGCGCTTAAGTGAGCTCGATCCGCACAAGCCCGTCGCGTGCCTGTGCCATCACGGTGGCCGCAGCATGCAGGTGGCGGCCTTTTTGAGCTCGCGCGGGTTTGCGCACGTGGTCAACATCGCCGGAGGGGTCAATGCCTGGGCTGCCGAGCTTGACCCTTCGGTTCCACGGTACTGAGCCCGATATCGTCACACCCGGGTTGCCCGTTACCACGCACCATCTGCCCATTCAGATTTACTCAAGGCCCATTATGAAAACTCTCCACCTTCTGCCTCTTGTCGCCTTGCTCGGTACCGCACTGACTGCGCCCGTTCAGGCCCAAAGTCTGGTTGATTTGTACGAGTCGGCGCGTGGCTTTGACGCCGCCTACCAATCGGCAAAATCCCAGTACGACGCCACAGTGGCCAAGGCCGCCCAGGCCAGGGCCGCCATTTTGCCCACGGTGGGGCTCTCTGCGGGCATCGCGCGCACCAGCCTGGAAAACACCCTCCCGGGGTCAAACCCGGCCTACGGCTCCCAAAGCGCCACCCTGAGTGCGTCTCAGCCGCTGTATCGTCCGGTCAACCGAGCCATCTACGAAGGGGGCAAGAAAACGCTCGACCTGGCCAGCGCCCAATTGGCCAGCGCCGACCAGGATCTGATTGTTCGGGTCAGCCAGGCCTATTTCGACGTGCTGACGTCGCAGGACAACCGGGCCTTTGTTCAATCACAAAAAGCGGCGGTGGCCGAACAACTCGCATTTGCCAAGCGCAATTTTGAAGTTGGCACCTCCACCATCACCGACACGCGCGAGGCGCAAGCCCGGTTTGACTTGGTCATCGCGCAGGAAATCGCCGCAGAGAACGACTTGCGCGTCAAAAAGCTCGCGCTCGATCAGCTTGTCGGCAAGGGCGACACACAGCCCAAGACCGTGGCCCAACCGCCTGCACTGCCCGCGCTCATCCCCGGCGACGTCAACACCTGGATCGCGCAAAGTGAAGGCGTGCACCCGAGCATCAACCAGGCAAAAATTGCGTTGGAACTGGCGCAGCTGGAAACTGTCAAGGCCCAGGCTGGGCACAGGCCCACGCTGGACCTGACCGCCAGCTACAACGTCACGCAAAACGACGGCGCGTCCAGCACCCGCCTGGACTTCCGCACCAACGCGGCCACCATCGGCCTGTCATTCAACATGCCCCTTTTTGCCGGCTACTCCATTCAAAACCGGGTGAAGGAAACCCTGGCACTGGAAGAAAAAGCGCGCAACGACCTTGATGGTGCCCGGCGTGCCGTCGCTCAAGCCACTCGCACTGCCTTCTTTGGCGTGGTCTCGGGCTTGGGGCAGGTCAAGGCCCTGGAAGCGGCCGAGGTCTCCAGCCAGAGCGCCCTGGATGCCAACAAGTTGGGCTACCAGGTGGGTGTGCGCATCAATATCGATGTGCTTAACTCGCAGAGCCAGTTGTTTGACACCAAGGCCAAACTGGCCAAGGCCCGCTACGAGGTGCTGGTGGGTGGTTTGAAATTGCGCCAGGCCAATGGCACGCTCAAGGCCGAAGACCTACAGGGCGTCAACGCCCTGCTGACCAAGTAAGGCGACAACAGCGCTGGCCGTTTTTTCCAGCGCACCCTGATGGGTGTTTGAAAACTCCACCGCAGCCTTGGCCATCAGAGCCAGCGCCGCGGAGTTGTGGGTCAGGACGCTGGCCGAGACCACGGCGTCTGGCAAGCCGGGCACCCGCAATGCCGCACCCGCCGACTGCGCCAGCTGCGCCGCCTGCGCAAAATTGAAGGTGTGCGGGCCCATGATGAGCGGACAACCACAGGCCGCCGCCTCAATCAGGTTCTGCCCACCCATGGGCTCAAAGCTCCCGCCCAGCAAGGCGACATCGGCCATGGCGTAATACTGTGCCATCTCGCCCAGCGAGTCCCCGAGCCACAGCGTCGGCTTGCCCGGGCTCTGTGGCACACCCGGCCCGGCATCAGGCCAGGCGCTGCGACGGGAAACCGCGAAACCGGCCACCTCCATGAGGGAAGCCACCGCATCAAAACGCTGAGGATGGCGTGGAACAATCAACCATTGCAGCTCATTCGCTCCTGAATTGATAGCTGTATCTGCTTTATTGACAGTGGATTTAGCCTGAAAATCCTTGAGAATATCGACAAGGGACGCTTCTTCTCCCTCGCGCGAACTCGCCAGCATGGCCACTGGACGACCCAGCGCAGCGCGCCAGGCGCGCCCCTGGCGAATCTGCGCGGTGTCCGGCGCTGCATCAAACTTCAGGTTCCCGAAAACGCCCTTCACCGGCGCGCCCAGCTGCGCCAGGCGTCGGGCGTCGTCGTGGGTCTGGGCCCATACCGCCTGCAAAGCGCCAAAGGTTGGCCGCGCCAGCCAGGACAAACGCTGCGCCTTGCGCAGCGACCGCTCACTCAGCCGGGCATTGGCCAGCACCAGCGGAACACCTGCCTTCTTGCACAGTGCCACCAAGTTGGGCCAGATTTCAGTCTCCATCAGGATGCCAATATCGGGTTTGAAATGCTCCAGAAACCGCTGCACCGCCGGGGCTGTATCCCACGGCTGCCAGGCCTGGAAATCACCCGCTTGCAGCAAACTGGCCCCTTCCGCGCGGCCGGTGGCCGTGCCGTGGGTGAGCACCAGACGCATGCCCGGCAAACGCTCGCGCAGTCTGGCGATCAGGAGAGCGGCGGTGCGGGTTTCGCCCAGTGAGACCGCGTGGACCCAGACTGTTGGGACCCCCTGCGCCAAAGGCGTGAAACCATAGTGCCCGAATCGCTCGGGGACGGCCTGAAGATAGCCTTCTTCCAGCGCGCCCCGGCGCTTGAGCTTGCGCCGCAGCAAGGGTTGAGCCAGCCACATGAGGGCCGAGTAGAGCCAGCGCATCACGCGCCCGCCCCATCGGCCAAGCCGCTTGGCACTGGAGACCGAAAGCCAGCCACAGGGTTCGTGATCAATGGGTGGCCTTGTCCACCACCGCACCGGGTTTGAGCGTGTGCAGCAGCGCCATCATGTCGTGCTCGATGCGACCCAGTGCCTCGGGCGTATGGCCCTCAAAGCGCAGCACCAGCACCGGCGTGGTATTGGAGGCGCGGATCAGGCCAAAACCGTCGGGCCAGTCCACCCTCAACCCGTCAATGGTGTTGAGCGCGGCAGGCGCATCAAAACGGGCAGTGGCCACCAGCTGCGCCACCAGGGCATGGGGTTCGCCTTCTGCACATTTCACGTTGAGTTCGGGGGTGGAAAAACTGGTGGGCAAGGCATTGAGCAGGGCACTGGCGTCGCTGGCGCGGCTCACAATCTCCAGCAGGCGCGCCGCGGCATAGGTGCCGTCGTCAAAGCCGTACCAGCGCTCCTTGAAGAAGATGTGCCCGCTCATCTCGCCACCCAGCGGCGAGCCAATCCGCTTCATCTCGGCCTTGATGAGCGAATGACCGGTCTTGTACATCAGCGCCTTGCCTCCGGCAGCCTCGATGGCCGGGGCCAGCCGCTGCGAACACTTGACGTCAAACACGATGGTGCCGCCGGGCACTCGCGAGAGCACATCCTTGGCAAACAGCATCATCTGCCGATCCGGGTAGATGTTGTTCCCCTCTTTGGTGATGATGCCCAGCCGGTCGCCATCGCCATCAAAGGCCAAGCCGAGTTCGGCGTCGCCCTCCTTGAGCGCCGCCATCAGGTCGCGCAGGTTCTCGGGCTTGCTCGGGTCGGGGTGATGGTTGGGAAAATTGCCGTCAACCTCACTGAACAGTTCGGTGACCTCGCAGCCAATGGCCCGCAAAATGGCCGGCGCCGAGGCACCCGCGATGCCGTTGCCCGAGTCAACCACAATTTTCATGGGCCGCGCCAGTTTGATGCCACCGACGATGCGCTCGCGGTAGGCCTCAAAGACGTCCACCGCGCGAACTGCACCGCCGCTGCGCAGCGTCCAGGACTCGTCCTGCATCATGGTTTGCAGGGCCTGTATTTCGTCGCCGTAGATCGCCCTGCCCGCCATCACCATCTTGAAGCCGTTGTAGTCCTTGGGGTTGTGGCTGCCGGTAACCTGAATGCCGCTGGTGCACAGCGTGTTGGCCGCAAAATACAACATGGGGGTGGTCACGCTGCCAACGTCAATCACCTCGATACCGGCCTCGACCAGGCCGCGCATCAGCGCCGCACTGAGAGCGGCACCGCTCAGGCGTCCATCACGCCCCACTGCCACGCGCGCTTGGCCTTCGGCCAACGCCACCGTGCCAAAAGCCCGGCCCAGGCCTTGGGCCACGGTTTCGTCGATGGTGGCCGGCACAACGCCGCGAATGTCATAGGCCTTGAAAATGGTGGGTGATAACTGCATGGTCCGGGTTCCCTGAAAAATGTGATTTGAGCCTGTTCTGATTGTTGACACGGATTGTAAGTAGACCTTGCGACCACGGGCATGTCCGAAAACGGCTGGTTTTGGCGCGACAACGCAGCCCTGCGCGCTTATCATGGCCCTCATGACTCCAGTGACAAACCCATCGGACGGCGACGCCTGCTACCTTGCGCTCAAGGCCAGGGATGCGCGGTTTGACGGCTGTTTTTTTACCGGCGTCACCTCCACCGGCATTTATTGCCGTCCCGTGTGTCGCGTCAAAACCCCCAAACGCGAGAACTGCCGGTTTTTCCCCCATGCCGCGCAGGCCGAGCAGGCCGGGTTTCGGCCCTGCCTGCGCTGCCGCCCCGAACTTGCCCCAGCATCGCCCGAACACGGCCAAGCCCTGGCCGAGCCGGCCTGGTCGATCCAGGACGCCTCAAACATTTTGGCGCTCCAGGCTGCCAAAATGCTTGACAGCCCTCAGGGTTGTGCCCAGTCCACCCCTGGCGTGGGCCAACTCGCCTTGCGGCTGGGCATCAGCGACCGGCATTTGCGGCGCATATTTCAGGATCGGTTCGGAGTTTCACCCCTGCAATACCTGCAGACACGGCGCTTGCTCAGCGCAAAGCAGTTGCTGACCGACACTGCGCTGCCGGTGGCACAGGTGGCGGCGCTGAGCGGTTTTTCCAGCGTGCGGCGCTTCAACGCGGCCTTTGCCGCCCACTACGCGCTCAATCCAGGGCGCTTGCGCCGTGAAGGCTCGCCCGGGCGGGGCAACGACAAGTCCTTCGGCATTCAGGTGCGCATGGCCTACCGGCCACCCTACGACGTCAATGCCCTGCTCCAGTTTTTCGCCCTGCGGCAGATTTCCGGCATTGAAGAAATCAAACTCGATTCCAGAACCCCGAGCCTGGCTCGAACCCTGACCGTCGAGCAGGGCAAAACCCACTACCAGGGCTTTGTGATCGGGCGCTTTGACCCCAGCGCCTGCCAGGTGACTTTGACCGTGAGCGATTCCCTGCGCGAGGTGTTGCCCGAGGTGATGGCGCGGGCGCGGGCGCTGCTTGACCTTGACGCCGACCCCACCGCCATCAACAGCCGGTTGCACTCTTTCTTTCCGCAGGGAGACGGACTGCGGGTGCCGGGCACGCTGGACGGATTCGAACTGGCGGTGCGCGCCGTGCTGGGCCAGCAAATCACCGTGGCAGCGGCGCGCACTCTGGCCGCCCGCCTGGTGGAGCGCTTCGGCGCCCCCATAGACACCCCCCACAAGGCTTTGAACCGCCTGTTTCCAAGGCCACAAACGCTGGCGGTGGCCAGTGGCGACGATCTGGGTCAGCTTGGCATCGTGCGGCAGCGCCAGGCCGCGATCGTGGCCATTGCACGGGCCGTTGCAGAGCAGCGCGTGCAATTACGCCCGGGAGCCGATGTGTCCTCCACAATGGCCGCGCTCAAGGCGCTGCCTGGAATCGGCGACTGGACGGCGCAGTACATCGCCATGCGGGCGCTGCGCTGGCCAGATGCCTTTCCGGCCGGTGATGTGGCCCTGCACAAGGCCCTGGGCGTGCGGGCGAGCCGCGCTCCAGCCAAGGAGGCATTGGCCGTCGCGCAAGCCTGGCAACCCTGGCGCAGCTACGCCGTGATGCGGGCCTGGGCCAGCCTGGCACCCGGCCCAGCGACCCAGTCAAAGTCCACAGAATACTCATAAATTGATAGCTACTTGAGCTTACTACACGAGGGCTACAAGCCAATTTTCCATGAAATTTCCCGCCTCCGTTCTTCAATGCGCCTGCCCTGGACCGCTGGGCCCCATGACGCTGGCCGCCGTCAATGACAAGCTGATCGGCGTATGGTTTGACGGCCAGCGCCACCAACCCGACGGTTCCCGTTGGTCACGCGTCTCTGACTTGGACGTGCTGGAGCAGACCGCTCAGCAATTGGCGCAGTATTTCAGCGGGCAGCGCGATGCTTTCGATTTGCCGCTGGACCTGAGCTCTGGCACCGCCTTCCAGCAGCAGGTCTGGCGCGCCCTGTTAGACATTCCACCCGGCGCCACCTGCAGCTACTCGGCGCTCAGTGCGGCCATTGGCAAGCCTGCAGCGGTGCGTGCGGTGGGCGCGGCGGTGGGGCGCAACCCCTTGAGTATCATCGTGCCTTGTCACCGTGTGCTGGGCGCCGACGGCAGCCTGACGGGATACGCGGGCGGGCTGAAGCGCAAAACAGCCCTGCTGCAACTCGAAGGCGCCCGTTGAATTCGCCCCTGCCCACCAAGCCCTGGCTTACCGAGTTCGTGCTGCTCGCAGCCATCTGGGGTGCGTCCTTCATGTTCATGCGCGTGGGCGCACAGGAGTTTGGTGCCATCCCCACTGCCGGGCTGCGGGTCGGCATCGCTGCCCTGTTTCTGTTGCCCATGATGCTCGCCAAGGGTTTGGGGCCACAGTTGGCCAGGCACTGGAAACAGACTTTTCTGGTGGGGCTGGTCAACTCGGCCATTCCTTTTGCCTGTTTTTCCTATGCGCTGCTGTCCATCAGCACGGGCCTGTCGGCCATTCTCAATGCCACCGTGCCGCTGTTTGGCGCGGTGGTGGCTTGGCTCTGGCTCAAGGACCGGCCCAACAACTCGCGGATGCTCGGACTTGCCATTGGATTCATCGGGGTGGCAATGCTGGCCTGGAGCAAGGCCAGCTTCAAACCCGACGCCAGCGGCTTGGCCACCGGCTGGGCCGTCTTGGCGGTTCTGCTGGCCTGTCTGTGCTACGGGGTCGCGGCCAGCTACACCAAGCGTTACCTGAGTGGTTTGCCCGCGCTGGTGACGGCCACCGGCAGCCAGCTCGGTGCCTCGCTGGGGTTGGCCTTGCCCACCCTTTGGTTGTGGCCCACGCAAGCGCCAAGTACTTTAGCTTGGTTGGCTCTGCTGGCTGTGGGGGTTTTTTGCACTGGTGTCGCCTACATCCTGTACTTCCGTTTGATCGAAAACGTGGGCCCGGCCCGCGCATTGGCCGTCACCTTTGCCATACCGGTGTTTGCGGTGCTCTACGGCACGGTCCTGCTGGGCGAAACCATCACCGCGTGGATGGTGCTTTGCGCCATCATCATCGTCTGCGGCACCGCGCTGTCCGCCAACGTATTGAGACTGCGGCGGTAGATGAACCGCGATTCAAACAGGGACTGCGTTTCAAGCCCCGCCCTGTGAGCCTTGCTCAGGGGGCAATGCTCCAGTTGGTGGCCAGCAAATACCACATGATCAGCGCCGGGATCACGACAGGCAGCGACAGGCCCGCGAACATGAGCGCAGTCATCAGAAAGGTGGACATGTCGCTCATCCACATCCTGAGCAACTCGATCAGGTCAACTTCCCAGATGCTTTGCTTTTTCATCGCTTCACGATACCCCGAAAAACCGACGCCGTACAGGAGCCGGTCAGGTTGACTCCCCTTGCCTTGAGTACATGTAATCCCGCGTCATTGGATACTGCTCCACACTACTGTTTTCGGCCGGACTGCACAAAACTTGATAGAGATTGATCCAGCCGTGCGCAAAACCATGGGCACAACCTGCCAAGTACATCCGCCAGATGCGGCAAAGCCGCGCCCCGGCGATTCCTTCGGCCTCCAGGCGATGTGCCTCAAGATTGTCCGACCACGCCTGGCAAGTGCGCGCATAGTGCCGCCGCAGCGACTCCAGGTCAAGCACCTCCAGACCGGCGCGCGCCATCTCCTGTAGCACCCTTGATACATGCGGCAGTTCTCCGTCCGGAAACACGTAGCGGTCAATGAACACGCCCGCGCCCCGACCCACCCAGCGGTTGGCCACGTCGCTGCTTGTGATTCCGTGGTTGAGGACCAGTCCCTGCGGTTTGAGCAGACGCCGCACCGTGTCGAAGTAAAGCCGCAGTTGGGCCAGACCCACGTGCTCGAACATCCCCACACTGGCGATTTTGTCGTAACAAGCCGACTCTTTCAGGTCACGGTAGTCAAGCAGCAATACCTGGCAACGCCCTTGCAGTCCAGCGCGGCGAATACTCCGGTTTGCGCTTTCAAACTGATTCTTTGACAGCGTGATGCCGGTTGCGAGGGCACCGTATTTTTGTGCCGCGCGCATCACCAGGGTGCCCCAGCCGCATCCGATGTCCAGAAATCGCTCGGCTGGCTGCAGGTGCAGCTTGGTCAGAATGTGGTCAAGCTTGTTCTGCTGCGCAGTCTCCAGGCTATCTGCCTCGCTGCGGTAGTAGGCGCAGGAATACACCATATCGGGATCGAGAAACAGCGAATAAAAATCATCGGACACATCATAGTGATATTGGATCGACTGCCGGTCACGGTGGCGGCTGTGACTGGTCTTGCTGTGCAGCTTGGGAAACGCTCCCCTGGTCACTTCCTGGGCAAGAGCCTCAGCCACCGCGAACACGTCCTTGGCGGTGCCCTGCACGCCGATGTAGCCCTCCACGAACGCCTCGCCCAGCCGACCCAGATCAGGCGCTACGAAGTACCGCAGAGCCCAGGCGTTGGGAATGGTGATGGTCACGCGCGGCTCACGGCAAAACTCAAATTTCTGTCCGTTCCAGAGCTCAATGCGCAGCGACACGTTGCCGCGCGCACGAGCCCGCTCAAGGCTGCGCCACAAAAGACTCTCAAGAACCACCGGGCACCTCCGCGACCAGAAAACACGGTCAACCATCCCACCAGTAGGGCCATCATCTGTTCAGGGGTCGCCAGTGCAGTTGCGTTTTGTCAAAAGCGCAAAAATGCATCGAACTTACGCTAGCACCATCGTTGAGGAATGATGAAAACAACAGGAAAATGAATGCACAACCCTGAGCCCCGAGTAGTCATGCTGGACCACGCCGTTGGCGTGCTTGATTCAGCAGACCGACTCGGTCGCCAGTTTTTTCAAATTGGCCAGCAGAGCCAGCCCCCCTGCTGGGAGCCGCCGGTGGACATGTTCGTCAGCGATCGCGAGGTCGGCCTGCTCGTTGCCCTGCCCGGAGTGGCACCGGAGGGCTTTGAAGTGGCGCTGGAGCAGCAAACCATCGTGGTGCGCGGCGACCGCTCCTTCGGCATGAACATGGGATCGGGGCAAATCCTGCGAATGGAAATCCCCTATGGCCACTTTGAACGGCGCATACCGCTGCCGGTCGGTGGGTTGCGCCTGGCAGAAGTACTGCTGGAGTACGGATGCCTGAAGCTCACGCTTGAACGTTTGACATGAGTCAGCCCCACCTCCTCGAAGACATCGCAAGCGACCCCAGCCCCGACCCAAGCTCGGGGACCGTCACCGCCACCCACACCACGGGCAAGCCATTGGCAATACCCGAGGAGTCACTGGCCATTGTGCCGGTGCGCAACCTGGTTTTGTTTCCGGGAATGATTGTTGCCGTGGCCATGGACGGCGAGAAGTCCGTCGCCGCAGCCCAGTTCGCCATCAAGGCGCAGCGCCCCATCGGCATCCTGATGCAAACCGACCCCCAGGAGAGCGAGCCTGCGCCCCACGGGCTTTTCCCCATGGGAACCGTTGCGTCAATCCTGCGCTATGTCACAACCCCGGACGGCACCCATCACATCGTCTGCCAGGGCCAGCAACGCTTTCGAGTCACAGGCTATCTCGACAACCCAGCGTTCACGCTGGCCAACGTCGAGCGGATCGCAGAACCTGAAGGCGCGGACGACAAGGAGATTGAAGCGCGCTTTATGCAACTGCGCGAACGTGCCAGCGAGGTTCTGGAACTGCTGCCCCAGATGCCCCACGAGATGGTGCGTGCCGTTCACGGCATTGAGGCCCCGGGCATGCTCGCCGACCTGGTTGCAGGCTATGTGGACATCAAGCCGTCCGAGAAGCAGGAACTGCTCGAAGAGGTCGATCTGCGCCGCAGAATGGACCGGCTTCTGGAACTGCTGTCGCACCGGATCGAAGTCTTGCAACTCTCGCGCGACATCGACGCGCAGACCAAGGCCTCGCTGGGAGAGCGTGAACGCGAATTCCTGCTGCGCGAGCAGGCACGAACAATACAGAAAGCGCTGGGAGAGGATGCTGGAGATGGCTCCGCCGAAATTGCGGAACTGCGCGAATTGATTGCGCAGGCCCACATGCCCGAGGAAGTGGAAAAACAGGCCCGCAAAGAGCTCAAGCGTCTGGCGCGCATGTCCGATGGGTCCTCCGAATATTCAATGGTACACACCTACCTGGAATGGCTGGTGGAGGTTCCGTGGAAGACCCCTGAGCCTGACACCATTGATGTGGCGCGCGCCAGGGCCGTGCTGGACGAAGACCATTTTGGGCTGGAGCAGGTCAAGAAGCGAATTCTTGAATTTCTGGCCGTACGCAAGCTCAAGCCCGATGGTCGCGGCCCCATTCTTTGCCTGGTGGGCCCCCCCGGCGTGGGCAAGACTTCCCTGGGACAGTCCATTGCGAGGGCGCTGAACCGCAAGTTCGTGCACGTGTCTCTGGGCGGGGTACATGACGAGGCCGAAATCCGCGGTCATCGACGCACCTACATTGGCGCCCTGCCCGGCAACGTGATTCAGGCCCTCAAGAAAGCCGGTACCCGGGGCTGCGTGATGATGCTCGACGAGATCGACAAACTTGGCGTAGGTCTGCACGGTGATCCGTCCGCGGCGCTGCTGGAGGTGCTCGATCCGGAGCAAAACAACAATTTTCGCGACAACTACCTGGCCGTGCCCTACGACCTGTCTCAGGTGATGTTCATTGCCACGGCCAACGTGCTCGACCCCATTCCTGGCCCCCTGCGTGACCGCATGGAGGTGCTGACGCTGGCGGGCTACACCCAGCAGGAAAAGAGCGAAATTGCCCGTCGGTATCTGGTGGCTCGCCAGCTCGAGGAAGCCGGGCTCAAGGCGGGGCAGCTGGAAATCACCGACGGCGCGATCGTCGCGCTAATTCGCGATTACACCAGGGAGGCGGGCGTACGCAACCTGGAGCGTCAAATTGGTGCCCTGTGCCGCCGCGCGGCCGTGCGCATCGCTGAAGAGCTGACCCACAGTACTTCAGTGGATGCGCCAGATCTGGCCGAAATCCTCGGTCCGGCGAAGTTCGAGAACGAGGCGGCCCTGCGCTCGGGAATGCCCGGGGTGGCCACTGGCCTGGCCTGGACCTCGGCTGGTGGCGACATTCTGTTCGTCGAGGCCAGCCGCAACAGCGGTAGTGGCAAATTGATTTTAACCGGTCAACTTGGCGACGTCATGAAAGAGTCGGCTCAGGCTGCGTTGACACTGGTGAAGTCGCGGGCCAAGAAGTTCGGAATGGACCCGACTTCTTTCGAAAAAATGGACGTACATGTCCACGTTCCTGCGGGCGCAATCCCCAAAGATGGCCCCAGCGCCGGCGTGGCCATCTTCATTGCGCTGGCCTCAATGTTCATGAATCGACCGGTTCGAAGTGACATTGCAATGACCGGGGAGATCAGTCTGCGCGGACTGGTGCTGCCTGTGGGCGGCATCAAGGAAAAGGTTTTGGCGGCCATGGCCGCTGGCATCAAAAAGGTGATGTTGCCCGCGCGCAACCGCAAGGACCTTGAAGACGTGCCGCGCGACGCACGCGAGCAATTGCAATTCATCTTGCTCGACGATGTGAGCGAAGCCGTTGAAATCGCCATCGAGGCGGATCGACAGACCGCCTGACCTGCCCGCAATCGCCACGAAAGTCTGCGTTTCTTCACTCCGGTTGAGGTTTCTCAAGACCGTTTGTTCTCACCGAAGCACTATGAGACATGTGCTGCGGATGCATCATTTTTGTTGAACTGCAGCGTCGGCTTCCTGAACGCACAACCATGAACACCAGGCCGATCCTCATGCATTGGTTTGTCTGTCCCACCGCCAGGCACTGCGCGAGCGTTCCGGCCCACCTCTCTGCCCGGATGGACGAGCCCGATGCCACCCCTCAGGACCAGCTATTTTGCTATTGACCAAAACCAGGAGACAAGAGGACGATTATGGAAAACACATGGATTTTGGTAGCCAACGCTGAACGTGCGCGTTGTTTTGATCGACCTGAAACCGGTCTTGCGCTCACCGAACTGGCTGATTTTGTGCAATCTGAAGCCAGGGCGGATACTGCTAACACGGCTGACAAATTAGCAGACGATCAGACCAAGGGGCATGGCCGCACAGCGCACGCGGGAACCCAGTTCGAACCCCACACGCAGCGTCAGGCCAAGGCCAGATCAAGCTTTGCGCGGCAACTGGCCGAGTACATCAACAAGGGCGTGTCCGAACAGCGCTGTTCCCGGCTGGTGCTCATTGCATCGAGCCCGATGCTTGGCGAACTTCGGCCCTGCCTGAGTCGCGCGGCAGACCACGCGCTCAGAAGCTGCGTGGCCAGTGACTTGACCCTCTACCAGGGAACCGAGCTCAAACAGCGCATTGACCACGCGCTGCAATTGCTCAACTGACGGTGTCAAAGCTTTGCGCTGGGCGCAGATCGTCCAGGAGGTTGGGTGGCAGAGCGCTCTGTGCAGGTAAAAGGAGGGGGCCGCAGGCCGGGGGACACGAAGCAGAATGCGCTGTTGTCCAATATCCTAGCGGGGCTCCACCTCCAGCCGGTTTCGACCGCCCTCCTTGGCGCGATAGAGCGCGTTGTCCGCCAAGCCCAGCAACGCCACGAAAGAAGTCTCTCCCGACAGGCAGCCGGCGCCGATGCTCACGGTGTAGTTGATGGTGTGCTGTCCGATCTCAATCGGGCTGGCGCGAACGCTTTCGATGATGCGCTGGGCCAGCGCCCGCCCGCCCTCCAGGGTGGTGTTGGGTAGCATGACGGCGAATTCCTCGCCCCCGATGCGCCCCACAAAATCGGATTCACGCAACACGCCGGCCACCGTCTGCACAAACCCGCGCAGGACGGCATCCCCGGCAGCGTGACCGTACCTGTCATTGATGCGCTTGAAATGGTCAAGGTCGAGCATCAACACCATAAGTGGCAGCGCATAGCGGGTGGCGCGGGCCAGCTCTTGCTCGGCGAGGTTCAGGAAATTGAGCCTGCTCAAGGCCCCAGTCAGAGAATCGATGTTGGCCAGCCGCCAGCTGGCCAGCTCGGCGGCCTTGAGGTCGCTCACGTCCTCGTGACTGACCACCATTCTTTGCCCGGCGTCATGCACCGGCGTAATCCTCAGGGTGAACCAGCGCTGGTCGCCTGGTGCCTGAAACGGTGCGGGCAAGTTGAAGTACTCCACATCGCCGGCCCTGACAGCGGCCATGCCCTCGGCGACCGCGGCAACGGTCTGAGCGTCGTTTCCAGTCAAGCGTGCCAGCAGTTCGAGGTATTGACCTCCAATGCAACTTGACCCGTCCGAGAGCCCGCTGTTGATGGCGCGCTCGCGCCAGGCGGCATTGACCTGCAGCACCAGGCCATTGCGATCGACCACCGCCACCTGGGCCGACAGAGAATCAAACACCGCCTGCTGAAAACGCGCGCCAGTGCGCAAAGCATCCTCACTGTGCTTTCTGCGGGTAATGTCCACATGCGTGCCCACCATTCGCAGGGCGGTGCCGTCGTCGGTGCGGCTGACCACGGCACCCCGGGCAAGCACCCATTTCCACCCCCCGTCCTTGCATCGCCCCCGGTGTTCGCTGGAAAAATAGGCGCTTCGCCCCATCAGATGCTCGCGCACTTGCGCCATCACATCGAGCTTGTCGTCGGGATGAATGCGGGCGCTCCAGTCTTCAAAACGGTGCCCGTAATCGTCTTCGGTGTAGCCATAGAGCTCGGCATACCGACTGGAAAAGACAGCCGCGCCCGTACGCACCTCCCAATCCCAGACTCCGTCTCCCGCCGATTCAAGCGCCAGCTTCCAGCGTTCCTCGTTCACGCGGGCGCGCTCTTCATGGCGACGGTGCTCGGTCAAATCCACCAGAACCAGCTGCCAGCCTGGCTCATGCAAAAGCGCCGCAGCCTTGATGTGCACAAAATACGAGGGCTGACCATCGGCGAACAGCGTCACCTCCACACTGTGCTCCCCCTGCGCTTTGGCCGTGCGCTCAAGCAGGCCCTGCAACAGGAGTTGCTCGGCCTGCATCACATGCGCGGCGAAGTGGCGACCCATCAGCCACGATCGATCTCTGCTGAGGAGACGTGATGCCGCAAGATTCAATCGTGTGATCGCGCCGGTTGCGGAGAGCGTCAGACTGCCCACTGGCGACAACTCCTCAAGCTCCCGGCATTGATTGAGCGCGGCTTCCAACTGCGCCCGGCTGGTCGCCAACTCGGCGCTCTGCTGAGCCAATTCGATCTGGCGCATTTCCAGCTCTTCCAGAAAACTGCGGACCTGGACCGGATCCGAAAGATCAACCCCACCCGACAGGCGTTTTGAAACTCGCTCATGGGCGAGTCGACGCAACTGCGCAGCATCGGGCGGGTTTTTCCGATAACCCATTACCACGGCCTCATGACGCCGGGCGCTGGCCGGTACCGGTCGATTGTGTTCAAGCTGACCTCCTGCTCGCCTGCGGTTTGACCATTCTTGACTGATGGTCAAACCACTGTAGGCACTGCAGAGCGCTTGTGCGTTGACAATTACGTTATCTAACCTCTGTTGCCAACGCGGTTACCTGATGGCAACGCTTGATGGGCCTCCCATCCGACCTTCATTCAGCTCTCAAATTTGCGCAGTGCGTCCAGCGAGAGAATGTTGATATCGCGCCGCTCCACCGAGATGATTCCCTGGTGGCTCAGCGCCGAGAAGGCACGGCTGACCGTTTCAAGGGTGACATTGAGGTGGTTGCCGATATCGCGCCGTGTCATGGGCAGGGTAAACCGGCTTGCCGAATAACCCATGGCACTGAACCGGTCGGACTGAATGCGCAGAAACCGCGCCACCCGCGCCTCGGACTTGGTCGAGTGGTACAGGGCATAGGCCGTCTGCTCCTGAACGATCTCCCGGCTGATGGCCCAATATGCCAACCGTTCGATGTCATTGCAGGTGCGCGAGGGTGCAAACATCTCGGCCCCCGGAATCTTGATCAGGTCGCAGTCGGTTAAAGCGACCACCTCACTGAGGTATTTGTTCTTGCAAACACCGTCAAATCCCAGCAGGTCACCCTTCATGGGGAACGCCAGCGCATGCTCGGTTCCGTCCGCATGGGTCATCAGGGTCTTGAGCGCACCAAGGCGAACCACATACAAGCCATCAAAAGGCTGGCCCATGGACAAGGCCGATTGCCCGGCCTTGATACGCCGACGCCTGAAAAGGCTGTCATTGCTCGATTCGTGCATGCGGCCGTCAAACCGCAGCAACTTCAACAACTCAGGCAGGTCGGACCAGAATTCATCACCTTCGGCCTTGATTGGCGACACATTGGTCGATGGTTGCCAGCGGCCCGTTCCCGGCATTACGGTCTGCAAGTTCATCATATTTTTCCCCCTTTGCCCGGATGCTGTGTACAGCAGGTACGCAGTCACGCCCCGGGATGTAACTTTATGTGTCAGCTGCAGATTCGTCTGTAGGGAGTTTTTGATTGGTGACGCGAGGAGGGTTGGATAAAGTGTGCGGGGAATCACCGGATCGGCGATCTCTGAGGCCCTGGTCATCGGCGTCGATCAGTCGGCATCGAACGGCCAGCCGCACCAGGGCCGGAACGTCACTGACCTGCAGTTTGGCCATCAAACGGCTGCGATAGGTGGCAACCGTCTTGGGCGACAAATGCAGCTTTTCGCCAATTTCCGCGCTGGAATTTCCCTTGACCACCATGAGGATGATTTGGCGCTCGCGTGGCGACAACAGGCGCAGGGGATCGTTGCAGTCCTCGTCCTGCGTGAAAGCCTGGAGGGCCAACTCAGCCACCGCTGATCCCAGATGCTTCTTGCCCTGAACGGCGGCATCAATGGCACTGAGCAGGTCACTGCCGGCTGACCCCTTGAGCACATAAGCACTGGCGCCCATGCGCAGGGCTTCGGCAACCTGACGCGGCTGGGCCGACATGGTCAACACCACGCACCGTGTCGGCAGGGCGCGCCGTTGCAACTCCGCCAGCAATTCGAAACCCGATCGTGCGCCCAGGTTGAGGTCCAGCAACAGCACTTCCGGGCGCAGGCGCAGCAAATCGGCCAGGGCCTCGGTTGGGTCGGCCGATTCGCCCACCACCTTGTGGCCCTTGGCTTCGAGCAGTGCTCGCAGACCCTCTCGCATGAGTTGGTGGTCGTCGACAAGGTACAACCGGGTCATACCGTCTCCTGCCAGCAAAAGCTCACCCGGGTACCGGGATTCTCACTTGAGCGCATGCAAAAATCAGCACCCACTGCCTGGGCACGCTCCCTCATGCCGAGAATGCCAAGGTGGCCGGTTTGCGGTGCCGCGCCTTCGGTCATGCCGACCCCGTCGTCAGTGACTTCCAGCTGCAGGAGAGACGACGACCCCTGCAGGCAGGCGTGGATCGTTGTGGCACCAGCATGCCTCAACGCGTTGTCCACTGCCTCACGCGCTACCATGAACGCGGCATATTCCACTTCGTGGGGCCAGCGCATGGGCGCAACCTGCGGTGCCAGATCGATCAGGATATCCATTTGCGGGAACGCCAGCGAGCGGCTGCGCAATTCGTTGTCAAGAGCGGCGGCAAGCCCCTGTTCCTCCAGCAAAGGCGGTCTCAGGTCCATCAGCACCTGGCGAACCTGGTGGACCGCTTGCCCGATCAACGTTCCCATTTGATCCTGCACCCTTTTGACAGCACCCGCAGGCTCACCCTCCTGCAGGGCAACAACCGTGTCGTGGGCCATCCGGATCGCTGCAATCGTCTGACCCAACTGGTCGTGCAGCGACTGGGCCAGTCGGTGCACCAGAATTTTCTCCTGTTGCATGAGTTTGTGGGTGAGGTCCGCCAGTTGAGAGCGCGAGCGCGCGAATTCGGCGTCCGAACGAACCCGGCGGGTGACGTCGCGCAGGCACACCACGGTGACCCGGCGCGGTCCCACCACCAACTGGGAGATGTTTCCCTCCAGATCGAGTTCCTGACCATCGGCACGAAGCCCCTTGACCAAGGACACACCCATTTTGCGACTCCTGACGCCCGATTGGGCAAAGGCATGCATCTGCAGCGGGTGTTCGGACCGAAAGCGCTCCGGTAGCAGCATCTCGATGCCCTGCCCCAACATACTCTGACGCGTCCGGTGAAAGACGTTCTCGGCACCAGTGTTGAAAGCGCAAATTTTTCCGTCCTGATCCACGTTGAGAATGGCATCCGTGGTTGTATCAACCACGGTTCGCAGTGCTTCTCGCTCCTCGAGCAGTTCCTGCTCGGCGCGGTGCTTCTCGCCCAGGTCCGAAACCAGGGCCATGCGAGCAGGGTTGCCAGCAAATTCCACATCTTCGGACACGATCTCAACCTCGACCGGTTCACCATCGGAACACCGCAGCCGCCACCGGGCTCCCGCGCCGCATGCGTGGGCACGCTGGAGTTCAGCATGCAGGTGCGTGGCGTGGTCAGGGTGATACAGATCGGGCAGGCTCAGAGCGATAAACGACTGACGGCTGTAGCGGTAACGCGCCAGCGCTGCGTCATTGACCGCCAGCATGCGCAGGTTGCGCAAGTCGTAAACCCACATCGGCAACGGATTGCGGTCAAACAGCAGCCGACAGCCTGCGGACAGCGCGTGGGATGCATCGACGGTTTGGATCGTCATGGCACAAGTTGCTGTTGGTGGCCGACGCGACTGTTGACGTTCATGGTCCACAAATGATACAGGCCAGAGTGTCGGTAATTCTTAGAGCCCCGCCACTGTGGCGAAAATGCACACGCTGCAGCAGTGGCGGAAAGAAATTGCGTTGCGAAATATCATACCCAATGCCACCACACTGATTAGACTGTTTACGGTGCTGCCCGGTGGTTCAGCACTTTGCTGACCGCCACTGGCAGTGTGTGCAAGGTGTGTTCAAGGAGAACCAACATGACGAACTTGCGTTTGTTTGAGCCCGCCGTCAGTGATCCATTTGAATCCATGTTCCGGCGCTTTCTGGCACCCACGCGGCTTGAGAAAACCGCAACTGAAATGGACATCCGGATTGATGTGGTGGAAAAGAACGGTGCGTTCAAGGTCCGTGCGGACTTACCGGGCGTCAAAAAAGAAGACATCAATGTGCGTATCGACGGCAATATGGTCCAGATCGACGCCGAGACCAGGAGCGAAAAAGAGACCAAGGGCGACGGTGGCAAGCTGCTGTGCAGCGAGCGCTATTACGGCAGCGTATCACGGGCTTTTTCGCTGGCTCAGGACGTTGACGAGTCCAAGGCCGTTGCCAAGTACGAGGATGGCGTTTTGACCCTTGACCTGCCCAAAAAAGCGGGCTCAGCGTCCAAGAAACTCGCCATCAGCTAGCGAGCCTGCCGCGTCCGGCGGTATGGGTCGCGCATCCTGCGGGGTCCGCCCGGGGGCGGGCATCGTTTGTCTGATACGCTCAGCGCGATGTCTGCTTCCCAACCTGCTATTGCCGCTCCCGCCATGCCGCCCGGCATGGTCGTGCTGGTACTCTCGCTTTTGCTGGGCCTGCAACCCGTCACCACCGATTTGTATCTGCCGGCCCTGCCCGCTCTGACGGCGAGTTTTCATGCCTCCATGGCCCAGGCGCAGCTCACGCTCACAGCCTTGCTGCTCGCTTTTGGCTTGTCGCAACTGATCTGGGGACCGCTGTCTGACCGCTTTGGCAGGCGGCCCATTCTCCTGATCGGTTTGAGTGTGTACGTGTTGGCAGCCGTGGCGAGTTCCTTTGCGCGTTCGATGGATACGCTCATTGCGCTGCGAACCGCTCAGGGAGCCGCCATGGGCGCGGCCGTGATGTGCGCCCGCGCCGTGGTACGCGACCTGTACACGCCCGCGCAGGGCGCTCGCGTCATGTCCAAGGGCCTGAGCGGTCTGGGCCTGATCGCCTGCCTGTGTGCGCCGCTGGGCGGCCTGCTCTCGGATTGGTTCAGCTGGCGGGTGGCCCTGCTGGCGCTGGCCATCTTTGGAGCGGCTTCGCTGGCGCTGGTGTCACTGCGTTTTTCTGAAACCGTACCCCAAAAGAACACCCGGGCCCTCGAACCGGCTACCCTGCTGCGCAACTGGCTCACCATCGCCCGTCATCCCACCTTTTTGACTTTTTCGGTGCTCTCCAGCGCCGCGTATGGCGGATTGTTCACGTTTCTGGCGTCATCTTCGTTTGTATTCATCGAGGTGCTGGGATTGAGCAAAACCCACTATGGGTTGCTGATGTTCTCGATGGCGCTGGCCTATCTGACAGGAACCTTTGTTTGCCGGCGCCTGTTGGGGCGCTTTGGGGTGCGCCGCTCGGTGGCCATCGCCGGGGCACTCTCGCTGGGCGGCGGCACACTCATGGGCGCTCTGGCGCTGGCAGGATGGCAATCTCCCTGGGCCATCATGCTTCCCTTTTATCTGTTCATGCTCGGTCACGGCATTCACCAGCCCTGCAGCCAGGTGGGCGCCGTCGGACCGTTTCCCCAGTCAGCCGGTGCCGCCTCGGCGCTCAACGGCTTTCTGATGATGCTGGTTGCCTTCGCCATCGGGAGCTGGCTGGGCGGCCGCATGGACGGCACGGTATTACCGCTGGTGTACGGCGTCTGGTTCTGGAGCGTGGTCATCGCCATCGTGGCATGGACCCTGGTGCAAAAACATGGCTCCACCAGTGAATAACGTTGCCCCACAGCCGCAGACACACGCAGTGACTGGCGTGAGGGGCGAAAGTTCCAGCGCCGGGCCGCCCCAAGCTGGAACAGCCCCCTCGGGGGGCAGCGCAGCACACGCAGTGGCAAGCGTGGGGGCCTGTATCTGTCTGGCCGGCCCTACCGCCTCAGGCAAAACGGCAGCGGCGCTGGCCATAGCGCAAGCGTTTGAGGCAGAAATTATCAGCGTGGACTCGGCGCTGGTCTATCGCGGAATGGACATCGGCACGGCCAAACCCAGCACCCAGGAACTGGCCGCCGTGCCCCACCACCTGATCGACATTCGCGAACCGCTTAACGCCTACAGTGCCGCCGAGTTTGTGTCCGACGCCCGGCGCCTCATCGGCGAGATTAGCGCTCGTGGGCGTGTTCCCCTGCTCGTGGGCGGCACCATGCTGTACTTCAAGTCCCTGTTTGGCGGGCTGGACGACATGCCCGGCGCGAACCCCGCCGTGCGCGCCCGGATCGAGGCGCAGGCCGCGCAATCAGGTTGGCCAGCCCTGCACGCCGAGCTGGCCGCTGTGGACCCGGTCACAGCAAAGCGTCTGAGCCCCGCAGACACTCAGCGCATCAGTCGCGCCCTGGAAGTTTTTCACCTTTCGGGCCAACCGCTGTCGTCCTTTCATACTACTAAATTAATAGCTGATAATTCATATGCGACAGGGGCTAGAGGTGAAAAACATCATAGATTTTTCAACAACAGCCACTTGTTGGTGTCGCTCGAACCCAGGGAACGGCCCTGGTTGCATGCGCGCATTGCTCAGCGATTTGACGCCATGCTGGCCCAGGGCTTTGTCGATGAGGTGGTTGCGCTGCGTGCGCGGGCAGACTTGAGCGCCGACCTGCCCTCCATGCGCTGCGTGGGCTACCGCCAGGCCTGGCAGGCGCTGGACGGCCTGTGGCCCATGAGCGAGCTGCGTGACAAGGGCATTTTTGCCACCCGCCAACTCGCCAAGCGCCAGCTCACCTGGCTGCGCTCCATGCCCGAGCGCCAGGTGGTTCCCGCCGACGATCCCCATGCCCTGCAGACGGTGCTCGATTTGGCCGCTGATTTTTTGAAGGGTCACCAATGAGCGTCCACCCGCCCTCAATCTGAGGCACGGGCAGGTCGTGTCAAACAATCCCGATTGAACTCATGAAGCAACCAAGCGTTCGCGTACTGATCGATTTTTGCCAGCCTCAGCGGGGTCAAGGCAACACCCTGCGCTGCGCCTTTGATCATCCGAGCCAGATTCTGGTAGCGCATACGCTGGCGCAGGTTCGTCCCTTGCTCGATTCGGTGCAGGTGCTCTCGCAGCAGGGCCGCTGGTGCGTGGGCTATTTGCGCTACGAGGCCGCGCCCGCCTTTGATGCCGCCTTTTCGGTGCACGCGGTTGACAGCCCGCTGGCCTGGTTTGCTGTGTTCGACCAGGCCCTGCCCTGGCCCGAAGAAGCAACGCACGGCGCCGCGGCAATCGAATGGCGCCCGAGCCTGAGCCGCGTCGAATTCGATCAGCAAATGGCGCGCATTCACGAAGCTATTGCGGCCGGAGAGCTGTACCAGATCAACTACACCGCGCTGCTGGACGGCCAGTTTCAGGGCAACGCGCAAGCCTTGTTCCGGGCCCTGCACCGGGCCCAGCCGAAGGGTTATGCCGCGTTCATCGACACTGGCGACGAACAAGTTCTGTCCGTGTCACCCGAGCTGTTTTTCGACTGGCAGGGCGACCAGATTTTGGTGCGGCCCATGAAGGGCACTGCGCCCCGGGGTGCCAACGCGCAAGAAGACGCTCAGCAGGTCGAGTGGCTGCAAACCTCGCCCAAGGAGCGCGCCGAGAACGTGATGATCGTCGATTTGATTCGCAACGATGTCTCACGCATCGCCCAGCCGTTCTCCGTGAACGTTCCCCGGCTGTTTCACGTCGAAACCCTGCCCACGGTGCTCCAGATGAGCTCAGACGTCGTGGCCACGACGCGACCGGGAACTACGCTAACCGACGTATTTGCGGCCCTGTTTCCCTGCGGCTCCATCACCGGCGCCCCCAAAGTGCGCGCCATGCAAATGATCAAGGCGCTCGAACCCCAGGCCCGTGGGGTGTACTGCGGGGCCATTGGCGTGCTGCGCCCGGGCGGGCATGCCACCTTCAACGTAGCCATCCGCACCGTCACCTTGCAGGGATCGGCGGCGCGCTGCGGCATTGGCAGCGGCATCACCGCCGACGCCACAGCCGAGGGCGAATGGCAGGAATGGCGGCACAAGCGCGGTTTTCTGGAGCGCGCCAGCCAGCCCTTCAACCTGCTGGAGACCCTGCGCCTGGAAAGCGGCCAGTTGCGCGATGCGTTAGCCCATCTGGCACGCATGGCAAGAGCGGGCGCGCATTTTTCTTACCCCTTTGCCCTGGACCGTGCGCAGCAAGCGCTTGACCAACTGGCAAGCGTCCATCCTGCGGGCATTTGGCGGGTGCGGCTGCAACTCACGGCGCAGGGACAGTTTGACGCGCAAGCCTTTGCGCTGGCGGAACCGCCAGCACCCGTGACACTGCAACTCGCCCGCGGTGCATTTGAGGCCTGCGACAGCGAATTCGTGCGCTTCAAGACCACGCACCGCGCCCACTACGACGCCTTTGCCCCGACCAATCCGGCTATTTTTGACACCCTGCTGTGGAACCGCCACGGCGAGATCACCGAATGCACTCGTGGCAACATTGCATTGCTACTGGATGGTCAATGGGTCACGCCGCCTCTGCACTGCGGACTGCTCGGTGGCGTTGCTCGCCAGAAGTTTCTGGAGGCGGGCCGCTTGGTTGAGGCGGTTGTGCCTGTCACAGACCTGCCACGGGCGACGGAGTTCGCTTTCGTGAACAGCCTGCGCGGCTGGATGGAAGCCCGGCTGCTGTGATGGCGACCCGGCCCTGAGCCGAACCACGCCCGACTGCGCTAAGTCGGCGTGACGGGAAGATCAATCGTGAAGCGGACGCCGTCCGTCAGATTGGTCGCATTGAGGCGACCCACCCAATAGCTCTCCACGATCATCTTGGACATGTACAGACCAATGCCGGTGCCCTTGCCCTCTTCCTTGGTGGTGAAATAGGGCTCAAATATCTTGTCGAACGCGTCCTGCGCGATGCCACCACCATTGTCCTGCACGTCAATGTGAACCCGGTCCTGTACCCTGACAGCCCGCATCACGATGGTGCGGGCACCTTTTTGGTGGGCCAACAAGGCATCCTTGGCGTTGCTGAGCAAATTGAGAAAGACTTGGGCCAACTCACCGGCCACGCCCGTCAGTTCGATTTCGGGATCGCATTCAAGGGTCACCTCGATCCCATGACTCTTGAACGTCGCCTCCATGATGTCCAATGCCGACTCCATGCTGTTGTTCAGGTTGAAGCGCTCCCGTGCCTTCCCGGGCTTGAAAAAATCACGGAACTCGTCGATGGTCGATGACATGCGGGCCGTCAGGCGTGTGGCTTTGTCCTCTAGCCGCGTCATGGATTCCTCTGTGAGCTGACCCGAGCGATGTTGCATGTGCATGTTTTGCAGCACCAGGCTCAAAGCGTTGAGCGGCTGGCGCCACTGGTGGGCAATGGCGCCAATCATCTCGCCCATGGCGGCCAGGCGCGACTGCTGGATGAGCAGCACCTCCTGGCGCTTGCGTTTGGCGATCTCGTCCTGCACACGTTGGTCCAGCGAGCGGTTGAGCTCGTCAAGTTCCTGCGTGCGCTCAGTAACCTTGTGTTCGAGTTCCTCGTTGTAGTGGCGCAAATGCTCCCGACTCTGTCGCAGCGCTTGAACCATCTGGTTGAAGCTGTCCGACAGTTGTCCGATCTCGTCGTCTCGTTTGATCTGGACCTGCGCCGACAGGTCGCCCGTGGCCACGCGCGATGCAGCCTCGGAGATGATCGCGATCGGGCGCGTCAGCCAACGGGCGAAGAAGTAGCCAATGGGCAAAATGATCAGCACCGCCAGGATTGAGATGTACGACAACTGGCGATACATCTGGCTGATATTGGCGTCGTACTCGGCGGTGTTGAAATCCATCTGGATCGCGCCCCAAGGCACACCGCTAAATTGAATAGGCCCCGCGTAGCGGTAGGCAGAGCCGCCACCGGGCTCGGTGATGACGCCATACTCCTCACGCTGCAAGACCGCAAGGGCGTTCACGAACTTGTCGGCCTCGGTCATGGTCCAGCCCTGGGGCGTGATGCGCATGACATTGCCGCGCTTGGGCACAATCAGGACCGACCGAATACTCTTGTTATTGGACACCACCTGCAGGTTGTGCTCCACAATGAAGCCAAAATCATCGGTGAGCATGGCATCGGTGCTGGCCTGGATGATGGAGCGCGACACGATGGAAGCCTGGGAATACATGACCTTGAGCAGGGAGTCGCGCTGCAAGGGAATGATGAGCACATCGTAGAGCAGCGTCAGGGCCAGCAGCAAGCCGCCAAACATGAGAAACACGCGAACAAAAATGCGATGGGTCCTGGGCTGGGCAGGTGAATTGGAATCGGACTTCATTTGTTCTCTGCCCCCCACTTCCTGTACAAATCATCATGCTCTCGCATCAGGGCACGGATGGGCTCGAGCGCGGCGGCGGGCACCGGGCCAATTTGCTCGGACTGCATCACCTCCATCATCTGGCGCCCGCGTGGGTAATTTCTTATTAGAGGAACCCGACTGATCACGTAATCGCGGAACTTCTGGCTAACCTTGTGGCTGAACAAGCCAAACGCGCCAGGGTAGAGCGCAATGCGCTCGACAATTTGCACCCGATCGCGCACTTGCGGGTTCATTTCTGCGGCCAACTCATAGGCGTAGCCCCGTACCAGCGCCGCATCAGCGCTGGCGAAAAATACTTTCAGCACTTGTTGGCGGCTGCGGCTGACCTTGCTGACAGCCAGCGCCGCCTGAGCGCAGCTGTGGCGCATTGAGCGCAGACAGATGGTCCGCAGCAGCAAATCAGAGATGCCGTTGTCGGCGAGCAAAACCACGCGCTTTCCCGCCAGGTCCCTGGCACTGCGCATGCCGGCGTCCTTGTTCGCCAGCAACAACACCGATTCTTCACGGGGTCCCACGCCACCAAACCCGTCAACCAGTTCGCCCGGCTCAAAGTTCCGCACCAGATCAAGACCATCGGCAATCACAAAGTTGACCTTGCCTGCTTGCAGAAGTGGCTTGATTTCGGTGACGGTGTCAAAAAACTGAAACTGCGCGGGGACCTCAATGACTTTACTGAGCTCGGCCGCCCAGATGCTCAGCGAAGCTTCGACATCGGCGCGGCTGGCATCGCGCACCGCGCCCAGGTGCACCGCCACACGCAAGGTCTCGTCCGTGGGCGGGGCGGCAGCCGCGACGCTGGCCCACAGCGCAAAGGCAGGCCAGCACAGGAAACTCCTCAGCGTCATTTCGCGGGGTTCCTCTCCACACTGCTGGTGGCCCGCAGTGCGCGGTAATTTTCCAGCAGCTGACGATAAGGTTCCAGGTCCTGTACCCGTGAACGTTCGAACACCTCGCCGTGGTAGATTTCCAGCACTTGGCGACCACGCGGGGAGTCAAGCGACTTCATGGCGCTATCCATGAGCAATGTGCGGTACTCAGGGCGCATCCGGGAGGAAAACAGCGCCGTGAAAGGCGAACGGGTCTTGAAGGTATAGGCCTCGAGCACCTGCAGCACCTGTCCGACTTGCGGATTCAGGGCGATCGCCGTCTCAAAGCTGTTGCGGTAGACCAGGGCCGCGTCCGCCTTGTCAAAAAACAGGTCGAGCACCGATTTGTTTCCGGTTCTTTTCCGCCGCACTTCTGCGAGTTGACTGAAGTCAGCGCGCAGACCCGATTTCATAAGCAGCGTGGCCAGATAGATGTCGGTCAGCTCATCCGCATCAAGCAAAGACAGGCGCTTGCCCGCCAAGTCGGTCGGCGAACGGATGCCGACATTACGGCGTACCACCAGTATTAAATCGTCAGACAACACCTTGTACCCGGTGAAAGCGTCGGCCAGTTCCTCGGCGCGAAAATGCTGGACCAGGCCCATCGATGTCGCGACAACCATGTTGATCAGCCCGGCGTCCACGTCATGCTTCATGTCTGCGATCTTGTCGTACATGCGCACCGGCTGGAAACCCATGTTGGCCCCTCTGGCAAGTTCCTCGGCCCAAAACCGCAGGGAAACCTCGACGTCTTTGCGCGGCACATCCCGAATGACGGGGAGATAGAAGCCGATGGCCAGCGGCGGTGGCCCATCGGCGCGGGCGGCGCCCAAACCAGCTGCCAGCAAGGCCAGCAGCCACAGCCAGCGCGCAAACGCCCTCATCGCGCCACCTTCTTGACAGGTTTGAGACCCGCCTTGAGAGCTTGGTGGTCTTGCAGCAATTGCTGGTAAGGCAAAAGGTCTGCGACACGGGTGCGCGCCATATGGTCAGCTTGGTAGATCGCAACCACCTGCTGGCCTCGCGGCGAGTTGTCAACTTTGAGCGCTGAGCGGGTGATGACTTCCCGGTCCTCTGGAGTGACCCTTTTGGAAAATAGTGCGGTGTAGGGTGCCTGTGTCTTAAAGGTGAAGCCATCGAGGATCTGCAGCGTTGCAGCAACCTGCGGGTTCAGCGCTACGGCTGTGTCATAAGAATTTCGGTAAATCAGTGTCGCGTCAGCCTTGTTAAAAAAAAGCCTGTAAATGAGATTTTTTGAGCGTTCTTCACGGGTCACCGACATCAGATCGGCCGTGCCTGACTTACCAGCATTAAGCATGAGGGTATCGAGGTAAACGTCGCTGAGTTCGTCATCCTTGAGCAACGCCATACGTTTGCCGGGCAGGTCAGCTGGCGTGCGGATGCCGGCGTCGCGTCGAACCACCAGGATCAAATCATCGGGTACCTGACGGTAAGCGGTGAAACCATCGGCTAGATCGTCCATCCGAAACAACCTGGCCACGCTCAGCGCGGGAGCCACCACGAAATTGATTGTGGCGCTCTCGAAATCGCGCTTCATCTCGCCCAGGTCGGTATAGAAGTGCACTGGGTTGAAACCCAGATTGGCATCCTTCGCCATTTCCAGAATCCAGAAATTCAATGAGACTTCGACATCCTTGCGCGGCACATCGCGCACCACGGGCAAGTAGATGCCCATGGTCATCGCCGGTAGCGTCTGGGTCTGGGGCTGAGCCAAGCACAAACCCGGCGCCAGCAACAGCAGTGCCATCCAAAGTCGGCCAAACCAGCGCCCGATCATGCTCAGGGCCTGGTCTGTTGCACGGCCTTGCCCACCAAAAAGTCAAGTTCGGCCAACGCCGAGCGCAGCTCGTGGCGGGCGCGGTACAAGCTAGCGCTGGCAAAGCTTTCCACCAACTGCGCCTCGATCACGTCCTTGGTCTCGACCATTTCTTCCTGATACGCACGCACGTTGAGCCTGCGGTTTTCTTCGGCAAAACCCTGCGCCTTGGCGCTGGCATCGACCTGTGCGCGCGAGCGCTCGATGCGCATCACGTCGTCCTTGACCTGCAAGGCCAGGCCGTTGTCGAGCAGCACGCGCTGCTCCTCCAGTTTGGTTTTCCCGGCCTGCGCGGCATCCACATTGGCGCGGGTCAGGCCACCATCAAACAGATCCCATTTGAGGCCCACGCCAATGGTCCAGCCGTTGCGGTTGGCATCGTTGAACAAACCGTCCTTGTAACCATTGTGGACCTGGTACACCGAGGCTTCCAGGCCGACCATGGGCAGGTAGGCACTCTTGGCGTCGGCGATCCTGTGCTCACTGGCAGCGATCGCGAGTTCCAGACGCTGCTTGTCGGGGTTGAAGGCCAGGGCATCGCTGATCAAGGTCTCAAGCTTGCCATCAAAAACCGGGGCATCGAGCGCGGGCGCCAGGCTCAACTGGCTGTGCGGGGGCAAACCCATGGCGTTGGCCAGCGCATCCTTGGTCAGGATGCTGCCGTATTGCGCCTCCTGCGCGGCCGAGCGGATCAGTGCCGTGGTGGTTTTGCTGCGCAGGTAGTCGGTCTTTTTGACCTTGAGCGAGGTGTTCTGGTAGAGCCGCTCGGTCAGGTCTTCAAGCGCCTGAAAGCGCTCCACCGTGTCGCTGGCCAGCTTGGCCATCTGCTGCGCAAACTGGGCCCCGTGGTAGTACTTGTTGACGTCGCGCACCACCTCCAGTTCGGTCTTGCGCCGATCTTCGCGGGCGATCTGCACCCCTTTTTGGGCCATGGCGGTGATGGCTTCCTTTTTGCCGCCTGTGTACAGCGGATAGCTGAAGTTCAGCCCGGCCTTGGTAACATCGCGGTCGAACATCTTGACTTCGATGTTCATGGGGATGGTCTGGCTGGCAATGATGCCTGCGCCTTGTGCCATGGCTGCGCCAATTTGCTGTTGAGTTGCCAACGGCAGGCCGGCAAGAACCGGTCCCAAAACACCGCCTAAGGTAGCGCTGATGTCCATTGCCGGCGTTTGAATCACACCCGCGAAGGTAAAGGTGCGGTCCTGATCGGCCCGCTGAAAGCCCGCTTCCAGTGCGAGCTTGGGGCCAAATGCGGCCATGGCCTGCCGATACTGGGCCTCGGCCATTTCCAGACTGGCCTGCGATACCCGCATTGAGCGGTGATTCTGCAGCGCCGTCTGCGTGGCCTGCTCCAGGGTGAGATTTTCCAACCACTCGGCAGCATTTGCTGGACTCGCTGCCGTCACGGCAGCAACAAAACAAGCCGCCGGGATCAAACACTTCATCGAATATCTCCGAAAATTGAATTGCGCATGAGCCGAATCGACGTGTCCTCGCGCAACGCCTGGACGGTGTCCCAATTCTCCATCAATACATCGACCAAGTTGGGGTCAAACTGTAGGCCACGCTGCGCCAGAAAATATGCTCGAACCTGTTCTTCTTCCCAGGCCGGCTTGTAAGAGCGCTCTGTGGACAGGGCATCGAGCACATCGGCAACCGCCACAATTCGCCCGGCTATGCTGATATCCTGGCCCGCCAGCCCGAAGGGGTAGCCCAGGCCATCCCAACGCTCGTGATGTTGATGGGCAATTACCGAGGCGAGCTTGACCAGCGGTCGCTCAACCTTGCCCAGGATCAAGTGCCCAATACGGGCATGGTGCTTCATCTCCTCAAATTCTTCGGGCGAGAGTTTTCCCTGCTTGTTCAGTACATGATCACGAATCCCAACCTTGCCCACGTCGTGCATGGGGGCGGCAGTTTCGATCATGTCGGCTGTTTCTGCATCCAGCCCGGCCCTAAGGGCAAGGAATCGGGCAACCACGGCCACCCGCTTGACATGCTGCCCCGTTTCCTGACTACGGCTTTCCACCACGTCGCCCATCATGTAGAGCAACTCACGCTGGGTATCGACAATGTCCTGGCTCAGGCGCACCGATTCCGTTACATCCTGACAAATCATGATGATCGATTCCACGTTCCCGCCCAGGTTCCGAACTGCCACGCAGCCGACGCTCAATTGCAATTCCTGGCCACTGGCCGCTGTAAACAGCACAATGCCATTGGCCTGGCCCGTGCGCCGAATATCCCCAAGGCTGTCGGCGGGCTGAAAATCGGGTGCCAGTCTTTGCAGCCGGGTTCCCTTGAGCGCTTCTGACGCATAACCCAGCAACGCTTCAAACTGTTTGTTGACGCTGATGATGTTCCAGTCACGGTCCGTGACACACACGCAAGTACCCGCCTCCAGAGCGCGCTTGTATTCGGCCAGGAAGTGGCGCTGCTCACGCAGGGACAATTCGCGACTGTCCAATGCTGTCAACAGGTTTTCGTAGTTCTCGTAGATTTGCGTGATGTCCACGTCCAGGCAGACAATCTCGGTGACCTCTCCGTGCGCACCTGTCATTGGCACGAGGCTGCTCTCGGTCACATACACACCGCCTGCCCGTGTTCGGTTACGGGTAACGCCCATCCATCGCCGACCTTGCGCGGCCTCGGCCCAGCCGCCAGAGGAATCACCACTGTGGCGCAGAAAGGAAATACCCTTTCCGATCAACTCATGTGCGGCAAAACCGCTGATTTCGCAAAGTTTGTCGTTGACGTAGGTAATCTGGCCGTCAGCAGTGAGCTTGGTGACAATCGCGCTCTGGTCCACCAAATGCCTGTACTGCTCCAGCAAGACCAGATTCCGCTGGCGCTCCTTGAGGGCAAGGTGCACTTCTGCCATTTGCGCCAACTTGTGCAGCAGTCGCTCCACGTTGACCGGTTTTGGGATGTACTGGTCAATGCCCAGCTCGATGGCGCGAAATAGATAGTCAGCGTCGTTGAAGGCACTGACCACGATGATGGGCTGCTCGGGCGCCAGGCGGCGGATTTCACCGCTCATCGCCAGTCCGCTGACCCGGGGCATCTGGATGTCGGTGACCACAATATCGGGACGCTTCTCTTTGAACAGGTCCAAGCCCGCTTGGCCGTCCACGGCGACATGCAGCTCACCAATCCAGGGCGCCAGCATCAAAGCCAGTTCTTCGCGCGTTTCGGGATCATCCTCCACGTAAAGCACGCTCAGCGACCTAAGCACTTCAAGTGCCTTCTTGTCCAATGTCATATCACCCCCCGTTTACCCTTTGTCAGGGTCTTCAGACGCAAAACAATACCGGTTCCGGCCGAAGCCCTTGGCCGTGTACATGGCTCTATCGGCCGTTTTCAAAAGATTGTTGACATCATGGCCGTCGCGCGGATAAGTTGCGACGCCGATGCTGCACGTGACAGTTATCGGGCACCCGTTTCCATTGCCCACCTCAAGCAACAGCCGATCATTGATGCGCTGCGCGGTTTCCTCCAGGGTCGCCTGCGCGGCACCGACCAACAGTACGACGAATTCATCGCCGCCCAGGCGGGCCACCATGTCAATGGCCCGCACGCTGTTCTGAAGAACCCGAGCTGCGTCACACAACACAGTGTCTCCCCGAGCGTGGCCAAGCTGATCATTCACCCCCTTGAAGCCGTCAAGATCGATAAACAGGATGGAGGGCGACAGGCTGACATCCTTGGCCGCCAAGCCGACCGCCTCGCCCAGACGGGACACAAACAGGCTGCGATTGGCCAGGCCCGTAAGGGCGTCGGTTTCAGCCAGCGTGCGCAAGCCCTGCTCGCGCATCAAAATCAGGCTGATGTCGAACAGGCTGATGACGTGATGCACCGGTAGTTCGCTGCCTTGCGTGCGGATCACCTGCACATTCAGCCAGTAGGACTGCGCGGGGACCTCTCCAGGCCTGACGCTCACCTCGCCCTCCCACTGCCCGTCAGCCGCTACCTTTTGCGCCAGCCAGTCGGTCGCGATGTCAAAGCGCAACAGAGAGAACACCTCAGGCAATGCCAGGCCCTTGAGAGCATGCGCATCGAGCCCGGTCAGACGGGCCAGCGCGCTGTTGGCGCCAATTAGCCGATGGCGAGAATCTGTGACCGCAACCGCGTTGGGCAAGATATCGAGCACCAGTTGTCCGCGTCCTATGGCGTCACGCAGGCAGACGGGCACCGCCGGAGACTCAGACAGTGACGGTGGGAAGACTCCCGGACTCGCATGCGCATCGAACACGTCGGACAAAACCACCCCCGTGCCCTTCGGTATCGTGGAGTTGACGCTGACTGTCATTCAAATATGAAAGAGTGCGTTGCCAATCTAGCACAAACAAACGTTCTTTTTGGTTCCTTTTTGCGATTTCGCAACAAGTTGCGCCGCACACCACTCGGCTTGAGGTGCGACAGAACCGCCCTTGCGGGCTCCACCGCGTCCAAACTCGGGGGCAACCAGTTTTTTTGTTGTGATCGGGATGTACCACACCCCGGAGGAAACCCCGACCTTGACGCAGCCTGTAAGCCTTTAGAATTTGGCTTCCTGCATTTTTCAACACCCGAGGTCATCGCCTCGACCATTCAAAGGACTCGATTCATGAAGAAACTCCTGCTGGCACTTGCCTTGGGATCACTCTGCGCTATGTCATTTGCACAGGGCAAGGAACTCAAAGTTGCGATTGATCCGACTTACGAACCCTTCACCTTCAAGACCGCCGACGGTAAGCCCACCGGCTTTGATGTGGACATTGCCAGCGCCCTGTGCGAGCAGATCAAACGCAAATGCGTCTTCGTGGAACAAGCGTGGGACAGCATGATTCCGGGTCTGATGGCAAAAAAATATGATGTCATCATCAGCTCGATGTCGATCACGGCAGACCGCCTCAAGGTCATTGACTTCACCAACAAGTACTACAACACGCCCAGCCGCGTGGTGGTCAAGAAAGACGTGAAGTTCACCGGCCCGGCTTCCCTCAAGGGCAAGCGCATCGGCGTTCTCAAGAGCAGCACCCAGGAAAAATATGCCCTGGGCGAGCTCAAGACAGCGGGCGTGGAGATAGTCTCTTATGAGGCACAAGACCAAGTCTATCTGGATATCCGCTCGGGTCGCCTGGACGGCACCGTGGCTGACTTCGTGGAAGTGACCGGTGGTTTCCTGAGCAAGCCCGAAGGCGCTGACTACCAGTTGGTCGGCCCTGAGCTGTACATCGAGAAATACTTTGGTACCGGCGCTGGCATTGGCTTGCGCAAGGGCCAGACCGCGCTCAAGAACGAGTTGAACGGCGCTATCAAGGCGATCCGCGGCAACGGCGTCTACAAGAAGATCAACGACAAATACTTCAAATTTGACGTTTACGGCAAGTAACCAGGCGGCAACCCACCGATGAGTGACTATTACCTCGCCATATTGCATGGCTGTGTCCTGACGGTGGGTGTCTCCCTCGCTGCACTTTTGTTCGCCACAATCCTGGGGCTTCTGGGCGCAGCGGCCAAACTGTCGGGCCACCCGGTGCTGGTCGGCGTGGCCACGCTCTACACCACCATCATTCGCGGTATTCCAGAACTGGTTCTGATGCTGTTGGTGTTTTACGGCGGAACCATCGGCCTGAACAATCTTCTGGAGTGGATGGGCAGCGAGGCCACGGTGGACATCAACCCGTTCCTGGCGGGCGTCCTGACCATTGGCTTCATTTACGGCGCCTACATGACCGAAACCTTTCGCGGTGCAATTCTGGCCATCCCAAAGGGTCAAATGGAAGCGGCCTGGGCTTTCGGCATGGGCCGCACTCAGACCTTTGTCCGCATCACCGCCCCCGAAATGGTGCGCTATGCGCTGCCCGGCTTCACCAACAACTGGCTGGTCCTGATCAAGGCCACAGCGCTGGTGAGTCTGATCGGCTTGCAGGAAATGACTTATCTGGCCAAACAGGCCAGCGCGGCGACCCGCTCACCCTTTGAGTTCTTTTTGTTCACCGCCGCCCTGTTTCTGATCTACACGAGTGTCTCGCTGTACGCGCTGAGCAAACTCAATGCCCGCTATAGCTTGGGTACCAAACGGGCGCTGCTTTAAATGAATTGGTCCGTCATCCTTGAGCCTCAGAATTTGGCCCTCTACGGCACTGGCATTCTGACAACGCTAAGCTTGCTATTTTCATGCTTGGCCATTGGCGCGGTGCTGGCACTGGTTTGCGCCCTGCTATTGACCGGCCCGGTCACCCCGCTGCGCTGGATCGTGAGTGCCTACACCTACGTGATGCGCGGCACACCCATGCTGATCCAGGTCTACCTGATTTATTACGGCCTGGGCCAACTGGATTGGATTCAGGCGCGCTGGGACACCGTGTGGCCCTGGACCCATTTCAAGGAGCCGTTTTTTTGCGCCCTGCTGGCCTTCAGCTTGAACACGGCAGGCTACACCGCCGAAATGCTGGCCGGCGCGATCCGCGAGACCAACGCCGGCGAGATCGAATCAGCCCAGGCCTTTGGCATGAGCCGCTTTCAGGTCATGCTGCGCGTGGTACTGCCCAGCGCCATGCGTCGCACGCTACCCGCCTATAGCAATGAAGTCGTCATGATGCTGCACGGCACCTCTCTGGCCAGCGCGGTGCCCTCGCTGATCGATATCACCGGTGCAGCCAGTCGCATCTATGCCACGTATTACCTGCCCTTTGAGGCCTACCTGGCCGCGGCGTCGATTTACCTGGTGGCCTCGTTCTGCTTGATTGGATTCTTCAAGTTCAGCGAAGGGCGCTTGTTGGCCTATCTGGCACCGCGCCCCCACTAAACCCCATGCAACGCGTTGACCATACCCTGCTGGCCTCAAGTCTGGGAAGTCAAAAGACTTTGAGCAGCTTTCACTTTGGCACTCCGGGCCAAGGCCTCAAGGTGTATGTGCAGGCCAGTTTGCACGCTGAGGAGTTGCCCGGCATGCTAGTGGCACACCATTTGCGCGAGCGACTTGAAGTTGCCGAGACTGCGGGCTTGATTCGAGGCGAAATCATCCTGGTTCCGGTGGCCAACCCGATCGGGCTGGCACAAAGGCTGGACCACAAACCTATGGGGCGTTTTGAGCTGGGCAGCTCCGAGAACTTCAACCGGCACTACCCGGACCTTGCGCAAGCGGTTGCGCCGCAGGTGCTGGACGCCCTCACCGACCACGCACCAACCAATGTGGCGCTGGTGCGTCAAGCGGTCGCCGATTACCTCGCCAGCTGGAAACCCAATACCGAGCTTCAAAGCCAGCGCGGCATCTTGCTCAAACTGGCGCACGACGCTGATTTTGTGCTCGATCTGCATTGCGACTGCGAAGGCGTGATGCATTTCTATACCGAAGAGAGTTGTTGGCCCCAGTTGGAACCGTTAGCGTGTTTTTTGCAAAGCCGGGCGGTGTTACTGGCCAAGAATTCGGGATCGAGTCCGTTTGACGAATGTCTGTCTGGTTTGTGGTGGCAGCTCGCCGAGCGTTTGCGCGCGAGCGACCTAACAGCGCCGCTGCCCCAGGGCTGTTGCAGCACCACCATCGAGTTTCGCGGCGAAGCCGATGTCAGTCACGAGTTGGCGCAGGGTGACGCGCAAGCCATCTACAGCTGGTTGCAACACATAGGGGTTATTGCCAGTGAGCCGGTACCCCAAGTGCCACCAGCCCTGTGCCAGCCCACGCCTCTGGCGGGTTCACAAACACTCACTGCCCCAGCCGCTGGTGTGGTGGTTTTCGCCGCCAATGTGGGTGATTGCCTGCGCAGCGGAGATCTGTTGGCAGAAGTCATTGACCCGCTCGGGAACCAGGTGCACAGGATATTGGCGGAAACCGATGGTGTTCTTTATGGACGCATCCGTGATCGCTACATTACCGCCGGCGGTGAGCTGGGAAAGATTGCTGGTGCCCAACCCATTCGAACAGGTCAATTGCTCGGCTTCTGAGCCAGCCCCATGTTTGCCGTATCCACCGAGCCCGCTCAATAATTTGCCTTATGAACTCAACGACACTCAAACTTCAGGTTGAAAACATTCACAAGCGCTTTGGCAGCAATGAGGTGCTCAAAGGTGTTTCGCTCACCGCCCACGCCGGCGACGTGATCAGCATTATTGGCAGTTCAGGGTCTGGCAAAAGCACGTTTCTGCGGTGTATCAACCTGCTGGAGAAGCCCCACGAGGGCCGGATCATTGTGGCGGGGGAAGAGCTCATCCTGACACCCGGCGCACGTGGCGAACTCAGCGCAAAAGACCCCAAGCAACTCCAGCGTCTGCGTACCAAACTGGCCATGGTATTCCAGCACTTCAACCTGTGGGCCCACAAAACCGTTCTGGAGAACATCATTGAAGCCCCGGTGCACGTGATGAAGGTACCGCGGGACCAGGCCGTCGAAACGGCACGCAAGTATCTGGCACGGGTTGACCTGTCAGGCGTGGAAGATCAGTACCCGGCCCACTTGAGTGGAGGGCAGCAGCAACGCGTGGCCATTGCCCGCGCCCTGGCCGTCGAGCCTGAAGTGATGCTTTTTGACGAGCCCACCAGTGCCCTGGACCCTGAATTGGTCTCTGAGGTATTGAAGGTAATGAAGACGCTGGCCCTTGAAGGCCGCACCATGGTGGTTGTGACCCATGAAATGGGGTTTGCCCGTGAAGTCGCCAACCATCTGATCTTTCTTCACCAGGGCCGGGCCGAAGAAGAAGGCGTTCCAACCGAGGTGCTTTCCAATCCCAAGAGTGAGCGCCTGGCGCAGTTTCTCTCAGGCAACCTCAAGTAGGGATTGACGCCGTGATCTCGCCCCTGACCACCTGGCGCAACCAGGCCATTGCGCTGATTGAAGCCGACTATCAACGCAGTGCCGACACCCATTTGATCCCCCTGCCTCTGCCTGCGTTTTCAGGCGTGGGCATTGACCTGTATCTGAAGGACGAATCCACCCACCCCACCGGGAGCCTCAAGCATAGGCTGGCGCGCTCACTTTTTCTTTACGCCTTGTGCAATGGCTGGCTCCATGAGGGCTCTACGGTCGTAGAAGCCTCCAGCGGCTCCACCGCCGTCAGCGAGGCTTACTTTGCCCGGCTGCTGGGCCTGCCATTTGTTGCCGTGATGCCGCGATGCACATCAGCAGAAAAGATTGCACTGATTGAGTTTTATGGTGGCACCTGCCATTTATGCGACCACGCCGCGCAGGTCTACCAGATGGCCGCTGATTTGGCACAGCAAACTGGCGGCCATTACATGGACCAGTTCACCTACGCCGAACGCGCCACCGACTGGCGTGGCAACAACAACATCGCCGACAGCATGTTCACCCAGATGGCACGGGAACGTCATCCGATTCCCCGCTGGATTGTGGTTGGTGCAGGCACCGGCGGCACCAGCGCCACCATTGGACGCTATGTGCGCCATCAACGCCATTCCAGCCAGCTGTGCGTGCCCGACCCGCAGGGCTCGGCCTTTGGTGAATACCACCGCACCGGCGACGCCAGCGTGACCGCGCCAGGCTCTCGCATCGAGGGTATAGGCCGCCCCCGCGTGGAAGCGAGCTTTATTCGCACCCTGGTCGACCGAATGTTGGAAGTGAGCGACATCGATTCCGTGGCGGCCATGCAGGTGCTTTCCAGGCTGCTCGGTCGCAAAGTGGGGCCCTCCACCGGCACCAACTTTATCGGTATGCTTGCGCTGGCGGCAGAGATGCGGGCGCAGGGGCTGCAAGGCTCCATCCTGTCGCTGCTTTGCGACTCGGGTGAACGCTATCTGAGAACCTACCATGACGTGGTCTGGGTCAAACAAAGCATTGGCGACTGTGTCAGCGCTGCGGAGCAAATCAGCGCTCAGTTGGCTTGATTCCTCGTTTGCAGAATTGCCAAGCTCCAATTGGCAGCGTCTGACGCTGCGAAGTCTGCCCACATAGCCTACCCGCCCCAGCGGGAAGGCTGGCTGGCGTTGTATGCTGTAACGACTTGATCGCTTGACTATGCCCTCTGAATCCTCCTCCCAAAGCCCCAGGTCTCTGTCGGGGTTGCTGCCATTTTTGCGGCCCCATCGGGGGCGTATCGCGCTCGCCATCACATTTTTGGTGATGGCAGCCGTGGCCACCTTGGCCTTTCCCGTTGCGCTGCGCGGGCTGATTGACGCTGGACTGGTACAGGGCGACCGAGGTGCCCAAGTCATGGCGCTGAAAAATCACTTTCTTGCCCTGTTCGGGGTGGCAGTCGCTATGGGCCTATTCTCGGCGGGCCGTTTTTACATGGTCAGTTGGATCGGCGAGCGAGTGACCGCTGACTTGCGCAATGCAGTCTACGGCCATGTTCTTGAACAAAGTCCCGAGTTCTTTGAGACGACCCAGACGGGGGAGGTGCTCTCGCGCCTTACCGTGGACACAACACTGGTGCAATCGGTGGTCGGCTCCTCCCTGAGTATGGGTTTGCGCAATGCGGTAATGGGCGTTGGCGCACTGGGCATGCTAATCTGGACCAACCCCTACGTCATGCTTCAGGTGCTGGCGGTGCTCATACTGGTGATTGTGCCGAGCTTGTGGTTTGGCCGACGTGTTCGCAAACTTTCACGCGCAAGCCAGGACCGGGTAGCCGATTCCAGCGCGATCGCCGCCGAAGTGCTCAACGCGATTCCAGTGGTGCAAAGCTATACCGCGGAACACCGCGAGGCAGATCGTTTCAACGCCTCAACAACTGACGCCTTCCACACGGCGATACGCCGCACCAAGGCGCGCGCCGCGCTGGTGGCCTTCATCATCATCGCGACTTCGGGCGCGCTCCTGTGGGGCCTGTACCAGGGAACACAGGCTGTGATGGCTGGGCGCATCAGCGCCGGCGAACTGGGGCAAACGGTGATGTACGTCATTATTCTGGCCGGTGCGTTTGCAGTCTTGGGCGAGGTCTATGGCGACTTGCTGCGCGCAGCAGGCGCTACCGAGCGACTCATGGAGTTGCTGAGCAGTCAGTCTCCCATATCTTCACCTCAAAATCCGATCCAAGCCCTTGTTACATCTAATGGTAGTGCTATTAATTTTGAATCATTGACCTTTCATTACCCATCCCGTCCGGCCCAGGCAGCCTTGCGTGAATTTTCACTGCGCGTCGCACCCGGGCAAACGGTTGCCCTGGTGGGGCCCAGCGGTGCCGGCAAGAGCACGGTTTTTCAGTTGTTGCTGCGGTTTTACGACCCAGCATCGGGGTCGGTTATCATCGACGGAGTTGTCACGCGCGACATGGCATTGCATGACCTGCGCCAACGCATCGGGATTGTGCCCCAGGATGCGGTGATTTTCTCCCGCAGTGCACTAGAGAATATCCGTTACGGGCGGCCGGACGCCACGGACCTTGAGGTTAAAGAAGCGGCCAGAGCGGCCTTTGCGGAAGAGTTCATCAAGGCGTTACCCGAGGGTTACGACACCTTTCTGGGCGAGCGTGGCGTGCGCCTGAGCGGTGGCCAGCGCCAGCGCATCTCGATTGCGCGTGCGATGCTCAAAAATCCACCGCTGCTGTTGCTGGACGAGGCCACAAGTGCACTGGACGCCGAGAGCGAACGGATGGTGCAAGCGGCGTTGGAATCAGCGATGCGCGGTCGCACCACACTCGTGATAGCCCACCGTCTGGCCACCGTGCAAAGGGCTGATCACATCGTGGTGCTGGATCACGGCGTACTGGTGGAACAGGGAACCCACACGGAACTCGTTGCCCTCGGCGGCGTTTACGCCGGCCTTGCCAAGTTGCAATTCAACGCCTGAGGCGCACCACCGTCACTGAAGCGTTCGCTTGAGCGTGTTGGGCAAAGGCAGGGCCACCACGCTGATTCCTTCGTCAATCAGAGCGTCTGCCTCGGCGGCGGAAGCCTGGCCCCGGATTCCACGCGCCTTCACTTCACCGTAGTGAATCTTGCGCGCCTCTTCCGGGAACCGCTCCCCCACATCGTCGGTCCTGGCTAAAACCTGCCTGGCAACCGCCATCCATGCTTGCTGCAGTGCCCCCTCTTCCTTTGGCATGGAAAGCACTTCGCCGTCCTGCTGGATGCGACCTTCGGGCGCGCCAAGATTGAGCCGGGGTGCCGTCAGCTTCTTGTCGATTGCGGCGCTGCCGCAAAAGGGGCATTCGATCAGTGACTGACGATTCTGATCAAGGAAATCACCTTCACTGGCAAACCAGCCCTCAAACACATGCTGATTCTGGCATTGGAGATCAAGTACCTTCATGTGAGAATTATCACGCGCCCACGGATGACGACGATTGCCAGTTCAAGCTCCATGCCCCCGACAATACATTTTGCAGCCACAGTGCCCCAATCAGGGTTTTGCCGTCGGTCACGCCACCGTCCAGGCACCACTGCGACAGCTCGGCTGGTGTCGCTGTAAAAACATCGAGAAACTCGGTGGGATCAAGTTCTCGCGACCCCGGGCGCAAGCTGCGCGCGAACCAGATATCGATGAATTCGGTTGAATAAGCGATAAGCGGGTTCAACATGCCCGCGCGCGCCCATTGGGTAGCGCTGTAGCCGGTCTCTTCCCGCAATTCACGCTGGGCGCAAGTGAAAACATCCTCACCGGGATCGAGCTTTCCGGCGGGAAACTCAATCATGACACGACCCATTGGGTAGCGAAACTGCCGCTCCAGCACAATCCGCACGGTGCCATCGGGCTCTTCGATGAGCGGAATGATCATTACGGCACCGGGATGGCGTACATACTCCCGGGTCGCCTTGGCGCCGTTGGGCAATTCAACTGTGTCCCGAAACGCATGCAACAGCTGTCCCTTGAAGAGCTCTTCCTGGGAGAGCGTCCTTTCCAACAAGTGATGATCGCGTGGTTTCATGTCAAAAAAATAAAACGCCGAATCAGACCTGCATGGCGCAAGCCCAACCGGCGTTATCAGCCAGCGGTGTGGCTGGCAGGTCAGCTACCGAGCATTCGAAGCACCGCATTGGCACACAACAACATCAGTCCACCAGGAACCAGACCCAGAACCAATACCAGCGCACCATTGAAAGTCAAAACAGCGCGCACGTCCAGGGGTGCGGTGATGGAACCAGCATCCGAAGCTGGGGCGTCAAAGTACATGACCTTGATGACGCGCAGGTAGTAGAACGCTCCCACCAAGGACATCATGACCGCAAAGACAGCCAATCCGATGTGCAGGCTTTGCCCCGAGGCAATCAATGCCTGCAGAACGGACAATTTGGCATAAAACCCGACCATGGGTGGAATGCCAGACAGCGAGAAAAGACAGACTGCCATGATTGCCGCATACAAGGGGCTGCGGCTATTAAGCCCGGCGAAGTCAGATATCTCTTCGCTCTCAAATCCTTCACGGGAAAGCAGCAGAATCACGCCGAAGCTCGCCAGTGTGGTCAAAACGTAGGTCACAACATAGAACATGGCTGAACTGTAGGCATTGGCAGCATAAAAAATGTTGCCATTGACAACACCCGACATCAAGCCCAGAAGGACAAAACCCATGTGGGAGATGGTCGAAAACGCCAGCATGCGCTTCAGATTGGTCTGGACAAGTGCCGCAAAATTGCCGATGAACAGGGAGCCCACCGCCAGCACCATCATCATCTGCTGCCAGTCGATTGCCAGCGGCAACATCCCCTCGACCAACAAGCGAATGATGATTGCGAAGGCCGCCAGTTTGGGTGCGCCACCAATGAGCAGCGTGATGGAAGTGGGAGCGCCCTGATAGACATCCGGAATCCACATATGAAACGGAACAACCCCGAGCTTGAAGGCCAATCCAGCAACGACAAACACCAATCCGAATACCAGCACCTGGTGCTTGACCTGCCCTGAATTGATGGCGCCAAACACTGCATTGACGTCAAGTGAGCCCGTTGCGCCGTACATCATGGACAGCCCGTACAACAGGAAACCAGAAGCCAGCGCACCCAGCACGAAATACTTCATCGCGGCCTCTGTGGCCACGGCGTCGTCGCGTCTGAGCGCGACCAGGGCATAGCTTGAAAGTGTCAGCAGTTCCAGCCCCATGTAGATCACGAGGAAATGATTACCGGAGATCATGACGAACATGCCCAGCAGTGAAAATATGCTCAGGCTGAAAAACTCGCCTCCACGCAACATGCCGCGGTCACCCGAGTAAGGGCGCCCATAAACCAATGTCACCATCACCGCAACCGTGGCAAAGGTCTTGAGCCAGTTGCCCATTTGGTCGCTGACAACCATGTTGTTAAAGCCATACAGCGTGGAGCCGCCCAGCGCGAAACCAGCCTGTAGCACAGCAACGGCCGCCAGCGTCAAAAGGGTCAATATATAGGTCGCCGTGCGACGTTCACTCTTGACGCCAAGGTCTGCAAGGGTAATCACACAACCCATCACGAGCAGAATGATTTCCGGGGCCACCGAGATCCAACTGAGTTTATCGATCATTTTCCGTCTCTTAATTCAATTTGGTCAATTCAGACTGATCAGCTCAGCTTGGAGATCGCCACGTGCTTGAGTAAATCGATCACCGAAGCATCAATGACATCGGTGAACGGCTTGGGATAGATACCCATGAACAGCACCGCGATGGCGAGCAGGGACAGCATCAGGAATTCACGCCCACCAATGTCCTTCAGCTCCTTGACGTGATGATTGGTCACGGGGCCAAGATAAACACGTTTAAACATCCACAGCGTGTAGGCAGCACCAAAAATCAGTGCACTTGCTGCGGCAAATCCCAACCAGAAATTCGCTTTGACTGCACCCAGAATCACCATCCATTCACCGACAAAACCAGCTGTTCCGGGCAAACCACAGTTGGCCATTGCGAACAAAAGGGCAAAGGCGGCGAACTTGGGCATGGTATTGACAACGCCGCCGTAACTGGCAATCTCGCGCGAATGCACACGGTCATAAAGAACACCGATGGCCAGGAACATGCCTGCGGAGACAAAGCCGTGGGCAATCATCTGCACAATAGCACCGGAAACACCGATGTCGTTAAAAATGAAGAATCCCAGTGTGACAAACCCCATGTGTGCCACAGAGGAATAAGCCACCAGCTTCTTCATGTCCTGTTGCACCATGGCAACCAGTCCGACGTAAATCACCGCGATGAGCGACAGCGCAATCATCAGCCACGCCCACTCGCGGGCAGCATCAGGTGCAATCGGCAGCGAAAACCGCAGGAAACCGTAGGCGCCTAGCTTGAGCATCACGGCGGCCAGCACCGCCGAGCCCCCCGTAGGGGCTTCGACGTGCACGTCGGGCAGCCAGGTATGCACCGGCCACATAGGCACCTTGACAGCGAAAGCAGCAAAAAAGGCGAAAAACAATAGTGTCTGTTCAGTGCCAGTCAGCGGCAATTGATGCCACAGCGCGAGATCAAAACTGCCACCTGTCTTGATGTACAAAAAGATCAAGGCAACCAGCATGAGGAGCGAACCCAGCAGCGTATAAAGAAAGAACTTGAAGGCGGCGTAAATCTTGTTGGGTCCGCCCCAAATGCCGATGATCAGGTACATCGGAATCAGTGTGGCCTCAAAGAACACATAGAACAGCATTCCATCAAGGGCGCAAAACACGCCGATCATCAGGCCGCTGAGGATGAGAAATGCTCCCATGTACTGGTTGATCCGACGTGCGATCACACCTAGTCCGGCAATCACGACCACAACGTTGATAAAAGCGGTGAGCATCACCAGCAGCAGAGATATTCCATCCACGCCAAGGTGATAGTTGACATTGAAACGATCAATCCAGGGCGCCTTCTCGACGAACTGCATCGCCGCCGTGCCGAGCTCAAAGCTGTCGTACAACGGCAAGGTGACAAGAAAACTGAGCACCGCGCCTATGAGCGCGATCCAACGAACCATGCGTGCCTGGTCTTCACGACCAAATGCCAGCAGTACGACACCAAAAACAATTGGTGTCCAGATAGCCAAGCTCAACAAGCCCATTTTTCTTATTCTCCTACTTGAGCCAGACGAAGTACGTCATCAGCACAAAAACACCCAGAATCATGGCAAACGCATAGTGGTACAGGTATCCGGTTTGTACACGCCGGATCAGCCCGGCCGCCCAAGCCACCATTTTCCACGACCCGTTGACAACGACGCCGTCAATCAGGGTTTCATCGCCGCCCTTCCACAAACCAGTGCCCAGCATCCTGGCCCCTCGGGCCACAATGTTTTCGTAGACCCAGTCCATGTAGTACTTGTTCTCGAGCAATTTGTAGACAGGCTGGATGCGCGCCTTGATGCCTGCCGGCAAGGCGGGATTCACCATGTACATGTAGTAGGCGCTAACCACACCCGCCAAGGCGAGCCAGAATGGCAAGGTTGAGAATGCATGCAGCGCCATTTGAACCGGGCCATGAAAGGCCTTGGCCAGCTCTTCCATGGTGGCATGCTTCTCGGAGAAGATGGCACCGTTGAAAAACTCGCCGAACAGCATGGGCTCAATGGTCATGAAGCCAATCACAACGGATGGAATGGCCAGCAGTATCAAAGGCACAGTCACAACCCAGGGAGACTCGTGCGGTTTCTGGTGCGCGTCATGGTGTCCGTGATGATCGCCGTGATGCGCATCGGGGTTCTGATCAAAGCGCTCCTTGCCGTGGAACACCAGAAAATAGAGTCGAAACGAGTAGAAAGCGGTGATGAACACGCCCGCCAGCACCGCAAAGGATGCAAAGCCTGCACCCGGCAGATGGCTCTCAAGAACTGCTTCAATGATGCTGTCCTTGGAATAGAAGCCAGCGAAAAAAGGCGTCCCAATAAGTGCGAGAGAACCAAGCAGAGAAGTAATCCACGTAATAGGCATGTACTTGCGCAGTCCGCCCATCCAGCGAATATCCTGGTTGTGATGGACACCCATAATGACCGATCCCGCGGCAAGGAACAACAAGGCCTTAAAGAAAGCGTGGGTCATCAAGTGAAACACGGCCACGGAGTAGGCAGAGGCGCCCAGCGCAACTGTCATGTATCCGAGCTGGGAGAGCGTGGAATAGGCCACGATTCGCTTGATGTCGTTTTGAATAATGCCCAGAAAGCCCATGAACAAGGCCGTGATGGAACCAATCACCAACACAAAATTCAGAGCGACATCGCTCAGCTCGAATAGAGGAGACATTCGAGCGACCATGAAAATACCGGCCGTAACCATGGTCGCCGCATGAATCAGCGCCGAGATCGGTGTGGGGCCTTCCATGGAGTCGGGCAACCACACGTGCAGGGGAAACTGCGCCGACTTACCCATAGCACCAATAAAAAGACAAATGCAGATGACAGTCACCAGCATCCAGTCCGTTCCCGGAAAAGTCAATTGTGCAAGCTCAGCCGACTTGGCGAAGGCTTCGGCGTAGTTCAGCGTTCCGGCATTGGCGACAATGAGGCCAATTCCAAGGATAAAACCGAAGTCACCGACCCGGTTCACCAAGAAAGCCTTCATGTTCGCAAAGATCGCAGAGGGCTTGTTAAACCAGAAACCGATCAGCAGGTAAGAAACCAGACCCACCGCTTCCCATCCAAAGAACAACTGCAGCATGTTGTTGCTCATCACCAGCATCAGCATCGCAAAGGTAAAAAGCGAAATATAGGCAAAGAAGCGGTTGTAGCCTTCGTCCTCCTCCATGTAGCCAATGGTGTAAATATGAACCATCAGGGACACAAAGGTCACCACGCACATCATCATGGCGGTCAGTCCATCGACCAGAAATCCAATCTCCATCTTGAGCCCACCCACGACCATCCAGGTGTAGAGCGTCTCGTTGAAGCGTGCGCCATCCAGCGCGACGCTCTTGAGCGTCATTGCCGAAATCAGGAAAGCGATAAACACACCCAGAATGGTGAGCGAATGTGACATGCGCCGGCCAATCCAGTTACCACCGAATTTGGTGCCCAGAATACCGGCCAGAAGGAATCCCGCCAGCGGTGCCATAGGGACCACCAGAAGCGTCGAAGCGGAAAGGGTTTGACTCATCTTATTAACCCTTGAGCGAATTGAGTTCGTCTACGTTGATGCTGGACCGGTTGCGGAACAGCAGCACCAAAATAGCCAGACCGATAGCCGACTCGGCAGCGGCAACGGTCAATATGAAAAATACAAAAATCTGGCCGTGCATGTCACCCATGTAGTAGGAGAAAGCGACGAAGTTCGTATTCACCGCGAGCAGCATCAACTCAATTGCCATGAGCAAAACGATCAGATTCTTCCGGTTAAGAAAAATACCTATCACCGACAGCGCAAACAGCATCGCGCCCAGTGAAAGAAAATGTCCTAAAGTCAATGTCATGCTTTGTTCTCCGCGGTATCAGCGGCTGGGGTGTTGTCTTGTGGGGCAATTTTCGTCGCCTCCATCTTGAGTACCGTCAACTGGTTCTTGGCCTTCACTCGCACCTGATCAGATGAACTGATCTGCTTGGTGTCTTTGCGTTTACGCAGTGTCAGGGCGATGGCCGCAATCATGGCTACCAACAAAATCACTGCTGCGATCTGCAATGGGTACACGTACTGCGAATAAAGCACCTTGCCCAATTCACGGGTATTGGAGAGCCCTCCGGAGACTTGACCCAGTGCGGCTGCAGTTTGCGGATCGTCGCTCACGCGAAATCCACCCATCAACACAGCCGCCATTTCAAGCGCAATCAGAACGCCCATCCCGGCTGCAAGCGGGAACTGCTTCCAGAAACCTTTTCGGGCACTGTCAACGTTGATGTCGAGCATCATCACAACAAACAGGAACAGCACCATAACCGCCCCGACGTACACAAGCACCAACGTGATGGCCAAAAATTCCGCCTTCAACAATAGCCAGATGGCTGCAGCCTGAAAGAACGCAAATACAAGGTACAGCACGGCATGCACCGGATTGCGGGCGGTGATCACTCGAAAGGCTGCAAACAGCAACACGATCGAGAAGAAGTAGAAAAGACCGGTCTTGACGTCCATTTGTCGTTATTTTTTCCGTGGTCTGAGAATTGGCTCGGTTTGCACCAAGGTTAGCGATATTTAGCGTCGGCAGCCCGCGCAGCCGCTATCTGGGATTCATAGCGATCGCCTACCGCGAGCAACATGTCTTTGGTGAAATAAAGATCACCCGGGGCCTCTCCGTGGTACTCAAAAATCGGGGTTTCCACGATGGAGTCAACGGGGCAACTCTCCTCACAGAAACCGCAGTAAATGCACTTGTTGAAGTCAATGTCGTAACGCGTTGTGCGACGGCTACCATCAGCGCGTTCCTCCGATTCAATCGTAATTGCCATCGCGGGGCAGACAGCTTCGCACAATTTGCAGGCGATGCAGCGCTCTTCGCCGTTGTCGTAACGCCGCAAGGCGTGCAACCCCCGGAACCGTGGTGAAAGCGGTGTTTTTTCTTCGGGATACTCCAGGGTAATCTTGCTGCGAAAAGCGTACTTTCCAGTCAGCATCAATCCCTTGAAGAGTTCGCCAAGCATGAAACTCGACAGAAAGTCCTTCAGAGAAAAGGCGCCTTCATTTGACGTTTCAACAGCATTTGAAATAGGGGTAGACATAGACAGCTCGAATTAATTCCAAATGTTCCAGGGGGACTGCATCCACAACCCAACAACCACCAGCCAGACGAGGGTCACCGGAATAAATATCTTCCAGCCCAAACGCATGATCTGGTCGTAGCGGAATCGGGGAAACGAGACCCGCACCCATACGAACATGGTAACCACAGCGAATGACTTGAGCCCCAGCCAGATCCAGCCTGGAACCCAGTTCAACAGCGGGCTGTCAACCGGCGAAATCCATCCACCCAAAAACATGATGGTCGTCAGAATCGAGACCAGCCAGATATTGGCGTATTCCGCCATCTGGAACATGGCCCAGGACATACCCGAGTACTCCACCATATGGCCCGCGACGATTTCCGACTCACCTTCAATCACGTCGAACGGAAGGCGATTGGTCTCGGCAAGACCGGAAATAAAGTACACAACAAATATCGGCAGGAGGGACAGCCAGTTCCAGGACAGGAAGTTCAGACCCATGTCAGCGAAGTACCCTTTGCCCTGTCCCGTGACAATGTCCGTCATGTTTAGACTGGCGGACACCATCAGGACGACTACAAAACAGAACCCCATGGCAATTTCATAACTCACCATTTGCGACGATGCCCGAAGAGCGCCCAGAAATGGGTACTTGGAGTTGGAGGACCAACCTGAAATGATCACGCCGTACACCTCCATCGAGGTGATCGCCATCAAGAACAACAAGCCGGCGTTGATGTTTGCCAACGCGATTTCGGGCCCGAATGGCACAACAGCCCAGGCCGCCATGGCGGGCATGACCGTCATTACCGGCCCCAGGTAAAACAGCGCCTTCTCGGCGGCAGCGGGCCGCAAGACCTCCTTGGTCATGAGCTTCAGTGCGTCTGCAATGGGTTGGAGCAGACCCCAGGGCCCAACGCGATTCGGGCCGATCCGGATTTGTGCCCATGCGAGCAACTTTCGCTCATACAAGGTCGTATAAGTCACGGCGCCCATCACCAACATCAAGACCAGAACAATCTTGATCAATGCCCAAATTACAGGCCATGCAAGTGCGCTCCACCAGGCGGCGCCAATCAAGCCCTGGCCGATTGCGAAAATGGTGTCAATCATGCTGCCACCTCGGTACGTTTGGCATCTTCGGTTTGTTGCAGGCTCGGCGCTCGGCGCACAATGCCGTCGAGCGAGTAAATGCTTGCCACGGCGGCTGTCGCGACGGTTGGCGTCAGATTTATGTCCGCCTGGGTCTTGTTACTGAGCATTTCAACGGGCAGCATCATCTTGTCGATCACGGGCACGCCGCATGCTTTGGCAAGCACATCCTGTGAAGATTCGAAATCAAAACCGGGTAGCCCCAGTAAATTCGCAAGTACACGCAGAACCTTCCACGCTGGACGCGACTCACCCATAGGTTTCACCACGGAATGGAAGCTTTGCACTCGTCCCTCGGCATTGACGAAGGTGCCCGAGGTTTCGGTAAACGGTGAAATTGGTAGCAACACGTCGCTCAATTCCATGTTCGCCTTGAACACACTGAGTGTCACCACCATCTGGGCGTTGGACAATGCACTTTCAGCGGCCGACCCGGCAACAGAATCAAACTCTGGCTCATTGTTGAGCAGCACGACCGCCTTAAGACCGCCCGCGAGCATTTGACCGGCATTGAGGCCCCCAGCACCAGGCAACGCACCGGCGAGCTGCGCGCCGACGGTATTTGCAGCCTCTGTGAGGTAACCCACTGTGGCACCGGTCTGCGCTCCAATCCAATTGGCCAGCGCCAGCAAGCTTGACGCGCTGGCGTGGTGCGCCGCAGCATTGCCCAACAAAACGGCTTTGCGCTCGCCCCCCAGGAGGGACTTGGCGACGGCCTTTGCAGCCTGCGTAACGTCACCGGAGGTCGGCGCTGCGACACCCTTCTCAGCAGCCACCGCCGCGGCCACATCAGCCAGAGACTGAACCCAGGCGCTTTGCGCAGAGAGCACGGTGTTGACAATAGGCATGGCCCAATCTTCTGAAACAGCGCAGAGGGTGCTCACCTCGCCGCCCTTGCGTGCAGCCTGACGAATTCGCTGGGCAAACAGGGGATGATCTTTGCGCAGGCTCGACCCCACAACAAACACGCGATCCAAAGCAGACAACGATGCGATGGAGGTTCCCAAATATCGCACGCCTTCCTTTACCGGGAATTCCGCGTTGCGCAGGCGGTAATCGATATTTTGACTTCCAAGCCCGCGCACGAGTTCACCCGCCAGGAACAACTCTTCAACGCTACTGTGAGGACTCACCAGCGCGCCAATGCTCTTGGCGCCGTGGTCGGTCTTTATCTGCCTGAGCCCGTTGGCCACATATTCCAGTGCGGTCTGCCAGTCGACGGAAATCCAAACGCCGCCTTGCTTGAGCATCGGAGAGGTCAGTCGCTCTGCACTGTTCAATGCTTCATATGAAAAACGGTCACGGTCGGCAATCCAGCACTCGTTAACCAACTCGTTTTCCAGCGGCACAACACGCATGACCTTGTTGTCCTTGACCTGCACAATCAGGTTGGCCCCGGTCGAGTCGTGTGGGCTGATGGATTTGCGACGGGACAGCTCCCAAGTACGAGCACTGTACCGGAAAGGCTTGCTGGTCAGTGCGCCGACAGGGCAAATATCGATCATGTTGCCTGACAACTCCGAATCAACCGATTGGCCAATGAAGGTCTCGATTTCAGCGTGTTCGCCGCGATGGGTCATCCCCAATTCCATGACGCCAGCGATCTCCTGTCCGAAACGAACGCATCGCGTGCAATGAATGCAACGGCTCATTTCCTGCATGGACACCAAGGGGCCGATGTCTTTGACCGCGACAACACGCTTTTCCTCCTGATAGCGGGAGGAAGAGCCTCCGTAGCCCACGGCCAGATCCTGCAACTGACACTCCCCGCCCTTGTCGCAAATAGGACAGTCAAGCGGGTGATTGATCAGCAAGAACTCCATGACCGACTTCTGGGCGGCAATCGCCTTGTCGCTTCTGGTGCGAACCACCATACCCTGTGCCACCGTGGTCGCACAGGCAGGCATGGGTTTGGGCATTTTCTCGATGTCAACCAGACACATGCGGCAGCTCGCTGCAATGCTCAGCTTCTTGTGATAACAAAAATGCGGGATATAGGTTCCTGCCTTCTCGGCCGCATGCATAACCATGCTGCCGTCGGCAATTTCTACCTTTTTGCCATCAAGTTCAATTTCAATCATCTTGGGCTGCTCGCTCATACGTAGGCAGCAACCATGCAGGTCTTGTGCTCTACGTGATACTCAAATTCATGGCGGAAGTGCTTGATCATGGCGCGAACGGGCATCGCCGCTGCGTCACCTAAGGCACAAATCGTACGCCCCTGGATGTTCTCGGCGACGTTGTCCAGCAAGTCCAAGTCGGCCGCACGGCCCTGGCCGTTTTCAATGCGGTCCACGATGCGCGAGAGCCATCCCGTGCCTTCGCGACACGGCGTGCACTGACCGCATGATTCGTGCATGTAAAAGTAACTCAGACGTTGAAGGCTCTTGACCATGCAACGACTGTCATCCATGACAATCACAGCCCCCGATCCCAGCATCGACCCCGCCTTGGCGACGGAATCGTAATCAAGCGTGCAGGCCATCATCAGATCGGCTGTCAATATGGGCGAAGAAGACCCACCGGGAATCACCGCCTTGAGCTGGCGGCCCGACCGAACACCGCCGGCAAGTTCGAGCAACTTGGCAAACGGCGTTCCCATGGGCACTTCGTAGTTGCCGGGCAATTCGACGTCGCCACTGACCGAAAATATCTTCGTACCACCGTTGTTGGGCTTTCCACAGGCAACATACGCCGCACCACCGTTGACAATGATCCAGGGGACCGCCGCAAAGGTTTCGGTGTTGTTGATAGTGGTTGGTTTGCCGTACAAACCGAAACTGGCAGGGAACGGCGGCTTGAACCGGGGTTGTCCCTTCTTGCCCTCCAGAGACTCCAACAAAGAGGTTTCCTCGCCACAGATATAGGCACCATAGCCGTGCGCTGCGTGCAATTGGAAGCTGAACTTGCTGCCCAGAATGTTTTCACCGAGCAGACCAGCTGCGCGCGCCTCTTCAAGCGCTTCTTCAAACCTCTGGTAGGTTTGAAAGATCTCCCCGTGAATGTAGTTGTAGCCGACCGAAATGCCCATCGCGTAAGCCGCGATGATCATGCCTTCGATGACAATGTGCGGATTGAACTGCAGGATCTCTCGATCCTTGCAGGTTCCAGGCTCGCCCTCGTCCGAGTTGCAAACCAGATACTTCTGCCCAGTATATTGACGAGGCATGAAGCTCCACTTCAGGCCAGTTGGGAATCCGGCACCGCCACGTCCACGCAAAGCGGATTCCTTGACTGTGGTAATCACCTGATCGGGAGACATGCCCGCGGCATCGCCCGTCTGCCCAATGCCCAGAACCTTGCGCAGGGCCTGGTATCCACCACGTGCCTCATAGTCTTTCAGGCGCCAGTTCGCACCATTGAGACCAGTCAAAATCTGGGGATTGATATGGCGATCGTGAAAACAAGTCTCAATGCCGGTCGCCTGAAACTGAGCAAGAAGCTGATCAGCAATCATTGTTTGTCCCCCGCTGCGCGAAGGCCATCAACCAACTGATCGAGCTTTTCATCGCTCATGAAACTGCACATGGTTTGATCATTGACCAGCACCACGGGCGAATCAGCACAGGCGCCAAGGCATTCGCACTGCTGCAGGGTGAACATTCCGTCGGTAGTCGTTTCGCCCATGCTGATGTCGAGCTTTTTCTCGAGATACTTGAGCGCTTTTCCGCCATCACGCAACTGGCACGGCAAGTTGGTACAGACGTTGAGCTTGTATTTTCCAACTGGTTGCTGGTTGTACATGTTGTAGAAGGCTGTGACTTCGTGCACCGCAATGGGGGCCATGCCCAGATAGGCGGCAACCTCCTGCTCGCTCTCGGCGCTGACATAGCCCAGTTCTTTTTGAACGATAGCCAGGCATGCCATGACAGCAGACTGCTTCTGGTCGGCAGGGTACTTGGCAACTTCTTGCGCGAAACGCGCTTTAGATTCAACGGAAATCATCGATCAACTTCCCCAAACACAATATCCAACGAGCCAATAATGGCCACGGCGTCGCCAATCATGTGCCCACGCCCCATTTCCCCTAACGCCGCCAGGTGAACAAAAGCAGGGGGACGAATCTTCATGCGATAAGGCTTGTTGGCCCCGTCACTGACAATATAAGTGGCGAACTCGCCTTTGGGGTGTTCGATGGCGGCATAGGCTTCGCCTTCTGGGACCGCAAAACCTTCGGAGAAGAGTTTGAAATGGTGAATCAACCCTTCCATGTTGGTCTTCATGGACTCTCGGCTCGGGGGCGCAACCTTGTGGTTGTCTGTAATGACCGGGCCCGGATTGGCTCGCAACCAATCCACACACTGTTTGATGATGCGATTGGACTGCTTCATTTCCTCCATGCGCACCAGATAGCGATCGTAGTTGTCGCCGTTCTTGCCAACGGGAATATCAAAGTCCAGGCGATCGTAAACTTCATAGGGTTGCTTCTTGCGCAGATCCCAAGCAATACCAGAACCACGCAGCATGGGGCCGCTAAAGCCAAGGTTCAATGCCCGCTCTGGAGAGACCACACCGATCCCGACAGTGCGTTGCTTCCAGATACGGTTATCGGTAAGCAGAGTGTGATACTCGCCCAGATGGGTTGGGAAGCGCTGGGTAAAGTCCTCAATGAAATCGAGCAGGCTACCGTCGCGATTGCGATTCAACCGTTGCGTGGACTTGGCGCTGCGAATTTTGTTGGGTTGGTGCCGCGCCATGCTGTCGGGCAAATCACGATAGACACCGCCCGGACGAAAATACGCCGCATGCAAGCGCGCACCGCTGACGGCCTCATACATGTCCAGCAAGTCCTCGCGTTCGCGAAACGCATACAGCATGACGGTCATTGCTCCGCAGTCCAGCGCGCCCGCGCCAACGGCCAACAAGTGATTGAGCAACCTGGTGATTTCCGAGAACATCACGCGGATGTATTGCGCACGCACCGGCACTTCCAGACCGAGCAACTTCTCCACTGCCAGGCAATATCCGCTCTCATTGCACATCATCGACATATAGTCGAGACGGTCCATATAAGGCAAGGCTTGAATATAAGTCTTGGTTTCTGCGAGTTTTTCGGTTCCGCGATGTAACAGTCCGATGTGCGGATCGGCGCGCTCAATCACTTCGCCGTCGAGTTCAAGCACCAGGCGCAAAACGCCGTGAGCCGCCGGGTGTTGGGGCCCAAAGTTCAGTGTGTAGTTTTTTATTTCTGCCATGACCCAAACTGCCTAGTGCAAGCCTCCGTAGTTGTCTTCACGGATGATGCGTGGTGTAATTTCGCGTTGTTCGGTCGTGACGGGCTGGTACACGACGCGCTTGAGATCGGCGTCGTAATGCATTTCGACGTGACCCATGAGCGGGAAATCCTTGCGGAACGGATGCCCGATAAATCCATAGTCGGTCAGAATCCGGCGAAGATCGGCATGGCCTTCGAACACAATGCCAAACAGGTCAAATGCCTCGCGCTCAAACCAGTTGGCTGAGCTCCAGAGATTGCACAGTGACTGAACCACCGGGAAACCGTCATCAGGCGCAAAGACTTTGAGTCGAACACGCTGGTTGAGACTCACAGACAACAAATGGGAAACGATGCAGTAACGCAGCCCAACCTGAGGCTGATCCCTGTAGGTCATGTAATCGACGCCACACAGGTCCATCAACTGTTCGAAACAACAAGCCGGATCATCACGCAAGATTTGAGCCGCCTTGAGGTAATTGGCGGCGTCCACGACGATCGTGAGTTCCCCCAACCGGATGACACTACTGACAAGCAGGTCGCCCAAAGCGGCTTCGACATGAGCCTTGGTGGTCTGCGGATTTACAGCGTACGAAGTCATTGCCATCCCTTCAGGTGCGCGCAATCGTTTGTGTGCGTCGAATTTTGTGTTGCAGCTGGATAATGCCGTAAAGCAGTGCCTCAGCTGTGGGCGGACAGCCCGGCACGTACACATCCACCGGCACAATACGATCGCAGCCCCGAACCACCGAATAGCTGTAGTGGTAGTAGCCACCCCCATTGGCGCAGGACCCCATGGACAGAACCCAGCGGGGCTCGCTCATTTGGTCATAAACCTTGCGAAACGCGGGGGCCATCTTGTTGCAAAGCGTACCGGCCACAATGATCAGATCAGCTTGGCGTGGGCTGGCGCGAAACACCTCGGCGCCAAAGCGACTGATGTCATATCTGGCATTGGCGGCGTGCATCATTTCGACGGCGCAACAGGCCAAACCAAACGACATGGGCCACAACGAACCTGTCTTGGCCCAGTTCACCACCGAGTCGTAACTGGCGGTGACAAAGCCTTCTTTTAATACGCCTTCGATCATTGCATCATTCCCAGTCAAGGGCCCCTTTTTTCCACTCGTAAACAAAGCCAACGACGAGAACGGCCAGAAACACCATCACAGACCAGAACCCCAACGCACCGATGTCCTTGAGAGAAACAGCCCATGGGAACAGGAATGCAATTTCGAGGTCAAAGAGAATGAACAGAATCGCCACGAGGTAGTAGCGCACGTCGAATTTCATTCGGGCATCGCCGAAGGCCTCGAAGCCACATTCATACGGGGAGTTTTTGGCGGCGTCCGGCCGGTTGGGGCCGAGGATGTAGCCTATGATCTGCGGCGCGATTCCGACACCGAGCCCGACCAGGATGAACAAGAAAATGGGCAGGTACTGTTCAAGATTCATCTGACAATTTTGTTCGATGTTGCGGCCTGTCGTATTGATCTACGTCAAGCCTACATATTTGGTGCCGTCGGCGAGACTCGAACTCGCACAGCTTTCGCCACTACCCCCTCAAGATAGCGTGTCTACCAATTTCACCACGACGGCGGCTTGTTTTTATGTCCAGAATACGTCACGCAGCTTGCGCTTTTTGCTACTCAGTACAACGCGTAAGTTTACCCTGAAACAGGCCGGAAGTTGCCCCATCCTGACCATTTCAAAAGGTTTTATTTTGAAGGAATTTGTGCCGCTCCGGAGGCTGGCACTACTGGCGCTGCTGCCTCTGGGGCGGGCGCTGTGACGGCCGCGCTCTCGAGCACGCTACCCGACGATTGTGGTGCAGTGCGCACCGTCCCAAAATAGGCCAACAACAAGGTGGAAACAAAGAACACGGTGGCCAAAACGGCAGTCGTTCTGGACAGAAAGTTGGCACTGCCACTCGCCCCAAACAGACTCCCAGAGCTGCCACTTCCAAAGGCTGCCCCCATGTCGGCGCCCTTGCCGTGTTGCACCAGAATAAGGCCAACCATCACGACCGCAGAGATCATCTGGACGGCCAAAAGAACTGTCAATAACGCAGGCATGAAATACTCCTAAATATGTCGCAAACTTTGCCGTCGTCAGTCGGCTGCAGCAAGAATTGATAAAAAATCCGGGGCCTTGAGCGACGCACCGCCAACCAGGCCACCATCGATATCGGGTTGGGTCAGCAACTGGCGGGCATTGGCCGCGTTCATGCTGCCACCGTACAAAATGTGAATCCGATCAGCCTGCGCGGACGCGGCTTTGAGTTGCGCGCGCAACACGGCATGCACCTGCTGAGCTTGCTCGGTGCTGGCTGTCTTGCCGGTTCCGATGGCCCAAACCGGCTCATACGCCACCACGATCTCACTGATGCAATGCCCGTTGGCGTGAATCACCGCCGCGAGCTGTCGCTTGACCACCTCTTCGGTGCTGCCCGATTCGCGCTCCTCAAGCGTCTCTCCCACGCACACAATGGGTGTGATACCGCAGGCCAGTGCACGCTGCGCTTTGGCCGCGACAACGATGTCAGTTTCGTGGTGGTATTGACGCCGCTCGGAGTGGCCCACAATGCAGTACCGAACGCCAAACTCCTTGAGCATGGCGCCGGACAATTCGCCGGTGAAGGCACCCGCCTCATGCTCGGAGATGTCCTGCGCGCCCAAATCAAGCCCGCGACCGACGGCAAGGGCCTGGCATTGGGCGAGGTACACCGAAGGCACGCACACAGCCACCTTGCAGGATTGGCTTGAGAGACCGGCAAGTAACTCGTTCACCAGCACCTCATTAGCCACCAGGCTGCCGTTCATCTTCCAGTTGCCTGCAATCAATTTCCTCTTCATGGTGTCCCCCAAGTCAAAACAATCTTGCCAACATGTTGGCCCGATTCCATCAGCGCATGCGCCGCGCAGGCGTCCTGTGCGTCAAATGTGCGGAAAATCACGGGTTTGATGGTGCCACTCTCCAGCCAGGGCCAGACATTCTTCAGACACGCCTGCGCAATGGCGGTCTTGAAGGCAATCGACCTCGGCCGCAATGTGGATCCCGTGACCGTGAGCCGCTTGCGCAACACCAGTCCGGAGTTAATCTCGCTCTTGATTCCGCCCTGAACCGCGATGATCACCAATCGACCGTCTTCACGCAGGCATTCGATCTCTCTGGACACATAGCCCCCTGCCACCATGTCCAGAATAACATCGACGCCCTGCCCGTCAGTTAACCGCATGACCTCGGCCTGAAAATCGCGTGTCTTGTAATTGATGACGTGGTCGGCCCCCAACGCCAGACAAGCGGCGCACTTTTCGTCGCTTCCGGCGGTCACCAAAACTCGTGCCCCCATGGCCCTGGCCAGTTGAATCGCGGTGACACCGATACCACTGGAGCCACCCTGGATCAGCAGGCTCTCACCTTTTTGCAATCTGGCGCGGTCAAAAACATTGCTCCAGACCGTGAACACAGTTTCAGGCAGCGAGGCCGCCTCGACATCACTCAAGCCCCGCGGCACCGGCAGACACTGTCCGATGGGTGCCACGCAAAATTGGGCGTATCCACCGCCGGCGACCAGCGCACAAACCCGCTCACCAAGCTTGAGGCCGGCACGCGCCATTTCCTGCGCATCACCGTGTTCGATGACACCCGCAACCTCAAGCCCCGGAATATCCGTGATGCCCGCTGGCACAGGGTAGTGACCACTGCGCTGGAGCACATCGGGCCGGTTCACGCCGCTTGCCATCACGCGAATCAGAACCTCGCCCGCCGCTGGCGTGGGCACCGGGCGCTCGCCCAAGCGAAGCACGTCCGGTCCACCAAAGGAGGTAATTTCGATTGCTTTCATAGACATTTCAGGCAATGGCCTTTGTCACATATGAACTCATTGCTATGAATTTCATTGCAACCATGATCAGCGACGACATGACGTTTCATATGATCGCAAAGCCAATTCCACGTTTCTCAGCAGATTCATCCCTGATGATCGGGTCCATTCTGGGACGGACGGTCAAGAAGGACCTTCATGGACAGCTTGATGCGGCCCTTTTCGTCCGTTTCCATGACCTTGACCTTGACGATCTGGCCTTCAGAGAGGTAGTCCGTGACCTTTTCGACCCGTTCGTGCGCGATCTGGCTGATGTGCAACAGGCCATCCTTGCCGGGCAGCAGGTTAACCAGGGCGCCGAAGTCCAAAATTTTGGTGATCGGGCCTTCGTAGATCTTGCCGATTTCGACTTCGGCAGTGATCTGCTCAATGCGCCGTTTGGCTGCTTCAGCCTTTTCGGGATCGCTCGAAGCGATGGTGATGGTGCCGTCCTCCTCGATGTTGATCTGGGTGCCGGTTTCCTCGGTCAGCGCGCGAATCACGGAACCGCCCTTGCCGATCACATCGCGGATCTTGTCCGGATTGATCTTCATGGTGAACAGGCGTGGCGCGAAGGTCGACACTTCGGTCTTGGCCGTGGCCATGGCTTCCTGCATCTTGCCCAGAATGTGCATGCGCGCTTCCTTGGCTTGGGCCAGAGCCACCTGCATGATCTCCTTGGTGATGCCCTGGATCTTGATGTCCATCTGCAGAGCGGTAATACCGTCCGTCGTACCCGCGACCTTGAAGTCCATGTCGCCCAGATGATCTTCATCCCCCAGGATGTCGGTCAACACCGCAAAGCGGCCTTCGTCCTTGATCAGTCCCATGGCGATACCGGCCACGTGCGCCTTCACGGGAACGCCTGCGTCCATCAGGGACAGGCAGCCACCGCAAACCGATGCCATCGAAGACGATCCGTTGGACTCGGTGATCTCGGAGACCACGCGCATGGTGTACGGAAAGTCTTCCTTGTTCGGCAGAACAGCCATCAAAGCGCGCTTGGCCAGACGACCGTGGCCGATTTCACGGCGCTTGGGGGTACCCACGCGACCTGTCTCGCCAGTGGCAAAGGGAGGCATGTTGTAGTGCATCAAGAAACGGTCTTCATACTCGCCGGCCAAGGCATCGATGCGCTGCGCATCGCGCTCGGTACCCAGGGTGGTGACCACCAGGGCCTGGGTTTCACCTCGGGTGAACAGGGCGGAACCGTGGGTGCGGGGCAACACGCTGTTGCGGATTTCAATGGGACGCACAGTGCGGGTATCACGCCCGTCAATGCGCGGCTCGCCCGCCAGAATCTGGCTTCGAACGATCTTGGCTTCAATGTCAAACAACATGCCTTCGACGGCAACGCTGTCAAATTCGACGCCGTCAAGTTTGAGGTCGGCCATCACCACGGCATACGCCTCGCGGCAGGCGCGGGTGCGGGCCTGCTTGTTGCGAATTTGGTAGGCAGCGGCGAGCTTTTCATTGGCCAGGGCGCCCACTTTGGCGATCAGGGGCTCGTTCTTGGCGGGGGCTTTCCAGTCCCAGACCGGCTTGCCAGCATCACGCACGAGTTCGTGAATCGCATTGATCGCGACATTGCCCTGCTCATGGCCAAACACCACGGCGCCGAGCATGATTTCTTCGCTGAGTTGCTTGGCTTCGGATTCAACCATCAACACGGCCGCTTCGGTGCCGGCGACGATCAGGTCCATGACGGAGTCCTTGCGCGCGGTCTGACCGGGGTTGAGCACATACTCGCCATTGACGTAACCGACCCGCGCGGCGCCAACTGGGCCGCTAAACGGAATGCCGCTTACCGACAGGGCCGCGCTGACGGCAATCATGGCTGCGATATCTGCATCGACTTCAGGGTTGAGTGACAAGGTGTGAATCACCACATGCACTTCGTTGAAGAAGCCTTCCGGAAATAGCGGACGAATCGGCCGGTCAATCAGACGGCTGGTCAGCGTCTCAAATTCGCTGGGGCGACCTTCACGCTTGAAAAAACTGCCGGGGATCTTGCCTGCGGCATAGGTTTTCTCAAGGTAATCCACCGTGAGCGGGAAGAAATCCTGGCCCGGCTTGCCTTCGGTCTTGGCAACCACAGTGGCCAGCACCACGGTGCCGTCCATGTCGAGCAGCACGGCGCCACTGGCCTGGCGTGCAATCTCGCCCGTTTCCATCGTGACGGTGTTCTGACCCCATTGGAAGGTCTTGCTAACTTTATTGAAAATGCTCATTTTTCTTTCTCCTGGTCATTTTGGGAAGTGCAGGCCACCTCGCCCGAGCCCGGATGCAGCACCACAGAACACGATGCCATTCCAGAGAAAATAAACTCTAATTTCTCTGGAATGACACAGCTTCGCTCCGTTTTTGCCTTCTCCGAAGTAAAAAACGCCTGAGCTAGCAATCTAACTCAGGCGTTCTCATTTGATTGGCCAATTATTTGCGCAGGCCCAATTTGGCGATCAGCGCGGTGTAGCGTTCGGCATCTTTGGACTTGAGGTAGTCCAGCAATTTGCGGCGACGGCTCACCATGCGCAACAGACCGCGGCGACCGTGATGGTCTTTGGCGTGGGTCTTGAAGTGAGGGGTGAGCTCGTTGATGCGGGCCGTCAGCAGTGCAACTTGCACTTCGGGGCTGCCGGTGTCACCGGCTTTGCGTGCGTTGTCCTTGACGACAGCGGCTTTGATACTGGATGCGATCATGCTATTTTCCTGTGGGTTATGAACTTGCGTCAGGCGCTGGAACTGCCCCTGACGTGTGCCCTGCGTTCAGCAAAGCCCGCAAATTATAACCTGCCATAGGCGACCCCGTGGCAACGCCTGTAGCTCAGTGCGGCGTACCCTCTTCAATAGAGTCTTCCTCCAGCGGATCCCCCGACCACTGCAGCGCGCGCGACGCAATCGGCGGGCCGACGGTTTCCATCACCGCAACTCCGGCCAGAACGATCGAGCTCACGATGCCACCATGCATTGGGAACAATTCCACCGTCGTGTTGACCAGGCCAATGGCCAGTCCGGCCATCGGCAGCAACAGCAGTCCAGTCGTAGCAGACTGGCTCGCCGGCAAGCGAAATGCAAATGAGGTGCCCATCACCCCCAGCCACTTGGCCAGCATTCGGCCGATCACAAAGACCGCCGCAGCGGGCGCGTAATGCACCATTTCGGCCACATGCAGGTTGGCTCCGGCATAGACGAAAAGCGCAATGAAAAACAACTCGAATGCCGGGCCGAACTCCATATCGGAGATCAGATCCTTGCGCTCGATTCCGCGCACCACAATCCCCAGCACCAAAGGCGCGAACAGCGCCGAGAGCTGCAGCATCAGGGCCGCACCCAGAGTCAACACCACCGCGCCGATCACCAGCGCCAGATGGTATTGGGTCGCGCCTTTAAACCGGCGCGCCGTAAAGTGCAGCATCAGGCCGGCCACCGCGCCGAGCAACGTTGAGCCCACCAAACTGTAAAGCGGCGCCCAAAAGACGGTATCGGGCGGCGCCTGGCCCTCGGTGTACAGGGCGGGCAAAAGCGCCGCAAAGACCAGAAATGCGATCAGGTTGTTCAGCGCCACCAGGGATTGGGCGCGTTGCGTCACCGGTCCCGACGCGCCCAACTCATGGGCCACGTGGATCAGCACGGCCGGTGAGGATGAAATCGCCACTGCAGCAATCACGGCAGCGGGCAGGCCCACAATGCCCACCCACGCCAGACCGTAGTACACGACGCCAAACGTGAGGGTGCTCTCGACCAGTGAGATGGCCATCAGTGCCCGGTCCTGCGCCAGTGCCTTGATGTCGAGCGACAAACCCAGCCGATAAAGAATCAGGCCCAGCGCCACATCGACCACGATGCGCGAATTGGCCAGGCCCTCGTAGCTGACCAGGGCCATTGCATTAGGGCCAATCAAAAAGCCCACCAGCATGAACCCTGTGATACTGGGCAGCCAACGCCAGTGGTGCGCCATGAACCCGCCAATGGAGCCACAAAAGAGCAGCAAGCCAAAGAAAAACAGCGTGTTCGAGCTCAGCGGCCAAGCGGGAAGAAAATCCATGTATTGCATTAAATTGGGAGCATTCGCCCGAAACATTTGAATCGGGGGATTCTGACAGACTCGTTCGGACCGTCGCCACGTCATTGCCGAACAGCCCGTGATCGACGCTCATTGAGGCCGTCACTCACCGGACCCCGATTGGGCTAGGGCGCGGGGCGCTGCATCCTGCAGGTGCTGGGCTGCTCGGCGCTGGCAGCGGCAATCGTGTTGATCACTCTGAATCCATAGCCCGATCCTTCCACGTCAAACTTCACGCCCGGTGCACCCAGTCGATCCATCACCCCGACGACCAATGGCTGCTGGAATTGATGGTCCGCAGCGCGCATGACGCCGCTTCGTCCATAAAAAACAACGTCAGCCCTTTCCAGTTGGCTCGCTATAGCTACCATATTCATGGCGTTGGTGGTGAATCCTGGCGGATTTTGAGCACCCGCATTTTCAATGGCCCCGGCCAGAGCTTCCACCATCATTTGCATGCGCATATGAACATAATCGTCCGACGGCTTGGGGAAACGCTGGCGGAATGCCTTGTAAAACGCCTCGCTCGATGGTCCCTGCACATTGGGCAGCCACTCAGCCACGGCCAGCACTTTACCGATACCGGCCTCGCCAATGGCCGCTGGGGCGCCCAGGGCGTTGCCGTAAAAGGTGTAAAACTTGCCTTCAAACCCGACTTCCCTGGCCGCCTTGACCAGCAGCGTCAAATCATTGCCCCAGTTGCCGGTGATCACAGCCTGAGCCCCGCTGGCTTTGATCTTGGCGGCATAGGGCAGAAAGTCCTTCACCCGGCCCACTGCATGGAGTTCATCACCCACGATCTTGATGTCCGGGCGCTGGCGTGCCAACTGCTTTTTCGCCTCCGCCAGCACGGCGTGACCAAAGCTGTAGTCCTGGCCGATCAGATAGACGCTGTGGGTGGCCGAGTCTTCGCGAAGCACTTCCATCAAAGCGGCCATTCGCATGTCGGCGTGCGCGTCAAAACGAAAATGCCAGAAGCTGCACTTTTCGTTGGTAAGCACTGGATCCACGGCCGAATAATTGAGGAACAGCACGCGCTTGCCCGGCTCGCGTTCGTTGTGCTTGTTGATGGCATCGATCAAGGCCGCAGCGGTGGACGATGAATTTCCCTGCATCACGAACTGCGCACCATCGTCAATGGCGGCCTTCAGGGCCGACAGCGCCTCCTCGTTTTGCCCCTTGCTGTCATAGCGCTCCAGCGCCAGTGGCCGGTTGCCCCCGACGGAGGCCGGCAATTTCACACCGCCGCGCTCATTGACCCGCTCGACGGCCCAGACAAGGTTGCGCAACACCGCCTCGCCCGTGTTGGCAAACGGGCCACTCAATCCCTCGATCATGGCGATTTTGATGGGCGGGGAAGCCGCTTGCGCCAGCGACAATGCCGACCCGCATAGCGCCAGCACCGTCATTTTCAAGACCTTGCGCAAAAAAATAAACATGTTGATTCTTCTATTGAAGTTGGCCGAATCACTCGCAGATTTGAGACAAGCGAGTGTTCGTGTTGAACGCCGCGCAGTGTACACAAGGAGTTAAACCATGTTTTTTGCCACCACCGCCCCCGCAGCCTTTCGCCGCCACAGCTTTGCAACCGATGTCGGCCCGTTGGATCGCTTTTTGCGGGAGACGCGCGATGCCGTGCGCCAGAAATCGTGCACCGCCAGCGAGGACGACAAGTTCTATACCTTGAGCTTTGATGTGCCGGGTATCGCCAAGGACCAACTGTCGATTGGTATCGAAGGCAGCGTAGTGCGCATTCAGACCAGGGACGGTGCCCCTCGCCAGTACAAGTCCAGCTACGAGTTGCCCCAGGAAATCGACACCACGACCAGCGCTGCCAAGCTGGAGAACGGCGTGCTGACCTTGACCTTGGGAAAGCTCACACCCGCTTCACGCATGACTGAACTTCGAATTCAGTAATTTGCTATATTGTTAATAGCTAAGTATCAATACTGCGTAAGGGCTACAACCTTATTTCATATTGAATCGAGCGGCCAGCGAGGCTTGACGTCAAAAGCGTAGACCATGCTGGCTTGTTGCTGGCCGCATTGCAGCCTCATGGCCGCTGCCATGGCGATCATAGCGCCATTGTCGGTGCACAGGTGCAGTTCGGGGTAGTGCACTCGCACCCCCCTGGCGGCGCAAGCGGCGCCCAACTGCTCGCGCAGCATGCGGTTGGCGCCCACCCCGCCCGCCACCACCAGCCGGTTGAGCCCGGTCTGGGCCAGCGCCGCAATGGACTTCTTGACCAGCACTTCCACAATCGCTGCCTGGGTCGAGGCGGCAAGGTCAGCGCGCATGCCTTCTGCCAAATCTTCGACCGCGACGCCCTGCCCGGTGGCCTGTTTCCTGGCCTGCACCATGACCGCCGTTTTCAGGCCCGCAAACGAGAAGTCCAGGTTGCCACTGTGCAGCAACGGACGCGGCAGCTTGAAAGCGCTGCCGTCACCCTGCTCGGCCAGCCTGGCCAGGGCCGGTCCTCCCGGATAGCCCAGACCGAGCAGCTTGGCCGACTTGTCAAACGCTTCACCTGCGGCATCGTCGATGGTTTCCCCCAATATTTGATAGCGCCCTACCCCGTCCACCCGCATCAGTTGGGTGTGACCGCCCGAGACGAGCAGTGCCACAAACGGGAACTCTGGAGGATCGGCGCTCAAAAAAGGCGACAGCAAATGGCCCTCAAGGTGATGAACACCCAGCACCGGCTTGCCCAGCGCCGCACCCAGCGCGCAGGCAACGCCCGCCCCCACGAGCAGCGCGCCTGCCAGGCCGGGTCCGCGGGTAAAAGCCACCACATCGATGTCGGCAAGTGAATAATTCGCCTCAGCGAGCACCTGCTCGGTGAGCGGCAGTACGCGCCTGATATGGTCGCGACTGGCCAGTTCCGGCACCACCCCGCCATAGGCCTGGTGCATGTCAATCTGGCTGTACAACGCGTGCGCCAGCAGCTTGGGAACCCCGCTCTCCTGCGCCTGCACCAGTGCCACCCCGGTCTCGTCGCACGAAGACTCAATCCCCAGTACCTGTGTATTTTTCGCCATAGGGGCAGAGTTTAGGGTGTGTCGCGAAACACACCCCAGACCCGACGCTGAGTCAAAATTTCCGGCAAAATCAGCCGCTCCTGCACGCCACGACAACCGCAGATTCGATTTCGAATTGCGCACCGGGGCGACACCCGTTTTAGACCCGACGCCCACTCACATGACATGACACACCCGACCAAGACACTCTCCATGACCCAGGTGTTGCTGTGCGGTGCTGCCATCGTGACCCTTTCCATGGGCATCAGGCATGGTTTTGGCTTGTGGCTGCAGCCCATGACGCAGAGCCAGAGCTGGGGCCGTGAAACCTTTGCACTGGCCATTGCCATCCAGAACCTGGTCTGGGGGTTTTCAGGCATCTTTGCCGGGATCGTGGCCGACCGCTTTGGTGCCTTCAAGGTGGTCATCGGGGGGTCCCTGCTTTATGCACTGGGCCTGATTGGAATGGCCGGGGCCACCACGCCGCTGATGCTCTGCGCCAGTGCCGGCGTGCTGATTGGCCTGGCACAAGCCGGTACCACCTATGCAGTCATTTACGGCGTGATTGGCCGCAATGTGGCCCCCGACAAGCGTTCCTGGGCCATGGGAGTCGCTGCTGCGGCCGGCTCATTTGGCCAGTTCCTGATGGTGCCTACCGAAGGCTTTCTGATCAGCAACTGGGGCTGGCAATCGGCTCTGGTGATCCTGGGTGTAGCCTCCCTGATGATGGTTCCGCTGGCCTGGGGCCTGCGCGAGCCCGGATTGGCCCACGGCAACGGCGCCCGGCGCGAGCAGACTGTGCTTCAGGCCTTGCGGGAAGCCTTCAACTACCCCAGCTTCCAATTGCTCATGGCGGGCTATTTTGTTTGCGGCTTCCAGGTGGTCTTCATCGGCGTGCACATGCCCAGTTACCTGCGCGACAAGGGACTGTCGCCCCAGGTGGCGAGCTACGCGCTGGCTTTGATCGGTCTGTTCAACGTCTTTGGCACCTACGCGGCGGGCGTGCTGGGACAAAAGTTGCAAAAAAAGAGTGTCCTGTCGTTCATTTACCTGACCCGCGCGGCAGCCATCTCGGTGTTCCTGCTGGTGCCGCTCACCCCGACAAGTGTTTACATTTTTTCCTCGGTCATGGGCCTGCTGTGGCTCTCCACGGTGCCTTTGACCAATGCCACTGTGGCGCAAATATTTGGTGTGGCCCACCTCTCCATGCTCAGCGGCTTTGTGTTTTTCAGCCACCAGATTGGCTCATTTCTGGGAGTGTGGCTGGGCGGCTATCTGTACGACCTCAACGGCAGCTACGAGCTGGTCTGGTACATCGCCATTGCGCTGGGCGTGCTTGCGGCACTGGTGAACCTGCCCATCAAGGAGACCTCCATCAACCGCAACACCGCAATCCAGGGCGCCTGAGCTGATGAACCGCAAGCGCCGGCCGGCCGGGTGCAAGGCGCTGCTCTACGCCGGGGCAGTTGCGGCACTGCTGGGTGTCTTTGCCCTGTACACCCGGCCCGATTTCCTTGTGACCCTGGCCAATCAGGTCTGGGCCTGCTTTTGAACGCTGGGGCATGACCTCTGCACACACGTTTCCACACCCCAGCCCGGGATCGCCCTCGGCCTGGGTGAAGCGCTGGACGCACCTCATTGCACCCGGCGGAGCCGCGCTTGACATTGCCTGCGGCAGTGGCCGCCACATGCAATGGCTGGCGCAGTGCGGGCATAGGGTCACGGGGGTCGATCGTTCGCCCGATGCGCTGGCCTGCGCGGCGGCGTTTGGCCAGACCATTCAAGCCGACATCGAGAACGGCCCCTGGCCCCTGATGAACGGCACAAAGGTGCGCCAGTTCGACGCGGTGCTGGTCACCAACTATTTGTGGCGCCCGTTGTTTCCCGTGATCGCTCAAAGCCTCTCTCCCGGTGCTGTTCTGATTTACGAGACCTTTGCGCAGGGAAACCAATCGGTGGGAAAGCCCTCCAATCCTGACTTTCTGCTGCAGGTGGGCGAGTTGTGGCACGTCTTTACGGGCCTGCGCATAGTCGCTTTCGAAGAAGGCTTTCTTGAGCACCCAGACCGCTTCGTGCAACGCTTGACTGCCGTACAAACCCCTACAGGACCTGACCCGAGCGGGAACCCGCGGCGTTGCAAGCTCTAGTTAGAATGCTCGTTTACTGTTAATCCCACCACCAGACATGACTACCTCTACCCGCCAAATTACCGGCAGCATCGTGGCACTTGTCACGCCCATGCTCGAAGATGGCAGCGTGGACTACCCCGCGCTGCGCAAACTGATTGACTGGCATATCGCCGAGGGCACAGACTGCGTCGGCGTGGTCGGCACCACGGGCGAGTCGCCCACAGTCAGCGTGCAGGAGCACTGTGAAATCATCCGCGTCGCGGTCGAACAGGCCAAGGGGCGTGTTCCCATCATGGCCGGTTGCGGTTCGAACTGCACCGCCGAGGCCATAGAGCTGGCGCGTTTTGCCAAAACCGTAGGTGCGGATTGCCAGTTGCAGGTAGTGCCCTACTACAACAAACCCACGCAAGAAGGCCAGTACCAGCACTTCAAGGCGATTGCCGAGGCTGTGGACCTGCCCATCGTTCTGTACAACGTTCCCGGGCGCTCGGTGGCGGACCTGGCGCACGACACGGTACTGCGCCTGGCGCAAGTGCCCGGCATCGTGGGCATCAAGGAAGCCACGGGCAACATCGAGCGGGCTCAGTGGCTGATCCGCCAGGCGCCCAAGGGTTTTGCCATCTACTCCGGAGACGACCCCACAGCCGTGGCCCTGATGCTGTGCGGCGGCCACGGTAACGTCAGCGTCACAGCCAATGTGGCGCCGCGCCTGATGCATGAGCTCTGCGTGGCCGCCATGACTGGTAACGCCAAACTGGCGATGGAAATCCAGTTCAAGCTGATGCCCGTTCACAAGGCACTGTTTGTCGAGCCCAACCCCATTCCCGTCAAATGGGCCGTGTCAAAAATGAATCTCTGCGGCCCCGCATTGCGTCTGCCGCTGACGCCACTGACAACACCCAGTGAAGCCGTGGTTGACAGCGCCCTGCGCGCAACCGGCTTGCTTTGAGCCGGTCCGGCCCCAACATCTTTCTAAGGAACCATTTGTGAATCAATATTCAAGACTTGCTCTTCTCAGTCTTACCCTGACGATGGCCGCGTGCTCAACTCTCGATACCGAAAAGATCGACTACAAAAGCGCCACCAAGGGCCCCTCGCTGGCCGTCCCCCCCGACTTGACACAGCTCACGCGCGACTCGCACTATGCGGTTCCCGGCAGCGCCGTCACGGCTTCAAGCTTCCAAAGTGGAAAGGTCGGTCAGGCCGCGGTGCCCACCGCAGTCAATGTCCTGGGCGACATTCGCATCGAGCGCGCTGGCACCCAGCGCTGGCTCGTGGTCAATCGCCCTGCTGACAAGCTCTGGGACCCCGTGCGCGAGTTCTGGCAGGAAAATGGCTTCCTGCTTGCGATGGATGAGTCCAAGTTGGGCATCATGGAAACCGACTGGGCTGAGAACCGCGCCAAGTTGCCACAGGATTTCATTCGCAACGCCCTTGGCAAAGTATTCGACTCGCTCTACTCCACCGGTGAACGTGACAAATTTCGCACCCGGCTGGAGCGCAACGCCGCAGGTGGCACCGATATTTTTGTCAGCCACCGCGGCATGATCGAGGTGTATGACAGCGCCAGCAAAGACCGCACCGTGTGGCAGCCGCGGGACGCAGATCCGGAGCTCGAAGCTGAGTTTTTGCGCCGCCTGATGCTCAAGCTTGGCGCCACTGAGGAGCAAACCAAGGTCGCGATCAACGCCGAGGCTGGCAAACAAAGTTCACGCGCCACCACGATCGACGGCCAGCCAGCCGTGCAAATCGACGAGGGTTTTGACCGTGCCTGGCGCCGTGTCGGCCTGGCGCTGGACCGCACCGGCTTCACCGTTGAAGACCGTGACCGTGCCAAGGGCATCTATTTCGTGCGCTACGCCGCGCCCAACTCCGACAAGGCTGCGCCCGGCTTTTTCGCCAAGCTGTTCAGTTCGTCCAAGGAAGCGACTCCCCAGAAATACCGCATCGTGGTGGGCAGCCAGGGACAGTCCACCATCGTCACGGTGCTTGACGCAGCAGGGGCCCCTGACACCTCAGGCAGTGCTCAGCGCATCGTCAAGCTTATTGCTGAAGATCTTAAATAGCCAGGCTCCAAACGCCCTGTAGCCCGGCCAACCGCCATGACCTATTGCGTTGCCATCAAGCTCAATGCCGGGCTGGTGTTTCTGTCCGATTCGCGCACCAACGCGGGGCTGGACCAAATCGGCACCTTCCGCAAGATGATCGTCTATGAAAAGCCCGACGACCGCTTCATGGTGCTGCTCTCGGCAGGCAATCTGAGTATTTCGCAATCGGTGCGTGAGATTTTGCAGGTCGAGCAACTCAAAGAGCATGAGGACAGCGACCCGATCACCATCTGGAACGCCAAGAGCATGTTTGACGCAGCACGCGTGCTTGGCTCGGCAATACGCCACGTTTATGACCGCGACGCCGCCTCGCTGCGGCAAGCTGGCGTTGACTTCAACGTCTCTTTGATCTTCGGAGGCCAGATCAAGGGCGAGGGTTTGCGCCTGTTCCAGGTCTATTCGGCCGGCAACTTCATTGAGGCTACACCCGAGACACCCTACTTTCAGGCGGGCGAATCCAAGTACGGCAAGCCCGTGCTCGACCGCGTGATCACGCCGGCCACCCCGCTGGACGAAGCAGCGAAGTGCGCGCTCGTGTCCATGGATTCCACGCTCAAATCCAATTTGTCGGTGGGTTTGCCCCTGGACATGGTGGTCTATGAAACCGATGCCTTTTCCACCGACAAAGTGGTCTGCATTGACGAGGACAACCCCTATTTCAAGATGCTGCATGACAGCTGGGGGCAACGATTGCGCGAGGTATTTGACAGCATCGAAGACCCGATGTGGAACGGCGAGCAAACCGAGGTGCCGCTCATGCTGGCTTCAAGCCGCAACCGGCCCCTGAAGAAAATCAGCACCCCGCAAGAGAAGTTGATCTGATCGTTGGCCGTACCGCCATCGCCCAACAGCTGATTCCCTGCCCTGGTTCCACCCGTGGGTTCATGATGCCCCTGTCACCCACACCCATCGTCTTCTCCCACGCCAACAGCTTTCCGGCCAGCACCTATCGCGTCCTGTTCAGGCAACTCAAAGCGCGCGGACTGGCGATCAGCGCCATCGACAAGCTTGGGCACGACCCCCACTACCCGGTCACCAGCAACTGGCCTCACCTGGTTCAACAACTGGTTGACTTCACGCAGGCACAAGCGGATAAGGCGGCAGGCCCAGTCTTTCTGGTGGGTCACTCCCTGGGTGGGTTTTTAAGCGTCATGGCCGCCTCTCAGGCACCCCAACTGGTGCGCGGCGTCGTGTTGCTCGATGCACCCCTCATTGGCGGCTGGCGAGCCACCACCCTGGGGGTGATCAAGCGGGCACAACTGGTGGGTTCCGTCTCGCCCGGTGCGGTGAGCAAGAAGCGCCGCAACAGCTGGCCCGACAAGGCTGCGGCACTGGCGCATTTCCAGCACAAGCGCGCCTTTGCCAGATGGGATCCGCAGGTTCTGGCAGACTACATTGAGCATGGCACGCATGACGCAAACCTTCATGGCAGCAGCAAGCGGGTGCTCAGTTTTGAGCGCGACGTTGAAACCGCCATCTACAACACTTTGCCCCACAACATGGATGCCCTGCTCAAGCGCCACCCACTGCGCTGCCCAGTGGCTTTCATAGGCGGCAACCACTCAGCCGAGATGAAACAGGTGGGCATGGCCCTGACCCAAAAAATCACCAAAGGCAGAATCAACATGCTGGAGGGCAGCCACCTGTTCCCCATGGAGCACCCGCTGGCCACCGCCGCAGCCATTGAGGCGGCGCTGCTCAGCCTGCAGAGCCTGGCCTGAGTGGGCTAGCGCGCCAGAATGTGCTCAAGCAGCCCAGGTCACGACACCGCTCCAGGCCGTGGCCAGCACGACCACGCCAAACACAATGCGGTAATAGGCAAACCCGGCAAAGCTGTGCGTTGAGATAAAGCGCAACAGCCAGCGCACACAAAGCCACGCGGCCAGGAAAGAGACCACCAGCCCAACACCAAACAGTGGCAAATCAGCCAGCGACAGCAGCGCTCGCTCCTTGTACAGGCTGTAGGCACCAGCCCCGATCAGGGTGGGAATGGCCAGATAGAAGGAAAAATCAGTGGCGGCCTTGCGCGACAGGCCCAGCAACATGCCGCCGATGATGGTGGCGCCGCTGCGGCTGGTGCCTGGAATCATTGCCAGACACTGCGCCAATCCAACTTTCAGGGCATCGGCCGGCGTCATGGACTCCACCTCGTGAATGCGCGCCGTTGACGGGTTGATTTTCTGGCGTCGCTCGGCCCACAGAATGATGAAGCCGCCGATGATGAACGTGCTGGCGACCACCACCGGCGTGAACAAATTCGCCTTGATCGCCTTGCCAAAGAGCAACCCAAGAATCACTGCGGGCAAGAAGGCAATCAACACATTGAGCGCAAAACGCTGGGCCTGTTTCTCGGTGGGCAGGGCCACGATGGTGTCGCGAATCTTTTGCCAGTACACCAGAATCACGGCAAAAATGGCACCGGTCTGGATCGCAATGTCAAAGACCTTGGCCTTGTCGTCGTCAAAGCCCAGCAGCGAGCCCGCCAGAATCAGGTGCCCGGTCGAAGAAATAGGCAAAAACTCCGTCAGGCCCTCGACGACGCCCATGATCACGGCCTTGACCATCAAAACAGTATCCACCCGGTTCTCCAGTACAAAAATCAATACAAGCCACCGTATTATCTACACAATATGCTCTTAATTTCGTAGCATATTGAAACTGTTCGAATTTATAAGAGAACCCGTCCGATCCGATTTGCGCGAAATCGCTGGGCGTGCGGGTCGCAATGCGGACTTTGTTTCATGGGATGATTCGGCAACGCAGTTCGTACCCACTTCCATGTCCGACTCCTTGATGCTGTCCTCGTTGCCTTTGTTTCCGATTGATAAAGTGCTTTTTCCAGCGGGCTCCCTGAGCCTTCGCGTCACCGACACCAGATACCGCGACATGATGGCCCGGTGCGCTGGAATCGGCGCACCGTTTGGCGTGGTGTCGCGCGCGCAGGCGCCGGGTGCCACCGTCCTCGACAACGCAGCACTGCAAGACGCTTTTCATCCCGTGGGCACGTTGGCCAGGCTCGCACCTTCCAGCGCCGCTTCCGGCAGCGGCGCGATCCAGTGGATTGGCATACAGCGGTTTCGCATTGCCAGCGTAGAGCGGCTCCGGCAGGGGCTTTGGATTGCCAATGTCTCGCCTCTTGCCAACGACACACCACAAGCCGTCCCCGAGAGATTCCAGAGCGTCTCCGCCGCGCTGCAAAACCTGATTGACAGCCTGCTGTCACGCAAACTCCCACCGACGCAAATGCCGTTGCAGCCGCCCTACCGGATGGACGATTGCGGCTGGGTCGCCAACCGCTGGTGCGAGTTGCTGCCCATGCCACTCGATCAAAAAAGGCGGTACCTCGACATCGACAGCCCGCTGCTGCGGCTCGAACTTGTGAGCGAGGCTCTGGCCCGCAGCGGCATTGCCAGCGCAAGCCCGGCTCGACCCTGATGCCGCTTGCCCTCATGCCCGCGCACGGCTACGATGCCAACACATCATCGTTTTGACCCCGGGGAAATAGCACCATGAGCATGCAGTACACCTCTGTTGCCGAGCATCTGCCAGAGAACAAGATGCGCCTGTACCCCACCCGGGTCATCAATATCATTGGCGGGCCAGGCTGCGACAAATCGCTGTTTTCTTCGGCCATCGTGCTGTTTTTGAGCCTTCGCGGCAAGACGGTTGAGACCATCCCCGACTACGCCAAGCTGCTGGTCTGGCAAAAAGATTTTGAAGCGCTCAAGAACCAGTATCAGGTAGCACAGCGCCAGTTTGAGATGATTGAGCTGCTCGACGGCCAGGTGCAGTACCTGGTGACCGAGTGTTCGCTGCCTCAACTGCTGTACTACAACCAGAATTACGCCGACAACATCTGCGATGTAGCCAAGACACGGCAGAAAATTCTGCAGTGGTACAAGCAGCACAACAACATCAACATCCTGGTGGAGCGTGGCGAGAAAAAATACGTGCACTCGGGGCGCTTTCAGGACGAGCAACAGGCCCGCAACATCGACAAGGCCCTGCGCTCGACCCTGAGCTACGAGGGCATGCGCTACACCCTGATGAAGCCTGATATCGAGGTGATCAAGGACTTCACCTACGCGCTGGAGTGACTGGCGCACTCACAACATACGCAGGCGCGACTCAGGCACGCAGCGCCTGCGGCATCCACGCCCCCAGCCGGGCGTGGATGCTGGATTCATGGCGCTGCCACCAGATGCCCAGCGCCACCACACCCAGGCCCAGCAGGGTCAAGGCAAAGGGAAACATCAGGCTGTCCTTGAACACACGGTAAGACAGATAACCCAAATACCCCGCCACGCCCAACGCCCCCAGTACCGTGAACACCCGCCGCCCGATGGCCGCGCCCACGAACACCAGAAACACGTTAACCATCGCGTAGCCCAACTTGGCCCACTCGGAGCCCGAATCGCGCAGACTCAGGCCACCCCAAAACATGATGGCGCCAAAGAGGTACAGCCAGAACGCGTAGTCTTGTTGCCAGCTTGGCTCTTTTGTGCGATGCGTGCGGATGTTGACCCACACCGCCACGGCGCAGGTTGCCAGGCCGAACACCAGCGCCACGTCCCGCATGAAGACCCGGTCGAAGCCGTTGTTCTGCATCAGGGCGTTGGCGGCATCCATGCTCATGTACCACAGCGTCACGGCAATGGGCATCACCATGAACGGGAGCCGATAGCGCCACAGCATCACCATACCGGCGGCCAGGGTCGCAAACTCAAGCGTGACCCAGCGCCAGTTGATGTGCGTGTGATAGGCCGAATACTGCTCCGGCCCGCCCGGCGGCCACAGGCCAAGCCCCTGCTGCACACACCACACAATCAGCGGCACCAGGCACACCGCCAGCGTGGCCAGAATGCCCGCTGGCACGGGCAAATGGCGCGCTTTGAGGTGATCGGCCACCTTCAGGCAGGCCACCAGATAGCCCGCGCTGATGGCCAGCAAGCCCCAGGCCCCAAAAGCATCCCAACCCAGCGTCATGAACAGCGTCATGGCGCCAATGGCCAACATGCCGCCAAAGTAATACAAGGTGTTGGTAAAACTGAAAACCGGCCCGCCGCGCGCTGTGGGTGTTGCGGGCTGGGCATCTAGGGCGGGCGCGGGCGCGGCCACCACCTTTGCCTGAAGACCGGCCCTTTCTGACGGGTGTGCCTGAGCCGGGACCAAATCGCGGGTCGTGCTGCCAGGTGCGGCCCAGGTGGCCCACAGCGCGTGTGCCTGCGAGGGCACGATGGCCCCCATCTCAACGGCGGCCTCAATGTCGTCCCAGTGCAGCTTCACCTGCACATCGGGGGCAAACACATCGTCCTGCTGGGTTTCAACCCAGCGGGTTTCTTCTTCCAACAGGACCGTGTCCGGGTTGTCGATGGCCATGGGGCACCATTCTTTCTCTGAATATTTTGATATTTCCGGCTCAGGCCGCAACGATACCGGAAAGCGCAGGCCATTGGCACACTTGCAGACACATAAAATAAGCCATGAGTTCCACATCCTCCCAGAATCCCCCGGCCAAGCCCGAGGCCGTCGCGCCCAAGGCCAGCAACTTCCTGCGCCAGATCATCGAAAACGACCTGGAAAAAGGCACCTATGCCGGCCGCCGCTGGGGCGGTAGCCCGGGCGATGCCGCCCACCACGCCACGGGAGAGCCCGACGCTGCGAAAATCCGCACCCGCTTTCCGCCCGAGCCCAACGGCTACCTGCACATCGGCCACGCCAAGAGCATCTGCATCAACTTCGGTCTGGCGCGCGACTACGGCGGCGTGTGCCACCTGCGCTTTGACGACACCAACCCCGAGAAAGAAGACATCGAGTACGTCAACACCATCATGAACTCGGTGCGCTGGCTCGGTTTTGAATGGAATGGCGCAGCCAACGCCGCGCCCTACCAGGCCAGCGATTACTTTGACTTCATGTACCGCGCCGCCGAAGCGCTGATTGAAGCGGGCCACGCCTACGTGGACGAACAAACCATCGAGCAAATCCGCGTCAACCGGGGCGACTTTGGCAAACCCGGCGTGGACAGCCCCTTCAGAAGCCGCACCCCCGCGCAACACCTGGCGCGCTTTCGCGAAATGCGCGACGGCCTGCACGAAGACGGCGCCATGGTGCTGCGCGCCAAAATCGACATGGCCAGCCCCAACATCAACCTGCGCGACCCGGCGATCTACCGGATTCGCCGCGCCACGCACCACCACACCGGGGATAAATGGTGCATCTACCCGATGTACACCTACGCCCACCCGATTGAAGACGCGCTGGAGCAAATCACCCACAGCATCTGCACGCTTGAATTTGAAGACCAGCGCCCGTTTTACGACTGGCTCATGGAGCGCCTGATTGAAGTGGGCCTGCTGGCCAGCCCCCCGCCCCGGCAGTACGAATTTGCCCGGTTGAACCTCACCTACGTGATCACCAGCAAGCGCAAGCTCGCGCAACTGGTGTACGACCACAAGGTCAAGGGCTGGGACGACCCGCGCATGCCAACAATAGTGGGCCTGCGCCGCCGGGGCTACACACCCGAGAGCCTGCAACTTTTTGCCGAACGCATTGGCGTGACCAAGAGCGACAGTTGGATTGATTACTCCACGCTGGAAGGCTGCCTGCGCGAGACGCTGGACGTGAGCGCCCCGCGCGCCATGGCCGTGCTCGACCCCATCAAGTTGGTGCTTACCAACTGGGACGAGGTTATGGGCGCTGGCAAACTGGACGATTGCAGCGCGCCCGTTCACCCTCACCACCCCGAGCTTGGCCGGCGCCATTTCAAAATCGGCAAAGAAGTCTGGATTGACCGCACCGACTTTGAAGAAACGCCGCCCAAGGGCTTTTTCAGGCTGTTCCCGGGCAACAAAGTGCGCCTGAAATACGGTCACGTGATCGAATGCACCGGCTGCACCAAAGATGAGCAGGGCCTCGTGACCGAGGTGCAAGCGACCTTGATACCCGACACCAAGAGCGGCACCCCCGGCAGCGAGAGCGTCAAGGTCAAGGGCGTGATCACCTGGGTCGGCGTCAGCGACGCCCTGGCCGCCGAAGTGCGCCTGTACGACCGCCTGTTTCTGGACGCCCAGCCCGACGCCGGCGGCAAGGACTTCATCGAAGCCCTGAACCCCAACAGCCTCAAAGTGGTGCAAGCCATGATCGAACCCACCCTGGCCAGCGCCCGCGCCGACCAAAAATTCCAGTTTGAGCGCCACGGCTACTTTGTGGCGGATGGGGTGGATCACAAGGCGGGGAACCCGGTGTTTAATTTGGCGGTGGGATTGAAGGACAGTTGGGGGAAGTAGTTGGCTACTGTCTTGTCGTGACGACGGGGTGACGGTGCACCATGCGTTTCCAGACCGGAGGTTTACACCATGAAGATTTCATACGACAAAGCAACCGACTCCCTCTATTTCCACCTTGCGGATCATGCCTCCGTGGACTCTGACGAGGTAAACGATGGTGTGGTGCTGGACTTTGATTCCAATGGCGCGCTGGTGGGTATTGACGTGCAACACGCTAGTGAGCGGGCTGACCTTCGCAATCTTTCTATTTCCAAATTGCCGTTTGGGGAACTGCTGGCAGCGTGATCGCTGACGTGCGCACTTATAGCCCCCGAGGGCAAACCAAAAGTTTCAGTTCGAACGGCCCGTCCTAGCTCTTTTGCTGCACCGGAGACTTCCGCCGCACATGCAGATGCGACTGCACCGAATCGCCTTCACCTGTCTTCACCTCTTTCACTTCCAGATACGCCGCCTGCTGGCGGATCAATTCACCCAGCTTGACCACGCCGTAGTTGCGCGGGTCAAACGAGGGGTGGCTTCGGGTTATCTGGCCGCCCAACGCCGCTAGCGAGGCCCAGCCGTCTTCGCGCGCGGTGGCGCTTAGGGCGCTCAGCAGAATCGGCTTGAGTTTGGGCAGCTCAGCCACGGGCTGCGGGCTAGGGCTGGCTTCGTCGGGCTCATTGCGCAAAATCTCTGTGTAAATGAACTTGTCACACGCGGCCACAAAGGGCTCGGGGGTTTTGCGTTCGCCAAAGCCGTAGACCACCAGCCCAGCCTCGCGGATGCGGGTGGCCAGGCGGGTAAAGTCGCTGTCGCTGCTCACCAGGCAAAAGCCATCCACGCTTCCGGTGTGCAGCACGTCCATCGCGTCGATGATCAGGGCAGAGTCGGTGGCGTTTTTACCGCTGGTGTAGCTGAACTGCTGTATGGGCTGGATGGCCATTGTGTGCAGCACGTCTTTCCAGCCGCGCAGGTTCTGCGTGGTCCAGTCGCCATAGGCGCGCTTGATGGTGGCTGCGCCGTAGCGCGACACTTCGGCCAGCAACTCCTGAATGACCGAAGCCTGCGCGTTGTCAGCATCAATGAGGACGGCGAGTTTTTGGTTGCTATTTACTGCCATTTGGCACTCCCTTAGTTTTGTAACATCGTACAGGGTGGCAATGTTGGGAAGATTCTCGCACCGTGGTTGCCACGTTATTTGTAGCTACTTACGCATATTTCATGCGGGCTGGAGGCCAATGTTTCTGTGAAGTAAACTGCACCAAAACTACAAACAATGTCCACTCGACCAGTTCAGGCCACAATCCAAAAAAAAAAATGACCACGGCACTTGTCGAAACCGTCGTCATAACCCAACATGCGTTGAGCGGGTGCAATGGCCATCGATTACCTGCAAAGTTCATGTTCCGGCGTACGCCATCTGGATTTACCGACTTGAAGTCGCAGTTTGCGACTTCAAGTCGGTGCGGCAAGTAGCAACAAGGTGTGGCAAGAGGTTTGCCGCAGACGAACCAAAAGACTAGACCATGCCACTAAGCTGGAACGAAATCAAATCTCGCGCGCTGACGTTCAGCCGCATTTACCGCTGAAGAAAAGCTGGCCTTCATCGCTGCAGAGCCAGCTAGTGAGAAGTGGTTCAGGCGTTGGCTTGGCTCGATAGAGTTCTTGAACGGCTACGAACGTTGGTGCCTTTGGCTGGGTGATTGCCCACCAGCCGAGTTGCGTACGATGCCGGAATGCATGAAACGTGTACAGGCGGTCAGAGCATCAAGACTCGCTAGCAAAAGTCCACCAACCCAAAAGTTGGCATCGACACCGACCCGTTTCCACGTGGAAAACATGCCGAATTCGCCTTACCTGGTGTTGCCCGAGGTTTCGTCGGAACGGCGAGCATTCATTCCCTTTGGATTTGAACAGCCGGCCACGCTTTGCAGCAACCTCGTGAAGTTAGCACCAGACGCAACTCTGTTCCACTTCGGCATTCTTTCGAGCACCATTCATAACGCCTGGGTTCGCTATACGTGTGGCCGTCTAAAAAGCGATTACCGCTACTCCAAGGACATCGTCTACAACAACTTGAGCAAAGCCTGGCTCCCGTGCCCCATGAGGTGAACGAACTGGATTGGAAAGCCAACCTTTCAGACCACAAAGACCGGCTGGCTGAGCACTTGATGGCGTTTGCCAACCATCCCAACGGCGGTAGCCTTGTGTTTGGCGTAGCCAATTCGGGACAATTGGTGGGCATTGACCAGGAGACCGTGGCCCAAATTGCCAATACCTTGTCCAACCTTGGCCGTGATGCAGTAGAGCCACCACTGGCACTTGACCACGCCGTGGTGGATTTCAAAGGCATTCCTATTCTGTTGGTTCATGTGCCCGAACAAGCTGTGAAGCCAGTACACCGACGTGGCAAGACGATTGAAGAGTCTTGGGTGCGCTCCGGTGGCACTACCCGCAAAGCATCCAGGCAAGAAGTAGGCGCGCTGATGCTCAACAGCGCTACACCGCACTGGGAAGAGTTGCGCGCATCGTCACTGATGTCGCGGGAGGAAGTGCTGGAGAGACTTGACGTTGCCACCATCGCCAAGCTGTTGGAGCGGCCCCTGGCCGGTGAAGGTGATGCGTTGAGTCAATGGCTTCTGGCCGAACGCTTGGTCGTTGCGGATAGCCGTGGCTTCTACATCACCAACTTTGGAGCCATTGCCTCTGCCCGCAAACTGGACGACTTTGGCACGCTGGAGCGCAAACGCATTCGGGTCATACGCTATCGTGGCACCAACAAAGTCGAGACAATTGACGAACTGCCCGGAAACAAGGGCTATGCCGTTGGCTTTGAGGGATTGATTGGCTACTTGAAACGAGCTCTCCCACACTCGGAAGTAATACAGCAATCACTCCGTACCGAGGTCAGTGTTTACCCCGAAATTGCCCTGCGCGAATTGATTGCCAATGCGCTGATTCACCAGGACTTCACTATCACGGGTGCCGGGCCGATGGTTGAGATTTATGACGACAGAATCGAAGTTACCAATCCCGGGACTCTGCTGCCCGGCAAGCGGCCCGACCGGTTGATCGGGACTACGCCCGAGTCACGCAATGAGTTGCTTGCATCCTCGTTTAGGCGTTATCGGATTTGCGAAGAGAGGGGCACCGGGTTTCAGAAGGTAGTGCGCGCCATTGAGTTGTTTGGTTTGCCTCCACTTGTATTCACGCTGCAAGAAAATTCCTTCCGCGTGACCTTGTATGCCCCGCGCAAGTTTTCCGAGATGTCGCAGACAGAACGTGTTGAAGCTTGCTACCAACACGCAGTGCTGCAATATTTGTCGAGTAGCACCTTGACGAACACCACCGTGCGGGCGCGATTCAAACTGCATGAAAAGCACCGCAACCAGATTACCAATTTGATTGGGGATGCCGTAGCGTTGGGCCGAATCAAACGAAAAGACGCGGGCAATGGCAAGAAATTTGCCGAATATTTGCCTTACTGGGATGAAAAATGGGTGGATTGGCTATGTCTTTGATGATAAACCGCGACGCTATTGAAACCAGATCATTCACAACCATTTTGGAACCTCCCATGACCCTTGCTGCTGAAACCCTAAGCGCCCAAGTCGTGCAGTTGCCACCCGAAGAACGTATGCAGGTGGTGGAGCGAATTTTGGACAGTCTGGACGAGCCGGATGCGTCCGTGGACGCGCTCTGGGCTAAAGAGGCGGACAACCGGCTGACGGCCTATCGCCGCGGAAAGGTTCGGGCCATCGAATTGTCCGCAGTCATCGCCAAGTACCAAGTCAACACCAAACTTGCATGAACATTCGCCTGCTTGAGCCTGCACAGGCAGAGCTTGATGAGGCGGTTGCCTGGTATGCCGAGCAAGTGCCTGGGTTGGGTGATGCGTTTTCCCTAGAGCGCGGGAAAATGCAGCAAAGAATCTGCCCCATGCCTAGAATCGGCACCTACCCCGCGCGGGTGCAGCACAACAACCAAAGGCAAACAACATGACCCAACTCAAACTCAGTTATTTCGACGTGCACGGTGGCCGCGCCGAGCCGGTGCGCCTGGCCCTGGCCATTGGCGGCATTGCGTTTGAGGACCACCGGTTCAGCTTTGCAGAGTTTGCCGAGGTGCGCAAGGCCACGCCCTTTGGCCAAGTGCCCACGATGGAAGTGGACGGCGTGCAGGTCACGCAGTGCGATGCCATGCTGCGTTATGCGGGCAAGCTCGCCGGGCTGTACCCTGCCGACCCTTTCCAGGCGCTGCTGTGCGACGAAGTGGCCTACGTGGTGGAAGACGCCAGCGTCAAGCTCGGGCCAACCTTTCGCATGACGGGCGAGGCCCAGAAGGAAGCGCGCCTGGCCCTGGTCAATGGCTCCATGCCCGTGTATCTGGGCTGGCTGCAAAGCCGGCTGCTGGCTCAGGGCGGCGAGTATTTTGCCGACCGGCGCCTTACCGTGGCGGACCTGAAGGTGTTTGTCGACGTGCGCACCTTGAATTCAGGCCGGTTTGATCACATCCCGGCTGATCTGGTTGAACAGGTGGCCCCGCTGCTGAACGCCCACATGCAGCGCATCGCCCAGACCCCCGCCGTGGCCCAGTATTACGCCAAGTTCGGCGTTTGACACCACGCGGAGCCGTCAGCAGCCGCGATGAACCTCACAATGTGGGGCTATCTCGCTTTTTGGAACACTATGATATTTATAGCTTCCTGTGCATATCCAGTAAGGGCTAGGGTCCAAAAACACTCATAATATTGTTGACCCACCGCCGATACCCACGCAAAGAACGTTCAGTTCCCAGACCCACCACCGATACACCACTGCTGCTCGCAGGGCACTCCGTCATGGTTGCCGTCCATCTTGACGTCAGGACAGTTCTTCAAGAAATAGGTCGCCTCCTGGCAGGACGTCATTTGCGAACAATGGGTCCGGCCGTCACAGCGAAAGGCGGTTTGTGCCAACGGAACCGTGGGTATCAACAGAGCCACAGGGGTGTCCTGGCCAGTTCCGGAATTTGCCCGCAGCCGATCCGAATACTTGCCATACCCCCACCACCCCAGCGCCAGAACAACGGCAATGCTCAACACCGAGGCGCTCAAACCCCACTCGCGCCCAACCGCCGGTCTTGTCCGCGCCGCGGGTCTGCCGGCTTGAAGCGGTGACCGGCAAGTTTGTCCCGCTCCGAGCACTTGCACGGCTCGCTTTTTCCCGTCTGCACCTTGCTGCACTTCAAAGCTCAAGGCATCGCCCACGGTGGGCTGGCGCCCGCCGCGACGAAACGCGGTGATGTGCACAAACAGTTCATGCCCGCCCTGGCTGGGCGCAATGAAACCGAACCCGCGTTCGGCGTTCCACTTGATCAGCGTACCGTCAAAACGCATGGCGACTGCAAAGTGCGATGCCCAAGCGCCAGCCTTTGGCACGTTGATTGTTCATGAACCACTCCCTTTCGCATGGTAATTGATGCACGCGCATTGCGTGAATTATTGTCCAATTTCCAGCCGATAGCGGAACTCTCAGGGTGGCTTTGGGTTACCCTCCACCCATCAAAATAAAAAGGAACCCACCATGAAGAAACTCAAGGTTGTCATCGATGTGGAGATGCTGGTCCCGGACGACTGGGAACTTGCCGCCACTTCCGAGGGCGGTCAAGTGATCAAGCTGCCCAACGGCCAGTTCATGGACATTGCCATCGAGCCACTGTTTGCCAGCGATCCCGAGGAAACCTGGTCCAGCACGGAGACCGCCGATGTGCTCGACAACCTGCTCGACATGGTCGAGAGTGAAACCGTGAGCTACGAGTTCATCACCCACTGAAGTCCATCGTGTAAGCGCATCGGCGCACGATGCGCCTGCACAGGAGCGGTGGACGAGGCGTTACTTCTTGCCCCCTCCGCCCCCTCCGCCCCCTCCGCCGCCATTGTTGCCACCGTTCCCGCCGCTGCCCTGTCCACCGCTTCGGCCACCGTCACTGCGACCAGCGCTTTCGGCGCGTTCACCATTGCGGCTGGCTTCAGAACGGGCAGCGCCCTTGCGACTGTCGGCGGTTTCAGTGCGCTTGCCGTCGTCGGCCTGTTTGGCGCGATTGGCCGCACTGACAACCGGTCCCAGTTTCAGGCCCAGGGAATTGGCAATTTCGCCCCAGCCCATGCCACTGGCGCGTTGATCCTGAATCGATTTGGCAGCCACGTCCAGTTCCATTTGGGTTGGCGCAGTGATGCCCTTCTTGGCCAGGTCAGCCTTGGCCAACTCCGTGGCGAAATCCAGTTTGGGCGAGGACGGTTTCGGCGTCATCTGAGCAGTCGCGGCAAATGCGACAAACATGGCGGCGCAAGCCAGGGTCTTGAACAGTGAATTGGCAGTGGGTCGCATGGCATCTCCATTGAACTAATGCAATGGCCAGTGTAGGACGGTGGTCGGTATCGGTCCACACCAAGGTGTAACGAGTTGGCACTGCACCAACGCATCGCCGCAAATGCCTTGGTGTGGCCAGGCTGAGTTGAAGCCGCACGTGCAGACAGCAAATGCGCTATTTATTGAATAGCATACTATGCTTTCTGCACAAGGGCTAAAGTTCAATTTTTCATAAATTTCTGAGCCAGCGCCCGTCACCCGCGGGTGCACCCACGTGCCTTGACGGGTACCGCCAGGACGCCTCTGAATCAAACTTCCCCGCTGTATTCCCCACGTGCCGGATAGTCTTTGGCAATCGCAAAGTCAATGGCACCGAGCAGGTCCTGAAACGGCGGGCGGGCAAAGGGCATGGTCTGCACCGCACCGTAGTACAGCGTGCCGTCAGGGCGCACGATATAGACGGCGGGCTCGCTGAACAACGCTGGCTCTTCAATGCCAATGGAGGTCTTGCCGCGGGAGGCGCTGATGTACAGGCCCCATTCGCGGGCGCTGGGCAGGCTCAGGCCGTAGCCGAACTTGACACCGCTGGCCTTGACCTTGTCCGCCATTTGCTTGGCGCGGTCGGCGTCATCACTGCTCACGGCGACCACCTGCACGCCGCGCTGGGCAAATTCAGGGGCCAGGCGTTCGAGTTCCAACAGGTATTTGGCGCAGATGGGGCAGTGCAGGCCGCGGTAGAACACCACCAGGTCAAACTTTTCACCGGGCGCAGCACCCAGCACAAAGCGCTCTCCGGTGGTGGTTGCCACATCAAGGGCAGGGACGGGAAGGCGAGGCATCAGGGCTTTGAGTTGCATGGTGGGGTCCTTTCTTTGGAATGAGTGAATCTGTCAACCCCATCAGTATGCAGTATTATTGGCAACGATCAATTCAAGTTTCATTGCTGTTCGTACATTAATGCCTGTTTCAACCAAACTCGATCGCCTCTCGGCCCTGCTGCAGGGGCTTGCACCCCGGGTCGAAGTCGTCCGCCCGGCCGAGGATTGCCAGGTGCTGACCATTGAGCCTTCGGCCCAGCGCCTGCTGCATCTGCACCTGGCCACAACGGGCGCGTTGCAGCTTGGGCTTGCTGGCGAAGAAGCGCGCCGAATCGAGGCTCCGGCCATCATTGTTTGCCGTGCCGATACCCGGCACAGCCTCACGGCCCTGCCCGGTGCCTCGCTGCAATCGGTGGTGTGCGCCAAGGCCCACCTGGAAGGGCCGGTGGCCCCGCTGCTGCTGGGCGAGTTTGCCCAGCCGCTGGTGGTTTCGCTCGTTGAGACCGACTGCGCGCTCAACCGCGTCATTGGCCTGATCTGCGCCGAGGTGGCCGAGCCGCGCTGCGGCCAGCCTGCCCTGCTGGAGCGGGCCGGGGACATTCTGTTCATCGGGTTGCTGCGGCATCTGGTGGCCCATCCGCGCACCCGCAGCGGGTTGCTCAGCGGCCTGTCCGACCCGCGCATCGCCAGCGCGCTGGTGGCCATGCACCGCGCCCCGCAGAATGACTGGAGCCTGGAAACCCTGGCCAGCACTGCGGGCATGTCACGCACCGCCTTTGCCACCCGTTTTCGGGACACCATGAACAGCCCGCCGGGCAAGTACCTGGGCAATCTGCGCCTGTCCATCGCCCAGCGTGCCATCGATTCAGGCCACGGCCTCAAGCACGCCGCCCGCGAGTGCGGATACCGCAACGTCTCGGCTCTGTCGCGGGCCCTGTCCCGGGCCAGGGTGAATAATCGGGGTTCGACCCCATCTACCGTACACACAACCAAGGAGTCAGTATGAGCAACATCAATTTCAAACGTGAGATTCAAGCCAGCGTCGATCAGGCCATCGAGCGCGTCACCAAGGCCCTCGCGGCAGAGGGCTTCGGCATCTTGAGCCGCATCGACATGCACAGCAAAATCAAGGAGAAAACCGGAAAGGACATCGTTCCCACCGTCATTCTGGGCGCCTGCAACCCCAACCTGGCCTACGAGGCCTACTGCGCCGACAGCGACGTGGCCAGCCTGCTGCCCTGCAACGCGGTGATTCGTGAAATCCAGCCTGGCACCATTTCCGTGGAATTGGCAGCGCCCTCGGCCATGATGCGCATTTTGGGCCACGCCGAACTCACCGCGCTGGCCACCCAGGCCGACGAGCGCATTGAGCGGGCACTGAGCCAGGTTTAAGCCAGCCCTGAATATCTGAATCCACCTTCCCTGACGCAATGGACACGACCGCTTCATGAATCTTTCCCTGACCCTTTTCCCCCTGGGCTGGCAGCACTACCTGCTGGGCGGCGCGCTCATTGGCGCGGGCACGGCGCTGCTGTTTGTGCTCACCGGGCGCATCGGCGGCATGAGCACCGTGTTCTCCAGCAGCTGGTCCTATGTGGTGCAGCGGCCATTCTTTCAGCAACTGCGGTTTGTCGAGTCACGCAGCTGGCGGCTGGTTTATGCGCTGGGCCTGATTCTGGGCGCACTGGTGTGGTGGTTGGGCTTTGCGGGCGGTGTTCCTGAAGCCACCGCTGTGCCCGCGTGGCACCTTCTGGTGGGTGGTTTTTTTGTGGGCTACGGCTCGCGCCTGGGCAACGGCTGCACCTCAGGTCACGGCATTTGCGGGCTGGGTTCACTGCAGTTGCCCTCGCTCATGGCGGTGCTGACCTTCATGGCCACGGCCTTTCTCACCGCCAATCTGGTGGCGAGGGTGTTCCCATGAGTGCCTCGCAAACGACAACAACAAATGCCCTGCCCCGCGTGATTGCTACTCTGGCGGCGGGTATGCTATTCGGCTTTGGCCTGTCCTTCTCCACCATGATCCGACCCGAAGTGGTGCTGAGTTTTCTGCGCTTTCAGGACTTTGGATTGATGCTGGTGATGGGAGGCGCCGTGGTCGTGGTGCTGCTGGCCTATAAATTGGCACCCCGCCTGATGAAGCACCCGCTGTTCGACGACCACTTTCACACCCACCCCAGCGTCTGGAACCGCAACACACTGCTGGGCGCGGCGCTGTTCGGCGTGGGCTGGGGCCTGTCGGGCGTGTGCCCAGGTCCGGCCATTGCCGGGCTTGGGGCGGGCAACGCGAGCCTGCTGTGGGCTCTGGCTGGTATTGCGGCTGGCGCGCTAGTGCAGGGACTGCGAACCAAATAACCGACCCCTACCATGCTCAGAAGCCTCAAGAACGTTTCGACAGCCGCACCGCCCCGTCTCACGTCCATGCGCGAGAGGGTAACGGCACGAAGGGCGTCAGGGCCATGTTCTAAAAATCAATCGTAACGCTAGCCCGAACGGTGCGAGGTGTCGACGGAAACAGATAGATACCGCCCCAATAGGTGGTCGGCGCTTCGCGCCAATAGGTCCGATTCGTCACATTCTCCAAATTCAAGCGCCACACTGTGGACTTGCCGGCCAGGCGGCCCTGATAACGCAAGCCCGCGTCGAACTGCCAAGCCCACGGCAACTCGACACTGCCGTCCGCAGTCGCCGTCTTACCACTCTGCACGTTAGCGAGGGCATTGACTGCCAATCCAGGCAGCGCCGCAATCTTGTAGTCTACAAACACGGAGCTCTTGAAATGCGGCACATTGGTCACCCGCTTGCCAATCAGCGCAGGATCGACCGCGCTCACATAGATCGCATCCAGCATCATCACGCTTGCCTGCAGCGACAGCGCCGGGCTGGCACGCCCTATAACGGTGAGTTCAATCCCGCGATGCCGTGCGGTCTTGGCACCCGCAACCCGCACCGGCAAAGCGGAATTCCCAGCACCTGGCAGATCGTCGGCATAGGGTTTGTCAATGCTGAATGCAGCGCCCGTGAGCAACAGATGTGGGTTGGCCTGCCATTTCACACCAATTTCGGTCTGCTCACTTTTGAAGGCAGGCAAGACTTGTCCAAAGTTGGAAAATAAACTGGGGCGATTGGGCACAGCTTCCAACTCGACCCCCTGGCCCCATGAGGCGTAGATGATGGTCGAGGAAATCGGCGACCAGGCCAGTCCCGCCCAAGGGGCACTCACGGACTGCTTCAATGCCACCGCCTCCGATCCGTCACTGCGCCCACTGCTGCGGCTCAGGTGCGACCAGCGAACTCCGATGAATGATTGCACGCTGGTTGCCAAATCGGATATCACACTGGCGTAACCTTCCACCGCACGCTCTCGGCTGCTGGTATTGAGTGCCGTGAGCGAGGGGTCGAACGGCAGTGCAACAGGCATATAAATATTGGTGACCCCCACCCAGTTGTAAGCTTGCAAGGCCGGCGGGTCAGCGTGGATGCCGCGACCATTGAGCCCAATGCGGGCTGTATGCCGGACACCCAGCGCGTTGAACTTCCCGTCGACACGGGCATCCCAGCTCGACAAACTGCGTTTTTCGCCTTCGCTGCGGTAGTCGTAAATATCCACGTCGCCGTTGCCACACAGGCCGGGGTAGACATAAGTGGCCGCGCTGCTGCAGCCGTCCGGAAAGGCGATGCGATCATTGATCGTCGTCGTCTGCGTGTTGGCGGCAACCCTTGCCTGCCAGTCGGCATTGAAACGATGGTTAAGAGCCACCTCGGCCGTCGTACTGCTGGCCTGAAACGGCAGGGACCAGGCCTGGTTGTTGAGGTTCAGGCGCGGATTGATAAGCGCTGGCAGCGTATCGCCCATGCCGTCGCCATTGCTGTCGAGCAGCCCGAGTCCCGGAACCGACGGTTGACTCTTTCGATGGTATTCAAGGTCGGCCGACACCGAGGTATCCGTGCCCAAAGCGGTCGCCAGAGCAAGACTGACAAACTGGCGCGAGCCCTTGGCATGATCAAAATGGGATTGCAGTTCCTCGGTTGCGACATTGATCCGAACGCCCACGGCACCAACAGATGTGTTGGCATCGACATGCGCCTTGGTACCCCCGTTCCAGTCTGCGCCGAGGGCAACCGTAGTGAAGGGCGTCCTTTGGGGAGCCTTCGTGACGTAGTTCAGCAGCCCGCCCGGCGCCGACACGCCGGATTGCAGGCCCGAGACACCCTTAAGCACCTCAATTCGCTCCTTGTTTTCCAACGCAACCGGCGCATAGTTGGACACGGACAAACCATTGCGACTGAAGTTGCCAATTTGGTCGAGCAAGAAACCACGAATCGAGAGGCTCTCAATGTAACCGGTCGTGTTGTAGCTGTCGGCCAGGGACGCATCGAGTTTGATTGCGTCGGAGAGTGACTTCGCCGCCGAACCGGCCAACAAATCGCCTGAAAACACCGTCACACTTTGGGGCGTTTTGGCCAGCGTGACACCAAAGCCGGTGACGCCGGCTTGGTCCGCCTCCAGGGCCGGCTCCGCTTGCCCGGTCACAATAACGGGTTCCATGCGCCATGGATTGGTCTGCGCGAATGTGGAAAAAGCAGCTAGCGCGGCCAGCGCTGCAGTAACACGCGTCAATTTCAAGTGGAAAGCCATCGAAAATCCTTTATCGACGGCAGGGGGAGCACCGAACGCGGGCAGACCAAGGCCTGCCCGGTTCAGTAACGCTTCCCTGCGCAAGTATTATCTTGATCAAGTTCCAGGGTGTTATCTCAGCCGATTTTCTTGCGAAAACCAGCACCCCTAGCGTTTACAAGCCGACGTGTCGCCGACCTGATGGCAAGATTCTAATCGGGGATGGCGATCGATTTGCAACAATGAAGTCAAATTGCGCAAGGCGGGAACCAACGGCGACTCCGGCAACTCCACAAGTTAACTCACCAACCACAGTTTGAACCCATGCTGACCATTTTCAAGAATTTGCTTGACACCATTACGCCCAACTCTGAAGACCAGGCGTCCGCTGAAAGCGATGAGCGGATTCGACTGGCTTGCGCGGTTTTGCTGATTGAAGTCGCGCGGGTCGACACTCAAATTGACACCCTCGAACGAACCGCAATAGGAATGGCACTGCGACAGCGATTTATGCTCACCGAAGACGCTCTGGCGCGGCTCATCGAACTCGCAGAGAAAACCGCCAAAAGTTCCTACGACTACCAGCACTTTACCAGCAGCCTGAACGATCATTTTTCACAAGACCAGAAAATTGGGGTCGTGCAGGCCATGTGGCAGGTAGCCTATGCCGACAAGCACCTGGACGCAAACGAAAATCATGTGATCAGCAAGGTCGCGGGTCTGCTGTATGTAACCCACGGCGAATACATCGGTGCCAAGATGCGCGCCAAGGAAGCAGCTCAGTCGGCCTGAGCCCTAAACTCACTCTTTGGGTTCCGATTCGGGCACGGGCGCCGACCTTGCCGCGCGTCCCAGGGCGCTATCGATCATGCGATTGAGTTTGTCCGCGGCGCCGGTCACGGCCTGATGCAGGTTGTCCGCCTGCTGCGTCACGGCCAAGGGCGTGCGGCCTTGCAAACGGGCTTCCATCATGCAGCGCCGCTCGGCATGGGCACTTTTGCTGCCCTTCTCCTCGCTCAGGTGCACCTCCACCCGGGTGATGTGGTCGGCGTAGCGGCCCAGGGTTTTATTGACTTCGCCAGTGGCCCAGGTCACCAGACCCTCATGGCCCTCGATATTGTGATCACAGTTGATTTGAATTTGCATGTTCCCTCCGGTTGCAAGGGCAATGACACCCGTTGGCTTCGTGCCTGAAGTCGGAGCAGCAGAAGAGCCAACCGCATCATTTCCCACTTTCATTGTAGGCAAGGACGGTTATGATTTCACGGTAGCAAAATTCCGGACCAGCCATTGAACGAACACGAACTTCTCGGCGCAGCGCGCACAGAGGAGCGCCAGTCGCCCTCTGTGTCAAGCGACAACCTTGCCAGCGCGGGCTTTTTTTCAAAACTGCGATTGCGGTTCACCACCATGGTGGCGGGCATGACGCTGCTGCTTTTCTTCCTGGCCACGGTTGGCTTTCCGGCCACGTTTTTTGTACTGCACCTGCAGTACCAGACCGGCCAGGTGGAGGCAGAGGGCGAGGCCAACGCAATGTTCATCAGCGTTCAGTTGAGTGAACATCCCGATTGGCGCATCACAAACTCCAACATGGAAGAATTCGTGGTGCGGGACGTTGTTTTTGAAGAATCCGACGAGCTCGAAACCCGGGCCATTCTGGCGCCCGACGGCAAGGTTGTCTTCGCAAAACACCTCCAGCAGCCGCTTGACTGGCCCGTGATCACGCGCGCCGCTGCCATCAACGTCAACGGCGTGGATGTCGGAGACTTCCGCGTCCAGCGCTCTTTGCGGCCCATTGTGTACCAGACTGCCGCACTCTTTGCGGCTCTTCTCGTTGGCTCAATCTTGCTCGCCTCCTTCCTCAACCGTTTTGTGATGCGCGGACTGCGCGCGGTCGAAGATGACATGGCCCGCCATGCGCGATTCGATTCACTGACGGGCTTGCCCAACCGAAATGAGTTGCTCAGGGAACTTGGAAGGCGGCTCGCGGTGCGAGGGAATCAATCCACCGCGGTCATCTTCATTGATCTGGACAAATTCAAGGCCATCAACGACAGCTATGGTCGCGCCGTGGGTGATGAGGTCCTCAAAATTTCTGCAGCTCGCCTGCGAAACCACATCCGGGCGGGGGATTATTTGGCACGCCTTGCGGGTGACGAGTTCATTATCCTGATCAGTCTGACCGAAGGCGACGCCCAGATTCATCGCGTTTTAGGTTCAATCGATCAGGCGTTTGACCGGCCTCAGATTTGTCTTGGCCGCGAGGTGGTCCTGACCGCGACTGTGGGCATATCCGTCGCACCAGAGCATGGCACTGATCCTGAGGAACTGATACAGCGCGCCGACATCGCCATGTATTCACGCAAGCTCGAACACAGCGGCGGCTGGAGAATCTACGATCACGCGATGACCGAAAAGGTCAATCGCGAAGTACGTCTTCGTGCCAAACTCAAAAGCGCGCTCTCCCGGCAGGAATTTGAACTCCATTACCAGCCCCTGTTTGATTTGAGTGACCAGCGTACCGTCGGTGCCGAGGCCTTGATCCGCTGGCATGACCCGCAGCAGAGCGACCTGGTTCTGCCCATCGACTTCATTTCCGAGCTGGAGAGCACCGGCCTGATCGTTCCCGTGGGCCAATGGGTACTGCGAACGGCCTGCCAACAGGCGATTCAATGGCGCAAAAAGGTGCCCGGTTTCTATATCGCGGTGAATGTCTCGGCGCGCCAGTTTACCGAGGACAACTTTGTTGAGATATTGGCACAAACCTTGCAGGAGGAAGGGGCACCCACCGATGCCATCGAAATCGAGTTGACCGAGTCGATGCTGCTCGATGAAGAACTGACGGCCCTGAGACTCTCTGAGCTCAAGGAAATCGGCGTGCGGCTCTCCCTGGACGATTTCGGCACCGGATACTCCTCTCTCGGGCGCCTGTCGAGCATGCCATTCGACGTCATCAAGATTGACCGCAAGTTTGTCAACCAGATGGACCTGGGCGAGCGCGAGCGCTCCCTGGTGATGTCCATCATTGCCCTGGGCCATGTTCTGGGCATGACGGTGCTCTCCGAGGGCATTGAGACGCCCGAGCAACTCCAGACGCTGTCTGAAATGGGCTGTGACCGGGGCCAGGGGTACTGGTATTGCAGACCGGTGTCCGCGGAGGCCTTCGCCGCTAAATTCGTCTGACCGACCCTGACCCGCGCGTCTTGACCGAGCGACCGCTCACCACCCGACTCGTACAAATGCAAGCCCAGGACATCATCCATTTCTGGTTCGAAGAATTGACCGACAAAGACCGCTTTGTAAAAGATGCAGCCCTGGACGCCGCCATGAGCGACCGGTTTGGCGCAACGCTTCGGGCAGCAGCCCTGGGCGAGTTGTTCAGCTGGCGCACCGCCCCACTGGGGCGGCTTGCCGAGATCATCGTACTCGACCAGTTCTCCCGCAACATACATCGTGACTTGCCGCAATCCTTCGGACACGATGCCCAGGCTCTTGCGCTGGCGCAGGAGCTGGTATCACGCGGCCTGGACCGGCAGCTGCCCACGGCCCAGCGCGCCTTTGCCTACATGCCGTATATGCACAGCGAATCGCTGGTTATTCACGAGCAGGCTGTCGGGTTGTTTTCTCAGGCCGGTCTGCAGGGCTCGCTGGCATTTGAGCGCAAGCACAAGGCCATCATCGAGAGATTTGGACGCTATCCACACCGCAACGCCATTTTGGGACGAGCATCCACTTCAGCCGAAAAAGAATTCCTGCGCGGCCCCGGTTCAGGGTTTTGATCCACTTAGCAGGCTATTTGACCCAATGGCAAAATAGCCCCGTGTTCTCGCTCAGGCCGATGCCCGATCGCGCCCTCGGGCGAACATCGCCCCTGAGTCTCTGATGAAGAAAACCAAACAACAAGGAATCTGATTTGCGCAAACTGCTCATCCCACTCATTTCATTGCTCAGTGGCGTGGGCCTGCTGGTGGTTGGCACCGGCCTGTTGTTCTCGGCCATTGGCGCGCAAGCCGGCTCCGCTCAATTTCCCGTACTGGTGACCGGTTTGATCAACTCGGCGTATTTCGCCGGATTCATTTTTGGCACCTATGCGTGCCCTGAACTGATTCGCCGTTTCGGGCACATCCGCGCCTTTGCCGCGATGGCATCGATTGCCTCCACCCTGCCTATCCTGCACGCCTTGTGGCTCAACCCCTGGTCCTGGGGTTTGCTGCGCTTTGTCACGGGTGTGTGCCTGGTTGGCCTGTACATCGTGGTGGAGAGTTGGCTCAACGTCGTGGCACCCAGTCACCAGCGTGGCAAGGTGTTTGCAGCCTACATGGCCGTGAGCGGCATTGCCATGGCGCTGGGTCAGTGGCTCATTCTGGTGGGTGACCGTTTTGGATTTGTGCCCTTTGCATTGGTTTCGATCCTTTTTTCGTTCGCGCTGCTTCCCATTACCCTCACCCCCGTGTCGGAGCCGGAGCCCACAGCGGCACCCAAACTCGGGCTTCTTGATCTGTTTGCGACGTCTCCCATCGGTGTCATCGGCGCGGTGAGTTCCGGGCTGCTCAGTGGCGCGTTCTACAGCCTGGGGCACGTCTTTGGTCAGCGCGTGGGTTTTAGCGATGTGGGCATCGCCACGTTCATGGCTGCCACCATTTTGGGCGGTGCAGCCTTCCAGTGGCCAGTGGGCCATCTGTCCGATCGAAATGACCGGCGCTGGGTGTTGTTTTGGGTCTGCGTGAGCGGCGCCCTGGTTGCCATCACCGGGTTCTACTTTGCCCTGGGTTCGGAGGCGACCGTCATCGCGCTGGGGGTGGTTTATGGCGGTCTGACCTTCACGATCTACGGCCTGTCGGTGGCGCACGTCAACGACCTGATCGATCGCTCCAAGGTGCTGCAAGTCACAGGCGGCTTGCTCCTTCTACACGGCGTGGGTGCCACCGTCGGCCCAACCCTGGCCGGCGGCCTCATGGATCTGGCTGGACCCGGCAGCCTGCTGCTCTACTTTACCGGCGTGCTGGCGCTGCTGGCACTGACCATATGGCGCTACATTAGCAGCAACCCGCTCAACCGGGGCGAGCCGGGACAAAAGGCCGATTACGTCATCATGGGCAGCGGCTCCCAGGCCGTGTTGCAGATGGACCCGCGCAGCCCGGAGAGCGAGTTTCCTTCTTCGGAAAACGGTCCTTGAAATCGCTGGTTTTCAAGGGCAGGTCTTGAGCGTCGTGGGGCCCGCGGCGATGGGCAGCCAGGCATCGAGGCGTTGACAAGCGCCCTGAATGCACAACTCATAATCCGGAACAAATTCGGAACGGGCCAGCACCACCTCACGCCGCCAGGGATCGGCCAGACGGTAGTTCCAAACGCCTCTAACGAGGTGTGAACCGGGCGGCGGCTCCATGCCAGCGCCCGAGCCACTGATGCGCGCCTGCGACAGATGCAACCATGCACCAGCGACCTCATAGTCTTCTTCCCACGCCACCTTTTCGATGGAGTGCTGCCAGCGCAGCGTGAAGCTGGTGACGGGCACACTGGCCTGCAATGCACCAGCGAGCAGGCACAAGGCGCCCAGAGTCGCCACGGATTCAGTTCAGCGCAAGTGGTTTGGCGCGGGTCTTGACCCCATGCCAGACCGCCAGCGCGACGGTCATGCCCAAGCCGATTTCATCGGTGGCGGGCAAGGCCGCCACCAGAAATGCAGCCGCCGCAAAGGCCCATACGCGCTCAAACCATCGCAGCGGTGCCAGCCAGAATCCAATGGCCGCACCGCCCCACAGAATGATGGCCACAATGGCCTTGAACACGATGTAAGCCGTATCCCACCAGGTTCCACCCTGAAGCATCAGCGCAGGGGCGTAAACCGCCATGAACGGAATGATAAAACCAGCAATGGCAATGCGCATGGCCTGCAGGCCGATCTTCATTCCGCTGGCCCGCGCAATGGGCGCCGCCGCAAACGCTGCCAGTGCCACTGGCGGCGTCAGATCGGCCATGATGCCGAAATAAAAAACAAACATGTGCGAAACAATCAACGGCACGCCAAGGTCCAGCAGCGCGGGCGCTGCCAGCGAGCTGGTAATGATGTAGTTGGGAATGGTTGGAATACCCATGCCCAGCACTAGGCACACCAGCATGGTGAGCACGAGGCTGAGAAACAGGCTGTTCTGCCCCACCTGGATGATGTAGCCGGCAAAGGTCGTGGCTGCGCCAGTGAGCGAGAGAATACCGATGATGATGCCCACCAGCGCGCAGGCCACGCCCACCGGCAGGGCGTGGCGAGCGCCATCGGCCAGTGAGTTGAGCGCAAGCTGCAAGGTTGCGCGCCCACCCTTGGCGAACCACAACACGACGCCCATCACCGAGGCCAGGCCGATGATGGCCGTGATGCCGTACTTGAAAAAGCTCGACGCCGCAAACCCGATCATGATCCAGAACAGTACTTGCAAGGCTGGCTTGCCAAACCGATGGGTCAGCGCCGCGCCAAAAATAAGTACCACCGTGAGCGCCAGCCCGACCATGCCCGAGAACAGTGGCGTGTAGCCCGCAAAGAGCATCCACACCAGAATCACCAGCGGCAAAATCAGATACCAGCGCAGGCGCATCGCAGCCCAGGGATCAGGGCATTCGTCCTTGGGCATGCCCAGCAACCCGGCGCGTCCGGCTTCCAGATGCACCATGAGAAACGCCGTCAGAAAGTACAAAAGCGCCGGAATGGTGGCTGCCTTGCAGATGTCCACGTACGGCACGTTGATGGTTTCGGCCATGATGAAGGCGACCGCTCCCATCACTGGGGGCATGATCTGCCCGCCCATGCTGGCCGTGGCCTCCACGCCCCCGGCAAATTCGGCCTTGTAGCCAAAGCGCTTCATCAGAGGAATGGTGAACTGCCCGGTGGTTACGACATTGGCCACACCCGAGCCGTTGATGGTCCCCATCAAGCCCGAGGACACCACCGCCACTTTGGCCGGGCCGCCTTTGGTATGGCCGAACAGGCCCAACGCAAAGTCGGTGAACAGGGTGATCATGCCCGCCTGCTCCAGAAACGCGCCAAACAGGATGAACAGAAAAATATAGGACGACGACACGTAGGTTGGCGTGCCATAGATGCCCTCGGTGCCAAAACCGAGCTGCGAGACGATCTGGTCCAGGCCAAACCCCCGGTGTGCCAGTGCCCCCGGCAAATGCTGACCAAAGACGCCGTAGGCCAGGAACATCAGGCAAATGAGCGGCAGCGCATAGCCCATGATGCGCCGCGCCGCCTCAAACACCAGCACGATGGTGATGATTCCCACCACCATGTCGATGCGTGTCATCTCGCCCGCGCGCTGGATCAGATCGGCTTCAAAAACCCACTGGTACAGCCCGGCCCCGTAAGCCACGATACCCAGGCCCCAGCCAAGCAACGGGCGCGCCATCGGGGGATACAGCACAAACGTGATGACCAGCAGAAAACCCACGTGCACAGCGCGCACCACCTGGCTCGACAACGGGCTATAGGCCGCGGTGACGATCTGGAATACGGAGAAAACCACCGCCACCCAGAACAGCACCCCGACGAATGAGGGGGCGTGTTCCTCGCTGGCATGCACGGGCGCGTGGGCCGCGGGGGCCACGCCAGGCACAGAGGAGGTCATGGTTACTTGATCAAGCCTGCTTCACGGTAGTACTTTTCAGCACCAGGATGGAAGGTCACACTGGTGCCACTGACGGCACCTTCCTTCTTGATGCCCTTGGCCGCGCTGTGGGCCGCCACCAGCGAGTCAAGATTTTCAAACATGGATTTGGTCATCGCGTACACCACGTCTGTGGACACGCCCTCGTGCGAGACGAGGAAGTTCTTGATCGCCACCGTGGGTATGTCCGCCGTCTGACCGGTATAGGTGTTGGCCGGAATGACGGCGGGCTGATAGGCTGCGTCGCCCACTTTGGTCACGACATCGGTGGGAATCGCCACCACGGTGATGTTGATGGAGGCCGCCAGATCGCGAATGGAAGCCACACCCAGACCAGCGGACTGCAAGGTTGCGTCAAGCTGGCGATTCTTCATCAGTTCGACCGATTCGCCAAAGGCCAGGTACTCGACCTTGGCGAAATCGCTGTAGGACAGGCCCGCCGCCTTGAGCACGGCGCGCGCATTGAGTTCGGTGCCCGACTTTGGCGCGCCCACCGAGATGCGTTTGCCCTTGAGGTCGGCCAGGGTCTTGATGCCCGAATCGCCACTGGCAACGATCTGGATGTAATTGGCATAAATGCCAGCCACGGCCCGCAGTTTCTTCAAGGGAACATTGAATCCGGACTCCTTGTCGCCCTTCCAGGCATCAGACAGGGCATCGCCCAGCGCAAAGGCGAGTTCACCGCGACCGGCCTGCAGCAAATTGAGGTTCTCGGCCGAAGCTTTGGTGGATTGAACCGTGACTTTGGCATCGGGCAGGGCCTTGCCAAAGAGCTGAGAGAGGGCCACGCCCAGCGGGTAATAGACCCCGCTTTGGCCGCCCGTGAGAATGTTGACGAACTTCTGCTGGGCCAGTGCCGATGGCGCGATGGCCAGTGCGCCACTGCCCAACGCAGCCAGCATGATGGAGCGGCGGCTGATGGAGGTGGGGATTGATTGCATGCGGATCTCCTAGGGTTCGAATGAGGACACAGATCAAGGGGCGAGCGAGCGCCCTGATCTCCCCAATATACCCAAGGGTCGCCCGCCGCGTAATGGGTAATAACCCGCCTAAAAAAAGCGCCAAGCGCTCAGCGCGCAGAGAGCGCAGCACCGGCGATTTGCTGCCTGACTTCCATCAGTTTGGCGCGCAGGCGCCGGTGATTGACCGGACCCGAACGAATCAGCATCTTTTGCCCTGCCGACATCGATTCAAGCGCCGGGTCTGAATACTCGTAGCGAACCCAGGGTCGCAGCGACGGTACCGTGCCCCTCACCTCCACCAGGTGCACCTGTATCGGGCCGGTTTGAACCGGGGTGGCCACCAGATGATCGATCACCGCCACCAGACGGTCATTGAAATAGCGGCCAGGGAAGCCAAGCGCCTCGTAGGTTTGCTGGAACAAAGGGTAGGCCCGCACATACAGTTTGACAGCCTGCGCGGTGTTCACCGACTCGACAAACTGCACAAATGGGGCATAACGCAGGCCATTGTCCGGGCTGATAGTTTGCTCTCCCGCTCGGGTGAGAACCGTGAAACGCCCGCCCGTGGGATTGATCGGCCAGACCGACCAGGGGGCATGCGAGCGGGCCAGATTGTCCACCGTGGCAACCACGCGGCGCACAAAACCGTCCACCTGCAAGAAAGTCAGCACCTGTTTGCGTCCGAGCAGCGTCGTCAATGCGTCGCGCATGTAAGGATCGGCCTGCGCCAGCGCTGGCAATGCCGGAGCGGACGGTGACGTTGCCTGCTCGATCATCTCGACCGGATACTCGATGGAGGGTCTGGCTGGCTGCGCGTCGCTCGTCGCTGGCGACTGCGGCGCGGTCGCCGGGGTGGGAACCAACACCGCCACCTCAATGGGACCGGGTGGCGCCGCGCGCGAGACCAGCCAAAAATAAGCGGCACCCGCCAACGCTGCCGCTACGGCCAATACCACGATCAACCTGGTCCCGGATTTGTTCATATGCTCTCAGCTTAACACCGCACCCACAACCACCTGCCGACCCCTGCGAGTCCCGCGGCTCTCAATCGCCCAGGGAGACCCCGATTTGTCTGGCGGTTTCCAGCAGGGGATGGTCTGCAGGCACCAGCCGATTGCGCCCGGAGACCGATTCCAGGCTGACGCTGCCCATCGCGCCCTGCGCCATGGTCACCATGTGGTTGAACTTGCCCGCCAGAACCAGCTTGGCCGCCTCATTGCCGAACTGTGTCGCCAGCACCCGGTCGGTGGGTGTGGGGGAGCCTCCGCGCTGGACGTGGCCCAGCACGGTAGCCCGCACCTCGCTTTTGAGGTGGGGCTGCAATTGCCAGAGCAGGCGGTTGGCGATGCCGCCCAATCGAACGGGATCGGGGCTGTCGGCGATGCGCCGATCCACTGCAACTTCACCGCCACGCATCTTGGAGCCTTCGCCAATGCAGATAACGGTGAAACGCTGGCGCTTCTCGCGCTCAGTGCAGACCCGCACCACGGTGTCGAGGTCGTAGTCGATTTCCGGCAGCAAGATGATGTCGGCTGAGCCGGCCAGTCCCGCCTCCAGCGCAATCCAGCCAGCATAGCGGCCCATGGTCTCAACAATCATCACCCGGCCGTGGCTCTGGCCGGTGGTTTGCACCCGCTCAAGCGCCTCGGTGACCGTGGCCACCGCAGTATCAAATCCAAAGCTGCGCTCACAGCCTTCGATGTCGTTGTCGATGGTCTTGGGCACACCCACCACCCGCAGGCCGCGCTTGGCCAGGCCATTCGAAATGGTCATGGTGCCGTCACCGCCCACGGCCACCAGTGCATCCAAACCAAGCTTCTCTGCGTTTGCCAGTGCATGCTGGATGGTTTCTTCATTGGCGGTCGGGTTGGCACGGTTGCTGGTACCCAGAATGGTGCCGCCCGCGGCCTGAATGCCACTGACTGAACGCCAGTCCAGTTTGCGGGTGTGCAACTCCATCAATCCCGCGAAGCCGTCTTCGATTCCAATCACTTCGGCATCGCACATGCCAATGAGGGACTTGGTGACCGCACGGATCACGGCGTTGAGACCGGGGCAGTCGCCCCCGCCGGTGAGCAAACCTACTCGCATGATGACTCCTTCAAAAAGTGGATTTCGCCAGCCATGTTGCGCCGCGATCCGTGAATCAGGATAGCACTCTTCACCCCGGTCAGAGCATCACCGTGGTTACATTCTGCGCCGGTAAGTCGGCCCCGAACGCCGTGGTTTTGCTACATTTGATCCATTTGCATCCGAGCGGACAGGATGCGCCCCTAACCGCCCCGAAAGAACCCATGAAAGCAATCTGGAACGACACCGTCATCGCCGAGAGCGACGACACCGTGCTGGTCGAAGGCAACCACTACTTCCCGCAAAGCGCGCTCAAGCGTGAATTCGTGACCTTCAGCAATCACAAAACCTCCTGCTCGCAGAAAGGACAGGCCAGTTACTACTCGCTGCTGGTCAATGGCGAACTCAACACGGACGCCGTCTGGTACTACCCGGAGCCCAAGCCCGAGGCAAAAATGATTACCGACCGGGTGGCGTTCACCAACAGCGTGAAGGTCGGGTGAGCCCCTCTTGGTACGCGGCCGGGTGCTCGAAGTGGGGATTGGCAGTGGGCTGAACATGCCCTATTACGACAAGTCGCGTGTGACCCGGATCACCGCCATCGACCCGGCCGTTGAATTGCAACCCAGAGCCCGTCGGCGGATTGACCGAGCCGGCCTTGATGTCGAACTGCTGGGCTTGTCGACCGAGCAAATACCCCGGCCTGACGCGAGCTTTGAGTTGCCCGACCTTCAGTCCCGCGACCTGCACGGCCCCAGACCCATGACGTACAACTTCTGGGGTAGCGCCTGCGCGGCGTCCTGACAGTCAGGCGTCTGGGCGGCAGAGCGTTTTGTGCAGGTAAAAGAAGGAGACCGCAGGTCGGATGACACGGAGCAAAACGCTCTGCCGCCCAGACGCCTAGCCTCCTTTTCCCTGCGCAGCGGCTTCAAACGAACCGCTGAGCAGTTCGGGTAGCCGCTCTACAGACATTTTGAAACCGCAGGCCTGGGCGTGACCACCCCCGTGCATGCTTTCGGCCAGGGGGATGCAATCAAAACCCCGTTGCGAACGCAACCCGACCTTGACCCGACCGGTTTTATCAACGCACCACATCAGCGCAAAACTGTCGCATTTCTTGGAGAGCTTCTCACCAACCAGACTGTGAAAAACACCGGGCGCGTTGACCATCAAACCCGCCACGCCGTTGAGCATGAGCGGCTGCGCGCCCTGGGCAATGTCGTCGGCGAGATTGCTGAACTTCTCGTCCATGGCCCGCCCCCGCTCAATGAAGGCGGCCTGTTTTCGCTCGTCAAACAAGGTAATTTCGTGCCAACGCTCGAACTCGAAGGGTTCCATGTCCAGCGCCGCCAGAAAACCGGCGCTTTGCGGATACTGCCAGACCCAGATGTCGCGGTCTTCGACAAAGCGCACCAAATCGGGCACGCTCTGCTCGGGGTGAAAAAACTCCCAGGCAAGTCGCGCACCCGATTTTTTCATGTCAAAGTGGACGACACCGCAACCGCAGGTGTAGTCGGCAAGATCATCGGCGGCGCTCTTGTGGTGATCAAGCATCACCAGCTTGGCCGCTCGCTGCTCAATGGCGCGCAACAGACCTTCCCGGAAGGAAAAGTCAAGGATGTAGACCGCTCGCCCTTGCAGCTCGGGCAGGTCGTCAATCGACTTGACGTCTCCGTGATCCAGTCCGAGGAACTCGGCTTTTCCCTCGTAAAACAGCCAGGCTGCCAAGGCCGAGGCAAAACCGTCAGGGCAAGTGCGGCCATGGTAAATGACCAGCGGCTGGACGTCATTTTTGTCCGGAGAAATCAGCAAACTCAAAGGCAAAATGTTATTCATGTTCAATCGAAGTCGGGGAATAAGACGGCTTGGCAGTGACACACGCCAGCGCTTCAGCTAAGCCGTTGGTTGGGAGGCAATCCAGCGCCGGTAGCGCCGGGTCAGCACCTGGGTGCGAAGCTGGTCACGAATCAGCGTGAACCAGGCATTGAAATCAGCTTTGGGCGGCTGGCCATCCCCCAAACGCTGCAATTGTCGCCGCACCACGGCCATGGTGGCCAGCGCTGCAATCACCTTGTCCCTGATGCCGATTTTTGGGTGCGTTCCGTCTTGCGCGTTGCCAGCCTGCCACAACATTGGCAGTGCCGGATTCATGGCCAGCGCCGTGGCCATTCCAGCCACCGCCACGCCCTGCGCCAGAACTTCTTGCGCCACTGCCAGGCGACGTATGCCGCCGGTGACCATTACCGGCATGTGAGCCACAGTGGCGATTTCACGGGCAAACTGCAGAAAATAGGCCTCACGGGCCAGGGTGCTGCCATCCTGGGTTCGTCCCTGCATCGCGGGGGACTCGTAGCTGCCCCCGGAGAGCTCGACCAGGTCCACCGCATGGTCGTTGAGCATGTGGACCACCGCCTTGGCGTCTTCGGCGTCAAAACCACCGCGCTGAAAATCAGCTGAATTGAGTTTGACGGCCACACAAAACGACTTGGAAGCCACTGCCCGCACCGCCCGCACCACTTCGAGCAGGAGGCGGGCCCGGTTGTGCAGGGAGCCGCCCCAACCGTCGGTACGCAAATTGGCCAATGGCGACAAGAACTGACTTAGCAAATAGCCGTGTGCACCATGAATTTCAACCCCGGTGAACCCTGCCTCCTGGGCCAGTCTGGCCGTATCTGCGAAGCGCTGGATGGTTTGAACGATCTCGGCTTCGGTCATGGCGTGCGGCTTGGCAATGAGTTTGGAGTGCTTGCCCAGATTCACCGGTACCTCGGAAGGAGCCCAGCCATCCTGCCCCATGGCTGCCATCACCTGGCGCCCGGGATGACTGATCTGCATCCAGACCTGAGCCCCGCCCAAGCTGGCGGCTTGAGCCCATCGCTTGAATGGCGCCAGCTCGGTGCCGCGCTGCAAAACCACGGCACCCGGACCGGTCAGCGCCCGGGGATCGACCATCACGTTGCCGGTGATGATCAGACCTGCGCTGCCCCGGGCCCACGCTTCGTACAGACGCCACAGGTGCTCGTCGGGCAATTGGCCCAGGCCAGCGAGGTTTTCCTCCATGGCGGCCTTGGCCAGTCGGTTGGATAAAACCGCACCATTGGGCAGGGTCAGTGGAGAAAAAAGGGATGGGGACATGTGGATTGGTTCGCGGTAAAGCCAGGTTCACGCCAAGGCGCCTGCTGCACCTGTCATGATAGTCGCACCGCAACCGAAGCGGGGATTTCCTGAAATCTGAAACAGCTACTGTAATCATAGCTGCTTAGGCAATGTTGACGGGGGCTAGAGCCCTGTTTTATTCAAATATAATCGACCTATGCCTGTCAGCGAAGTACCCGCATTTTTCATTGCCAAGGTCGATCCCGGCGGCCAGCAATTTGACGCATCCACCTCACAGCCTTTGCTGCTCTCCCTGGAGCAGGGCGGCATCGATTGGCCCAGTTCCTGCCGCGCCGGCAATTGCCGCACCTGCATTTGTGAACTCACCAACGGCCAGGTTCGCTACGAGGTGGAGCCGCAGGGCTTGAGCGAGGAGGAAAAAACCCAGGGCTTCGTTCTGCCCTGCCTGGCCTATCCCCGCTCGGACCTCACGCTGCGGCGCGAGCCGCTATGACTGTGAACGCGAGTCCGGGCGTGGAATTTTCTTGAACCGGATCTTACGGTCAAGTTCAATCGCGTCTTTTTTAGTCTGCCGCTGGGCGTCCAGCTTTTGCCCCTCGGTCAGCCACTGGGCAAATTCTTCGGGTGTTTCCAGTGTGATGTGACCCATGACGGCGGCGCGAAAGTCATAAATCACGATCTCTGCCGCTTTCTGCAGATTCACCCGATTGCCACCCTGCAAAGCCCCGCGCTTACGACCGATGGCCTCCAGCAATTGCTCGTCCGTGAGTGAGGCAACTCCCGTAAGCGTGAAGCGAGCCTCCAGCTGAGCCGGGTAATGTGTTTTGAGGTAATCGAGCAACTCCAGTGCGACTTCTTCCTCGTTAAAGGCGTTGCGCCCAATGGCGCCGCTGGCGGCCAGGTTGTAGCCGCTCTTGGCCACGATGATGCGCGGCCACAGCACGCCCGGCGTGTCGTACAAATAAAAATCATCGGCCAGAGAAATGCGCTGCTCCAGCTTGGTGATGCCCGCTTCGTCACCGGTCTTGGCCGCGCGCTTGCCCGTCATGGTGTTGATGAGCGTGGACTTGCCCACATTGGGGATGCCGCAAATGAGAACCCGCATGGGCTTGACCATACCGCCCCGGTTGGGTGCCAGCTCGAAACAGGCCTTGGCCAGGGCTTTGGCCGGTGCCGCCACGCTGGCGTCCAGCCCGATCGCACTGGTGCCCGGCAGACTGTTGTAGTGGGCCAGCCACTGCCCGGTGCGGGCCGGATCGGCCAAATCCTGCTTGTTGAGCACCTTGAGCGCCGGTTTGCCCGCCGTGAGCTCGGCCAGCATGGGGTTGGCGCTGGAGCCTGGCAGCCGCGCGTCAAGCAGTTCGACCACGACGTCGATGTTCTTTACCCGTTCGCCGATGGCTTTTTTGGTCAAGTGCATATGACCCGGGAACCACTGAATAGCCATTTATTTCCTAAAAATCCAAAGCGGGACGAATCGCCGATGGTTTGACGAACCGCCAGCGCCCAATGAAGCATGCCGCTAACGCGGCAGCAAGGCCCGCTAGAGCGACAAATTGCAAGGGATATTGCCATACCCCGTCATAGGCGCCAAACATGCTGGCCTTGATCGCTTTGACCACCCAAGTCATGGGTAGCCAGGGACTGATCTGCGAAAACAGGCCGCCACTGAGCTCCACCGGCATCAAACCACCCGACGATGAGATTTGCACTGCCAGAAACACCAGGGCCAGCGCCTTGCCGGCATCACCCATGGCGCGAGTGAAGGCAACGATGATCAACAAAAACGCCAACGCGCCCAGGCTCAGCGTCAGGGCCAGGGCGCCCACGTTGGCAACTTGAATGTTGAAAACAAACAAGACCAGCAGCAAGACCATGAGCGCCTGCGCCACCACCACCAGCGAGGGAACAAAAATCTTGCCCAGCATCCGGGCCAGCCGTGAAAACTCCCTGGCCTGGCGTGGCAGGCGCCGCACATGCACCAGAAAAACCGCCAGACTGGCGCCCAGCCAAAGGGCACCCGCGATGATGTTGGGGGCAATCCCGCCACCGTTGCTCTGCACCGCAGCCACCACTTCAACGCTGGGCTGCACCGAATTGGCAAGGCCCTGCGCGCTGCCCTCCAGGTCTTTTCCTGTCGCGGGCAGGGTGCTCGCCAGCAAGTCCAGCCCGCCCATAAGATGCTGAGCCCCGGTGCGCACCTTTTGGGTGCCTTGCGCCAGGATTGCCGAGCCCGCTGCAAGCGCTCCAACGCCCTTGGCCAATTCATCGAGCTCACTGTCCGGGGGCATTTTTCTCGCGGCCGTGCGAATGCCCTGATTCATGGAGCGCATACCGCCGGTGAGCACACCCGCCCCATTGCTCAGTTGGTTGGTCCCGTCCACGAGTTTTTCCTGACCTGTCAGCGCGGTTTTAAGTCCCTGACCCACTTGCGACAGCCCGCCGGCGAGCTTGTCAACGTCCTCGGTGACTTGCGAGGACACCCAGATGCTGCCCGCCGTCTGTTCCCTAAACGCCGCCACACCCGCTTCCAGCTGCAACACGCCCGCCTGCAGTTCGCCGAGCGAACGACTCATCTCGACCTGCCCCTGCGCCAGCGCGTCAACGCCGTCCTTGAAACGGGTGAGTTCAGAGTTGCGCGCCCTGCGCTCATCCATGCTGCGCAAACCCGCACCGAGTGTTTTGACGCCCGCCGTGAGCTGTTCCACCGCTTGGGTCGCCTTCTTGTTGCCTGCGGACAAATCCTGCGCACCCTTGACGGTCTGAGTAGCGCCCCCTTCCAGTTCGGTCGCCCCCAATCTGAGCTGATTGACACCGTCGTGCAGTCGCTCCAGGCTCTGACGTGAGCCAGCCGCATCGTTGAGCACCAGCGCCCAGCGTTGCTCGTTGAGGCTTTCGTTGACGTCATGGCCCAACTCATCCGCGAAACGACGTGCAAGGGCAGCGCTCTGGTAGCTGTTGCCCTCGGAGGTGTAGACCACCAGCTTTCCCGCGCCCGGCTGGGCGCCCGGCACAGCGTTGGAACTGAAATCGGCCGGAATGATGAGCGCAAAGGCCAGCCTTCCCTGGCGCACCTCGCGCCTTGCCTCTTCTTCCGCACTGGCGGCAACATACCCAAACTGGTGGGCCGCAGTGAGCTTTGAAACTACCTCCCTGCCCACGTTAAAGACATGGCCCCGGTACTCGACCCCCTGGTCCAGATTCACAATTGCCACCGGCAGCGCGCCGGTTTTGGCCGATGGATCCCAGACACTGGAAAGGTAAATCACCGCATACAGTGCCGGAATCAGGCAGACCGCCACCGCAGCAAAAAACAGCGTGGGAAAGCGCGCAAAAAATCCTGCCTCAATTCTGGCAAGGGACCACACCTGCGAAAACAGCTTCATGATCGATCCCGATTCAAGGGCTCACTCGCTGACCCGGCCACGCGAGACTTTGAGTTCCGAGCGCTGGCTCTTGGCCGCGCGCACGCGTTGTTTTGAACCATAACTGGGCTTGGTAGCGCGCCGTGTTTTGGGCGGCAGGGCGATGCTGTTGACCAGCTCGTGCAGGCGCATCATGGCGTCCAGTTTGTTCATGTCCTGGGTGCGATGCTGCTGGGCCTTGATCACCAATACACCGGCCTTGGTGATGCGACTGTCACTCAGGCTCAGCAAGCGCTCCTTCACATCCTCTGGCAATGAAGAGGCGGATATGTCAAAACGCAGGTGAATGGCGCTGGAGACCTTGTTGACGTTTTGCCCACCCGCTCCCTGGGCGCGAATAGCGGCAATTTCGACCTGACTCTCGTCGATCTCCAGCAGGGCTGTGGCACTTGAATCAGCCACGGGCGCCTCAATCAGGTGTTGACCCGGGCGCGTTTGCGACCGGGCCCGTGGCCGAATCAAGGCCGCCTTCGACAGGGTCGTGCTCGGCCACATAGCGCGCCACGAACGCGCCCACGGCGCTCTCGGGTAGCGGCAGCCAGACAATATGACCACTGCCCGGCGCCACCGTCATAGGCTCGCCATCGATGTTTTCCATGTGCGTCAACTGCACATCGTGGTTTCCGGCTGGGTGAATGATTTCCAGCCAGTCGCCCACGGAGAATCGATTGCGCACATTGACTTGGGCCAGGCCACGCGACGCATCAAACGACAGCACATCGCCCACATACAGGCTGCGGCCCGATTCAGAATAGCCGCGCAGATAGTTCTGGGTGGACTCAGGTGTGTGGCGCTGAAAGAAGCCCGAGGTGTAGCCCCGGTTGGCCAGCCCTTCGAGCTGCCCGAGCAGTGCCGGATCGAGCTCGCGTCCCGCCACGGCGTCGTCGATGGCCTGCCGGTAGCTCTGTACCGTGCGGGCCACGTAATAAGGGCTCTTGGTGCGGCCCTCGATCTTGAGGGAATCGACGCCAATTTCAACCAGACGCTTGACGTGCTCAATAGCGCGAAGGTCTTTGGAGTTCATCACGTACGTGCCGTGCTCGTCCTCTTCAATCGGCATGTAGCTGCCCGGACGCTGGCCTTCCTCGATGACGAAAACCTCCGAGTGAGCCATCCCCTGCTCGCGCTCGGCGGCGGCTTGGGGCGTCAAAATATCACCCGAGGCATCGACCACACCGGGCTGGGTCTTGTAGTCCCAGCGGCAGGAATTGGTGCAACTGCCCTGGTTGGCGTCGCGGTGGTTGAAGTAGCCCGAGAGCAGACAGCGCCCCGAGTAGGCAATGCACAGCGCGCCGTGCACAAACACCTCAAGCTCGGTGTCCGGGCATTCCTGGCGAATCTGAGCGACCTGATCGAGCGAGAGTTCGCGCGACAGAATCACCCGGCTCACGCCCACAGTCTTCCAGAACTTGACTGCCGCCGAGTTGACCGTATTGGCCTGCACCGAGAGGTGAATCTCCACCTCGGGCCAGGTTTGGCGCACCATCATGATCAGACCCGGGTCGGACATGATCAGCGCGTCGGGCTTGAGCTCGATCACGGGCGTCATGTTCTGCACGTAACTCTTGATCTTGTTGTCGTGCGGAAAAATATTGGACACCAAGAAAAACTTGTTGCCCAGCGCATGCGCCCGGTCAATGCCCTGCCGGAGCACATCAAGGTTGCCGAAGTCATTGTTGCGCACGCGCAGGGAATAGCGCGGCTGGCCGGCATAGATCGCGGTTGCGCCAAAGGCCATGGCGGTTTCCAGCATGGCCAGCGAGCCCGCTGGGGCCAGCAACTCTGGTGTTCTCAAGGCCACGCTCACGCTCCCGCCTGCGGTGGTGCGGCAGCGTCAATGGGCGTCAAGGCCGGCGTCACGTCGCCGCACTGGGCGCGCTGGCGCAAAGCGTGTTCCATGAGCACCAGGGCCAGCATGGCCTCGGCAATGGGCGTGGCGCGAATGCCCACGCAGGGATCGTGTCTGCCTTTAGTAATGACTTCGGTGGACTGCCCCTCCACGTCAATCGATTCGCGTGGCGACAAAATGGAGCTGGTGGGCTTGACGGCAATCGAGACTTCCAGATCCTGCCCACTGGTAATGCCACCAAGAATGCCCCCCGCGTTGTTGGAGCGGAAACCCTGCGGCGAGAGCGAATCTCCGTGCGTAGTGCCATGCTGCGCCACGCTGGCAAACCCGGCCCCAATCTCGACGCCCTTGACGGCGTTGATGCCCATCATGGCGTAGGCGATGTCGGCGTCCATCTTGTCAAAGAGCGGCTCGCCCAGACCTACCGGCACCTGCGAGGCCGACACGCGAAGGCGCGCGCCGCAGGAATCTCCCGCCTTGCGCAAAGCCTCCAGGTACGACTCCAGCCTGGAGACATCGCCCACCGGCGCGAAGAAGGGGTTGCAGGGAACATGCTCCCAGGATTCGAAAGCAATCGACATTTCACCGATCTGCGTCATGCAACCGCGAAACTCCGTGCCGTATTTCTCAAACAGCCATTTTTTGGCCACCGCACCAGCCGCCACCATTGGCGCGGTGAGCCGGGCCGAGGAGCGGCCGCCGCCGCGCGGGTCGCGAATGCCGTATTTTTGAAAATAGGTGTAATCGGCATGACCAGGGCGGAAGGTTTGCAAAATGTTGCCGTAGTCCTTGCTGCGCTGGTCGGTGTTGTGAATCAGCAGGCAAATCGGCGTGCCCGTGGTCTTGCCCTCATACACACCGGAGAGAATCTGCACCGCATCGGGCTCGTTGCGCTGCGTCACAAACTTGCTGGTGCCGGGGCGACGCCGGTCCAGGTCAATCTGTATATCGGCTTCGCACAAGCGCATGCCCGGCGGGCAGCCGTCAATCACGCAGCCAATGGCCGGGCCGTGGGATTCACCAAAATTAGTGACTGCGAAGAGATTTCCAAAGGTATTGCCGCTCATGGAGCGCAATTATCCCAGAGCACGGCTCCCAGCGCCGCCCGGCGCATCGGGCTGGGTTATTACAGCGCTGTTGGCCCGAAATGTGTTGCGTTGCACCTTGTTTATCTGAAAATATCGGAGGTTGTGGCTGGGACGGAAATCGGCTCGTTGCGTTTTCGGGTACTGGCGATTAACAGCTATGTGGCACCTCAGTTGCGCACTGCGGTCTGCCGGTCAACCGGTTATCGTGGTGACCGTCTTGGCATCGAGTCGTTTCTTGGCTTGCTGCCTGGGGATTACGATCGGCACTCTACCTCAGAAAACCGAACCAAATTGCTGCCCTCGTCCTTGGCTTGGTACATGGCGGAGTCGGCCAACCGCAAGAAGTCGTCCTGCGTTCCTTCGCGGTCGTTGAAGACCACCACACCCATACTGACCGTACAACGATGCTCAACCAATGCATCTGCTTGTATGTTGTTCTTGACCGCCAGTAAGTATGGTTCAGCCAAGGCGGTTCGAATCTTCTCGGCGAGGCTGCCCGCCTGAGCCGTGGCTGCTGCTTTGTTCTCGCTCAAGTCAACCATCATCACCACAAACTCATCGCCACCATGACGCGCAACGGTGTCGATCTCACGCACACAACCCCTCATGCGCTGGGCCGCCTGGACGAGCAGCATGTCGCCCATTGCATGTCCATGTTGGTCATTGAGGGACTTAAAGTTGTCCAGGTCGAGAAATATGAGGGCGCCGTAGTGATTGCTGCGTTTGCTTTCAGCCAGGGACTGGCTCAACCGGTCGCCCAACAATCGTCGATTGGGTAACTGGGTCAACGGGTCATAAAAGGCCAGTTCCCGTATCTGCAGTTCCATTTTCTTGCGTTCGGTGATGTCGCGCATGGCGACTTGAAGGGCGGATTCTCCGTCGTATGAAATCACCATACCCCTGACTTCAACATCCATCACGGTTGCGTCGATCTTCAGAAGTTTCTGCTCACTCATTGAGAAGTTCCGACCAGGTTCTGCTACATCCAATACTTGCTCGGTTATTTCCTGAAGAGAGTCCGGGTGAACCCGCTCCAGCATTGATGTGCCGACCAGTTCGCCGGAAGAATTTGCTCCGAACATCCGGATGGCAGCGGGATTCGCATACAGCAGCTTTCCGCCGCGATAAACGATGATCGGTTCTGGCGTCCACTCCACCAGGGTGCGGTAACGCTCCTCGCTATCGCGCAGGACTTCTTCGGCCCGCTTGCGCTCGGTAATGTCGTGAATTGAGCCGACCAACAATTTATTCCCGGTTGGACTGATGATGCACGCCTTCGTCGTGACGATGATTCGCGTAAAGCCCCCCACCGTCAGCGACTCTTCGCACATGTTAGGCAGGCCGCTATCAAGAACCGCTCTATCAACAGCCAGAAAATGCTCTCGCTCGTTCGGCGGCACGTGATCGGCCAGCGTCCGTCCAATCACGGCTTCAAGATTCAGACCGAATGCGTCGCAGAAAGCACGATTAACGACAAGCAACTTATGGTCCTTGTCTTTGACGAACAGGGGGTCTCTTACCCCGTCGAGGATGATTCTGTGAAGTTCCAGCGCCTCACGTAATTCCTTGTTCTCCATCTCCAGTCTGACCTGGTGTACTTTTAGTTCATGCAGAAGTTCGGCATCGGCACCAGCGGATGACTCACTTGCCGGTGACTGAGCAGGTCGCGACTCCGCAGCGGCCATCGGCTGGGAGGAGCGTTGTAGTCGGCTGGTGGCTACTTTTTTGGTTGCCATAAAAATCGCTGCCCTTGATGGACATCTTTGCATTTTGCATGGTACCCCTGTTCAAGGCATGCCAGCAACCGTTCGTTGGGCGGGTATACAGCAGATGGAACTCCCGAAGTCAAGGGCCGGATTGGAACAGGCATTTGCGCTGACGCTGCTACCGCACTGTGTCCAGTTCTTCCGTAAAAGACTCTTAAAACCCTCTTTCCTATTGAGTTTTCGGGCTTTCTTGGGGCAACAGCGTAATAGAACCCGTCGGCCCGCGAAAAAGCCGCTGGCACAGTTCGTGCCAGCGGCTTTGGGGCTTGTCGGAAGCGGTTCGTTACCGCAGCAGGGACTTACTTGCCACGCTGCTTGAGCCAGGCTTCCAGGTCGTCTGAGCCACCGATGCGTTTGCCGCCTGAGAACACCTGCGGCGCGGTTCCGGCGCCGGCCACGGCGTACAGGGTGCGCGAGCTGATGCCCTTGCCCAGGGAGATTTCCTCAAAACGCAGGCCCGCATCCTTGAGCGCGGCCTTGGCCTTGGCGCAGAATGGGCAACCAGGTTTGGTAAAGATTGTGACCGGTTCGGGCGCTTTGGCGTTGGGCGCGACGTACTTGAGCAGGGTGTCGGCGTCCGACACCTCAAACGGATCGCCTTCTTTTTCGGGCTCGATGAACATTTTCTGAACCACACCGTTTTTGACCAACATGGAATAGCGCCAGGAGCGCTTGCCAAATCCGATGGCGCTCTTGTCCACCAGCAGGCCCATGCCGTCGGTGAATTCACCGTTGCCATCGGGAATGAGGTTGATGTTTTCGGCTTCCTGGGCCTTGCCCCACTCGCTCATCACGAAGGCGTCGTTGACCGAGATGCACACCACGTCGTCCACACCATTGGCCTTAAAGGTGTCAGCCAGTTCATTGAAGCGTGGCAGATGGGTCGAAGAGCAGGTGGGCGTGTAGGCGCCGGGCAGCGAGAACACGGCTACGGTCTTGCCGTCAAACAGTTCGGCGGTTGTGACCGACACCCACTGGTCGTTCTTGCGGGTCTTGAATGTGACGTTGGGGACGTGTTGTCCTTCTTTGTTGGGCAGCATGAAAACTCCTTTGCGTTGTAATTGAGAAGGCAAACCAAAGTTTGCCGGGAATCCGGGACCACTGGCAACGAGTATCGCACCGGGTCGGAAACTGTGCTGGCGGTGTCAGCGCCTGAGAATCGTCCCTGCAGGAGCGCAGTGGCGCGAGCCATGAATGACAAGATTCACTCTCTAATTTATAGCATACTATGCAATACCTTAGAGGGCTAGAGGCTATTATTTCATATATTTTCGGCCCGGTTGCGGTCGGACCAGACCGCAGGGTCGGGAACCATTCGCTCAGGCGCTCACCACTTCAGGCCGGGTCACCGGGCCGCTGCCGCTGAAGCGGTCCAGCGCAAGGTAGATCACCGGGGTGATGAACAGAGTGATGGCTTGCGAGAACACCAGACCGCCCACCACAGCCAGGCCCAACGGCTGGCGCAACTCCGCGCCTGCCCCGATGCCCAGAGCAATTGGCAAGGCACCCATGAGGGCGGCCAGCGTGGTCATCATGATGGGGCGAAACCGCAGAATGCAGGCCTCGCGGATGGCAACGGCGGGCGTCATTCCGTGATGGCGCTGCGCATCGAGCGCGAAATCGATCATCATGATGGCGTTCTTTTTCACGATACCAATGAGCAGCACGATGCCGATGGTGGCGATCAGGGTCAAATCCTGGCCAAACAACATCAGGGTGGCCAGGGCCCCCACCGCCGCCGAGGGCAGCCCCGCCAGAATGGTCAGCGGGTGGATAAAACTCTCATAGAGCACGCCCAGCAGCACATAGATGACCAGCAGCGCCGCAATGATCAGGATGGCCTGGCTGCCTTGCGAGCTCTTGAACACGGCCGCGTCGCCTCCGTAGCTTGCAATCACCGAGGCGGGCATCTGAATGGCGGCGCGGGCGGCGTCAATCCTGGCGGTGGCATCGCCCAGCGCCACGCCCGGCGCGAGGTTGAACGACACAGTAATGGCCTGGAGTTGGCCCACATGGTTGATCGAGGTCGGACCCACGGTGCGCTCGACGGTCGTAAAGCTCGACAACGGCACCAGGGCTCCGGTGGATGAACGCACGTAAATGCCCCCAATGGCCGACTCGTCCTGCTTGTCCTGGGGCTGCACCTCCATGATCACCTTGTAGCTGTCAATGGGCAGGTAGATGGTGGAGACCTGGCGCTCGCCAAAGGCGCTGTACAGCACGCTGCGTATCGCTTCAATCGACACGCCCAGGGTATTGGCGCGGTCCCGATCGATGTGGAGTTGGGCCTGCAAGGCCTTCATCTGGGCATCGCTGGTGACATCGCGAAACGACGTGTCGGCGCGCAGCTTCTCCTGCAGACGGTTGGCCCAGACGTCAATTTCATCGGCCTTGACGCTTTGCAGAATGTATTGGTACTGGGCCTTGCTGCTGCGTCCGCCGAGTTGCAGGTTCTGGATGGGGCGCATGAATACATTGATGCCCGCCACGCCTCTGAGCTTGCGGCGCAATTCTTCAACCACCTTTTTCATGGGCGGGCGCTGGCTTTGAGCCTTAAGCGAGATAAACATGCGCCCGGAATTTTGCGCGCCGGTACCTCCGTTGAAGGAACTCACGGCCGCCACATTGGGGTCCTTGCGAATAATTGCAGCCGCGCGCTCCTGCAGCTTGACCATCTCGGGAAACGAGGTGTCCTCTGCCGCTTCCGTGGTGACAATGATTTGACCGAGGTCTTCTTCCGGGAAAAATCCCTTGGGAATCACATTGGCCAGCCAGACCGTGGCCACCACGGTGGCCAGCGCCAGCAGCAGCACGCTCTTGCGATGTCCCAGCGCCAGATCAAGCACTCGCGTGTAGCCGCGCAGCATGGCATTGAAGCCGCGCTCGAACAGCCGCACCAGAGCACCAGGCGGCTTTTTGTGCGCTTCGTCCGACAAAAACCGGCTGGCCATCATGGGCACCAGCGTGAGGGAGACGAACGCCGACACCACAATGGCCAACCCGACCACCACCGCAAATTCGTGAAAGAGCAGCCCAATCACGCCCGGCATGAAGAAGATCGGAATGAACACTGCAATCAGCGACGTTGAAATAGAAATAATGGTGAAGCCAACCTCGCGCGCGCCCCGCAGCGCCGCCTCAAACGGGGGAACGCCGTTCTCCACGTGGCGGATGATGTTCTCCAGCACCACGATGGCGTCGTCAACCACCAAACCCACGGCCAGGGTCAGACCCAGCAGCGAAATGTTGTCCAGACTGTAAGAAAACCCCCACAACAGCGCCACCGCACCAATCAATGAGACCGGCAGGGAAAGCGCGGGAATGGCAGTGGCCACAAAGCGGCGCAAAAACAGAAAAATCACCAGTACGACCAGCGCAATGGTGCCCAGCAAGGTCAAAGACACATCGTGAAGCGCATCGCGCACCGATGCCGAGCGGTCATTGACCGGGGTGAGTGCCACCGACAGCGGCAACTGGCTCTGCAACTCTGGCAAGGCCGCAAACACCCTGTCCACCACCTTGACGGTGTTGGCGCCGGGCTGGCGAAAGACTGCAATCGTGATCGAATTGTCGCCATTGAACGTGGCCCAGCTCTTGTGGGTTTCCAGGCTGTCCTCGACGCTGGCCACGTCGCGCAGGCGCACCGGGCTGGCGCCGCGGCTGCTCACAATGAGGTCACCAAAAGCGGCTGCGTTGACCAGTTGCCGGTTCGCCTGCAAGGTCAAGGTCTGGCGCTCACCGTCGAGCGTCCCCACGGGCGTGTTGACATTGGCAGAGCGAAGCGCCGCGCTCAACTCTTCAAAACCGATGTTGCGCGCCGCCAGCGCCTGGGGCTGCACCCGCACCCGCACGGCGTAGCGCTTGGAGCCAAAAATGCTGATTTGCGCCACGCCGTCGATGGTCGAGAGTGTGGGGGAAATCAGGTGCTCGGCAAAATTTTGCAACTCCGAGGGCGCCATCGAGGGCGAGGTCAGGGCAATCAGGAGCACCGGGGAATCGGCCGGGTTGACCTTGCGGTAAGCCGGTGTCTCGGTCATGTCGGCGGGCAAGGCGCGCTGGGCCCGCAACAGCGCGGCCTGCACATCCACGGCGGCAGCGTCAATATTGCGCCCCTCTTCAAACTCCAGCGTCAGTGAGGTTCTGCCCAGGGTACTGGTGGAACTGATCGTTTTGAGACCGGGCACCGTCTGAAACTGCTTCTCAAGCGGCAGAGCGACCGAACTGGCCATGGTCTCGGGGTTGGCACCGGCCAGATTGGCTGACACATTGATCACCGGGGTGTCATAGCTGGGCAAAGCCGCTACCGGGATGCTGCGAAAGCCAATCACCCCGGCCAGCACAATGGCCAGGTTGAGCAGCACCGTCATCACCGGACGGCGAATAAACAACTCAGAGAGGTTCATTGGGCCACCGGCTTCTTCTTGCCCGAACCTTCTGGCGTGGACGCATCCTTGGTCCGCTCAACCACCGCGGCGCCAGGGCGGATGTTCTGTTTGCCGCTGAGCACCACCACATCGTCCGGCCCAATCCCGCTGACCACCACATCGGGGCCCTGGGCCACAACCACCTTGACCGGCTTGCCCTCGGCCTTGCCGTCTTTGACCACATACACCAGGGTGCCGCGGGCGTTCTGGACAATGGCTTCCTGGGGCAGCACCAGCGCGTCCTTGATCACGCTCAGCGTTTGGGAGACCTCCACAAAGGCGCCTGGCCAAAGCTTGGCTTCAGGGTTGTCAAAAACCGCTTTGGCCTTGACCGTGCCCCCGAGGGGATCGACCAGGTTGTCCACAAACTTCAAACGCCCCTTGAAGCCCCCTGAATCTCCAGGAAGCGCCGCGCTCACCGGGGCCCCGCCGCCCTTGAGCGCGACGAGAGCATCACCAAGCCGGGCCTGGGGCAGCGTGAACGCCACGGCAATGGGGTCGAGTTGCGTGACCGTCACTAGGGTGGTCTGGTTGGCCAGCACGGTGCTGCCGGAAAACACATTGATGGCACCGGCCCGCCCGGCATTGGGCGCAACAACACGCGCATAGGAAAGCGGAACGCTGGCAGCATCGATGGCGGCCTGATCCGCCGCCACGACCGCAGTCTGGGAATCAACCTGGGTGCGGCTGGTGTCCAGCGCACCTTGGGAAATGAAATTCTGTTTAAAGAGGTCCTGGGCGCGCGCGTATTGGCGCTGGGCATCGGCCAGCGCGGCGCGATCCTTCGCCAACTGCGCCCGGGCCTTGGCGACATTGGCTTCATCGGTGCGGGCATCAAGCGTGAACAGAAGCTCGCCTGCCTTGACAAACTGGCCCTCGCGCACATGCACCTTGGCCACGGCGCTGGTCACCTGTGGTTTGATATCGACGCTGTTGAGCGGCACCACCGTACCGGAGGCCTTGAACACGACTGCAAAATCCTGCTTTTTGGGTCGCACTGTGGTCACGGTCACTGGCGCGCCGCCACCCGAAGCTTTGCCACTTTGACTGACCGGGGCCGAAACCGCAGCAGCGGGCACGCCCTCAGATTTGGCAGTGCAAGCGGCCAGAGACACCAGAGCAGCGCCACAGGCAGCGCGGGTCAAAATTTCAGAAATATTCATCGTTGCACAGTCAAACGTTGATCCACAGGCTCCATGGCCAGGAGGCGGTGCCCCGGCAGCGCCATCAACAGCGGGTTGAGTTGGCCACAAAAACCTTCACTGGGGCCGCTGCCTGAGCGCCCCACATCTTAATCCGGGTTGAGCTGCAAAGAGGTGGGGTCCAGGCCCGGCGGGGCAAAGTTTGTGTAAATACCCGGCGCCCTGTCGAGCGTGGCCGCAACCGGTTGATGGGGCGGCGACAGGATCGGCCGAAGGCGCGCCAACCGGGCTGGGGCACTGGCCCGATCCAATCCGGATTCACTCTACTTTTTATAGCGCACTACGCAGTGTCATCAGGGGCCAGTGGCTTGTTATCCATAAATTTTTGGTTGCCTCGTCGTGCGGCAACAATAGTCGGTGCAGCAGCGGCTCCAGCAAGGTGATGTCGGGGTCGGCCAGCAACACGTAACGCGCCTCCTGCGCCTGGGTTTCTTCGTCCAGACGTGCGATCCAGTCCAACTCGGCAAGGGTTTCCAGAACCGCTTCGAGCTGCAGGGTGTCGGTTCCGAGCAGGCCGCCGAGCTGCTCAATCGTCAAACCCTTGTCCGCCGTGGACCCTGCGCGATGGAGCTGTTGCAAGGTCTCCAGCGCCAGTTGAAATTGCACGCCCTGGGTGCGCTCCCGCGCGGGCACGCCGGCCAGCAGGCTGGGCAAATAGGCCGCGATCACCGCCCCGAGCAACACGATCACCCAGGCGACGTAAATCCAGATCAGCAGAATGGGAACTGTGGCAAAGGCGCCATAGACCAGCGAGTAGGTGGGCACCTTGCTCAGGTAAGCGGTCAGCGCTTGCTTGGCCAGTTCGAACCCGGCCGCGACAAACAGGCCGCCCGACCAAGCGTGACCCCACTTCACCAGGGTATTGGGCACATAGTGATACAGGGCGGCCATGCCCCCAGCCATCAACAGAAACTGCAAGCCATCAATCACAAGCTTCACGCCACCGGGCATCACACCCACCAATCCTTTGGAGGCAGAAACCGCGTAGGAGGTGGCCGTCAGGCTAAAGCCCAGTATCAGCGGCCCCAGTGTGATAGCGGCCCAGTACACCAGCACCCTTTGGCCAAGATGCCGGGGTTTTCTAACACGCCAGATCCCGTTGAGGGTGCGGTCGATGGTCAGGATCAAGGCCATCGCCGTCGTGAACAGGATGACGGCACCGACCACTCCGAGCTTGTTGGCCTGACCGGCAAACTGGGTGAGATAGCCCAGCACTTGGCGCGCGATATTGTCGGGAATCAAGCTCCGTGACAACCACTGTTGCAGCACATCCTGAAACTTGGCAAACATGGGAAAAGCGGTAAACAACGCCAGCGCGACCGTAAAGAAGGGCACCAGTGCGATGGTGCTGGTAAAGGTCAGGCTGCTGGCCGTCAGGCCCAAACGGTCTTCGCGAAATCGTTCACGCAAGGTCAAGGCAGTGCTTTTCCAGGGAAACTCAGCCAGCCTGGTCAGCAGGTTCTCGATGCGTTCAGGCAGCTTGGCTCTCGATGGCAGGGGCAGGTTCATGGCCGCTATGATGCCACTGCAATGAACACCCAACAACACAACACGCCACTTTTGGTCAGGGTTACCCAATTCCTGGCCGTTGGCAGCCTGCTCTCCCTGATTACGCTGGGTCTGGGCTGGGAACTGGTTTGGGCGCCAATTCGCCCGGGCGGCTCCTGGCTGGCCCTCAAGGTCCTGCCGCTGTGCCTGCCCCTGGCGGGTTTTCTAAAAAACCGCCTTTACACCTACCGCTGGGTCAGTTTGCTGGTGTGGATGTACTTCGCTGAAGGAACGGTACGGGCCTACAGTGACCGCCCACCGGGCAACACCCTGGCCCTGGTTGAAGTCGCGCTTTGCCTGACGCTGTTCCTTGCCTGCGCGCTGCATGTTCGGCTGCGCCTCAAAAGCTTGAAGAAAGGCGGCTGAATTCTATGCAAGCCCTGCTGGAAAAACTTCGCCAAATCGTCGGGCCTGCCCATGTTCTGACAAGCGGCGACCTTTCGGCCTGGGAGCAAGACTGGCGCAAGCGCGCACCGGGCAAGGCACTGGCGGTCGTGCGGCCCGGCTGCACGAGCGAGGTTGCCGCCGCCGTCACAGCCTGCGCGACCCATTTGACCGAGCACCCAGGCTGCGGCCTGGGTGTGGTGCCGCAAGGGGGAAATACCGGGCTGGTCACGGGCTCCACGCCCGATGATTCAGGCAATCAGCTCGTGATCAGCCTGCAGCGCATGAACGCGGTGCGCTCGGTGGATGCCGACAATCTGACCGTCACAGTCGAAGCGGGCTGCATTTTGCAAGCGCTTCAGGACAGTGCCCGGGCAGCAGACCTGCTTTTTCCGCTGAGCCTGGCGGCCGAAGGCACCTGCACCATTGGTGGCAATCTGGCCACCAACGCCGGAGGAACCCAGGTGCTGCGCTACGGCAATGCCCGCGAGTTGTGCCTGGGGCTCGAAGTCGTGACTGCCCAGGGCCAGATCTGGCACGGACTATCGGGCCTGCGCAAGGACAACACTGGCTACGACCTGCGCGACCTGTTCATCGGCTCGGAGGGCACGCTGGGCATCATCACGGCGGCCACGCTCAAGCTTCACCCGCTGCCCGCGGCCCAACTCACCGCCTGGGCTGCCGTGCCCTCGATGGAACACGCGGTCAAACTGCTGGGCTTGGCGCACCGCCAACTGGGCGCCGGACTCACTGGCTTTGAAGTGATGGGCCAGTTCGCCTTGAACCTGGTGAACAGGCATTTTTCGCAACTGCGGGTGCCCTTTCTGGCACAGACGCCCTTTTTTGTACTGCTGGAAAATGCCAGCCACGAGTCCGAAACCCACGCAAGAAGCGGATTCGAGCGTCTGCTGGAAACCGCGATGGAACAGGGCTGCGTCATTGACGCTGTGGTGGCCGAGAGCATTGCCCAGGCCCGCCATCTGTGGCAGGTGCGCGAGAGCATCCCGCTGGCGCAGGCGCTGGAGGGCTTGAATATCAAGCACGACATTTCGGTTCCGGTGTCCAGCATTCCTGAATTCGTGCGCACCACCGATGCTCTTCTGCAATCAAGCATTCCCGGCGTGCGGCTGGTCAATTTTGGGCATTTGGGCGATGGCAATCTGCACTACAACGTACAGGCCCCGCAGGGTGTTGATGCCGCTATTTTTCTTAGAGAGCGCGAGTCCGAGGTCAACACCCTGGTGTTTGACTCGGTGGTCCGATTTGGTGGCTCGATTTCAGCCGAGCATGGCGTGGGCAGTCTGAAGGTCGAACACCTCGCGCACTACAAATCGGCCATCGCCCTGGAGTTGATGCGCGCGGTCAAAAGATCGTTGGACCCCCACAACTTGCTCAACCCTGGACGGGTTGTGAAAGCGTGATGGTTTAGACCTTCGGCGTGGCCTAGAACGATCAACTGCCACGCCCTGCACAACGAGAAGTCTCATGGCCCATCTTCTCTTGTTGATCATCATCTACGTGGCCTTCATCAGCCTGGGTTTGCCAGACGGCATGCTGGGTGTGGCCTGGCCCGCCATGCGCGTTGACTGGGGCCAACCCCTGGCAGCCCTGGGCCTGCTCACCCTCACGCTGACCGTCTGCTCGGGTCTGGCCAGTTTCTACAGCGGGCCCGTACTCAAACGCCTGGGAACGGGCCGCGTGGTCACGCTCAGCGGCTTCCTGACGGCTCTGGCACTGCTGGGTTTCTCAGTGGCGCCGAGCCTTGGATTCCTGCTGGTGCTTGCCATACCGATGGGACTGGGCGCCGGGGCCGTGGACGCGGGGCTCAACCATTTTGTGGCCCAGCACTATTCCTCCCGACACATGAGCTGGCTGCACGGGTTTTGGGGCCTGGGTGCCACCCTGGGCCCCATCCTCATGAGCGCCGCGCTCGCCGGGAAAACGGGGTGGTCGGGTGGCTACCAAATGATCGGCTCGATCCAGTTGGCCCTGGCGGTGGTGCTGTGGTTCGCATTGCCCCTGTGGCAGACCCAGAAGGAAACTGCATCGACGCCCGCCGACTGCGGCGCAAGACCCAACAACAATCAGCCCGTCAGAGCCCTGGCGCTGTGGCTGGCACCGCTTACCTTCATGCTGTATGTGGCCGCAGAAATGGCAACCGGCCTGTGGGCCGCCAGCATATTGGTGGACCAGCGCCACCTTAGCGCCACAACGGCAGGTTTATGGCTGTCGGGTTTTTATGGCGCCCTCACGGCCGGACGCTTCGCCCTGGGGCTGTTAGCCAACCAAATGGGGAATCGGCGCATGGTGCGACTCGGTATCGCACTGGCCATGGCGGGTGCGGCACTGTTTACCGTGCGAGAGCTCGAACCCATCGGACCGCTGGCTGGCCTGATCCTCTTGGGCTTTGGCTGCGCGCCCATTTTCCCCTCGCTCATGCACGAGACCTCAACCCGTTTTGCACCCGACCTGGCGCGCACCGTCGTCGGGCGCCAACTCGCCATGGCCTATGTGGGCAGTGCGGCGATGCCCGCAGCCTGTGGGGTGCTGGCGCAGTTCGCCGGGCTGGGGGCGATCATGCCCACGGTGTTCATCTTGTTGCTGGTCCTGCTTGTGGCCACCGAGTGGCTCAACCGGATCACCTGAACGCCTCTGCCGACGGGGCGGACCATGCGGGTGGCGTCCCTCGCTGCCACTAAAATGCAACGTTGACTTTGCAAGGTCCTCCAATGCCCACCCCCGAACCCAATCGCCCCGTTCGCAGCCAATATGAAGACTTCATGCGCCATGTGGACAGCAGCGGCGTCTTCAAGGCCGACCGCACGGGCACAGGCACCAAAAGTGTGTTTGGTTACCAGATGCGCTTCGATCTGAACGAAGGTTTTCCACTGGTCACCACCAAGAAGGTTCACCTGCGCTCCATCATCCAGGAACTGCTGTGGTTTCTGACGGGCTCGTCCAACAACAACTGGCTCAAGGAGCGCGGCGTGAGCATCTGGGACGAGTGGGCAAGGCCTGATGGCGACTTGGGCCCGGTGTACGGCGTTCAGTGGCGCAGCTGGCCCACACCGGGTGGCGGGCATATCGACCAGATTGCCGAGGTCATCCAGACACTCAAGACCAACCCGGATTCGCGTCGCATCATCGTGAGCAGCTGGAACGTCGCGGAGCTGAGCAAGATGGCGCTGATGCCGTGTCACGCTTTTTTCCAGTTCTACGTTGCGCCTGCAGCCCACCCTGGAGAAAAAGCGAAACTGAGCTGCCAGCTGTACCAGCGCAGCGCCGATATTTTCCTGGGCGTGCCTTTCAACATTGCCAGCTACGCCCTGCTCACGCACATGGTGGCACAGCAATGCGACCTGGACCCGGGCGACTTCATCTGGACGGGTGGCGACTGCCACATCTACAGCAACCATACCGAACAAGTGGCACTGCAACTGAGCCGCGCGCCGATGGCCTATCCCACTTTGCAGATCAAGCGCAGACCCGCTTCGATCTTTGACTACGAGTACGAGGACTTCGAGATGCTGGGCTACCAGTGCCACCCGGCCATCAAAGCCCCGGTGGCCGTGTGATCACTCGCCGACAAGGCTTGGCCTTGGTGGCCCTCACGCTGATGTGGGGCGTCAACTGGCCCATGATGAAACTCTCGCTGCGCGAGATCACGCCACTGTACTTTCGCGCACTGACCATGAGTTGTGGTGCGCTGTGGCTTTTGCTTTTTTACCGTGCGCGCGGATTGCGCATGCTGCCGCAGGGGGACCAATGGCGATCTGTGATCACGCTGGGCCTGCCCAACATGCTGGGCTGGCACGCAGTGTCGATTCTGGGCGTCAAGGAACTCGCTTCAGGCCGGGCCGCCATTCTGGGGTTCACCATGCCGATCTGGACCGTGGTGATCGGTGCACTATTTTTTGGTGAAAGGCTGACCCGGCGCTCGGTGCTGGCCTGCTTTGCAGTGGCGGTGGCCGTCGGTCTGCTGGTGTCCAACGAGTTTTCGGCTCTTTCCGGGCGCCCAAGGGGTATCGTTTGGATGGAGATAGCGGCCGTTTTGTGGGGCGCAGGGACGGTGATGATGCGCCGCGCCCGACTGAGCCTGCCAGTGCCAACCCTGACGGTCTGGATGATGATTCTCGCCAGTGGCTGCCTGTGGCTGCTTGCGTGGTTGAGCGAACCCTGGCCCACCTGGCAGTTCTCAGCGCCCATGTGGCTGAGCCTGGGCTATGGCGTGCTCATCAACTACGGATTTGCCCAGATCATGTGGGCTGGTCTGGCACGCGACCTGCCACCGGCCACCAGCGCCGTGAGCATCATGGCTGTGCCGCTGGTGGGGACCCTGAGCGCAACCGTCATTGTGGGTGAGTGGCCCCACTGGCAGGATTTTGTCGCCATTGCGTTTGTCATGGCCGCGATCGCCGCCGTGTTGATTCCGCCACGTCGCCAAGGGAATCCGGCATGAAGCTTCACCTGATCTTTGCCCGCGCCGCCAATGGCGTGATTGGCCACAACAATACCCTGCCCTGGCACCTGCCCGAAGACATGGCGCATTTCAAACGCACCACGTTGGGCTGCCCTGTGATCATGGGACGCAAGACTTGGGATTCGTTGCCACCGAAGTTTCGTCCCTTGCCGGGACGTTTGAACATCGTTGTCACCCGCCAGGACCACTGGCAGGCCAAGGGCGCCCTGCGCGCCAGCTCGGTGGCCGATGCCTGCGCTCAATGCCCTCCCGATAGCGACGCCTGGGTGATTGGCGGTGCCCAGATTTATGCCCAGGCCCTGCCACTGGCAAGCACGGTGGTGGTGACAGAAATTGAGGCCAACTACGAAGGGGATGCGTTTGCGCCGCCGCTCGATTCCCAATGGCTGGAGAGCAGCCGCACATCCCTGGTCTCTGGTACGGGGCTGCGCTTTAGTTTCGTCACCTATCGCAGGAATTCACAGGCGTGAGAACAATTTTCAAAGGTCGACACACCGCCGGGCTGTTTTATGGCGCGGTATTGCTGTTGCTGATCCACCTGGTTGGCACGCTGGGTTACCGCTACCTCGGGCGACCCAATGCAAGCTGGATCGACAGCTTCTACATGACCTTCATCACCGTGGCCACCATCGGTTTTGGTGAAATTGTGGACTTGAGCCACCACCCCTTGGGTCGCTTGTTTACCGTGTTTCTTGCAGTCACCGGTATTGCCACGATGAGCTACCTGTTTTCCACGTTCGTGGCGTTTTTGCTCGAATCCGATCTGAATACAGCCCTGAGAAAGAAGCGCATGGAAAAAGAAATCAAGAAACTTCGCGGTCATTACATCATCTGCGGTATCGGGCGGGTTGGCTCCAATGTGGCCGATGAGTTGCTCAAGACCCGACGCGAGTTGGTGGTGGTTGAAGCCGATCATGCGGCGATCGAACGCTGGCAGGAAACCCATCCAAAAACGCTGTGCCTGGCGGCCGATGCCGCCGACGACGAGTCCCTTCTCTCGGCTGGTCTGATGTCCGCCGCCGGGGTATTTGCCGTGACCGGCGACGACAGCCACAACCTGATGGTGGCCCTGTCGGTCAAGTTGCTCAACCCCAAGGCGCGGGTGGTGGTGCGCCTGCATGACATTCGAAACGCCGACAAGGCACGCCGGGCCGGCGCCGATGAAGTCGTCTGCCCGGATTTTTCGGGTGGCATGGGCATTGCCGCGGCCATGACGCGTCCGCAAGCCGTCAATTTTCTGGACCAGATGCTCAGCAGCGAGGAATTCTTCCGGATCGAAGAAGTGGTGGTGCCTGCCCATTTTTCTGATACCCCCCTGTCTGAGCTGGTGCCCAAGTCCAGAAAATACATCCTGATGGCAATTCGTGAAGAGGGCAAATGGGCCTTCAATCCGGCTGATGAGCACCTGGTGGCGGCCGGTGCCGCACTGGTTTTAATGACCAGCCCCGAAGGCCGGACCGACCTGGAAGCGCTTTTTTTGTCCCACAAGCATTGATCAGAAGATCGGCGTAGCATGACCGGACCTGAACTCTGCCCGAGGGAGGTCACGTGTCTCGAAACGTCTTTTGGATCGCGCTTTGTTTTCTGACTCTGGCGGGTTGCGCGAACACGCCAACGCCCCCAAGCGTGGCCCCCATTGCCTGGCAGGACGAAGCTTTTGGCTACGACGCAGCGCTCGTCACCGTCAAGCGCGAAGACCTGTTCCACCTGGATCCGCAATTGGCGCAGCAACTGCGCGACCCGGCGCTTGATGAACTGGGCTCGCGCCAACGTATCGAGCGCCTGCTCGAACTGATCTTTGGCAAGGACAAGAAGCCCTTTCCCTATTGGGCCGGGCATTCCACGGTCGCCAGTGAAACCTGGCGCCAGAAGCGCGGTGACTGTCTCTCACTCACTGTTCTGGCCTACGCGATGGCACGAGCCATCAACATGACCCCCGATATTCAGGAGGTCAAGGTGCCGGTTCTGCTGGAGCGCCGGCGCAAGGTGGATTTCTTCAATCACCATGTCAACGTCCTGTTCAGAAACACCGGGCCGTTGAACCCTGGGCAGGGTGGCTTGCGGGCCAGCGACATCATTGTTGACTTTGAACCTGAAATCGGTTCGTTTCGCCATGGACAAACCCTTTCGGAGAACGCAGTCCTGGCGCGCTACTACAACAACATTGCCGCCGAGCAGCTTGCCAATGGAGAGTTGCGGCTGGCCTATGCCCATTTCAGGGCGGCGATCGTGCAAGACCCGGGCTATGCCCCCAGCTACAGCAACCTGGCCGCGCTCTACGCCCGATTTGGCCTGCAGGGTCCGGCCGAACAACTTCTGCGCCATGCCATAGCGCTGGGCGACGCCCAGGACGCGCCGCTTGCGAGTCTGCACCAATTGCTGGTCGCACAAAATCGCCACGCCGAAGCACAGGAGTACGAGCAGCTGCTTGCGGCGCGGCGCGAAAGCGACCCCTACTACTGGATTGGCCTGGGCGTCGAACTGCTGCAGGAGCGCAAGTACCAGGCGTCGATCCAGGCGCTTGAAAAGGCCAGGAGCATGAGCCGCGGCTTTGAGGAAATCCACCAATACCTGGCGCTGGCCTACTGGCGTGCGGGCCAGGCAGAGCAGGCGCGTGAGCAGCTTGGCCAATTGGCCGCCCTGCAGGGTACGCAGAATGCGGTCGCGTCACTGACCCGAAAATTCAACGCCAGCCCACCATGATGACCGACCTTGGGATGTCCGGTTGACATCGCCTGAGTCGCGAAGTCCAGCCGCCCGATCACAGGCAGGCTGGCACAATCGGTCGCACGGCAAATCTGCCGCCACAAAAGACCTTGCTGGCCGAGGCACAGCCTTTGACCGCACCTGTTTGAATGGAGTATTTGGCACATGAAACTCGCCTCCTGGAACGTAAATTCGCTGACGGTGCGACTGCCGCAGGTGCTGGACTGGCTCAAGGCCAATCCGGTAGACGCACTGGCACTGCAGGAACTCAAGATGACGGACGACAAGTTCCCGTTTGAAGCGCTGCAGCAAGCCGGCTATCACGCTCAGTGTTTTGGCCAGAAGACCTACAACGGCGTGGCCCTGCTCTCGCGCGCACCCGCCCAGGACGTGGTCCGAAACATTCCCGGCTTTGCCGACGACATGGCCCGAGTCATCAGTGGCACGATGGATGGCGTGCGCATCATCGGTGGCTACTTCCCGAACGGTCAGGAGCCCGCAAGCGAGAAATTCGAATACAAAATGGCCTGGCTCAAGGGACTCAGGCATTGGATTCGCGATGAGTTGGTCAAGCACCCCGATCTGGTGCTCATGGGCGATTACAACATCACGTTTGACGATGCCGACGTATGGGACCCGGTGGGTATGAAGGACCAGATCCATTGCACTGACGAGGAACGCTACCACTTGCGGGCACTCATCGCCTTGGGCTTGCACGACGCCTACCGCTTGTTTGAGCAACCACCCCAAAGCTATTCCTGGTGGGACTATCGCAATTCTGGCTTTCGTCGCAACCACGGCCTGCGCATCGATCACATTCTGGTGAGCAATGCCCTCAAGCCCCGTGTCAAGAGCTGCGTAATCGACAAGTCCCCACGCAAAAATGATCGCCCCAGCGACCACGCTCCGGTGGTGCTGGAATTGGCCTGAGAGGCCGATATATCACTATCTCTTTAATAGCTATTTTGCTATATGGGGCAGAGGCTATAGCTATTTTTCATCAATTCCAAGATCCTGAATCTTGCGCGTGATGGTGTTGCGTCCAATCCCGAGTTTTTGGGCCGCCTCCATTCTGCGACCCCGGGTAGCAGCCAACGCAGCCCGGATCACAACCGACTCGAAGCGCTGAGTCAATTTATCCCAGACATAGCCGGCATCACTGGCAAGCAAAGCGTTGGCCTGCGCCAGCAGGTCCTGCTCCCAAGTGGCGACAACCGCATCGCCGTTTCCGCGCGCCTCGCCTGGCGGCACCGCCAAAGCACCGTCGGGCAAAGCCGTGGGTGCGCCCGGTTGGGCCTGCACGGCGCTCTGTGGAACTGCAGACTCACCCGCGTCGGCTAGGGCAACACCAATCTCGGGTGGCAAATCCTTGGACTCGATCACCTGCGCAGGCGCCATCACCATCAGCCAGTGGCAAATGTTTTCAAGCTGACGCACATTCCCGGGAAAATTGAAACGACCCAGCCACGCCAGCGCTGGCTCGGAAATACGCTTTGACTCCATACCCAGTTGGAGCGCGCTTTGGGCCAGAAAGTGGCGTGTGAGCACAGCAATGTCTTGCTGGCGCTCCCGCAGGGGGGGCAGCCGCAGGCGAATGACATTGAGCCTGTGAAAAAGGTCCTCGCGAAAGGCGCCCTCCTTGACCCGCTGCTCCAGGTTCTGGTGCGTGGCCGCCACAACACGCACACTGGTCTTGACGGCGCTGTGGCCGCCGACCCGGTAAAAACTGCCATCGCTGAGCACGCGCAGCAATCTGGTTTGCAGGTCAAAAGGCATATCACCAATTTCGTCCAGAAACAGGGTGCCACCATCGGCCTGCTCAAAACGTCCGCGACGCATCGCCTGCGCGCCCGTGAAGGCCCCTCGCTCATGGCCGAACAATTCAGACTCCAGCAAATCCTTCGGGATGGCCGCGGTGTTGATGGCAACAAAGGGGCCCTGCGCGCGCCGGGAATGCTTGTGCAAAGCGCGTGCCACCAGTTCCTTTCCAGTGCCGGACTCGCCTGTGATCATCACCGTGACATTGCTCTGGCTCAAGCGGCCAATGGCGCGAAACACATCCTGCATGGCCGGCGCTTGCCCCAGCATCTCGGGTGCATCGGCCTGGCGTTCTTCGCTCATTTCCTCTCGCTGACTCTCCTGCACGGCGCGCCGGATCAGCGCGACCGCCTTGGGCACGTCAAAGGGTTTGGGCAGGTATTCAAAGGCCCCTCCCTGAAAGGCCGATACCGCGCTGTCAAGGTCGGAGAATGCCGTCATGATGATGACCGGCAGACCCGGAATCCTCGCCTTGACCCGCTCCAGCAATTGCAGCCCCGAGCCGCCGGGCATGCGGATGTCGCTGACCAGAACCTGCGGCATGTTGTCGCCTCCGGGCTGATCCAGCGCGGTCAACACTTCGCCCGGGCTTGAGAAGCTGCGGGTGGGAAGATTTTCCCGCAACAATGCTTTCTCCAGCACAAAGCGGATGGACTGGTCATCATCGACGATCCATATTGGTTTCATAGGTTTTGACAACTTTCAGTGCAGCGTTAAAACACATTCCCCTGACGGGGCCCGTTCAGCCTGCCCCAGAGCGCGCAGCCAGGCGCCTCATGGCAGCGGAATCATTACTTTGAAATCCGTGTGCCCCGGCGCACTTTCACACTCGATCAAACCCTGGTGCTGCTGCACAAAAGTCTGCGCCAGGGTCAGACCCAAGCCCGATCCCCCATCGCGCCCGGATACCAGCGGATAAAAGATGCGGTCCTTGATCGACTCGGGAACGCCCGGTCCATTGTCGATGACATGCAATTCCAGTGCCAACTTGTAGCGTTGCTTGCCCAGCGTCACCTGTCTGGCAATTCGGGTGCGAAAAGTCAGTCGCGCCTGGTCCTGTGCGATTTGCCCGGCCAGCGCATGACAGGCATTGTGGGCAATGTTGAGCACCGTCTGGATGAGTTGTTCGCGGTCGCCGCGAAATTCGGGAATCGAGGTGTCGTAGTCACGCACCACAACCAGGCCCCGCGGGAACTCTGCGCCAATCAGCGAGCGGACCCGCTCGCAAACTTCGTGAATATTGACCTCGCTCACCACCTGCGGGCGACGGTGCGGGGCCAGCAGCCTGTCCACCAATGCCTGCAGGCGGTCGGCCTCATGAATGATGACCTGGGTGTACTCGGCAAGCTCACGCGAGTCAATTTCCATCTCCAGCAATTGCGCCGCGCCACGAATGCCCCCCAGCGGATTCTTGATCTCGTGGGCTAAATTGCGAATCAGCTCTTTGTTGGCCTGCGCCTGGTCCGCCAGCCGTTCCTCGCGATCCTGACGCGCCTGCTGCTCCAGAGGCAGAAGCTCAACGATGATTTCATCGGGATCGTCGGTGGGGGTCACGAACACCTGCACCGGAAGCGGTTCATGACTCAACCGGTTGATCGAAGCGTCAAAACGCAGCGCCGAAAACTGCGCGCTGCGCACACCCTGCAGCGCGCTGTGCAGTTGGTCCGGCTGGGCAAAGCTTTCAGGAAAACTCGAACCGACGATGGCCCGGCGCGACAGGGCCAGAGTGTCTTCTAGCGCCGAATTGGCGTACAGCACAATACCGCTGCGTCCAACCACGGCGACCAGGGTCGCCAACAGGTCAAACGACTCGAATCGCGCCGCTGCACCAAGGGGCGTGTTCGCAGGTAAGGGATAGTCTGGCTTGCTCAAGCCAGCTATTTTGCCCCAGCGACCGGGGGTGTTCCTGTGATCCGCCCGAGTTCGCGCCGAATACCGGCAACATCACTGTCATTGCGCTCAATGCCGGCCTTGAGTTCGGCCACGCGGTCGAGGTATTTTTGGTAGTTGCGCGATTCAATGCCCTGCTTTTCGGGCGCGCCATTGTTGTACTCCTTGAGCAGCTCCACCTGGCGGGCCTCGGCCTTCTTAAGCTCTGACTCCAGAATCAGCCGCGCGTCGGAGTCGCGCGCCTTCTGCTCGCCCGAGTCCACACGCTGCGCACCCGCAGCCGCCGAGCTGGAGGACACGCTGGCGTGAACCGGTGCCGATGTCTTGGAACGAGTGCCCTGCACAACGGTGACGTTGCCGCCATCGACCAGCTTACAACCACGGTCCTTGGCGCTCGGCACGGTGTTGGTGTACTCGTTGCCACACCGGTAAATCTTCTCCTGCGACAAACTGTTTGTCACCAGAAACGCAGCCACCAAGGGAATCAATAAAGCATATTTCATACGTTCTCCACGCCTCAAGAATTGCATGGATGGAAGGGCAGTATGCGTCAATTGCGGGTCCGGTCAAAAAAAATGGGGATTTTCACCACAAAAAAAGACGGCCTGAGCCGTCTTTTTTCTGCAACAAGCGCAATGTGCCTAGAGCGAATAGTACATCTCGAACTCGATCGGGTGGGTGGCCATGCGCAGGCGCGTCACCTCTCCCATCTTGAGTTCGATGTAGGCGTCGAGCATGCTGTCGGTGAACACGCCGCCTTTGGTCAGGAAGCCGCGATCGGCGTCTAGGCATTCGAGTGCCTGGTCCAGGCTGTGACACACGGTTGGAATCAGGGCGTTCTCTTCGGGCGGCAAATGGTACAGATCCTTGGTTGCTGCCTCACCCGGATGAATCTTGTTCTCCACACCATCGAGGCCGGCCATCATCAGCGCCGCAAAGCCCAGATAGGGGTTCATCAGCGGATCGGGGAAGCGCGCCTCGATGCGGCGAGCCTTGGGGTTGGCCACATAGGGAATGCGAATCGAAGCCGAGCGGTTCTTGGCCGAGTAGGCCAGTTTCACGGGCGCTTCATAGCCAGGCACCAGGCGCTTGTAGCTGTTGGTGCCGGGGTTGGTGATGGCGTTGAGTGCGCGGGCGTGCTTGATGATGCCGCCGATGTAGTACAGCGCAAAATCAGACAAACCGGCGTAGCCGTCGCCAGCAAACAGGTTCTTGCCGCCCTTCCAGATGGACTGGTGCACGTGCATGCCCGAGCCGTTGTCACCGACCACGGGCTTGGGCATGAAGGTGGCTGTCTTGCCATAGGCATTGGCCACGTTCTGCACCACGTATTTGAGCACTTGGGTCCAGTCAGCGCGCTCCACCAATGTGCTGAAACGGGTGCCGATTTCGTTTTGACCTGCGCCACCGACCTCGTGGTGGAAGACTTCGACCGGAATGCCCAGTGATTCCAGAATCAGTGACATCTCGGCGCGCATGTCCTGGGTGCTGTCCACCGGCGGCACCGGAAAGTAGCCGCCCTTGACGGTGGGCCGATGGCCACGATTGCCGCCTTCGAGCTTTTTGCCCGAATTCCATGGTGCCTCGTACTCTTCAATCTTGAAGAAGGTACCCGACATGTCAGTGTCCCAACGCACGTCGTCAAAGATGAAAAATTCGGGCTCAGGGCCGAAGAAGGCGGTGTCGCCCATGCCCGAAGCCTTGAGGTAGGCCTCGGCGCGCTTGGCAATCGAACGCGGGTCGCGGTCATACGCTTTGCCGTCGCTGGGCTCTATCACATCACAGCTCAGGAACAGCGTGGTTTCTTCGAAAAAGGGATCAATATTGGCGGTATTGGGGTCGGGCATGAGTTGCATGTCCGAGGCCTCGATGCCTTTCCAGCCGGCCACCGACGAGCCGTCAAATGCGTGGCCAGAGGTGAACTTATCTTCATCAAAATGAGAAACCGGCACGGTCACGTGCTGCTCTTTACCGCGGGTATCGGTAAAACGGAAGTCAACAAACTTGACTTCGTTTTCCTTCACCATCTTCATGACATCTTCAACAGTCTTGGCCATTAAATACTCCTGGTTAAATCGTTGTGAATAAAGCTACCGGTACAGCACGCAGTTTCCATGCCAACCCCTGAAACTGATGTACCCGCTGGAATGTGCATTTTGCCCTGCCTTTGCGGAGTCTGGCGCACCTCGTGCCAATTGCATCTCTGCCATTCACAACTTGAAGCCCAATTTTGGTGCAAAAATTGTTTTGCACCAAACTAGATGGTTATTTTTGCACCAATTCGGGGCCCAGCTTGACATCAAATGCCCGCAAACCCGTCATCAGCATGTTGTAGGCCTGCGCCGTTGAACCAGGGTCACCCTTGACTCCGAGCTCGATGTGACGTCCAAACTGCGGGTGATCGACGCTGGGCAGGCTAAATACCTTGACGGCGGGGAAACGCTGCTCAATCGCTTGCATCAGTGGGGTCAGTGTGGCTTCCATCGCCCCGAATACGATTACCGACTGCTCAATCCAGGGCGCGCAATTGAACAAGTGGGCGCAATGCGTCTCCAGCACCCACTCGATCATGGGCCAGGCCATCACCGGAAACCCCGGCACAAAATAAACGCCGCTAGGCTCCGGTCCGCCACAGAAAAAGCCGGGAATCCGGTTGAAGGGGTTGGGGATGATTTCCGCCCCGGCAGGAAACACGCCCATGTTCAGACGATGCATGTTGTCCGGATGATCGGGCTCATAGACCGTTCCTCGTTCCTCGGCCATCTCCTGCATGCGTTGCCGAATCAGGGTCTCGGCCTTGGGGTGCAGCGCCAGCTCCACCCCTAGCGCCCTGGCGGCGCATTGGCGGGTGTGATCGTCAGGGGTGGCACCAATGCCACCGCTTGAGAAAACGATGTCACCACTGGCAAAGGCACGCTGCAGAGTGGCCGTGATTCGTGCCGGTGAGTCGCCCACGTACTCGGCCCAGTCCAGGTGCAGGCCCCGCGCTTTGAGCAACTCGATGACCTTGGGCAGATGCTTGTCGGCGCGCTTGCCCGAGAGGATCTCGTCACCGATGATGATCATGCCGAATCCGGGCATGGCTTCAGAGCACCTTGTCCACGACCGGAGCCTGGGGCCGTCCATTCTGGGTCAGCACAGGGTTGTCGGCGGCCACCACCGGGAGCGTTGAGGCTTCGGTTCGCAGGGCGTGCAAAGCTCCAAGGCAGTAGTGGGCAAACCACAGGGAAGAGAGTGCAAACACAAGCGTATAAATCCAGATCGCCAGCGGCACCAAAATTACAAATGCGGCGGCGAACAGGGCACCCGAGGCCCACACCACCGTGGGGGCCGCACCCAGATAGCCGCAAAAAATACCGATCCCCAGCAACCAGCCACGGTGACGCCGGAATATCTCCCGGCGCTCCTCGGCGCTGGCAAAGTCGGCGAGCGCATCAAAGGCCATGACGCGGTAGGTCAGCCAGCCCCAAATCAGGGGCGGCAGTACCACGATCAAAGGCGGTATCAGCCACAGCGGAATGGACACGACAATGGCCAGCAGCGCCATCAGGGTGGAGCCCAGCGACCACATGACGCTAAAAGCCACCGACCCGCCGCGCTTGCGCTCGAGCCCCGGAAACCTGCGCTTGGCCACCAGCACGGTCAGGGCGGGCGTCATCAAAACCGCCACCAGCAACAGCGACATGACCACAATAATTGGCGTGAGGGAAAAAATAACGATCAGCGGAGCCAGTACCACCTTGAGCCCGCCTGCACCAATGCCCTGCAGCCAATCCCAGACCGAATTAATCACCGTGGACGCTTCAAGGGCTCCGCGCACCCAGTCCATGGCGGCATCCCAGTAAAAATAGCCCAGCCCCATGGACAACGCCACCATCAGCACCAACGGCAGAAGAGACAGCACGATCACGCGAGGGTGCACGCAATAGGCCAGTGCGCGCCAGAAGGAGTCAAGCAGCAGGTTCATGGTGCAAACATCGGGTTGGTTAAAGCCATGCTCAGGAACAACGCATCATACCCATGGACGCTAGGCCGGGATGCTCGCGAGGTCTTGCGGCCCCAACCAGCGCCACTGGCCTGGGGCCAGGTCAGCAGGCAACCGCAAGCCGCCAATTTGGGAGCGGTGCAAGGCCTCAACCCGATTGCCTACGGCCGCCACCATGCGTTTGACCTGATGGTATTTTCCCTGGGTCAACGTCAGGCGCAGGTGATGGCTTGAAACGGCCTCACACGCCGCAGCAGCCACCGGCTTGGGACCGTCCTCGAGCACCACACCGGCCAGCAATTTGTTCACCTGAACTTCATCGAGAGGGTGTTTGAGCGTCACCTCATAAACCTTTGCCACATGGTGGCGCGGCGAGCTCATGCGGTGAATGAACTTGCCGTCATCAGTCAACAACAGCAGACCCGTCGTGTCCTGGTCAAGCCTTCCGACCGCCTGCACCCCCTGCACCGCGCCCTTTTGCGGGCGCATGCGCAGCGGCGAGGGCAGCAGGGTGTAAATGCTTGGGTAGGTCGAAGGCTTTTGCGAACACTCCGTGGCCGCAGGCTTGTGCAGCATCAGGTAGGCTTTTTCGTGGTAGCTCCAGTCCACTCCCTGGACCCGAAAGCGCAATCCATCCGCTATTACTTCTATAGCTGCATTTGCATGTTCAACAGGAGGTACAGCCTGATTTTCCTCATAAATCTGAACCAACCCCTGCTGGATCAGGCCGGCGCAGACACGCCGGGTGCCAAAGCCCTGGGAATATAAAATTTCTTGCAATTGCATGGGTTAAGTATCGCAAAGCCAGGGCCCTGAATTCAACCGGGTGCACCAGGCCCCGTCCCCGGGCACCTCGACAGCCGGGGCTGACGGTCAAAGCAGCTGGTCGATCAAGGACTGATGCGGCCTTGGAATCACCACCTCGGAGACCAGAAATCCCCGCTCGCTTGCCACCGCTGCGCCAGCCGCTGTGGCGGCGATCACGTCAGCGACTTCGCCCGTGAGGATGACATAGCTCTTGCCGCCAATGCCAAAGGCCAGGTGCATGCGAATGGGCTCCACCTGGGCGGCCTTGACGGCCGCATCGGTGGCCTCGATGGTGGCGGCCACTGAGTAGGTCTCGATCACGCTGATTGAGCGAATCTTGTCTACCGAAGTGCCGCCACTGATGGCGGGCAACACAGAGGGATGCACGTTGGGGATGATGAACTGGTCCACCACCACCTCGGGCGCCAGCTCGGCCCCTGCCTGCACCGACTGCGTCACTGCCGCCACGTCGCCGCCAATCATCACAATGTACTTGCCCGGGCATATCGACTTGGCAGTGAGAATCTGAACGTTGGCGGTCTTGGCCATGCAATCTGCCGCCTCGATGCCTTTGGCAATGCTGCTGGTTTCAATCAATCCGATGGCGTGGTAGCTCATGACAAATTTCCTGACTCAATGCGTGATGCGGATGAACTGGTCGGTGATCTCTATCACCGTGCCCTCGATGCTGGCGTGAATTCTGGCACCCAGCACATCAGCGGGCAGATCGGCGATCAGATCGCCAATTCGCACTGCGGCACCCACCTCAACCACTGGCCGGGCAGGCGCTCCCACATGCTGGCGCAGCGGCAACACCACTTCGGCCACCGGGCGGGGAGTCTCGTCCAGCGGGGCTGGTTTGTTGTAGGCCTGAATGCCCAACCTGGCAATCAGTCGGCTCACCGGCACCAGCCGATGCTCGGCCATGGGATCGAGTTTGCGCAGGTCACCCACATAACGTGCGCCCTCTTCACGAAACTTCTGCTTCAAGGCCTGATTGATCCGCATGGGAGAAATATCGACCGGACACGCCCATTGCTCGCAGATGGCGCACTCCGAGCAGGTGAGCGCCGACAACAGCACCGATGGATTGCCAATATTGCGGTAGTTGGCGGCGCGCACGATCAGGGCGGGGTGCAACTCATGCCCAATCAGATGGCGCGGGCACAGCTCCGTGCACAAATTGCACTGCTCGCATGTGGCGCGGGCAATGGCCAGCACGTCCTGCATGGGCTTGCGGTGGCGGCGGATCACCACGCTGTCATGGGGCAGCACGATGATGCCGCCGGTGGTTTTGGTGACGGGCACATCCAGCGTGCTCATGAGCTTTCCCATCATGGGGCCACCGCTGACAAAAAATGGCTGATCCACGGTGATCTCGCCGGCCCGGGCCACCACTTCGCGCACCGACACCCCAAGCGGCACCGTGAGCGTGACCGGGCTGGAAACCGCGCCCGCAACCGTCAGGGTACGGGTCACCACCGGCTTGTTTTCGTCCACGGCGCGGGCCAGGTTAATCAGTGTGAGCACATTGTTCACTGCTACGCCCACGTCCTTGGGCAGCGCCGCAGGTGGCACCCGTCTTCCGGTGGCCATCCAGATGGTGATGACTTCGTCACCCGCAGGATAGATGTCTTTGAGGATGTGGATGCGCATGTTGGGACGCAGCAAAGCTCCCACCTTGGCGATCGCTTCGAGGTACTTTTCCTTGAAGCAGAGAACACCCTCGCGTGCGCCCACCGCCTCCATGGCCAGCTCAAGCCCGCGCACCAGCAGGTCCGCGTACTTCACACTCAGTTGCTGGTCGACCCGCAGCAGGGGTTCGCACTCCGCGCCGTTGACGATAAAAATCTCAACCGGCGTCGAGAGCTTCACGTGGGTCGGAAAGCCCGCACCGCCCGCACCCACCACACCGGCCTCGCGAGCCTTGTTCGCAATCTCATTCATTCCTAGATTTCCCCTTCACCGGCATCGTGCTGCTATGGCGATCACCCACATGGGCTACCTTGCGGGCAATTTGCTCCATGTCGGGCTCGGGCCGCCCGATCACAAGGTCGCCCAGAGCCGCCCCGCAAGATTCGAGCGCCATTCGCCCCGCATCCACAGCAGCCTGACAGGCCGCCAGATTGCCCTCCACACTCAGGGTGATGCGCCCGGGACTGAGCTCCAGCGCGCCGACGAGAGTAACCAGCGCGCCCTTGACCATGGCATCGGCCGCGACGATCGCATTGGCCAAACCCTGCACTTCGAGATAACCCAACGAGGAATCTTTCACGTTTTCATCCTCAACCATTTGCTCAGGAGCGCAAGGGCTCACGGGCAATACAAACCACCTCGTAGGCAAATGCTGCGGCCGCCGCTTGACAAGCCGCCACCGTGCCCGAGAGCAGACCACCGCCGTAGTTGGTAGGGCTGGGCGGAGAAAAGTGACAGGCCAGGCTCACCTCGGCGGCCTTGAGGGCTGCGTCCAGGCCGACCATGGACTCCAGCGGCGGCGCGATCAGGTAGGCAAGCGCCGTACCCCCGGGCACCTGCGCCATGCTGGCCAGGTAATGTCCCGAGGACGACACCGTGTGGGCCATGAATGCCACTGTCTGTTCCTGATTGGCCCAGTGAAAACACGGGCCTGAGACCGCATCGCTCAAAATCCCCAAAGCCGCGTTGAGCCCGCTTTGCGCTTCGGCCGGCGACGCCGCGCCCAGCATCACCAGAACCTCGCCCGCCGTGCTGGAGGGGCCATGCTTGGCTCCGGCGTAAAACGATTGACCAAATACCACATGCACTTGGGCGTTCTTGGTCGCCTCGTCGGCAGCAATATAGCTCGCGTCATCCGAATCTGCGGTGAACAGGGCCAGGCTGTAGACCCAGTCCGGCAACTTGAGTTGGGCCCGCAAGTGCGCATCGACGGCCGGAATGACGCGGGATGCGCAAACACCTACCGGGATGCGCTCCAGGGTCTGGATAGTCATGACGCACCTGCCTGCATGCGCTGCGTCAGCGCGATGCCACTGGCCTCATGGCGAATCATGTTTTGGGCAAGCTCAGCGATTACCGCTGCTGCCTCGACAGGCGGCGTACCGCTGCGGTGAATGTTGGAGATACAGGTGCGCCCGGCTTCCACCGTGGTCGCTGTTGGCTTGTACACGGCGTAGCAGGACATGCTCTCGGATTGGCCCAGCCCCGGACGCTCCCCGATCAGCAAAATAACCACCTTGGCCCCGAGCAACTGTCCGATCTGGTCCTCCACCTTGACGCGGCCATAACGCACAAAAAGGGAAGTCCCAAGGCTCAGCCCGGCGCTGGTCAGGTAACGATTGAGTGGCGGCAAAATTTCTTCAAAATTGGCGGTGATCGCCTCGGTCGACAAACCATCAGACACAACAATCTGCACATCGGGCTGCTGCACGCAATTGTCGCGCAGGGCTGCTTTTCCTTCATCGCACAACACGCGTCCCAGGTCGGGACGGGTCAGGTACTGGTTGATTTCAGTGGCCTGGGTGTGCACTTCGAGCAAACCGGCGGTTTGAACCCATTCGCTGGGAATTTCGCTCATCACCGTATCCTTCGAGCGGGAATGATCGGCCAGAAAACGCAGCAGCGCCGTGGTACGGGGGCGCGGACCGCGGCGCCCGACGCACACGCGGGCGCGAGTCGAGCCGCGCAGGGCTTTCACCACATCAGGTTTGCTTGGGGAGTCGACACCGACCCACAAGCGAATCTCTTCACTTCCCAAGTCGGGCAAACCATCCTGTGCAGCTTCGTTGACTGGCGCGCCGACCGTTGCCGGCATCGGTTTGCTCGCCACGGCCAGGGGCGTGGCAGGCGCTTCGGTGGGCGGTCCGCTCTGGACCCTGGCACCGGCTTCGTCTCTGGCAAGATGCGCCAGCACATCGCTTACCAGTCGCTCGATCAAGGCTTGATCCATTTGAACCCCCTAGAGAAAAAGTGAAGGATCGCCTGCGGCGAGTGTCAAACGTCCGCTGGCCATCACACCCTTGCGCTCAAGCCACGCTTCGAATTCGGGTGCCGGGCGCAAGCCCAGAGTTTGCCGAATGGTGGCAACATCGTGAAACGCCATGGTCTGATAGTTGAGCATGGTGTCGTCCCCCAGACCCATGGCGATCACAAAATTGCATCCGGCACTGGCCAACAGGAATCCCAGGTTTTCATTGGAGTTCTGGTCCGCATCGGCATGATTCGTGTAACAGCAGTCGCAGCCCATCGACAGCCCGCTGAGCTTGCCCATGAAATGGTCCTCCAGCGCGGCGCGTGAAATCTCTCGGCTGTTGTAGAGATACTCTGGCCCGATGAAGCCGACCACGGTGTTGACCATAAAGGGGTCGTAATGACGTGCCAGGCCATAGTTGCGCGCCTCCATCGTGACCTGATCGGCACCATGGTGCGCCTGGGCCGACAGCGCCGAGCCCTGGCCGGTTTCAAAATAGAGACCGTTGGGCCCGGCCAGACGCGCATGGGTGCGGGAAACCTGCTGCGCCTCGTCGAGCATGGCCAGAGTGACCCCGAACTCATGGAGACCCTTTTCGCTGCCGCAAATGCTCTGAAAAATCAGGCCGCCAGGCGCACCCTTGCGAATGGCCTCCATCTGCGTGGTGATGTGCGCCAGGACGCAGCCCTGCGTGGGTATTTTCAAACGGTCAATGATTTCATAAACTGTGGTGAGAATGCGCGTCGCTGAATCCACACTGTCATTGACCGGGTTGACACCGATCAGGGCGTCGCCGCAACCATAGGACAGGCCCTCGTAAATTTGAGCCGCGATGCTGTTTTCATCGTCCCTTGGGTCATTGGGCTGCAAACGACAACCGAATCGTCCTGGCAGCCCGATGGTGGTGTTGGCGCGCTTGACCACCGGCATGCGCTTGGCACCATAAATCAGGTCTGCGTTGGAGCAAATCTTGGCCACTGCGGCCACCATCTCAGAGGTCAAGCCTTTCTTCAGAGTGTCCATTTCAATATCTGAAGTCCCGTCGCAAAGAATACGCTCGCGCAACTCGGCCACCGACCAGTTCTGGATGCGCTTGAACACCGGTTCGTTGAGGTCATCCTGGATGATCCGGGTCACGCAATCCTGCTCGTACGGCACCACTGGGTTATTGCGCAAATCGCTGAGCAGCATCTCCGAAAGAACCTGTTTGGCGGCAACGCGCTCACGCGCATTGTGGGCCGCCACACCGGCGAGCACGTCGCCGGAGCGGTGCTCATTGGCCTTGGCCAAAACATCCTTGACATCCCTGAACCCGATGCTTTGTCCGAATAGTGTTGTCGACAGTTTCATGGTGACTTCGATTCCGGTTGATCACCCGCCTCAAGCGGGAAAGGCCAGGGATTTGACTGTGAGCGGAACGACCTGTCCGCTAAAGATACTTTTCCCGATGTCCAGGTAGTCGCCCTGGTCGGTGTGAATTTCGTCGATGACCGCCAGGGGACGCCCCGGCAGGGCAAGGTGCAACTCATTGCCCAGCGCCTTTCCCAGGTCTGCATCGGTCACGATGAGCAGGGGCTGCACGGGGTTCCAGTTGGCTTGCCGTGATTGAAACTGGCAAAAATTCAGGATCTGCCGCGTCAACTCCAGCACATTGGCATAGGTGACAGGCACTGACGAAGGAAGCATGAGCGCGAACAAATCGCTGGCCACATCAATATCGAGCATGCGCGCATTGCCCAGCCAGTGCTCGGTCAAAACGCCGGCATTGATCGGCCATGCCAGTGAACACGACAGCACCGGAACGCTGCGCAGCGGCAGGTGTTCATAGCTCAGCCAGATCGTGCTTCCAGAAAGAGACAGCGTGTGCGCGCCCGCGCCAATCACGGTGGCTCTGAGCGTTTGCTCTGGGACTTGCAAGACCAACCCTTGCGCTTCAAACACGTGTCGCAGGTGCCGGGCCAGCAACGGTCCGGTATCGCCAAAGGCGGCTAGCTCCACCGCTTGGTCCAGACACGCGCCAACACCCCCTGAGACGAATATCGCGTCAAACCGATAGGTCTGGGCCAGAGGTTTAGTCATCAGCAGGCGATGCGCCAGGTCCGACAGGTTGCCCTGGGTCACCTCCAGCACCAGCTGCGCCAGACGATGGGCGTAGGCATTGAGCCGGTCCTCGCTTAGCGTCGGTTCAAATTGGGGTTGCTGCCACAAATCCGCAGCAACCGCCAAAGCCGGTTCATGGGCACGGGTCACATGGTTGTGCGCGTCGATCTCCAGCAAACGCCCGCCCACATTCAGGCAAGCAGTATCCACAACCCGCCCGGCCTCAAAAACAGCGAAATTGGAGGTGCCCCCGCCAACGTCGATGTTCAACACCCGGGCCGCATGGGTTTTCGAATAGGCACTGGCACCCGAGCCGTGACCGGCGATGACCGACTCCAGATTCGGCCCGGCGGTGGCCACCACAAAATCGCCCAGGCGCTCGGACAAAGCGACGACGGTCTCACGCGCGTTGCGGGCCTTGGAAGTCTCTCCTGTCACGATGATGGCACCCGTGGCGACATCACTCAACGCGATGTTCGCCTTGGCGCATTGCGCATGGACAAACTGCTCGATCTGTTCTGAAGCGATGTTGCCCTGGCCGTCAAAGGGGGTGAACACCACATCACTCATGAACAAAACTTCGCGACTGGAAAAATCGTAGTGAGCGACCGAGGTTGGGCCTGACCGGTTGGTCACTTCCAATCGCGACACGATCATCTGCGTGGTCGTCGTCCCGATATCGAGCCCCATACTGATAAAGCTGCGGGCATTCATGATTGGGTTCGAGCCAGGTCACACACAAAACCGACCGGAATATCGGCCACATGTGCGGTCTTGCGCTGATTTGTTGTTGCCTTGTAGTTAGCCAACAACGCCTCCTCGGCAGCCGAAAGCGGCTCCGTGCTTGCCCGCGCGACGAGCCGAGCCGCTGGCGAATCGCGACCCTCACAGGCCATGCAATTCGTCGAGCAAGCGGGTGTTGAGCAACTCATGGATGCCAATCAGCCCTAAACAATATGAAAGCGATCCACCAGCACACAACGACGTAAACGCACAAAGGTACTGGCTGAGGTCACGCCTTCACCGGTCGGGGTGGAAATGGTCATGCTGGTCCAGCCCTCACCGCCAAACCCGAGCCCAGCCAGGCAAGGGCCGTTCTTCACGAAGATTGATGTGTTGATCTTTTCAGCCATGTGATCCATGTTGTCGATGCTGCGGGTATGAATGGACGCAGTGTGGCGACAGCCCGCTTCGAGCTTGACCGCCAGATCAATGGCCTGCTCCACGTTGTCCACGCGAATCACGGGAAGAATTGGCATCATCAATTCGGTGACGGCAAACGGGTGATCGGGACCGGTTTCAACAAACAGCAAACGGGTATCTTCGGGCACCTGCAATCCAATAGCCTGTGCCAACCGCGTGGCGTCACGTCCCACCCAGTCCCGGCTGACCGTTCCGTGCCCATCAGCTTGGACGTTGGTCAACACCAGATCCTGCAACTTGCGAGCCTGATCTTTGGTCAATTCGACGGCCTTGTGCTTGGCCATCTCCATCTTGAGCTGATCGGCCACAGAAGCCACCACAATCAACTCTTTTTCAACAACGCAGATCACGTTGTTGTCGAACGAAGCACCCCAAACGATGTCCTTGGCCGCGCGCGGGATGTCCGCCGTTTCATCGACGACGGTAGGCGGGTTGCCTGCCCCAGCAGCAATCAGTCGTTTGTCCGTGTGTTTGCGCGCTTCATGCACCACCGCCTCACCGCCGGTCACGGTCAGCAATTGCACACCGGGATGTTTGAACAGCTGCTGCGCGGTTTCAATGGTGGGCTCGGCCACCGTCGTGAGCAGGGCTTTGGGCCCACCCCACTCAGAAATAGCCTGATTCAGCAGGGTGATCGTTCGCTGAGAAACCTGACGCGCAGCAGGATGCGGGGCAAAAACGACCGCATTTCCGGCGGCAATCATGCTGATCGCGTTATTGATCACCGTCGCAGCGGGATTGGTGGAAGGTGTCACCGAAGCAATCACACCCCAGGGAGCGTTCTCGATCAGAGTCAGCCCACCGTCACCGGTTAAAGCCCTTGGCGACAAGCACTCCACCCCCGGTGTATGCCGGGCTTGAGACAAATTCTTGGCCATCTTGTCCTGAACCCTGCCCATTTTGGTTTCAGAGACGGCTTGCTCGGCCAAACCCAGAGCGTGTTTGACACCAGCAGATCGAATGGCGGCAATAACTTTATTGCGGTTGGCCACCGATTTGAGATAACGCACCCCCGACTGGGCTTCGCTGACCGCATCATCGAGCTGATGAAACACGCCTTGAGGCAGGGTTTGTGCGCCGTCGTATCCGGGCGCACCGGTTTTGTTCTGACGTTGCTGGAGGGTCTGCACCACAGCCCGAACAATGCGCTCGACGTCTGGTGAATCTGTCAAAGCCATGTTGATTCCTCGCTACTCATCGCGTTTTGTGTAGCTGACCTCGCTGCCAATCACCACTTCATCGACGATGCCCACAATACTCAAATCAACGGGCTGCGGGGACTTGTTGGCCAAACGGGCTGAACTGCCACGAGTGAGCAACACCCATTCACCGACGCCCGCACCCACGGCGTCAACCGCCACATGGCACACCGGGTTGGGTGCCACCCGGGAGCCTTTTTCGCGGGTCGGATCGACCAGATTGACGACCAGCAGCCGATCGCCGTGCATTTCCGGACATTTGGCGGTCGAGACCACCTGCCCAATCACAACACCTAATTCCATGTCGTACTACCTTATGCAGCTATAAATAGGGTGTGCAAACCCTGCCCGACGCACTTTCATGCGCCGGACCCATCCCGTCCAAAGTTTGCGAAAGATCGTTGCGGCAGTTCAGTCAACAATTGGTCCGTTCGCCTTGATCGGAAACACACTTTCCAAATCGCCATGTGGACGTGGAATCACGTGCACTGAGACGAGTTCACCTGTGCGCTTGGCTGCAGCGGCGCCCGCATCGGTCGCGGCCTTGCAGGCCGCCACGTCGCCACGCACCATGGCTGTCACCAGACCGCCGCCAATTTGCTGGAATCCCACCAATTTGACACGTGCTGCTTTGACCATGGCATCGGATGCCTCGATCAATGCAACCAAACCCTTTGTTTCAATCATTCCTAACGCTTCCATACATTTCTCCAGTTAATGCGAACTATCAAACAGCCGAACCCGGGCTCGCAAGTTCCGGGTTCTGAAACCTAGTTTTTCGGCAGCGGATGCATGCGCATTGCCAGCAACGTTGTCTGCACCATATCTTCTGCGCTGCACCCACGCGACAGGTCATGCAGCGGATGCTTGAGCCCCTGAATCATGGGGCCCAAGGCCATGTAGCCCCCCAGGCGCTCGGCCAATTTGTACCCGATGTTGCCAGCGGCCAGGCTTGGGAAGATGAATACGTTGGCCTGCCCTGCAACCTTGCTCTTTGGCGCCTTGACTCGGCCGACCTCGGACACAAAGGCCGCATCAAATTGCAACTCGCCATCGACGGCGAGTTCCGGTCGGCGCGCGCGGATCATCTTCAGGGCCTCATGAATCGTCTCAATCGAGGCGTGTTTTGCACTGCCCCGGGTCGAGAACGACAGCAGGGCCACCTTTGGCGTCTGGCCAGTCACATTAAAAAAATTGTCCGCCGCACACAACGCGATGTCGGTCAACTGCTCAGCCGTCGGCTCTGGCACGACGCCACAATCTCCAAACACAAGCACCCGGTCGGATACCGGCGCCAACATGAAGAAAATTGACGACAAGGTCTTGACGCCTTGGGCCAGCCCTACGGCGCGCAGCCCAGCGCGCAGCACATCGGGCGTCGAGGACAGATTGCCTGCGATGCAGTAGTCGGCCTCGCCCGTGCTCATCATGAGTGCAGCCGCGTAAAGAGGCTGGCGAGCTATCTCCTGCGCCTCTCTTTCTGAATACCCTGGCTTAAGGCGTCGCAACGCATCAACCCAGCGATGCTGGTTCGCTGGATCACCCGGATCGACAACGCAGACCTTGGGCACTGAAAAGGACTTCTTTTGACAAAATTCATCCAAAGCGGTCTGGGAGGTTATCAAAATGGGCTCGGCGCACCCCCGCTCAGCCAGCTCCGCAACCGCTCGCAGCGTGCGCTCATCGAGCGCGTCGGCAAACACGACCCGGGCACATCTATAGGTATTTTCCTGAACGATTTGTTCGGCACAACGCTGCTTCCATGCATTCAAAACCCTCTCACCACTGCTGGTGCCGACAATTTCCGATGGTCCCTCGCCGAGGGTCTCCTGAGCCACCCTGCGTACGACCTGCGCGATGTCGGAGGAACTCAAACCGCGACCACGGACGGCCTCTATGACGCAAGCCCTGATTTCAGACAGATCGACTTGCTTGCGCGCTGACTCCGATCCGGGCCCGGCCGACGCACTCGGCTCGCCATCGCGCAGTTCCACGCCCAGTTCCTTGGCCACATCCGCGGCTTCGGGCGTGATCAGGCTGCCCGCGGGCCCCCGATACAAAACCCTTAGCCCCGCCGCGGCGCAATCACGCACATCGTTGGCCACAATGACCTTTTTGCTACTCATCGTGCTGCCTCGGAACAGGTGTTGCCAAGCAAGTGCGTACGCAGGCGCTCCAGGGCGGCTTTATCGTCCCACGAAACCTGAAAAATATCGCCGCTCAGCCCCGCGGACCTCAGTACCGTTTCCACATGGACCGGGTCGGCATCAGGCATATCGATCTTGGTAATGACCGCATCAATGGTCTTCTTGGCATAAATATCAAGAAGACCCGGAGGCAAGCGACATACTGCGTCGTTGGCAGGATGCACGTAAACCAGCCGTTCCACGTCCGCCGCCGAAGTGATGAGAGCATGGTAGAGACGGGGATGGCTGAAGTATTCACCGGGTGTATCCATGGCCCCCGACTCGTCAAACTCTATGGCTTGTGTCTTGCGCGCATCATCGATCGGCTTTCCGAGCAGCAAATGGAGCAAAGTTGTTTTGCCCGCGCCAATCTGGCCGATCAACATAAAACGTGAAGGCAGGGTCGCATTCACGAACCTAGCTCCTGGACAACGGACAACCGGTGTAACCCATTTGCGTACTGAGCACATCGACCACCGCGGTAAGCGAAGCCTCTACCGCCGCCACTGAACCGCAAATCACCAGGGTGCCGCAGAAGCGGTCCAGAAACCCAATCGACACGTTGGCGGCTTTGGTGGCGATATCACCCGCAATCATGGCCGTCTCACCCGGTGTCAAAGTCATGATGCCGATCGCCTCAGCCTCCGGAACGCCAATTTTCTTGGCCAGCTCTTTGGTCGGATTGGCGATGGCATGCGCAAGCGTGACCTGCTTTCCAGGCACAAACTCCTGAATGATGCGCTCCTTGGAGGGTGTGCCATTCATTGTCATAAATTCGCTTTCACGCTTGCTTTTATCTCAAGTTACCTGGAATCAACGCTGCTTTTCTTTGGCCGCGTGCTCCATTGCAAACTCCTCTTCAGGAGAGAGGATGAGGCGTTTGCGTCCGACCAGGGCAAAGTAAAGCGTACCGACCGCTATCCAGATGGCAACCCAGACCACGCCCTCCTGGTAGACCGGGTCGGTCATCTGGAAGTAAAGCGTCACAGCAGCAATCACAACGGTCAAAACGGCGCCCGTGATACCGAAGTGACTGCGGTATGGACGCTCCAGAGTTGGAAAATTCTTGCGCAAAAGTATGAATGACACTGCCTGTGAAATATAGGAAAGCATGGCACCAAATACCGCCATATTGAGCAGGGTTCCCCCAATCACCGCGGCACCCTTGTCCGAGCCCAGCCGGTACCAAAGGATGAACATCACCGCCAAAGCCAGTAGGGTTCCAACAATCATGGCTCGGTGGGGTGTCTTGCGACTGCCATGGGTCACCGACAGCGCGGGCGGGAAATAGCCAGCGCGGCTGAGCGAATACACCTGACGGCCCATCGCAAAAATGATGGTGTGAAAGCTCGCCACCAGTCCGAGCACCGCCACCGTGGCGAGAGTCTTGGCAATTCCTTCGCCATAAATCACCTTGAAGCCATCAAGCAGCGGCTCACCCGACGTACTCAGCTTGAATGAACCAATGCCAGCAACCGACGGGTTAAGCCACAAAATCATGAACGCGGAAACAATCAAAGTGGCAATACCAGCCAGAAGGCCACGCGGCATATCACGCTTGGGATCTACGGACTCCTCGGCGGCCAGCGGCAATTGTTCAATCGCCAGAAATAACCAGACGGCGAAGGGCATGCTGGCCAGAACGCCAATCCAGCCCTTGGGAAGGAACGGGCCATGGCCTTCAGGCAAGACGGTACCGTCGGCACCCACGTTCATGGCCCACTTGGCAAAATCAATGTTGGGCAGCGCACTGACCCAGAACACGACCAGGCACGCCAGGGCCAGAAATGTCACAACCAGGGTCACCTTGAATGACAACTCAACACCAACGACGTTGAGCGTGACGAACAAAATATAGAAACCAATCCACCACAGCGGTAGTAAGCCGGGTGAGGTTCCAAAAATACCCTGCATGTAGCTGCTGATAAAGAACACAATCACCGCTGGCGTCAACACGTATTCAACATTTTCAGCCAACCCGGTCATGAATCCACCCCACTGCCCCATGGCCGTGCGAGCAAAGGAGTAGGCACCCCCTGTGTGCGGCAGGGCAGGCGACATTTCTGCCAGGGAAAAGGACAACCCCAAGTACATGATGGCAATAATGACCGTGGCCAGAAACATGCTGCCCCAACCGTTGGACAATCCCAAATTCCAGCCTGAAAAATGACCAGATATCACCGCGCCAACCCCCAGGGCCCACAACGACCAGACACCCGCGTAGCGCCTGAGACCACGCTTTTCGAAGTAACTTTGGTCAACTTTGGTGTAGTGTGATCCGGAAGTTTCGCTCATACCTGACTCCTTCAATTTTGTTGAGGTCCACGATGAATATGATTGCCATAATAGAAACGACAGCGGCAATCGACTATCCCGTTTTGGCATCTGGCATTGCGCGGGTAGATGGGGATTACCCTCGGCGCCTGCGGTAGACTCTCGACGAGAATTCAACAGATGCGCAACGAGGCTGCCAGTTTTCCGCCGTTTTTTGCAAAAGTCCGGGGCCCGGGTGCATTGACCTTGCTCGCTGCGAAGTCATTGCGGTATCGCGACGTGGACGAACAAGCTTGCGCGCTCAATGGATGGAACCAGGCCTATCTGCAGCTCAGCGCTGGCAGTTTTCAAGGTGAGATTTGCCAGATTGAAGGCACCCACGCGCGAATCTTCGTTGAAGAGGTGCGCCAATCCGTGCTTCAAACCGGCGAGCTGCCCAGTGACGTCTGGGCGGTCGGCGTCCCCCTTGCGACCAGCGGTCTGGGGTTGTTTTGCGGCGCGCCCTGCGGCGCAAATGCGTTTCACGTATTTTCCGGCTCCACCGGATTTGAGTTTCGCACCGCGCGTGAGCACGTTATGCTCGGTTTGGAGGTCCGGCCCCAGAACACACGGCGAGGCTTTGCGGGCGACCCAACCAATCCGCTTGCGTTCGAGTTTCCAATGCGGGCCGGTGCGGGGCAACTCGATTCGGCAGCTCACGCTGAGGTCAAGAGGTACCTGCTCAGCCTGTTTGAATCCGTGCAGCGCAATCCAGCGCTCCTGTCCAGCCCTGCTGTGGTGGCCACCGTGCTGGACTATTTGACGGATCGCATCACACCAATTGGTCGCGTGGACCGTGCGTTCGCCTCGAATTCACACTGGAAACTGGTTCAGACCGCTTGCAGCCTGCTCGCTGACAAGCCGGAGCAAGCGCCGACCATGGCCCAGCTCTGCGCGAGTCTGGGTGTCAGCCGTCGCACCTTGCAGAACGGTTTTCATGGCGTGCTCAATGTCAGCCCGTTGGCATATCTGAAGGCCTATCGACTTGACCAGGCACGCCAGGCATTGAAATGTTCCAACTCAGTGACCGAGGCTGCTACCGCCTGCGGCTTCTGGCATTTCGGACACTTCTCACATGACTATCTGGCCATGTTTGGCGAGCGCCCGTCCGACACCCTGCGGCGCCACGTGGCTCGTTGATCTGGAGAAGAAAGGCAGAACTGCCCAGACAGGGCGAGTGTCAGGCCGATGATTTGGTTTGTTTGGAGGTGGTATCGTCGTCCGAAAAAGTTGACCCGGTCAGACGCTGAGCCTCCCGCGCCGCCACAATACCCTCATCTGTAGGCACCACCCAGACCTGCACACGACTCTCGGGGCTGTGAATAGCCATCGTTTTGCCTTTGACGGCCTGCTGATTCAAGGCAGGATCCATTGTTACGCCAAGCCATGCCAGACGTTCACAGACTTCGGCTCGCAATTGAGCGTCGTTTTCGCCAATGCCGCCGCTGAAGCTAAGGACTTCGAAGCCACCCATGCAGGCGATCAGGGCGCCGAGCTCACGCACGATGCTCTGAGTAAAAAGATCGATGGCGAGCTTGGCCGACGCGCTGCGGTCCTCGCGCAAACGGCGCATATCGGCGGAAATTCCGGAAACGCCCAACAAACCACTTTGCTTGTAGAGCATGGTCTGCAGACGGTCATGATCCCATCCCTGTTCGAGCAGATAAAGAAGTACCCCAGAATCAAGCGAACCACTGCGCGTGCCCATCACCACGCCCGCAAGGGCAGAAAACCCCATCGTGGTGCCTACGCTGCGACCCTGGTGGGCCGCACACAGGCTCGAGCCATTGCCCAAATGCGCCATCAGGACCCGGCCATTTGCCAAGCTGCTTAGCTGCTGCAACGCGCCCATGACGTATTGATAGGAAAGTCCATGGAACCCATAGCGACGCACACCCTGCTGAGTGATCGCTTGCGGCAAGGCATAGAGATAGTCAAGTTCGGACAGGGTCGAATGAAACGCCGTGTCAAAGCAGGCCACCTGTGGCATGGTGGGGAAGGCCTTCTGAAACGCGCGGATGCCTTGCAAGTTGGCTGGCTGGTGCAGGGGCGCCAGGGAAACAAAGCCCTCGAGCTTGCTCAGCACCTGTTCTGTGATCAGCACACTGGTGGAAAACTCCTGTCCGCCGTGCACGACCCGATGCGCAATGGCGTCAACGGAGGGAATGTCGGCATCGGCGGCCAGGAGCTCGACCAGACTCCCGAGAGCCTGACCGAAAGAGTCCATGCTGGCAGTCAGTTGGCGAGTATGCTCTTGCCCCTTGAACGTCCAGCCCAGCAGGGGTGTTCCGCCCGGTTCCAGCCCCTGAAAATTGCCGGAAAAAACACTGGGATAAACCTTGCCCGCATCGATCGGGTGAATGGAGAATTTGAGTGAAGAGGATCCCGCATTAACCGCAAGAATAGCCATGTCTGTTCCTAACCTGTTTTGAGTTAATTCCAAGAAATACGCGCCCTAGGCGACCAGCCGGTCGATTCCATCAGGTCGGAAGGTGCGCACACCAACCCGCAGGTTCAGACCATCAAGTTCGGGAGCACTCAGGTTCACCTCAGTGTCCAGCCAATGGCCGTCAAACCCAAATAGAGCACGCCGTATCGCCCACCCATTGGCAGGCATTTCCGCACCCCATTGTTTTTCTTGGCCTTATCGGCGACAAAATAACGTCGGAAGTGCGCGACAGGTTTCGTGGAAACTCTGATTTTAGCCCGTCACCGCTTGAGATCATCCCTTGAAAATTGATTCAGATCATTCATCAATTGAATCTTCTGTCAGGGCAGGCGGCCCACTTTCCGCCTTTCGGCTGCAAAAAAAACCGCCCGAAGGCGGTCTTGTTGTCGGCTATGCGGGAAGCCTATTTGCCGCCAGGTACCTTTCCGTCCACGCCTTTGACGTAGAAGTTCAAACCACCCAGGAACTTGTCGTCGGCCACGGCATCCTTGGCCACCTGAACCTTGCCAGTGTTGTCAACGATCGGGCCTTTCCAGATCGAAAAACTGCCGTCGGACAGGCCCTTCTTGATCTCGTCGATCCTGGCCTTGGTCTCCGCGGGCACATCTTCGGCAATGGACACGATATCAATCGCACCTTCTTTCACACCCCACCAGGTGCTGGTGCCGCCAGCCCAAGTGCCATCAAGCGCCTCCCGGGTGGCCTTGATGTAGTAGGGTCCCCAGTTGATGATGGACGAAGCCAGGTGAGCTTTGGGACCATAGGCGGTCATGTCGGAATCCCATCCAAAGGCACGTTTGCCCTTGGCTTCTGCTGTTTTGAGCACGGCTGCAGAATCGGTATTCTGGAACAAAATGTCCGCGCCGCCGTTGATCAGCGAGGTCGCGGCTTCCGTTTCCTTGGGTGGGTCGAACCAGCCATTGACCCACACCACTTTGGTCTTGATCTTGGGATTGCTGGACTGTGCGCCCAGAGTAAAGCTGTTGATGTTGCGGATCACCTCGGGAATTGGGATCGAGGCGACGATGCCCAGCGTATTGGACTTGGTCATCTTGCCTGCGATCACTCCAGCCATGTACGCACCCTCATAGGTGCGGCTGTCGTAAGTGCGCATGTTGGGGGCCGTTTTGTAGCCGGTGGCGTGTTCGAACTTCACGTCAGCGTTGTCAGCGGCCACCTTGAGCATGGGCTCCATGTAACCGAAAGTGGTGCCAAAAATGAGCTTGTTGCCTTGCCCGGCCATATCGCGCAGCACGCGTTCGGCATCAGCCGACTCGGGAACGCTTTCCACAAACGAGGTCTTGACTTTGTCTCCAAACTCTTTCTCCACCGCTTTGCGGGCATTGTCATGCGCGAAAGTCCAGCCACCGTCGCCCACCGGGCCAACGTACGCAAAAGCAATCTTTAAGGGCTCGGGTGCCGCAGCGGGCGCCGCAGCAGCAGGCTCGGCAGCTGGTGCCGCAGCGGGCGCAGTCTCTTCTTTTTTTCCACAGCCCACCAGCGCAGCAGCGGCTACGGCGGAGAGGGCTGCAAACTTGAGCAGCGAACGTTTTTGCCAATCAGTCATGTCAATTTCCTTCTTTGGAACGGGTTGCAACGGGGGTAAAACTGCGATTATCACCCGGGATACTCACGATCCCGGATAAAAAGGCTTGCCAATGGAGGCCGGCATGTTCACGCGAATCCAAAGCGGATTGCGCGAGATCAGGGCCAGCACAAAAATGGTCGCCAGATACGGCAACATGGTCAGAAACTGGGGAGGAACCTCGACCCCCATGCCTTGCAAATGAAACTGCAGCATGGTGACGCCGCCAAACAGATAGGCACCCAGCAGCACCCGCGTCGGACGCCAGGTGGCAAAAGTTGTCAGTGCCAGCGCAATCCAGCCTTTGCCCGCCACCATGCCCTCGACCCACAACGGGGTGTACACAATGGCGATGTAGGCGCCTGCAAGCCCACACAGGGCCCCGCCCGCGACCACCGCCAGCAGCCGGATCCGCCGCACCGGGTAGCCCAGTGCATGTGCCGACTCCGGACTCTCCCCAACACAGCGCAGCACCAGACCGGCGCGGGTGCGGTACAAAAACCAGATCAAAACCAAGCCGAACAACACCGTCAGGTAAACCACAGGATGGTGCCGAAAAAGCGCGGGGCCGACCAAGGGAATGTCCGACAGCCAGGGAACCGCAAAGCTGAGCCGGTCCGGAATCTTTTCCTGCACATACCCGATGCCAACAAAGGCTGAGAACCCAGCGCCAAAAAGGCTCACTGCCAGACCGGTTGCGTACTGGTTGGTATTGAGCCATATCACCAGGCCGCCAAAAATGAGCGCGAGAGCCGCCCCTGCACCGATGCCAGCAACAAAGCCGAGCAGGTCGCTGCCGGTATAGACCACCGTGGCAAAACCGGCAATGGCGGCGCACAGCATCATCCCCTCGGCGCCCAGGTTGACGATCCCGGCTTTTTCATTGATCAACAGCCCGAGAGAGGCGAGCGCCAACACAGTGCCCGCGTTGAGGGTTGCTGCGATGAGCAGGGCGTAGGACTCCATCATTTACCCCATTTCACGCGGTAGTTGACCAGCGTGTCGCAGGCCAGCAGCGTGAACAGCAACAACCCCTGAAACACGCCAGTCAGGGACTTGGGCAGCCCGAGCCGGGATTGTGCGAGTTCGCCGCCAATGTAGAACATGCTCATCAGAATCGCCGAAAACACCATGCCCACCGGATGCAAGCGCCCCACAAAGGCAACGATAATGGCCGCGAAACCATAGCCGGCGGGCACATAGGTGGTCAGTTGCCCAATAGGCCCCGCCACTTCAAGTGCACCTGCAAGCCCAGCCATCCCTCCCGAAACCAGCAACGCGACCCACAGGGCGCGGCGTGAGGAAAATCCGGCGTAGCGCGCCGCTGAAGGAGCGAGCCCCCCCACCTGCTGGGCAAATCCGGCGCGCGTGCGGAACAGGAAGATCCACGTTCCCGCCACACCCAACAAGGCCAGGAACACCCCAATACTGACGCGAGAATTCTGAAACAGACGCGGAATGCGGGTCACGAGCTCGAAAGTGCGGGTTTGCGGGAAGTTATAGCCCTGCGGGTCTTTCCAGGGCCCGGACACGATGAAGCTGAGGATCTGCACCGCCACATAAACCAGCATCAGACTCACCAAGATCTCATTGGCGTGAAAACGGTCACGCAACCAGGCCGTGATGGCGGCCCAGAACATGCCACCCAAAATTCCCGCCAGCAAAATCGGCACCACGATCCACCGGCCGGTGTGCTGGTCAGCCATCAGCGCCACGCCCCCAGCCGCAACAGCCCCCAAAATGTACTGGCCCTCCGCGCCAATGTTCCACACATTGGAGCGGAAACAAACCGCCAGCCCCAGGGCGATCAGGAGCAGGGGCGTGGCCTTGACCATCAACTCACCCAGCGCATAGGCGTTCCTGACCGGCTCCCAAAAGAACATCTCCAGGCCTTTAACAGGGTCCTTCCCCAGGGCGGTGAACATGATGATTCCAATGACAACCGTAAGCACCAGCGCCAGCAACGGCGATGCGTAACTCCAGGCTTTGGACGGTTGCGGGCGCGCTTCGAGCTTAAGCATGGTTCGCCTCCCGGGATCCGGGTTTGATTGGCGACAGAACTGGCCCACTGCGTGTGGCTGCGGTCTGTCCCTCAAGCCTCCATAGACCGCTCATCCATTCACCGATTTTTTCGATGCTGGCCTGAGCGATGGGAAGCGAGGGCGAGAGCCGACCGGCTGCAATCACATGGAGCCGATCACTGAGTTCAAACAATTCTTCAAGCTCCTCGCTGAACAGGAGGACCGCACATCCGGCCTCGCGCAACTCAAGAATTTCGCTGCGAATCTGCGCCGCCGCGCCCACATCCACACCCCAGGTCGGCTGCGAGACGATGAACAGCCGGGGGTTGGCATCCATCTCGCGACCAACGATGAACTTTTGCAAATTGCCGCCCGACAGGGAGCGTGCCGCGGAATTGGGCCCACCGGCTTTCACGTTGAAGCGCCGGATGATGTCGCGCGCCTGCGCCTCAAGGCCACCAATGTTGATCCATCCTCCTGCAAACTTGGGGTGGGTGATCGCCTCGTCGCGGGTGAGCAGCAGGTTATGGGCAAGCCCCAGGGTGGGAACGGCGCCGCGACCCAGTCGCTCTTCTGGCACGAAATGAAGCCCCAACGCGCGCCGGCGCGCCGGCCCGAAGCGCGAGGCATCGACTCCATCGATCCGCACCGATCCTGGCTCGGCACGGGTATCTTCGCCCGACAACGCATAGAGCAATTCCTTTTGTCCGTTGCCCGAAACGCCCGCGATGCCCACCACCTCGCCCGCACGCACCTGTAGCGATACACCGGCCAAATCAATGCCAAACTGGTCCTCGCGGGTGAGGCTCAGGTTGTTGACCGAAAGAACCGTGGCGCCAGGCACCTTGTCCCGGTGGGTGAGTTGCGGAGGCTCGGCGCCGATCATCAGGCTTGAGAGCGAAGCATTGGTTTCCAGAGTCGGATTGCACACCCCGGCGACCTGCCCGCCACGCAATACCGTGCAGGCCGTGCAAAGCTCCCGGATTTCGTGCAATTTATGGCTGATGTACAAAATACTGCACCCCTCCCGCGAGAGCTTCTTGAGCACGGCAAACAGCTTTTCGACAGCTTGGGGTGTCAGCACCGAAGTGGGCTCGTCCAGAATGAGCAGTTGCGGGTCGGTCAACAGGGCCCGGATGATCTCCACGCGCTGCATCTCGCCCACGCTCAAGGTGTGAACCGGTCGGCGGGGATCAATGTCCAGCCCGTACTCGACCGCCTTGACCGTGATGCGGTGCGTCACTTCGATCAAACTCAGGTGCTTGCTCAGGCCCAGCCAGACGTTCTCGGCCACCGTGAGGGTATCGAACAGGCTGAAATGCTGAAACACCATGCTGATGCCCAGCGCGCGTGCCTCCTGGGGATTGCGAACATGAACCGCAGCGCCGTTGAAGATCACCGAACCGGCATCCGCCTTGATGGCGCCATAGATAATTTTTACCAGAGTCGATTTGCCCGCGCCGTTTTCACCCAGCACAGCGTGGATCTCTCCGGGCATGACCGTCAGGGACACCTCGCTGTTTGCCAGCACGCCGGGATAGCTCTTGGTAATGCCCTCCAGATGGAGTCGGGGGATTGTCATTGTGCGGGTGATCTCGTACCTGAAGTTGCCCTGATGCCGTGCGCCCTCTCAGATGACCAGCAGCCCTCCGGCAAGGAGAAGAAGTCTCGGGCAGTCGATGGCGCCGTCTCAGGCACGGGGCGATTCTACACGGGCGGGCGCAGCCGCACGGACAACCGGGCGCACTGGTCTCCGATTAAATCACTATTATTTTGATAGCTGCATAGGCAATAAAGACGAGAGCTTTAGCCAGATTTTTCATATACTTTTGGGCCAGGCAAAAATTGACACCCCTGGCGGTTGCCCGGGCGCATCAAAGGGCAAAAAATCCGGTATGCTTCTGGACGCAAGCGTTGGCAACGGTGACCCCGTCGCCAACCCGCACTGTCCGGTCACTGCAAGGCTACCCGCCTGGTATTGACCAGCCCCCAGAATCTGACGCGGGACACAACCCCGCAAGGAGCAATGCCCATGCCTGAGCGCCAGCCTCTTCGCCTGCATGTGCCGGAGCCCACCGGGCGACCTGGCCATGACACGGATTTTTCCTACCTTCCCATTTCTGCCGCCGGTGAAGTGCGACGTCCGCCCATAGACGCCCAACCTGCGCAAACCAGTGACCTCGCGTTCACCTTGATTCGCGTGCTCGATGCCACGGGACAGGCCGTCGGGCCATGGGCACCCCAAATTGACGTCGCGCTGCTGCGCCGGGGGTTGCGGGCGATGATCAAGACCCGGGCCTTTGACGCCCGGATGGTCATCGCGCAGCGACAAAAGAAAATGTCCTTTTACATGCAGTGCCTGGGGGAAGAGGCCATTGCCACAGCCCACGCGCTGGCGTTGAGCGAGGGCGACATGTGCTTCCCGACCTACCGGCAACAGGGCCTGTTGCTGGCCCGCGAAGACGTGTCCATGGTGGACATGATCTGCCAGCTCTACTCCAACCAGCGCGACCCCATGAAGGGGCGTCAGTTGCCGGTGATGTATTCGTACAAAAGCAAGGGTTTCTTCACAATTTCGGGCAACCTGGCCACCCAGGTGATCCAGGCCGTGGGCTGGGCCATGGCATCGGCAATCAAGGGCGACACCAAAGTGGCATCGAGTTGGATTGGCGACGGTGCCACGGCCGAGGCAGATTTCCACACGGGCTTGACCTTCGCTCACGTTTACCGCGCACCGGTGGTGCTCAATGTGGTCAACAACCAGTGGGCGATTTCCACCTTTCAGGCCATTGCCGGGGGTGAAGGCACCACATTTGCGGCCCGCGGTGTTGGGAGCGGCATTGCTTCACTGCGGGTGGACGGCAATGACTTTCTGGCAGTCTATGCAGCCTCGCAGTGGGCCCTGGAGCGTGCCCGTCGCAATTTCGGGCCAACACTGATCGAGTGGGTCACCTACCGCGCCGGGCCCCATTCAACCTCCGACGACCCCAGCAAGTACCGCCCCTCCAACGATGCAGCCCGGTTCCCGCTCGGAGACCCCATTGCTCGCCTCAAGCAGCACCTTGTTGGGCTGGGCGCCTGGTCCGATGCCGAACACGAGGCCACTCAAAAAGAACTGGAAGCCGAGGTCGCGGCTGCGCAAAAAGAAGCCGAGCGCTACGGCACCCTCGTCGATGGCCAGGTGCAGAGTCCCGCCACGATGTTTGAGGACGTCTACAAGGACATGCCCGCGCACTTGCGGCGCCAGCGCCAGGAACTGGGAATCTGACCATGACAAACGACAACAACATGATGAACCCAGCGCACGGCAGCCCTGACCGGACAAGCAGCACCTCGGGGGAGAGGGCAGCGGCGGGCGGTGGAACCACCTCCCCCATGACCATGATCCAGGCGCTGCGCTCGGCCATGGATGTGATGCTGGCGCGCGACGAAAACGTCGTCGTGTATGGACAGGACGTCGGCTACTTTGGCGGCGTGTTTCGCTGCACGGAAGGCCTGCAAAAGAAATACGGCAGCTCCCGTGTGTTTGATGCACCCATCTCCGAGGGCGGCATTGTCGGCACCGCCGTGGGCATGGGCGCCTATGGATTGCGCCCCGTGGTTGAAATCCAGTTCGCCGATTACTTCTATCCGGCCAGCGACCAGATCGTTTCCGAAGCGGCCCGATTGCGCTACCGCTCGGCGGGCGACTTTACTGCACCCATCACCATCCGCATGCCCTGCGGAGGCGGCATTTACGGGGGGCAAACCCACAGCCAGAGCCCCGAAGCCCTGTTCACGCAGGTCTGCGGCCTGCGCACGGTCATGCCGTCCAACCCCTACGACGCCAAGGGACTGCTGATTTCTTCCATCGAAAACGATGATCCAGTCATTTTTCTTGAACCCAAGCGCCTGTACAACGGGCCGTTTGACGGCCACCATGATCAACCCGTGGTGCCATGGTCCAAACATCCGCTCGGTGAGGTTCCCCAAGGGTATTACACGGTGCCACTGGACTCGGCCGCAGTGTTTCGCCCTGGCTCCGCGCTCACCGTCATTGCTTATGGAACCATGGTGTACGTGGCCCAGGCTGCGGCCAACGAGAGCGGCATCGACGCCGAAATCATCGACCTTCGCAGCATCTGGCCGCTTGACCTGGAGACGCTGGTGGCATCGGTCAAGAAGACCGGGCGCTGCGTCATCGTGCACGAGGCCACCCGCACCAGCGGATTCGGGGCCGAACTGACGGCGCTCATTCAGGAGCACTGCTTTTATCAGCTTGAGGCGCCGATTGAGCGTGTGACCGGCTGGGACACCCCCTATCCGCATGCCCAGGAATGGGCCTATTTTCCTGGCCCGGCCCGGGTCGCAGCCGCGTTCAAGCGCGTGATGGAGGCATGATGGGAATTCAAATTATCAAGATGCCCGATATCGGTGAAGGCATTGCAGAAGTCGAGTTGGTAGCCTGGCACGTCAAAGTGGGTGACCTGGTGGCCGAGGACCAAATTCTGGCCGACGTGATGACCGACAAGGCCACCGTGGAGATTCCCTCATCGGTCAGCGGCAAGGTGCTGGCGCTGGGCGGCGCGGTCGGCCAGGTGATGGCCGTGGGGTCCGAAGTGATCCGCATTGAAGTCCTGGGGGAGGGCAATCTCAAGTCCGAACCTTCCAATCGCGCGCCATCAGCGGCACTTGCAGCCGCCTCAGCGGCAAGCGCTGCGGCGGCACCGCGGGCCATAGAAGACGCCCCTGAGCCGCCCCCCACCCCGGCCACACCCGTGCCAACGGGATCGCAAAAGTCAGCAGTCCAGTCTCGTGCCAACAGTGCCGCGTCCGCGCACGCGCTGGCACCGGGGGCGAAACCAATCGCCTCGCCCGCCGTGCGGCGACGCGCCTGGGAACAGGGCATCGAACTGCAATTTGTGCCAGGTTCGGGCCCCGCCGGGCGTATCACACAGGAGGACCTGACCGCCTACACGGGCCACGCCGCTCAAGGTGGCAGGTCGCCAGGCCAGGCCGACCTGCGCTACGCCCAGCGCAGTGAAGAAACCGCCATTCCGGTAATCGGCTTGCGACGAAAAATCGCTCAAAAAATGCAGGAGTCCAAGCGCCGCATCCCCCACTTCACCTACGTTGAAGAAGTGGACATGACCGAGCTCGAAACCCTGCGCACGCGACTCAACGCCAAGTGGGGCAAGGAGCGTGGCCGCCTGACCGTGCTGCCCTTCCTGGTGCGGGCCATGGTTCTGGCGCTCAGGGAGTTTCCCCAAATCAACGCCCGCTACGACGATGAGGCCGCTGTCGCCACGCACTATGCGGGTGTGCATCTGGGCGTTGCCGCGCAGACCGCAAGCGGTTTGATGGTGCCCGTGATGCGTCACGCCGAAACGCTCGATCTTTGGGCCTGTGCCGCCGAAGTGACGCGACTGGCAGAGGCCGCCCGCACCGGCAAAGCCACCCGGGACGAGTTGACGGGCTCAACGATCACCATCACCAGCCTTGGCGCGCTGGGCGGCATCGTCAGCACCCCGGTGATCAACCACCCGGAAGTGGCCATTGTCGGCATCAACCGCATGGTTGAGCGGCCCATGATCAGGGGAGGCGCTGTCGTGGCGCGCCAGATGATGAATCTGTCCTCGTCCTTTGACCACCGGGTGGTGGACGGCATGCATGCCGCCGAGTTTGTTCAACTGCTGCGTGGCTACTTGGAGTGTCCGGCCACCCTGTTTGTGGAGTAAGGCATGGAAACCCAACAGACACAACTGCTCATCATTGGTGGCGGGCCTGGGGGCTACGTCGCTGCAATTCGGGCCGGCCAGCTTGGCATTGCCACCACGCTCGTGGAAGGCGATCAGCTGGGCGGAACCTGCCTGAACGTGGGGTGTATTCCGTCCAAGGCACTCATCCATGCCGCTGATGCGTTTCATCAGGCCCATCATTTCATGGGCGATGACACGCTGGGCATTCACGTCGAGTCGGCCCGCATCGATGTGACCCAAACGGTGCGCTGGAAAGACGGAATCGTGGCCCGCCTGACCGGTGGCGTTGGCGCGCTGCTGCGCAAACATGGCATCAAGGTGGTCAAAGGCTGGGCCCAGGTTGTCGACGGCAAGACGGTCGATGTCACTCTGGACAAGCCCCATGCCGAACCGCTGCGCATCCAAGGCGAGCACCTGTTGTTTGCCACCGGCTCCAGCGAACTCGCCCTGCCGGGCCTGCCCCTGGGCGGTCGCGTCATTTCATCGACTCAGGCCCTGTCGCCGCAATCCATTCCGAAAAAGCTGGTGGTTGTGGGCGGCGGCTACATTGGTCTGGAACTGGGCATCGTCTATCGCAAACTCGGCTCCAGTGTCACGGTGGTGGAAGCACAGGACCGCATTTTGCCGCTTTACGATGCCGAGCTGACCAAGCCCGTGGCCGCCTCGTTGCTCAAGCTCGGGGTTCAGACCCTGCTGGGCTGCACGGTGCGAGGACTCAACGCCGCGGGCGACGCGGTGTGCCTGCTCGACGCCGGCGGACGCGAAAGCGAGCTCGCTGCAGACCAGGTCCTGGTGGCCATCGGAAGGGTGCCCCGCACCCATGGCTGGGGCCTTGAGAAACTGATGCTGGCAATGCAGGGGCGTGCGCTCAAGGTGGACGACCAATGCCGCACCTCGATGCGCAACGTCTGGGCCATTGGCGACCTGACCGGCGAGCCCATGCTCGCGCACCGCGCCATGGCGCAGGGTGAGATGGTGGCTGAACTCATCGCGGGCCACAACCGCCGGTTTGCGCCCGCCGCGATTGCCGCCGTTTGCTTCACCGACCCGGAACTGGTGGTTGCGGGGCTGTCCCCACAGCAGGCCCAGGCGAGCGGGATGGACTGCATTCATGCGAGTTTCCCGTTTGCGGCCAATGGTCGGGCCATGACGCTGGAATCAGGTGACGGGTTTGTGCGAGTCGTTGCTCGGCGTGACAATCACCTGATTGTGGGCTGGCAGGCTGTGGGCGTTGGCGTATCGGAATTGAGTACGGCCTTCTCCCACTCGCTGGAAATGGGAGCGTGCCTGGAGGACGTGGCGGGAACCATCCACGCCCATCCAACCCTGGGCGAGGCGGTGCAGGAAGCCGCCTTGCGCGCACTGGGGCACGCGTTGCACATATAAACGAGACGGTACTGGGTTCCGGCCTGTGTGGGCCGGATCACTCAACACTGCGGCATTTGGGCGTCCTCAAACGCCCGCAAGCATCCTTAGGCCGTCCGGGTCCACCACGTTGACGACGCGCCCAGAAACGTTGATCAGGCTGCGCTCACGCAGGTGGCGCAACACTCGGGACAGGGTTTCGGGTGCGATGCCGAGCTGCGCTGCGACGCAACGCTTCCTCTGTTGCAGTTGCACCGTCATCGTGCCTTTTTCGCCCGTCTGCGCATGTTGCAACAGCCATTCGGCACAGCGTGAATCGGCATCTTTGGCCAGGCGGCTGATTGCCAGCTCTGTCTGCTGACGATGGGCGGCCGCGACATCATGCAAAACCGTTTGCGCTGAGGTCGGCATGGCAAGAAACATGCTGCGAAACTGGTTAATGGGCAAACACCGGAACGTGACTTTGGACTCAGCGACGGCGTCGACTGCGTAGGGCAGGCCCAGCACCAGGCAACTGGCCTCCAGCCAGCAGGGGCCCTGGGCCACACCAAACTGATGCTCCATGACACCGTTCTGCAAAACACCCAAGGCCACACAACCCGATTCAAGGTAAAACGCCCATGCGGCGCTCTCTGATCGATTGAGCAAGATCTCACCGGGACTGGCCGCCTGAATTTCAGAGTCTAGGTCTGATTGGGGGACAAATAACATATGGCTGATATTGCGCCGGCCCAGGACCCATGACCTTGAGCCATATCAAAAAAACCTCAAGATTGGACCCGTCGGTCTAATGCGTCATCGCCAGCGGGTAGCCTTGCGACAATGCAAAATCGCTTCAACATTGATAGCTAACTATGCAATAGCCATTGGGCAAACGCCCCACAAATGGAAAAAACTGCGATTATTCGCCCAGATAGGCGGCACGTACTTTGGGATCGTGCAGCATCTCTTTGGCGTCCCCGCTCATGGTGATAAGTCCCGACTCCATCACGTAGCCGCGATTGGCGATCGCCAGCGCGCGGCTGGCGTTTTGCTCGACCAACAACACCGTGACACCCTGGGCGTAGACATCGCGCACCACCTCAAAGACCTTGTCCACCATCAGCGGTGACAAGCCCATGGAAGGCTCGTCCATCAGCAAAACCTTGGGTCGGCTCATCAGGGCCCGTCCCATGGCCAGCATCTGCTGCTCGCCACCAGACATGGTTCCGGCCAGCTGGTCGCGGCGCTCCTTGAGACGCGGAAAGATCGTGAAAACCTTCTCAATGTCGGCCGCCACCTGGGGTTTGTCGTCATGGATGTAGGCACCCATGTGCAAGTTTTCAAGAATCGACATCCTGGTGAAGACGCCGCGCCCTTCGGGCACCATGACCAGACCCTGCCGGACCAAGTCCCAGGGCCCCTGCCCCCGGATGCTCTTGCCCAGATACTCGATGTCACCGTCATTGATGGGCTGACTGCCGGTGATCGCTTTCATGGTCGTGGTCTTGCCCGCGCCGTTGGAGCCGATCAGGGACACCAGTTCACCCTCATGGACCTCAAAGTCAACGCCTTTGACCGCCTGAATGCCACCATAAGCCACTTTGAGGCCCGTCACTTTAAGAAGAGTTTTTGTCATATCAGTGTCCGCTGGTGCCCAGATAGGCTTCAATTACTTTCTCATTCTTCTGCACATCCGAAGGCGTGCCTTCGGCAATTTGCTTGCCGTAATCAAGCACCGTTACGCGATCGCACAGGCCCATGACCAGTTTGACGTCATGCTCAATCAGCAAAATGGTGCGGTTGTCATTGCGAATTTTGTCGATCAATTCACGCAGCATGACCTTCTCGGTGGCGTTCATGCCCGCAGCGGGTTCGTCCAACGCAATGAGTTGCGGGTCGGTGGCCAGGGCACGGGCAATCTCCAGCCGGCGCTGGTCGCCATAGCTCAGTGTTCGTGCCTTGTAGTCAGCCAGGCCACCTATGCCCACATATTCAAGCAATTCATGGCCGCGTTTGGCAATGGCAGCTTCTTCAGTCTTGAACCCCTTCGTGCGGAAAATCGCACCCAGCAACCCCGAGTGGGTTCGCACATGACGCCCCACCATCACATTCTCAAGCGCTGTCATCTCGGCAAACAGACGAATGTTCTGGAAGGTCCGGGCAATGCCGGCCTTGGCCACTTCGTGCACAGCGGTGGGGCGGTAGGTCTTGCCCGCGAGCTCGAAGGTGCCACTGTCGGGGGCATACAGGCCGGTCAATACATTGAAAAACGTTGTTTTGCCAGCGCCGTTAGGGCCAATCAGGCCGTAAACCTGACCGCGCTTGATCGTGATCCCCACATCGCTGAGTGCTTGCAGGCCGCCGAATCGCTTGGAGACGCCAGCGACATTAAGTACAGTTTCTGTCATGTTCGTTCCAGCAAAAATCAGGATTTGACGCTTTGCAGCGACTTGCCATGCTCTGGCGAGGGCCACAAACCGCGCGGACGCAGCAGCATGATGACGATCATGGCCAAGCCAATCAGCAGTTGCCTAAGGATGGCGGCATCGAGGCGCCCGTCCGTCATGGACTGCAACGGACCGGCAACATAGCGCAACACTTCAGGCAGGGACGCGAGCAATACCGCACCCAGAATCACACCAGGCAAATTGCCGATGCCCCCGAGCACCACCATCGCCACGATCATGATGGACTCCATCAAACTGAATGACTCTGGAGAAACAAAACCCTGAAAGGAAGCAAACATGGCACCGGAGACACCGCCAAACGTGGCGCCCATTCCGAATGCTGTAAGTTTAAGATTGCGGGTATTGATGCCCATGGCCTTGGCGGCCACTTCGTCCTCGCGAATCGCCATCCAGGCCCGGCCTACGCGCGAGAGTTGCAGGCGATGGGAAATGATGATGCTGAAGATGACCAGAGCCAGAAACAGGTAGTAGTACAGCGACACGGATGCCACCTCAAAACCGCCAATTTTCAAATCGTCACCAAAATTCAATCCAAAAATATGAAAGGAATCAATGGTGCCCAGACCTTTGGGCCCGTTGGTGATGTTGAAGGGGTAATCGAGGTTGTTCAGGAACACGCGGATGATTTCACCAAAACCCAGGGTCACGATGGCCAGGTAGTCGCCCCGCAAACGCAGGGTCGGTGCACCGAGCAAAATGCCGAAAGTTCCAGCCAGTAGGGCCGAGGCAGGAATCACAATCCAGATTGGCGAGTGCATTCCCTGCGGAAACATCGCTGCGATGGCGGGGAAGGTCTCGATCAGGTGAGGTGAGGCCAGTAGCGCATACATATAGGCGCCGATGGCAAAAAAGGCCACATACCCCAAGTCAAGCAGACCGGCGTACCCGACCACGATGTTCAGGCCCAGCGAAAGCAGCACATACAGCAGCGCCATGTCCGCAATGCGGACCCAGGCATTGCCAAAGCCCTGCAGGACCAGCGGCAACACCACCAGCCCGATGGCTGCAGCCAGGAACAGTACGATTTTTTTCTGTTGATTCATGATGCCGTTCCTCAAGCCCGATCTGCCACGCGCTCACCCAGCAGTCCGGAAGGACGCAGCGTCAGCACGATGATCAGAACAACAAAGGCAAAAATATCCTGGTAATTGCTGCCCAGCACGCCCCCCGTCAGGTCTCCGATGTAGCCCGCACCGAGCGTCTCGATCAGACCCAGCAGAATGCCCCCGACGACCGCCCCGCCCAGGTTGCCAATGCCACCGAGCACCGCCGCCGTGAACGCCTTAAGCCCGGGCAGGAAGCCCATCATGTGGTGCGCAACGCCGTAATTGGCCGCCCACATGACGCCCGCAATGGCGGCCAGGACCGCACCAATCAAAAAGGTGGCAGAGATCACCATGTCGGGTTTGACCCCCATCAAGGCGGCAACCCGCGGGTTTTCAGCGGTGGCCCGCATGGCGCGCCCCAGCTTGGTGAAGTGCACCAGCCACATCAAAACGGCCAGCGAAATTACCGTCAGGCCCAAAATCAGAACTTGCGTGGGCGAAATCACAGCCCCACCAAATGCAAAAGGTGTTGTTGGTAACATGGTCGGGAAAGCCTTGTAGTTGGGCTTCCAGATGATCATGGCAATGGCCTGCAGCAGAATTGACATGCCAATGGCGGTAATCAAGGGTGCCAATCGTGGGCTGTTGCGCAAAGGTCGGTAGGCCAGCTTCTCGATCACGTAATTGAGGGTGGCAGCCACCACGCAGGCGATGATCGTCGCAATCAAAAGCATCAGCCAGGTTGGCACCCCCGGCATGGCTTTTTGCATGAGTCCAATGATGCTCCAGCTGGTCAGAGCGCCGATCATCAACACCTCACCGTGTGCAAAATTGATCAGGCCGATGATGCCGTAGACCATGGTATAGCCCAAGGCCACCAAGGCGTACATGCTGCCCAACACCAGACCGTTGATGATCTGCTGTAACAAAATATCCATAAACTTCTCCGAGTATGACCCACCTCTGCATGGGCGACTTGCTGCCCTGCCCCGAAGTTTTCAAAGTTCCCGGGCTCAGAAATCAGCAAACACCACGAGCGACCAGCTTGGCACACCAGCAGCCCGGTGGACGCGATTGTAGCGAAGGCAGATCGGGGGTTAGCCCTTGCTCTGCGTGGGTTTACCCTTGGTTTTTGGCCAACCGGATTGTTTTCAATCTGAGAAAAAAGCGGTCCGACGGAGGGTTCACTCCTACTCAAGCAGGTCGCTGGCGGCATGCACGATGCTGGCTGCATCGACGCCGAAAAAGGCCCGCAACGCGGCGCGCGTGTCGCTCCGGCCGAAACCATCGGTCCCCAGCGTCAGGTAAGCACGGCCTTCGGGAATGAAGGCGCGGATGCTTTCGGGAACCGCCCGAACATAGTCGGTGGCGGCGATGATGGGCCCGCAGCCCTGACCCAGTTTTTCTGTGACAAAAGGAATGGCGGTGCCCCCTGTATCAGACGAAGGTCCGGTACAGACTTGACCCTGACGTGCCAGCTCACTCCAACTGGTCACGCTGAACACATCCACGGCCACACCCTGGTCGGCCAGTTGCCGCGCTGCCGCAATCACTTCAGTCAGAATTGCCCCGGACCCCATGAGTGTCAAATGTTTGGATGTTTTTGGGCTCTGGCCCACGTCCTGTCTACACAAGTAGCTTCGAAATTTATAGCACCCACGAACAACATCGGCTTCAACACCGGCAGGCAAGCTCGGCTGGGCGTAGTTCTCGTTCATCATGGTGATGTAGTAGAAAACGTCTTTTTGATCGACCAGCATGTCGCGCATGCCCTGATCGACGATGACCGCCAGCTCGCCGGCAAAGGCCGGGTCATAAGCCTTGCAATTGGGAATGGTGGCTGCCAGCAGATGGCTGGTGCCGTCCTGGTGCTGCAGCCCCTCGCCCCCCAGGGTGGTGCGCCCGGAGGTGGCACCCAGCAGAAAACCCCGCGCACGCTGGTCCGCGGCGGCCCAGATCTGGTCGCCAACACGCTGAAAGCCGAACATGGAGTAATAGATATAGAAGGGCAGCATCGCGACACCGTGCACGCTGTAGCTGGTGGCCGCCGCCGTCCAGCTTGCAATGGCACCGGCCTCCGAAATGCCTTCTTCCAGAATTTGACCGTCCAGCGCCTCGCGGTAACTCAGCACCGAGCCAATGTCCTCGGGTGCATAGCGCTGCCCCACGCTCGAGTAAATGCCCACCTGCTTAAACAGGTTGGCCATGCCAAAGGTGCGCGCTTCATCGGCCACGATGGGCACCACGCGCGGCCCCAGCACCGGGTCTTTGAGCAAGTTGGCCAATATGCGCACAAAGGCCATGGTGGTACTCATCTCCTTGCCATCGGCTTGCAGCGCGAACTGGGCGTAGCTGGCCAGTTCAGGCACGGGCAAGCTGTCGCAGTCGGTCATGCGCTTTGGCAAGAAGCCGCCCAAGCGCTGGCGTTGGGCGTGCAGATACTGCATCTCGGTGCTGTCGTCGTCCGGCTTGTAGAACTCCAGGTTCTTGACCTGCTCGTCGCTCATGGGCAGGCTGAAGCGGTTGCGAAAAGCGATCAGGTCGGTCTCGTCAAATTTCTTGTGGCTGTGTGTGGTCATCTTTCCCTGACCGGCACTGCCCATGCCATAGCCCTTCTTGGTATGCGCCAGAATCACGGTGGGCTGGCCCTTGTGCTGGGCCGCTGCGGCGTAAGCGGCGTAAATCTTGACCAGATCGTGGCCGCCACGCTTGAGGCGGTCGATCTGTTCATCCGTCAACCCCTGTGCCAAACGCGCCAATTCGTCGTTCTGCCCAAAAAATGTGTCGCGGTTAAAGCGGCCGTCCTTGGCGGCAAAGGTCTGCATCTGTCCGTCCACCGTGTTGGCAAAAGCTTTGGCCAGGGCGCCACTCACATCGCGGGCAAAGAGACCGTCCCAATCGCTGCCCCAGACCAGTTTGATCACGTTCCAACCGGCACCGGAAAACAGTTTTTCCAGCTCATCAATGATGCGGCCGTTGCCGCGCACGGGGCCGTCAAGCCGCTGCAGATTGCAATTGACCACCCACACCAGGTTGTCCAACCCTTCGCGCGCAGCCAGCGTGAGCGCGCTCATGCTCTCGGGCTCGTCCATCTCACCGTCCCCGAACACACCCCAGACCTTGCGCGCCGAACAGTCCAACACCGCGCGATGGGTCAAGTAGCGCATGAAGCGCGCATGGTAGATCGAGCTGATGGGGCCAATGCCCATCGAGCCGGTGGGAAACTGCCAGAAGTCGGGCATCAGATAGGGATGCGGATAGCTGCACAGGCCGCGGGCGCCCTGCCCCGTGACCGCTGCTGGGGCGGTGAGTTCCTGCCGGTAGCAGGCCAGGTCGTCGGCGCTGAGTCGGCCTTCAAGAAAGGCCCGCGCATACACGCCCGGGGCGCTGTGTGGCTGGAAAAACACCAAGTCCCCCAGATTCTCACGCCCCGGCTCCTGGCAGCGGGCTTGAAAAAAGTGGTTGAAGCCGGTCTCAAACAGGTCGGCGGCGCTGGCATAACTGGCAATATGCCCGCCCAGTTCACCATAGGCTTCGTTAGCCCGCACCACCATGGCCAGCGCGTTCCAGCGCATCAACGAGGCCAGCCGCTCCTCCACCGCCAGATCACCCGGGAACGCAGGTTGTTGATCGACCCCGATGGTGTTGATATAGGGCGTCGCCAGAGCAGGCTTCCAGCCCACACGCTGCACATGCGAAGTGTGAGCGAGTTCATCGAGAATATGCCGGGCACGCTCAGGGCCCTGCCGCTCGATCAGCGCCAAGAAAGCATCGCGCCACTCTGCCGTCTCCTGGGGGTCCGGGTCAAACTCGGTAGCTCGGTCTTGTTGATTCATGCTGTTCACCTCACTTGGATCGGCCTCGTGCGGGCCCGGCGTTACATTGGCCCGCGATCGCTCACTGAGCGGCGCTAACCTGGTCAAGCGCCTGGGCAATGTCTGCCAATATATCCTCAATGTCTTCAAGTCCGATGGACAGGCGCACCAGCCCATCGCTGATGCCGTGCTCCGCCCGCTCCTCGGGAGAATACGTCGAGTGCGTCATGCTGGCCGGATGTTGCGCCAGCGTCTCGGCGTCACCCAGGCTCACCGCCCGCGTTACCAACTGCAACGCGTCCATAAACTGAGTACCGGCCTGCATGCCACCCTTGAGCTCAAAGGCGATCATGCCGCCGAACTGGCGCATCTGCCGCTCGGCCAGAGCACGCTGGGGAAACGACGCCAGGCCGGGGAAGTGCACCGCCTCCATCGCCGGATGGGACTGTAAAAACTCAGCGACGGTTTGCGCGCTTTGGCAATGCCGGTCCATGCGCAGTGTGAGCGTCTTGAGACCACGCATCACCAGATGGGCGTCCTGGGCGGACATGACGGCACCGGTCATGTCCTTGAGGCCGTAGAGCCGCACCCGCTGGGCCAACTCGGCACCGGCAAAAATGGCAGCACCCGCCGTCAAATCGCCGTGGCCGCCGAGGTACTTGGTCATGGAGTGCACGCTCACATCGGCACCCAGTACCAGGGGTTGCTGCAAATACGGGGTGCAATAGGTATTGTCCACCACCAGTTTGGCGCCACCCCGGTGCGCGATCTGGGCCACCGCTGCAATATCGACCAGGCGCATGTTGGGATTGGCGGGAGACTCGAAATACACCACACGGGTACGCGGACCCATGGCCTTGGCGAGATGGTGGGGATCGGTCATGTCGATGTGGCGCACCGTCACGCCAAAGCGGCCCAGACCGTGATTCAAAAATGCAAACGTGCAACCGTACAGCGTAAGGTCAGCCAGAACCTCGTCACCGGGCTCCAGCATCGACCACAGCGTGGCCGTGATCGCACCCATGCCTGAGCCAAACACCACCGCACCCACGCCCTGTTCCAGACTGGCCAGACGCGCTTCGAGCAGGGCCAGTGTCGGGTTGGCAATGCGGGTGTAAAAGTAGCCGGACTCCTCGCCCGAAAAACAGCGCCCACCGTAGGCAGCGTCGGGAAAGGCAAAGGTGGCCGAGGTGTAGATCGGAGGCACAAGCGCGCCCTGATGGTCGGCCGGGTTGTAGCCAAAATGAATGGCGCGGGTGCTGAAACCCGTGGTGGCTTTTGTCTCGCTCATGATCGCTCCTTGCCGTGTTAGTGAAGATCAACTCCTGCCAAAATTATTCCCCACATCAGGACAAATTGTTTTGCTTTGTATGGATTTTCAGGAAACTTTTAGGCAAAATATTCTTCTTTTTAGCCATTTTTGACGAATAATCTTCCAATGACAACCGAATCACTGGATCACACAGATCGCCTCCTGCTCAACGCGCTTCAGCAGGACGCTCGCCACACGGTGGCAGAACTGGCACACTTGGTGTCGCTCTCGGCTTCGCCCTGTTGGCGGCGGGTGCGTCAACTTGAAGAATCCGGTGTCATCGAGGGCTACCACGCACATCTGAACCGCAGCAAGCTCGGCTACGGAGTGACGGGCTTTGTCCATCTGCAAATGGACAACCACATGCCCGAGATCATGGCCGCATTCGAACGGGAAGTGGTGGCCCTGCCCCAAGTACTGTCCTGTCACAACATCTCGGGGCGTTACGACTATCTGATTGAAGCTGTCGCACTGGACCTGGAATCGTTCTCGCAACTGGTGCGCACGAAGATCCGCAGTCTGCCCGGGGTCAAGGAAATATCAACCAGTTTTTCGCTCAAAGAAGTCAAACCGGCCGGCACGCTACCGGTGGTTTGAGAGGCGTCGATTTACGGATACGAATGAGCACCGCCGCTGCCTTGTGGCCAGGATGGTCTCAAGCCTGCTTTTGCAGCCGTGGCACCGCCTTGAGAAGCGTGCGCGTGTAGTCATGCTGGGGGGCGTGAAGGATCTTCTCCGCAGGCCCGGACTCAACCAGGCGACCGTCCTTCATCACGGCAATTTCATGGGCCAAATACTCGACCACGCCAAAGTTGTGCGTGATAAACAGGTAGGCGACGCCCAGTTCCTGCTGCAATTGCTTCAGCAAATTGAGAATCTGCGCCTGCACCGATACATCCAGCGCTGATGTAGGTTCATCGGCGATGATCAACCGGGGTTCAACGGCCAGGGCGCGTGCGATGGCCAGACGCTGGCGTTGGCCGCCGGAGAACTCGTGCGGATATCGGGTGAGCGCGGTGCGCGACATGCCCACCTTTTCCAGCAGCGCCGCGACCCGCTCCTGGCGCTCCGCTGGCGTCACATCCGGGCGCAGCGAGGCCACACCTTCTTCCAGAATCTCGTTGACCCGCATCCGCGGGTTGAGTGAGGCAAAAGGATCCTGGAACACGATTTGCACCGCACGCCGCGCGGTGCGCAACGCCTCGCCATCTAGTTGGTCAAGCGCCTGGCCGTCAAGACTGGCCGACCCGCTGATGGCCGCCTTGCCACGCAGGAGTTGCAGCAAAGCCTTACCGACCGTGGTCTTGCCGCTGCCCGACTCCCCCACCAACGCCAACGTTCGCCCTTGCGCAATGCTGAACGACACGCCATCGACCGCCTTCACATGACCCACAGTGCGCTGCAGAAGACCCTTGCGAATCGGGAACCAGACCTTGTAGTCGCGCAGCTCCAGCACTGTGGAGCCGGCCCCAGACTCGCGCGCCAGAATGCCATCGAGGCCCGCCACATGGGTGGGCTTGACAGAGGCATCGGCGTTGTCATACAAGAAGCAGCGAACGGTATGCCCCGACTGCCGCTCTCCCAGCAACGGTTTGGTATTGCGACAACGGTCCATCGCATCGGCACAGCGGTCGGCAAACCGGCAACCCGCAAACTCCTGGTTAAGGGCCGGCACCGAACCTGCGATGGACGCCAAACGGCGTCCCCGCTTGGTTTCATCGGGCAGCGCATCAAAGAGGTTGATCGCATAGGGGTGCAGCGGACGGGCGAAAAAATCAGAGGCACTCGCCACCTCGACGATCTGACCGGCATACATCAGCGCAACGCGATGCGCCATCTGGGAGACGATGGCCAGGTCGTGCGTAATAAGCAACATGGCCATCTTCTGAGAGCGCTGCAGTTCCTTGAGAAGATCGAGAATTTGAGCCTGGATGGTCACATCCAGCGCCGTGGTGGGCTCGTCGGCGATGACGACATCGGGTTCGGCGGCCAGGGCGATGGCAATCATGACCCGCTGCTTTTGCCCTCCCGACATTTGAAACGGGTAGTCATTGACGCGGCGCTCGGGCTCAGGGATGCCCACGCGCTTGAGCCAATCGACTGCCTTGGCCACTGCGGCGGCCCCGCGCATGGCGGTGTGGCGCTCGATCACCTCCACAATCTGGCGCCCCACGCTCATCACCGGGTTGAGGCTGGTCGAAGGCTCCTGAAAAATGATGCTGATTCTGCGACCGCGAAAATCGCGCATGCGTGCCTCAGGCAACTCCATGAGGTCAGCGCCATCAACAGTGACACTGCCCGCCGCAACGCGCCCGCTGTCAGGCAGCAAACGCAGAATGGACAGGGCAGTCATGGATTTTCCGCAGCCTGACTCACCCACCAACGCGAAGGTCTCACCCCGCTCGATGGTCAACGTCAGTGCGTCGACTGCGCGAACCAGCCCGCTGTCTGAGTCGAGTTCGGTCGTGAGATTTTGAATCTCTATCATTTGATTTCCTGGGGTTCTGTTGCCACGCGCGCCACCGGCGCAGAGGACGGCTTGTTTCGGCGAACCCGAAATGCCCGGGAACGCGGATCAAAAGCCTCGCGCACGGCGCTGGCGAACAGCGTCATGGACAGCACCAAGGCCACCATGAACACGAAAGCGGCCAGCAGGGACCACCACACCACCGGGTCGCGCGACATCTCGTTGCGCGCGCCGTTGATCATGGTGCCAAAACTGTTGGTTGTGGGATCGACACCGACACCAACATAGGACAGGACTGCTTCGTAAAGCACCAATCCCGAAAAATCAAGCACCGCAACGATGACCACGATGTGCGTCACGTTGGGCAGAATATGTCGGCGCATGATGCCGATGTCCGGCACCCCGAAGGCATGCGCAGCCTGCACATAATCGAGTTCCCCGAGCTTGAGCGTCTCGGCGCGCAGCAGTCGGGCCAGGGAAGCCCAGCCAGTGATGCCCAAAATCGCTGCCAGCAAAAACAGACGAATGTCGGCGCGCTCCAGTCCGGTTTCAAACAGCAGCGGGTTCTTGTCAATGAAGACCTGAATCATCAGCACAAATGCAGAGATTAGCAGCACCGACGGTATCGAGGACAACACCGTGTAAAGGTATTGAATGGCGTCGTCCACCCTGCCCTTGTAATACCCGGCCAGAATGCCGAACATGATGGCCAGTGGCAAGGTGGCCACAGTCGCCAAGGAGCCGATCACCACCGCCGTGCGAATTGATTTGAGCGCCTGAAACAGCACGTCGTTGCCGGTCTGGTCGGTGCCCAGGACATGGTAATAAGGCCACAGCGCGGCAATCCAACCAACAACAACTGCCACCACCGACGCAGTAATCAGCATGGCCCGCCAGGGCACCTCCGATTTGGCATGCCAGATTGCACGCACGGACTCAACCAGACCGACCGAACAGGCCCGTGCCCGCAAAAAGGCCACGACGAGCCAGACCAGCGCCGCCGCAACAGCCCCGAACAACAATCCGGCCAGTGAGCGCGAGCTCACGTCGCCGGCCCACTGGGCACTGGTGTCGGTGAGGTGCGCGCCGCCGAACTTCAGACGTGGAAAATCGCGCACCGATTTTCCGTCCACAAGCATGGACTCTTTTGAAAACTGATGAGTTTCAAGCGGCGCAGAATAGGTCTTCTCGCGCGCCTCGCGTGGGCCCGCCAGCAAAAGATCCAGCGTGGACAGGGTTCGCGTCGAATAGGCCGGCCCGGCGTCGGCGGCCGCACCAGCGGCGGGCGGCAACAGGGGCCGGAAGTGAACCGAGTCCAGTACCGCCATCAGCAGAAACAACAGCAGAACGACACCGGCGGACATGGCAGCACCGTCGTGCAACACATGCCGCCAGGTTTGGCGCAGGGTGGGCGTGCGCAGGGAGTGCCAGACATAAAAGGCGATGGCCAGCAACAGCGCAAACAGCGCAATGTCAGTGGCCAGGAATACAAATTTAGGCATGTTGCTATCCTGAACGGCGCTAGCTCAAACGAATGCGGGGGTCGGCAATCGTGTAGGAAATATCGGTCAGGATCAGCCCCAGGATATAGAGCATTGAACCCACAAAAACCATGGAGCGAACCACCGCGAAGTCCTGCGCATTGATGGCGTCAATGGTGTAGCTGCCCAGTCCCGGAATTCCAAAAAACGATTCCATGATCAGCGCGCCGAGAAACAGCAGCGGCAATACCGCCACGGTGCTCGTGAGAATGGGCAGCAGCGCGTTGTGCAACACATGGCGAAACAGCACCACCGTTTCGCTCAAACCTTTGGAGCGGGCCGTGCGAACGTAATCCTTGCCAATTTCCTCCAGGAACATCGTGCGATAGAACAGCGCCTCGCCGCCCAGGCGGGAGACGATGCCGATCACCACCGGCAGTGCCAGAAAAATGAACAGATCCCAGCCACCGGCAAACCCTGAAATCGGGACCAGCTTCAGAATTTTACTGAAGAAAAACTGTCCGGCAATGATGTAGAACAGGCCTGAAATGGAGAGCAGAAACACCGCCAACGACACCCCCCAGAACTCGAGATAAGTGCCTCGAAAGAATACCAAAAGCAAAGAAAAAACGATCACGACGAATATTCCAAGAATGAACGTGGGGACGGCCAATGCCACCGACGGCCCCACCCTCTGGCGCATCTCGTACCCGATGTCGCGACCGCTGTCCGAGGCACCGAACTTGAGCGCAAATAGAGGCACCGAGCGCTCGTAAAAGATGGTTTTGGTCACTTTTTCGACGCCTGCCTCCTGCTTGTTCCACAGCAGTGGCTTGTTGTAACCCCGCTCCACTTTCCACTTCTCGATCGCATCTTGCGTCACCCGTTTGCCACCGATGTTCATGCGTGCCATGTCGTCGGGCGTGTTGACGGCAAAAAACAGGATGAATGTGAAGACGTTCACGCCAATGAGGATAAGCACCCCATAGCCGATGCGCCGGATGATGTAATTGATCATGGTTTCTTGACCTCAATGGCCAGCGAGCGGGCCGCCGTTTCCCGCTCGCGCCGCCGCCAGGCGAACCAGGCCGGAAGAATCGCGGCGAGCAATCCCAGCAGTATCAACGGAATAGGCCACCACACGGGCTTGTTCCACTGCGCCAGCTTTGCGGTTCGCAAGGCCGGATCCAAACGCAAATAGCCAATATGGTTGCGAATGATCTGCGTGGGCTTGCCGTTGCTGATCCATTGATGGTAAGCCGCGGCCGAGGTCGGAAAATAGCCAAAGCTCCAGACAGCGTCTTGCTGCACCACAGCAATCATCTGGTCAATGATCTCCTGCTTCTCCGGCCCGTCTTCCAGGAATTTCAGGCGCTCGTACAGTTTGTCGTACTGCGCGCTTTGGTAGTTTGAATTGTTCTCGCCATTGCCATCGGTCAATGCCTTGGAGTTGGGTCCATACAGCATGAACAGGAAGTTTTCTGCATCTGGATAGTCGGCCAGCCAACCCCAGAAATAAATCTGGATCGAGCCCTTGCTCATCTTGTCCTGAAAACGGTTGTAGTCGGTCGCCCGCACTTCCATCTGAATACCGATCTTGGCAAACTGCTTGGTGTACCAATCAAGCACGGCCTTGGTGCCGGGTGCCGTATTCTGGTAATCAAAGTTCAGGACCAGGGGCTTGCCCGTGGTGGCATCGCGACCATCCGGATAGCCCGCCTCTGCCAGCAACTTCTTGGCCTCGTCAATGGAGCGCCGCATCGGCTTGCCGTCTGGCCCCTTGCGATAAACCACCGGGTTGAAAGCCGAGGGACCGTCTTCGCGGTAGCCAAAGAGTGAAGGCGGCAGCGGCCCGTTGGCTGCCTTGCCCTGGCCGCGTTCAAAAATTGCAATGTGCTCTTCCCAGTCAATCGCAATGGAGAGCGCCTGGCGCAGCTTACGGTTGCGCTCCGCCTGCTCCGCACTGCTGCCTTTGCCCACCACCGGGTCGAGCCAGTTAAAACCGATGTACCAGTTGTTGGCTTCCGTCGTGGTGGGGAGCTTGATTCCCTTTTCGGTGAATTCCTTTTCCTTGCGCTTGTCGTCGCCCATCGCCACGATGTAGCCTGTTCCATGGTCAAGCCGCTCAATGGCCGGAGAATCGTAGTAGCCCTGCAGGAACTTGGCCTGCAGCGGCACCTGTTCCTTTTCGATGTCAAACACCACCTTGTCCACAAACGGAATCGTCTTCCCGCAATCGGCCAGGTAACCCTTCTGGGCGTCGCCGGGTTCCCCCTCACAGGGGTATGGTTCGCCACGAAAATTGGGATTGCGCTCCAGAATATGCTGCCGGTTTTCAATGAACTCGGTGAGCATGTAGGGGCCGGTGCCCACAGGCCAGAAGTTGAGCGTGAGGTTGCGCTCGGCCATGCCAGGTTGCGCATAGAACTTTTCAGCCTCCCAGGGGATGGGCGCAAAAAAGGTCATGGCCAGCCAGTATTTGAACTGGGGATATTTGCCCTTGACCCGAATCCGCAGCGTGTGCGGGTCGATGGCCTGGGCACCGTCAAAAGCATACTGCCTGAAATCAAGAAACGGCAAATCCCGGTCGGTTGGCGCCAGATTGGCGCGCAACTCCTTGTCAACCTTGACAATGCGCTCACCGTATTCCTTCAAGCCAACAATGTAATCGGCCATGGTCGAAAACGACGGAGACTTGATGCGCGGCGTGGCCAGGCGACGGATCGAGTACACGTAATCGTCCGCGGTGAGCTCGCGGGTACCGGTTTCCTTGAAATCGGTGATCTGATGTTTGTCTTCAACGTCTTCACGCTTCATCCCGTGGTAGAGATATTGCCCCTGGGCATTTCTGGCAAAGGCGGGGTGCGGTGCGAATTTGATGCCGGGCTTGATCTTGACATCAAAAACCGTCTGGGCAATTTGCTCACCGGGTGCGCTCTCCGGCAAGTCCCGACCCTGCTTGTCAAGGTAGCGCGGCGTCGCAACTTCCTGGGCGGCGCGGCCAATCAGGGTGTAGGGGCGCTTGAGGTAATGGTAGCCATACGGCGGCTCATAAACCTGATAGGTGTATGGCGTTTCATCGTTCGAATACGAACTGGTGGGATCGAGGTATTTGGGCGAACGGTTGCTGAACGGCACGAACATCGTGTTGGTCTTTTCAGACCCGGGCGGATGGGGGTTATTCGAGACGTCGTTGCACGCGACCAACAACATAGGCAGCACAATGCCTGCTGCCAGACCGGAGGTAGTCGAGCCTAGCCACCGGATGAAGATAATGAAGCCATTCAAGTTCATGTAAAAGCCACAAAAAGGGCACTAAAAAAAAGGAGTCCGCCGACTGTTCGTCAACAGACTCCCCCCACTCTAATTGTCAGATCTACCTAACTTTTCACAATTAGAACTTGTATGACGCGTTCAAATAGTAGGTCCGCCCGCGCGAGTCGTAGTACCGGTCATCGTAGCCAATCTGTTGACCTCGATTTGCGCCGCCACTGGATACAACGAATGGTGGGGCCTTGTCGAGCAGGTTCAGCACACCAGCCGTGATGGTCCAAGCTCCCTTTTCGGGACTCCATACCGTTTGCCAATCCAGCGTGGAGTAAAAACCAACCTTAATGCGAATATCTTCATTGCCAGTAACGTTGCCTGCAGCATCCAGTACTTCAACCGTCGTTAACTGATCCGTGTAACCAGATTGAAAATTTACCCCCAATGTGTTTGTCCATGCGCCTGTCTTCAACGACGAATTTAACCGGCCTTTGGTTCGGAATGACACCGACCCGAGTTCAGCAAAGTTACCAACCGCCGAATAGTATGCGCCACCCTTTTCAAGCTGACTTTCCTCACGCACCATATAAGTTAATGTCAGTTGATTTGTTAACAAACCTACCGGAGTTTTAGCACGTCCTACGAAATCAAAATCAATGCCCGTTGAAAATGATTTGCCGAGATTTTGGTTGTCAGCCACAAATGCCAAGTGATCGACGCCCGTACCTATATCCCGCTGTTTGCTCCAAGATTTTGGAAAGGCCCCAGGGTTTGCGAATACCAGTTGCTCCGTGAGTTGACCAAACGAGTCTGAGATTTGGACATGCCATAGATCAGCGCCCAATGACACCGACGCATTTGGCTCAAAACGCAGACCCAGTGTGGCCTGCTTCGACTTCTCAGGCTGTAGCAGGGGATTTCCGCCGGCAAGTTGATCGTATTGCCTATTGCCAGTCTGACAAACCGCGCCATTTGCGGTAGCCACAGCCTGCAAAGCGGGGGTGCAGAGGTACTTGTCGCTGGTTACGCCATATCCACGCAAGGTAGCGTTGACCTGTGGCACAGTAGGTGCATGGAAACCAGAACCAACAGAGCCTCGCACCAGCCATTGCTTAGAAGGAGTCCAGCGGAAACTTGCTTTCGCAGTAGTCGCGTCGCCAAAGTCCGAATAGTGGTCCATTCGGACCGCAGCACCGAGCTCCAATGATTTTGCGACCGGTATAACCAGTTCACCGAAAACGCCCGCCGAGTTGCGGCTGGCAGAATACGGCGGAGATGCAGAAGCATCGCCAAAACGTTGATCACATGGCTTGGCTGTAGTCCCGTCACATAACGTTCCAGCCACGGGGTTTGAAAGAATGCCTTGGGCAAAGGGGCTGGGTTTGGATTCAAACTTTTCGTTGTTGAAGTTAACACCTGCTCCCAGCATCATCTGCCCGCCGGCCAGTCGCATCAGGTCACGTGAACCACTTAGGCTCAGTGCGGTCAAAGCGGAAACGCCCCCATCCCAATATCCCTTGTAATTTGCAGCGTCGATGGCAGCTTGAGCGGCAGCAGACTGGAGGCCTGGACCAACAAACGGGTCCAGCAGACCGCTGTTCTTCAAGGTCTTAACCGCCAATGCGCCTGGGTACCCGGAAATACTACCTTTCACATCGCTACGCGAGTAGGTCAATCCTGCCTGGTAATCCCAGCCGTAAAGCCACCCTTTGGATCCCAGAGCGATGTTGCCGAAGTCGGCGGTATCGTCGCTGGTACGTTTGCCAAGATCGTACATCCGATAGTAAGCAAAGCTGTCGCCTGTAATTCCGAGTGGCAGTAAGTACTGGGTGTGCAGTGGCGTACCAGCGGCGATTCCGATACCACCGGGCACTGGCGCGATTCGTGAAATCTGGCTGGTTCTCGAAAGCAATACATCTGCAAATATTTGCTGATCGCCTACCTTCTTGGTGACAGACGCCATGAAATTGTCCCGGGTGCGCTCGGGATAGATCTCTAGTTCGCCAACATAGTCGAATCCGCAATAATCGTCAGCCAGGCCGGAACCGTCGTTGTATGGCTCAATGACCCGGAATGTCTTGGCTGGACACACCCCATGCGTTTTTTGATAGGGGCTTATCAATTGCCCCTGATCGTCAAGGGCATTTGCTGGAATCGGGCTTGGTGAAAACTGTTGAATTCGGTATTTCTTGCCGTTGTAATCGAAGTAAATCTTTCCCGTTGAAGCATACTTGCGGGCCGTGGACAGCAGTTGCGTACGCTCGTCATGTCCAAATGACAGCATCACGTTGTAGCCATCTTTCTCAAGGGAACCAAAGCCTTTGGTTGCGCTGAGCCGCTTTTCCTCAGCACCGCCGGATGGCATCGAGTACCCAACCGTGACATCACCGTCAGTTGAATCACGCTTGGTAATGAAATTGACCACGCCAGCAATGGCATCAGCGCCATACAGTGCAGAGGCGCCATCGGTCAATATTTCAACCCGTTCAATGGCAGAAAGTGGGATCGAATTCAAATCGAAACCAGCCGCAAACCCGGTCAGCGTCTGCCCACCAAACTGGGCCAAACGCTTGCCATTGAGCAGAACCAGGGTTCGTGTTTCACCAACGTTGTGGACCGAAATGCCAGAAAAACCGAAACTTTGACCGCCAACTGCGGCAGACTCGCCGGTGGACCCTTGGACCGTGGCCAGTTTCTTAATTAAATCGACCGCAGAGGTGACGCCCGACGCCTTGATATCCTCGGCCTTCATCACCGTCACCGGCAGCGCTCCTTCCGCCGCAATTCGCTTGATCGACGATCCGGTAATCTCCACGCGCTGAAGCTGCGTGGTGTCTTGAGCAAATGCTGGTTGCACAGACAGAACCGCAGCAGTGGCGCTGCAGGCAAGAATGGCCGAACGCGCTAGCAGGCTGCGCCGGAATCTGGGGTTTGATCGATTCATAAAAGCTCCAATAAAAAGTGAAGAAATTTGTAACCAGCAACCGTGAATCACCACAGCAATTGCTTCCTGGCCCACCCCGTGAGCGTGATGTGGCGGTAACTTTACATTCAGTTGCAAGGGCGGGAACTAAGTTAAATCCCTAAGTTTGACAAGGTTGTTGCGAAATGGCATCAGTGGCGGAATCCGGCTCATCGATTTTTGAGCCAGGCACGCAGCGGCCAGCGGTGCACGCCACCCTGAAAATCAATCGAGTTTGAAGCTGAACTCCTGTGTGGCAATGACCTCGCTGGCATCGCTGACGCACTTGTACTGCATCATGGCCTCACGAACAGCCTCATGAAAAACGTTGGGGCCGGACAGTATCGTGACCTCCTGAATAACGCCGTTCTTGACGCGAATCTGGGCCTTGACGACGCCCTCAATGTTCTCCCGGATCGCTCGCCGTGGCATATCTGGTGCCACTTGCGTGGGGCACGCCACACCAATGCTGGTGCGCTTGGGTCCCACGGCCACCGGTTTGGGCGGCGGTGGCGGTGGCGGTGGCGCAATGACGACCGGCGCCTTGGGCGGTGCGACCGAAGCCACAATGGTTGGAGCGGTCGTGCTCACCACAGGCGGAGCAATGTCGGGCGGCGGCACATAGGGCGGCGGCGGCGCCTCGATCTTTGGCACCTCCTTGGGCTTTTCGATCTTCTTGGGCGGCGGGGGTGGGGGCGGGGGCGGAATGATGACCTCTTGAATCACCACCGCTTCGAGCGGTTTTTTGACCAGATTCAGGCCCTTGCGCGCCAGTCCGGAGACCAGGGCATAGCCAATAAAGGCGTGCAGCGCTATGACAATGACCAAGCCTTTGATCCTGCGACCGGGGTCTCTGGGCTGATAGCGGTAATTGATGCCGATAGAGGCGTTTGGTGCGACGGTGGTGTTCATTTGACAAACTGCTCGCTGCCGATCACGGCAATCTTGTTCAGCCCCAAGCGCCGTGTTGAGGACAACACGTTGGCAAAGACCGCGTAGCTGGCCTCTTTGTTAGGCCGCAGGTGTATTTCCGGTTGCACCTCAGCCTTGGCAAGCTCGGTCATGTTGGCCTGTAAAGCCTCGGCGGTGACGGGCAGGCCTTGCCAGTACACCACGCTCTTGGCGTCGATATCAATCTGGATTTTTTCTGGCTTGACCAAGCTGGTGGGCGGCGCGCCCACTGGCATTTCCAGGGTGACCGAATGAAGCTGTATCGGGATGGTGATGATCAGCATCACCAGCAAGACCAGCATCACGTCGATCAGGGGCGTGGTATTGATGTCCATCATCACCTCGGGTTCGTCCGAGCTGCCTGAACTTCCTACGTTCATACTCATGGGGAGAGTCCTTGCAAATTTTTCTTGAAGCCCTCAGCCACCCAGCGGCGGCGGCTCGGTGATGAAAGTAACCTTGACAATGCCAGCGCGCTGGCAGGCATACAAAATTTTGCCCACGCCGTCGTACTGAGCGGCCATATCACCACGGATTTGCACTTCGGGTTGTGGCTTCTTGGTGGAAACTTTCTTGAGCTTGGTCACCAGGTCTTCGACGGTGTCAACTCGCTGGTCATACCAGTAGATATCTCCAGCCACATTGACGGAAACGATGACGTTTTCCGGCTTGGACTCGCGCACCTCGACGCGCTCTTTGGGCAGGTCAAGCTTGATGGAGGTGGTTACCACGGGAATGGTGATCAGGAAAATAATCAGCAGCACCAGCATCACGTCCACCAGGGGCGTGGTGTTGATGGCTGACATGACGGCGTCGTCGCCGTTATCAGAGGAACCAACGTTCATGGACATGGAAATATCCTCAAAACCAGCGCCACGCCAGTCAGCTCTTCTTGACGGAACCGAGAATCACCGCATGCAAATCACTGCCAAAGGCGCGAATGTCTGCCATCGTGTCCTTGTTGCGACCAACCAGCCAGTTGTAGGCCAGCACGGCCGGCACTGCCACCGCCAGACCGAGTGCGGTCATGATAAGCGCCTCTCCCACCGGGCCGGCCACCTTGTCGATTGAGGCCTGGCCAGAAATGCCGATGGCCGTGAGAGCGTGATAAATCCCCCACACCGTACCGAACAAACCCACGAACGGGGAAATCGAGCCAACCGTGGCCAGCACCGACAGCCCGCCTTGCAGGCTGCTCTGGATGCGTTCGACCGAGCGCTGAATGTTCATGGTGACCCAATCATTCAAGGGAACGTGCCCCATCAGGCCTTCGTGCTTTCGGGTCGCTTCCAGACCGGCATTGGCAATGAACTTGAACGCGCTGTTGGCATCGAGCTTGTCGCAGCCCTGCTGGACGGTGCCGGCACCCCAAAAGTCCTTCTCAACCTTGTTGGCCTGGCGCCGGATTCTGGCCTGCTCGAACAGCTTGACGACCAGGATGTACCAGCTGCTGGCACTCATGATCAGCAGCAGAACCAGGACCGTCTTGGCCACGACGTCCGAGGTCTTCCACAGGGACTCCAGGCCATAGGGGTTGTCAATCTCAGCCTTTTTGGGTGCAGCCGCTGGCGCTGCGGCTTCAGCCACCTCGCCCACGGCGGCGGACGTGGCGACAGCCGCGGGTGCGGCCGGGGGTGTAGCGGTTTGAGCCTGGGCCACGCCCGTAACCAGCGGCAAAACCAGCCCCAGCGCACAGGCAAAGGACACCATCATTCGAGCAAGCTTCATATTCACTGGGATTTCCTTAAAGTTTGTTCATGGGACGAACCATCCTCGTGGTTTGAACGGCCCAAAAAATCATCGGGCGAGTATATGGATTTATTGCACCACTTTGACTAGGGATAAGCCCTTGATGTAGTGATTTAGACGCAGATGCCCAAGACCTTAGAGAGCCGACACCTTGACATTATTAAGAATCACCCGAACAACTCTGATCCCGAGCTGTGTACTGGACGCCAAACACGCGGGTCAGTCACCCGACCGCGCATTCGGGCTTAGAAGCGCTGAAACATGGTCAACAGTTCACGCTGCTACTTTTTAAGTCTTTCAACAATGTCGCTGATCATGGTCTCCGGGTGCAGCCCCGCGCCCAGAACCGTATTGCACTTCGGGCACAAATACAGACCGGCCTGGGCCACCGGCTGATTGTTCTCTGCAACATCGACCAATTCAAATTTAAGCACAGTGATCGCGGCTTCACATTTCGGACATTTTGCGCTGTGATGCATAGTCTTCCCCCAGGTTGGAATCACCCGCAAATTGTTTTTCCAATCCCCTTGCCCGTCAAGCCCGGGCGCAGCACGACCATTGATCGATCGCAATCTCCGCGTCCGGTTGGCTCTGCGCCGGGGTCCATCCAAACCTAGGACTCTCCATCCCCTGATTGCGCCCGGTTGCGTTCTCGCAACTGCTGCAGCTTTTGCGCAATGCGGATTTCCAGCCCCCGCTCAACGGGGCGGTAGAAGTTTGGCGCGGCCATGCCAACGGGCAAGTAACGCTCGCCAGCGGCAAAACCGTCTTCTTCGTCGTGGGCATAGCGGTAACCCTTGCCGTGGTCGAGGTCCTTCATCAGCTTGGTCGGCGCATTGCGCAAATGCAGGGGCACCGGCCGGGTACCCTCCATCTTGATCAGGGCCCTGGCTTCCTTGAAAGCCTTGTACACCGCGTTCGACTTGGCCGCCACTGCAAGGTAGACCACACACTGGGCCAGCGCCAACTCGCCCTCCGGTGAGCCCAGGCGCTCGTAGACCTGAGCGGCGTCAAGTGCAAGTTGCAGAGCGCGCGGATCGGCCAGACCGACGTCTTCGCTGGCGGCTCGGATCAGGCGACGCGCCAGATAGCGGGGGTCAACGCCGCCGTCGAGCATGCGCACCAACCAATAGAGCGCCGCGTCCGGGTCGGAGCCACGTATCGACTTGTGCAGAGCGCTGATAGTGTCATGGAACTGATCGCCGCCTTTGTCATAGCGGCGCATCTGCTGACCCAGCACCGTGAGCAACCAGGCATCGGTGATTTCGGCCAACTTTTGCTGCCCGGCGACCACTGCCAGGGTTTCAAGCGTGTTGAGCAATCGCCTTGCATCCCCATCGGCAAAGGTGATCAAACGCTCCTTTGCTTCATTTTCTATAGCTGGAAAGTCATGCATGGTAAGGGCTTTGGCTACTATTTTCTCCAAATCGTGTGCAGACAAGGGCTGAAGCACATAAACTGCCGCCCGTGACAACAAGGCCGAGATGACCTCAAACGAGGGGTTTTCTGTGGTGGCGCCAATGAAGGTGAACAATCCGCTCTCGACGTGTGGCAAAAAAGCGTCCTGCTGGCTCTTGTTGAAACGGTGCACTTCATCGACAAACACGATCGTGCGTCGGCCCTGATCACGCACCTGGCTGGCCAGCTCGACCGCCTCTCGAATGTCCTTGACCCCGCCCAGCACGGCGCTGATGGTGATGAACTGGGCCTCAAAGGCATGGGCCATCAGACGGGCGATGGTGGTTTTGCCGGTTCCGGGGGGGCCCCACAGAATGCAGCTGTGGGGTTGCCCGGACTCAAACGCAACGCGCAGCGCCAGCCCTTCCCCGAGCAGATGCTGCTGGCCCACAATCTCGCGCAGGGACTGGGGACGCAGGCGTTCGGCCAGCGGCTGAGCGGGTGGGGTGGACGTTTGCGTCATGAAACAGCCCTGCGCTTGACGACAGTTTTCATGTCGCAAGCATACTCGCTGCCCTGGTGAATTCACCGCTGCGTGGTGTAATACCATGCTCGAAGGCATCAAGCTCTCGATGACCCTCACACACCACTTTGAAAGCTGTTCCAAATGAAGGTTCGCACACTGCTATTGCTCCTGGTTCTGGTCGCAGTCAGCGCCTTTACGGTGCTCAACTGGAATGCATTCATGGCGACCACCACGCTGTCCCTGGGCGTGGCAGAGGTCCAGGCACCGCTGGGCCTGGTCATGCTCGCGCTGGTAGTGGCGCTGGTGGCGTTTTTCCTTGTGTTCGTGGTTTACTTTCAAACCACAGTTCTGTTGGACACGCGCCGCCATGCCAAGGAATTGCGCAGCAACCGAGAACTTGCGGACAAGGCCGAAGCCTCTCGCTTTACCGAGCTGCGCACGTTTCTTGCAGCTGAACTCAAAGCCCAGCAAGGCCTGGCATCAGAGTCCAAAACAGTGTTGCTGGCGAGGATGGATCAACTCGATATTGAGGTTCGCGCCGCCGTAGAGCAATCGGGCACGACCTTGAGCGCTTACATTGGCGAGCTCGAAGACCGCCTGGAAAAGCGTGATCTGGGCCACCCGCCCCAGGCCCCCGTCTAATGCAAATGCGCCGAGCCGAGCCCTGCCGGTCTACCGCCACAGCGGGTCGCCCAGGGGGCTGGCCCGCGTTCACCTGACTCACCTGAAATAGCATCCAAGAAGCATGTTTCGTCAAATTATCGCTAACAACAGCACCGAGGACTGGACCATCGCGCTGCTCGCCATGGTGGCTTTTCTTCTGGCCCTTCAGACTCTGCGCTGGCTGGTGCTGCACCGGCTACGGCATCTTGCCAAGACCACCGAGACGCTGCTGGACGATTTTTTCATCGAAATTCTCGCCGCCACCCGAATTTTGCTGGCTGGCGCGGTTGGCTTTTATGTGGCCGCACAATTTCTGCACCTGCCCGATGCAGCACACAGGATCGTCGACCGCTCCTTGATCACCCTGCTGATCCTTCAGTGCGGATTCTGGACCAACCGGGGACTGGACTTCTGGCTGCGACATCGTTTCTCGGAAGGTCAGGACAGCGACGCCGGCTCCCGGGCCATGACCCGTTCTCTGCTGTCGTTTTTAGGCCGGGTGGCCTTGTGGGCACTGATCACGCTGATGATCCTGGACAACCTGGGCCTGAACGTGACCGCGCTGATCGCCAGCCTGGGCATTGGCGGCATTGCGGTGGCACTGGCGGTTCAGAACATTCTGGGCGACCTGTTTGCTTCGCTGTCCATCGCCATTGACAAGCCCTTCGTCATTGGTGACTTCATCGTCGTGGGGGACCTGATGGGCAATGTCGAGCACGTGGGGCTCAAAACCACGCGGTTGCGCAGTCTCAGCGGCGAACAGCTCATTTTTGCCAACAACGACCTGCTCAAGAGTCGCATCCGCAATTACAAACGGATGCAGGAGCGCCGCGCGCTTTTCAACATTGGTGTGACCTACGACACGCCAGCGCCCCTGCTTGAAAGCATTCCCGCTCTCATTGAGCAGGCCATCACATCACAGCAAGGGGTGCGCTTTGATCGTGCCCACTTTAAGGGTTTTGGTGCCTCGTCGCTGGACTTTGAAGCCGTGTATTTTGTTCTGCAGGCCGACTACCTGAGCTTCATGAATATCCAGCAAGCCATTAATTTGCAGCTGCTTCGGGAATTTTCCGAACGCGGGATCAGCTTTGCGTTTCCGACTCAAACCCTGCACCTTGCCAGCGGCCAGCAATTGGCCGGAGCGTCCACCGCGCCCTGACGGGCGCTGCGCCGCGGGGCCTGGCCTACTGGCGAATCACGTCCGCGCCTTTGGGCGGCACGAACTCAAATGCATTGGGCGCCAAGCGCACATTGGCCTCGACCTTGCTGAAGCTCAGCACCGAGATTTGGCCAAAGCTGTCCACAATCTCCAGCGCCGCAAGTTCGGCGGTATTGGCGCTGGCTCGAAACCCCACCCGAATGGACTGCAACTGGCCATCCCTGCCCTTGGGTACCGCCACGACCCACTGCAAGCCGTCGCGCACTGGTCCATCACTCAAGGCAAACTCCGACTGCAGAGCGCGCAGATCGGGCGCGGCGGCGATCAGCGCAGCCGGTGTTGAACCGAGCACCTGAGCCTGCTGGCGCGCCGTCACCTGATTGAGATCCACGTCATAAAGCCACAGGGTCTGGCCATCGGCCACGATGCTTTGGGCAAAAGGCTTGCGGTAAATGAACTTGAATCGGTCGGGACGGGAAAACTCAAAGGTTCCGCTGGATGTCTTGCTGCGCGCGGTCTGCCCCGCCCTGGCCGGTGCGGTCACCACCTGGGTGAACTCGGCCCGGCCCGTGCTGGCGGTCTTCATGAAAACTTCAAGGCTTTCTAGCCCTGTAGCCCCCGCCAGTCCTACATATATAGCTATACAAATACTAGCAAAACGTTTCATCTTAGATGCATTCGTGAATGGGATCTGTAACCAGGATTTGGCCGGGGCAGCTATTCGGGGCGCGCCGGCACCAGAATTTCGCGCTGCCCGCTGCCGCTCATGGAACTGACCAGCCCGGCTTTTTCCATTTCTTCGACCAGGCGTGCAGCCCGGTTGTAACCAATCTTGAGATGCCGCTGCACCAGCGAAATACTGGCCTTGCGATTCTTGAGAACGACCTCCACGGCCTGGTCGTACATCGGATCTTTCTCGCTACCAGCGCCACTGCCCTCGCCCATCATCTCGCTCAGACTGTCGTCCGTGCCGCCTTCAAGCACGCCCTCAATGTAGTTGGGCTCGCCCTGGCTCTTGAGGTAGTTGACCACCCGGTGCACTTCTTCGTCACTCACAAAGGCCCCGTGCACCCGTACTGGCAGACCGGTTCCGCTGGGCATGTAAAGCATGTCGCCCATGCCGAGCAGCGCCTCGGCCCCCATCTGGTCGAGAATGGTGCGGCTGTCGATCTTGCTGCTGACCTGGAACGCAATGCGGGTCGGAATATTGGCCTTGATCAGGCCTGTGATCACATCGACGCTGGGCCTCTGGGTGGCCAGGATCAGGTGAATGCCCGCTGCGCGCGCCTTCTGCGCCAGCCGGGCAATGAGTTCCTCGATCTTCTTGCCCACCACCATCATCAGGTCGGCCAGCTCATCAATCACCACCACAATATGCGGCAGGCGATCCAAAGGCTCGGGGGACTCGGGCGTGAGGCTGAACGGATTGCCAATATGCTGGCCGCGCGCCTTGGCCTCGTCGATCTTGGTGTTGTAGCCCGCCAGGTTGCGCACGCCCATCTTGCTCAGCAGCTTGTAGCGGCGTTCCATCTCGCCCACGCACCAGGTCAGGCCATAGGCGGCTTGGCGCATGTCGGTGACCACAGGCGCCAACAGGTGCGGGATGCCCTCGTACACCGACATTTCCAGCATCTTGGGATCGATCATCAAAAGCCGCACATCATGGGCCTCGGCCTTGTACAGCAGGCTCAAAATCATGGCGTTGATGCCGACCGATTTGCCCGACCCCGTCGTGCCCGCCACCAGCACATGGGGCATTTTCGCCAGGTCAACCACCACCGGGTTGCCGACAATGTCCTTGCCCAAACCCACCGTGAGCAGGGATTTGGCCTCGTTATAGACCTGCGAGCCCAGAATTTCGGACAGTTTGATGGTCTGGCGCTTGGCGTTGGGCAATTCCAGTGCCATGTGGTTTTTTCCGGGGATGGTCTCCACCACACGGATCGAGACCAGACTGAGCGAGCGAGCCAGATCCTTGGCCAGCCCGACGACTTGCGAGCCCTTGACCCCGGTGGCCGGCTCGATCTCGTAGCGGGTGATCACAGGACCTGGTTGGGCCAGCACCACCCTTACCTCGACGCCAAAGTCCTTGAGTTTTTTCTCGATCATGCGGCTGGTCATCTCCAGCGTCTCGGGGGCGACGGACTCCTGACGTCCAGGCGCGCCATCGAGCAAATCGACCTGCGGCAGTTTGCTGTCGGGCAGTTCCTGGAATAGGGGCTTTTGCCGCTCCTTGGCCACCCGCACACTCTTGGGCAAATCGACCAGCACGGGCTCGATCACCACCGGCCGGGGATGCTGCACCGCGATATCCAGGCGCTCCTCAAACACCCCCTCTTCACGTTCACGTGCGGCCTTCTGACCCAAAGCAATGTCTTGTGCCACCTCACGTTTATCCCGACGGGATTCAAACTGAAAATACAACCAGGCACCCAGGCCTTCGGCCACATGGGCCCATGAAAACCGGAACACCAGGGCTGATCCCAACACGCCAACTGCGATTGCGACCAGGGCGGAACCGGCGAAGCCCAGCCATTTCACGCCGAGCGGACCCACCACATAGCCCAGAACGCCCCCCGCCTGACCCGGCAAATAAGCCTCCAGGCTGTACAGGCGCGCCCACTCCAGGCAAGCGCTGGAGATTAGCAACAGGACAAGACCTGTCCAAAACGCAAAGCGACTGGCCCTGAAACGTGCCACCCGCGAGCGGGGCAACCGATCAGCATCAGGTTGCGCCAGCAGTTCCCGACCGCGCAACCACCGTGCAAACCCGGTCAGCCAGGCTCGCACCCCGGCCGCCACGCACCACCAGACCGAAAGTCCAAACAAGTAATAGCTTGCATCGGCCAGCCAGGCACCGACCCGGCCCGCCCGATTGTGCAAAGCGCCGCCCGCGCCCGAGGTCGACCAGGCAGGGTCCAGCCCCGAGTAGCTCATGAGCGCGATCAGCCAGAGCACCAGGACCAGCAATCCGGCCAGCAGGCCAAGTTCCTGCGCAAAACGCCGCCAGCCCGAACGGAGCGGCGGGGCAGCGGCGCGGGACGATTGAAGGGTATTGAGCGAATAGGTCATATCAAACAAAATGCGACGCAACCGCCACGGGCATCAGAATCACGGGCCAGTCCGGTTCCGTCGTGGGGTCAGGCCGGACGCCGGGGCGCTGCACCCCGGCACTCCATCGCGCACAACAAATAAACCGGCCGCGCAATGGCTACCGGGCCACGGCCTGATGGGCCGCGTTGGCCACGGCCAGCGCGGTCATGTTCACCACGCGCCGAACCGTCGATGACGGCGTGAGCACGTGGGCAGAGGCGGCGGCGCCCATCAGAATCGGTCCGACCGTCACGCCGTGCCCGCCAGTGACCTTGAGCACATTGAAAAGAATGTTTGCAGCATCCAGATTGGGGCAAATCAGGATATTTGCTTCACCGTGAAGATTGCTGTCCATGAGGGCGGCCCTGCGAATTTCTTCTGACAAGGCCGCATCGCCATGCAGTTCTCCGTCGCATTCCACCTCGGGCGCGATCTTGCGGAACAACTCGTACGCTTCGCGCATTTTGACGGCCGACTTGCGGTTGGACGACCCGTAGATCGAATGCGAGAGGAACGCCACTTTTGGTGGCAAACCAAAGCGGATGACCTCCTCCACCGCCATGGCAGCGATGCTGGCAAGCTGGACTGCGTCGGGATCCTCATTGACAAACGCGTCGGCAATAAACAGCGTGCGCTGTTCAAGCATGAGGGCATTGAGAGTGGCCAAACCAGAGGCCTGCGACTTGACGCCAATGATGTCGCGAATATGGCCAAGGTGCACGTCAAACCGCCCCACCAAACCGCACAGCAGGGCGTCGGCATCACCGAGCTTGACCATCAGCGAACCAATGGTGGTATTGGAGCGGCGAACAGCCGCTTTGGCCGCCGAAACCGACACGCCGCGGCGTCCCATCAGACCATGGTAGGTCTCCCAGTACTGGCGGAACCGTGCGTCATCCTCCGGGTTGACGCAATCAACATCGCCGCCAAGGCGGATTCTCAAACCAGCCTTGAGCAAGCGAGCCTCAATCACGGCGGGCCGTCCGATCAGAATAGGCTTGGCCAGACCTTCATCGACGATCACCTGCGCCGCGCGCAGCACCCGCTCGTCCTCACCGTCAGCGAACGCCACCCTCTTGGCCTCGGGGGCCACGGATTTGGCCGCCGAGAACACCGGGCGCATGAACATGCCGGTCTGATAGACGAAACGTGATAGCTGCTGGCGGTAGGCGTCCATGTCCTTGATGGGCCGTGTCGCAACACCGGAATCCTCGGCTGCCTTGGCAACGGCAGGAGCAATGCGCAGAATCAGACGGGAATCAAAGGGCGTTGGAATGAGGTACTCCGGACCAAAGACCAGTTCCTTGCCCGCATAGGCATTGGCCACTTCTTCACTGATGTCTGCCTTGGCCAGATCGGCAATCTGGCGCACGCAGGCAAGCTTCATGGCCTCTGTAATTTTGGTGGCACCGCAGTCCAGCGCGCCCCTGAAGATGTAGGGGAAGCACAGCACGTTGTTCACCTGGTTCGGATAGTCCGAGCGCCCGGTGGCAATGATGCAGTCGGGGCGAACGGCTTTGGCCAGCTCAGGGCGGATTTCAGGCTCGGGGTTGGCCAGTGCCAGTATGATGGGCTTGTCGGCCATGGTCTTGACCATCTCGGCCGACAGCACGCCTGCCGCCGAACAGCCCAGAAACACGTCAGCCCCATCGACCACATCGGCCAGCGTGCGCAGATCGGTTTTTTGTGCGTACCGCTTCTTGGATTCGTCCATGCCGCCGGGGCGACCTTCGTAGAGCAGGCCTTTGGAATCACATACGAACACGTTCTCCCGGCGCACGCCCAATCCAACCATCACGTCCAGACAGGCGATGGCCGCAGCCCCAGCCCCAGAAGCGGCAATCTTCACGTCTTCAATGCGCTTGTTCACCAATTCGAGTCCGTTGAGCAATGCTGCGCTTGAAATGATGGCCGTGCCATGCTGATCGTCATGAAACAGCGGGATGTTCATTCGCTCGCGCAGTTTCTGCTCGATGTAAAAGCACTCAGGCGCCTTGATGTCTTCGAGGTTGATGCCGCCCAGGGTTGGCTCCATGGCGGCGATGATCTCGATGAGTTTGTCTGGATCGCGCTCGGCCAGTTCAATGTCAAAAACGTCGATGCCGGCAAACTTCTTGAACAGGCAGCCCTTGCCCTCCATCACCGGCTTGGACGCCAGCGGGCCAATGTCGCCCAGGCCGAGCACTGCAGTGCCGTTGGTGATCACTCCCACCAGATTCCCACGGGAGGTGTACTCTGCCGCGAGCTCCGGATTGGCCTCGATGTCCAGGCAGGGATAGGCCACTCCCGGTGAATAGGCCAGCGACAGGTCGCGTTGATTGGAAAGGGGCTTGGTCGGGGTTACCGAAATTTTGCCGCGTGTGGGGGTGCGGTGGTACTCGCGTGCTGCGTCACGGAGGGCGTTTTCTGCGGGTGAAAGTTCCTTGCTCATCTTGAGTTCCTCGTCGAATCTTGGAAATGGCGGGGGCTGCGGTACAGCGCAGTCATGCGAACCCCGAGTTTACGCCCTGACAAAAGGCCACTGTGCAGTGCCTAGGGGCGCGATGTCATGACGCGAATGAGAGTGGCTCACGGCGCTTTAGATGCCCTGCCAAACCCCGCGACCACCGGAGGGGGCGAAACGCCGACACGCCGCAACCCGGATGCACCCATTCCGGTGCGCGCAATTGTCTAATTTGGTCAGACCAAGGCAGATCGGAAATCGCGGCTCAAAGTTGCCCCTCGGTCAGCGTATCGAGCTGGAACTTTCCACTTTTGTGCCACAACCAGGTGTCGGTGTAGGTCACGCGGCCCATGCGCGTGGGTGCGGGAAAGGGGGCCGCCTGGCGCACGGTGCGTTCGATTTCGGCAACAACTTCGGGTGCGTGACTGGGCGCTCTCATCCAGTGCGTTGCGGTCACACGGCCGCTGGCGTCCACTTCAACCTGCAAAACGCCAATGGCGTACAACAAAGGAGGCATCTTGCCCTGGAATATGCGTGCCGAATTGCGCCCATAGATATGCCTGGCGGCATCTTTGCGGTAATCGCGCGAATTGGCGGCGCTGGAAATGCCAACACCCGAAACGCTCGGTGCACTGGCAACCGGTGGTGAAGCCGCGGGCGGTTGAGCGCGGGGAACTGGCGGTACGGAAGGCGGAGCGGTCGGTGGTGCCGGTGGCGCGGAAGTGCAACCCGAAACGAAGACCGTCGCACCGAACGCCGCCGTTGCCAGCGCTCCGAGCCAAAGTTTGAGGTACTGATTCATGGTCATGACTGCATTTCGGGTACGAATATAAATTTTGTGAATTATCCCGCTTATCAACGAAAGGCATGGTCAAGCGAGCACGGCTCAGATGAGTACTGTGCATGAAGTATCGGCACTTCATTAAGGTCAGTGTGCTCAATAAGGTAATGGTTTGTGACAGTCAATCCACGGGGCAGCCCCGCCACCTTCCGTTTCAAGTTACAAGTACTTGCATCAGGCGGTGGCAAGGCTCTGGGCCTTGTCGGCTTCGCTGACAAAAGAATCTGCAAAAAACTCCTGCGGCGGCAACCCGGCCATGGCGACATAGGCGGCCCGGGCCGAGTCCACCACAATGGGTGCACCACAGGCATAAACTTGGTAGGCCGACAGATCGGCAAAATCGTCAAGTACCGCCTGGTGGACAAATCCGGTGCGTCCGACCCAGCGATCCTGCGTCAGCGCGTCCGAGACGACAGGCACATAGCGCAACCGGGGCATCTCGGCGGCACGGGTCCGGATCCACGCATCCATGTACAGGTCGGCCGGGCGACGCCCACCCCAGTACAGGGAGACGGAGCGATCAATTCCCTTGAATTGCAGGTGCTCCACAATCGCCTTGATGGGCGCAAATCCGGTGCCCGAGGCGAGCAAAATCACAGGTTTGTCGCTGTCTTCACGTAGAAAGAAACTGCCATAGGGCCCCTCGATCCGCAAAATCTCCTTTTCCTTCATGGCGTAAAAAACATGGTCGGTGAACTTGCCGCCCGGCATGTGCCGTATATGAAGTTCAAGCGCTCCACTGCCCTCAACCTGTGTGTGAGGCGCATTCGCCATGGAATAACTGCGCCGAGAGCCATCACGCAAAATGAACTCCACGTACTGCCCAGCGTGATAGGAAAAGCGTTCGCCAGCGGGAAGCTGCAGCTTAAGCAGCATGACATCGTCAGATTTTCTCTCCATGCGGCTGACACGGGCTGGCATCTTCCGAACAGGCAACGCTCCCTGCACAGTGACTTGACGCGATTCCAACACCAGATTCGATTGCGCTACGGCACAACAGGTCAATATGAAACCGTTGGCCTGCTCTTCGTCGCTGAGCGCCTTGCTCTGATGGGGCCCGTGTACCACCGACCCTTGGAGCTTCTTGCACTTGCAGGACCCGCAGGCCCCGTCCTTGCACCCATAGGGCATGCCAATACCCTGCCGGATGGCAGCGTCCAGCAGTCTCTCCTCGGGGCCAGCGGTAAACGTGCGGTCGCTGGGCTGCACGGTAATCCGGAACCCGGACCCGGGGTTTGCACTGTCTTGCATGTTTCTTTGTATCCTTGGCGGAATTAGTATTCCAAATGAGGTATTTTATTTGTCCTGGCTGTGCCGCTCCAAATCCATTTCTTACGTGACGCACTCTGGCACGCTGCCGGCGCGCTTTCGCCGTGAACGCGTTTTGATCGTCGGATGTGGAGACATCGGTCTGCGCCTGGCCAAAGCCCTGCCATCACCGGTGCACCTGTTGGCGCTCACCTCCAGTCCGGAGCGCGTTGCGATGCTTCGCGCCCGTGGAATCACGCCGCTCCTGGGCGATCTCGATTCACCTTCGACCTTGCGCCGGTTGGCCGGTCTGGCAACCCGCGTCGTTCACCTTGCGCCGCCGCCTGGCCAGGGCGGTGGCGACCCCCGAACCCTTGCCCTGGTGCGGACGCTTCGTCTGCGCCGCTTGCCCAAAGCCCTTGTGTACGGCTCAACCAGCGGCGTTTACGGCGATTGTCAGGGCGACGTTGCTACCGAAACAAAAGCATTAAACCCGGAAACAGAAAGGGCCAGGAGGAGATATTTCGCAGAATATCTTGTTCGCAACCTGGGCCGCGGGGCCGCCATTCGCACGAACGTTCTGCGCATTCCTGGCATCTACGCCCCCGATCGGGTTGGTGGCACGCCGCGCGCACGTCTGAATTCAGGGTTGTCGGTGTTGCGCGCCAGCGATGATGTCCACACCAACCACATTCACGCCGACGACCTGGCACGAGCCTGTCTGGCGGCATTGTGGAGGGGCAAGCCGCAGCGCGCCTACAACGTCAACGACGACAGCCATCTGATGATGGGAGATTATTTTGACCTGGCGGCCGATCTGTACGGGCTGGCCCGTCCGCCCCGTGTGTCCAGGGCGACCGCCGAGCAGACGCTTTCGCCCATGCTGATGAGTTTCATGAGCGAGTCGCGCCGTATGGACAACACACGCATGAAGCAGGAATTGCGATTGAAACTGGATTACCCCTGCGTGACCAACGGGCTGTCCGCCCATGACACGCCCCAGGCTAAGCCAGGCTGAGCACATAAAAAAAGCCACCTCGCGGTGGCTTTGCTGGCGAAAAAGGAAGAATTACTTCTTGACTTCTTCGGAAGCTGCAGCGGCGGGAGCCATCGCAGCGTCGGCAGCCGAAGCAGCTGCGTCGGGGGCGGGTGCTGCTGCGGGTGCAGGAGCTTCAACGGCAGCTGGTGCCACGGGAGCGGGAGCTTCTTCTTTTTTGCCGCAAGCAGCAAGTGCAGCGGCAGCGATGACAGCGGCCAAAACGAGTGATTTGTTCATTTTTGAATTACCTGATAAGTTATCGAAACAATTTCCGGAAATTGTCACAGCTACGGGCCTGCAACGACTGGGTACAGACGACTCGAGATCTCTTTTACCCAGTATGAAATTATAGGGCAATACCCTTAGGGGTTTACACCCCTTTGGAAAAATCAGTTACCCCTGAGCTCCAAAGTCATGTCGACTGATGACGCTCGCCCTCAGGCGCCCCGTGGAGGGCCTCTGCGGCCGTCGCGCGGCACGAAAACCTTGCCGCCATTGCCAGGCCTGGCACCCGTGGGCTTGCCAAGGGCGGGTTTGCGGGGTCCAAAATCTCCACGCGGCGCGGCCCCTTCGTTTCGGGGTGCGGCAAAACGATCATTGAAACCGCCTTTGCGTTCGTAGCTAAAGCCTTCGCGGGCATTACCACCACGGCCGTCCTGCTGCCCAAAGCCGCCACCGCCCTGATTGGGACGACCTGCGAATCCACCGCTGCGTGAATGACCCTCATTGCCGCCGGCGTAACCACCGCGGCTGGCCCCGAATCCACTCACGCGATCACCGCCAAACTTGCGGTCCCGTGATGGATAGCCATTGCCCCCGCCGCGGCTCTCGCGACCGCCAAAATTGGAGTTCGGGCGCGAATCTGGAAAACGCTGCTGGGGCTCAAGTCCGGGAATCGTATCGGCCTTGAACTGCTGGCGGCTGTAGGCTTCGATATCAAAAATTTTGCGACGATCGCGAAATTCGGCAAACGTGACGGCCAAGCCATCGCGCCCGGCCCGGCCGGTGCGGCCAATGCGGTGGGTGTAATCCTCGGCCTTCATCGGTAAACCGAAATTAAACACATGGCTGATAGTGGGCACGTCGATGCCGCGTGCCGCCACGTCGGTCGCCACCAGAATCTGCACCTGACCCTGGCGCAGAGCCATCAGGCGCCGGTTGCGCAAGCCCTGGCTCAACGCGCCGTGTAAAGCCACGGCGGAGAAGCCCGCCTGCTGCAGATCATTGGCCAAGCCATCGCACTCGATTTGCGTGCTGGCAAAGACAATTGCCTGATTGAGCGTGGTGTCACGCAACCAGTGGTCAAGCAGTTTGCGCTTGTGCTGGGCGTTGTCGGCCCAGAACAGTTTTTGCTGGATGTTCTGATGCCTTTCCTGCGGGCTGTCGATCTGCAGGCGCTGGGGCTCACGCATCACGCGCGCTGCCAGCTGCTGAATGCGCGGCGCAAAGGTGGCGCTGAACATCATGGTCTGCTTGCGCTCGATGGTCAGCTGATTGATTTCGGCCAGGTCGTCCGAAAACCCAAGATCGAGCATGCGATCGGCTTCGTCAACCACCAGAAACTGAACCTGGTCCAGTTTGATCTGCATGGAGCGCTGCAAATCAAGCAATCGGCCCGGTGTGGCCACCACGAGATTGGCGTTTTGCAACTTCGCAATCTGCAACTGGTAGGGCATGCCGCCCACGATATTGGCAACACGCAGGCCACGGCAATGGCGCACCAGATCGATGGCGTCATGGGCCACCTGCTGGGCCAACTCGCGGGTCGGACAAACCACCAGAGCACCCGGTGCAGGGGCCGTGAAATGGCGGGGGTTGGTGGGGTCCTTGCGCTTGGCGCGCTTCGGGGGCGCTTCGCCGCGCTCTGCGGCCTGAGCCACAGCATGTTCAAAAGCGGCGCGCTCATCGGCTTCGGCCTGTGCCTGTTGTGCCAGCAAGGTGTGAAGCACGGGCAGCAAGAAGGCCGCAGTCTTGCCGCTGCCGGTCTGGCTGGACACCATCAGGTCGACATAGCGGGCGGTTGCGTCGTTCGCACCATGACCCTGCATGGCAAGCGGAATCGTCTTGAGTTGAACAGCCGTGGGCTGGGTGAATCCCAGGTCCTTCACGGCTTGGATCAGCTCGGGTGCCAGGCCCAGGGGCAAAAACCCGTTCGGAACCTCCGGGGCGGCTTGAACCGGCTCTTGCTGTGGTTGCGCAGCGTCAATGGAAATATTTTCAACGAGCGAAAGGTCGCCCGTCGCTTGGATAGCGTCAGTCATGGAATTACTCACACGCGAGCGCCGCAGGGTATGCAACTGCTCCGTCAATGGTTATAAAACATCAACCATCAAACGGAACCTGCTCTGACTCTCTAGGAGTTCAACCAGCGCGGGGAGCCCTTTTGCGCAGAACGCGAGAGCGAATCTGCTTTGGGCACGGTGAATGAAGGGAGATGCACAAATATGCGCCGCCGATCGCGGTGCAGCCGAGAATTATGGCATGGATTCGGGTTATTACCTAATCACCCACTTTCAGGAAGTGCTGGCGATAGTGCTCCAGCTCATCAATAGACTCATGCACATCGGCCAGAGCGGTGTGGCGCTGCTGCTTCTTGAACGCACTGTAAACCTCGGGCCGCCAGCGCTTGGACAACTCTTTGAGCGTGCTCACATCGAGATTGCGGTAATGAAAAAAGGCCTCCAGCTTGGGCATGTAGCGGGCCAGAAAACGCCGGTCCTGCCCAATGCTGTTGCCGCACATGGGTGAGCCGTTTTTGGGAACGTAGCGGCTCAAAAATTCAATCACGGCGGCCTGTGCTTCAAGCTCCGATAAAACCGACGCCTTGACCTTGTCGATCAGGCCGGTCTTGGCATGGGTTCCCTTGTTCCATGCATCCATCTTGCCCAGCAATTCATCGCTTTGATGAATCACCAGCACCGGGCCCTCAATTCTGGGCTCCAGTTTGGGACCAGTAACGACCACGGCAATTTCAATGATGCGTTCGATCTCAGGGTCGAGACCGGTCATCTCACAATCGAGCCAGACCAGGTTTTGGTCTGATTTGGCCAACTCGGCGGCCGCTGGCAGGGGGTTCGTAGCGTTCATGCGTTCGATTGTCGCCGATGCCCTAAACTCGAGCGCCATGGTTGATTCATTCAAGCTTTTTCCCAGTTCATTGTGGCCAAGCGTCATCTTCGGACTCGCGCTGCTCGTCAACGTCTCGGTGAAATTCTGGCTGAACAGTCGGCAGATACGGTATGTGGCCCAACGGCGCCCGCAGGTACCTGATGCCTTTGCCAGCACGGTGACGCTGTCGGCCCACCAAAAGGCGGCTGATTACACCGTTGCCAAAGCCCGTTTTGGCCTGCTGGAATTGTTCATCGGCGTTGTTGTTCTGCTAGGTTGGACGCTGCTGGGCGGGCTCTCAGCTCTGAACCAGTGGCTGCTCGCCACCATTGACGGCGGAATCGGTCAGCAGTTGGCCTTGCTGGCAGCCTTTGTACTGATCAATGGGCTGATCGACCTGCCAGTGGCGTTGTACCAGACCTTTGGCATTGAGCAGAAGTTCGGTTTTAACAAGATGACGCTCAAACTCTGGCTGGTCGACCTGCTCAAATCGAGTCTCATTGGGGTCATCATCGGTCTGCCCATCGCGGCGCTGGTACTGTGGGTCATGGGTGCGGCGGGCACGCTATGGTGGCTTTGGGCCTGGGGAATCTGGGCGGGGTTCAATTTGCTGGCACTTCTGATTTATCCCACCTTCATCGCGCCGCTGTTCAACAAGTTTTCACCGATGCAGGACGAGGCGCTCAAATCCCGCGTGACCGCACTGATGCAACGCTGCGGCTTTGCCGCCAAGGGTCTGTTCGTGATGGATGGCAGCAAACGAAGCGCCCACGCCAACGCCTACTTCACAGGCTTTGGCGCCTCCAAGCGCGTTGTGTTTTACGACACCTTGCTGGCCAAACTCTCGGTCGGGGAGGTGGAGGCGGTGCTGGCGCATGAATTGGGGCACTTCAAGCACAAGCACATTCTCAAGCGCATCGCCTCGCTGTTTATCCTGAGCCTGCTTGGTTTTGCCATGCTGGGGTGGCTCGCGACGCAAACTTGGTTTTTCTTCGGACTGGGCGTTGCGCCCAACCTGGACGCGCCCAACGACGCGCTGGCACTGCTGTTGTTCATGCTGGCCGTGCCGGTGCTGAGTTTTTTCATCACTCCGGTTTTTTCCCAACTCTCTCGCAAACACGAGTTTGAGGCGGACGCCTATGCTCTGGCCCATACGCACGGTCCGGACCTGGCCGCAGCATTGCTCAAGCTCTACGAAGACAACGCCTCTACCCTGACGCCCGATCCCCTCTTCGTCAAGTTCTATTACTCGCATCCGCCGGCATCAGAGCGCCTGGCCCGAATGGCGGCCTAGCGTCGTCAAATGACAGTTTGGCGTCCATTTACATTTTTATATGCAAAATAGCACCATAGCCCCCGTAAACAGAGCGCTTACAGCTACAACAATTGTAGCAAAATTGGCCCAACTGAACAGCTGGTCGCTGGTGGGCAGCGACGCAAGTGTCGCCATTGAGAAGGCCTTTCCATTCGGAAATTTTTATGAAACCATGGCTTTCGTGAACGCCGTGGCCTACATCGCCCATCGCCTGAACCACCATCCAGACCTGGCAGTCCAGTTCGACCGCTGCGTGGTTCAACTGCGCACCCATGATGCCAACGGCATCACGACGACCGATTTTGAATGTGCAGCGCAGATCGACGCTTTACTCGCAAGCGGACTCAAATGAGAATGACCCGGTGACGGAGAAAATGACACTTTCCCCTGGTCTGATCGTGGCCAACTATGGCCGCCATTTTTTGGTGGAAACTCCGCAGGGGAAGCGCTTGATCTGTCACTCTCGCGGCAAGAAGAGTCAGGCGCTGGTGGGTGATCGCGTGCTGTGGCAAGCCTCGAGTGACGAAGGCACCATCGAAAAAATCGAAACGCGCCGAAACGTCTTTTACCGTCAGGACGATATCCGTACTAAATCGTTTGCGGCGAACCTCGACCAGATACTGATTCTGCTCGCAGCGGAGCCTGAATTCTCGAGCAACCAGCTTTCACGAGCCCTGGTTGCGGCCGAGGCCGCAAACATCACCCCGATCATTGCACTGAACAAAAGCGACCTGGTCGAACCATTTGCCCGGGCCTGGGAGTGGTTGAAGCCCTACCGGCAAATGCATTACGGGGTATTGCCCTTGTCCTTGAGGTCGTCCGCTGAAGTGGATCGGGCAGAGCTTTTAAAACTGCTCCATGGCAAAACCACCCTGGTCCTGGGACCATCGGGGACCGGCAAAAGCACACTGATCAACCTGCTGGCGCCAGGCGCACTTGCCCAAACCGGTGAAATCTCGCTAGCGCTAAATTCCGGCAAACACACCACCACCAGCACGACCTGGTACTGGGTTGATGCCACCAAGAGCACAGCGCTGATCGATTCACCCGGCTTCCAGGAGTTCGGCCTAAACCACATTGATCCCGCCCAGTTGGCAGCCTACATGCCCGACTTCAAGCCTCATGCGAATCACTGCAAGTTCTATAACTGCAGCCACTTGCATGAACCGGGCTGTGGCGTGATTGCGGCCACAAAACTGGGCTCAGGGCCAGAGGCAATAAGCACTAACCGCTATAAGATTTATAGCGACATACACGCCGAACTCAGCCAGCGTCGAAAGTATTGACTCAGCCGAGCAGATGCGACAAAGTCAACAGCGCGAGCATGAGCATCCACAATACCACCGTGCGCCATACCAGGCCCACAATGACCGCCAGATAAGCATATTGAGGTCGCGCCCGAGCCGTCGTCACCCCGCTGGCGCCTTCGGTTGGGGCGAAGTCAGCGCCTGTGGCAGCGCTCAGGTCGACACCGACCGCACCGGAGGCAGCGGCCAGAATGATCCCGTCGTTGTCATTCGCAAAACGTGGCACATGGTTTCGCCAACCATCAATAGCTTCTTCAAAACTTCCCACCACGGCAAATCCGACCGCTGTGATACGGGCCGGAATCGCGTCAATCAGACCCCACGCCTTGGCGGAGAATTGCTGTAGAGCCTCGCTGGCGGGTTGGTCAGAACGCTCGCTCTTGTGCCGCCAGTAGCGGGAAACAAACTCACTGAGGCGGTAAAACACGGCACCGGCGGGACCCAAACCCACCGCGGCAAGCAACGAATACCACGCCAGCACGCCAAAAACGTGGCGATGAGCGGCCAGCACCGAGTACTCAATGACCTGGCGCACAATTTCATCGCGGGACAACTCATGGGTGTCAATCTGGGCCCAGGCGGCGAACAACTCGCGGGCACGGATTTCGTCATCGTCGGCCAACGCATCCCGAATCTCGGTGTAGTGGAAGCTGAACTGCCGAAATCCAAGGGTGGCATAGAGCACCGCCACGCTCCACGCCAGGGCCAGCGGCCACCCCACCAGGTAATCGAGCAACCAATACAGGGCCAACGCGGCGAGCGTGGGGCCGCCCACGGCAAAAATCCAGACCAGCCACCCATGTACGGAGGTGCCCGCATCCAGGCTGCGCGCCGCCCAACGAGCCCATGCACGCATCGCTGCATGGATGAAATTGCCCCGACCCAGGGGACGCGCTTGCTCCAGCAGCAGCGCAACCAGTACGGCGATGAAACTCATGCGGCAATCATAAACCCGTCGATTTGAGCCTTAGGCGGACAGCATGCGGTAGAAGTTGCGAAGCATGCCAGCCGTTGCACCCCAGATAAACCGCTCGACAGATTCTTCGCGGTAAGGCATTGAAAACCAGTCGCGCCTTACGCCCTCCCACTCCACCCAATGGCGCCGGTGGTGGGCGGGATTCATCAGAAATTCAAGCGGAACCTCGAATACGTCGGCCACCTCATACGCGTTGGGTCTCAAAATGAAACCCGGCAACACCAAAGCCACGACCGGCGTGATGATGAATGCAGACCCCGTGGTGTAGTGTGGCAAGGTTCCCAGAACGTCCACAAATTGGGGCTCCAGTCCAACCTCCTCCTGAGCCTCGCGCAACGCCGTCGCTCTGGCATCGGCGTCGGTCTGGTCGACCTTGCCACCCGGAAACGCAATTTGGCCAGAATGATCGGAAAGATGTGTGGTTCTCTCGGTCAACAAGACCGTCGGCGAGTCCCTCATCACGATCGGTACCAACACGGCCGCGTGCGCGAGCGCACGATCCGAAAACTTTTTTTCGGCCAGCAATTCGGGCGACCAAGCCGGGGGGCTCGCAAAACGCTGCCGCAGCGCTGCGGGCTGCAGGGACGACGCCTTCACCGCCGGAAGATGTGCGTCCACACCCCGGACCGGAATCAGGCGCGGGTCAAAGTGCGGCAGACTCGCCAAGGTATGGATTGGCGGGTTTGAAGGCATACGCGGGTCAGCAGGAGTCGAGGGCATGGGTTGGCTGAAACGAAAAAGCCGCCACAAGCATAAGCTCTGGCGGCTTTCAGAGGAAGGCGTCCGCTTTATACAGCGGCTGTCTTGACCTTGCGGGCTGGCAATTTTTCTTTGATGCGAGCCGATTTGCCACTGCGCTCACGCAAGTAGTACAGCTTAGCGCGGCGTACATCACCACGACGCTTGACTTCAATGCCGGCGATCAAAGGGCTGTAGGTCTGGAACGTGCGCTCAACGCCTTCGCCGCTGGAGATCTTTCGAACAATGAAGTTGCTGTTCAGACCGCGATTGCGCTTGGCAATCACCACGCCTTCATAGGCCTGAACGCGTTTGCGGGTGCCTTCAACCACATTGACGCTGACCACCACGGTGTCACCAGGCGCAAATTCTGGAATTATTTTTCCAAGACGAGCAATTTCTTCCTGCTCCAGGGTTTGAATAAGATTCATGATTTCCTCAAGTGATCTTGGTAGCGCCTGCGTCGGGATTGACACAAAGTCCCAATGCAGTTGCTTGAGAGATGGCCTGCCAGAGGATCGATAAGCCAAGCATTATAGCCTGCAATTGAATTGCATCGAACTCACACAGATGCGGTCAGGAACGCCTCGTCGTCGTCGCTCAGGGCCCCCGATTGCCGCGCCTTCATGATCAGGTCGGGGCGCATGCGCGCTGTAGTCAACAGCCGCTGCTCACGCCGCCAACGCTCAATTTGCGCATGGTGACCCGAGAGCAGCACATCGGGCACGGTTTTGCCCGCCCAATTTTCCGGTCGGGTGTAGTGCGGGCAGTCCAGCAGGCCATCGAGCGTGGGATTGAAACTGTCCTGCAGGTGACTCTCCTCACTGTTGAGAACGCCCGGCTGCAGCCGGGCCACGGCGTCAAGAAGGGCCATGGCGGCGATCTCGCCGCCTGAGAGGACGAAATCTCCCAGGCTGACCTGCTCGGTCACGTGGGTATCGACAAACCGCTGGTCAATCCCCTCGTAACGACCGCAGATCAGAATCGAGCCCGAGCTTGCTGCCCAACGGGTGACCAGCGCCTGGTTAAGCGGCCTGCCAGCGGGTGAGAAGAGTACGACCGGCGCGGTGTCGCCCCGTTCAATTTCAACAGCCTTCAGGCACCGCTTCAAGGGCTCGGCCATCATGACCATCCCAGGACCACCTCCAAAGGGACGATCGTCGACCCGTTTGTAATTGCCCTCGGAAAAATCACGGGGGTTCACCAATTTGACATCAACCTGGCCCGATTCGAACGCGCGACGCGTCACACCACCCACGAGCATGGGCTCAAACAATTCCGGGAACAGCGTGATGACATCAAACCGCATAGGCGCACATTAGTACTCGGGCTGCCAGTCCACCCGAATGCGACGCTGGGGCAAATTCACGTTGTCGATGTAAGCGGCAACAAAGGGAATCATCCGCTCCAGGGTTTTACCCTCGTGCGGATAATCAAGCACCAGTACAGTCTGGGCGCCAGCGGAGAGCAGTTCCCTGACGGTTCCCAAATCCACTTCCTCGCGATTGACCACGGTCAATCCGATCAGATCAACCCAGTAATATTCGTCACTATTGACTGGCGGAAAATGCGCCCGTTCAACGAAGATGCGGGCGCCACGCAAGGCCTGCGCGGCGGCACGATCATCGATCGTGGACGCCCAGGCAACCACCGTTCCAGAGTGAAACTTGGATTCCCTGATTGACAGTTTGACCGGTGACGAGAATATCCTGGCACCCTTTACGGCGGGCAGAAGATACCAGCATCTTGACGAAAAAAGCGCCTCTGGTTGGGCGCTGTACGGATGGACTTTGAACCAGCCTTTGATACCCCAGGCATCAGTGATACGCCCGACTTCGATGGCATCGGCCGGCAGTGCCGTGACCTCAAGCCCGGGCGACATCACGGAAAATTCAGGCGGCTGTTTTGGCGGCCTGAGCGACCAAGCGCTCCACGGTCGGGGATACCTGTGCGCCAACGCTTCTCCAGTAGGTCAGGCGGTCCTGGGCAATGCGAATGCTCTCTTCGCTTGCGGTGGCGATCGGATTGTAAAAACCAATGCGCTCAATGAAGCGTCCGTCACGACGGGTGCGCTTGTCAGCGACAACAATATTGAAAAACGGGCGTGCTTTTGCACCGCCACGGGCGAGTCGAATGACGACCATGATTTATCCTTTGGGTGGCAGAGTATTATTCCAGCCAGTTGATTCGTACCGAATTCAGCGTTTGAGACACGCGACATGACCACCCGGCCAGCGACACACTGAATAACCGCTAAGTATAACGTTTCCAGTATTTATGCTCCTTATCCGCTCCAGCCAAATCGAAGACCTCCCCGAAATCACGGCCATTTATGCCCATCATGTGCTCCATGGAACTGGCACGTTTGAACTTACTCCGCCCACGCAGAGTGACATGATGGACCGGCGCGCTGACGTCCTGTCCAAGCGATTGCCCTATCTGGTTGCCACCGACGGCAAGCGCTTGCTTGGCTTTGCGTACTGCAACTGGTTCAAACCACGTCCCGCTTATCAATTCTCCGCCGAGGACTCCATTTACATGAACTCCGAGGCCACAGGGAAAGGGATTGGTCGGGCGCTACTGGCGGAACTGGCCTCCCAAGCCGAGAAGGCAGGGGTGCGCAAATTGATAGCTGTCATCGGTGACTCGGCCAATACGGGATCCATCGCGATCCACCAGTCGATCGGGTTTTCGCAGGTAGGCGTGCTCAAGTCGTGCGGATGGAAGTTTGGCCAATGGCGCGATGTGATCCTGATGGACAAGACGCTGGGGCTGGGCGATTCATGCCCGCCACAGCGGACCTGAATCAGCTCCTGATACTCAAAAAATCAGCAGGCTCACCCAGTAAGCAATCGCTGCTACAAACGCTGAAGCCGGAATTGTAAAAATCCAGGCCCAAACAATGTTTGCGGCCACGCCCCAGCGTACGGCACTGGCGCGCTGCGTGGCGCCAACACCCACGATGGCACCAGTAATGGTATGCGTAGTCGAGACCGGAATACCCAAAATAGCAGCCATGAAAAGCGTGATAGCGCCACCCGTCTCAGCGCAAAAGCCGTGAACAGGCTTAAGTTTGGTCAGCCGCTGCCCCATCGTCTTGACAATGCGCCAGCCACCAAACATGGTACCCATCGCGATGGCTGTGTAACACGAAACAATCACCCAACTGGGGGGCAGTTTGGCATCGGCAGCAGTATGTCCGGTGGCAATGAGCAACATCCAGATGATGCCAATCGTCTTTTGTGCATCGTTGCCACCGTGCCCGAGACTATAGGCACCCGCTGAAACGAGTTGTAACCTGCGAAACCAACGGTCCACCCCGGCCGGCGAGTTGCGTCGAAAAGCCCAGGACACGACGATCAACATGAGCCCGCCGAGCAAAAAACCCATCAGAGGCGATACAAAAATGAAAATCACCGTTTTCATGACACTGGCAAACACCAGCGCCGAAGCACCCGCTTTGGAAATGACAGCGCCAACGATGCCCCCGATCAACGCGTGCGATGAACTGCTGGGAATGCCGTAATACCAGGTGATGAAATTCCAGCTCACCGCACCGATAAGTGCCCCAAAAACTACGTTGACGTCAACCACGCCCGGCTGAGCCAGACCCTTGCCGATGGTGGCTGCGACGGTTAGTTGAAAGACAAATATTGCAATGAAATTGAATGTGGCGGCGAACGCGACCGCTTGACCAGGCCTGAGAACACCCGTGGAGACAACCGTGGCAATAGAGTTTGCCGCGTCATGAAAACCATTCATGAAGTCAAATGCCAGCGCAAGCACCACCAGCATCACCACCACCCAAAGCCCGACATGAACCGAGACCATGACGGCTGTGACTCAGGAGTTTTCGAGGACGATGCCCTCGATGATGTTGGCCACATCCTCGCACTTGTCGGTGATGGTCTCGAGCAACTGGTAGATTGCCTTAAGTTTGATCACTTCCCGAACGTCGGGTTCCTCCCGAAACAACTTGCTCATGGCGCTGCGCATGACACGATCGGCGTCGGACTCAAGCTGGTCGATTTCCTCGCAGGTTTTCAAAGCGGCCGCTGCGGTGGCTGGATCTGCAATCTTGGACAGCATGCCAACGGCATCGCGCACCCGCTCACAGCAGCGCACGCTCATGTCCGTCAGGCGCACGATCTCGTCGGTCATGTGCCGCACGTCGTACAAGGCCATGCTTTCAGCCGAGTCCTGAATGAGATCGGCAATGTCGTCCATGGTATTGATCAGACGATGAATCTGTTCACGGTCAATCGGTGTGATAAAGGTCATATGAATGGCCTTGTTCACGTCGTGCGTGACGCGATCCGCAGCACGCTCAGCGTTGTCCACGTCCTGGTTATATTTCTGGCGCAAAATGACATCGCCGTAGTTGGCAACCAGCAAAGAAAAAGCGCGCGCCGCCTCGACAATGCGGTCGGCATGCTGATCAAACATCTCGAAAAAATTGCCTTCGCGCGGCAGCAACTTGCCAAAAAACATGGAAACTCCTCAGAAGATGAGGCCGCGAATTGGGCGGCGCAAGACTGGCTGGAGTTTAACCGGGCACAGTGTACCTAAAGCGCGCCAGCATTGATTCCAACAACAAAAAAGATTCAGCGCTGGCATTCTGGGCAGCAATCCGGCACCCTGCCTTTCAGCCACTCTCCAGAGGATTGATGGACGGTGACCTACAAATAAAAAGCGCAGCGGCAATTGCCGCTGCGCTTTTTGTGATGCTGACCCGGCAGTATCCTCAAGGACCCTGAGAGGGAGTGATGGTGCCTATGCGTCAGTTTTCACCGAAGCTGCCGCAGCCACGTAATCCGGGACCTGATCGAAGTTCAGGTACTGATAAATCTGATCACTGGCCGCTGTCAAAACTCCCATGTCAGCCAGGTACTCGGTCTTGGTCGGAATACGCCCTAGTTTTGAGCAGATCGCTGCCAGCTCTGCACTGCCCAGGTACACATTGCTGTTTTTACCGAGTCGATTGGGGAAATTGCGCGTGGAGGTCGAAAACACCGTCGCTCCTTCTTTAACCTGTGCCTGGTTGCCCATGCACAGGCTGCAACCGGGCATCTCCATGCGCGCGCCGGCAGAGCCCAAAACACCATAGTGCCCTTCTTCACTCAATTGTTTGGCGTCCATCTTGGTGGGCGGTGCCATCCAGAGCTTGACCGGTATGTCACGCTTGTTTTCGAGCAGTTTAGAGGCGGCACGGAAGTGACCAATATTGGTCATGCAGGAACCAATAAAGACTTCGTCAATTTTGGAACCAGCCACTTCCGCCAGTGTTTTCACATCGTCGGGGTCGTTGGGGCAGGCCACGATGGGCTCGTGAATATTGGCCAGGTCAATCTCTATGATCGCCGCATACTCGGCGTCCGCATCGGCTTTGAGCAGCTGCGGGTCTGCCAACCACGCTTGCATCGCCTCAATACGACGGTTGATGGTGCGCGAGTCCGAGTAGCCTTGAGAAATCATCCATTTCAGCATCGTGATGTTGCTGGTGATGTACTCGATGATCGGCTCTTTGTTCAGATGCACCGTACAGCCACCTGCGCTGCGTTCAGCAGAGGCGTCGCTAAGCTCGAAGGCCTGCTCAACTTTTAAATCAGGCAAACCCTCGATCTCAAGAATGCGCCCCGAAAAGATATTTTTTTTACCCTGCTTGGCCACCGTGAGCAACCCTGCCTTGATGGCGTAAAGCGGAATGGCGTTGACCAGATCGCGCAACGTAATGCCGGGCTGCATCTTTCCTTTGAAACGCACCAGAACGCTTTCGGGCATGTCCAGCGGCATCACACCCGTGGCAGCCCCAAAAGCGACCAGACCCGAGCCTGCTGGGAAGCTGATTCCGATGGGAAAGCGAGTGTGGCTGTCGCCGCCAGTGCCCACCGTGTCGGGCAATAGCATGCGGTTGAGCCAACTGTGAATGATGCCGTCTCCAGGGCGCAAACTGATGCCGCCGCGGGTGCTGATGAAATCTGGCAACTCGTGGTGCATCTTGACATCAATGGGCTTCGGATACGCTGCCGTATGACAGAACGACTGCATCACCAAGTCTGCGCTAAAGCCCAGGCAGGCCAGATCTTTGAGTTCGTCACGGGTCATGGGGCCGGTCGTGTCTTGCGACCCAACGCTGGTCATCTTGGGTTCGCAATAAGTTCCGGGGCGTACGCCCGGTTGCTTGCCGTTGACCTCGGGCAGACCACAAGCCCGCCCGACCACTTTCTGGGCCAAGGTAAAGCCCTTTTTGGTGTCAGCAGGATTTTGCGGCAGACGGAACAATGTGCTCACGGGAAGTCCGAGCGCCTCACGGGCCTTGGAAGTGAGTCCCCGTCCAATTATGAGGGGAATACGACCGCCGGCCCGCACTTCGTCAAACAGGACATCGCTCTTGACCTTGAATTCAGCGATAACCTTGCCGTCTTTGAGTGCTTTGCCCTCATAGGGGCGCAACTCAATTACGTCGCCCATGGCCATTTGACTGACATCGAGCTCGATGGGCAAGGCGCCCGAGTCTTCCATGGTGTTGTAAAAAATAGGGGCAATCTTGCTCCCTAGGCAGACGCCACCAAAACGCTTGTTGGGCACAAACGGAATGTCTTCACCCGTGAACCAAAGCACTGAGTTGGTAGCTGACTTGCGCGAAGAGCCGGTGCCCACCACATCGCCCACATAGGCAACCAAGTTGCCCTTGGCCTTCAAGTCCTCGATGAACTTCACCGGACCGCGCTTGCCGTCTTCTTCGGGCGTAATACCGGGGCGAGCATTTTTGTGCATGGCCAGCGCGTGCAGTGGAATGTCCGGGCGGCTGAACGCGTCAGGGGCTGGCGACAGGTCGTCGGTGTTGATCTCCCCGTCGACCTTGAACACGGTCAGCGCGATGGATTCGGGCACTTGCGGGCGCGAGGTGAACCACTGCGCATCGGCCCAGCTTTGCAGCACAGCCTTGGCATGTGCATTGCCTTTGTCCGCCTTCTCTTTTACATCATGGAATTGGTCGAACATCAGCAAGGTATTTTTCAGGCCGTTTGCAGCCACTTCTGCCACCGAAGAATCGTCCAGCAAATCAACCATGGGGCCGATGTTGTAGCCACCGAGCATAGTTCCCAGCAATGTGGTGGCTTCCCCGCGGGAGATCAGCGGGCATTTTTCCGTACCGTGGGCCACCGCAGCCAGATAGGACGCCTTGACCTTGGCCGCATCGTCCACACCGGCGGGCACCCGATGCGTAATCAGTTCCAGTAGCGCCGCCTCTTCGCCCTTGGGTGGTGATTTCAGCAATTCGATCAGTTCAGCCGTCTGTTTGGCAGACAGCGGCAACGGGGGAATGCCGAGGGCGGCACGTTCGGCGACATGAGCGCGGTAAGTTTGCAACATGGTTAACTCCTGTTAATTCAATGAATAATTCTAAAGCCCTTATGATTCAGGCATAACACGCTATCTATTTAGAAGCAATTTATGAAACGTCGAGGATACTTGGCGCCGGGTTGAGAATCAGACTCTCGGCCGCATCGAGCTGTTCTGCGCTCATGCACACGTCTGCGAGACGTTGTCCCGATTTCTGATTCATCAACATCGACTTATTGGCTAATTGCAGCCAGACTGCCCCGATCTCACGGTCTTCAAGGCGAATCGCCCCCGTCGTAGTTTCAACCGGCGCCATGTGAAAGGTCTGATTCTTGATCTGAACGTTGAAGTAGCCCGGCGAACCCGTGTCTGCAGTCAGCGTTACAAAAGCGCCCAGCTCGCAGGGAACCCGTCCTTGGTAGACTTGAGCGGCCAACGCCAATTCCCCTGGCGTCAACGCCACATCGCTGCGTTTGGGTGCAGCAACGACCTTGGACGGCGGTTTGGCAAGCAGCGGCGTGGACACCAGAGCCAACACGCACATCATCAATAACTTTTTCAAAATCTGCTCCAATTTACCGTGTATTTCAATGCAACTGCGTGTCAAAAACGGCGGTGAGACTGCTGGCAAGCGTTTCCGGGTGCAACTCGCACTCTCTAGAACTTGCCAAAATAGCGGTAACCCAAGCAATTATGGTGTTACCCATTGACCAACGCCAGGCTCCAATCCGCTTCTGCAGCGGCATTGATGATATGCGTTGACCATTCGATCGCGCATGACGGGCCCAAAGGCCCCCACCATCGGCCGGATTCGATTGGGGTGAATGATTGGCGAGGGGTTCAACATGCTGACGAGGTTTCATTCATCGCCAATCGTTGCCCCGCTCCCCCAATCGAACGTTGCCTCGAACTTGCAGCCACCAGAATTCTGGCAATCTCGGTCAGCAATGCTTGGCGGGGGGCCATCGACGCCTGCGTACCGCAGCGGGGTCACAGGCAGAAAAAGCTGCCACAGCCCTGACGCCGGCAATGATTTGGCGCGGTTGTCTCACGGATCAAACTCGCGCCAAGCCTGCCCTTACAGCAGGTGGGCCACACCCGCCTGTTCGTCCTGCAGTTCCTTGAGAGTCTTGTTGATGCACTCCTGACTGAAGGCGTCGATTGGCAAATCAGGCACAACCTTGTACTCGCCGCCCTCACAGGTCACGGGAAAACCGAACATGGTGTCCTTGGGAATGCCGTACTGGCCATCTGATGGAATGCCCATGGTGACCCATTTGCCATTCGAACCTAGTGCCCAATCACGCATGTGATCAATGGCTGCGTTGGCCGCCGATGCGGCCGAAGAGACACCACGGGCTGCAATGATCGCAGCGCCTCGTTTGCCCACCGTCGGCAGGAAGGTATTGGCGTTCCAGTCGTGATCGTTGATCATGTCCTTGACGCTGGCACCTCCGATCGCTGCAAAGCGGTAGTCCGCGTACATGGTCGGCGAATGATTGCCCCACACAGCCATTTTTTCGATTTCGGCCACGGCTTTACCCGTTTTGGTGGCCAGTTGGCTCAAGGCGCGATTGTGGTCGAGTCGCAGCATGGCGGTAAAATTCTTGCGCGGCAGGTCCGGAGCGCTCTTCATGGCTATGTAGGCGTTGGTATTGGCGGGGTTGCCTACCACCAACACCTTGACATTGCGACTGGCAACCGCATTGAGCGCCTTGCCCTGCGCCGTGAAGATCTCTCCGTTGACGGCCAACAACTCGGCGCGCTCCATGCCGGGTCCGCGAGGCCGCGAACCAATGAGCAGGGCGTAGTCCACGTCCTTGAACGCCGTCATGGGGTCGCTATGGGCTTCCATGCCCGCCAACAGCGGGAACGCGCAATCCTGCAGCTCCATCATCACGCCTTGCAGAGCCTGCTGCGCTTTTTCCATGGGGAGTTCGAGCAACTGCAGGATTACGGGCTGATCTTTGCCAAGCATCTCGCCCGAGGCGACGCGAAACAGGATTGCATAACCAATTTGGCCAGCGGCGCCGGTGACGGCAACGCGTACGGGTTTCTTGCTCATGAGAAGTACTCCAGGTGGTTGAAAAAAACAAATTCAGGGCGATGAAACGGAGCCACAAGGGCGTCGAGATCGTTCAAAGTGCCGAGGGAGTTTACCCCCCGAACCACCCCCAGTCAATTTGACTTATGTCACGATTACGTCATATATAAGACAGGTTTCATATCGTTACTGACACAATGTGTTCGATCAAGCAAATATGGCGACCACACCCTTTATTCTCACTGAACGCTCCGCAGCGCGAGGCAGCGGCGTGGTGCCCGTCAAAGCATCTGCAACACCGTCTTTCAGCCCCTTGTACCAACAGATCAAGAGCCTGCTGCTCAACAGCTTGCGCCAGGGCGAGTGGGCTCCGGGCCAGGGTATTCCCAGTGAATCGGACCTGGCCAACCGATTTGGCGTCAGCCAGGGCACGGTACGCAAAGCCGTTGACGAACTCGCGGCAGAGAATCTGCTGGTACGCCGGCAGGGCCGGGGCACCTTCGTGGCCACCCATGCCGAGCGTCACGTTGCGTTCCGGTTTTTGAAGCTGGTCCCCGATCACGGCGCGCCCGGTAGCGAGGGCCCGGCCCAACGCGACATCATTGCCTGCCGCAGGGTCAGGGCATCAGCCGAAGTCGCAGAGGCTCTGTCGCTCAAGACTGGCGGGCCCGCGCTTGCAATCCGCCGGGTCCTGAGTTTTCTCGGCACGCCGACCATTCTCGAAGACATCTGGCTGCCCGCAACGCCCTTCAAGGGCTTGACGGCGGAGCGTCTGACCAGCTACCCAGGCGCTATGTACGCCCTGTTTGAGGCCGAATTCAATGTTCGAATGGTTCGTGCCGATGAGAAGATCCGCGCTGAAAGCGCGGCCAATGAGCTTGAGCAGTTGCTCAAGGTTGCCAATGGAACCCCTGTGCTGAGCGTCGAGCGAATTGCCTACACCTACAAGGACGTTCCCATGGAACTGCGCCGCGGCTACTACATCACCAAGACACACCATTATCACAACACCTTGAACTAGCTCGCAACATATGATCACCCGCAGTTTTGGCACGCAATTTTCAGCATCGGCAACGCCGGTGTCATGCCGGGTGGGTGGCCAATTTTCGACCCGCCGACCGCGATCCCGTCTTCTCGGATCGGATCATAATATTAGGTTAATTTGCATGGTACCGCCACGATGACAAAAGGTCGGACGGCCCAGCAATGGTTTACCGTATTTTCTCGCGGCGTTTTTCCCCAAGATCGTGGGATGACGCAATCAGAAACATGAAGACGCTTTTTTTGTGTAGGTTGAAAACTTTTGAAAGGTAGAAAATGAAACTAGCAGACAACAAAGCAACCCTGTCGTTCAGCAACGGAAGTCCCAGCGTCGAAATGCCGGTGTACCAGGGAACGGTCGGCCCCGATGTCATCGACATCCGAAAGCTTTACGGTCAGACCGGCATGTTCACCTACGACCCGGGTTTCCTGTCGACTGCCTCCTGCCAGTCGGCCATCACCTATATCGATGGCGACAAGGGCGAATTGCTGTACCGTGGATACCCCATCGAGCAGTTGGCCACGGGCTGCGATTTCATGGAAACCTGCCACCTGTTGCTGTACGGCAACCTGCCCAATGTCGCGGAAAAAGCCGAATTCACCAAACGTGTCACTGACCACACGATGGTGCACGAGCAAATGCAGTTTTTCCTGCGTGGTTTTCGTCGTGATGCGCACCCCATGGCCATCATGACCGGGCTGGTGGGCGCGCTGTCGGCCTTTTATCACGACAGCACCGACATCAACAATCCTGAGCACCGTGAAGTCGCAGCCATCCGTCTGATCGCAAAGATGCCGACTCTCGCTGCCATGGCCTATAAGTACAACGTCGGCCAGCCCTTCATGTACCCCAAGAACAATCTGAGCTATGCGGGCAACTTCTTGCACATGATGTTTGGCTCGCCCTGCGAAGACTACAAGGTCAATGCCGTTCTGGAACGCGCCCTCGATCGCATCTTCATCCTGCATGCCGACCATGAGCAAAACGCCTCCACCTCGACCGTGCGTTTGTGCGGGAGCTCCGGGACTAACCCCTTTGCGGCCATCGCTGCTGGCGTGGCCTGCCTGTGGGGTCCGGCCCACGGCGGTGCCAATGAAGCCTGCCTGAACATGCTCGAGGACATCCAGAACATGGGCGGTGTCGCCAAGGTTGGCCAGTTCATGGAGCAGGTCAAAGACAAAAACTCCGGCGTCAAGCTGATGGGTTTTGGTCACCGTGTGTACAAGAACTACGACCCACGCGCCAAGCTCATGCAAGAAACCTGCAAAGAGGTTCTCGGAGCGCTTGGACTCGAAAACGATCCCCTGTTCAAGCTGGCCATGGCCCTGGAGAAAATTGCCCTGGAAGACGATTATTTCGTACAGCGCAAGCTCTACCCCAACGTGGACTTCTACTCGGGCATCGTCCAGCGCGCCATTGGCATTCCGGTCAAAATGTTCACCGGCGTGTTCGCTATGGCCCGCACGGTGGGCTGGATTGCCCAGCTCAACGAAATGATCAGCGACCCGGAGTACAAGATTGGCCGTCCGCGCCAGTTGTTCACGGGCGAGGCCACACGCGAGGTATTGCCAATCGCCAAGCGCTGATCGTCCCCACTTAATTTGCCCGCCGGATGGCAACACCGGCGGGCATTTTTATGGCCGAAGCACGGAACCGGCGACACCGCATAAAATTGCGAATTGCCTAGGAAAGACACATGGGACGCACTCTATACGACAAGCTCTGGGACGAACACGTCGTCCATACCGAAGAAGACGGCACAACGATTCTGTATATTGACCGCCATCTGGTGCACGAAGTCACCAGCCCGCAGGCCTTTGAAGGCTTGCGTCAGGCTGGGCGAAAGGTCTGGAGAATCAGTTCAATCGTTGCCACCGCCGACCACAACACCCCCACCACAGGATGGGAACTGGGTTACGACGGCATCCTTGACCCGACCAGCAAAGAGCAGGTCATGACCCTGGACGCCAACATCGCCGAGTTTGGTTGTGCAGCCTATTTCCCGTTTCTTTCCAAGCGCCAGGGCATTGTCCACGTCATCGGACCGGAAAATGGCGCTACGCTGCCGGGCATGACGGTGGTTTGCGGCGATTCACACACGTCCACGCACGGCGCCTTTGGGGCGCTGGCACACGGCATTGGCACCAGCGAAGTCGAGCATGTGCTGGCGACCCAAACCTTGCTGGCCAAAAAGGCGAAAAACATGCTGATCCGGGTCGAGGGGACGCTCCCGCGCGGTTGTGGCGGCAAAGACATCGTGCTGGCGATCATCGGAAGGATTGGCACCGCGGGCGGCACCGGTTACACCATTGAGTTTGGCGGGTCTGCCATACGGGCTTTGAGCATGGAAGGACGCATGACCGTATGCAACATGGCCATCGAAGCGGGGGCCCGCGCCGGACTGGTCGCGGTCGACGCCAAGACCATCGAGTATGTCAAGGGCCGTCCACTGTCGCCCGGCCAAAATGGCGCGGCCGGTGGCAGCGCGGCGGTTGAATGGGATCAGGCGGTTGCGTACTGGAGAACCCTGGAATCTGATCGCGACGCGAAGTTCGACGCCGTGATCGAACTCGACGCCAGCCAGATCGTGCCGCAGGTCACCTGGGGCACTTCGCCGGAAATGGTGTTGGGCATCGATGCCTGCGTGCCTGATCCGGACCGCGAAACCGATCCCGGCAAACGCGATGCGATTGAGCGCGCACTCCTCTACATGGGCCTCAAACCTGGCAAGGCACTCGACGATCTTTCGGTTGACAAGGTATTCATAGGATCTTGCACCAACAGCCGCATCGAAGACATGCGCGAAGCCGCCGCCGTGGTCAAAAAACTCGGCAAGAAGGTGGCGAACAACATCAAGCTGGCCATGGTGGTTCCGGGCTCAGGCCTGGTCAAAGCTCAGGCAGAGCGTGAAGGGTTGCCTGAGATTTTCCGGGCTGCCGGATTTCAATGGCGCGAACCCGGGTGCTCGATGTGCCTGGCCATGAACGCTGACCGGCTCGAATCCGGCGAACGCTGCGCCTCCACCAGCAACCGCAATTTTGAGGGCCGCCAGGGAGCGGGGGGGCGTACCCATCTGGTCAGCCCGGCCATGGCCGCCGCCGCGGCAATTCACGGCCACTTCGTCGATGTCCGCAAGTTCATCTAACCGTCTCAAGCAGGAAACCCCCGTGAAAAATACCACCGTCCTTCTCGCGCTGACCCTCGTTTTCGTCCTGTCGGGCTGCAACACCATCAAAGGGATGGGTCAGGACCTGCAAAAGGCAGGCGAGAAAATCGAAGACGTCGCCAAGAAGAAATAAGGAGTTGTCGTGGAAAAATTGACCGTGCACCAGGGTCTCGTCGCCCCCATGGATCGGGAAAACGTCGACACCGACGCCTTGATCCCCAAGCAGTTTCTCAAATCGATCCGGAAAACCGGTTTTGGCCAGAATCTGTTTGATGAGTGGCGTTATCTGGACGCTGGTTTTCCGGGCCAGGACCCCAGCAGCCGCAAGCCAAACCCCAACTTTGTACTCAACCAGAGCCGCTACAAGGGCGCCTCCATTTTGCTGGCACGAAAGAATTTCGGCTGCGGCTCGTCACGCGAACACGCGCCGTGGGCGCTGGAACAATACGGATTTCGTGTATTGATTGCGCCGAGCTACGCCGACATTTTCTTCAACAACAGCTTCAAGAACGGTCTGCTTCCCATCGTGCTGAGCGAGGCCCAAGTGAGCCAGCTGTTCGACGAAGTGGCCGCCTTCCCGGGCTACAAACTGACGGTTGACCTGAATCGTCAGGTGGTGGTACGGCCCCAGGGTGAAGAAATTGCCTTTGACATCCAGCCGTTTCGCAAGTTCTGCCTGTTCAACGGTCTGGACGACATCGGTCTTACCCTGCAGCACACCAACAAGATCAAGGTCTTTGAGGCCCAACGTCTTGCACAACAACCCTGGCTGGCACATACGATGATTAGCTAAAGTGCTATATTATTTATAGTTATTGTTCATTGCAACGGCCCTGTTTCGACACTGCCGTGCGCGTTTGTATTTAGTGAGTTGAAATGGTCATGAAAATTGCTGTGTTGCCGGGCGATGGCATAGGTACCGAAATCGTCGCAGAAGCTGTTGGGGTATTGAATGCGCTCGATCTCAAGTTTGAGATGGAAACCGCCCTGGTGGGCGGCGCGGCCTATGAGGCTGATGGTCACCCTCTGCCACCTGCCACGCTCAAATTGGCGATGCAGGCCGACGCGGTTTTATTTGGGGCCGTGGGTGACTGGAAATATGACCAGTTGGAGCGCACATTGCGTCCTGAGCAGGCCATTTTGGGCCTGCGCAAGAACATGGGCCTCTTTGCCAATTTCCGTCCGGCGATTTGCCATGAACAACTGGTTGATGCCTCCAGCCTCAAGCCGGAGCTGATCGCGGGCCTGGACATCCTGATCATTCGGGAATTGACAGGCGACATCTACTTTGGCCTGCCGCGCGGTCGCCGTGTTGCCGCAGACGGACATTTTCCGGGCTCCGAAGAAGCCTTTGACACCATGCGCTACAGCCGACCTGAAATAGAGCGCATCGCCCATGTGGCTTTTCAGGCGGCGCGCAAACGCAGCAAACGCGTCACCAGCGTGGACAAAGCCAATGTGCTGGAAACCTTCCAGTTCTGGAAGGATGTGGTCATTGACGTTGCCAAGCAGTATCCGGACGTGGAGCTTGACCACATGTACGTAGACAACGCAGCCATGCAACTGGTGCGGGCCCCAAAAAAGTTCGATGTCATCGTCACGGGCAACATGTTTGGCGACATCCTGAGCGATGAAGCAGCCATGCTCACGGGGTCGATTGGCATGCTGCCCTCGGCCTCACTCAATTCAAGCAACCAGGGCTTGTATGAGCCCAGCCATGGTAGCGCACCCGACATCGCAGGTCAGGGCATTGCCAATCCCCTGGCAACCATTTTGAGCGCGGCCATGATGCTGCGCTTCAGCCTTAACCAGGAGGAGGCGGCCCAGCGCATCGAGGCAGCTGTCAAGTCAGTGCTCACTCAAGGGCTGCGAACCTCCGACATATTCAGCCGAGGTACAACCCGGGTGAGCACCAAAGAAATGGGCGCTGCCGTGGTCAAAGCCCTGTAGCTTGGCCACTGGCTGGGGTGGCCCTTGAGTGGTTGGTGGCGCAATGCGTTTCCCGCCGCGCGTCAGATTTTTATCCGATATTTGCATTTTAAAAAGGCAGCATCATGAAAGTAGGCAATCTGGTAGGTTTAGTCGGGTGGCGTGGCATGGTCGGCTCCGTGCTGATGGACCGAATGAAGGCCGAGGACGACTTCAATCTGATTGAACCGGTGTTTTTTTCGACCTCCGATGCAGGTGGCAAGGCGCCCGCCGTGGCAAAAAACGAAGCCACGCTCAAGGACGCCTTCAACATTGACGCGCTCAGGAAGTGCAACATCATCATCAGCGCCCAGGGAGGTGACTACACCACAGAGGTCTTCCCGAAACTGCGCTCTGCTGGCTGGAGCGGCCACTGGATTGACGCGGCCTCGAGCCTGCGCATGAAGGACGACGCCGTGATCGTCCTGGACCCGGTCAATCTTCCGGTGATTCAAAATGCCCTCGCCAAGGGCGGCAACAACTGGATTGGCGGCAACTGCACCGTCAGTTGCATGCTGATGGGCGTGGGCGCCCTGTACAAGGCGGGTTTGGTGGAGTGGATGACCACCATGACCTATCAGGCCGCTTCCGGCGGTGGCGCCCAGCACATGCGTGAATTGCTCACCCAATTTGGCACCCTGAACGCCGAAGTCAAGGATCTGCTGGCTGATCCCAAGTCCGCCATCCTCGAAATCGACCGCAAGGTTCTGGCCAGACAACAATCATTGAGCAGTTTGGAGACCGCCAATTTTGGCGTGCCACTGGGCGGCAGCCTGATTCCCTGGATCGACAAGGATCTGGGCGTTGGAAAGCAGTCCGACGAACCAGGATGGGGCACCTCGCGAGAAGAGTGGAAAGGCGGTGCCGAGACCAACAAAATTCTGGGCCAGGGAGCAGGTTTTGGCACGGCAGAGACACCGGTCGACGGCTTTTGTGTGCGCGTGGGTGCCATGCGTTGCCATAGCCAGGCGCTGACATTCAAGCTCAAAAAAGACATCCCCAGTGCGGATATTGAAGCGTTGATTGCCGCCGACAACGAGTGGGTCAGCGTAGTTCCCAACACCCGCGAGGCCAGCATCCGCGATCTGACCCCGGTGGCGGTCACCGGCACACTGGGCATCCCTGTTGGCCGGATTCGCAAGCTGGCCATGGGTCCGCAATACCTTGGGGCCTTCACGATTGGCGACCAGTTGCTCTGGGGTGCTGCCGAGCCACTGCGCCGCATGTTGCGCATCTTGCTGGCCCAATGATCTGCCCGGCAAATCGCTGGAACGACCTGTTACACCGTTTGAGACGCGATGACAGGTCGTTGCCGATTGGCGACATAAAATCGCCAAGTTGGTACCCGGTCTCACGTGCATCCAAGTCAGAAGCCGTCTTAGCTTGTCACGCTAAGACATTGATGTTATTGTCCTTTTGACAATTTGCGCTGAGACATTTTTACCCATAATGAGGCGCACTGTTCCAGTCACCCGCACACCGGAGTCCATAAATTGATTGCTAAGTCACATCGCTGGAAAAAAACGGCCATGGCGGCGGCTGCGCTGTTGGGCCTTTGGGCCGCCGACGCGTCAGCCCTTTCCCTGGGCCGGATCACCGTCCAGTCTGCCCTTGGCGAGCCTTTGCGGGCAGAAATCGACATACCGATCATCAATTCCGAAGAGGCCGCCTCCATCAAAGCCGTGGCCGCAACTCCTGATGCATTCCGCGCCGCCGGGTTGGAATACCACCCGGCCATGGCTGGACTGCAGGCCACGCTTTTGCGGCGTGTGGACGGACGCGCATACCTTCGCTTGAGCAGTGATCGCGCCATCAACGATCCATTTTTGGACATGATTTTGGTGACCAGTTGGGCCACCGGACGCATCGTTCGCGACTACACCCTGTTGTTCGACCCGCCCAGCATGCGTCAGACGACCCCCGTAGCACCCACGCCAGCACAGGTCCCGGAGCAGCCCGCAGTGCGAGTCGCACCGGTTCCTGCGCAACCCATGGCGTCGGCGGCGCAGGCGCGCCCTGCACCCACCGCCGCTGAGCCAGCCAAAGCCTCGGCCAAGGCGGTCGCGGCGAAAGCCAAACCTGAAGTCAGGATGGCGGCCACGCCAGAGCCCTCGCAGGCCAAACAGCTCGTCGTCAAGGCCGGTGATACGGCAGGCCGGATTGCGGCAGCCAACCGGCCCGCCAACATTTCGTTGGACCAGATGCTCGTAGCCTTGTTGCGCGCCAACCCTTCGGCGTTCCTTGATGACAACGTCAACCGCATCAAAGCAGGCGCCGTGATTGACGTTCCCAGTGCCGAGCAGGCCGGTGCCACCGCACCCGCTTCAGCCCGCCAGATGATCGTGGCCCAAGCCAAGGATTTCAACGACTTCCGCAGAAAACTCGCCAACAATGCGCCCGAGGCCAAAGTCGCGGCGGCCGACCGCAAGGTCAGTGGCAGCGTACAAGCCAAAGTTGAAGACAAAAAACCCGCCGCCACGGCGCCAGACAAACTGACACTTTCAAAAGGCGCAGTCAAGGGAGTGCCACCAGCAGAAGACAAGCTGGCCCAGGAGCGCAGCGCCAAGGAAGCGGCGAGCCGAGCTGCTGAAATCGAGAAGAACATTGCTGAATTGGGTAAATTGAGCGCAGCGTCGAGTGCCGCTGCACAGTCCACCCCGGCAGCACCGGCCGTGAGCACTGAGCCCACGCCTGCTGTGGTTGCGGCCACGACACCGCCCCAAGCTGCCGTCTCCGAAATGGCGACACCTGCTGTGGCGGTACCGGCTGTGCCCGCTTTGGCCGAATCTGCGTCGCAATCAGGCCCCAGCATAATCGACGATCTGATCGAGAATCCATTGATGCCTGCGGGCGCGGCAGGCCTGATTGCGTTGCTCGTAGCCGTCGGTGTTTACCGGTCGAGGCAAAACAGGAAAGCCTCGCAAATGGACAGCGTACTTATGGAAAGCCGCTTGCAGCCCGACTCGTTTTTCGGGGCCAGCGGTGGCCAAAGTGTGGACACCAGCGACAGTACGGCCACTGGTTCGTCCATGGTTTACACGGCCAGCCAGCTTGACGCCGTAGACGATGTTGATCCAGTTGCTGAAGCAGACGTCTATCTGGCCTACGGGCGAGACCTGCAGGCAGAAGAAATCCTGCGCGATGCGCTTCGCTCCCATCCCGAGCGAATCGCCATCCATCAAAAACTTCTCGAAATTTTCGCCAAAAGGCGTGATCCGAAAGCGTATCGCGAGGTGGCAGTGCTCGCCTATCGCCAAACGGGTGGCAGTGGCGCCGATTGGGAGCAAATTTGCGAGCGCGGCCTGACCATCGACCCTGACAACGGTTTGTATCAACCCGGTGGCCAACCCGAATCGATTGTCGGCGGTACCCCTTCGCGCCCCGCCGAACTGAGCGATGCCACGCTTCCCGTGCACGATTTCGATAACGTTCCGACCCATGGCATGGCGCCGCCCTCAAACGCCGAGCTTGATCTGGACCTCGATTTTTCTGTGGACGAAGAGCCAGCGAGCGCGATCACGGAAACAACTGCCAGCGGCACTGCGCCTGACATCAACCTGCAGGAATCGGACTCGATGCCGGCCGCGTTCGATCTCGACTTCGGTGCTGACTCCGAGCCCGGCGCGCTCAGCACAGAGGCCGCTGCCGATCCGTCGGCCGTCCCCGCGGAGACGCCGCTGGACTTCTCCATCGACAGTCTCGCGGGTGAAACAGGCGCAGGGGCCATTTTCGATGCCTCCGACAATGAAGAGTTTAAACGGCAGGCCGCAGCCAGCTTTGGCGCAACCGGCCCGGCGCCTCTGCCTGAAACGCAGCCCGAAGCGTCCGCCACGCCGGACATGAGCATGCTCGAATTCGACCTCGGATCACTGTCGCTCGACCTGGAAAAATCGGTGGAGGCATCAGCCCCAACCCCGTCCACCGCCGAGGCGACCGATGTACACGAAGATCCCCTGGAAACCAAACTTGCCCTGGCCGACGAATTCAGCGCCATTGGCGATGACGATGGTGCCCGTTCTCTCATCGAGGAAGTACTGTCCGAAGCGACCGGCGAGATGAAAGCCAAGGCTCAGCGGGCGCTGAGCAAGCTCTGATCGGACTGACGGTCATCATCTCGCAGCCAATGCCGCAGTCGTGAGCCCATCGTGAGGCTGGCACTGGGCATTAGCTACAACGGAAAGTCCTACCAGGGCTGGCAAAGCCAGTTGTCCGGGCAGACTGTTCAGGACAAGCTCGAATCCGCACTGGGCAAGTTTGCCGCGCAAAGAGTCTCCACCCTTTGTGCGGGTCGAACTGATTCTGGCGTACACGGCCTGATGCAGGTCGTCCATTTTGATACCCCACTGGAGCGCGCACCGTCTTCCTGGCTGCGTGGCACCAATACTTTTCTACCACCGGACATTGCGGTGCAGTGGGTGCAGGTGGTACCCAGCGAGTTCCACTGCCGGGCCAGCGCGCTGTCACGCCGCTACGCCTACATCCTGCTGGAGTCCCCGGTGCGCCCGAGTGTCGATTCAGGCCGGGTTGGTTGGACCTATCGCTCGCTGAACCTGGACGCGATGCGACAGGCCGCAGCACTGCTTCTTGGTGAGCACGACTTCAGTTCGTTTCGCGCCTCGGCCTGCCAGGCACTGTCGCCAGTCAAGACACTGCAGGGCCTTGCCATTGCACGGCGGGGTGCCTACTGGCGCTTCGAATTCGAGGCCAATGCCTTCTTGCACCACATGATCCGCAACATCATGGGCTGCCTGATCGCAGTGGGCCACGGCAAGCACAGGCCCGAGTGGATGAACGAGGTATTGCTGGCACGCAACCGCAATGCCGCCGCACCGACCTTCTCTCCGGATGGTCTTTATTTTCTGGGGCCACGCTACGCCCCGCACTGGGGTTTGCCAGAGCGCACGCCCGCATTTGACGCACTGCCATGAACCCTGAGCCAATGTCCCGTCAACGCACCCGCATCAAGATTTGCGGCCTGACCCGTGAGCAGGATGTGGATGCTGCCGTGAGCGCCGGTGCCGATGCCGTCGGTTTCGTGCTGTACGACAAGAGTCCCCGCCATGTCTCGGTGGCCCGAGCTGCCGAGCTGGCAAGACGTTTGCCCCCCTTTGTCACACCGGTGCTGCTGTTCGTCAACGAAAATGCTACTAATGTAATAGCTGTTTGCGCAGATGTGACAGGGGCTGCAGTCCAATTTCATGGTGATGAATCGCCTGAGGAGTGTTTTTTGGCCACCGGAGGCGGCAAGCGCCGTTTTCTGCGCGCTGCCCGGATTCCGCTCGGCGATGCGACTTGCAACTTTGATCTCGTAAAATACGCTCTTGATTATTCACAGGCCCAGGCCATCTTGCTCGATGCGCACGTCGAGGGGTACGGTGGTGGCGGGCAGGCATTCAATTGGTCACAGCTTCCTCCAAACGTCAACGCTCACCTCGTCTTGAGTGGTGGGCTCAGCGCTGCCAACGTGACCGAGGGCATTCTTCAGGTACGGCCGCGCTGCTTGTCGCTGGCCGTTGACGTCAGTTCAGGGGTCGAAATCTCTGGCCCAGGCAACAAGGGCCTCAAAGACCCGGACAAGATTTTCCAGTTTGTCGCCGCCGTTCGCGCCGCCGACAGGCAATTTGAAACCCTTGGCAGGTCGGTTGCAACAACTGTCGCCGACCCTGCTCCCCGAGAGTAGCTTATGCAACCCTATCAACAACCCGACGCGTCCGGTCACTTCGGCATTTACGGCGGCAGTTTCATCTCCGAGACGCTGACCCACGCGGTCAATGAACTCAAGACCGCCTACGCCAAGTACCGCGTCGACCCTGACTTTGTCGCCGAGTTCGACAGCGAGCTGGCCCATTTTGTCGGTCGGCCCTCCCCGATCTACCACGCCGCCCGCATGAGCCGAGAACAGGGCGGCGCACAGATCTTTCTCAAACGCGAAGATCTGAACCACACCGGCGCCCACAAGATCAACAATACCATCGGCCAAGCCATGCTGGCCAAACGCATGGGCAAGACCCGCATCATCGCCGAGACCGGCGCCGGGCAGCACGGCGTTGCCACGGCTACCATCTGCGCCCGTTACGGGCTTGAATGCGTGGTTTACATGGGAAGCGAAGACGTCAAACGCCAAAGCCCCAACGTGTACCGCATGAAACTGCTGGGCGCCACGGTGGTGCCTGTGGAAAGCGGTAGCAAAACCCTCAAGGACGCCCTCAACGAAGCCATGCGCGACTGGGTTGCCAACGTGGACAACACCTTTTACATCATCGGCACGGTGGCCGGGCCACACCCCTACCCCATGATGGTGCGCGATTTCCAGAGCGTGATCGGCACCGAATGCCTAAGCCAGATGCCTGACATGCTGCTGGCGGCGGGCTGCACCTTCAGCCAGCCCGACGCCGTCGTGGCCTGTGTCGGCGGCGGCAGCAATGCAATGGGTATTTTTTACCCCTACATCGACCATGAAACCACCCGCCTCATCGGAGTGGAAGCAGCGGGCGAAGGCATGGACAGTGGCCGCCATTCGGCCTCGCTGCAGCGCGGCAGCCCGGGTGTGCTGCACGGCAACCGCACCTATGTCCTCCAAAACGACAGTGGCCAGATCACCGAGACTCACAGCATCAGCGCTGGCCTGGACTACCCCGGCGTCGGTCCGGAGCACGCGTTTCTGAAGGACGTTGGCCGCGCTGAGTACGTTGGTGTCACGGACAGCGAGGCGTTGGAGGCCTTTCACTACCTGTGCCGCACCGAAGGCATCATCCCCGCACTCGAATCAAGCCATGCGCTGGCGTACGCCATGACGCTGGCCAAGACCCTGCGCACGGACCAGTCCATTCTGGTCAATCTCTCGGGCCGGGGTGACAAGGACATTGGTACCGTGGCCGATTTGTCGGGCGGTGAGTTCTTCTGCCGCCCAAGCTGCCAGGGCCAATCTGTCAAGGGTGATGGTTCAAATAGGCCTGTAGCCATTATGCAGACTAGACAGTCAGCTAGCGTTTCAGGAGCAAAAAAATGAGCCGCATTGCTGCCACTTTCTCAAAACTCCAGACCCAGGGCCGCAAGGCGCTCATCCCTTACGTCACTGCTGGGTTCCCGTTTGCCGACGTCACGCCCGACTTGATGCACGCGTTCGTCGCCGGTGGCGCCGACGTGATCGAGCTGGGTGTGCCGTTTTCCGACCCCAGCGCGGATGGACCCGTGATCCAGAAAGCCGGCGACAAGGCACTGGCCTGTGGAATTGGTCTGGTCCAGGTACTCGACATGGTGCGCGTCTTTCGGGCCAAGGACGCGCAAACCCCGGTGGTGCTCATGGGCTACGCCAACCCGGTGGAGCGCTACGATCAGTTGCACCCCCGCAAAGATGGCCAGAGCGCATTCGTGCAGGATTGCGCGCAAGCTGGCGTGGACGGTGTGCTCGTCGTCGACTACCCGCCCGAAGAATGCGAGCACTTCGCCGCTGAACTTAAGGCTGCCGGGCTGGACCTGATCTTCCTGTTGGCCCCGACCAGCACCGATGAGCGCATGGAGCAGGTGGCCAAAGTCGCCAGCGGTTATGTGTATTACGTGTCGCTCAAGGGGGTGACGGGAGCGGGCACCCTGGACACCGCTGCCGTGGAGGCCATGCTGCCGCGCATCAGGCGACACGTCAGTATTCCGGTGGGTGTGGGCTTTGGCATCCGGGATGCGCAAACTGCCCAAGCCATTGGCAAGGTCGCCGATGCCGTGGTGATTGGCAGCAAGGTCATCGAATTGATCGGTCAGCAAGCTCGTGATCAAGTCGCCCCGGTGGCACAAAAGTTTTTGCGCCAGATCCGTACAGCTTTGGATTCATAATCCACCTCCACGCACCATATGATGAAGGCGATGCCAGCGATGACACGCCGCGGATCCGTGCCAGGCTGAACAACGATAGGAAACAGCATGAGTTGGCTTGAAAAACTTCTTCCCTCCAAAATTCAACGCACGGATCCGTCCGAGCGGCGCAGCGTCCCCGAGGGGCTATGGATCAAATGTCCCAGTTGCGAAACCGTGCTTTACAAGACCGATCTGGAGCAGAACCAGAACGTCTGTCCCAACTGCAGCCATCACCATCGCATTGGCGCAAGGGCGCGGCTTAACGTGTTTCTGGACAACGAAGGTCGTTTCGAGATCGGGCAGGAGGTGCTTCCGGTCGACTCCCTCAAGTTTAAGGACAGCCGCAAGTACCCGGAGCGCTTGAAAGAAGCCCTGGAAAACACCGGTGAGACCGACGCGCTGGTGGTCATGGGCGGCTCGGTGCAGGGCATTGGACTGGTGGCGGCCTGCTTTGAGTTCGAGTTCATGGGCGGCAGCATGGGCTCGGTGGTGGGCGAGCGCTTTGTGCGTGGCGTGCACGCCGCCATCGAGCAGAAATTGCCATTCGTGTGCTTTACCTCCACCGGCGGCGCACGCATGCAGGAAGGTCTACTGAGCTTGATGCAGATGGCCAAGACCAATGCCTCGCTAACGCGACTGGCCAAGAAGGGGTTGCCCTACATCAGCGTCCTCACCGACCCCACCATGGGCGGCGTGAGTGCCGGATTTGCGTTTTTGGGCGATGTGGTGATTGCCGAGCCCAAGGCTTTGATCGGTTTTGCCGGCCCGCGAGTGATTGAATCCACGGTGCGCGTCACCCTGCCCGAGGGCTTTCAGCGCGCGGAATTCCTTCAGACCAAAGGGGCCATCGATCTGATCTGTGACCGCCGCGAGTTGCGCGCCACCATCGCCAGCACCCTGGCCATGCTGCAACGCCAGCCCGCCGACGCCGTCCTGTAGGAGGTCCGGGCGGTATCAGGCCGCCAGCAGGGCCAGACCCTGCAAATGCCCCAGCGCAATGGAGGCCACCTGCAGCAGCACCAGCAGCACCAGCGGCGACAGGTCAATCCCCCCCACCAACGGAACCACACGGCGAATGGGCGTCAAGACCGGGGTGCACAGGCGCTCGACGATGTCGGACACGGGCGAGCGGGCCTGAACCCAGGACAGCACGGCGTAAACAATCACCAGACCCGTCAATCCCGAGATGCACAGTCGCACCAGACCGAATACAGCCAGGATGGGCACGGCAAACAAGCCGCCATCACCACCGGCCATCAGCCAGAGCACCAAAAACTGGGCCAGTTCAACCAGATAGCCCCCCGCCAGGCTGGCCATGTCCCAACGCCCCAGCGCAGGGACCATGCGCCGCAGAGGCAGCACCAGCCAGTCGGTCAGGGCGAACACAAAATTACCGAGCGGATTGCCTGATCTGGCCGACATCGGGATCCGCTGGTGCTGCATGTACAAGCGCAGCAGACAAAGGCCGCCCACCACACCAGCGGCAACTTCAAGCAGGAGAGCAACAATTTGGTAAAACATAGGTCTTGACCGAGCCCACGACCGCCACACGCGGCCGCCGGAAAACGATCCTCACTGGGTTGGAAAATATGTCAATTGGCCTGCATCATAGCGACCTGCCCCAGTCAAACTAAAATCTCCCGTTTTGCCCCACACACTGCCCGGCCCCTGTTTTCCTGCTTCAACGATTGCGCACCTCATGTCTGACCACACCATACCCACCGCCCCGCAAGACGAAAACCAGTTGATCCTGGAGCGCCGCGAGAAACTCAAAGCCCTGCGCGAGCGGCAAGCCCAGGGCAAAGGTGTTGCATTCCCCAACGATTTCAAACCCTCGGACCGCGCCGCAGCGCTGTTCGCAGCCCACGCAGGTCAGACCCCGGAAGGTTTGATCGAACAGGGAGCGGTAGCCAAGGTGGCGGGTCGCATGATGCTCAAGCGCGTGATGGGCAAGGCCAGCTTTGCCACGCTGCAAGACAGCACCGGGCGCATCCAGATCTACATCAGGGGCGACGATGTGGGCCAGGAAACCTATGACCAATTCAAGCACTGGGACCTCGGTGACATCGTGGCGGCGCAAGGCAAGGTCTTCAAGACCAAGACTGGCGAACTCTCCATCCACGCCAGCGAGGTGCGCCTCCTGACCAAGAGCCTGCGCCCCATGCCCGACAAGTTCCATGGCATGAACGACCAGGAAGTGAAGTACCGTCAGCGCTATGTGGACCTGATGACGGACGAAGACGCCCGCACCCGCTTTGTGGCGCGCAGCAAGGCGGTGAGCAGCATCCGCGACTTCATGGTGTCACATGACTTCCTGGAGGTCGAAACACCCATGCTGCACCCCATTCCGGGCGGTGCCAACGCCAAACCGTTTGTCACCCACCACAATGCACTGGACCAGCAGATGTTCCTGCGCATCGCCCCCGAGCTCTACCTCAAGCGCCTGGTGGTCGGCGGCTTTGAGCGCGTGTTCGAGATCAACCGCAACTTCCGCAATGAAGGCATCTCGGTGCGTCACAACCCCGAGTTCACCATGATGGAGTTCTATGCGGCCTACTGGGACTACCAGGACCTCATGACCTTCACCGAAGCCCTGATCCGCGATGTGGCCCAAAAAGCGGTGGGCACGCTGGCGCTGAGCTACGGCGGCAAATCGGTTGACCTGTCGCGTCCGTTTGAACGCCTCACCATCCGCGAGGCCATCCTCAAACACACGTCCGCTGGCGAAAGCCTGGACGGCGGCAGCGAGTTGCGGGTGGACAACGCCCAGTGGCTCATCCACGCTCTGCGCAAACTCGGCTTATCGGAGAGCAAGCATCAGCTCTCAACCCGATCACTGGCCAGCCTGCAGGTGATGTATTTTGAAGAAACCGTGGAAGACAAGCTCTGGCAGCCCACCTTCATCTGCGAGCATCCGGTTGAGATCTCGCCCCTGGCGCGCGCCAGCGACCACAAACCCGGCGTGACCGAGCGTTTTGAGCTCTACATCACCGGGCGCGAGTTCGGCAACGGCTTCTCCGAGCTCAACGATGCCCAGGAGCAGGCAACCCGTTTTCAGGCCCAGGTCACAGCCAAAGACAGTGGCGACGACGAGGCCATGTACTACGACCACGATTTTGTGCGCGCCCTGGAGTACGGAATGCCCCCTGCCGGCGGTTGCGGCATTGGCATTGACCGTCTGATGATGCTGCTGACCGACAGTCCGAGTATTCGCGATGTGATCCTGTTTCCGGCCCTGCGCCGGGAGTCATAGATAAAATTGGCCCCTATCCCTCGTCGGTATTGCAGTTACAGCTATGACTTCAATAGCGAATCAGTCGCTGAAGTTCCTGCAAGGCTACGCCCCTGACACGCTGAGCCAAGTTCAGCGCGTCATGGCTGGCGGGGGTCTGGGTGACTGGCTGCTGGGAAAATACCCGGCCAGCCACGAGATTCGCACTGACAAGGCCTTGTACGCCTACGTGCAGGCGCTCAAGCAGGACAGTCTGCGCGGGGTCGATCCTCTGGCCAAGGTGGTGTTTGACAGCAAACTCCAGGTTGTCCATCACGCCCTTGGCACGCACACCACCGTCTCGCGGGTGCAGGGCAGCAAGCTCAAATCCAAACGCGAAATCCGAATTGCGTCCCTGTTCAAGGAGTGCCCGCCCGAATTCCTCAAAATGATCACCGTGCACGAGCTCTCCCACCTCAAGGAGCGCAACCATGACAAAGCCTTCTACCAACTGTGCACCTACCTGGAGCCGAACTACCACCAGCTTGAATTCGACCTGCGGGTGTACCTCACGCACCTCGACTTTTCGGGCACCCCCTTGTGGCGGCAACCCGAAGGACTTCAGAACATGTAATGGTCCAGCAACAGCGCCGCGAACAGGGCGCTCAGGTGGATGAGGGAAAAACGGAATGTCTTGCGCGCCAACGCGTCCGAATACTGACGCCAGAGCGCAAACCCGTACAGACAAAAGCCCGCACTCAAGCCCAGGGCCGCAATGAGGTAGATCCAGGAACTCATGCCGTAGATATAGGGCATCAGGGATGCTGCAAACAGCACGAAGGTATAGAGCAGCACCATCAGACGGGTGAACTCGTTGCCGTGCGTGACCGGCAGCATCGGCAAGCCCGACTCCCGGTAGTCCTCCACCCGGTACAAGGCCAAAGCCCAGAAGTGCGGGGGTGTCCACAAAAAGATGATCAGGAACATGATTAAGGCCTCAGCGCCCACATCGCCTGTCATGGCGGCCCAGCCCAGCACGGGAGGCATGGCACCCGAGGCGCCTCCAATGACGATGTTCTGAGGCGTGCGCGGCTTGAGAATCAGGGTATAGATCACCGCATAGCCGACAAAGGTGGCAAAGGTCAGCCACATGGTCAGGGGATTGACCCACCAGAACAGCAGGGCCGAGCCAGCAGTACACAGCACTGCCGAGAACATGAGAGTCTGCCAGTCTTGCAGTTCGCCGCGGGCAGTGGGTCGCCAGGCGGTTCGCTTCATCTTGGCATCAATGCCTTGCTCCACAATGCAATTGAGGGCGGCGGCGGCGGATGCCACCAAGCCAATGCCCAGACAAGCCGCAAGAACGAGACCAAGCTCATCCCATGTCGGCAGTCCCGGAATCGCCAGCAGCATTCCGATCAGGGCACAAAACACGATCAGTTGAATGACCCGCGGCTTGGTCAGAACATAGAACTGGTGCACGATTGACGGGCGAGCGTCTGAGAAATTGGCGCTCATGGATGCCGTCCCGATTCTGGGAATTGGGTGGCATTGAGGGTGCGCATGCGAGTGCTGCCGGGCAAGCCGCTGCTCGCCGCCAAAACCCAGGTCATGACCACCACCAGGGCTGCCGCTCCGCCCGTGTGCAAAACAGCCGAAGCCAAGGGCCAGCTCAACACCACGTTGCTCACCCCCGTGAGCGCCTGCAAAACAGTCAACGCCGAAAGCCAGCGGGACTGGCGACGCAGCGCAGGCACACCGTTCAATCGCCAGGCCAGAACGCCAAGCACTGCCAAGGCCACCAGGGCCGCCAGGCGGTGCCCATAGTGAATTGCGGTCAACGCCGCAAAGCTGATGAACTCACCCCCTTGAGTGAGACCGAGATCGCGCCAGACTTCAAAGCCCTGAGAAAAATTCATCTGTGGCCACCAACTGTTCTGGCACATCGGAAAATCAGTACAGGCCAAAACGGCGTAATTGGTGCTGACCCACGCACCCAAGGTCACCTGGGCGGCCAGTACTGACAAGGCCAGCCACGCCAGGCGGCGCAACCCCGGCTGAATGGCGAGTAGATCAGGAAATCGCCCCTCGGGCGGAACAGAGCGCACGACTTGCACCGTCAACAGCGCCAGCAACACCAACCCACCGAGCAAGTGCAATGTGACAATGGCCGGGAAGAGTTTCATGGTGACCGTCAGCGCGCCAAAAGCGCCCTGAATGCTGACCCATAGCAGGGTCAGGGTGGGCAGCCATGGGTTAGCCCCTTGTACTTCGGCTGCAGCCTGCCCCAATCTCCTGGTGCGAAGCCAGGCACTGGCGGCCAGGAAGAGGATGAGCGCGCCCACGGTGGTTGCCAGATAGCGGTGAATCATTTCAATCCACGCTTTTTGATGCGTCACTGGGCCGGTGGGCATGGCGCTCTGGGCAGCGTCAATGTGGACGACGGCTCCGAGCGGGCTGGCATTGCCGTAACAACCCGGCCAATCAGGACAGCCCAGACCAGAGTCGGTCAAGCGGGTGAAGGCACCGAACAGAACCAGATCAATGGTAAGAAACAAGGTGAGCAAGGCCAGGGCGTGTTCCCGCCCAAGTGGTGTGGAACGCCGATTTCGCAGCCACACCCATGCCACCGGACCCAGAGCCAGCAGCGCTGCAATCCCCATCATGCGGTCCAGCGGCGAGAGGTTGTAGAGCGATTCCATCGGTCTGTTCTCGCTACTGAACGGTGGCTCGACCCGCCTGATCCCATGACGCAGAGGCACGCAAAAGGCGGTCGAGATCACGTTTTATCCTCACCGCGCTGGAAACATCGGCATTGGCAGGAAAACGCATCATCAGGTTGCCCAGAGGGTCGACAAGGTACAGGTGCTCGGTGAGTTCATGCCCAGCCGCCGGCACCAGCCATGCCGACAGTGCCTCCGCCGGAATGCGCAGCACGGTGGCCGCCGAGAGCGCGGGCAGCAACTGCGCGGGCACCGGGGCCTGGTCCGGTATCAGCCAAACCCAGTCCACCCGGTCCTTGTTCTTGCCCTGGGCCTCACGCAACTGGCGTTGCAGATACAAATGGCGATTGCAGTCCTGATCGCAGGCGCCACCACCCACGCTCAGCAGCAGCCATTGGCCCTTGAGTGCCATGAGATTGAGCGCCTGCCCTTGCAAATTCACGCCGGTCAAATCGGGTAAGGGCCGCTGGGGTTCAATCAGTTCGCCAAAATTGAGCCGGCCTTGCGGCCGCACCACGTAGTAGGCAAAGTAGGAAGCGATCACCGGCGCTGCGCAGATCAGCAGTACCGCAATCATTTTCCAGCGCCCGCTGCGGGTTCGCCCGGCAGCGCCATCGCCGCCCTGCCCAGGTGAAGGGATGGAATGCACCGTCAGACCCAGAGGCTGATCGTTGTGCCTTTCTGCCCTGTGTTCAGGCGCGCTGGCGGGGGATGAATCGTCTAACAAATTGAAACCAGACATAAAGAATTGCGATCAACGCACTGAGTGCAAACCATTGGACAGCATAACCATAGTGTTTTTCCACCCCGGTCGCTACCCGTGGCCACTCGCGCAACAAGCCCTCGCTTGCGGGGCCGATTTGCTGAACCGAAACCGCCAGCAGTGGCAGGCCGGTCTCCATACGGAACCGGGCCAGATCGAGATTTTGCCGGATGCGTCCAGCCTGCTCTGCGCCCAGTTCATACAGCTTGGATGGCGGCGGGACCACCCGGCCCACAATTTCTACCGTTCCAGTGGGTGTCGCCAGTTCCGGGACCACCGTTCGATCCAAAAAATTGCGTGCCACCCATCCGCGTTGCACCAGGATCACTGCGGCACCGTCCTCCAGTTGCAACGGCGTCACCACGTACAGTCCCGGCTTGGCATTCATCTGGCGATTGTCCAGAAACACCGTATGACGCCGCATCCAGCGCCCACGCAGCACCACCTCACGGTGCAAAAGGGTTGTCGGATCAGCCAGCGACGCCAGCATCTGGCCATCGAGCTTGGGCAGGCTCGCCTTCGCGTCCATGCTGCCCTGCAACACCTCCTTTTGAGCCGCCCGCGAGAGTTGCCAACGCCCCAGCGCCAGCGTCGCTGCCACCGCCAGCACTGTGCCTGCCGTCACCAGCCAGAACCGCCAGCGCAAACTCACGACATAATCCCAAGGATGAAATATTTGGTCATTGTTGCGTTATTCGCCATCGTTGGCAGCTTGGGCAGCGCACTGTTCTTCATGATGAGAAACAGTGACGGTGTTGATGATAAATCCAGGAGCAAGAAAATGGCCAGGGCCCTGACGCTGCGAATCGTGCTCTCGGTCGCGCTTTTCCTGGGCGTCCTGGTGGCATGGAAACTCGGCTTCCTGCAGCCGACGGGCATTCGGGCCGGGCAATAGAGAACTCATCCCGCCCAGCAGTCAAAAAGGCACCCCGGTGCCTTTTGCCTGTCTGCCCGTGAGAGCTACAGCCAGTAGACCACCACGTACAGACCCAGCCACACCACATCGACAAAGTGCCAGTACCAGGCAGCGCCTTCAAAGCCAAAATGGCGCTCGGCCGTGAAGTGGCCTTTTTGCAGCCGCAAGGTGATGAACAGCAGCATCAGCATGCCCACGAACACGTGAAAACCATGGAAACCGGTGAGCATAAAAAAGGTGGAGCCGTAAGCGCCTGAGCTGAGCTTCAGATTGAGCTCATGGTAGGCGTGGTAGTACTCATAGCCCTGCACGCACAGGAACACCAGTCCCAGCAAGACCGTGACCCACATGAAACGAATCGTCTTGCCCCTATCGCCCGCAATGAGGGCATGGTGCGCAACCGTCAAGGTGCCAGCCGAGCTCAACAACAGGGCGGTGTTGATGGTCGGCAGCCAGAAGGGGGTCATGGTCGTGAACGGCTCAACAATGCCCGCGGGCGACCCGGTCACCCCTGCGGCCACACTGGGCCAGACAGCCCGGAAATCGGGCCAAAGCAAGCCGTTGTCACCCGCACCGAGCGACGGCAGTGCATGCGCGCGCGTCCACCACAGGGCCGCAAAGAACGCAGCAAAGAACATCACTTCCGAGAAAATGAACCAGCTCATGCTCCAGCGAAACGACGCGTCAATCTTGCGCCCGTACTGGCCGTGTTCGCTTTCCCTGACTGACTCACCAAACCACTGGTACAGCACGCCCAGAAACCAAATCATCCCGAAAGCCAGCGAGTACTTGCCCCAGCCGATGCCATTGACCCACATGCTGGCGCCCAGAATCACGAAAAACAATCCAAAAGCCGCCATGGCAGGATGCCGTGAAGGCTCAGGCACAAAGTAGTGTGCGGGTGCGCCCTGTGTTGTCGAACTCATTTCAGCTCCATTTCTTGTGCTTGTCTTCAAGACATTTCATGTGTGTCGCAGCGTTTCATTTGGCCACAATCCAGCTCACCAACAAGGCCAAGCAGATGATGAAAATGGCGCCACCAACGAGTCCGGCCACGACGATGTGAACCGGGCTGACCGTCGCCATATCTTCCTGCGACTCGCTTCCTTTTCGGATACCCAAAAACGCCCAAGCAACCATCTTCATGCTGCGCCAAAAGGAGCGACCAGCCACGGGCGATGGGGCAGCGGGCTCAGTCTTGCTCATGCTCTGACTCCCAGGAGAAGATGACCACTGGCATCGGCCACCGGCGGGGCAGGCGTTTTTGTACCCGCCTCATAGAAGGTGTAAGAGAGCGTGATGGTCTTGACTTCCTCAGAGAGCTTGTTGTCGATCACAAAAACAACCGGCCAAGATTTTTTCTCCCCCGGCTCAAGCGTGTAGTCTTTGAAACAGAAACACTCCAGTTTGTTGAAATGGGCAGCGGCCTGCTGCGGTGCATAACTGGGTATCGCCCGCGCTGTGATGCGCCGGTCCTGCACATTCTGGAACTCGTACACCACGATTGCCAACTCACCGGGGTGAACCTGCAAGGACCGCTGGGCAGGACGGAACTCCCAGGGACCACGGGAATTGGCATCAAACTCGACTGTGATGGTCCGGCTCAGGTCAACCTGCGTGTTGGCTGGCAAAGTACCCCTGGAAAGAGGACTGTTGCGGTCCTCGCCCGCCAGGGTGTTGATGCCGGTCAGGTCACAAAACGTCTTGTAGAGGGGCACCAACCCATAGCCAAACGCAAACATCGCCGCCGTGATCAGACACAGCTTGACTACCATCCGCAGGTTTTCTTGCCGCAGGTTCATGACCTATCTGCTCTCCAGAAACATCTTGGCAATGAATCCAAAAAAAACGACGAGCACCACCGCGGCCAGAAACAGCCCGGTTTTCCGGTTGGCCTTCCGTTGGTCTGGGGTCAGGTTCATACCGGGTCGGCAACGATTTTGGTTGCAGCCGCGTTGAGCTTGGGCGGGGTCTCAAAAGTGTGGAAAGGCGCGGGCGAGGGAAGCTCCCACTCCAGGCCCTCAGCGCCCGCGCCATCCGGGTCGTTCCAGGGCCGCTGGGGCGCTGGCTTGCCTTGCCCGCGCATCGTCGGGATCACCACAAACACGAAGAAATAGACCTGGGCGAATCCGAAGAGGAAGGCTCCAACCGAGGAAATGGCGTTGAAGTCGGCAAACTGCATCGGATAGTCAGCATAACGCCTGGGCATGCCCGCCAAACCCAAAAAGTGCATCGGGAAGAAAGTAACGTTGAAGGCAATCAGCGACCACCAGAAGTGGATCTTCCCGCGCGTCTCGTTGTACATCACACCAGTCCACTTGGGCGACCAGTAGTAGTAGGCCGCAAACAGGGCATAGAGAGAGCCGGCCACCAGCACGTAGTGGAAATGCGCCACCACGTAGTAGGTGTCATGAACCTGGATATCGATCGGTGCCATCGCCAGAATCAGCCCAGTGAACCCGCCCAGGGTGAACACAAAAATGAATCCGACCGCAAAGAGCATCGGGGTCTCGAAGGTCATGGAGCCCTGCCACATGGTGGCGATCCAGTTGAAAATCTTCACCGCGGTCGGCACGGCGATCACCATCGTGGTGTACATAAAGAAAAGTTGCCCGGCCACCGGCATGCCCGAGGTGAACATGTGATGGGCCCAGACAGTGAACGACAGGATGGCAATGCTCGATGTTGCATAGACCATGGAGGTATAGCCAAACAGCTTCTTGCGGGAAAAGGCCGGCACAATCTGGCTGATGACACCAAAGGCCGGCAGGATCATGATGTAGACCTCAGGGTGTCCGAAAAACCAGAAAATATGCTGGTACATCACCGGATCGCCACCGCCCGCGGCGCTGAAAAAACTGGTTCCAAAATGACGATCTGTCAACGTCATGGTGATCGCGCCGGCGAGCACCGGCATCACGGCAATCAGCAGAAAGGCGGTGATCAGCCAGGTCCAGCAGAACATGGGCATCTTCATCATCGTCATGCCAGGCGCGCGCATGTTCAGGATGGTCACGATGATGTTGATGGAGCCCATGATGCTCGATGCGCCCAGAAGGTGCAGCGCAAAGATGCTGGTGTCCATTGACGGGCCCATCTGCAGCGTGAGTGGCGCGTAAAGCGTCCAGCCCGTTGCCGGGGCGCCGCCGGGCATGAAAAACGAGCTTGCCAGCATCACACTGGCAGGAATCATCAGCCAGAAACTGAAATTGTTCATGCGCGCAAACGCCATGTCCGAAGCACCGATTTGCATCGGAATCATCCAGTTGGCCAGACCCACAAAGGCCGGCATGATGGCGCCAAACACCATGATGAGCCCGTGCATGGTGGTGAGCTGATTAAACAGTTCGGGGTTGACGAACTGCAAGCCAGGCTGAAACAGCTCCGCCCGGATCATCAATGCCAGCACCCCGCCGAGCATCAGCATGGTGAAACTGAACAGGAGATACAGAGTACCAATGTCCTTGTGGTTGGTCGCATAGACCCACCGTCGCCAACCCGTGGGCGCATGGTGGTGCTGGTGATCGTCGTGGACGATAGAGTGTGGAACGGCGCTCATTTGATTTCCTTGTATCTGCTCATGTTCGACTCGCCTGCGGCACCTACTGGCGTGCCGCGCGGACCTCCGAGGGTTGGACCAACTGGCCTGTAGCGTTGGTCCAATGATTCTTGGTGTAGGTGATCACCGCCGCAATGTCCGTGTCGCTGAGCTGCTTCCATGACGGCATGCCTTGCGGCAAACGGCTTCCCAGCACCACTGCAATCTGCTTGCCCGCGTCCGCGTCAAGCACTACCGCCGAACCGACAAGCGGCTTGATCGGACCCATGCCTTTGCCATGGGGCTGATGGCAAGCCTGGCAGTTGGTTTGATACACGTTTTCGCCGCGCTTCACCAGATCCGCAAGCGTCCACACCCTGGCAGGATCTTCAGCCAAAGCAGTGAGTTTCTTCTGCTCGGAATTGACCCACAAGGCATAGTCCTGCTGCGACACCACTTTGACATGAATGGGCATGTAGGCGTGCTCCTTGCCGCACAGCTGGGCGCACTGGCCATGGTAGTCACCGATCTTTTCAGCGCGAAACCAGGTGTCCCGGACAAACCCCGGAATCGCAGCGAGTTGAACCCCAAGTGCTGGCACCATCCAGGCGTGAATCACGTCATTAGCGGTGGTCACAATGCGGATCTTGCGGTTCACCGGCACGACCAGTGGGTGGTCCACCTTGAGCAAATAATCGTCGATGACCTCGCCGTCAGGGGGTCCGCCGTTGTTCGACATTTCACGCTGGTCATTGTCCAGCGCTGAGGCAAACCCGATGCCCTCGCCTTCACCCTTGAGGTAGTCGTAGCGCCATTTCCATTGCATTCCCGTCACCTTGACCGTCAAGTCGGCTTGGCTCGTGTCCTTCATCGCCAGAACGGCCTTGGTGGCGGGCCAGGCCATCAAGACCACAATGATGAAGGGAACAGCGGTCCAGATGATCTCAACGGTCACGGATTCATGAAAGTTGGCCGCTTTGTGCCCGACGGACTTGCGGTGCTTCCAGATCGAATAGAACATCACCGCGAACACGGCAACAAAAATAACTACGCAGATGACCAGCATGAACCAATGCAGCCAGGCCTGGTCTTCAGCGATCTTGGTCACCGCTGGCTGAAGGTTCAACTGATTGACCGCCGGTCCACCCGGCAAATCATTGACTCTTCCCTGCGCGGCGAATGCGGCCGTACCGACCCCAGCGCTGATCGCCAACAGCGCTCTACTTGTCTTATTGAATATGCTTTTCATCGTGTGGACTTTTCCAATGCCAAAAACAATCTGAACCGGGCTGGCGCCAATGCCGCAACCAGCGCGGCCTTTTCTAAAAGGCTGAGACAAAACCGCGCAACAATCACCTGAAACCGCTTTGCGGGGCGGTTCTGAGTTCCCCGGGCAACGAGCTGACATACCCGGCCAACTCCTTGAGTTCAGCGTTACTGAACTGCTGGGTCATGCCACCCATGATCGGATTGTCCCGACCCCAGAACGAGTGCGCGTTGGTCTTGTAGGCTCTGAGCGCAGCAAACAGGTAGTCGGCGTGCTGGCCGGCCAGTTTCGGGTAGCTGGGGTCGATGGGTTTGCTCAGGCTCTCGCCGTGACAAGCCACGCAGCCGCCGCGCTTGACCAGTTCAACTCCCCTGGCGTTGCCCTCTGCTGCATTGCCCGGTGCCGATACAACCCCGGACTTGCCGTGGGATTCGTAGTAGGCCGCTACATTGACCATGTCCTGCTCACTCAGCCCCGAGGCGATTCCCCGCATGGTCGGATGCTTGCGGTGCCCCTCTTTGTAGGCCTTTAGCGCGGAAACAATGTAGCCCGCGCCTTGACCCGATATCATTGGAACCTGATACACCTCGGGAAAGCTGGACCGGTAGCCCTCAATGCCGTGACAGCCAAGGCACATGGCGATCTTCTTTTCGCCCGCCTTGACATCCGCCACCAGGCCCTGCGCCGCAGCAGAAAATGCCGTCAGGAAAACGACAAGCAGAACAGACAATGGGGGCAGAAATTTGCTCATATTGAGAAGACAATCAACAAATGTTTGAGGTAGATCAAACTTTTATTATATCGGCCCACAATTTTTTTCGCTTTATCGCCATCCCTACCCGCTCAAACCATGAAATTCCAAGGAACCCAAAATTACGTTGCCACCCAGGACCTGATGCTCTCGGTCAATGCGGCCATCACCCTCAAGCGCCCCCTGCTGGTCAAAGGCGAGCCTGGCACGGGCAAAACCATGCTGGCCGAGGAAGTGGCGCTTGCCCTGAACATGCCCCTGCTGCAATGGCACATCAAGTCCACCACCAAGGCGCAGCAGGGTCTGTATGAATACGATGCCGTGAGCCGCCTGCGCGACTCGCAGCTGTCCGACGTGGACGGTGGCCAGCGGGTGAAGGACATCAACAACTACATCGTCAAGGGCGTGCTCTGGCAGGCCTTCACGGCCGAGCAGCCGGTGGCGCTGCTGATTGACGAGATCGATAAGGCCGACATTGAGTTCCCCAACGACTTGCTACGCGAAATCGACCGCATGGAGTTTTATTGTTATGAGACCCGTCAGCTGATCCAGGCCACGCACCGTCCGCTGGTGTTCATCACCTCGAACAACGAAAAGGAGTTACCGGACGCCTTTTTGCGCCGCTGCTTTTTCCACTACATCAAGTTTCCGGATACCGACACCATGAAACGCATCGTGGATGTGCACTTTCCGGGCCTCAAGAGCGAGTTGCTGACAGCCGCGATGAAAACGTTTTACGATGTTCGCAACCTGCCGGGCCTTAAGAAAAAGCCCTCCACCAGCGAGTTGCTCGACTGGCTGAAACTGCTGGTGTCGGAGGACATCCCGCTGCAAGCTCTGCAAACCAAGGACGACAAGGTGGCCATACCGCCGCTGGTGGGTGCCCTGCTCAAGAACGAGCAGGATGTCACTCTGTTTGAAAAGCTTGTGTTCATGCAAAGACACAACCGATAAGCACTGGAGACACCATGGCCTTCGTCGATCCCGTCACCCTGTCTGCCCGCGGCATTGCCCTGGCTCCGCTCGCCCTGACGCATGAAAGCGGTTTGCGCGCCGCTGCAGCCGACGGCGAACTGTGGAGACTGCGCGTCACCTCGGTGCCCGAACCTGAGCAAACCCGTCAGTACATCGTCGATGCGCTGACCATGCGCGAGGCGGGCAACCGCTTTGCCTTTGCCGTCACAGACGAGGCCACGGGCATTGTTTTAGGCTGCACCAGTTTTCACGACATCGTGCCTGCCGTCAGGCGGTTGGAAATCGGATGGACCTGGTATGCCAGGCGCTGCCAGCGCACCCACGTCAACACCACCTGCAAACTGCTGATGATGACGCACGCCTTCGAGACCCTGCAATGCAACGTGGTGGGCTGGCGCACGGACAATTTCAATTTTGTTTCTCAGGCCGCCATTGAACGCCTGGGCGCCCGAAAAGACGGTGTCATCCGTGGGCACGCGTTGCGCCGAGACGGCACCATCCGCGACACCGTGATATACAGCCTTCGCGCGGGCGAGTGGCCCGAGGTCAAGGCACAGCTTGTGTACCTTCTGCACAGGGATCGCAATTGATTGGGGAACCCTGCGGGTGTGGCCGGACTAAGAATTGACACCATGCTGATTGATTTCTTCTACACCCTGCGCTCGGCCAAGCTGCCGGTGTCGGTCACCGAGTACCTGACCCTGCTTGACGCCCTCAAGCACGGGGTGGTGGGTCCCAAGGCGCTCGATTCCGAGAACGAGCAGGAGTGCACTGGCTACAAGATCGACGATTTTTATTACCTGAGCCGCACCACGCTGGTCAAGGACGAAAAGCACTACGACAAGTTTGACCGCGCCTTTGCCGCGTACTTCAAGGGCGTGGAAATGGTGGCCGACTTCACCAAGGACATTCCGCTGGAGTGGCTGCGCAAGAATCTGGAGCTCGAGCTCAGCCCCGAGGAACGCGCAAAAATTGAGAAAATGGGCTGGGACGAGTTGATGGAGACGCTCAAAAAGCGCTTTGAAGAGCAAAAGGAGCGCCACGAAGGCGGCAGCAAGTGGATTGGCACCGGTGGCACCAGCCCGTTTGGCGCCTATGGGCAAAATCCTCAGGGCATTCGCATCGGTCAGGACAAAAGCCGAAACCGCAGCGCCGTCAAAGTCTGGGACCAGCGCGCCTATCGCGACTACGACGACACCCAGGAGCTGGGAACCCGCAATATCAAGGTGGCACTGCGCCGTCTTCGTAAGTTCGTGCGCGAGGGCCACGAGGACGAGCTCGATCTGGACGGCACCATCCGCAGCACCGCCGCCAACGCCGGTTATCTGGACATCAAAATGCAGCCCGAGCGCCACAACAATGTCAAAGTGCTGCTGCTCATGGATGTGGGTGGCACCATGGACGATCACATTGCGCGGGTCGAAGAGCTGTTCTCGGCTACCAAGTCCGAGCTCAAGCACCTCGAGTTCTATTATTTTCACAACTGCGTTTATGACTTCATGTGGAAGAACAACCGGCGCCGCTTTGCCGAAAAATTCCCCACGTGGGACATCATCCGCAAGTACAACAAAGACTACAAGCTCATCTTCGTGGGCGACGCGACCATGAGTCCCTACGAGATCCTGCAGCCCGGGGGCAGCGTTGAATACAACAACGAGGAAGCTGGGCTGGAGTGGCTACAGCGCCTGACCAGCGCCTTTCCCAAATTCGCCTGGATCAACCCTGAGCCGCAAGGCGTGTGGCAGTACCGCCAGAGCATCGGCATCGTCCAGCAAATCATGAGCCAGCGTATGTTCCCCCTGACCCTCAAGGGCCTTGAAGACACCATGCGGCTATTAACCAAATGAAAAGAGTCGCACTTACTGGGGCGCTGCTGGCGGCCTTGGCATCAAGCGCCTGGGCCCAGGAACCTGCCACAACACCAGAAACACCGGATGGTGCGCCAGCACCGGTGGCCTTTGTGGTGGAGGTCGATGCCCCGGACGAAATCCGTTCCTTGCTGGAAAAGCATCTGGACCTGCAGCGCTACCGCACCCTCACCGACCTGAGCGACGGCGAACTCAGTCGCCTGGTGGATTTTGCCGGGAAGAACACTCGGGATCTGGTGGCTACCCGGGGCTACTTCTCACCCACAATCAAGATTGAACAACACCCTGCCACAGAAATCTCCCCTCGCCGGGTCGCATTGCATGTGCAACTCAATGCGCCAACTCTGGTCAGTGAAACGGAAATCGGGTTCGCAGGCGCCATCGCCAAAGACGTGGCCGCCCAGCAGCAACGCACACAAATCAACCAGGGCTGGACCCTGCGCCCGGGCATGCGATTCACCCAGGCCGATTGGGACAGTGCCAAGCAGAAGGCGTTGCGCCAGCTCACCACCCTGCGCTACCCCACCGGCCGGGTCGGCCTGAGTCTGGCCGACATCGACCCCGAAAGCCACAAAGCAAGCCTCTCGATCACGCTCGATTCCGGACCGGCCTATCGCCTAGGCGCCTTGCGGGTCACAGGCACCCGCCACCACGACGTCGAACTGGTCACCCGGTTGGCCCGGCTGCGCCTGGGGTCCGATTACGAACAGGCCAGGCTGGTGGAAGCGCAGCAGCGCCTCTCGGACAGCGGTTTCTTTGATTCGGCCTACGTGTCGCTGGACACCTCGGGTGACCCCAATGCCGCGCCGGTGCTGGTGCAGGTGCGTGAAGCGCCCTTGCAAAAACTGGTGCTGGGCATCGGCGCGAGCACCGACGCTGGCCCACGCCTGTCGGTCGAGCACACCCACCACAAAGTTCCCGGACTGGGCTGGCGGGCCGTGAGCAAATTACTGCTGGACGGCGACACCCAATCGATTGGATCGGAACTGACCGCACCGCCAGACGAGGACAACTGGCGCTGGGTCACCTCGGCCCTGTGGCAGCACCAGCGCAGCGGCAGCTTTGACGTCAGCAGCCAGCGCCTGCGGGCCGGTCGCAGCCAGCGCGAGGCCCGCATTGACCGCAACTATTACCTGCAGTTCGACCGGGCCCAGACCGCCGCCTCGGACACCACAGCCATCACAACCGCCAGCTCGCTGAGCGCCAACTATGCCTTTACACTGCGCAACTTTGATGGCTTGCCGTTTCCGACCGACGGCTGGGGCCTGAATGCCGAGCTCGGCGGGGGCACAACCCTGGGCAGCCGGAACGACCCGTATGGCCGCTTCCTGCTGCGCTGGCTGGGCTACTACCCGCTCTCGCGCGGCAAGGAGACCCTGGACCTGCGGGCCGGACGCATCGCGCTACGCCTGGAAGCGGGCGCCGTGATCGCCCGCGACGGCATCACCCTGCCCAGCACCCAACTGTTTCTGACCGGCGGCGACAACGCCGTGCGCGGTTACAGCCACCGCAACATCGGGGTGACCCTGGCCGATGGCCAAATCACGGCGGGCCGTTATCTCACCACCGGCTCGGTGGAGTGGCAACGCCCTATCACCGTGGATGGTCGCCTCACCGACTGGGAAGGCACGCTGTTCGTGGACGCCGGCGCGGTGGCTGACAAGCCCTCGGATCTGCGCCTCAAAGTGGGCATTGGCGCCGGCGTGCGCCTCAAAAGCCCGGTCGGCCCCCTGCAAATTGATGTGGCCTATGGCCTGGATGTGAAACGGTTCCGGCTGCACCTTAACGTGGGATTCACGTTCTGATGAAGGCCTTGCGAATCACCCTCGTGACCCTGGGCGTCACCCTCGCGGCGTTGCTGGCCCTGGCTGGCGGTTTTTGGATCTGGGCCGGCACCGATACCTCGCTGGCCACCATGCTCAACCAGGCGGCCCGGCATCTGCCCAGCGGCCACAAACTCGAGATCACGCAGGTGCAGGGCAGCCTGCGCGAGGGCGGACGCATCGGCTCGCTGCGCTGGCAACAGGGCGAGCTCAGTGTCGAGCTGTCCGATCTCAGAATCGCATGGCTGTTACGGCCGCTGCTCGATGGCGAGGTGCGCCTCTCGCAGTTGGCGGCAAAAAGCCTGCGTGTCCAGGACCACCGTCCCCCATCGCAGGACGGCCCGCCCACACCGCTGACCGAACTGCTTCTGCCCATCCGGGTTGACACGCCCTTCGCCATCGACTCCATCGAGCTGGCGGGCGCCACGCCAGTGAAGATCGATGGATTAACAGGTCACTATACGTTTAATAGCAAAGAACATATATTGGACGTGGGCCAAGTGCAATTTTCATCTGGAACTTACCAAATCAAGGGCAGCTTGCAGGCACAGTCACCCATGGCGCTGGCCCTGCAGTTGCAAGGCTCCGTTCAAACTCCCGTCCCGTCCGGGAAAAAAATGTTGACTGTTCAAGCAAGGGCCGATGTCACCGGCAATCTGGCAGGTCGCGATGCGGCGCTCAATTTGCAGGCCAACCTGACGCCCGAGCTCAAGGCCCTGGGCAGCGACCCGGTTCAAGCCAGCGTGACGGTGCGCGTTCTGCCCTGGCAAAGCCAGCCACTGGGCCAGGCCACGGCCAGTTGGCAGGCGCTGGACGTCGCCGCGCTGTGGCCGCAGGCGCCCCATACCCAACTCAGCGGTGAAGCCACAGTCACGCCCGAAGGGTCTGGCTGGCGAGGCCGTGCGAAGGTGACCAACGCGCTCAGTGGCCCCGGGGACAAACAGCGTCTGCCGCTGCAGGCGCTTGAGGCCAACATCCTGTTTGCAGAAGGTCAACTGACCATCGAGTCCCTTGAGGGCCAAGTCGCAGGTGGCCAGTTCACGGCGCAAGGTAAATTGGCAAACACCACAACAGCCAACACCCAGAACGCCGATTGGCGCAGCAGCCTCAACATCAGCGGCATCGACACCGCCGCGCTGGACTCGCGCCTGGAGCGCACCATTCTGGACGGTCAGCTTACGGCGCACCAAAGCGCAGCAGGCATTGCCTTCAAGGCCAGCGTACAACCCTCGGCCCACGCCAAGCCCACCGGTGTGGTTGCCCTGACGGGGCTGCGCATCCAGTCCCTCGATGCCCAAGGCCTGTGGCGCGCGCCGCAACTGGAGCTGACCTCGGTGCAACTGCGCACCGACGACGCGCAGCTTCAGGGGAACCTGACCCTTAACGCAACCACCCTGGCCGTGGCAGGACAGCTCCTCCTGGATCTGCCCGGAGCCCGGGCGGGCGTCAACGGAAACATGGCCAAAACGCAGGGCCAGGGCGACCTGACTCTGCGCGTCAGCGACTCCGCCAAAGTCATGCGCTGGCTGCGCCAGCTTCCCGGCGTATCTGGCGCTGTGGGCCAGCTCGTGGCGCAGGGCGACGCTGAAATCACCGCCCAGTGGCAGGGCGGCTGGCAACGCCAAGGCCAGGACATGGCCGTGAAGGCCCAACTGCGCACCAATCGGCTGGAACTGCGCGAATCAAGCCAGAAAGCTGCCCAGGCTTGGCGCTTGCGCGATGTGCGTACCGAGCTTTCAGGCACGCTGCAATCCCTCAAAATCTCGGCCCAGGGCTTAGCCGAGAATGCGGACCGGCAGTTCTCCGTGCAGCTCGCAGCCAACGGCGGTCAGCTCGGCGAGGGTGTGTGGCAAGGGCAACTAGAGTCAGCCCAACTCAGTGTGCAGGACGGCCAGCGCAGCGGCCCATGGACCGCCAAACTCGGTGAACGCCTGCGTCTGGACTGGAAGCAGCGTGGCGACACGCGCTCCCTGCAAGCCTCAGGCGGCACCCTGCGCTTGACGGGCCCCGACGACAGCGCCGCAACGGTGAGTTGGAAACCCGCTCAATGGTCACAGCAGAGCGTGGGCAAGCAACTTCAAACCCGCTGGCAAAGCCAGGGCAGCCTGCAAGGTCTGCCCCTGGCTTGGGTGGATTTGCTGGACGCCAGCGGTCAGATGGCCAAGCTCGGTCTCAAGGGCGACCTGCTATTCGGCGGCGAATGGACCGCAAATGGCGGTGACTCATTGAAAGTGCAGGCCACGCTGGCGCGCACCAACGGCGACCTGCAGTTGCAAACCGAAGAAACCGGCGCCGAGCCGCTGCACGCTGGGTTGCGTGATGTTCAACTGAAACTTACCGTTGAGGGCGAGCAAGCCGCCGCCAAATTGGTCTGGGACAGCGAACGCGCCGGTTGGGCGCAAGCGGATGTTCAAACCCGATTGAGGCATCAGGGCGGTGCCTGGACCTTGTCCACCGAAGCGCCGCTGGCGGGAACCATCACGGCCAAGCTGCCTCCAGTGAGTGCCTGGTCCATGCTGGCACCTCCAGGCTGGCGAATGCGCGGCACGCTCGATGCCGACGCGGTCCTGTCAGGCACTCTGGGCGCACCCCAATGGCGCGGCACGCTGCGAGCCCAAGACCTGGCCTTGCGCTCAGTGGTCGATGGCATCGATTTCAGCGGCGGAACGCTGCAGGCCCGGCTTGACGGCGATCACCTGGAACTGGTCGATTTCACTCTACAGGGCGCGGGCGGGCAGAGCGGGGGGCGACTGGGCATCAAGGGTTCGGTGACCTGGCCGCCCGCGTCCGGCGCGGCGACCCCCCTGGCATCGCGCCTGCGCATGGAACTCTCGGTGCAGGCCACGGGATTGCGCCTGAGTTCGCGCCCCGACCGGCGTCTGGCCCTCTCGGGCCACCTCTCGGCACAATTGCTTGACACGCGACTTTCCATTCGCGGCACGCTCACGGCCGATCAGGCGCTGTTCATTTTGCCCGAGAGCACAACGCCGCAACTCGGAGACGATGTGGTGGTGCGCACCGCTGGCCAGCGCCCTGCCGCCGCGCTGCCTGCCCCCGGGGCAAAGATCATCCACATCGTGCCCGATGTGGCTGTCACGATCGATCTGGGGCCCGATTTTCAAGTGCGCGGCCACGGGCTCAAAACCCGCGTTATGGGCAAGCTAGACCTGCGCAGCGCGCCAGGCGGAAAAATCCTGCTGCCCCGCTTGAGCGGCGACATCAACACCGTGGGCGGAAATTACAAGGCCTACGGCCAGGAACTCGATATCGAAGAAGGCGTGCTGCGCTTTTTTGGCCCGTTTGACAACCCCAGCCTCAACATCCTGGCCATCCGTCCCAAACTGCAACAACGCGTAGGCGTGCAGATCAATGGAACTGCCCTCTCCCCCGTGGTGCGCCTGTACGCCGAGCCCGACCTGCCCGACGCCGAAAAACTCGCCTGGCTGGTGCTGGGACGCGCTGGCTCGAGCGGCGGCGCCGAAGCTGCGGTGTTGCAGCAGGCGGCATTGGCACTCCTCGGTGGCAATGGCCAGAGTTCGTCAGACAAGGTGATTTCAGCGCTCGGGCTCGATGAGTTGTCGGTCAGTGGCGGCGCAACCAATGCTGACGGAACCGCAGGGGGCGCCACCCTCACGCTGGGTAAGCGCTTATCCCGCGATTTTTACGTCTCGTACGAGCACAGTCTGGCCAGCACAGTGGGCACCTTCAACGTGTTCTACGACCTGTCAAAACGTTTCACGCTGCGCGCCCAGACGGGTGAACAAAGCGCGATTGACCTGATTTTCACGTTGCGTTACGACTGACAAAGCGATAGGGCCAGTGCCTAACACTGGCCCTACAATCCTGCCTTCCCCTCCTCGTAGTTCAATGGATAGAACGAGTGCCTCCTAAGCGCTAGATACAGGTTCGATTCCTGTCGAGGGGACCATTTTCAAGCTCATCGTGCACGTCGGCGGCGGTTGATCGACCGCACCAGCGGGGGCAACAGCAACATGGTGGCGCTGCCCACCCACAAGCCGATCGCAATCGGGCTGCCCACCAAAATACCCAGTTCGCCATTGGTGATGGACAGGGCACGACGCAAGTTTTGCTCCATCAAGTCACCCAGCACAAATCCCAAAATCAGCGGCGCCATGGGCACGCCCTGCTTGCGCAGCAGATATCCCACAATGCCCAGAGCAGACATCATCATCAGATCAAAGGTGGTGGCATGCACAGCGTAAACGCCCACAGCGCTGACCGACAAAATGCCGGGCACCAGCAGCCAGTTGGGCAAACGCAAGATTTTGGTAAACACACCCACCAACGGAATGTTGATGAACAACAGCATCACGTTGCCGACGAACAGCGAGGCGATCAGGCCCCACACCAAGCCAGGCTGCTGCGCAAACAGCGCCGGGCCAGGATTGATGTTGTAGAGCGAGAGCGCGCCCACCATCACTGCCGTGGTTCCCGAGCCTGGCACACCAAGCGTGAGCATCGGCACAAACGAGCCCGCAGCCGAAGCATTGTTGGCCGCCTCGGGCGCAGCCACACCTCGAATATCTCCCTGACCAAAAGTGCCACTCTCCCCTGCAATGCGCTTTTCCATCGTGTAGGTCATGGCGCTGGCAATGGTGGCGCCCGCACCGGGCAACACACCAACGACAAAGCCCACGACTGACGAGCGAATGGTGGTCCAGCCAGTGAACGCCATCTCCTTGAGATTGAACAGGTTGCGTCCGGTTTCGCGAATCAGTCCGGCACTGCTGTGGTGCTGCTCAAGCATCAGCAAGATCTCGCTGATCGAGAACACACCAATAACAACGACCACAAACTGAATACCGTCAGACAGATGCACGTCGTCGCCGGTGAACCGGTACACGCCCGAGTTGGAATCGAGACCGATGGTGGACAAAGACAAGCCAATCACTGCGGCCAGTGCCGCTTTCATGGGCGCGTCGCCCATCAAACCGGCAATGCAGGCAAAGGCAAAACACATCAGCGCGAAATATTCAGCGGGGCCAAAGGCCAGCGCCCAGCGCGCCAGCAGCGGCGCGAACAGCACAATGCCGCAAGTGGCGACAAACGAACCCACAAACGAGCTCCAGGCGGATATGGACAAGGCCACACCCCCCATGCCCTTTTTTGCCATGGGGTAGCCGTCGAGCGCGGTCATGATCGCACCGGCATCGCCCGGCACATTGAGCAGAATCGATGAGATGCGCCCGCCATACTCGCAACCCAGGTACACGGCGGCGAGCAGGATCAGCGCAGTTTCGGGCGGTAGTTTCAGGGCAAAGGCCAATGGCATCAGAATGGCCACGCCGTTGATCGGGCCCAGGCCCGGCAGCATGCCGACCACGGTACCTATGAAGGCGCCAATCGCGGCCACCAGCAGATTGACCGGCGTCAGCGCAACGCTAAAGCCCAGCATCAGGTGTTCGAGGGTTTCCATCAGCGGCCTCCCAGCAGGAAGCTCAGCACACCGGTAGGGAGCACCACGTCGAGCAATTTATCAAACAAAAAATACATTCCCACGCCCATGCCGACCCCACCCAGAAGCGAGCGCTTCCACTCCCCGCCAAACGCCATGCCGACTGGCACGGCCATCAGGGCCGTGGCCAACGGGAAACCGAGCTTTTCAAACAGAAACGCGTAGGCAAACACGCTAATTACCGTGAAAGCCAAGGGTTTGAGATGGGACAGACTGATGGCGCTGCCACGCAGCGTGGGCCGAATCATCAGCCAGACACCGGCAATGGCCATCAGGGCCGACAACAACAGTGGAAAGGCGCGCGGACCGACAGGTTCGTAGGAAATGGCCGCGGCGTAGCCCTGCGCTGCCCAGGCCATGCCGGCGGCCGTCACCACACAAACCGCACCCAGAATGCGATCACTCATGAAGAACTCCAAAAGAAAGGGCCGCGCACGCAGCGGCCCCAAAGGATTTAACGTGCAAACGACCGCACGGGTGGCGGTCGTGTGACCCGGTTTACTTGGTCACCGCCAGGCCGAAGTCCTCAGCCATCTTGCGATAGACCTGGACCCGTTGCTTGATATATGCGTCAGCTTCGGCGCCGGTCAGATCAAACGGGAACAGACCCCGCTCGGCGCGCAGCTTGTCGTAGGCGGGCGTGTCCATCATTTTCTTGAAGGTGTCGCTCCAGGTCTTGAAGTCGGCATCGCTGACCTTGGGTCCCATGTAGAAGCCACGGATGATGGGCCACTGGATGTCATAACCCTGCTCCTTGGCAGTGGGCACGCCCGAGAGCTGGCCGGTCAGGCGTTTGTCGGACATCACCGCCAGAACGCGGATCTTGTTGCCCGCAGCCATCTGCTGCACCGCTTCGGAGGCATCACCCGAATACACGTGCACGTGGCCACCTTGCAGGGCCGTCATGGCTTCGCCGCCGCCCTCAAAGGCCACGAACCGCATGGCCTTGGGATCGAGCCCAGCGGCGCGCGCCGTCAACGCAGCTTTCATCCAGTCCTGACTGCCCACCGTGCCGCCAGCACCGAACACCACCTTGGCGGGGTCGGCCTTGACCGCGGCGAGCACGTCCTTGAGCGACTTGTAGGGAGAACTCTCGCTGACCACGATGGCACCGTAGTCAGCGCCGATGGCAGCGAGCCAGCGCACGTCATTTTCGCTGTAGCGGCCAAACTTTCCTTGCGCAAGATTGAGCAGGGAACCGCCCGAGAATGCCACGATGGTGTTGTTTTCTGCGGGCCGCTGCGCGATCACCGTGTTGTAGGCCACAGCACCGATGCCACCGGGCATGTAAGTCACGCGCATCGGGTCGGAAATGTATTTGCCGTCCATCAGCGCGGACTGCACCAGCTTGCAGGTCAGGTCGAAACCGCCGCCTGGCTTGGCGGGCGCGATGCACTCGGATTTTTCAAACGGGCCGGCGGCCACGGCAACGGTGGCCGCACCGAGCAGGATCAGTGAAAGAAGAGATGATTTGAATTTCATGGTGTCTCCATTGGTTTGGGTCACACCCCTGCAGGATTTGCCGTGGGGATTGGGCGAATGTAGTGAACAACGGCTTTCAGTGAGCTTTCAACAAAAACGCCATTTCATGCGGGAAAACCCGCGCCCTACGCAGTGCCGCCCGACAGGGGAAGCACGATGGACACGACCAGCCCGAGTCCGCTGGGGCCCCGGTCCACCTGCAGGTTGCCGCCATGACGCTGGGCAATGGATTGAACAATGGCCAGCCCCAGCCCGGTGCCGCTCTGGTGGGTGTTGCTGCCCCGAAAATAACGTTCCCCCGTGCGCGCCAGCTCGCTCGCGGGAATGCCCGGACCGGTGTCGGTCACCGAGATCCAGCCCTTCCCGTCCGCCTGCTTCAAACCCACCGTGACCTGTCCCCCGCGCGGGGTGTAACGGATGGCGTTGTCCAGAAGATTGGACAGCGCCTCCCGAAGCATTCCAGGCTGAACGGTCACCCGCAGTGCCTGATCATCCGATTCAAAGCCCAGATCAATGCCCTGCTCGCTGGCGCGCGCCCACCACTCGCGGGTGAGCTTTTCTGCGACGGCGCGGGCATCGACCAGGGCGGTTTCGATGGGGGCGTTGTCAATGCGGGCCAGCAGCAGCATCTGGTTGGTATGGCGCACCGTCTCTTCGAGCTTGGCCCGGATGGCCACGAGCGCCTGGCGCTGGTGCACGGGATCGACCTCACGCAGGGCAAACCCCACTTGCGTGGTGAGCGTTGCCAGCGGGGTTCGCATCTGGTGCGAGGCATCGTCGATGAAGCGCTCCCGGGCCTCGGTCTGGATCCGACTGCGCTCAATATGATGGTTGATGGCCTGAACCAGCGGTTGCACATCGGCCGGGACGTTGTCTGCCGAAATCGGCGTTAGATCATGCGGCGAGCGGGCCAGAACCTCGCTGCGCAGGCGCGCCAATGGGCGCAACGCCCAGGCCACAGCGAGCGCGAGCAAAGCCGTGGCAACCAGCACCAGTAGAAGGTCACGCGCCACCGATTGCAACACCAGCGCCCGGGTGAAATCCTTGCGCGAACCCAGGGTTTCGGCCACCTGGATGATGACCCGCTGCGGCACCGCCTGCCCTGCCAGGGGTTGATCTAGCAACCGGGCATAAGAGCCGATGCGCACTTCCTCACCAAAGTACACGGCGTCACGGAACTGGGCCCGCCCGGTCATCAAAACACCCTCGGGCGCGGGCAGGTCGGCGTTGCCAATTTCGACCAGAGCGTCCTCGGTGGACAGGTGGTAATACACCTGCCCGCTGGCGGTAAGTTGAAAGAACTCCAGCAGCCGGTAGGGCAGTTCCACGCCGAGCCCGCCACTTTCGGTGGATATGTTGGCGTCCATGGCCTTGATGGCACCCAGCAGGGAGCGGTCGTAAGCGGCGTTGGCGGCATCGACCGAGGTCCGCCAGGTCAGCCAGAGCTCGGCCCCGACCACAGCCACCATACCGGGAACCAGCACCAGCATCAGCATGCGGCGCAAGCTCAATTGGTGCCAGCGCTGCAGGTTCACTGTTCGGCCTCCAGCACGTAGCCCAGGCCGCGCAGGGTCTTGATCTGCACGGTGCTGCCCCCCAGGCGCTTGCGCAGCCGGTGCACCAGCACCTCGATGACCTCGGGACTCACATCCTGCTCGTCGGAGAACACGCGCTCGGTGATCTCCAGCTTGGACATGGGCTCGCCGCTGTGCTGGATGAGGGCGCGCAGCACAGAATGCTCACGCGGGGTCAGTGTCAGCACTTCATGACCCAAGGTAAACCGCTTTGACGCGGCGTCGTAGCTGAGTTCGCCGCATGCAAAACGGGGGTGATCGCTGCTGCGCGAGCGCCGGATCAATGCGACCAGACGGGCTTCGAGCTCGGCAATGTCAAACGGCTTGGCCAGAAAATCGTCTGCCCCTGCGTGCAGGCTGCTGACCCGCTCCATCAGGGAGTCGCGCGCCGTGAGAATCAGCACCGGGAGCCGGTGGTCGGCTGCCCGCAGGTCGGCGAGCACATCGTGGCCGTCCAGGCCGGGCAGCCCCAAATCGAGCACCAGCGCGTCATAGCGCGTGGCTTGCAGGCTGCGGCGCACCAGGCGGCCATCGTTGACCCAGTCCACCTTGAAATCATTCTGTTCCAGGGCGCGCACGAGCCAAGCTGCCAGTTCGGGTTCGTCTTCTGCCAACAGGATTCGCATTTGCCCGTGCCTTGCGCGACCGCCCGTTAGCAGGGACCGGCGGCACCGAGCCACAGCCCGCCGCGATGCCGGTCCACCGCATCCAGACGGGTGGGCTTGTTGGGAAAATATATGATAAATATGACCTTAGCCCTCGTCACCATTGCATAATGCGCTATATATAACGTAGCATTTTCGGACTAAATGCGTCAAGCCTGATACGCCAGACGTCCCCCCACGATGGTGGTGCGCACACGGCCCGGCAGCTCATAGCCCGAGAACGGCGTGTGTTTACCCTGACTGCGCAAGGCCCGGGGTTCAACCGTCCATGCGGCTTTCGGATCAAAGATGCACAGATCGGCCACGCCCCCTTGCACCAGCGTCCCCACCCGTCCCTGGCGCTTGCCCAGCGCCTCGCCCAGTACACTGGCCGGACCGCTGGTCACCGCGGCCAAGGCACGCGCCAGGCTCACGCCACTGTCCTGGTGCCATTTGAACGCCAAACTCAGAAGCAGTTCGACGCCCGTGGCTCCAGGTTCACTCTCGGCAAACGGCAGGGCCTTGGCATTGGCATCCACCGGTGTGTGGTCCGAGACCAGCGCGTCAATGGTGCCATCGGCCAGCGCCTCGCGCAGGGCGTCACGGTCGCGCTGCTGGCGCAGCGGCGGGTTGAGCCGGGCCCGGCTGTCAAAGTAGCTGATGTCGGCATCGGTCAGGTGCAGCGAGTTGATGCTGACGTCACAGGTGAGCTTCAGTCCATCGAGCTTGGCCTGGCGCACCAGCGCCACCCCGGCCGCGCTGCTGATGCGGCACAGGTGAACCCGCGCGCCGGTGGACTTCATGAGCTCAAAAATCGTGTGCAGGGCAATGGTTTCCGCGATAACAGGCACGCCGCTCAAACCCATGCGGGTGGCCAGCGGACCACTGGCGGCTACGCCCTTGCCCAGGAACAGGTCCTGCGGCCGCAACCAGACTGCATAGCCAAAGGTGCTGGCGTACTGCAGGGCACGTTGCATCACCTGGGTGTCGGCCAGCGGCACTTCAGCCTGACTGAAGGCCACGCAACCGGCCTCGGTCAATTCGCACATTTCGGTCAGGGTCTCGCCAGCCAGGTTGCGGGTCAGTGCACCCAGGGGATAGACCCGCGCCTGGTTGAGTTTCTCGGCGCGAAAGCGCAGCATCTCCACCAGGCCCGGCTCGTCGAGCACGGGCTCGGTATCGGGCAGACACACCAGGCTGGTCACGCCGCCCGCCATCGCGGCGGCCATTTCGGACTCAAGCATGCCCTCGTGCTCATGGCCGGGCTCGCGCAGGCGCACGGCCAGGTCCATCAGACCCGGCGCCACCACCAGTCCGGCGGCGTCAATGGTTTCTTCCGGCCGGAACTCAGACGCTATATTTTTTATAGCTTCAATCACCCCATTGACAAGGGCTATATCGGCAATTTCATCGAAACCGCTGGCAGGATCAATAACCCGCCCATCTTTGATCAATAGGTTCATATCAAGCCTCGTTTCCCGCCACTATGCTCATCGCCGCCATGCGCACCGCGATCCCGAATGTCACCTGCGGCAGAATCACACTCTGCCCACCGTCGGCCACAGCCGAGTCAATCTCCACGCCCCGGTTGATGGGCCCGGGGTGCATCACGATGGCATCGCTCTGGGCCAGCTTGAGTTTCTCGGGCGTCAAGCCATAGCACTTGAAGTACTCCTGGCTTGACGGCAGCAAGGCACCACTCATGCGCTCGTTTTGCAAGCGCAGCGTGATGATCACGTCGGCCCCCTTGATGCCTTCTTCCAGGGTGTGGCACACGCGCACCCCCATGGGGGCCATGTCGGCGGGCACCAGCGTCTTGGGGCCTACCACCCGCACCTCGGCGCAGCCCAGGGTCGTGAGGGCATGGATGTCCGAACGCGCCACCCGCGAATGCAGCACATCGCCCACGATGGCCACCGTCAGGTTGGCAAAATCTTTCTTGTAGTGCCGGATGGTGTACATGTCCAGCAGCGCCTGGGTCGGGTGCGCGTGGCGTCCGTCGCCGGCGTTGATCACGTGCACATGAGGCGCCACGTGCTGGGCGATCAGGTAAGGCGCACCGGACTCGCTGTGACGCACCACAAACAGGTCCGCCGCCATGGCACTGAGGTTGGCCACGGTATCGAGCAGCGATTCGCCCTTGGCCGCCGAGGACTTGGCAATGTCCAGGTTGATGACGTCAGCCCCCAGCCGGGAGGCCGCAATGCCGAATGTGGTGCGCGTGCGGGTCGAATTCTCGAAAAACAGATTGAACACACTCTTGCCGCGCAGGAGTGGCAACTTCTTGACCTCGCGGTTGTTGACACTGACGAAATTGGCGGCCGTATCGAGCACCTGGGTCAGAATGCTTTTGGGCAAGCCCTCGATCGAGAGCAGGTGGATGAGCTCGCCGTTCTTGTTGAGCTGGGGGTTTCGCTTGTTGAGCATGGTCAGCGCGCCTTCACGTTGAAACTGAAAACACCGGTGTCGCTACGCGCCAGCGCAAGGGACTGGGTTGCTGGCAGGGAGATGCGGGCGGCGCAGAAGTCAGCCTGAATTGGCAACTCGCGCCCACTGCGCTCCACCAGCACGGCGAGCCTGACGCTGGCCGGGCGGCCAAAGTCGTACAACTCATTGAGCACGGCGCGAATGGTGCGCCCGGTGTAGAGCACATCGTCGAGCAAAATGATGCGCGCTCCGTTCACGTCAAAGGGAATTTGCGTCTGCACCGCCGCTGTCATGCCGCGCTGGGCGAAATCGTCGCGGTGCAGGCTCGATGAAATGATGCCGTAGTCTTCTGCGAGATTCATGTCCTGGTGCAGCCGCTCGGCCAGCCAGGCACCCCCCGAAGTGATGCCCACCAGGCGCATGCCCGGCTGATAGAGGGCCCGCACGCCAGCGAGCAGTTCCAGGTAAAGCGCCTGGGCGTCCAGCACAAGTGTGCTCATGCAATACTCCTTAAAAACTGTTCCAAAATGATGCAGGCCGCAGCCGCGTCGGCGTCCCGCGCGCCCAGGGAATGGGCCTCGGTGGTGGTGTAGCGCTCGTCCACCTCGAACACGGGCAACTTGAATCGACCATGCAACTGGCGCGCAAAGCGCCTGGCGCGCACCGTGTTTTCATGGCTTGCACCGTTCGGGTGAAACGGCACACCCACCACCAGCGCATCGGGCTGCCATTCGCGCAAGCGCTCGGCAATCTTGACAAAGCGGGCATCGCCCTCGGCCTGGATGGTCCCCTGCGGCTGGGCCGTGCGCAACACGCGGTTGCCCACCGCAAAGCCCGTGCGTTTGAGACCAAAGTCGAGGGCTAGAAAAGTTTGCAGGTCCGCTGACACTGCCGGGCTCAACCCCGCCGCAACCGGTGGTGCGCCAGTAGCGCTCATGCGTGCCCCGCCTCGGGCGAGAGCATCCAGGACTCCAACCCTAGCAGCAGCAGGGCCTGCTCGTAGCGCTGCGCCACGGGTGTATCAAAAATAAGACTGTTGCTGGCCGCCACCGTGAGCCAGCTGTTCTCGGACAGCTCCGATTCAAGTTGCCCTTCGCCCCAGGCGGCATAGCCCAACGAAACCAGCACCTTGCGCGGCCCCGCGCCCCGGGACAGGGCTTCGAGAACGTCCTTGGAAGTGGTCATTTCCAGCCCACCAGGAATGCTCAGGGTCGAGGCGTACACCGATTCAGCAGGCTTGTCGGCACCCTCAAAGAAGGGTTCGTGCAGCACAAAGCCGCGCTCGGTCTGCACCGGTCCGCCCTGGAACACGAGCGCCTCACTGAGGTCCAGGCGACGCAACGGCAGGTCGACTTTTTCAAACAGGCGCTTCAGATCGATGTCGGCGGGTCTGTTGATCATCAGGCCCAGGGCACCGCGCTCGCTGTGCTCGCAGACATAGATGACACTTCCTGAAAACAGATCGTCCTCCAAGCCAGGCATGGCGATCAGAAAGTGATTCGCCAGGTTGGTGAGAACAAATTCTGCGTTCATGCCGCAATTTTAGCGGCGATCAGGCCTGGCACTCGAGCGCCAGAGCGCTCCGATGGGGTCTCTTGCGCCCCGGCATCATCCGGAGTTACATCGGAGTTGTCGTTGGAGGCACTATTATTTTAATAGCTAACCATGTAATCTGCACGGGGGAAAATCCGATTATTTCACTAGTTTTTCGCTGCAAGTGAGCGCGGGCGCTTTCTCGCCGGAGCGATGGGCAGCTCCAGGGTCTGGGTGAGCTTGCGGGCCAGAGCGATCACGCGCTCGGGATCGACGTTGAGGGTGGTCATCAGGAACTCGATGATTTCGGAGCGCGGATTGGCCAGCGTGGGCTCAATCATCATGACCGCTGCAGCGATCGCCAGGGCGTGTTCGCGGCTGTCGGTATCGGGCAACAAGTGCTCCAGCGCGTTGAGGGCTTCGACCGGTGCCACAGCCGTGATGCGAGCCTGGCTCTTGAGCAGGGTGATCCAGTCGGAGGCGCCCGCCTGTCGGCCACCACCCGCCTTGGCCGGAACCTGCGCCAGCAAGCGCCCCAGGCGCAGGCTGCGCCGCTCGAACGTTCCGATGGAGACCATGCCGGCCAACACGATACGGCAAACGGCTTCGGCAAAGCCACCGTCGGCAATCTGGCGCAAGGCCTGCTCGCGCGCCCTGGCCAGCTCCTGCCGGGCCCGGGCATGGGCGACATCCGCATCGGACTGCTCGGGTTTGAACACCGCCCCCAGCCCCTTGGGTCCAAGCATCAGCCGCGAACTCACGACCGCCTGAGCATCGCGCTTGTCGCGGTAAAGATTGAGCGTGTCGGTGATCTGCGCGGCAAGCGTCTTTTCCAGTTTGCGCAGCGGATGGTCGTCGTCAATCTGAACACGATTGGCACGCGCGTGCTCGGCCTGCTTGCGAATCCAGGGTGCCAGCGCGAAGCTGTCCGAGAACAACTCCCGCTGCAGGCGCATGGAATTGAGCTTGCCCAGGGCATCGCTCATCGGACGCTTGACCAGCGCCTTGACCCACGGCCGCATCCAGGTCTTGTACAGGTTGGCGTTGAACTCGGAATACTGGGCCAGAGTTGAAAACATGGCCTCTTCATCGCGGCCTTCCGGATTGAGGCTGCGGATGTCCTCCATGGTTCGATGCTCGTAGTGGGCCGTGTAGTCGCCCGGTTCGAGTTGGTCCCAGCGCTGCTCGTCCAGTCCCGCCTTGGCCTGCAATTTCATCTCGTACAGGCCCGGCGGCAGGCTCTCGATCACGTCCAGAGAGTTGACCAACTGGTCGTGCTCCTTGCGGGCCACATCGCCGCCCACAAAAATACCCAGGTGACCGACGCTCTCGTGCAGCACATAGACAATGGTCCGCCCGGCCGCGGCGATAGCCCGCTCGTCGCCCCAGGTGTCGATGATCCAGTTCAAGGCCTGCGGCGGCGGGGTGATGTTGTCGCCCCAGGAGGCAAAGACAACAATGGGCGCGGTGATGTTGTGAAGGTCGATGGCCTGTTCACCCGCCATCATGGTCCCGCGCGCCAGGCGGTTGCCCACGAACAGGTTTTCCACGATGGATTCAATCTCGCTGCCGGTCATGCGGAAGAAACCACCCCACCAACGCTCGAATTCGAGAAACCGCTCCGACTCGGTATCAACCTGGGACCACAAGTTGTAGTACTTATTCCACCATGTGTTGGCCGGGTTGAGCTTCTCGAAGTTCTCCACCAGATGCACGCCATCGAACCGGTCGGCACCCAGGTCGCCCGTCAGCGAGGCCAGCCAGCTCCCCCCCAACGAGGCGCCCGAGTAACGCATAGGATTGAGTTTGGAGCCACCCGCCCAATACGACACTGGCGCACCCATGATCATGAGCGGGCCGAACAATTCGGGGCGCACAGCGTTGAGCGCCATCATTGCCCACCCAGCCTGACAGTTGCCAATGACCACCGGTTTAGGCGTATTTTTGGGGTGACGGGCCATCACGGCTTCAAGAAACTGAGCCTCGGCCTTCATCACCGTGAACAGGGTCTGACCCTCCTCGGGTTCGGGCCGGAAGGTCACAAAATAAACGGTGTGGCCTGCCTTCATGGCCATGCCCACTTCCGAATCAAATTTGAAGCCACCAATGCCGGGGCCATGCCCCGCTCTGGGGTCCACCACAAGCACAGGACGGGCCTGCGGATTGACAGGCAGGCTGGGCGGGGGCACCAGGCGCAGCAGCGCGTAGTTGCAGGGCTCGGCCAGAGTGGCTCCGTCGAGCACCACTTCGTGCTCGAACTTGAGCAGCGGGGGCGTGCCCTGATCCAGATGCTCGCGGTAGTTGTTGCCACGCTCAAGCAAGGTTTCCCACATCAGGACGGTGCGCTGCATGGCATCGGTGAAATAGGCTTGGGGCGCATGGACATGCACGGGGGCCCGCTGCGCGGCCGGGTCGGCGGAACTGGCTTTTGATTTGGACTTGCTGCGTGCGACCATGACGAACCCCGGTGCGAGTTATTGCTGGCGCTCATCGTAGTTCACGTCACCCGAAAATAAGCTGGGAACTGGGACCCAAAACGCCGCCGTTTGCTCGTCTATGCGGAGCCACAGTTCGCGCTTGTGCCCCGGGGAAGCTGACATAATGAAATGAGATCTGGATTCGACCGGCTGAACCCAGACAGACGCCAAGGACACACAGCATGGACCTCAAGAGTCTCCTGGATCAACCCCACAAATTGCCTTCCATTCCGAAGGTCGCGCAGCAATTGATCGACAGCTTCAGTTCGGAGGACATCTCCATCGGCGAGATTGCGCGCCAGCTCAGCGCCGACCCGGCGCTCAGCGCCAAGCTGCTGCGCCTGGCCAATTCGGCCTATTTTCATGTGTCCCGCTCAATCGGTTCTGTGGACGATGCGCTGCGCATGCTCGGGTTTGTCATGGTCCGCAACCTGGTTCTGGGCAACGGCATGGTGGCGGCCTTTCGCAACACAAAGGGCATGGACCTCAAACAGTTCTGGACCTACAACCTCTACACCGCCTGCGCGTCTCGCTGGCTGGCCAGCACGGCAGGTGCGAATGCGGATCTGGTCTTCACTGTGGGCCTGATGCACGGCATCGGGCAGTTGCAAATGCACGCCGGGATGCCCGATGCCGTGGCACCTCTGGACAAAAAGATGAGCGTGCTTGACGCCGGTCGGGCCGAACTGGAAACACAGGCCTTTGGATTCCATCATGGCGATGTGGCAGCAGAGCTCGCCATCCTGTGGAATTTTCCGCAAGCCATTGTCCAGGGACTTCGGGATACGCCAGCGCCGCTGTCTGGCACGGAGTTTTCAGAAGCCGCCGCCTGGGTTCACCTGGGTGCCTGGCGGGCTCGGGCCGAAGTCTTGGCAACACCCGATGAAGACCTGGCAGCGAGCTACCCGGGCGCCGTGGGTGAGCGCCTGCGCATATCACCGACCTGGATGCCCGCGCTCGGAACCCAACCGGGCGCAGAGGCCATGACACCCATGCCCGAACTAACAGAGTTGACCGAGGGACTCGACGCGATGCTCGACTGAGCGCTGCGGTCCTGCGTCTAATTAGACTGCTCGGCGGCCAGACAGAACTGGCGCACCAGGGCGATCAACTCATCCTCGGAATAGGGCTTGCCCAGGTAGTGATTGACACCGAGCTCACGGGCGTGTTCGCGGTGTTTCTCGGCAATACGCGACGTAATCATGATGACGGGTAAATCCGCCAATCTGGCGTCACCCCGAATATTGCGCGTCAGGTCGAAGCCGTCCATGCGTGGCATCTCGATGTCTGACAGCACAACAGCGGGTTTTTCTACCTGCAGGCATTCCAGCGCCTGCAAACCATCGGCCGCCAGCGTGACCCGGAACCCTTCACGCTTGAGCAAGCGCTGGGTGACCCGCCGAACCGTGATGGAGTCGTCAACCACCAGGACCAGTGGCGCATGGCCCTGCCCACCCGCCAAGGTCGAAGGCATCGCCTTGCCCGCGTCGATTGAGGCTTTCGCCGCCAGCTCGGTATCGATCGTCAGCTGACGCGCCTGCTCCCCGTAGACAGAGGCCAAAGCCACCGGGTTGTAAATCAAAACCACGGCGCCCGAAGCCAGCACGGACACTCCGGCTAGGCCCGGCAGACGGGACAACTGGGGCCCGAGGTTTTTCACTACCGCTTCCTGGTTGCCCAGGACCTCGTCCAGGTGCATGGCAACGCGCTGCCCGGCACTGCGGAAGATCGCCACCGCCAGCGTCTTGGTCCTGGCTTCATCGCTTTGGACCGACGCCTGCAACAGGGAACCGCCCCAGAAAAAAGGAACCTGTTCACCGCCAAAATCAAACACTTTGTCGCGATACGCGCTCTCCAGGGCTGCCACAGGAACCCGCCGCACCATCTCGACAAGGTTCGCTGGCACGCCAACCACCAGTTCGCCAATGCGCAACATGACCACCTGCGTGACGGCCGTGGTCAATGGCAACACCAGTTCAAACCGGGTCCCTTGCCCGCACTCCGTAGTGGTCTGAATGCGTCCACCCAGCGCATTGATCTCGGAGCGAACGACGTCCAGACCCACACCGCGACCGGCCAGTTGGGTCACTTGCGAAGCGGTGGAGAAGCCAGAACCAAAAATCAGGTTGACGAGTTCGGCGTCGGTGAGAGACTGCGTGCCAGAGATCTCCCCCAACGAGAGCGCCTTGTTGCGGATCTGCTCAATGTCAAGACCTGCGCCATCGTCGCTGAAGGCGACGGTCACATCGTTGCTTTGCTGGTGCAGCGCAATGGTGATGGTGCCGGTGGCTGGTTTTCCAGCCTTCTCGCGAAGCCCGGGTTCCTCAATGCCGTGCACCACGGCGTTGCGCAATAGATGCTCAAACGCGGGGACCATGCGCTCAAGAACGCCCCGATCAATGTCGATCGAGCCACCCTGGATTTCAAGTTGAACCTGCTTTCCAGCTTCCTTGGAGGCCTGGCGCACGACGCCATGCAGACGCTCGGCAATGCCCTCAAACTCCACCATGCGCGTGCGCAGGAGGTCACGTTGCAAGTCGCGCGCCTGCCGCGCCTGGGCGATCAGGTCGTCTTCGGTTCCCTCCACTGTGCGCTGCAGGTTGCGCTGCACAGTGGCAACGTCGTGGACCGACTCGGCCATCATGCGGGTGAGTTCCTGGACCCGGGTAAACCGGTCGAACTCAAGGGGGTCAAATCCCTGTGCAGAATCTTTGGCCTGCGCCAGGCGCGACTGCATTTGCGATTCCGATTGCAGCTCAATGTCGCGCAACTGGCTGCGCAGGCGGCTCAAGTTACCGGTCAACTCATCCAGCGACACCCGCAGCTGGCCAAGGCGGGCCTCCAGCCGTGAGCGAGTGATCAGTACCTCACCGGCCTGATTGACCAAACGGTCGAGCAGTTGGGCGCGAACCCGCACAGTCTGGGTCGAGCCCTGGCGAATCGGTGCCAATGGCGCAATGGCGGGTATGGCGAGCACCTGCCGGGAGGCGGCCAATTCTGCAGACGGCTGTGCAGTGGACGCCTCAAACGACGTTGCTTCGTCTGGTGCGCGGCTGGTTTCAGGCAGACTCAGTGCGCTTTCGGGCGTGGCCCGCAGGCGGTGGAAATCGGCCTCGAGCGCGTCAAATTGAGCCAGCAACGGCTCCAGGCCTGCCGCCTGCAGGGCCTGGTCTGCCAGTGCTTCGATCTCGGACTCCAGGCAGTGCGCCATCTCGCCCAGGTGCATGGCACCTGCCAGACGCGCGCTGCCCTTGAGCGTGTGAAGCACACGCAATGTTTCGCGGCGCGCGCCCAAGTTGCTGGGTCGGGCCGTCCACTGCCTGAGCGCTCCACCCAACTGGGGCAAGAGCTCAAGCGCTTCTTCCTCGAAGATCGGGAACAAGTCAACGTCGAGTGCGTCTGTGGCCAGGAAATCAACCCTCGGGGATACGCTGCTTTGCGCCGTAGCACCATAGGGAACCGGGGGCACAGTCTGCGGCAATGGGAAGGACCCGGATTCAGCGACCGTTGGCCGAACGCCTGCAGGCTCGTCAAAGGCAAGCGCGCTGCGCGGTTCCTCGGTCTCCTCAGGATTGCCCTCCCATACGTCCTGCTCCTGCCCCACCCGCGCATCTGACTCCATGGCCGTATCGGGATACTGGCTATCAAGACTCTCAGGTTCTGGCGCGACAAACTCAGTCTCCAGAATGTCTTTCAGGGTGGCAATGATTGCGGGGTCAGACTCCTTAAGGAATCCGGCTGCAAACTGGTGCAACAGCCTGCGGATATCTTCGGCCGCGCTGGCAAACACACCAGCATGCTCGGCCGTGCCCTGCGCATACAGTTGCACGTGCTGCATAGCATGCTCCAGCGCCCGTGCAATTTCCGACAATGACATGAAGCCGACCGTTGCCGAGCTTCCGGCCAGGGAGTGCGCCAGAGCCACGGTGGAATCGGCTATCGGCTGGTGCAACTCCAAAGCCCATTCGTTGATTTCGGTCAGCAAGCGCCGCGACCATTCATCAGCCTCGTTGAGGTAGACGTTGTACAGCGCAATGCCAATGCGCAAGCTTCCGATCAGTTTGACCTGGTCGTCCGGATCGGATGCCATGAGGCTGTCGGCCTGGGCCTCGGGGTGCCCCTCGCGCTCGTCCTGCGCCAGATCGTGCGCCGCCTCTTCGTGGAGTTCAGGCACGTTTTGGGCCGCTGCCTCCACAATTTCCTGCTCAAAGGTCTGAGCCGAAGTTGCCTCAGCAGGGGTGACCGCCGGCTCTCGATCCTCGTCTATGGAATCGGCCAAGCCATGCAAATCTGGCGCAAGCTCCTGCTGCGCATCGGCCACGGCCTCAAGCGGCACGGATGCAGGCATCGTGGCGGAAACGCCATTGAAATCAAAGTCGAATTCCAGCTCCGCGTCTTGGGACAAATCCTGCGGCGTGGCCGTTCCTTCGACGCCAGCCGGCGCAACCAACGCGGAGTCGTCCACCTGAGTGACCTCAAAGTCGCGCACCTCTGTGGGACCAAAATCAGATTGCACCACCTCTTCGGCCGCCAAATCCGGCTGTGCCTCACCGGGAAACACAAAATCGACGAAAAGGTTGTCAATTCGCAAACTGTCAGCCGGGGCGCGAAATATCTGAGCGCTCCAGGGCGCATCCGATTCATTCGCAATATCCTCAACCCAACGTCCGAATCCGGTCATGGCTCTGCTGGCCAACTCAATGAGTTCCGTGCTCACCGGTTTTTGATCGGCCAGCCAGGCGTTGATCACCTGCTCGAGCGACCAGGCCGCCTCGCCGAACTCGTTGAGTCCAACCATGCGCGAACTGCCCTTGAGGGTGTGAAAAGCCCGGCGCAGCGTCGTTTGCTGCTCCAGGTCCGCCGCATTGACCGATAGCGCCACAATGGCCGCCGAACCGGTTTGAACCACTTCGCGGGCCTCTTCAAGAAAAATATCCTTGAGTTCGGGCTCTTCCTCTTCCACATCCGGCAGTTCAGCACTGGCTTGCACCTCCTGTTGGGGCGCAGGCACAGCCACCTGATCACGCGCATCGGCCGACGCCGACACAACCGGAAGTGGTGCGACATCGGAGCGCAGGCCCGCGGCCGTGCCAAGGGTCTTGCCGCGGCCCATCAGGGGCTTGAACTCCCCAAGTTCCTCGTCATAAACGAACAGCTTCTTGGCCAGCTCGCGCTGGTAGCTCAGCATGTCGATCAGAAAGCCCAACGCGCCCAGACTGTTGCCCAGTTTCTCAAAAATTCCTGTGCTGGCCGTCTCTGTGTCAACTTCGTCCACAAGAAACTTTTCCACGCTGGCGCGCATGCGCAGTGTGGCCAGCGCAGCCTGGTCAAGGCCCAGAACCGAAAACACGCCACGCATCTGCGCCAACTGACTCGGAACCTCGTGCAACGGCACCCTGTCGTGCGGATTGCGGAAAAACTGATCCAGGGAGTGCTCGACATCACTGAGCGCCGTGCGCAGTTCATCGACCACGCTGCCCATGATCTGGCGGTCGCTCACTCGGCGGTACAGTTCCTCCATCCAGGGCTCAAGTGGCTCAGGCTCGCCACCGGCAGTGACGTGCGCGAGCCTGCTGGCCAGGCTGGCACTGCGCTGCGCCATGTGGTGGGAGTCCATCGGATCCATGTCCTCGTACGACGCTTCAAGGTAGAGCACCGTGGTGGCCACCTCCATGGCCAGGGAAGGCACTGGCGCCTCTCCTGAACGGGCCGTCACTTCAATGGCTTTGGTCAGGGACTTGGCCAGTTCGGCGCCATCGGTATTCAATTTCAGGATCGAATCAGCCACCAGGCTGAATTGGTCGATGGCGAGTTTGAGCCGGTTTGTATCGCCGCCTGCCAGCGCAGACCAAGTTTCGATGGCGGCCGCAACGCGTTTGCGCGCTTGCACCAGCACGGCCGGGTCGAACCGCCCAAATTGGGGATCGGTGTAATTGAGCGAGCGCGCCTGGGTCAAACCGTAAGCCGAGCGCACGGCCGTCAACACAGGTGCCTCGGCCGGGTTCTCCGGAACGGCCTGGGCACAGAAAAACAATAGATCCTGAATCAGACGGTCAGAGAGCACGGGCTCGCCACGCGCCAGCGTACGGTACTGCAAAAGTATGCGGGTTGCCGCACGCTTGCCGTACACGTCGGCCGGGCAGAGGCTGAGTGAAACCGCTTCAAAATAGCCGGCACATACGGTCCAGAAAACCCGATGTTCCAGATCGGTTTGCGCTGCCGCAAAACCCAGACTGACGCCACGCATTTTTCCCGCGGATGCTTTGTCGCCCGTCTTGACAACTTTGAGCACATAGTTGTCAAGACGGGTTCTGACCGATGAGTCATACGCCAGCGGCGCTGCCGGCTGTGGCACTGTGATATCAGGCCAATGAAATTCAAACGGCCATAAATCGGCCGGGTGCACGCGCTCGTCGCCCACCAGGACCATCACATCGCGGTATTGCGGAAACAGTGCGACCGAGGACGCTTCCTTGCCCTTGAGAACCCCTTCGAGATACTCGACCAGGGCAAAACTGGCACGTTCAACCTTGGCCGCCGCATCACCGCTGCAAAGCTCAGGGCGCTGCACAAACTTTTGCGCCAGTGCCTCCATCGCCCGCAGGACCTTGGCCGGGGCAGCCATGCCGACCATCTCCAGAGCCCCCACGGCCTGGTGAAGCTGCTGGCGTGCAATGCGCAGTTGGCTGGCATCGAGAGCGCCCAGATCGGAGCCCCTTGACATTTCCGCGTCACGCACGAAACGCCGCAGGGCCTTGTTGGCACCGTCCAGCGATTTGCGCAGCTCATCGAGCACCCAGGCCAATGGCCCAAGGTCTTTGGCCACAGTTTCGGGGGCGCCGGTTATGGCAACGTTCGCTTGCATGGATTCGTGCACTCCTGGGATGACAAGTTCGGTTTAACGCGAATCACGCAATCTTGAAACGCGCCACGGACTGACGCAACTCCTCGGCCATCTTGGAGAGTTCGCGCACCTGGGCAGCGGTGGAACGTGTGCCTTCGCCGGTCTGCTCCGTCACGGCAAAAATGTGCTGAATGTTGTCGGCCACAACATTGGCCAGGTCGGCCTCGCGGGACGTTGAGTTGGAGATCTTCTCAATCAGCTCGGCCAGTTGACGCGACACCTGGTCAATTTCGGCCAGTGCGGTGCCTGCGTTGTCCGAGAGCTTGGCTCCTTCTACCACACCCTGTGTTGAGCGCTCCATGGCGCCCACAGCGTCGTGCGTGTCGGTCTGAATGGCCTTGACCAGCGCTGAGATCTGGCGCGTTGCATCGGCAGAACGCTCGGCGAGTCGCTGCACCTCCTCGGCCACCACCGAGAAACCCCGTCCGGCCTCGCCCGCCGAGGCCGCCTGAATTGCCGCATTGAGCGCGAGCACGTTGGTCTGCTCGGTAATGTCGGAAATCAGCTCGGTGATTTCACCAATTTCCTGGGACGATTCACCCAGTCGCTTGATTCGTTTGGAGGTTTCCTGGATCTGGTCGCGGATGGAGTTCATACCGCCGATGGCGTTTTGCACCGCCAAAAGACCCTGTTCGGCAGCTTGCCTGGATTGCTGGGCCACCGAAGCCGACTCCTGGGCTTGCACCGAAACCTGGTTGATCCGGGAGGCCATCTCCACGACAGAATTGCCAGTTTCGCGAATTTCACGCAGTTGCTCGTTGGAAGCGACCAGCAGCTCCGTGGAGGTTGAGTCCACATCCGCTGTGGTCTGCGCCACCCGGGCCGCCGTGTCCTGCACGTTACCCACCAGAGAGCGCAACTCCTCCACCGTGTAATTGACCGAGTCCGCGATGGCGCCCGTGATGTCCTCAGTCACCGTGGCTTCCTGGGTCAAATCGCCCTCGGCCACCGTCTGCAACTCGTTCATCAGGCGCAAAATGGCCGCCTGGTTGGCGTCGTTCACCCGCTTGGCTTCCTGTTCGAGCTGCTCGGCATCCACCCGTCGAGCCTCGGCAACAACCTGGCGCCTGCGACTGTCGAGCAGTTGCACATAGGAAAGGCCACCGGCGCTGAGCAGGGCCAAGAGCGCTGAGCCGGCAAGCGCAGCCAGCGTTCCGAGGCCCAGACCGGTATTGGCCAGCAACTTCGCTTGCAGCGCTTCAATGTTCTGGCGCAGCGGCTCGCTGTCGGCAATGATCGCAACCTGCGCCTCACGTGCAGAGACCAGCCCCTGCAGGTTGTCCAAAATAGCACCAGCTTCCTTGCGTGTTTGCTCAAAAAGGGTTATCAACGCACCCAGCAATTCGCGCGCCTGCGGGTCTTTGGCCGAATTCAAGCGCAGCGCGCTGTTGCCGTCGAGCATGCCCTGGGAAATCTCCTTGAACGAACTCAAGTCCTTGCCGAGCAAAAAGACGGCCTCCGGGCTCACGCCCTCTACCGTCAAGAACTCATTGGACGACTTCCCGATGCGCTGCGTCAGCATCACCAGTTGCCCGGCGGCCGCTATTTCTGAGGATGAGGCGTTCTGCTGCAGTTTGAGCGCGGACACCGTCTCGGCGATCTCCAGCAGGTCCGAGGACTGACGGTTGATCAGACGAAGCGCCGCGCCCACCTTCTTAAGGATTTCCTGCTGCGACATGACGGTGGCCGCGTTCTTCTCCGCCTGCTCCATCAATGGCGTGATTTTGTCCAGTTCGGGACGATAGGCGGCGCTCAAGGCATTCAACTCTGTTTTGGCGTCACCTACATTGAGACCGCGCACCGTGCGGGCAATCACGCCCGAGCTCTCGGCCACCTCCGGAAACGCTTGGGGTACCCCAAGCATGGCTTGCGAGACGGACTTGGCCAGACGCTGCGACTGCATCAGGGCATTGCCCGTGGCGCCCAGCTGCTGCGCGATCACGTTGCCCTGGTTACGCGAAAGGACCGCCACTGCGGCAAGTACCACCAGCGCCAGGCCCAGCAGGATCAGTAGCAGTTGCTGATGGCCGGCCACCGTTTTCTTTCCCAAAACCGGTAGGGTAATCAATTCCGCGGCGTCCGCCGTCTGCGCCCCAGCCTGACCCTGATCGGGTCCAGCATAGGCCTGAGCTGAGAGCCCCTGATAGCCTGTTTCCCCGGACATTCGCCCGGTTGCCATCGGCATCATGCCCGGGTCCGGCATGGCCAGACTCAGACGCGAGTCTTGCTCCGAGTCAGGCTCATTTTTGGCAAACAAATTTTTCAGATGATCAACGACGGACATGATGAAACCTTAGAGACAAGCGCTTATGCACCAATACTGAGAAACTCGGGCAGTTGTGACAGGGTCTGCAAATTGACTTCCTGCCAATGCACCCCATCCAAATCTGTAAAAAGGTGTCCAAAAAACGGGGGCGACCCTTGGGGTGGCGCCACCACTTCACGAAACGCCTCGGGCTTTCGCAGCCCCGCCAGCGCGTCCACGACCAGAGCGCAATTGAGCTCCAAGGCGGCGTTGAACGTAACCACACTGACCTGGGAGAGCGAGCGGTCCTGACGTAAGCGCGCCGGGGCATCGCCACGCAGGAAGCCCCCCAGGTCGACAACGCCATAGACGCCCCCGCGCAGATTGATCACGCCAAGAAACCAGTTTTGGACGTAAGGCACAACGCGAATACTGCCCAGTGGAAAAATCTCGCCAGAGTAGGCCAGCGGGAACAGGTAATTGGACTCGCCCACCCGCACCGCAAGCCAGGAAGCGGACACACCCTCAGAACGGGCGGCCTGCAATCGGCTGGCAAGGCGGGTCTGGAGCTCTCGCAAGGCTTCGCGGTTGGCCATACTTTATTGCGCGTCAGCCCAGAGCCTTGATCTTGGAGAACAACTCCGCGGGATCAATGGGCTTGGTGATGTAGTCACGCGCACCCTGGCGCATCCCCCAAACGCGGTCCGTCTCCAAATTCTTGCTGGTACAGATGATGATGGGAATATCGGCGTATTCAGCGGTCCGGTTGATCGAACGGGTCAGCTGAAACCCGTTTTGGCCAGGCATGACGATGTCCATCAGAATCAGGTCGGGCTTTTCATCCTTGAGGCGCTTGAAGGCCTCATCGGCCCCTTCTGCGGTGCGAACCGTCATGCCGTTTTTCTGCAACAAATCTGTCATGTACATCAACTCGGTCTTCGAGTCGTCCACGATCAATACTTTCTGAATAGCCATCAATTAACTCCTTGTATTGCATGACCGAACTGCTGCACAGCCTGCAGCAGTTGGTCCTTGGTAAACGGTTTGGTCAAATAGTCTTGAGCGCCAACCATGCGTCCGCGCGCCTTGTCAAAAACGCCATCCTTGGAGGACAGCATGACCACGGGAATATCAGCGAACCTTGCGTTACGCTTGATGATCGCGCAGGTCTGGTAGCCATCGAGCCTGGGCATGAGGATGTCGCAAAAAACCAGGTGTGGCTCGCAATCGTTGATTTTCGCCAAGGCGTCAAAACCATCCTCGGCAAGGAAAACTTCGTGCCCGCCCTGCTTGAGAAAAATTTCGGCGCTGCGCCGGATGGTGTTGCTGTCGTCAATCACCAGGACTTTGAAAGTCGATCCAGTCGTATTCACTGATCAATGCTCCTGAACGGACAATTAAAAAAGGTGAAAGCATTCATTTCTAGCGCGACACCTCAGATTTGAACCATTTCGAAATCTTCCTTGCGTGCCCCGCATTCGGGGCAGGTCCAGTTGAGTGGAACGTCGCACCAGGGCGTGCCCGGGGCGATTCCGTGGCCAGAATCGCCAGCGTTCTCGTCATAGATCCAGCCACAAATCAAACACATCCATGTTGTCGTCGTGCTCACAGCTTAAAGTGCCTTGGAATAGAATGCAATCATTGAATAAGGGCGGTTTGTAAGAGAGTCGCCTCGCCTGTCACAACCTGCGATATTTTGCCTGAAGAAAAAGTCAGGCCCGCTCATGCCATCACCCGCTTCGCCACAAGTGCCAGAAATCCGCTGTAGACCACCCGTGATGCAGCCGCGGCGGCTTCTGCCATACGTGAGATGCAGGCATTGGTCTTCAGCAGCGGTGTTGGCAAGAAACCACAATACTGATGCCCATCGCCTGCGATGACGCGTTCAACAGAATCCTGCGAAGCCCGCAATTTCATTCCTTTTCATTTTCAAGCTGGAGCGCACGCCCAATGACAAACCCCGCCGATCACAATAAAACCCTGTTCGAACGCGCCAAGCGTGTCATCCCCGGCGGCGTCAATTCACCCGTCAGAGCCTTCAAGGCGGTCGGGGGCACCCCCCGATTTGTCAAGCGAGCCCAGGGTGCGTATTTCTGGGACGCCAATGACCAGCGTTATATCGATTACATCGGCTCCTGGGGCCCGATGATTTTGGGCCATGGCCACCCTGAGGTACTCAAGGCGGTGCAGGCTGCGGCGCTCGAAGGCTTTTCATTTGGCGCCCCCACTGAGCGGGAAATCGAACTGGCCGAGGAAATTTTGCGCCTGGTTCCTTCCATGGACATGGTTCGACTGGTCAGCTCGGGCACCGAGGCCGCCATGAGCGCGATCCGGTTGGCTCGCGGCTTCACGGGGCGCAGCAAACTCATCAAGTTCGAAGGCTGCTACCACGGTCATGCCGATGCATTGCTGGTCAAGGCGGGCTCCGGTCTGGCGACATTTGGCAATCCCACCAGCGCCGGCGTGCCTCCCGAAGTGGTGCAGCACACGCTGGTACTCGAATACAACAACGTGGCCCAACTCGAGGAGGCGTTTGCTTTGCACGGTACCGAAATCGCCTGCCTGATGATCGAGCCCATTGCGGGCAACATGAACTTCGTGCGGGCCTCAACTCCCTTCATGAAGCGCTGCCGCGAACTGTGCTCAGAGCACGGTGCGCTGTTGGTGTTTGACGAAGTGATGACCGGCTTTCGGGTAGCGCTCGGTGGCGCGCAAAGTGTCTATGCCAAACAAATACCGGGGTTTGCACCCGACATCACCGTGATGGGCAAGGTCATTGGCGGGGGCATGCCGCTGGCCGCCTTCGGCGCCAAACGCGCCGTAATGGAGCACCTCGCGCCCTTGGGTTCGGTGTATCAGGCTGGCACCCTTTCTGGCAATCCGGTGGCAACGGCCTGCGGTCTGGCCACGCTGCGCGAAATCAGCAAGCCCGGGTTTTATGAAAATCTAGCCCGAAGGACGCGCCTTCTGATCGATGGTCTCACCCAGGCTGCAAAAGAAGAAGGTATCAAACTCTGCGGCGACAGCGAAGGCGGCATGTTCGGTTTCTTCCTGTTTGACACACTGCCGCAAAACTACGCCCAGGTTATGACCACCGACGGTGCGCGCTTCAACCAGTTGTTTCACGGCTTGCTTGATCGCGGCGTGTACATTGCACCTGCCCTGTATGAAGCCGGGTTTGTCAGCGCCGCTCACAGCGAAGAGGACATTGCCGCGACTGTGCGGGCTGCTCGCGAAGTCTTCAAATTACTCTCAAAATAATAGCTGTATACGATTGACTGACAAGGGCTTTGGACGATTTTTATCATAAACTTGATCCGCAAGTGGTTATTGCGTGAACGCACTGCTTCCCGAGATCTTTCGCGAAATAATCAAACCCTTCACCTTCCCCATTTCGGGCGTGGGCGTCTTTGCCCCAACTCAAAACGACCTTGAATTCACATGATGACCCTTCGTAAATTATTCACCACTGTGGCCCTTGGCGGCCTCATGCTCGCGTTCGGTGGCAACGCCATCGCCGCGCCGACCGTCACGTTGGAGGATGCCCGCACTGCGCTGGAAAAGTCCTCCATGGTTGTGGTGGACATTCGCGAACCCATGGAACATGCCTCGGGCGTGGCCAAGGGCGCGCTGCTCATTCCCATGAGCCAGCTCGGTCAGCGCCTGGGCGAGCTTCCCAAGCCCGGCAAAGAGCCGTTTCTTGTCATCTGCAACACCCAGAACCGTTCCTCCCGGGTCGCCGCGCAACTCGAGACCATGGGGTACACCAATGTGAGCTTCGTCGCTGGTGGCATGAGCCAATGGGCAGCGCGCGGCTGGCCTCTGGTCAAACCCTGACGCCGAGCAGCGCCTCCACGCAGGCGACAAGCGCCGCTCCAACAAGCAGAAAGCGGCCACGAGCCGCTTTTCTTATCCCACCACAGGGATTACTGCGCTGTTGAGCCAGAATGCCTGGAGAGGCGAACCAGCGCAATTTCCCCGGGCGCATCAAACGGGCACTTGAACCAAGGACGTCGCGCGCAGAGGCGCAGGTCTACACCGTACAACCTCTGCCATCACGCCCCGCCCGAAAGACGCGCTCAGTGCCGGAAGTGGCGAACGCCGCTGAACACCATGGCAACGCCGCGCTCGTTGGCCGCATCGATCACTTCCTGGTCACGCATGGAGCCGCCGGGTTGGATGATGCAGGTGGCGCCGCCATCGACCACCACATCGAGACCGTCGCGGAACGGAAAAAACGCGTCACTGGCAACCGCCGTGCCCGTCAGAGACAGACCAGCCGCCTGCGCCTTGATGCTGGCGATGCGGGCCGAGTCCAGGCGGCTCATCTGCCCGGCGCCCACGCCCATGGTCATGCCGTCCTTGCAAAACACAATCGCATTGCTTTTGACGTATTTAGCCACCTTCCAGGCAAACAGCAAATCCTGCAGTTGCTTGGGTGTGGGCTGAAGTTTGGTCACCACCTTCAGATCGGCCAAGGTGAGCTCATGGTTGTCGGCCGTTTGCATCAGCATGCCAGAGCCCACCCGCTTGACGTCCACCGCATTGCGGCCCTGGTCCCAGGCGGTGGTGCCGCCCACCGGCAGGCAGATTTTGAGGATGCGCACATTGGGTTTGGCCTTGAACACCTCAAGCGCCTCGGTGCTGAACTCCGGGGCCATGAGAACCTCGACGAACTGCCTGGAAATCGCCTGCGCCTCAGGGCCACCAACCGCCACATTGAATGCAATGATGCCGCCAAAGGCCGAAGTTGGATCGGTCTGCAAGGCCTTGGTGTAAGCCTGCAGCGTGCTGGATCCCACAGCCACCCCGCAGGGGTTGGCGTGCTTGACGATGACGCAGGCGGTCTCGGCAAAACTCTTGACGCATTCCCAGGCCGCATCGGCGTCTGCAATGTTGTTGTAGCTCAACTCTTTGCCCTGCAACTGCAGCGCGGTGACCAGCGAGCCGGGGGCAGGATACAAGTCGCGGTAGAAGGCCGCCTGCTGATGCGGATTCTCCCCGTAGCGCAGGTCCTGCAGCTTGACGAAGCGGCCATTGGCCTGCGCCGGAAACAGCGCCCGGGACGGCGTGCTGTTGCTCTCTTCAAATTCGAGGGAGGACAGGTAATCGCTGATCGCGCCGTCGTATTGACTGATTCGGTTGAAGGCGGCCACCGACAAGGCAAACTTCAACTTGTCGCTGAGCTTACCAGTGGCCTTGAGCTCTGCCAGCACCAGTGGGTATTGCGAAGCGTCGGTGAGCACGCCCACGTCTTTCCAGTTCTTGGCTGCACTGCGCACCATGGCCGGTCCGCCAATATCAATGTTCTCGATGGCATCTTCAAGCGTGCACCCCGCTTTGGCCACCGTGGCCTCAAATGGGTAAAGGTTAACCACGAGCAGGTCTATGGTCTCGATTCCGTGCGTCTGCAGCGCCGCCATGTGCGCGGGCACATCACGCCGCGCAAGCAGGCCGCCGTGGACCTTGGGGTGCAGGGTCTTGACCCGGCCGTCCAGCATTTCCGGAAAACCGGTGAGCTCGGCGACCTCGCGCACAGGCAGGCCGCTTTGCGCAAGCAACTTGGCCGTTCCCCCGGTGGAGAGTAGACCGATGCCCAGCGCATGCAGCGCCTGTGCAAATTCGAGGACCCCGGTTTTATCGGAAACGGAAATCAGTGCATTCATGAGTGGATTCAAGTTGGTTGGCAATGATGCCGGTGAGTGGAAAGAGTTCGATTTGGTTACTTGATGAGCTTGTGTTCGTGCAGCTTCTTGCGCAGGGTGTTGCGGTTCAGGCCAAGCCATTGGGCCGCCCTGGACTGGTTGTGGTCCGCGTGCTGCATGACCACTTCAAAAAGGGGTTTCTCCACCGCGCTGACCATCATGTCGTACATGCCGTCGGGCTCCGTGCCGCGCAAATCCTTCAGGTAGCCCTCCAGGCTGGTACGCACGCACTCCTCGATGTATTTTTTGCTCATAGCGTCATTTCCGTTTGTTCTTCTTCACTGATCCGCCCGCCCGCACCAAACGCAGGAATCCGCTCCATGCGCTCGCCCAAGCGGTCAAAAAAACGGGCAACCGCATCGGCTTGGCGGGCGCAGTCGTCGATCAAATTCATGGTCTCACGAAACTGCTGCCCACCGGGCAGGCCATTGACATACCAGCCAATGTGCTTGCGCGCCGTTCGAACGCCCAAATACTCTCCGTACAAACCGTAATGGTCCTGCAAATGCTCAGCCAGCAAACGCTTGACCTCGGCGACCAGCGGCGGCGCCAGATGCGTCCCCGTGGCCACGTAGTGCAGTACCTCGCGAAATATCCACGGTCTGCCCTGGGCAGCACGGCCAATCATCACGGCATCTGCGCCCGTGGCCCGCAGCACTTCGCGGGCTTTCGCGGGCGTGTCAATATCGCCATTGGCCACCACCGGCATGCCCACGGCAGCCTTGACGGCGGCGACAGTATCGTACTCCGCCAGGCCCTTGTAACCCTGCTCTCGGGTGCGGCCATGCACGGCGACCATCTGTACCCCCGCATCTTGCGCGGCGCGCGCCAGGCGCACGGCGTTCTTCTCCGCCTGGCACCAGCCGGTGCGCATTTTGAGCGTCACCGGAACCCGGTGCGGCTCGCAGGCAGTCACCACGGCCGTCACGATGGACAGCGCAAGCGCCTCGTCCTGCATCAGGGCCGAACCGGCCCACTTGTTGCACACCTTTTTTACCGGACAACCCATGTTGATATCAATGATCTGGGCGCCCCGGTCGATGTTGTAACGCGCCGCATCGGCCATCATTTTGGGTTCTGTACCGGCAATCTGTACCGCAATGGGCCCCGGTTCGCCGGTATGGTCGGCACGCCGGGCCGACTGCGGAGTGTTCCACAAGTCTGGGCGTGAGGTCACCATTTCGCTCACAGCATAGCCAGCCCCGAGCCGCTTGCACAACTGGCGAAACGGTCTGTCTGTCACCCCCGCCATGGGAGCAACAAAGCACGAATTTGCAAGGCTGTATTGACCGATTTTCATGCGGGTGAATCGAAGTGGTCAGGTGGATGGATGGGTAAAAGTCAGGCGTGCGGCAATCAATGCGCCAAATGATTCTACCTGCCTAAAATTTCAGCAATTAAAACGGCGGTTGACGCCAGCGCAGCCGCTCTGCCTATACTCTCGCACCCATGGACGCCTGGCTCAATCACCTGCTTGTCTTGCTCGCTTTGCCCAAGTTTGGTCTGAGCACGGTGTTTGTCGTCTCATTCATTTCAGCCACGTTGCTGCCGCTGGCCTCCGAGCCCGTGGTGTTTGGCCTGGTCGAGCTCAACCCTGAGCTCTTCTGGCCTGCCATTGGGGTGGCCACGCTTGGCAATACCCTGGGCGGCGCGGTGAGTTGGGCGATGGGACTGGCCTCGCACAAGATGGTGGACCGCTACAGCCACTCCCGCCACCATCTGCGGGCACTGGACTGGCTTGAACGGATCGGCCCCAAAGCCTGCTTGCTGGCCTGGCTGCCGGTGATCGGGGACCCGCTGTGCGCCGTGGCGGGCTGGCTCAAGCTGCCGTTCTGGCCCTGTGTGGCCTACATGGCCCTTGGCAAATTTGTGCGCTACACGGTGATGACGGCGGCGCTGGTGGGGGTGTTTGGCAGATGGGGAATCCTGTGACCACACCACATTTGCTACTCAAATAGTAGCAAACTATGCATATTCAGCGGAGTCTAGAAGCCAATTTCTTATAAATATTGCACTCAGGAACTGAACAGGAAGTTCATCACATCGCCGTCCTTGACGATGTACTCCTTGCCTTCGCTGCGCATTTTTCCCGCGTCCTTGGCACCTTGCTCGCCCTTGAAGGCGATGAAGTCCTCGTATGCAATGGTCTGCGCCCGAATGTAGCCTTTTTCGAAATCGGTGTGAATGACGCCCGCCGCTTGTGGGCCCGTGTCGCCCACATGAATGGTCCAGGCCCGCACCTCTTTCACCCCTGCCGTGAAGTAGGTCTGCAAGCCCAGCAGTTTGAAGGCCGCCACGATCAGGCGGTTCAGACCCGGCTCGTCCTGGCCGATTTCGGCGAGGAACATCTTCTTGTCCTCATCTTCCATATCGGCCATTTCGGCTTCCATCTTGGCGCAAATGGCCACCACCGGGGCATTTTGCGCCACCGCGTAAGCCGTCAGACGATCGAGAAACGGGTTGTTCTGAAATCCATCTTCGGCCACGTTGGCCACAAACATCGCAGGCTTGGCAGTAATCAAAAAGAACTGGGCCAGCAAAGGTTGCTCTTCCTTGCTGAATTCCAGCGTTCGCACAGGCTTGGCTTCATTCAGGGCGACCTGGCACTTTTCCAGAATGGCCACCAGCTTGATGGATTCCTTGTCGCCCGAACGAGCCGTCTTGGTCACCCGGTGCAGGGCTTTTTCGACAGCCGTCAGGTCAGCCAGGCACAACTCGGTCTGGATGACCTCAATGTCAGAAATCGGATCGACCTTGCCGGCCACGTGAATCACGTTGTCGTCTTCAAAGCATCGCACCACATTGATAGTGGCATCCGTCTCGCGAATGTGGGCCAGAAATTTATTGCCCAACCCCTCGCCTGTGCTGGCGCCTGCCACCAGACCCGCAATATCGACAAACTCGACAATTGCGCGCTGAATCTTTTGCGGATTGACGATGGCAGCCAGTGCATCAAGCCGCGCATCGGGCACCTCGACGATCCCCACATTGGGCTCAATGGTGCAAAAGGGGTAATTCTCCGCCGCGATGCCAGCCTTGGTCAGGGCGTTGAACAGGGTCGATTTCCCGACGTTGGGGAGACCGACGATGCCACACTTCAAACTCATGAAAATATCCTTAGGAATCAATGCACTATCGAACCCAATGTGGGCATCGTGGAAGTGCCGGACGCGCGAATGGCGCGAAATCGCGAAGACCAGGGCAATCCGCGCTAAACCCTGCGCTGGCGCAAAGTCCTGTTATTGTTTTGCCCGGGAGATGCTGAGCATTGTAATGATCAGCATCCCGCCGATGCCAACCCGTGTGACCACAAGGCGGACAGTGACCTGTTAGTTTGTGCGGCTTTCATCGGGATGTCAGGATCACACATCACAGGAGGCTGCTTTGTTTGTTGTCATTTTTCGGGCCAAAACCCAGCGCGTGGATGAACAATACGCGGCCATTGCAGCGCGGATGCGGGATTTGGCCATGGGCCAGTTTGGTTGCCTGGATTTTCAATCGGTAACCGAGGGTCGCGAGGAGATTGCCTTGTCCTACTGGCCAGACGAGGAAAGCATAAGCGCCTGGAAATCACATTCTGAGCATGTTCTGGCGCAACAATTCGGCCGCCAGCGCTGGTATGAATCCTACGTGGTTCAGGTCGCCTGCATTTCACGCGAGTACCACTTTGACGCCACCGCAGCGCCCAAAGGCCACTGAGCGGTGCCTGCGCGCCCGGAGCACGGGCCTTTTACAATCGCAGTATGACCCAACCCTTTGACATTTGCGTGCGCGGCGGCGGTATCGTGGGCAGCACGCTGGCCTTGCTGCTGGCGCGAGAGCGATTGCGCGTAAGCTTGGCGGTTCCGCCCGCCGCACCTTCCAAAGGCCTCTTGCCAGCGGGCGCGGATGTGCGCGCCTACGCATTGAACGCCAAATCACGCGCACTGCTCGAATCCTTGAGATGCTGGCCCGATGCCTTGCACGCCACTGAGGTCTTGAACATGCAGGTCATGGGAGACGGCGGCGGCGAAGTCAATTTCTCTGCCGCAATGCTGCAGGTTCCCGCCCTCACGTGGATTGTGGATGTTCCCACACTTGAGGCGCAGCTGGCGCAGGCAGTGCGGTTTCAGCCCCTGATCGAGGTGGTGTCTGCGCCCCAGGCCGCCAAGCTGGCCGTGGTCTGCGAAGGGCGGTCCAGCGGCACGCGCGCGGAGTTTGGCGTTGATTTCGACATCAAACGCTACCCCCAGCGCGCCATTGCTGCGCGCCTGGCCTGCCAGATGCCTCATGCTCAAACTGCGCGCCAGTGGTTTTCCCAGGGAGAAATTCTCGCTTTCTTGCCACTTGACGGCCCCCAGGGAAACTCTGTTGCTCTGGTATGGTCTGTCATGGAGGGGCGCTCACAGGTGCTGATTGAGGAAGACGCCGGGACTTTTTGCGAGCAATTGGAAGCAGCCAGCCAGGCGGTTCTGGGCAAGCTCACGCTGACCAGCGAGCGTGTGGTGTGGCCTTTGCAACAGGCCAATGCCGAGCGCTGGATTGGACTGCATGAGGGCAAAACGTGGGCTCTGGCCGGGGATGCTGCCCACAACGTGCACCCGCTGGCCGGGCAAGGGCTCAACCTGGGACTCTCCGACGTGGCCGAGTTGGCCACCATATTGAAAGAGCGGGAGCACTGGCGCGAGGTGAATGACCCCAAGCTGATGCGGCGTTACGAGCGAAGCCGCAAGGCCGAAGTACTGGTCATGAGCACGGCCATGGACGGGCTGCAGCAGTTGTTTTCCAGGAACGGTGCGGCCATACAGGCAGCCCGCAATTGGGGTATGACGGGCTTTGAGCACAGCGGCGCGATCAAGCAGTGGGTCGCACGACAGGCTATGGGCATTTAGTGATAAACATTGGAGAGACGCAAGGCAATGATGAACATGAACTTGACGCGGCTGGCGCAGTGGTTGGCATTTGCGGCGTCGTTTGCCGTACTCAATGTGGCCGCACAGGAGGCAACGATTCGCAAGAACCTGGGCGAGCGGATTCCTCAGTTCAGCAAGATCGATGAAATCTCCAAAACGCCGATGGCCGGACTCTACGAGATTCGTACCAACGGCATGGAGATCTACTACACCGACGCCGAAGGCAACTTCCTGATCCAGGGCAATCTGATCGATACCCGCCAGCGCCGCAATCTCACCGAGGAGCGGGTGGACAAACTCTCGGCCATCAGCTTTGACGCGCTACCGGTGAAGGACTCTTTCACCATCGTGCGTGGCAATGGCAAGCGCCAACTGGCAGTCTTTGAGGACCCCAACTGCGGCTACTGCAAGCGCTTTGAGCGAGATTTGCAAAAAGTTGACAACATCACCATTCACCTGTTCCTGTACCCGATACTGGGCGCTGACTCCAACGAAAAATCCCGCAACATCTGGTGCGCCAAGAACAAGGCCAAAGTCTGGAATGAGTGGATGGTGCAGGGAGTGAACCCCGCTGCGGCCAATTGCGATACCACCACGCTGACTCGCAACGTCGATTTCGGACGCAAATACAAGATCACCGGCACGCCGACCCTGATCTTTACCGACGGCACCCGGGTGCCCGGCGCGCTCAGCGCGGCCGATGTGGAACAACGCCTGGCGCAAGCTGCAAACTGAGACAACCGATGACGATCCAGTATCAGGTGCGGGTTCTGGACCCGCATGCACATCTGTTTCAGGTCACTCTGACCATCACCAAACCAGCAGCAGCGCAAGGCCTGAGCCTGCCGGTCTGGATTCCCGGCAGTTATCTGGTTCGGGAATTTGCCAGAAATCTGCAAAACCTGCAGGCACGCCAGGGTAAGAAATTGGTCGCGCTGACCCAGTTAGATAAATGCAGCTGGCACGTCAGCTGCGTGGCTGGCAAGCCTCTGGTCCTGACTTACGAAATTTACGCGTTCGACCATTCGGTTCGCGCGGCATGGCTGGACACCCGCCGCGGCTTTTTCAATGGCACCAGCATGTTCCTGAAGGTCCATGGCCAGGAGGCTTCGCCGCACCAGCTTGAACTGGTAAGCGACAAGCTGCTGCGGGGCTGGAAGGTCGCCACCAGCCTGACAGCGCTCAAAGTCAAGAAAAGTGGCTTTGGCATCTACAGCGCGACCCACTACGACGAACTGATCGATTCACCCGTTGAAATGGGCGACTTCTGGAGCGGCACATTCACTGCCTGCGGTGTTCCCCACCAGTTTGTCGTATCGGGTGCGCCACCCGGTTTTGACGGCACCCGTCTGATGACCGACACCCAGGCTATTTGCGAAACGCAAATCCGCTTCTGGCACGGCTCCCCGGGGCAGGCGGACCTTAAAGATGCCCCACCGCACAAGCGATATGTGTTCATGCTCAACGCGGTCGATGAGGGCTACGGCGGGTTGGAGCACCGCAACTCGACGGCCTTGATTTGTCAGCGTCGGGACTTGCCCCGTGACGTCAACCGGGTTCTGTCTCCCAAAGGCAAAGACGCACGGGCCGCGGCTGCGCCGACTGAGGGCTACATCCGGCTGCTCGGCCTGATCAGCCACGAATATTTTCACACCTGGAACGTCAAGCGCCTGCGGCCCATCGAATTCACCGGCTATGACCACGGCCAGGAGAACTACACCGAGCTGCTTTGGTTCTTTGAGGGGTTCACCAGTTATTACGATGACCTGCTGTTGCTGCGAGCCGGTCTCATTGAGGCTCCGATCTACCTCAAGCTGCTCACCAAGACGCTCAACCAGGTCCTGCAAACACCGGGGCGTGCACTGCAATCGGTGGCGCAAGCGAGTTTCGATGCCTGGACCAAATACTATCGGCCCGATGAAAACACGCCCAACGCAACGGTGAGTTACTACACCAAAGGTGCGGTCGTGGCCCTGTGCCTTGACCTGACACTGCGCAAGGAGGGCCAGACCACACTCGACCACGTGATGCGTGCTTTGTGGCTTCGCTGCCAGGGCGGTCCGATGCGCGAAGAAGACCTCGGCGCGGTGCTGAACGAGCTTTCCGGCCGTTCGTACGCAGCGGAAATTCGTGACTGGGTTCACGGCTGCGCCGACCTGCCCGCCGAGAACTTGCTGACGCGACACGGTGTTGCCGTACTTAACGAGCCCGCCGCGCTCGCGCAGCGACTGGGCTTGCGCGTGGTCGAGAGCGCCGGCATCCAGGTCAAAACCGTCTTGCGCGGAGGTTCAGCGGAACGTGCCGGATTCGCAGCAGGAGACGAGTGGCTGGCTCTGGAGGTGGGCTCCGGCAAATCCGCTTCAGCGTGGCGACTGACCCGGCTCGATGATGTGCTGCTTTACTGTGGCTCGGTCACCAAAATGGTTGCGCTGCTGGCACGGGACAAGCGGCTGGTGCGAGCCACACTGACACTGCCCAACGCGGTCAGCACCTGGCAACTGGTCTTGCGTGACCGCACCCGCGCCGATGTATGGCTGGCCAACCCCGCTCGCCCGCCGCGGTCGTTTTCGCCTCACCCCTGAAGCAGCAGCTTGCGGATGGGCGCGGGCAAGCCCCGACCCAACCAAACGTCCACGGCCACCCATTCGCCCCCCTCCAGCCAGTGAGCGCCCACTGACAGTTGCATCTGAATCGGGTGCAGCGTGAGGTCTCTGTGCGTCAAAACGTGGGTGAAGGCAGTCGTTTCTTGCAGTGTCGCGTGGCAATCGGCCGGAATCGAGACCAGCAGTGCCTCGCGGCTGTCAAACCAGGGGAAACAGTACAGCCCTGCCCATATGCCTTTTTCGGGTCGTTTTTTCATCCACACCATTCCGTCGGAGGTCTTCGCCCACAGCAGCCACACCTGCAGCCCACTGCGTTTGAGCTTGCGCGATTTCACCGGATAGCGTTCGGGTTCCCCGCAAGCCCTGGCAACGCACAAATCGGCCAACGGGCAAACTGTGCACTCTGGACTGCGGGAAGTGCACAGGGTAGCGCCCAGGTCCATCATGCCCTGGGTGTAGTGCTGCATAGGGTTGGGGGTGCCCGCCACAGGCAGCAACCGCTGAGCTTGTTCCCAGAGACTTTTCTCATTGGCAGCGACACTCAGGTCGGCGTCGAACCCGAGGACCCGGGTTAGCACACGCCTGACGTTGCCGTCCAGAATCGCAACCCGTTCACCAAAGCACAGTGAGGCAATCGCCGCCGCAGTGGAACGGCCTATCCCCGGCAGTCTCTGAAGTTGTTGCGCAGACTGGGGGAAAACCCCCGCATGCAGGCGCATAACATCCTGGGCGCACTGGTGGAGGTTGCGGGCCCGGCTGTAATAACCCAGCCCGCTCCACAGGCCCATAACCTCGTCGGGGGATGCCTGTGCGAGTGAACCCACGTCGGGCCAGCGCGCAACAAAGCGCTGGAAATACCCAAGCACCGTGGCCACCTGAGTCTGCTGCAGCATGACTTCGGACAGCCAGACCCGGTAGGGATCGCGCGTGTTCTGCCAGGGCAGGTTGTGTCGCCCAAGGGCCTTTTGCCAACTCACCACCCGCGCGGCGAAATCACTCACCCCGCGTCACCTTGTCCGGTCAAGCCAGTTCCAGCAACTCAGTTGAATCGGCCTGGGCCTGTCCGCTGGCAAGTACCAAGTAATCGGTCAACTCGGACAGTTTGACCTCCATCTGGTTCAAGGCCTGTGAGCGCCCCTGGAGTTCGTGAATGCGATCGTCAAGCCCCCCGGCAGCGTGTTGAATGCGATCAATGGCTTCAAGTCGTCGTCCGAAATTGCGCTTGCGTTCGCGCAGTTGGGCATCGAGCTGGGCCGCAGCAGATTTGGCCCAGAGTTCAATTTCACCCAGAATGGTCTCGCGGATGGAGCGAAGGCGCGTGGACAGGGCGCGCACCAGTCGGTCGGCAAACTCGGGTTGTGCCAGCCGGAACGCATTGCCAAGGCCCAGGTACTGAAGATGGCTTTGCTCCACATGATCGAGATCGCGCAAATAGGTGGCCAACTCAGGCGCCACTGGCGCGAGCAGGGAAAACCCATACTCGGCATTCAACTGGCGAAAGGATGCTGCGAGCATCGACTCGATTTCCGCACTGATGGCTTGCACCCGCCCCAGGCTCGCTCGCAATTGGGAAAATGTCTCGCCGTAGGCACGCTTGACGCCCAGCTTGAGCCCTTTTTGACGCAAAGCGACGGTGAGCTGGGCCATCTCTTTTTTGAGAGCGGTTGAGCTCAACAGTGAAAACATCTCGCGCAGGAGCTTGAGATGCACCGAACGCACCGCATGAATCTTTGCCCCGCCCAGATCAAATTCTGCTTGCTCTGCCGAAATTCGGGAGCGCATGTTCTTGATCACCGGCGAGTTCTTGCCCTTGAGGCTTTTGAGCTCCATGATCTGATCGGCCAGATCGCGTTTTCGGATGTTGATGACGCGGCCCGTCTCAGAGCGCAATTCCGAAATGCCGTTGAACACCGCATCACCCAAAATACTCTGGCGTTTCTCGACGATGCCCACACTCAGCGCCTCCTCCAGGGCGGGCAGGCAACTCAACTCCAGCAGGACCGTATCGTTGGTCACCTTGGCCACCAGCCCCTTTTGCGCCGACACCGGTATGACTTTCTCTTTCTTGATGCCCAAAATCTCTGCCGTTGAAGACCGTTGGCGTTCAATTTGCGCCTTGACCTGCGCGTCTGTGCTCAGCGCGTCCCACATCGCGTCAATTTTGTTGAGAACCACCACCGCCGTACCCGCGCCGTCCGCGTCGCCCCCCAAATGTTCGCGCCAAATGGTGAGATCGGACTTGGTCACGCCGGTATCGGCCCCCAGGACAAAAACGACGGCGTGGGCCTGCGGAATCAGGCTTACCGTGAGTTCAGGTTCAGCGCCAATCGCGTTCAGGCCCGGAGTGTCCAAGATCACCAACCCCTGTTTGAGCAGGGGGTGGGCGATGTTGATGAGGGCGTGACGCCACTTGGGAACCTCAACCATGCCGCGGGAATCGAGCACCGGATTGTCTTCGGGCGATTGAGGTTGCCAGAAGCCCAGCCTTGCGGCTTCATCCTGCGTCACATGCAGGGTTTCGGCCACTTTCTCAAGTGCCTGCGCCAACTGCTTGGGGTCATTCACATCAAGATCGATACGGGTCCACTTTTCAGGCACCATCCGCCATTCCATCAGGGATTGGGGCTGGACCCGGGTTTCAATCGGCAGCAGGCGCAAACAAGGCGGAACATCGGCGTCATAGCCCATCTCGGTGGGGCACATTGTGGTTCGCCCGGCGCTCGCGGGCATGATGCGCCGCCCATATGCGGCGAAGAACAGGGCGTTGATCAACTCGGATTTGCCACGTGAAAATTCGGCCACAAAGGCCACCATGACTTTTTCGGCACGCACCCTGTTTTCCAGCCAGCGCAGACGTTCGTCCACGGCGGCGTCCATCAGTTCGTGGTCCTTCATCCATTCCGCCAACAATTTCAGGCGCAGGGCGAACTCACGCCGCCAAGTGCCGTGCTGATCAAACTTTTCGTTGAATGAAGTACTCAAGATTTCTCCGGATAATGGCTCAATATATCATCGCCGCTGCCTCGCGGAGTCAGGCTTTTTGACAACAAGGGCAATAAAACGTAACGCGTTGTCCCTGGCGCAGGGATTTGATGGGCGTGCCGCACAAGCGGCAAGGCTGGCCCTGGCGCCCATAGACCATGGCCTCGAGCTGAAAATGCCCGTCATCGCCGCGGGCACTGGAAAAGTTCCGAAGCGTGCTGCCGCCCGCCTGCACCGCTCGCTTAAGCACCTCGCGTATTGCCGCATGCAGGCGAGTCGCTCGTGCTTCACTGAGCCTGGCGGCACTCACGGTGGGGCGAATGGCGGCAAGGAAGAGGGCCTCGCTGGCGTAAATATTGCCTACACCCACCACGAGGTCCCCGGCCAGCAGGACCTGTTTGATGGCTGCCTTGCGCCGTTTCAAACCGGCATGAAACCGCCCTGAATCGAAGTCATCCGACAAGGGCTCCATGCCAAGCCTCCCCAGCAATTTCACGGCCATGGGGGCCGCCTCGCCCGGCACGTAAACCACCGCACCAAAACGGCGTGGATCATTCAGACACAGCGTGCCACTGGTTGTTACCATTTCGAAATGGTCATGCACCCGCAGCGGCGACGCTTGGTCGGAAAAATTCAAACTCCCGGACATGCCCAGATGCACCAGCAACAAGCCCTGGTCCAGATCAAGCAGCAGGTATTTGCCTCGGCGGCGTACGGCACGCACCGTGCGTCCGACCAACTGATCGACTCGGCAACCCAGCGGCCAGCGCAGGGGTTTGCCCAGTCTCACGGAGCGCACCGTCGCGCCGGCAATGGCGTCTGCAAAGCTCAAGCGCGTCACTTCGACTTCAGGCAGTTCAGGCATGTGAAAAACAGGCGGGCATGGATTATTATGGTCCGATGTCGATTTTTAAACGATTCCCACTGGTTCTGATGTTTGTTTGCGCGCTTGCAGCCCACGCACAGACACCCGTCAGCGAGCACGAGGCCACTGACAACTCCGCGCTGAACGGCGAACTGTTCTACCAGCTCCTGCTGGGCGAGCTCAATGCCCAACAGGGCGAGCCGGGGGCCGGTTTCTCGCTCATCCTCGATGCCGCCCGCAAGACGGGAGACCCCCGGCTGTACCAGCGGGCGGTCAACATCGCGCTGCAGGCGCGCTCGGGCGACTCGGCGCTGCTGGCGGCGCGAGCCTGGAAGCAGGCGCTGCCCGCCTCAAGAGAGGCCAACCGCTATGTATTGCAACTCCTCATCGGCATGAACCGGGTTGGCGAAACGCTCGATCCTCTCAGGCGCGAACTGGCAACGGCCAGCCCCGAGGAGCGTCTAACCTTCATTTCTACCCTTGCGCGCGATTACTCCCGGGCGTCGGACAGAAAGCTTGTTGCCTTCACAGTGGAGCGGGCGCTGGGCGACTACCTCGAGTCCGCGCCGGTGAACGTGGTTGCCTGGAGCGCCATCGGCCACGTTCGCCTGGACGCAAGCAATTTCGAGGGCGCGCTCGAAGCTGCCCAAAAAGCGCAGGCGCTTGACCTGCAGTCGGCCGAACCTGCGATGTTGGGCGTGCGGATCATGGCCTCCAAAAACCCCATGCCTGATGCCGAGGCAGTGGTCACCAAATATCTCGACGGCAATGCAAAACCCGAGGTGCGCCTGGGCTACATCCGCGTACTTCTTAATGCGCAGCGCTACGCGTCGGCCCAGACCCAGCTGACGCAGCTCACTTCGAACCAGCCCGACTTCGCCGACGCGTGGCTGATTCAGGGTGCGCTCGATCTGCAAAACAACAAGCTCGACGCCGCCGAATCGGCATTGCTGCGGTACGTCGAACTCGCGCTGGCCCAAGCTCAAGCCACGGAGTTGACCACGAGCAACCCGGGTTTGACGCGGTCCTACACATTTTTGTCGCAGGTGGCTGAGAAAAAAGGCGATTTTGCCCGGGCCGATGAGTGGCTGGCGCGCATCGACAATCCCGAAGAGGCGCTTAACGTGCAATTGCTTCGCGCGGGCCTGCTGGCCCGGCGCGGGCGGGTTGATCAGGCGCTGGACCTGATTCGAGAGCAACCCGAACAAACGCCTGCCGATGGACGGCTCAAGATCACCGCCGAAGTCCAGTTACTACGCGAGAGCAATCGTTACCAGGAAGCCTATGCGCTTCTGGCGCGCGCTACAGGGGAGCGCCCTGACGATTTGGACCTCTTGTACGACATGGCCATGGTGGCCGAGAAACTGGACAAGCTCCAGGAGATGGAGGACTTGCTGCGACGCGTGATCGCCGCCAAGCCAGAGCATCCGCACGCCTACAACGCGCTGGGGTATTCGCTTGCAGAGCGTGGCATTCGCCTGCCAGAGGCAAAAGAGTTGATTCTGAAGGCGCTTGAGTACGCCGCTGAGGACCCGTTCATCACCGACAGCCTGGGCTGGGTGGAATTTCGCAGCGGCAACCTGACCGAGGCAAAGCGCATTCTTCAAGGCGCCTTCAAGACCCGGCCCGACGCTGAAATTGCGGCGCATCTGGGTGAAGTGTTGTGGGCCATGGGGCTTCGCGACGAGGCCACCAAGGTCTGGCAGGAAGGGCTGGCAATCAATCGCCAGAACGAAACCCTGTTGAAGACTCTTGAGCGCCTGAATGTGAAATTATGAAGTGGCGTCGGGTATCGGACTTTGTTGTAGTTTTCGCTATTTTTTTTATAGCTGGATGTGCAGCCCCAACAAGGGTTAATCCGGTTTTTTTATCTGAAAGTTCGCACTGGTCCGGACGTCTGGCGGTCCGTATTGATTCCGACCCGCCCCGCTCCCTGTCCGCTGGATTTGAGCTTGTGGGCTCCGCCCGCGCGGGCGAACTCACGTTTTACACCCCGCTGGGCAGCACCGCGGCCGCCCTGACCTGGTCCGAGCAAGCCGCCATCATGCGCACGCCTGGGGAAGTGCGCCACTTTGACTCCCTGGAGGCCTTGATTGCACAGGCGATAGGCACCGATCTGCCGGTCGCGGCCCTGTTCTCGTGGCTGGCGGGCACGCCGGTGCTAGCCGCGGGCTGGCAGGCTGACCTCACCGACCATTCCGAGGGCCGCATCACGGCCCATCGTGCCACGCCGCCCCCGGTGGCCGAGCTGCGCGTGGCTTTGGATCGCTAGAACAGGCGCACCTGCCCATGAAAGCTCTCTTTGACGTTTGCGCGCCGGCCAAGCTCAATCTGTTCCTGCACATCACAGGCCGAAGGGCCGACGGCTATCACCTGTTGCAATCGGTGTTCATGCTGATCGACTGGCACGACACCCTGCATTTCGAAGTCCGCTCAGATGGAAAAATCACCCGCGAAGACCTTGCCGCGGCCCTGCCCCCCGACGACCTGATCCTGCGCGCCGCCCGTGCCTTGCAGTCGGCCAGCGCCTGCCCGATGGGCGCACACATCGGCATTGACAAGCGCATTCCCGCCCAGGCGGGTATGGGCGGTGGCTCTTCGGACGCCGCCTCGACCCTGCTCGCGCTCAACCGGCTCTGGAATTTGAACTACTCACTTGCGACGCTTGGCGCGATGGGTCTGGCGCTCGGAGCCGACGTGCCGTTTTTTCTCGGGGGCCACAACGCATGGACCGAGGGTGTCGGCGAAATGCTGACCCCGATTGAATTGCCCAGGAGCCACTTTTTGGTGGTCAAGCCCCAACAGGGGCTGGAAACCGGACAAATTTTCTCGGCCCCTGACCTGAAGCGGGACAGCGAAGCTGCTACAATGTCAGGCTTCGCTGCAGACGCATTCGGTTTTGGCCGTAACGACTTGCAGAGCGTTGCCCAAAGATTGTGCCCTGGCGTCACCCAAGCCCTCGACTGGCTTGCCATGCAGGGGCTCGATGGCCGGATGACAGGCTCTGGAAGCGCGGTGTTTGCACAGGTGCCGTGGCACTTTGAACCAAAAGCGGCACCCGCCGCTTTTGAAGTCAGATTGTGTGGCAGTCTGGATGCGCATCCCCTGGTGGGCTGGGCAAACAGCGACAGTTTGTCGGTTGGGAGCACTTAGCTGCCGACCCGTGTAGGGGAGTCGCCAAGTTGGTTAAGGCACTGGATTTTGATTCCAGCATGCGAAGGTTCGAATCCTTCCTCCCCTGCCAAATACCAGGTTATCCGTCACTTATTTGCTGGAATTCTCATGCAGGTCGATCCACCGCCCCCTGATTTCATGGTTTTTACCGGCAATGCCAATCCTGGCATGACCGCCGAAATCGCCACCCATTTGGGCATCACCCTCGGTGACGCCACCGTCGGCCGGTTCTCTGACGGGGAAGTCCTGGTCGAACTCAATCAGAACGTGCGGGCCCGGGACGTCTTTGTGGTGCAATCCACCTGCGCCCCGACCAACGAGAACCTGATGGAACTGCTGATCATGGTCGATGCGCTCAAGCGGGCATCGGCTGAGCGCATCAGCGCTGTCATTCCCTATTTTGGCTATGCGCGGCAAGACCGTCGCCCGCGCTCAAGTCGCGTGCCCATTACCGCGAAGGTCGTGGCCAACATGCTGCAGGCCGTGGGCGTGGCCCGCGTGCTGACCATGGACCTGCACGCTGACCAGATTCAGGGGTTTTTTGACATTCCGGTGGACAACATCTACGCCTCGCCCGTGCTGCTGGGCGATTTGCGCCAGAAGAACTACGAAGACCTTATTGTGGTCTCCCCGGACGTGGGAGGTGTGGTTCGAGCCCGCGCGCTGGCCAAGCAGCTCAATTGCGATCTGGCCATCATCGACAAGCGTCGGCCCAAAGCCAACGTGAGCGAGGTGATGCACGTCATCGGCGAGATCGACGGGCGCAATTGCGTCATCATGGATGACATGATTGACACCGCGGGAACGCTGGTCAAGGCGGCCGAGGTGCTCAAGGAGCGCGGCGCCAAGCACGTCTACGCCTATTGCACGCATCCTATTTTTTCGGGTCCCGCGGTGGATCGCATCACCAATGGCGACGCACTCGATGAGGTGGTGATCACCAACACAATCCCCTTAAGCGCCGCAGCGGCGGCCTGCCGGAAGATTCGGCAACTCACTGTTGCACCCTTGATCGCCGAGACAATACAGCGTATTGCCAAGGGCGATTCAGTCATGAGTTTGTTCTCGGACCAGGACAAGTTGTTTTGACCGATTCAAAACCGCGGTTCTGATTCAGACAAAAGCGGGTTCACTGGCCATCCAATAGAGGCCATGAACCTTTGTTAAACCGGAGTTTCACTGGTCGCGGTGATCTCCTTCAGGAGTAAAAATATGAAATTCGTCGCTTTTGAGCGCTCAAAGCAGGGTACGGGTGCGAGCCGCCGTCTCCGCATTTCCGGTCGCACACCCGGTATTGTTTATGGTGGCGAGGGCCAGCCCGAGATGATCGAGGTGGACCACAACGCCCTGTGGCATGCACTGAAATCAGAAGCTTTCCATTCCTCCATTCTGGACATGGAACTCGGCGGCAAGACCAGCCGCGTGCTGCTGCGCGACGTGCAAATGCACCCATTCAAGCAATTGGTGCTGCACATTGATTTCCAACGTGTCACCACCGGCACCAAGATGCACGTCAAGGTACCTTTGCACTTCAATGGCGCGGATGAATCTCCTGCGGTCAAGCTCGACCATTGCGTGGCTAATTTCGTCATGACTGAACTCGACATCGAGTGCTTGCCACGCGATCTGCCTGAGTTCATTGCAGTCGATGTCAGTGGTCTGACCAAGAGTGGCATGGTGCACCTCAGTGATGTCCAGTTGCCTAACGGTGTCAAGGCCATCACACACGGCAACGACAACCCAGTGCTGGTGACCGCCGTCATGGTGTCGGTTGTTGAGGATACCCCCGAAGGTGAGGTCGCAGCGCCTGCCGCTGGTGCTGCTGCCCCGGACGCCACCAAGGAAGACAAGGAATAAATACTTGCGGGCACCGCCTGGTTGCTTGCGCGGCCGGGCTCCCAGAGATTTCCATTTCCACGCTGCACTTGCTTGCGGCTCAAAGGCCCACTTGGTGGGCTTTTTTTTGCTCGGCTTGGCCCGATAATTGGGCATGATCAGACTTTTTGTCGGCTTGGGCAACCCCGGCCCGGAATACGAATGGACTCGCCACAACGCCGGTTTCTGGTGGCTTGACGCAGTGGCGCGCGAACTCAAGGCCAGCCCCGTGATGGACCGAAGCTACCATGGCCTGGTAGCCCGCACCTCGGTCAATGGCCAAACGGTGTGGCTGCTCAAACCCCAGACTTTCATGAATTTGTGCGGCAAATCGGTTGCCGCGTTGGCCCGCTTCTTCAAGATCGACCCGTGCGACATCCTGGTGGCCCACGATGAGCTTGACATCGCTCCCGGGGAGGCCAAGCTCAAGCTCGGCGGCAGCCACGCCGGCCACAACGGCTTGAGAGACATTCACGCCCAGCTTGGCACCGACGACTACTGGCGTTTGCGCCTGGGCGTGGGCCATCCCGGCATCAAGTCTGAAGTCGTCAACTGGGTGTTGAAGAAACCCTCCCTGGACCACCGGATTGCAATTGATCAGTGCATTGACCGTGCGATCAAGGCATTGCCCCATCTGCTCAGTGGCGAGATGGACAAAGCCACCATGCAAATTCACACCAGCAAGCCGCCGCGGCCCAAACCGCCCCGGCCGGACTGCGCAGCCAACCCACCAGCGCCCCCAACCAAGCCGCCTGCACTTTGAAACCACTTTCGACCGTCAGCTTAATTCATCCAGGGAAACAATCATGCTAATTCCAATGCGATTTGCTCTACTTTTTATAGCTTTATTTGCTTTACCAACAGTGGCTTCAGCTCAACAAATCTATAAATGCGGGAGCAGTTACAGTCAGATCCCCTGCCCCGGCGGCACGCTGATCGACACGCAGGACGCACGCACCCAGGAGCAAAAGAAGCAGACCGATGCCGCCACGGCGCACGCCGCCAAGGCGGCCACCGCCTTGGAAAAGTCGCGCATCAAGCAAGAACGAGCCGACCTGGCCGCTAACACCCCGCGCCCAAGCGCGGCCACCGACCCCGTGAGCCACAAGAGCGCCAAAACACGGGCCGGAAACAAGAAGAAATCAGAACCTGAGAACTTTACTGCCCGCGCTCCCAGCGAGAAGCCCAAGCCCACGGCACCCTTAGAGTCAAGGCAGTAGACCATTTTTCACCGGAAAAAGTCGCAGGCCGGAGGGAACGAAGCAGAACGCGCTGCCGCATTGACTCCTTGCCGGATGGGGTAAAGCCCCAGGCTGCCGATCAGACTTCAGGTCACTCAGGCCTGCCGGGCCGCCAATTGCAGGCGCCGGTATTTTTGCCACAGCGTTTCGCGGTCCTCAATCCAGCGGGGGTCCACCGGAATGCAGGCCACGGGGCAGACCTGAACGCACTGCGGCTCATCAAAATGGCCCACGCATTCAGTGCATTTATACGGATCGATTTCGTAAATCTCCGGGCCCAGAAATATGGCTTCGTTGGGACACTCGGGCTCGCACACGTCGCAGTTGATGCACTCGTCGGTGATGATCAACGCCATGGTCAGCGGCCCACCCTGCGCCAGGCCGCCAGTGTTTCAATCAGCTCGGTCATTTCAGGGCATTCATTCGCCGGGCGCTTCAGTTGCCTTGACAATCATGACCGGCACGGTGGCGGCGTGCATCACCTCGTTGGAGACCGAGCCCAGGAGCGCACTGCGCAGATTGCTCATGCCGCTCGCACCCATAACTATCATGTCACATTGATACCGCTCCCGGATCTCGATGATGGTGTGCGCGGGGTCCCCCGTGGCCACTTCACTCTGGAACTCAATCCCAGCGTGCTTGAGCAGCCCCTGCGCCTCCAGCAGGGTATGGGCCCCGGCCGAGGCACTTACTTCCTCGATCACCTTGGGATCATGGGCCATCACCATCTCGTACAGATTGGCATGCTCCTGGACATTGGCCAGAACGACACTCAGCTGCAGTCCGGATTTGGCCATGCGAATGACAAACTTGACTGCCTCCAGCGAGAGCGCAGAACCGTCAACGGGCAACAATATATTCATGGTTCCTCCTGATCAATAAAAGCCGGGAATCTCAGTCTTCAAACGCCGGTCCCGCTGCGAACCTTGGCCAACAGGCGCTCATTCACCCCGGATGAGACAAACTTGTCCACCTCGCCGCCGAGCATGGCGATCTCGCGCACAAAGGTGCTCGAAACAAACTGGTACTTGTCGCTGGGGGTGAGAAACACCGTCTCCACCTGCGGCATCAGGCTGCGGTTCATGCCCGCGAGCTGGAATTCGTAATCAAAATCAGTGACGGCGCGCAAGCCTCGCACCATGGCCTTGGCCCCGTGACCGACCACAAAATCGCGCAACAATCCGGCAAAACTCTCGACCTCGACCTGTGGATAAACCTTGGTGGCTTCACGCGCCATCTCCATGCGCTCATCGAGGGAAAAAAGTGTCTTCTTGTGATGCCCAGCCGCCACCGCCACGATCACCCGGCCGAACAGTTGCGTGGCGCGCCGCACCACGTCTTCATGGCCCAGGGTCATCGGGTCAAAAGTGCCGGGGTAAACTGCAATCACGTTATTGGCCATGGTGTTTTCATCGCGTCAATGGAAAGGCAGGCTCGGGGGCAATCCCGCCGGGGCCATCTCTGAGTTCGATTATGCAATGCAGGACGGTCTAATCCAGCCGCCCCAGCAAATGCGCGTGAACCGCACCGGCCTTGAGGTGTTTGATCACCCGCAGACCCGCCTGCAAAAGCTCGTCATCGGTCCAGGCCTTGGGCGCCTCCAGGTAGACAAAACCCTGCGCGGATACCGCCCTACCAGCCGATTGCAGCGCCGGGTCGAACAGGTCGCCATCAAAAGGCGGATCCAGAAACACCAGATCCACGCTGCCAGGCGCGGCGTGCCCGAGCGCGGCCACGCCGTCGCCGCGCACCACGCGCACCGAACTGGCCTGCAGCCGAGTCTGCACCCCTGCCAGACTCGCTGCCAGCGCACTGTCGTGCTCAACCAGCAACACTTCCATGGCACCACGCGAAGCGGCTTCAAATCCAAGCGCGCCGGTGCCTGCAAACGCATCAATGCAGCGCCAGCCGTTCAGGTCCTGGCCCAGCCAGTTGAACAGGGTCTCACGCACCCGGTCGGGTGTGGGGCGCAATCCCGGTTTGTCGGCCACGGCGAGTTTGCTGCGCTTCCACTGACCGCCAATGATGCGCACCGCGTGGCTGTGCTTGGCCGCGGGGCGCGCCGGACGCGCTGACCTGGAAGGTTGTTGTTTCATGCAGGCAGCTTAACCCAGCACCAGGGCGCGCAACACTTCGATCTCAAAAAAGCTCAGGGCTGCCTGGACTTGTCCTGGGCTTTGGCGTGCTCGAGTTTCCACTTCTGGTAACAGTCCAGCCCGCAAAAATGCGCCACATAGTCCTGTGACTCTGGCACTGTGGCCTGGGACAGAGGCACTTCTTTCATGCAAACATCGCAAGCGACTTGCTCGACTGCAACGGGTTTGGCATTGGTTGTCATGGCGTCCTCCTGAAAGGTTCAGGATACGCCGGCCCGGGGCAAAGATCAAAACACCCCTCAATTGGCAGTGTCTTTTCCGCCAAGCACCACGGTCACCATGTTCTGCGGCTGCAGTTTGCGCTCGAACGCCGCCTTGATGTCGCCCACTGTGAGCTGCTGCACTTTGGCCGTCCAGGTGTCCAGGTAATCGAGCGGCAGGCCATTCCAGGCCATGTTGGCCACGTTTTCGAGCCACTTGCGGTTGCTGTCAATTTTCAGGGCAAAGCCCCCGATCAGATTGTCCTTGGCGGCCTGGAGCTCTTCCTGTGTCGGGCCGTCCTTGACAAATCGGGCCACCACATCGCGGGCCACTTGCACCGCCTCTTGGGCCTGGTCTGGTCGGGTTTGCAGCCCCAGGGTGAAGGCACCGGCGTGCAGCGCTGGCGAGAAGTAGCTGTACACGCTGTAACTCAGGCCGCGCTTTTCGCGCACCTCGGAGGTCAGGCGCGAGACAAAACCGCCGCCACCCAGAATGTAATTGCCCACAATCAGGGCGAAGTAGTCGGGATCGTCGCGCTTGAAGCCGGGTTGCCCGATCAGCACATGCGCTTGCGCCGATGCAAACGCGATGTGCTCTTCCACGGGCTGCTGCAACGCGGCGATCTCCGCCACCGCAGGCAAGCCCGGGCACGCCCCGGGCTGGCTCGGACTCAAGCGAGCAAACAACTTTGTCACCAGTGCATCCGCCTGGGCCCGATTCACTGCGCCCACCAAGGTCACTCTGGCCCGGCAGGGCAGGATCAGGCTGGTGTAGATCGCCTTCATGTCGGCCACGCTGATACGCGAAAGCGTCGCCTCGGTCGTCTCAAAACCGTAGGGGTGCGTGCCGTACACCGCCTGGCTATAGGCCCGAGCCGCCACCGTGGCCGGGCGGGTGTTGGCCTCCTTGATGGCTGATTTCAATTGTTCGCGCTCGCGCAGCCAGATGGCCTCCGGGAAGGCGGGTTCACCAAGTTGCCTGGCGGCCAGTTGCACCGCCTTGCCCAAAAGATCAGGGTCAGTGAGGGTTCGCAGCGAAAAACTCATGCGATCACTGCTGGCGCTGGCACCAAAGGCCGCCCCCAGATCGGCCCAGGCCTGGCCGACGCCGTTCTCGTCAAGCGCGGGCTCGCGGCCATCCACGCTGGCCCGCAACCCTTTGGCGCTCATGCTGGCCGTGACGCTGGCCAGCCCCGCTTGCGCGGGTGGGTCGCGGCGGCTGCCCGCATCAAAGTCAATCTGCACATCGAGCATCGGCAGGGCCGGACTTTGAACCAGATAGACCTGCACCCCCGAGGCCTGAGTCCAGTGTTCGACGGGAATGCCAGCTTGCGCAGAATTAATGACAAACAGGCTTGAAGCCATCGTCAATACTGCTGATACAGCTATATTTTTAATAGTATTCATGAGCTGATCAATGCCTTTGTCCGGCCACGGGCACTCGCGCCGGGCGCGATTTGTCGCGGGGTTGGGGATCGAGCACAGCCACCGTGAGCTGATCATCGCCAAAATACTTTTGTGCCACGGCCTGTACCTGAGCGGCGGTGACGGCGCGCAAACGCTCAATGAGTCTCTCATCGGCGTCAAGCGGGAGACCCTGCACCCAGTTGCTGCCCAACTCGCGGGCCTGGTTGAACAAGGAATCGAGCTTGTACACCTCCGAGGCCACCCACTGGGCCTTGACCCGGTTCAGCTCGGTCTCCAGCACGCCCTCGCGGGCAACTTTGGCCACCTGCTCACGCAGCGCCTGCTCAACCTGCGCGGCCGTCTTGCCTTGCGCCGGAACGCCCTGCAGCATGAACAACTGGGGGCCCCGGCCCCACAGCCCGTTGCTCGCGCCCACGCTGTCGGCCACGCGGTCCGCGCCCTGGGTCAACGCCCGCTCCAGTCGCGCGCCGCTGTAGCCGTCCAGCACCGCAGAGAGCACGGTCAACGCCAGTGCTTCATCGTCCGTCGGGGCAGCCTGGCCTTGTGCATTGCTCAGGGACAGCAAGGCCGGCACCTTGAAAGCCAGCGTCACGTAAGCCTGCTCGGCCGGGGCCTTGAAGACCATGCGCCGGATGCCCATCTGCGCCGGCTCGTCCTGCGGCTTGCGCACAGGCACCGCGCGCTCGGGCAAACTGCCGTAGTATTTTTCAGCCAGTGCGCGCACCTGCGCCACATCCACGTCACCGGCCACCACCACCACGGCATTGGCGGGCACATACCAGCGGCGATAGAAGTTGCGCGCATCGTCCGGCGTGAGTGCCTGCAGGTCGCTCATCCAGCCCACAATCGGGCGCCGGTACGGTGAAGCCATGAACACAGTGGCGTTCATGGCTTCGTGCATCAGCGAGCGCGGGCTGTCCTCGGTGCGCATGCGACGCTCTTCCTTGACCACTTCGAGCTCTTTCCTGAACTCCTCGTCGCTCCACTGGTTGTTGACAAAACGATCGGCTTCGAGCTTCATCACCTCTTCGAGCCGGCTCGCCGGTATCTGCTGGTAATAGCCGGTGTAGTCCGTGCCGGTGAAAGCGTTCTCGCGCCCGCCCAGAGCCGCGACCCGGCGCGAAAACTCACCGGGCTTGACCTTCGCCGTGCCCTTGAACATCATGTGTTCGAGCACATGCGCCACGCCCGAGCTGCCGTCCACCTCGTCCATGGAGCCCACCCGCACCCACAGCATGTGCACTGCCGTGGGCGCGCGCCGGTCGGGCTTGACGATCAGGCTCAAGCCGTTGGGCAACGTGAATTGCTGTGCCTGCCCCGGATCCTGAGCGTGGGCGCCAGCGCCCCAAAGCAGGCCCAGAACAAGAGTGAAAAACGCGGGCAGGCGGATCAAAAAATCAGCCGCCGACGGCGATAAAAAGTGGGGTGTCTGTCGTTTCATAGAATCGTGTGATTCTAAGAACCTACCAAATGTTCAGTTTCTTCAAAAAAAAACCTTCGGCCCCGACCCCACACACTGCACAGCCTGAGGCGCCGTCAGAGACGCCAGCGCCCGCTGCACCCGCTGTGGCGGTTGTCGAACCCCCTCCATGGGTGCCTCCCGCACCCTCTTCTAAGCCTCCCACACCGAGCCCGGCTCTGCCCCAACCTGTCCTGGCACCGCTGCCCAGCGCCGAGCGCAAATCCTGGCTGAGCAAGCTCAAGGCCGGTCTTCGCAAGACAGGTTCGAGCATTGCCACGGTGTTCACCGGGACCCGGATCGACGATGCCCTGTATGAGGACCTGGAATCGGCCCTGTTGATGGCCGACACCGGCGTCAAAGCAACCGAGCATCTGCTCCAAGACCTCAAGCGCCGGGTCAAGGAGGCCAAGGCCACCGAACCAGCCGCCGTCAAGGCGCTGCTCATTGAGTCCATCACGAGCTTGCTGGCCCCACTGGAAAAGCCGCTGGTCATCGGCCAGCACAAGCCCACCGTCATCATGGTGGCTGGCGTCAATGGCGCGGGCAAGACCACCTCGATCGGTAAACTCACCCGCCACCTGGCCGACCACGGGGCCAGCGTCCTGCTGGCGGCGGCAGACACCTTTCGGGCCGCGGCGCGCGAGCAGCTCGGCGTTTGGGCACAGCGCACCACGGTGGAGATCATCAGCCAGGAGGGCGGCGATCCGGCTGCCGTGAGCTTCGATGCGGTGAGTGCGGGCAAGGCACGGGCCAGGGACGTGGTGCTGGTCGATACCGCCGGGCGCTTGCCGACCCAGCTTCACCTGATGGAAGAGTTGCGCAAGATCCGGCGCGTGATCCAGAAGGCCGAGGCCAGCGCGCCCCACGAAGTCCTGCTGGTGATCGATGGCAACACCGGGCAAAACGCGCTCAGCCAGGTCAAAGCCTTTGACGATGCACTCGCTCTCACCGGGCTGATCGTCACCAAGCTGGACGGCACGGCCAAAGGCGGGGTACTCGCTGCCATTGCCAGAGAGCGCCCGATACCCGTGTACTTCATCGGTGTGGGAGAAAAACTCGAAGACCTGGAAACCTTCAATGCTCGCGAGTTCGCCCAGGCCCTGCTGGCGTGACCATTCACTTGGTCGCCGAGCGGCCGTAAGAATTGGCGTGCCGGCCCGACCAAGCTGCTGACCCACTCTTCAAATCAGGCCACCATGACCCATTCCCCGTCCACCCTGCCTTCATCCCACACCAAGGTTTCCCGCCGAACAACCCTCGCGCTCCTGGGAGCCGGTCTGGCCGCACCACTGATGGCGCAGGCGCAAGCCCAATCCCCCTGGAGCAGCATTGAAGCCAGGGCCCGCGGGCAAACCGTGTATTTCAACGCCTGGGCCGGCAGCCAGAACATCAACGCCTACCTGCAATGGGCGGCTGGCGAATTGCTGAGCCGCTTTGGGGTGAAGCTCGAGCACGTCAAGATCAGCGACATTGCCGAGGTGGTCAAGCGCGTGCGCAGCGAGAAGGCGGCGGGCAAGTCCACGCAGGGCTCGGTGGACATGGTCTGGATCAACGGCGAAAACTTTCTGACGATGAAGCGCGAGGGCTTGCTGTTTGGTCCCTTCGCCGAGAGCCTGCCCAATTTTTCCTATGTGGATGTGCAGGGCAAGCCCACCACGCGGCTCGATTTTTCCGAGCCTACCGAGGGCATGGAGGCGCCCTGGGGCATGGCCCAGCTTACGTTTTTTTCTGACAGTGCGCGCGTGCCAAACCCACCCCGCAGCATGGCCGAGTTGCTGGCCTTTGCCAAGGCCAACCCGGGCCGTGTGAGCTACCCCCGCCTGCCCAATTTTCACGGTACCACCTTTGTCAAGCAGGCGCTGCTCGAAGCCAATGCTGACCGCACGGCCCTCTACAGGCCGGTGACCCCCGAGGCGCTGACCCGCGCTGGTGCGCCCCTGTGGGCGTATCTGGATGCCCTGCACCCGCACCTGTGGCGTGCGGGCAAGCAGTTTCCGCAAAATTCAGCGGCGGTGCGGCAAATGATGGCCGACGGCGAATTACTGCTGGCCCTGACCTTCAACCCCAACGAAGCGGCCAACGAGATCGCTGCCAGGCGTTTGCCACCGAGCGTGGCCAGCTATCAGTTCACCAAAGGCACCATCGGAAACACCCACTTTCTGGGCATTCCATTCAATACCCGAGCCAGGGAAGGCGCGCAGGTCGTAATCAATTTTCTCCTCAGCGCCGAGGCGCAGGCCCGCAAAGCCGATATTTCCAAGTGGGGCGACCCCACCGTGCTGGCGCTGGACAAGCTGCCCCCAGCAGAGCGCGAGCGCTTTGCCAGCGCCCCCCTGCCCGGTCAGGTGGACAAGATGATGCCCACCCTGCCCGAGCCCCACGCAAGCTGGGTCGAACCCATTGAGCGCGAGTGGCTCAAACGCTACGGGCAGTGAGGCTGTCCGCATCGCGCGCAGAGCGTGGGTCCGGCGTGCCGCCAGAATCGTCGGAACTGGCACGGGCTGATCCATTTGCCCGATACTGCAGGCTCGCCTTCGGCCGCCTGTACTTGACGCTTTGACTTCACTCTCCCTCGCCCCTGCCATGACCACACTGCTCCCCTGCATCGAAATCGACACTGGCCCCAATCCCCAATCGGCGGTCATCTGGCTGCACGGCCTGGGCGCTGACGGCGGCGACTTCGCCGCGCTGGTGCCCGAGCTTGACCTGAGCGACTGCCCGCCGATTCACTTTGTGTTCCCCCACGCGCCGGCCATCCCGGTCACGCTCAACGGCGGCTATGTCATGCCGGCCTGGTACGACCTCTACGGCACCGACCTGGTCTCCCGGCAGGACAGGGCGGGCATTGAAAAATCGGCCCTTGCGATCACCGCCCTGATCGAGCACGAGATGACGCGCGGCATCGCCAGCGAGCGCATCGTGCTGGCCGGGTTTTCCCAAGGCTGCGCCCTGGCCCTGCACACCGCCTTGCGCTACCCCAAGCCTTTGGCGGGCATCATCGCCCTGTCAGGCTATCTGCCACTGGCCGACACACTGGCCGCCCAGCGCGCGCAGGCCAACGCCCACACTGCGATTTTCATGGCGCATGGCAACATGGACCCCGTGGTGGCCCCCGCCCGTGGCGAGGCTTCGCGCGACCTGCTGGCGCAACTGGGCTACCCGGTGCAGTGGCACAGCTACCCGATGGAGCACAGCGTGCATCCGCGCGAGGTGGCTGATATCTCGGCGTTTCTGGCCCGTGTGCTGGGCTCGGAGTCTGGGCGGTAGAGGCTTCTGTACAGGTACAAGGCGGAGGCCGCAGGGCAGGGGAGTTGGGGAGACAGAGCTATATGAAGAACCTATTGCGCAACAGTGACAGGCTGACTACCGCCCTGCTGCTTGTCGTGCTGGGCGTTCCCCTGCTCTGGAGCCTGTGGGACGCCGTTGCCGCAGGTCTCAACCGGGCCGCGTGGCTCGCACTTTTCGACGACTCGCAGACACTTTATGCCCTGGGCATGACGCTTTGGACCGGTCTGGCATCCAGTCTGCTGGCACTGGGCCTGGCCGCCTGGCTGATGTCGCGCAACTTCCCCGGTCCCCGCTGGGCGCGCCTGGTTCGGACCTTGAGCCCCCTGCTGGCGGTTCCCCACGCGGCGTTTGCCATTGGCCTGGCGTTTTTGATTGCACCGAGCGGCTGGCTGCTGCGCGCCCTCTCGCCTTGGGCCACAGGATTCGACGCCCCGCCGCCCTGGTCCACCACGCAAGACCCCTGCGGGCTAGGCCTGATCGCCGTGCTGGTGTGCAAGGAAATTCCCTTTCTGCTGTGGACCGCCGCCACGCAGTTGCAACGCGCCGAGGTGGCCCAGCGCTGGAGCCGCGAGCTTGATGTGGCACGCAGCATGGGCTACGGGCCGAGCGCGGCCTGGTGGCGCGTGCTCTGGCCCCAGTTGTGGCCGCGTCTGCGCTGGCCCATGCTGGCGGTGCTGGCCTACAGCCTGACCGTGGTGGACATGGCGCTGGTGATTGGCCCGACCTCCCCGCCCACGCTCTCCGTGCTGGCCTGGCAGTGGTTGCTCGATGCCGATGTGAGCATCAACTCACGCGGCGCAGCTGCCGCCTGGCTGTTGGCCGCTTTGCTGGCAGCGGTAGCTGGGGTGCTGTGGCAAATGCTCCAGCGCCTGCGCTGGCGTGCCCGCTGGAGCGCAGGCTCACGGGGTCGCAGTCCGCACATGGCAACCAGCACCAGGGCAATCATCGGCCTGCCGGTGTTGCTGGGTATTTACCTGGCAGTGCTGCTGGCCCTGGCGGTTGGCAGTGTCTCGGGCTATTGGCCCTTTCCGGCACTATGGCCGCAAAGCTTCACGGGTCAGGCCTGGGTCTCCGTGGAGGCCAGTGTTGGCACCGTGGGCACGACGCTCACACTGGCCACTGCCAGCGCCCTGGCCGCGCTGCTGTGGTCGGTGGCCTGGCTGGAGTGCGCGCCGCTCCAGTGGGACGCGCGCGTACGCCGCCTCATTTACCTGCCGCTGGTGCTGCCGCCCGTACTGTGGGTGGTGGGCGTGCACGGCATGAGTCTTCGTTGGGGCCTGGATGCCCGGTGGTCCGGGGTGTGGCTGGCCCACACGCTCGCGGCACTGCCCTATGTGCTCATCGCATTGAGCCCGGCCTACACCGGGTTCGATCCGCGCTTGCGCCAGGTCACGGCCTCACTGGGCCACGACCGGGCCGTGTTTTTGTGGCGAGTCAAATGGCCGCTCCTGCGCTCTGCCCTGACTTCTGCCTTTGCCATCGGGTTTGCAGTGAGCGTGGCCCAGTACCTGCCCACTCTGTTTGTGGGGGCCGGACGCTATGCCAGTGTCACCACCGAGGCGGTCACTCTGGCCTCGGGCGCGCAGCGTTCGCTCAGCGCCGCCTACGCCTGGCTGCAGTGGCTGCTGCCGGTGCTGGTGTTTGGACTGGCGGCGTGGCTGGGTCGTCCCAGACGCTACTTATAAGGCAGCGAACTGAGCAAGCAGCACAGGGGCCGCACCCCTAGTTGCTTGCCGCCTTGGCCGGCTGTTTGGCGGGCTGCTTGGCTGGCGCAAGCGAGGTGCCCGCTGGCACTGGCAGACCCAGACGCTTGCCAATGGCCTGGTCCAGTGCCCTCATCTTGGGCTCCACGACCGCGCGGGTCTGCTCCACCAGTTTGTCCGCAAACGCAGTCTGCATCTCGGCGTTGAGCTCCAGGAACTTGCGATTCACGGGCGACTCGATGATCGCGATGAGCTGCTTGAGCTCCTCTTCGGTGAATTTTTCCTCCAGCACGGCACCAATGGTTTGCGCCGCCACTTTGGCAGAGGGGCCCTGGACCAGCGGCACGGTCTCCTCCACGTATTTCTTCACATCGGCCTGAATCTCCTTGGCCATGGCCTCGCGCTTTTCAGGGGCCACGCGGGCCTGCATGGCCTGACCGGCCTGTTGCAGCATCAGCACGGCCGGGCGCTCGGCCAGCGCACGCGCTGCCATTTCAATACCGGGTTGCTGCAACAACAGCACTTTGGCCACGAGTTCCTTCTTGGCGGCCGTGGACTCGGCCTGCGCCACGCTGGCCAGGACCACCAGGGTGAGAACAAAAAATTTCTTCATCACAGTAACTCCCATGAAACAATCCGGCCCAAGCCAGACACGCTTGCATTATGACCCGCGCGCGCTGATTCACCGACAACCCGCCCCATCCATGAGCCTTGATCTTCACCTGGCGCATTTGCGCACCCCGGCTGCCACGCTGATGCAGAACTTTGAACTGCGCGTACCCAGCGGCGTCATCCACACTGTGATGGGTGCCAGCGGTTCGGGCAAATCGAGCCTGCTGTCCGCCATTTGCGGAACCCTGCCGGAGGGCCTGGTGTTTGAGGGCGAAATCTCCCTCAACGGCCAGCGCATCGATGCCTTGCCAACCGAACGACGCCAGGTTGGCATTCTGTTCCAGGAAGACCTGCTGTTTGCCCACATGACGGTGTTTGAAAACCTGCTGTTTGCCGTGCCGTCGGGCCCGCGCGCCCAACGCCTGGCCGCCGTCACGCAGGGTCTGAACGACCTGGAAATGGCCAATTTTGCCAAAGCGGACCCCGCCACGCTCTCCGGCGGGCAGCGTGCGCGGGTGGCGCTCATGCGCGCCCTGCTGGCCCAACCTCGGGCCCTGCTCCTCGATGAGCCCTTCTCCAAACTCGACGCGGCGCTGCGCGAGCGCATGCGTGAATTCGTGTTTGCGCTTGTAAGAAGTCGCGGCATTCCCGTACTAATGGTGACACACGACTTGAGCGATGTGGCCGATCCAGCCCATCTCACCACCCTCTGACTGACCAAGAAAGCCACACGATCCGCTCATGTTCGACCGAACCGCCACCGCCCTGATCAAACGCCCCGTCAATGGCCTGGCCAAAGTCTTGCAGCGCAGTGGACTTATGGCCGATCAAATCACCATCGTCGGTTTTTTGATTGGCATTATTGCTGCTGTTTTGATAGCTAATGAGGATTATCTGGCGGGGGCTGCTGCCATATTTATTTCCAGAACCTGCGATGCCCTCGATGGCGCGGTCGCCCGCCTGACGCAAGCCACGGACCGCGGCGGTTTTCTCGACATCGCGCTCGACTTTCTTTTTTACGCCAGCATTCCACTGGCCTTTGCTTTGGCCGACCCGGCCCGCAATGCCTTGCCCGCCGCCGTGCTGCTGGCCGCCTTTATCGGCACGGGCACGAGCTTTCTGGCCTTTGCGGTACTTGCGGCCAAACGCGGCATGACCAGCGTGGACTACCCCAACAAGTCGTTTTACTTTTTGGGCGGCCTGACCGAAGCCACCGAGACCCTGGTGTTTTTTGCCACCATGTGCCTGTGGCCCCAGTATTTTCCCGAACTCGCCTACATCTTTGCTGCCCTGTGCGCGGTAACGATCGCCACCCGAATCGGCTGGGGCTGGCGCGCCTTTGCCCCGAACACCAGCAATAAATAGAGGACCCAATGAACAAGAAAAAACTGGGCCTGATCGTGATCGTTCTGGCGGCCATTACCGCCTTCTTCGTCTTGGATCTGGGCCGCTTCCTGAGCCTCGATTACCTCAAGAGCAGCCAGGCGGCCTTTGAGTCTCTGTATGCAGAACAGCCTTTGCTGGTAATCGGCAGCTACTTCGCCATCTACGTGGCGGTCACCGCCCTCTCGGTGCCGGGCGCCGTCATCATGACGCTCGCAGGCGGTGCCATTTTTGGCCTGTGGTGGGGCACGGTCATCGTCTCCTTTGCCTCATCTCTGGGTGCCACACTGGCCTTTCTGGCGGCGCGCTTTGTGCTGCGCGACAGCATCGAGGCTCGCTTTGGCCAGCGCCTGGGCGAGTTCAACAAGGGGATTGAGAAAGAAGGCGCTTTTTACCTCTTCTCCCTTCGCCTGGTGCCTTTGGTACCGTTTTTTATGATCAACCTGCTGATGGGGCTGACCAAGATGAAGGCGCTCACCTTCTACGGAGTGAGCCAGCTCGGCATGCTGGCCGGCACTGCTGTGTATGTGAACGCGGGTACCCAACTGGCGCAACTGGAGTCGCTCAAAGGCATTCTGAGCCCGGCTCTGATTGGCTCGTTTGTTCTTCTGGGCATCTTTCCGCTGCTGGCGCGCAAAGTCACCGACCATCTCAAAAGCCGCAAGGTTTATGCGCACTGGGCCCACCTCAAGCCCAAGTCCTTTGACCGCAACCTGATCGTCATTGGCGGCGGCGCGGGGGGGCTGGTTTCCGCCTATATCGCGGCGGCAGTCAAGGCCAAGGTCACGCTGATTGAAGCCCACAAAATGGGCGGCGACTGCCTCAATTACGGCTGCGTGCCCAGCAAGGCCCTCATCAAGAGCGCCAAGCTGGCCCACCAGATGAAGCACGGCGCCAAGTATGGGCTCTCAGACACCACACCCGCGTTCAGCTTCAAGGCCGTGATGCAGCGCATCCACAACGTCATTGCCGCCATCGAGCCGCACGACAGCGTGGAGCGCTACACCAGCCTGGGTGTCGAAGTTTTGCAGGGCTACGCAAAGATCGTCAACCCGTGGACGGTGGAGATTGCCCTCAATGACAGCAGCAAGCAAACCCTGACCAGCCGCGCCATCGTGATCGCTGCGGGCGCGCGCCCCTTTGTGCCGCCGCTGCCGGGTCTGGACGACGTGGGCTATGTCACCAGCGACAATCTGTGGGACGAGTTTGCCAAGCTGGACGACATCCCCAAGCGTCTGGTGGTGCTGGGTGGCGGCCCCATTGGCTGCGAACTGGCGCAAAGCTTTGCCCGCCTGGGGGCCCAGGTCACACAAGTGGAAATGGCGCCGCGCATCATGGGCCGTGAAGACGAAGAAGTATCAAGCCTGGCCAAAGCCGCTCTGCAGGCCGATGGCGTGCAGGTACTCACCGGTCACATGGCGCTGCGCTGTGAGAAGGGGGTTAATGCCAAAGCCCTCATCGTAGAGCACGAAGGCCAAGAGCTTCGCATTGAGTTTGACGCACTCTTGTGCGCCGTGGGCCGGGTGGCCCGCCTCACGGGCTATGGCCTTGAAGAACTGGGCATTGAGACCCAGCGCACCGTGCCCACCAACGAGTACCTGCAAACCATTTACCCCAATATTTATGCCGCGGGCGACGTGACCGGGCCCTACCAGTTCACCCACGTGGCAGCGCACCAGGCCTGGTACACGGCAGTCAATGCCTTGTTTGGCGATTTCAAGAAGTTCAAGGCTGGCTACCGGGTGATCCCCTGGGCCACCTTCATCGACCCCGAGGTGGCGCGCGTGGGCCTCAATGAGCAGGACGCCAAAGAGCAGAACATCGCCTATGAGGTGACGAAGTACGGCATTGATGACCTGGACCGCGCCATTGCCGACAGCGAAGCCCATGGCTTTGTCAAAGTGCTCACCGTGCCCGGCAAGGACACCATTTTGGGCGTGACCCTCGTCGGCACCCATGCAGGCGACTTGCTGGCCGAGTACGTGCTGGCCATGAAACACGGGTTGGGTTTGAACAAGATTTTGGGCACCATTCACACCTACCCTACGCTGGCCGAGGCCAACAAATACGCCGCCGGGGAGTGGAAGCGTGCCCACCAGCCCAAGAAGCTGCTGGAGTGGGTGGCCAAATACCACGACTGGAAGCGCGGCTGAAAGGCACGAAGCACGATGAAACATCTTAGATTTACTATTTTTTCGATAGCTGCCTTTGCAGCACTGACAGGGGCTACAAGCTCTTTTTCTCAAAATTCTTCGCCGGCGTCCGCGGCGGGCGCGAGTCTGGCTCCCTTCGGTGCCGCGGGTGCTGCCCTGAACCCGGCCTGGCGCTTGAACCAATTACCCAAGAACAAGGGCATTGCGGCTTCACGCTTTGAGCTGGTCAATCTGGATGGGGAGGTTGCGCTCAAGGTCAGCACCGACAAGTCCTATGGCGTGCTCTCCCACGCGTGGGGCGGCGCAGCTCCGGCGACTTTGAGCTGGCGCTGGCGCGTGGACCAACCGCTGGCCAATGCGGACATCGCTGTCAAGAGCGGCGACGACGCGGCCCTCAAGGTGTGCGTGATGTTCGACCAACCCCTGGGTGACATTCCCTTCTTCCAGCGCGCGGGGCTGTCCCTGGCCCGTTCGGTCACGGGCGACAACCTGCCCAGCGCCACCCTGTGCTACCTGTGGGATGCGCGTTACCCCCGTGGCACCCAGGGCGCCAACCCCTACACGGCGCGGGTGCGCTACATCGTGCTTGACGGCAAAGACGCAGCGCCCGGCCAGTGGACCACCCAGAGTCGGCGCGTGGCGGGCGACTTTGCCAAACTCTTTGGCAAGGAAAGCGCCACCACGCCACCGGTCATTGCCGTGGTGGTGGGTGCTGACAGCGACAACACCGGCGGCCAAAGTCTGGCCTATTTGAGCCGCTTGAGCTGGCTACCGTAGTGCCACGTGCTCAGCCTGCCTCGTCCATGAAGCACCTGATGCTGCTCGGTGCGGGCCACGCCCATGTGCATGTGCTCTCGCAGTTGTCCAGGATGGCCCAGCAGGGGCCCCTGCTCTACTCGGTCACCCTGGTTGCGCCCTATCCGCGCCAGTTGTACTCGGGCATGGTGCCCGGTTTTGTGGCAGGGCATTACGCGCTGGACGACTGCGCCATTGCGCTCGGCGCTTTCCTGGCCAACTCGGGCGTGCGCTGGCTCCAACGCAGTGTCACGGCGCTGGACGCCAATGCCAAGCGCGTCACGCTCGACGACGGCACTGTGCTCGATTTTGACTGGCTCTCCATCAACACCGGCCCGGTGCTGGACCGCCAGAAAATCGAAGAGGTTATGCCCGGCGCGGGCGCGAACGCCCTGTTTGTGCGCCCGATTGAAGACTTCGGTGCAAGCTGGCAAGCCATCATGGATCGCGACGAAGGCAAGCCACAGCGCGTTGCCGTGATCGGTGGCGGCGCGGCAGGCATTGAACTGGCCATGGCCATCGGGCATCGGCTGGCGGGCACCTCCGTCACACTGGTGGCGGGCGGCAAGGCTGTCGGCGCGAATTACACCGGCAAGGTTCAGCGGCGCATCGACCAAGCCCTCAAGAAACGCGACATCACCGTGCTGCTGGACAAAGTGGTCGCCATTGATGCGGACAACATCGCCATGGAAAGCGGCGCCAGCCTGGCCTGTGATTTGCCCCTTCTCGTCACCGGCGCCGACGCCCCGCCCTGGCTCATTGGCAGCGGCCTGACGCTGGACGAGCGTGGTTTTGTTGCGGTCGATGCCTACCAGCGCTCCACCAGCCACCCGCAGGTGTTCGCCGCCGGGGATGTGAGCACCCGCATGGACCGAAAGCTGGCGCGCAGCGGCGTGTATGCAGTGCGGGCCGGGACGGCGCTGGCCCACAATTTGAGCGCAGCCTTGGCGGGTGAGCCGCTGCGCGAGCATCAACCGCCGCGCAACACCCTGAACCTGCTGTCCTGCGGCGACCATGAAGCCATTGCGAGTTGGGGGCCGTTCTCAGCCCAAGGGGCCTGGGTCTGGCGGCTCAAGGACCGCATCGACCGGGGGTTTATCCGGCGCTATGGCGGCCATTGAGCGGCCTCAAAGCACGATCAGCTGACCTTGCACGCTGCCCGCAATGATCTCTCCGATCTCGGCGGCGGCATCAAAGCCGTGGCGGTGAAAAATGGCCAGCACCGCGTCCACGGCCTCGGGCGCGCACGAGACCAGCAGCCCGCCACTGGTTTGCGGATCGGACAGCAACGCACGGTCAACCTGATCGACACTGTCCGTCAGGGCAACGTCCGCGCCATAGGCGGCCCAGTTGCGCCCCGAAGCACCCGTGACAATGCCCTGCTCGGCCAGCTCGCGCACGCCGTGCAAGCGCGGCACCCGAGCCCAGTCTATTTGCACCGTGCACCGGGCACCCCGTGCGAGTTCCAGGGCGTGGCCAGCCAGTCCAAAGCCCGTCACGTCGGTCATGGCGTGCACGCCGTCCAATGCCGCCAGTTCGGGTCCAGGGGTGTTGAGTTGGGTGGTGATCGCGATCATTTGCGCGTACCCGCTGGCATCGAGTTGTTCCTTCTTGAGCGCTGCCGAGAGAATCCCCACACCCAGCGGTTTGCCCAGGATCAGGCGGTCGCCCACTTTGGCGTCGGCATTGCGCTTGACCCGGTCGGGGTGCACCAGACCCAGCGCCACCAGACCGTAAATCGGCTCGACTGAGTCAATGCTGTGACCCCCGGCGATCGGAATACCGGCATCGCTGCACACGCTGGCACCACCCTCCAAAATTCTGGCAATGGTCTCCAGCGGCAGCACGTTGATGGGCATGCCCACCAGCGCCAGCGCCATGATGGGCTTGCCGCCCATGGCGTACACGTCCGAAATCGCATTGGTGGCGGCAATGCGCCCAAAGTCGAACGGGTCATCGACGATAGGCATGAAAAAATCGGTGGTGGCAATCAGGGCCTGCTCGTCGTTGAGTTTGTACACGGCGGCGTCGTCCGCGGTTTCGATGCCCACCATCAATTCCTTGGGGATGGGCATGCCCGTGGTGCCCTTGAGAATCTCGGAGAGCACACCCGGTGCGATCTTGCAGCCGCAGCCACCACCATGTGAGAGGCTGGTCAGCCTGGGCTGTGGCAAAACAGTCGGAATGGTGCCCGTGGCACTGATCGTAGGGGCCACGCTGGCCGTGCTGGAAGAAGTCATGTGCAGATCAGTCTGGTTCAATAAGTCAGTGAGGCCCGTATTATCTTTGCTTCGGGCGCAGCATGGTTTTCACCAGTTTTTGAAGGCTTTCTCGCTCCCGTTCTGGCTCGAACAAAACGGCACGCGCCTGACACTGGCGTGCCAGCAGCGGCAAAAAGACGGCATCGTCCCGGCAACGCATCAAAAGATCGGCCAGGGCCGCATCATCGCCCAGTTCAAAATAGCCCGCGTAATCCCCGCCCAGCATGCCCACATTACCGTTCACCCGCGAAGCCAACACCGGCGTGCCACTTTGCACGGCCTCCATGATCACATGGGCGCCGCCTTCCATCTTGCTGGGGTGCACCAGCACGTGAGCGCGCGCGATGCGCGCACGCGACTGCGCATGCGTGAGGCCGCCGAGCCAGCGGTAAGCGGGCAACTCGCGGACTGCCTTTTGAGCAGCAAGACCCAGACCGGGTTCCAGCGCCGCGCCCACGTGGTCCAGCAAAATATCGGCTCGGCGGGCCAGTCGCGCGGCGGCCCTCCAGTAGGTCATAGGGTCCTTCTCGTCGCGCAGATGGCCCACCATCACCGCCCGCAGGTGTCGGTTCGTCTTTGCGCCGGCCCGGCGAACCGGCGTGGACTGATAAATGACCTGCGCTTTGCGCCTGAATTGCTCCGGCAAGACCTCCACCCCGCAAGCTTGCAGCACAACCAATTGCCCGGCAGCCTGCAGCGCCGCAGCAGCTTGTGTGTCTGTGGAGATGTCCCGATACAGGTCCGTCCCGGTCAGTACCAGCGCCAGGCCTTGATCACCCCGCACTCGCGCCCAATCCAGTATCGACGCGGCTGATCGGCGTGCGTGCAAGGCCAGCAGGACATCGGCTGGTTCACCCTGCCAGCGCTCCAGTATGGAAACCTGGAAAGCCGGCCGCAACAAGCGTGCCCAGCGATGGGCGGTCTGCCAATTGCCGTTGTGGGCCAGGCTCTGGCCTGGACAGGTGATCAATACACGGGAACGGTTCACAACAACAGGATAGCCGGGTTGGACTTTGATGGTCTCCGCGCCGCTGGACCGGCGACTTCAGCCGCAGCCCTATTTATGATCCCCAGATCCGCTCTCGGAGCCATGGGAATCGCCCGAGCTCCCTGACCCACCCGAACCACCGCCCTGACCCGAGCCTTCCGAACCACGCCCATCGCCCGAGCCGCGCCAGGATGGAGCGTCCTCTGAATTGCGAGCCGCTCCATTGCCGCGCCCCTCCTCATTCGGCCCTGACGTTGCGCGGATCCCATCCTCTTTGCCCCTGACCTTGGACTCGTCCTGCAAACCTTCACGCCGGGCCGACTTCCTGTCCTGCTCATCACTGCGGCCCGAGCTCGCATTGTCCTGATGGCGCTCCACGCGATCGACACTCACGCGCCCATCGGCTTGCACGTGACCGCTGACCTGAACCCTCTCATTGACACCGAGGCGCTTGCCTTCTTCGTTTGGCATTTGGGTGTCCGCATTGATCGACAGAGGGCCCATTCCCAGATCGATAACCTGGCCGTCCAAAGAATGAACATACCCTTCAAACACCACATGGTCGACCGCGCCCAGGACACTGCGGGTCGGTTCGGTGCGCAGCGAGTCAGCCCGCAGCACACCACCCTGCCACTGGCCGCTGATGGCCACCTCCATGCCAGGGGTCAGTTGGTCGGCAGACACCCCCGCGTCAAGCTGCACCCAGGTGCCCTCGACCCTCACGCCACCGGCCTCGACCTGGCTGACTGAGCCGTTGAGTTGCGCGTGCGCCTGGGGTGAAATGGGCTCGATGTGAGAGGCTTCAATGGTGCCCTGCGCCAGCCGGTGCCCGCTGACCCGGACCCAGTCACCCGATCGCACAGTGGCCATTTGGGCGCGGTTGGCGACCCGCGCAGTCTGCCCCAGGATTGTGAAGCTGGCGTTCGCCAGATCGACGGCGTCAACTGGCCCAACAGCCGCATGGACCATGGCGATGTTGCGCGCCAGCAGGCCTTGCTCGCCGGTCTGAGCCTGCACGGCAACCACCTGACCGACCGCCAGTTGTGCCGCCGTGGTGGGCTGCCCGTCGGCAGACACCGGTGTGCTGGCATCGAAATACACCTCCAGGCCATTGACGCAGATGCTGGCGAATCCGGTGATCACGCCGACGATGCCAGTTCCGCCAATTCCACCGCTGCGAATTCCCGTGCCGCCAATGCCACCCTCCCGGATGCCCGTGCCCCCGATGCCACCCTCGCGAGCCCCAGTGCCACCCAACCCGGGAACTGCCGCCACCATCCCGGTGCTCCCAAAACCGCCGGTTTGGGTCGCGGCATGTTTTTTCGGCGCACCGGTACCACCGGTTCCGGGCAAGCCCGAAGCCAACGGGTTGTAAGGCAGAGCCTGCGTGGCGCACACATTCTGGGCTTGCGCGGGCACGGTGAGCGCCAGCGCCAAAAACAGTGTGCCGACCACGCCCGCCGCCAATTCCACAAAGGTACGCCTGTGGTGCTGTTTCATGCTGTCTCTCCTTGGCCTGGCTCACCAGCCACCGCACCTGCGTGAGGGCGATCGGCGTCGGCCGGTGCGCTGTAAAAATAGACCCCGAACGTCATGCGCTGACGCTCGGTGCTGCCTGCTTTGTCGATGACCTCGGCGGCCATCGCATTCTTGTTGATCGCCACCAGCGCCTTCATTCCCTGCTCCTGGGCCGCCTTGGCCAGCGCCTCGATGGATGCGGTGCTGAGTTCGTTGTAGTGCACGCTGCGGTCCATGAAAGGCGGCCTGGCTCCCGACAGGTTGTGAACGGAGGCGGCCGCATGGTCGTGCAGGTTATGACCAAAATAGAAGGCTTTCTCGTCGAAGCCGTCGGTGGGAACGAAGGCCTGGGTGTTGAGGCAAATGCGTTTTTCTCCATCAAAGCCAACCACGCCCAGCCGCATCCATTCGTCCAGCACCACGCGTGAGCGGATATCGCTGTTCACACTGGCCACCAGTCCCTCGAATGAAATCTCCCCACCTTCGCTGAAGAAGCGTGGCAGTGCTATGGGCTGCCCGGCATCATCAAGGTACTGGGGCGAACCCATCCACACGGCAACCAGCTGGGCACCCAGCGACACCACCGATGGCACGATCTCCTGCCCCCCATCCAGGGACTGCCGCAAACGACTCACATCCTTGCGGTGCACACCTGTGACCAGATTGACGCGACTGTCGCTCGGGAGCTTTGCCTCAATGCGAAAGTCCTGCACAGCAACCTCCACAAACAGTTTCTTGAGCAGTTCAGCAAGGTAGGGAAAGGTAATGCCGCGTGCAAGCATCAACTTCACCAAGGGGCGCAATACACGACGCAACGCCAGCACCAAGGCTGGGGACGGCGTTGCGGCGGGTACGTCCGGGTTTGACATAGTTACCAGTAGTGATTCGTTGTTTGATCAGGTTCACGGCGTTCAGGCGGTCTCCCGGCCATCGTCTTGAGTTCGGCACTGTTCGCAGGCGAGATTGTTGACCGAAAGCCCCTCTCGCTCGCGAACGGTTTAACTTTATCACAATTTGTGGGAAAAATTTACACAAAATGATTGAAGTGGGATTATTTCCCGCATACAATGTATTTACGTGTGGAAATTATTCCCACGTAACAGCTCCATCCCGAGCCGTTCACAATTTTTATCAGGAGACATTCCATGTTCAACTTCAAGAAAACAACACTGGCCCTCGTTACCCTGCTCGCCCTGGGCCTGGCAGGCACCTCTGCCTTGGCCGACGGCGGCGGTGACCATGACGGCGGTGGCCGCGGAGGCGATAGCGGTGGCCAAAGCAGTGGTGGCGATCACGACGGTTCCCGTGGTGGCGATCATGACAGTGGTGCGCGCGGCGACCGCGGCGATCACGATTCTGGCAAAAATGACTCAGATGACAAGAGCGAGGCCAATGAACATGGCGCCGCAGCCGCTACCGCAGGCACCGCTGCCACCAGTGGCAGCACGACAGCACCGGTTCCTGCTACGCCTGCGACGCCGGCCGCCCCTGCAGCTCCCGCCGCAGCGGTGGTCTGATCACTCCGAGCTGACTACCTGGGCGCGCTGCTTCATGGTCGGGACACGGCAACCTAGAAGCAGCCACCAGGGGCACACAAGGACAAGCTCGAATCACGCGGGCACCGGCATACAAACCGGCGGCTCGCCTGCGATGCAGATTACTCCTTCATCACCGCAGTGGTGCCGCTGAAGTCAATATTGGACTTCACGTACATGGCCTTGACGCCCTTTTCCTTGAGCACGTCCCAGGCCAGCTCGGCACGCGTGCCGGTGGCGCAATGCACAATCGGCGGCTTGCCAGCGGGCAGTTCCTTGTAGCGCGCTTCCATCTCCTCTGCGGGAATGTTCACAGCATTCAAGAAGTGCCCTGCGGCAAACTCCTCGGGCGTGCGGGCGTCCACGATCACGTGCTTGCCATCCACAGCTGCCAGATTGAAGTCGTTGATCGAGAGCTCACCCTCGCCGAGCTTGCGCACATAACTGATCTTCGTCGGAGCCGGGCCGGTTGCGAGCTGGTTGCCCGCTGCTTGCCAGGCCTTCACGCCGCCGGGGAACAGCACTGCTTCGCCGTAGCCCCATTCACGGGCCAGGCTCAGCGCATTGCTCATCTCTTCCTTGCTGTCGGAATAAAACACTACCGGTGCTCCCTTGAAATCAGGAAACTGATTGGCCGATGCCTCCAACTTGGCCGCTGGAATATTGACTGCACGCGGAATGTACCCAGCGGCGGCCTTCTCAGGCGAGCGCAAGTCCACCAGCACGATGTTGCCGCTCTTGACAAAGGCCAGGCTGGCTTCGGTGGCGTTGTCCACCTTGACCCACTTGGGCTCACCCTCGGGATACAAACGCACGTCCGTATAGCCAGCTTTGACGGCAATCGTGGCCGAAGCAGGACTTAGACCGCAGGACAGACCGCCGCAGTAAAACACCAGGGTCTTGGCCTTGTCAGGGGGCAACAAATTCAGCCCACCTTCTTTTTGCAATTCGGGCAGGGGAATATTGACAGCGGTGGGCAGATGACCTTGGTTATAGCGACCAGGCGGACGCGAGTCGACCAGCGTGTAGCTGCCAGGAGCGGACTTCACAAGCGCTTCCATATCGGCGGTCACCAAACCCTTCACGCCTGCAGGCACCGGAGCGATTACTTTGGTGATGAGCTTGGCACGGTTTTCAGAGCCCACTTTGTCAAAATCGACAACCACAACCTCATCGGTGATGAAATCCCTGAACGTGCTTGCGTTCTTGTACTTTGTCTCGCCATTGAATTTGACAACGACCACGCCTTTACCGGCAACTTCCACGGCCATCGACTTGGCACCCTCAGCGACAACCTTGACGCGGCCCTTGATTTCGTCCGCCAAAGACGACGTGACAAAACCCAGGCTCAATACAGCGGCCAGGGCGACAGTGGTAAAACGAAATTTAGTCATGATCAATGATTCCCCCATTTGAGATGAAATACGCTACCGTAATCACACCTTGAATCATTTTCGGAACTGCTTGACAGTCCACTCCACGTTGCGCGGAGCAACCCTTTTGACGAAAAACAGCCCGCAAAAACAGACAAGCCGACGGGGCCGGGCCGGGATAACGCGAGAGCCCCTTTGAAAACCTTATAAAAAAGGGACGCTAAGCAGCGTCCCTTTTCCTACTTAGCAGCCGGCGGTCTTCTTGAAAGACTTGGCTGTGTTCTTGCCGTCTTTCTCAAAGCGGGCACGGATCTCGTCGCCTTCCACAATGCGCTTGTCCTTGAACTTGTCCAGGGTCAGGTCATCGGTGATGGTGATGGTGACGGGCTCGCCGCTTTTGACGTCCTTGAGGACTGCTGTGGCGGATTTGCCTCCGGCTGCGAGCGAGAGCTTGGTGATGGAGCCCACCATTTTGCCTTCATCGGCAGCCGAAGCGTTGGTCACCAAAGTGGCGCCCATCACAGCCAGCGAAGCGGAAAGAATGAGGGTGAAAAGTTTGGATTTCATTTTGTGTTCCTTATAAAAATGAAAGTGAAACCGGCGGCGCGGGGGCGCCGCCGCGTGAAATGGTCAGAACTTGACCTCGAAGGTGGCGTAGATGTTGGTCGCGTTCTTCAATGGCGTTAGGGTGGACATCTCGCCACCCGTCAGGCTGTCGATCGCAACCGGCGCACCGACCCAGTTGTTGCTGCCGGTGTACTTGAAGTCGTAATACTGGGCACCCAGGCGGAAGAAGGCCTTGCTGAAGAAGGACGACACCGGCTTCTGATCAAGCTCCTGAATCACGTACAACTCATATACATTGCCACGGGTGCCGACCTTGGCGGTGACCATGTCGTCCGCGGCCGGGGCAAAGGTGATCCAGTTTTTGGAGCCGTAGTTGTACTCGAAGCCGAGCTTGGTGTTGGAGGGCAGGTCGTAGCGCACGCCCACAGCGGCGGCATAGCCGGTCTTGCTGGTCGGCGCTTCAGGATTGAAGAATCCACCGGTCATCAAACCCTGGAAGCCGAACTGGGCCGAAACGTTCTGATTCGGATGCGTGACGCTCACGCCCAGATCACCAAAGAAGTTGAGCTTGCCAGGTCCAACGTTCTTGAGAGTGCTCATGAAGCCCGCGCCGTACCAGTCGATGTCACCGAGATTGGTTTTGACCGCCGTGTCACCAAAATAGGTGCCTTTCATGACCGGTGCATCAAAGATGTTGAAGCCACGGTTCCATTGGAGCCAGACTCGCAGCGGATCGGTGTCGATCGGGATGATCGCGATGCCCAGCATGTCTGTGTCTTTCAGCGAATTGCCAGCCGAGTTGCTGTAGCCTGATTCAAAGCCGCGGCCATAGCAAATCTTGCCGTAGGCACCGGCAAAACCGTCGATGTCCGGCGCGTAGCCAATGGTCATGCCGTCAAACGCGTAGTCCACCAGCAGGGAAGGCGTCCCGCCATTGCCCGGGTTGGGGTTGTTGACCTTGAGGTTGCTGGGCGCGCCACCTGTCGAGGGACGACGGCCCACCGAAAACCAGATCGGCTCGTCGGCAATATTGGACCAGGTCGCGTAGGCGCGGTCCACATTGAGATAGCTGCTCGATGGCACATGGCTGAGCGTGCCGTCAAACACGCCCACTCGGTCGGCAAAGAAGGGCGCGCTGCCACCGTTGTTCACAGCCATTTCGCTTTGCGAGCCAAACAGCTTGTACATGGCCAGATGCGCGTTCACCGTCACGTCTTGCGTGGCCTTGGCGTGCAGGTCCAGACCGAAACGGTTGCTGTAAATGGTGGCGTTCTTGGCTGTGTAAGCCGGTTGCATGGCCGCGTAGGCACCCAGAATCGGCATCATGCCAGGGACCATTGCGGCGACCGGAAGCGCGTCGCTATAGGTTTTCACGCCATTCATGGCCTGCTGGAAGTTGGCCATGCCGACCAGTTGGCCAGCCATGGTCGCATTGCCGCCCAACGCACCAATTTGAAGCGCGTTTTGGGCATTGGTGAAAGTGGCATTGACGTCCATGAATGGCTTTGTCTCGCCTTTCAGGCTGTCCATGCGGAACCTATAGTCGCCGCCGATGTCGAGCCATTTGCTCAGCGATTTTTCGCTGAGCTTGGTGACCTGGCGCTTGAGATCAGCCACCTCAGTGGAGGCTGCTGGTGTTGCCTTTTGCTCATTGGCTGTGACCTGGGCCTTGAGGGCCTGCAGTTCGCGCGAGAGGTCTTCGATCTTTTTCATGAGATCGGCCTCGGCCGCCATGGAAGCCAGTGGCAGGCACATGCCAGCCACGACCGTGGCAAGCAGTTTCTTCTTGAAAGCAAGTTTCATGATTTTCCCTAGTTGATAGAACGTACAAAAAAATTCTTGTCACCGCATCAGTGGCGTTTGCCTGGCTTGGGTTCTTCCCCCGCAGCGAGGTCCTCCCAGCCGGTGATCATGGCTTTGACCTGGGAGGTGAGCTTGTGGCCGGTGGTGGCTAAATACAGATGCGAGATCAGGAAAGCAAGCATCAAAAAGGCCCCAAAGGTATGAGCGGTGGCAATCCACTGCAGTTGCAGCTTGCCGAGCCCCCAGTCCGCCCAGCTGGCATAGAACAGATAGAGCCAGCCGGTGAACCAGAGCAAGGGGCTGAGCAGCGTCAGAACGGCCAGATAGGTAAGGCGTTGCAGCGGGTTGTGCTTGTTGCTCACGCTGGGACGAAACGGGTGTGGTTCGTCCTTGAAAATTCCTGAAGAATAGTATTTCGCCACCGCCGCAATGTTGTGCGTGGTGGGAATGTAGTGGCGCCATTCGCCAGTGGTGAGGTGCCAGAAGATGGCAAAAATCCACAGACCCACCAACGTCCAGGCCGCAATGGTGTGATAGCCCACGGCTTTTTCAAAGCCGAAGATGGAATAGGTTCCGTGGACTTCAAAGCCGGTTAGCAGCATGAAGATGATCAGTGCCGCCTGGCACCAGTGCCAGATCCGCTCGAAAGGCTTGAAGAGATAGACGCGTGTCATTTTGATGGTTCTCCAGATTACTTGTTGCGCTTTTGCGCGAGGAAGCGGATCAGCCCGTGACCGGACACGCCCAGCAGGACAAGTGCGGCCAGCAGCCAGCCACCGATTTCAAGCCAGCGCGCGTGATCCCGACTGCGGCCCGGCATATAGACGCCATCGATGGCTTCCAGACGACCTTGTTTGGCATGGCAATCGGCGCAGCCAAGGGCCTTGTCCTTGGGCGCAACCATGTGCGTGGTCTGCCACATGCTTTCGGTTTCGATGAAGTCCACCTTGCCGGAGAACTTGACCCCGCCCTTGGCCATGCCTTCGGTTACAGCTTTTTCCCAGTTCAGGTTTTTCCAGAACGCTGTATCGTCATTGCCCGCCAGGTGGGTGATGACCAGCGTCTTGTTCTCCGGGTCATATTGCTGCTTGCCGCGAAACATCTTGATCGGCCAGATCATGGACTTGCCGTCGGTGGCGCTGCCTTGGAACTCGTTGATCTTGATCGGCTGGTCGGCTTTCTCAAGCTTGTCGGTGATCAGCGTGTACTTGTTGACACCGTTAAACCAGCGGTACTCGGGCACCACGTTTTCGGCCCACTTGAAGTTGCCCTTGATAGTCATGTAGGTGTCATAGTCATTTTCATCACGCTCGGTGATGAACTTGCCGTCCGGGCCGGTACGGCCAGCGGTCGACCAATCCCAGGACATCTTGGTGGGAACGCCACCGCGCGCAAAGGCAGGGATGTGGCAGGTCTGGCAGGCAATTTTGTTGGTGTGCTCGTTGAGCCGAGCAACCTTGTGCGGTGCCTGTCCGTGGCAGGCCTGGCAAGTCACAGCGCTGGTCTTGTCGCCCTCACCACGCATGTGTGCCGGGGCTTTGTCTTTTGCTGTAGGGCTGTAACGGCTGCCCGGCACCTGGTGCCCGTCCGTCTTGTGGCAAGTGCTGCAGCTGAAGTTCAGACCCTCGGCGTCCATGTGAACGTCAAGCGCCTTGTCCGGGCTGCTCAGGGAACTGTCCAGGTCTCCATGCTTGACACCGTCACCGCCGCCACCCTTGAAATGGCAGCCACCGCAGGTGTCCCGGGTGGTCTTGCCAACGTTTTGGGCAATATTTTTGAGATCGACTCCGCGAATGATCTTGCCCGAACCGGGAGGCATCTCGATGTCTTTGGAGAACACTGCGCCGCCCAAACCACCGGGTTTGACGTACCGGCGGGTGTGGTCATGGCAAACCAGGCAGTCCACATTCTCCTGCGACGTGAAGTCAAATTTGTCGTCCTTCATGCCGTAGCCAATGTGGCAGCTCGCGCAAGCGGCTTGATTGGACTCCACCGAAGTGCAGAAATTGTTGATGACGTGGCGCTTGCCCAGTTTCTGTCCGGTCTGGGGATTGGTGTATTCCCAAAGCCAGTGCTGAGTCTTGTGGAGCTGGTTGGCCGCTTCGGTGTGGCAACCCAGGCAGGCCTTGGTGACCTCCGGGCCAGAGGCAAAGTCCCGATCCAGTTCTTTGAACTTTTTGTGGTCCGCTGTGGAAGTTGACACCGGCTTGGCGGAGTCCGCCTTTTCAGTCGCTGCCGGAGCCGCTGTGGTGAACAACATGGCTGCCACGGCTGCGGCCATTAAATCTCTTATACGCATTGCTCTTTTGCTCCAGGGTATTCAAACGGTTTATTGCACAAGGGTTAACGCTTAGAGTGCAACCGGACTGAAGCTTAGGACTGAGCAGAGTTGTTGTTATTGACCTACATCAGCATATCGGCATATCCGAATATTCGAAATGAAAAAGCATGAAGAATTTCGCGCCGAAAAGATACAGTGTTCTCGGAAAAAAACCAATCCCGACAAGCACTTGCGGTGAGAACCACCAGGATTGACGCGGGTCAATGTCGGGAGGAATAGGGGGGATACCCTAAATTGACATGTGTGGAAAATTTACATCGTTGAAACACATCCAGCCGCAGCGGGCGCGGCAGGTCAACTTTTCATAAGGGGACGGAACAAGCCGATATCAGACAGTGGACGTGGGCGTGGGCACGGGCTGCTCCTCGGCAATTTGCGAGCAGATGGCCTGACAAAGCACTTGCACACGTTCATCGACGATGCGGTACATCACCTGGGCACCATCGCGCCGCTTCCCAAGAATGCCGGCACGATACAGGGTGTTGAGGTGCTGCGACATATTGGGCTGCGTGGTCTCGACGCGGCCGAGCAGTTGGGTCACGCTCAACTCGCCGCTGCGCAGGCAATTGATGATGCGAAGACGCATGGGCGCACTCAACACGCCGAACAACTCGGCAGCCTTCAGGAAAACATGATCCGGCTTATCCAATACAACACCCCAAAAGAGAAGTGGCCCCATCACAATGGAACCACTGCATTCATCTCAAACGCGCGAATTCTAAATGTAGCGGCTCATACCCCTGTCCGGCCATATGGATTAACCCTCCCCCGCGCGTCGCAACCGGGCATCAGCCCGGGCGGGCTGCGAACCAGGCCACCGCCAAAGGGGAAATTTCCCGCTGCCTTCAAGGCCATTGAACTTATCCTTTGGCACTCGCTCGAAGAGAGTGCTAATATTGCAATTCTGACGAAGAGGAGTAGTGGGATGATTGATTCAACTGGAGTTTCCAACGCACTGACGGTAGCCAATCCGTGGGCGATGGTGCCTGCGCTGGGCAATTTGAACGCGTACATTTCTGCGGCCAACCAGCTACCGATGCTCACTTTGGAACAGGAGCAGGAGTTCGCCCGCAAGTTCCGCCAGGACAACGATCTGGACGCCGCCGGGCGCCTGGTGCTCTCGCACTTGCGTTTGGTTGTGTCGGTGGCACGCCAGTATCTGGGTTACGGACTGCCCCACGGCGACCTGATCCAGGAAGGCAATGTGGGTCTGATGAAGGCGGTCAAACGCTTTGACCCTGACCAAGGCGTGCGCTTGGTGAGCTACGCGCTGCACTGGATCAAGGCCGAGATTCACGAATACATCCTGAAAAACTGGCGCATGGTCAAAGTGGCCACGACCAAGGCGCAGCGCAAGCTGTTTTTCAACCTGCGCTCGATGAAGCAGCGCTTCAAGTCCGATGATGCAGCGGCCGATGCGGGCACTCACCGCGACACTTTGAGCGACGAGCAGATCGATACCATGGCGAGCCGGCTCAACGTCAAGCGCGAAGAAGTCATCGAGATGGAAACCCGGCTCTCGGGCGGCGACGTGATGCTCGACCCGAGCCCAGGCAACGACGGCGAAGAAGCCTATGGCCCGATTGCCTACCTGACCGACGCCCGCCATGAGCCCACGGCCATGATCGAGGCCCGGGAGCGCGATACGCTGGCCAGCGAAGGGATTGCCGCCGCGCTGGAGGTGCTTGACGAGCGCAGCCGACGCATCGTGCAAGAGCGCTGGCTCAAGGTCAATGACGACAACTCGGGCGGCATGACGCTGCATGAACTCGCTGACGAATACGGCGTCAGCGCCGAGCGCATCCGCCAGATCGAAGTGGCGGCCATGAAGAAGATGAAAAAGGCGCTGGTCGAATACGCCTGAGCGCCCCGCCTGGTGGGTGCCAGCCACGGGGCCGCCAACTGAGTAACATTGCAGGTTTTCACCAGCGGGAGACCTCAATGACTCACCTCAACCTGCGTTTTGCTGCAATTTTTGTAGCTGCATTCGCCCTATTCACAGGGGCTATCGCCCAAAAAGCATCCCAAGACTCGGTTATGGCTGCCCCTTGGCCGACCCGCACGGTGCGCATTGTGGTGGGCTTTCCGGGTGGTTCTTCCCCAGATCTGACCGCCCGCACCCTGGCCGAGCCACTGGCCAAAGCACTGGGCCAGCCGGTGATCGTGGAAAACAAGGTCGGCGCGGGTGGCAACATTGCCGCCGATTTTGTGGCCAAGGCCACCGACAACCACACCATCGGCCTGATGATCAATGGCAACCTGACCATTGCCAAGCTGCTCAACCCCAAGCTCGCCTACGACCCGCTCAAGGACCTCACCCCGGTCAGCCTGATCGGGATGTCGCCGCTGGTGCTCACCGCCCCGGTGGGCTCGCCCGGCGCGACAGCCAGTGAGTTCATCGCGGCAGCGCGCAAAGCCGGCGACCAATGGAGCTACGGCTCGCCCGGCGTGGGCACGGTGGGCCACATCGGCATGGAGTTGCTCAAGAGCAAGACTGGCCTCAAACCCGTGCATGTGCCCTACCCCGGCTACGCGCAGGTGGCCACTGCGATGATTGGTGGGCAATTGCAGCTCTCGATGTTGCCTCCGGCGCTGGCCATGGCCCAGATCAAGGCGGGTAAATTGCGCGCCATTGGCGTGACGTCGAGCGGGCGCAGCACGCTGGTGCCCGAGTTGCCCAGCCTGAGCGAAGCGGGGGTAAAAGACTTCAACCTGGAAATCTGGAACGCCGTGGCCGCGCCCAACTCGATGCCCAAACCCGTCGTAGCCAAACTCTCGGCACTGATCAGCGAGATTGCACGCTCCCCCGACATCCGCGAGAAGCTGTTCCAGCAAGGCTGGCAGGTGGCGGGCACGGGCGCTGAGGGTCTGACCAAGCGCATCGAGTCCGACACCGCCCTGTTTGGGGCCATCATCCGCACCAATGGCATCAATCTGGAATAGCGACACCCCCGGGGCGCGCCGCGCACCCCAAACCTGGCAACCCCGATGAACTTTATTCAAAAGACCAAGGCTTTCCAAGCCTTCGCGGCGCAAGCCTGGGCCCTGACCAAGCCCTACTTTCACTCTGATCAAAAGTGGAAAGCGCGCGGCCTGCTGGCGGCCATCATTGCGCTCAACCTCGGGCTGGTCTACATGGCCGTGCTGTTCAACGACTGGAACCGGCTGTTCTACGACGCGCTGCAAAACAAGGCCGAGCCCGTGTTCTGGGCCGAGCTGGGGCGCTTTTGCTACCTGGCCGTGGGCTTCATCCTGATGGCGGTCTACAAGTTCTACCTGACCCAGTTGCTGGAGATGCGCTGGCGCGCCTGGATGACCGAGCACTACCTGCAGCGCTGGCTCTCCAACCAGGCGTTTTACCGGTTGGAGCTCAACCGCTTCACCGCCCGGCCCAACGCCGATGCCGGCAACCCGGACAACCCCGACCAGCGGATTCAAGAGGATATCAACCAGTTCACCGGGTACACGCTGTCTTTGACCATGGGCCTGCTCAACTCGGTGGTCACGCTGCTCAGTTTCATCGGCATTCTGTGGGGACTGTCAGGCAGTTTTGCGTTTTCGGTGCTGGGCACACAATTCAACATTCCGGGCTTCATGGTCTGGATGGCGGTGCTGTATTGCGCCGTGGGCAGTTGGCTCACACACATCATCGGGCGGCCTCAGATCAAGCTCAACTTTGAGCAGCAGCGGCTGGAAGCGGACTTTCGGCACCACATGGTTCGGGTGCGTGAATACAGCGAGGCCATCGCGCTGGACCGGGGCGAGGCGGTGGAGACAGTGCAGCTTGGGGGCCGATTTGACCGCCTGCTGGGCAACTACCTGCGGCTGATCAAGGCGCAAAAAAACCTGATCTGGTTCACCAGCTTTTTTGGCCAGGCGGCGGTCGTGTTTCCGTTCGTGGTGGCGGCGCCTCGCTTTTTTAGTGGCGCCATTCAACTGGGCGAGTTGATGCAGATCTCCAGCGCCTTTGGTCAGGTGCAAGGGGCCTTGAGCTGGTTTGTGGACAGCTATCCGGCCCTGGCCTCCTGGCGGGCCACGACCGACCGGCTCACCAGTTTTGATGCGTCATTTCAGGCTCTAGCCCTTGTCAATATTGCAAAGTCAGCTACGAATAATATAGCCCTTGAGGCCCATGACCTGACCGTGGCCCTGCCAGGCGGCGCCGTCCTGCTCGCTGGAGCCGCACTGCACGCCAGCGCCGGGGACAGCGTGCTGTTGCAAGGCCCCTCGGGCAGCGGCAAGTCCACACTGTTTCGCACCCTGGCCGGCATCTGGCCGTTTGCCAGCGGCACGGTGGAGCGCCCCGCAAACGCCATGTTCATCCCACAGCGCCCCTACTTCCCCAATGGCCCGCTGCGCGACGCGCTGGCCTACCCCGAGTCGCCCGTCAACTACACCGATGAGCAGTTGCGCGAAGCGCTCAATGAGGCACTGCTACCCGATCTGGCCGATCAGCTCGACACCCTGGACGCCTGGAGCCAGAAGCTCTCGGGCGGCGAGCAGCAACGCCTGGCCATTGCCCGTGTGCTGCTCAAAAAACCCCAGTGGGTGTTTGCCGATGAAGCGACCAGCGCGCTCGATGAAGCCGCCGAAAATACAGTGTACAAACGGCTTCTAGCCATCGTCCAATCTACACAAGGAGCTATTATTTCAATAGCACATCGACCCAGTGTGGCAGCTTTTCACTCGGCCCGCTGGACGCTTGAAGCCCAAAGCGTGGGCGACGAGGCGCTCTACAAACTGGTCGAGAAACGGGCGTAGCCGCGCGCACGCAGCTCGCAGGCCGGGCAACTGCCGCAGCCATAGCCCCAGGCGTGGCGGTGCTCGCGGTCGCCCAGATAGCAGGTGTGGGTGTGCTCGATGATGAGGTCCACCAGCGCTTTGCCGCCGCTGCGCACCCCGGATTTCTCGCCCAGCTCGTAGGCCATGGCCCAGGTGGCGGCCTTGTCGATCCACATCAAGGGCGTGTCGATCAAAAAGCGCTTGTCCATGCCCAGCGAGAGCGCCAGTTGCATGGCTTTCATGGTGTCGTCGCGGCAATCGGGGTAGCCTGAAAAGTCGGTTTCGCACACCCCGGTGACCATCACCTGCAGGTCGCGCCGGTAGGCCACGGCGGCCGCCAGGGTCAAAAAAAGCAGGTTGCGCCCCGGCACAAAGGTGTTGGGCAGGCCGTTTTGCTCCATTTTGAAGGCCGTGTCGCGGGTGAGTGAGGTGTCACTGACTTTGCCCAGCACTGCCAGATCGAGCAGATGGTCGTCGCCCAGCTTGGTCGCCCACTGCGGAAACTGATGCCTAAGTTCTGCCAAAACCTTCAGGCGCGCATCGAGTTCGACAAGGTGGCGCTGGCCGTAATCAAAGGCAATGGTTTCGACCCGCTGGTATTTGGACAGGGCCTGGGCCAGACAGGTGGCCGAGTCCTGGCCACCGGAAAATAAAACAAGAGCGCTTGTGTGCATACCCCGATGTTAGGGCCGAAAAGCCGTTCCGATTTGACGAGGCGCCTGGACAGCAGAGCGTTCTGCCGCTCAGACTCTAGACAATTTCCGTCTTGTTGATTTTGCTCGGCGAGTAGGTGTACACCTCGGTGGCCAGCGTGCCCGGTTGGGCGTTGGGGTTGGGCGGCTGGACCTCCATGGTGTTCTTCACCAGGGTCTGGACCTGCACTGCACTGGCACTGGCCGCCCACAGGGACTTGACGTGATCGATCAGGATTTTGGACATGGGCGGCGGTGGCGGTTCTTCCACCTTTTCCGGCTCGGGCCGGTGGATGGTCCAGTCTTTTTGGGCCGTGGCGGCCTCGGAGCCGCGCCGGGCCGGGTCGGGCGCACTGCTGTACACCGGCTCGGCCATGTTGGGTTTGGGGTTCTGGTTGACCAAGTTGACCACGCCTGGGGTCGGCTCGACCGCCGGGGCGGCGCTCACCGAGGGGTTGACCGGCGCGACGGGAATGACCCGGTTTGCCGCCATCAACGTCACATCCGAGCCGGAGGGCAGCAAATTGGAAGCACGTTCGATGGGTGGCAGTTGCATTTTGGGTTCGACCGAAGTTAAAGGTTGATGGCACTTCTCCGAGTTCGTATCTTTCTTAACGGCAGATTTAGCCGGTTATTTAGGGTTATTTCAAAGGTTTCTCACTTTTTTAACAAATAATGGCTTCGCGTCGGGCAAATCGGGGCTGCTCCATTCAAACCAGCCCCCGTCGTACACGCTGATGCGCTCCCAGCCCATCAACCAGGCGTAGAAAAACGCCAGCGATGCGCGCCAGCCGGTGCCACAGTAAAACGCGCTTTGCAAGCCCGGCTCTATGCCCTGGGCGCGCCAGAATTCGCAAATCCGGGCGGCGGACTTCATGCGGCCATCGGCCCACTGGTACTCGGTCATGCTGTCCATGTCGGCACAGTTGCCGGCCCGGCCCCAACGGGCACCGGCAATGTCGCCGCGGGCCGCAATGTAACTGTAGCCCGAGGTCTGTCCGGAAAATTCTTCCCAGCTGCGCACGCTCACCAGAACCCCGTCGGCCTGACCCAACAGGGCTTGGGCCTGATCCATGTTCAATAGAAGGTTGGGGCAACCCGGAAATGGCGCGCCAAACGCGGTTTGCGGGCGATGGCGCAAAGGGGGCCCGGCCTGGCAGGCCAGCCCCGCGCCATGCCAGGCGGCCCAACCGCCGTCGAGCAGACGCACATCCCGCACGCCCGCATACAGCATCAGGTGCGCCGCGCGCGCGGCAGCGGCCGAGCTTCGTCCGTACAGAATCACCGTGGTGTCGTGGGCCACGCCTGCGTCCAGCAGGACGCGCAGCAAATCGGCGTCCGGCACTTTGTTCCAGAAAGGCGCTTGTTCCAGGGTTTCAGTGTCCAGATAGCCAGCGCCCGGAATATGGCTGAGCAAGAAATCTTCTGGTACCCCGCAGCCCACTTCAAACAGACACCAGCTTGCCGCTGGAGTGGCCACCACGGGCTCGCCCAGGCTCAATTGCGCCAGCCAATGCGGCGCAACCAGATGCTGCCAGCGCGGCAGATCACCTCTAAACAGGGGAGCCACCAGGGCGGACTGGGGAAACACGGGGGGAGTTTTCAATGCACAAACAGGCAAAGCGCCAGATTCTAGTGGACAGAATCAGCTTCGACCTCCCACAGGCGAATGTGCAAGGTTTTTTGACCTGTATCCCTTGCGCAGAAAGCACATAAAGCTCTCAAATCAATAGCAAACAACTGAATGCGCTGAAGTTGTATATTGGGCAGCATGCATGCCAAACACCTTCACCACCGCTCCGATCTGGTTCGCATTGCCACCCAGGCCATGCACGAGCGCGGACTTGAGCCCGATTTTTCACCCCGCGTCGAGCGCCAGTTACAAACTCTCACCGCCACCGCCAGCGAACACCGGCCCGGCATCCGCGACCTCACAGAGCTGCTGTGGTGCTCGCTGGACAACGACGACTCGCGCGATCTGGACCAGCTCACCGCCAGCGAGACTCTGGCCAGCGGTGCGGTGCGCCTGTGGGTGGCCATTGCCGATGTGGATGCGCTGGTCAAAAAGGGTTCGGCCATTGACGAGCACGCCCAGATCAATACCACCTCGGTCTACACCTCGGCCCGCATCTTCCCGATGCTGCCCGAGCGCCTGTCCACCGACCTGAGCTCCCTCAACGAGCACACAGACCGGCTCGCGCTGGTCACCGAAATGGTGTTCAACCCCGACGCCTCGCTGGCCGGGGCCACCGTGTACCGGGCCACCGTGCGCAACCATGCCCAACTGGCCTACGACGCGATCAGCGCCTGGATCGAGGGCGCGGGCGAGCTGCCCGCTGCCGCCGCGGCGGTGCCCGGGCTGGCCGGGCAGCTGCGCACCCAGGATGCGCTGGCCCAGCAGTTGCGGGCACGGCGGCGGGCGCAGGGGTCGCTCGAGTTGGAGACTTTTCAGCCCAAAGCCATGTTCGAAGGCGACAGGGTGATCGACATCCGCCAGCAGGTGCAAAACCGGGGCCGCCAGTTGATCGAGGAAGTGATGATTGCCACCAACGGCTGCACCGCCCGCTACCTGGCCTCGCAGGGCGGCAGTTCGCTGCGCCGGGTGGTGCGTTCGCCCGAGCGCTGGCTGCGCATCGTCGCCCTGGCCAGGGAATATGACGAGACCCTGCCCCACGAGCCCGACTCCAAGGCGCTGGAGGATTTTTTGGCCAAACGCCGCAGGCTCGATCCGCTGCGCTTTCCCGATCTCTCGCTGGTGGTGGTCAAGCTCATGGGCTCGGGCGAGTACGTGGTGGAGACCGTGGGCGAGGAGCCCATCGGCCACTTTGGCCTGGCCGAGCGCGACTACACCCACTCCACCGCGCCCAACCGGCGCTTCCCGGACCTGATCACTTCACGTCTGCTCAAAGCGGCGCTCGCAGGCGAACCCACCCCCTATTCCAACGCCGAACTGGGCACACTGGCCCTGCATTGCACGCAGCAGGAAGACGCGGCCCGCAAGGTCGAGCGGCGGCTGCGCAAATCCGAGGCGGCGCTGGTATTGGAGTCGCGCATCGGCCAGCGTTTTGACGCCCTGGTCACTGGCACCGCCGCCGACGGTGTCTGGGTTCGCATTGTGTCGCCCCCCGCCGAAGGCAAGCTCGTGGGCAACGGTGTGGGCCTCAACGTGGGCGACAAAGTGCGGGTCAAGCTGGTGACTGCCGATGTGGAGCGCGGGTTCATTGACTTTGTGATGGGGAATTGAATCCAACCCCTTGTCCAACAAGCATAGTACGCTATTGTTTTAGAAGCGTTTTTGAATACTGACCGGATACCATGGCCCGCCGTGTGACCGCGCCAATGGACAGGCCCTGGCCCAGAATCGAAAAGGCCACCACGCAATAGGTAATGGCCAGCACGGTGTCACGCTCCGGGCCTACCGGCAGGGACAGCGCCAGCGCCACGGAGATGCCCCCGCGCAAGCCACCCCAGGTGAGTACTTTCCAGGCCCCTGGCGGCAGTTTGATCATCCGTTGACCGAGCTTGACCGGCAGCCCCACGGTGAGCAGGCGGGCCAGCAACGTGACCAGCACCGCCACGACGGCGGCGAGCAGTTCATTGCGTGAGAACGCCACCAGCAGCACCTCCATCCCGATGAGCACGAACAGGGTGGCGTTGAGGATCTCGTCGATCAGTTCCCAGAACATGTCGATGTACCGACGCGTGGTGTCGGACATGGCCAGCGCCCGGCCGTGGTTGCCAATGATGAGCCCGGCCACCACCATGGCCAGCGGGCCCGACACATGCAAGCGGGTGGCCAGCGCGTAGCCGCCCATGACGGTGGCCAAGGTCAGCAGCACCTCAACCTGGTAGCTGTCCACGCTCTTGAGCAGGCGAAAACTCAGGTAACCCAGCACCAGTCCCAACAGCAACCCGCCCCCGGCTTCATGCGCGAGCAGTTCCAACCCCTGCAATGGCGTGGGCGTGAGGCCACTGACCAGGGCGCCGAGCAGGAGCGAAAAAATCACCACGCCCACGCCATCGTTGAACAGCGACTCACCGGCGATCACCAGTTCGAGCTCTTTGGGCGCCTTGGCAGACTTGAGAATACCCATCACCGCAATCGGGTCGGTGGGTGAAATCAGGGCGCCAAACAACAGGCAATAGAGCAGCGGCAGCGGCAGTCCGAGCAGCGGCAACACCCACCACATGCAGTAGCCCACCAACAGCGTGGACAGCACCGTGCTCACGATGGCCAGGGCCCCCACCTGCCAGCGATAGGCTTTGAGTTCACTCAGGTCAATGTGCAGGGCACCGGCAAACAGCAGCATGGAGAGCATGCCCTGCATCAGCACATCCGAAAAATCAATCGACCGCAACAACGAGGTCTCATAGGCGTGCAGGCTCTGTGCCAGGCCCAGGGCATTGAGACCGACCAGCGCCAGCGAAAACACCAGCGCCGCCGCCATCACACCAATGGCCGTGGGCAGGCGGATGAAGCGATGGTTCAGGTAGGCCAGCAGCGCCGTGATAACCAGAAAGGTGGCGGCGATATTGAGCATGTCGGGTCGATCTCCAGGGCGCGGGAATGGGCCAGCGATGATTAGACCATGCAAGCCAACCCCGAGCGAGCTGCACCGAACATGCGAAATATCAAGGAACGGCGCTTTTCACGTCATAGAGTTCACAGACCTTGTTGCAACGTACGGGGGCTACTGTGGCGATCACGATCAACGGCGAATCCAAACGCATTGCCCTGGCCCTGTCGGGCGGTGGCTTTCGCGCAGCAGCCTTCCATCTGGGCGTGCTGCGCAAACTCCAGAGCCTGGGCCTGCTCTCCCGCCTGGACCTGCTGAGCTGTGTGAGCGGAGGCAGCATTGCAGGCGCCTTTGTGGCGCTGAACTGGGGCTCGTCCAGCGTGCTTGACGACCTGGAAAACTACCTTGCCACCCGCTCCATTGCGGTCAGTTCCGTGATTGGCGGAATACTGGACCCGTTTGAGAGCCGACTCGAAAAGCTGGCCCAATCCTATGACCGCGACCTCTTCAAGGGCGCCACGCTCAGCGCCCTGAGCACCGGACCGCGGATTTATCTCAATGCCACCAACCTGGCCACCGGCAACATGTTTTTCTTTGTCGCAGGCGCCAACGGCCCTGAAGAAATGGGCGAGCATGAACTCGGGGTTGTCCCAGCGCCGGGATTCAGTCTGTCCCGTGCGGTTGCGGCCTCATCGGCCTTCCCGCCGGTGTTTCCGCCCCTGCGAATGGGCGCACCGGAATACGCTCCGGCGGCTCAAGTTGACTATGTCACGCTGACCGACGGTGGAATTTACGACAACATGGGCGTCAACCCGACCCTGCGCACACGCAACGCCATCGACTATTTGATCGTCAGCGACGGTGGCAAACCCTTTGCCAACGATTTGCAGCCCACTCAGTCGGGCCTCATGGTCCTGAAGGAGGCCCTGGACATCATGATGGAGCAAATCCGGGGGCTCGAATTTGACCGCATGGAGCATCGCCACAAGGCGGGCAGCGGTCCCAAACCCATGTGGTTCTCCATCGACAGCGTCATCGGAGAAGCCCAGGCGGGTGATGCCCAGTTTGCCAGCTCGATCGCAACCAATCTCAGCGCCCTCAACGCGGCGCAGCGGGCTGTGCTGGTACGGCACGGGGGTGCGCTGCTCGAATCACGCATCCGCAGCTATGCGCCAGAACTGCTGTGAATAGCGCTGCGAACCGGACAAAAGGAACCTGGCCATGATGCCGCTTCCCAGTGCCGAATACCGCCAGGCCCCACCCGAGCAGCTGGCAAACCGGCCGCCCTTTCGGCGCCTGCGTGGCTACGCGTTTGACCCGAGCCTGTCCATGCGGCTGGACACCGCCGCCATCAACCACACCGTCTTCCAGTTGCCCTGGGAAGCGAATCTCAAGCCCGGACCCCGGGGCGAGTATGTCGAGGTGGTGGACTACGACCCGGCCAGTGCCTGCTGGTACGAGCCGGTTGACCTGAACGCCACCAACCTGTTGGCCCAGGATGGCCTGGCACCGTCCGAGGGCAACCCACAGTTCCATCAGCAGATGGTCTACGCCGTGGCCATGAACACCATCACCCACTTTGAGCGTGCGCTGGGGCGCCAGGCGCTTTGGGCACCACGCATCGATCCCAGTGCACCATCCGGGCAGCGGGAAACCTTTGTCCAAACGCTGCGAATCTATCCCCACGCGCTGCGCGCTGCCAACGCCTACTACAGCCCGCAAAAGAAGGCGCTCCTGTTCGGCTACTTTCAGGGCCCAACGGGAACGGTCTTCAGTTGCCTGTCGCAGGACATCGTCGCCCATGAAACCACCCACGCGCTTCTGGACGGAATGCATCGCCGCTACATTGAAGACAACCACGCCGACACTCTGGCCTTTCACGAAGCATTTGCGGACCTGGTCGCGCTGTTCCAGCATTTCACGTTTCCTGAAGTCCTCAAACACCAGATCGCGCGCACACGTGGTGACCTGGGGACAAAATCGCTGCTGGGTGAACTCGCCCAGCAGTTCGGCGAAGCCACGGGCCGCTATGGGGCGCTGCGCCAGGCCATTGGCGATGTCGGCGCCGACGGCAAATGGACGCTGCATGAGCCCGACCCCACCCGCCTGCGAGACGCCATCGAGCCCCACGAACGCGGTTCCATTCTTGTGGCTGCGATGTTTTCGGCGTTTCTTGCCATTTACAAAGTCCGCACCCGGGACGTCATCGCGCTGGCCAGTTCGGGCTCGGGCATCGTGCCCTTGGGGGCGCTGCATCCCACGCTGGTGGATGCCCTGGCCCGCGAGGCCACCCGTACGGCGGAGCATTTTCTGGGCATGTGCATCCGGGCCCTGGATTACTGCCCGCCGTTTGACGTTACGTTTGGCGACTACCTGCGCGCACTCATCACGGCGGACTACGATATGGTTCCCAACGACAAGCACGGCTACCGTGTCGCCCTGATCGAGTCATTTCGGCGCTGGGGCATCTTGCCGCAAGGTCTCAAAACGCTCTCCGAGGAGCAACTGCGCTGGCCTTACGCCCGCCTGGAGTATGAAACCTCGCAAGCCGACGGCATGCAATGGAATGCCCTGGCACTGGTTGCCGTCGAGCTCAAGGACCTCATCAGCAGATCGCTCTACCTGCAGGATCGTGAGGAGGTCTTCGAAACCTTGAGGGAGGCACGGCGCGCGGCCCACGAGTATTTGCGCAGCGTGTTCGAGGACCACGCAACCCAGCAGCGCGAAAACTTCATGAAGGTCACCGGCCTGAACATGAATCTGGACGCGGGGATGCCTGGCCTGGGTTACCGGGCCTCGGGCTTGCCCTCTTTCGAGGTTCATTCCGTACTGCCTACCCTGCGCGTAACGCCGGACGGACAGATCATGAAGCAGCTCATCATCTCCATGACGCAATCACTCAAAGGCATGCCTGTTGATCCGGCCGATCCGGCCAAAGGCACATTTGATTTCCGTGGCGGCAGCACGCTGATCTTTGACATGGAAGGTGAATCATCGACCCTGCGCTACGCCATCACCCGCCCGATCAACGACGCACCGCGGCTTGAGGCGACTCAAGCCTACAAACAAACCCGGCTTGAGCAGGGCCTGTCGCTGCGGGAAACCTACTTCGGCGGCGACGCCAGTGCGCGCGCCGAGGAGCCTTTCTGCATGCTCCACAGTGAACACTGAGGAAGCCAACCATGGCCAGCACGACCAAGCCCGAAAAGACGACCAAAGGCACTACCGTGAAGGCGGTTCGCCACAAAGAACCGCAGGCTGCGGCAACCCGAACGGGAGCAACAACGACAAGCGAATGCGCCGGGCCCCGCCTGCAGATTCGCATGTACACCCACGGGCTCGGGGATTGCCTGCTGCTGAGATTTACCAAAAATGACGGCAGCTTCTTCAATGTGCTCATCGATTGCGGCATCATCTCGGTGGCCAGCGACGCAGCGACCACCATGAACCGCGTGGCCAGGGACATCGCCAGTTGCTGCGACAACCGGATCGACGTGGTGGTGATGACCCACGAACACTGGGATCACGCCTCCGGCTTTTCGCGACAACAGGCGCAGAAAATTTTCGACAAGATAGAAATTGGCGAGGTCTGGTACGGATGGACTGAAGACCCGCAAAACGAGCTGGGTCGGCGACTGCGCCAAGAGCGCGCCGACAAGGTGCAGGCCCTCGCGCTGGCCGCCCAGGCCCTGGAACGCTCACCCAGTCTGGCAGCGCAGGAGCGCTCAAGAGGCCTGAACGCGGTTCTGGGGTTTTTTGGCATTGAACAGGCCACCGCGGACCTGGCCGCTGGCAAACCTATCGAGCGCACCCGCTCGGCCTTTGAGTACCTCATGAAACGCCGAGGCGTGACCACCCGCTACCTGTACCCTGACAAGCCACCCATCTGGCTTGCCGGTGTGCCCCGGACACGGGTGTTTGTTTTGGGCCCGCCACAAGACGAATCCCTTATCAAGAAAAGCACTCCCAGCAAACGGGCCAGCGAGGTGTATGAGCTCGCATCCGAGGCCGAGCTTGCGCCCGGTCTGGGCGCCGCTTTCAGCCGGATGGCGGCCACAGACGAGTCCAACCTGAGCTTTGACGACTGCCCGTTCGACCTCAGCTTCAAACAGGGCGACGGCAAGCTCCAGCGGGCTTCAGCCGAGCTTGGCGAACTGCAGGACGCCACATGGAACGCCGCAGGCGAAGACTGGCGAAAAATTGAGGAGGACTGGACTCAGGCAGCCGAAACCCTGGCCCTGAATCTGGACGCACACACCAACAATACCTGTGTTGTGCTGGGGTTCGAGTTTGAAGACACCGGCGAAGTGTTCCTGTTCCCCGGAGATGCGCAAATCGGTAACTGGCTGTCGTGGCAGCACCTCAAATGGCGGCTCAAGCCGGCATCAGGGCCGGTCGAAGTCACTGGCCCTGATCTGCTGTCCCGAACCGTGTTCTACAAGGTGGGCCACCATGGCAGCCACAATGCAACACTCAGAACGCTGGGTCTGGAACAGATGACCAGCGAGAATCTGATGGCGTTCATTCCAGTCTTCAAACAGCAGGCACTCAAGAACCGCTGGACAAGCATGCCATTCGATCCGCTGGTGGACCGCCTGCGGGACAAGACCAGCGGGCGGCTGCTGCGGTCCGATGAAGCGCTTCCAACGGCTCAGCAGTTGTCAGGGCTGTCGGTTACTGCCAGAAAAGCTTTCATGTCATCCGTGCAACAAGGGCCCGGAAGCTTGTACTTTGAAGCCAGCTTCGGCTGACAATCCCGGCGCTGGCTACAAAACCTTGTCGAGCGCCGCAGCCAAGTGGGCGACCGTGCGGTCGACGTTGTGCCATTTGTCCAGACCAAACAGTCCAATGCGAAAGCTCATGTAGTCGGTCGGCTCGTCACACTGCAAGGGCACACCCGCGGCAGTTTGCAGGCCCTGCGCGAGGAATTTTCGGCCCGATTGAATTTCCGGGTCTTCGGTGTAGCTCACCACCACGCCGGGGGCCTGGAAACCTTTGGCCGCCACACTGGCTATGCCCCGGCTCTCGAACAGGGCACGCACCTTGGCACCCAGGTCAACCTGCTCCTGACGCACCTTGTCCAGACCATAGGCCATGGTCTCTTTCATCGTGTCGCGCAACTGGGTGAGGGCATCGGTGGGCATGGTGGCGTGGTAGGCATGACCGCCGTTTTCGTACGCTTCCATGATCTGCAGCCATTTCTTGAGGTCGCAGGCAAAGCTGGAACTGGTGGTGTCGTCGATGGCGGCGCGGGCACGTTCGCTGAGCATCACCATCGCGCAGCACGGTGATGCGCTCCAGCCCTTCTGCGGCGCGCTCACCAGCACATCCACACCGATGTCCTGCATGTTCACCCACAGGGCACCCGAGGCGATGCAGTCCAGCACAAACAGTGCACCCACTTCGTGTGCCGCGCCACTCAGCGCGCGCAGGTAGTCGTCGGGCAGCAGCATGCCGCTGGCCGTTTCCACATGGGTGGCAAATACCAGATCGGGCTTTTTCTCGCGGATGGCAGCCACGGCTTCGTCAATGGGCGCGGGCACCCAGGGCGACTGCTTTTCGTCGCCGACGCGCCGGGCCTTGAGCACGCTCGATTCGGCCGCGATGCGGCCCGTGTCCAGAATCTGGGTCCAGCGAAAACTGAACCAGCCGTTGCGCAGAATCAAAACTTTTTTGCCGGTAGCGAACTGGCGGGCCACAGCCTCCATGCCAAAGGTGCCGCTGCCAGGCACGATCACCGCCGACTTGGCGTGATACACGTCCTTGAGCATGATCGAAAGGTCTTTCATCACGCCTTGAAAGCTTTTCGACATGTGGTTAAGCGCACGGTCGGTGTAAACCACGGAAAACTCAAGCAGACCGTCTGGATCGATGGTGGGCAACAGGGCGGGCATGAAAATCTCCTCGTTTTGTTCAATGGAAATCAGGCGCAGGCCGAACAAGCCCGCTTTCAGCGTGTCAGCTTAGCACGGTGGCTCACGAGCGTTTGAGCGCATCGAGCCCAAGCACGCTGAAATCCTTGGCCCCCCAGCCCTGCGCGATCAACTCGTCCATGCGCGCTGCCACGGCGGGCAAAGCGGCCATCGGGCGTGCGGCCACGGTTTCAAGCATCAGACGCACATCCTTGCGTGCCATGGCCATCTCGAAGCTGGGCGTAAAAATGCCCCTGGCCATGTTGGTGCCGCGCCCGCTGACAAAGCTGTTCAGATCGAACAAACCCAGCAACTTGGTGGCATCGAGGGCGGGCACATCGTTGGCCTGGGCGATGGTCAGAATATCGGCCATCAAGGCAGCCACACCAATGATCATGGCGTTGCCAAAGAGCTTGTTCACAGCCGCCAGATCAGCACGTTCCCCAAAATACTCGAGCTGCCCGGTCATTTTCGCCAATTCAACCTTGACTTCCTCGAACACTTCCTTGGGACCGGCCACCATCATCGTGCCCTGCACGTTGCGCGCAGCCGCCGGACCCATGAACACGGGGCAATGCAGGTACTTCACCCCCTGGGCTGCAAGCCTTTGCGCACGAACTGCGGTGAGCGCGGGCAGGGTGGTCGTGTGGTCGATGATGACGGCATCGGGGAGCAGGCCGGGACGGGCCGCCTCAAGTACCGTGTCCACCACCGGGTCGTCCTTGAGCACCAGATGAACCCGCTGCGCCTGGCGCACCGCATCGGCGGGGGTGGCCGCGGCGATCACGCCAAATTCTTGCAGTGCCCGCAACTTCTCCGGCGTGCGATTCCATGCGCTAACGCAGTCACCTCGTTTGGCAGCCGCCTCGGCAAAAGCGCTGCCCAGCAAGCCAGTGCCCAAAAATGCAATATTTGCCATCAAATTAATCCTCAAAAAGTTGACCGAAACAGCTTCTGAGTGTGCAATCGGCCCGCATCAAACTCAACCCGGGGCTATCCGTTGGCAGCATTTAAATCAGCCGTACTGGCCGATCCACTCTTCACTGCGCCGCCAAAGTTCATCAGCCAGCGCAAGATCGCGTGCCAGCTTGCTGGGCGTCTTGGCACTGCATTTGTCGTAGTACGAGCCGGTTTCGAACTCCAGAGCAGGCGCGGTGGCGCAATGCAGGCTGGTGGCTGCTCCCTGCTGCGCAGAAATCAGGAACAACTTGAACAACGACCCCAGCGGCCAGGGCACCGAACGCCACACATCCGTGGCCACCACGCCGGGGTGCAACGCATACGTGGTCACCCCGGTCCCCTCAAGGCGCCGACCAAGCTCGGCGCTGAACAACACATTGGCCAGCTTGGAGGCGCAGTACTCGGGCAGCGCACCGAGGTTGCGGGTTGGCTCGCGCAGGGCCGTCCAGTTCAGGGCGCGAGCACGGTAGTGAGCCCGGCTGGCTACCGTCACGATGCGTGCGGGGGCCGAGGCTTTGATGCGATCGAGCAGCAACCGCGTGAGCAAAAAGTGTCCCATGTGGTTGACGCCGAACGCCAGCTCAAAGCCTGATTCGGTCAGCCCCCTCGCCCCTGCCAGCCCCGCGTTATTGATCAGCAGATGCAGCGGCAAGCCGCGCGCCAAAAAGCTTTCCGCGCAGTAGCGGATCGATTCAAAGCTGCCCAAATCGAGCGCGAGCCACTCGATTCGGGCCTGAGGGGCGATGGCTTTTACCTCGTCGAGCAAGCCCTGCGTGCGCTCGCGGGAGCGGCAGGCCACAAACACATGCACGCCCTGGCGCGCCAGTTCACGCGCCGTGACCCGCCCGATGCCGGTGTTGGCTCCGGTGATCAGAGCGACACGGCGCTCGGGTTGGGGATTCTGGGACGCAGTCATCTATGAGACGCCTGGCTCAAGCGAGCTTGAGCACTTCGGCCACGCAGCGCTCGATGCCGGTCATGACGTCACTGAGTTTGGCGTCGTCAAACATGTAGGCCGGCGTGGTCACCAGCTTGTGCGCCTCGTCCACCACGATCTCAGCAGCATTGGGCGTCTCCTGATGGCGATGACCGAGTTCCTTCATGGCGGCAGCCACCCCCGCATCGTTGCCCAGGGTCAGCGCCGCACTTTCGCGCCCCTGCAAGGCCAGGGCTACCAGCGCGGGCGCGATGCAGATGGCGCCCACCGGTTTGCTGGCATCAAAAAAGCCGCGCACAAATGCCGCCACGTCGGGCCTCACCTGTGCCTTCGCCCCCTCAAACGCAAAGCTGCAGTGGTTCTTGGCCACGCCGAATCCCCCTGGCATAACCAGCGCGTCATAGTCCGCCACCTGCGCTTGCGCCAGGTCCAGGCATTTCCCCATCCGGGAGATGCGACTGGACTCCTCCAGGATGTTGCGTTGCGCACCTGCCACGGGCTCGCCAGTGACGTGGTTGACCACGTGATGCTGGAGCGCATTGGGCGCGATGCACTGGAACGTGGCCCCTTGCTGATCGAGCGCAAGCAGGGTCAGCACCGACTCGCGGACCTCAGCCCCATCGAGATACCCACAACCGGAAAGCAACACCGCAACGTGAATGGTTTTTTTCATAAGGTTCTCCAAGGTTTCAGGAAATTATCATGCATTGGTTCGAGACCTGGCACCGGATGCTCTCTCTTCGACAAAGGGGCGTCACAAATATCAGCCCATTGCGCAGTCGCTGTCGGAACTGGAGGCTGCAGCCATTGTCAAATTGAGTCCCATGCGCTACTCCACCGTCACACTTTTCGCCAGGTTGCGGGGCTTGTCAACATCGGTGCCCCGGGCGCAAGCGGTGTGATAGGCCAGTAACTGAAGCGGCACCACATGCAACAAGGGAGAAAGCGCACCGTAATGCTCGGGCATGCGAATGACGTGCAGGCCCTCACCCGACTCGATGTGGCTGTCGGCATCGGCCAGCACATAGAGCACGCCGCCACGGGCACGCACCTCGTGCATGTTGCTCTTGAGCTTTTCCAGCAGAGCATCATTGGGCGCCACGGTGACCACCGGCATGGCACTGGTCACCAGCGCCAGCGGCCCGTGTTTAAGCTCACCGGCCGGGTAGGCCTCGGCATGGATGTAGCTGATTTCCTTGAGCTTGAGCGCGCCTTCCAGGGCAATCGGGTAGTGCAGGCCGCGTCCCAGGAACAGGGCGTTTTCCTTGAGCGCAAAGTCCTGCGCCCACGCGATGATCTGCGGCTCCAGCGCCAGCACCGCCTGCAGTGCAGTGGGCAAGTGGCGCATGGCTTTGAGGTGACGCTCTTCATCGGCCTCGCTCAAGCATCCTTTGGCTTGGGCCAATGCCAGCGTCAGAAGAAACAAGCCTGCCAGTTGCGCGGTGAAGGCCTTGGTGGAGGCCACACCGATTTCGATGCCCGCGCGCGTGATGTAGGCCAGTTCGCACTCGCGCACCATGGCGCTGGTGGCCACGTTGCACACCGTCAGGGTATGGTTCATGCCCAGGCTTTGGGCGTGACGCAGTGCCGCCAGGGTATCGGCCGTCTCGCCCGACTGGGTGATGGTGACCACCAACGTGCGCGGATTGGGCACCGAATCCCGGTAGCGGTATTCGCTGGCCACTTCGACCTGGGTTGGAATTTTGGCGATGCTCTCCAGCCAGTACTTGGCAACGCAACCACTGTAGTAACTGGTGCCACAGGCCAGAATCAGGACAGAATCAATGTCCTTGAACACCCGTGCCGCGCTGGCCTGTCCGTCAAAAATTTCGGGCACGATACCCGAGAGCCCTTGCAGGGTGTCGGCGATGGCGCGCGGCTGCTCAAAAATTTCCTTTTGCATGTAGTGCCGGTAGGGCCCGAGTTCGGCTGCGCCGCTGTGCGCGTGCACGGTTTTGACCGGACGCTGCTCAGGGGCCACGGGCTTGCCCGATTTGTCCAGCAGCCAGTATTTGCCCAGTTGCACGTCAACCACATCGCCTTCATTGAGGTAGACGATTTGATCGGTCACGCCCGCCAGGGCCATGGCGTCGCTGGCCAGAAAATGCTCCTGCCCGTCCTGCCCCACGCCCAAGATCAGCGGCGAACCGGCCCTGGCCCCAATCAAGCGATGCGGCTCGTCTTTGCAAAACACGGCCAGCGCGTAGGCACCGCGCAACCGCACCAGCGCAGCCCTGACCGCCTCAAGCAAGTCGCCGTCGTACAGGCTGTCCACCAGATGGGCGATGACCTCCGTGTCGGTCTGACTCGCAAACTCATAGCCCCGGGCCGTCAACTCAGCGCGCAACTCGTCATGGTTTTCAATGATGCCGTTGTGCACCAACGCGATGCGCCCCGGTCGGCTGCTCGCCTGGGCACCCGGGCCATGGCTGAAATGGGGGTGGGCGTTGTGGACCACCGGCGCGCCGTGCGTGGCCCAACGCGTGTGGGCGATGCCGGTTTGGCCTTCAAGAGCACTCGATTGAATTTGACTGGCCAGCTCGGCCACACGCGCAGTGCTGCGGGCGCGTTGCAAGCCCTTGGCGTACACCGCCACGCCGCAGGAGTCGTAACCCCGATACTCAAGTCGGCTCAAACCCTGAACCAGAATGGGAACGATGTTGCGGGTAGAAACCGCACCGACAATGCCACACATAGCTTGCTCCAGTGAAGAATGCGCAATGGTAGGTGCATCAACAAGAAATATGCAGTTGAAATATCAACTCATTTGGCTATATATTTCATCAATTCATGAAAAACATCAAATCTTTCAAAAAATAGATAAATATGGAACAAATAGCAATTGATGCAATCGACTTCGCACTGCTGGAGCAACTCCAGCGGGACGCCTCCCTGAGCAACCAGGCGCTGGCAAGCCGAGTTCACATTTCACCCCCGACCTGCCTGCGCCGGGTCAAGCGTTTGCGCGAGGTCGGCTTGATCGAGCGTCAAATTGCGGTACTCAGCGTGGACCGGCTTGCCAGCGTGGCTGGGCATGGCTTGTGTGCCATCGTCGAAATCACGCTGGACCGACAGGACCAAACTGCCTTGGACGCCTTCGAGCAGCGCGCGGTCCAGGACAACGGCGTACAGCAGTGCTACCGGGTCTCACCCGGGCCCGATTTTTGCCTGGTGGTGCACACCAGCGACATGCCCGATTACCTGGCTTTGTCCCAGCGCCTGTTCACGGCAGACGCCAACGTGCGCAATGTCAAAGCCTTCTTCAGCATCAAGCGCAGCAAGTTCGGAGCGAGGGTGTCCCTGCCCGGTCGCAATGCAGCGGCCGTCAATTAAGCCGTCTCGGCGGCCAAAGGCAGCGTGAAGCTGACACGGCATCCGGCACCCACCGCGCCCTGCGCCCAGACCGAGCCGCCATGGCGTTCAACGATCTTGCGCACCCGCGCCAACCCCATGCCCAGGCCGTCAAACTCGCGGGCGCTGTGCAGCCGCTGAAATGCCTGAAACAACTTGCCCCCATATTGGGGATTGAAGCCCACGCCGTTGTCGCTGACCGTGAGCGCGCAATAGCCGTTGCTCTGCACGGCCCAAGCCAGCTTGATGATGGCAAGGGGCCGTGGCGTGGTGAACTTCAGGGCGTTGGAGAACAGCTGATCGAGCACCTGGCGCGTCAGGATGGCGTCCGCCTGCACAGCGGGAATATCTGGCGCGATCTGCCACTCCACCCCCCGCTCGCCCAGGGTTTGCGCGAGCGCGGCCACTGTATCGCGGGCCATTTGCCCGCAATCGAGCACGGTGCGCGAGAGTTCCACTCGCGCCAGACGTGACAACTCCGTGAGTGCATCAATCTGACAGCCCATTTGCGCCGCAGCCTGGCTCACCGTGGCGAGGTGCTTCTTCAAGTCAGGCGCACCCTGCTCGCCCATTACTTCATTGATGATTTTGACGTAGGCGTTGATGTGGCGCAGCGACGCTCGCAGATCGTGCGAAACCGAGTAGGTGAAGTCCTCCAGTGCAGCGCGGGCCTGAACCAACTCGCGCTCAAGCCGCTGGTTTTCCAGTGCAAAGGCAGGCGGCGTGTCGCTCATTTTCTGGGCCGTTTCCAGTTGGCAATGCTCACCTGCCTGGCCCGGGCCAGGCTTAGGACGCCGGGTGGCGCATCTTTGGTCAGGGTCGAGCCCCCGCCCACGGTACCGCCCGCACCAATGGTGATGGGAGCCACCAGCACGCAGTTGCTGCCGATGTGCACATCGGCTTCAATCACGGTGCGGTGTTTGAACGCGCCGTCATAATTGGCGGTGATGCTGCCCGCGCCGTAGTTCACGCGCTCGCCCACCACGGCGTCTCCCAGGTACGCCAGATGATTGGCCTTGGCGCCCTTGGCCAGGGTGGAGTTTTTGACCTCGACAAAGTTGCCAATGTGCACTTCAGCGCCGAGTTTTGCACCGGGACGCAAGCGGGCAAACGGGCCCACCAGCGCGCCGGCACCCACTTGCACAAAATCTTTGCTGCCGGGCAGACCGCCTTCGATATGGGTAAAGGGATGAATCACCGCCCCGGCTGAAATTTCTGCATTGGAAATCACACAGTTGGCGCCGATTCGCACGCCCTCGCCCAGGCTGACTTGGCCCTCAAACACACAATTCACATCAATCGACACATCCTGGGCACATTGCAACTGGCCGCGCACGTCAAAGCGGGCCGGATCGGCCAGCCGAACGCCCTGCTCCATCAATTGCAAGGCGGTGCGCTGCTGGAAGGCACGCTCCAACTCGGCGAGTTGAACCGGGCTGTTGACGCCAGCGACCTGGACCGCATCAAGAATCTTGTGCGCCACCACCGGCACGCCGTCGGCCACGGCAAATCGAACGATGTCGGTGAGGTAGTACTCGCCCTGAGCATTCTGGTTGTCCAGCCGGGCCAACCATTTCTTGAGCTGCCGCGCGGGCACAGCCATGATGCCGCTGTAGATCTCGGCAATCGTGCGCTGGGCCTCGCTGGCGTCCTTGTGCTCCACAATGGCCTGCACCGTCTGGCCCTGGCGCACGATGCGTCCATAGCCGCAAGGGTCGGCCAAATCCACCGTGAGCAGCGCCAGCTTGTCGCCACCGCAGGCAGCCACGAGCTCGGTGCAGGGTATCGGCCTGGGTCAGGGGCACATCCCCCGAGAGCACCACCACAATGCCGTCGTCAGCCAGCTTCGGCGCCGCCTGCTGCACCGCGTGGCCGGTGCCAAGCTGCGGCTCCTGGCGTACAAAATTTATAGAAAAACTGGCCCTATCCCCCGTCGATAATGCACATGCCGCTTCTACTTCTGTAGCACCGTGGCCGGTGATCACCACCGCCTGACGCACCGATAGCGCGCCAGCAGTGTCCAGCACATGGTCTAGCAGCGCCCGCCCGGCCAGGCGATGCAGCACCTTGGGCAGGCTGCTTTTCATGCGCGTGCCTTTGCCCGCAGCCATGATGACCACCTCAACCGGCGCGGTTGTTAATGCGTGTTCTGAACGATCTGTCATATTTTTTTCTCCCCTGAAGCTGATTCATTGCTGCAACATTATCGGCGCGCCCTGGGTGAGTGGCCCCAGCCACTAAGATCGCCCCATGGCTATCAGCGTTTTCGATCTTTTCAAAATAGGCATCGGTCCGAGCAGTTCCCACACCGTGGGCCCGATGCGCGCGGCGCGCATGTTCGCGCAGGCACTGGCCCAGGAGGGGCTGCTGGAAGCCACCGCGCACGTCAAGTGCGAACTCTACGGCTCGCTCGGGGCTACCGGCAAGGGCCACGGCTCGGATGTGGCCGTCATCCTCGGCCTGATGGGCCACAGCCCCGATACGGTGGAGGTAGACGCCGTTCCGATATTGGTTCAAAGCGTGCGCGCCAGCAAAACGCTGGCTCTGCTGGGCACACGTCCCATTGCATTCAAGGAAAAAGAACACCTGCTGATGTACCGCCGCGAAGTGCTGGCCGAGCACCCCAACGGCATGAGGTTCAGTGCATTCAATGCAGCCGGTGAACCCATCAAGGAGAGCAAGTACCTCAGCGTGGGCGGTGGTTTTGTGGTGACCGCAGGCGCACCCAACGAGGCTGTTCTGACGGAATACCAAAAGGTGGCGTATCCGTTTACCTCGGGTGATGAACTGCTGGCCATTTGCAAGCAGGAGGGACTGCGCATTGGCGAGGTGATGTGGGCCAACGAGCGGACCTGGCGCAGCGACGAAGAGATTCGCGCCGGTCTGCTGCACATCTGGCAGGTGATGCGCGAGTGCGTGCAACGAGGCCTGCGCATTGAGGGCACGCTGCCCGGCCCCTACCGCGTGCAACGGCGCGCGCCGCTGCTGGCTGCGCGCCTGCGTGAACGCGCCGAGCGCACGCTGGCCGATCCGCTTTCGGTGCTCGATTGGGTCAACGTCTACGCTTTCGCGGTGAATGAAGAAAACGCCGCCGGTGGTCGGGTAGTCACCGCACCCACCAATGGCGCAGCCGGGGTCATCCCGGCGGTGCTGCACTACTGCGACCGCTTTGTGCTGCCCGCCAGCGGGCGCGCCGGTCACAGCGATGGGCAGGACGCCGTCATCGACTTTCTGATGAATGCAGCGGCCATCGGCATGCTGTACAAACTCAACGCCTCCATCAGCGGCGCCGAAGTGGGCTGTCAGGGCGAAGTGGGCGTGGCCTGCTCCATGGCAGCAGCCGGGCTGGCGGCGGTGATGGGCGGCAGCCCCGAGCAGATCGAGAACGCCGCCGAAATCGGCATGGAACACAACCTGGGGCTGACCTGCGATCCCATCGGAGGCTTGGTGCAGGTTCCGTGCATCGAACGCAACGCCATGGGCGCTGTGAAGGCGGTCAATGCGGCCCGCATGGCTCTTCAGGGCAACGGTCAGCATGTGGTTTCGCTGGACAAGGTGATCAAGACCATGTTCGAGACCGGCGCCGACATGAAGACCAAGTACAAGGAAACCTCACGCGGCGGTCTGGCCGTCAACATTGTGGAATGTTAGGAGTCGCCAATGGCCAAACCCGTCAGTGAGTTTGCGCAGTACTGCTGCGACCTGCTCGCCACGGTCGGGCCGTGCGTGGCACGGCGCATGTTTGGCGGCCATGGCATCAGCACGCAGGACCTGACCCTGGCCATCGTTGCCGATCTGGGCTCGGGCGAAAAACTCTGGCTCAAGGCCGACGAGATTTCCCAAGTGGCTTACCAACAGGCTGGTTGCGAGCCCTTCGTGTTTCATGCCAAGGAGAAAACCATGCGCATGAACTACTTCAGCGCCCCCGATGAGGCCATGGAGTCACCCGCCCTGATGGCGCCTTGGGCCCGGCTGGCTTGGGAGGCAGCGTTAAAGGCGCGCTTGGCCAAGCCTGTGGCAAAAGCCAAATTGCCTCGTACGGCCAATGCGAAGCCGCCTCGCGTGGCGACTTCGAAGTCAGTTGGCAAGGCCGCGTCCAGCTAGGATTCTGGGTGGCGAAGCGTTCTGTGCAGGTAAAAGTAGGCCGCCGCAGGCCGGGGGCCAGCAGAATGCTCTGCCGCCCAGACTCCCAGGAACGATGCTGGCAGGCTTGACGAGGAATTTCTTCTGCCTTGTTCCCTCCCCCCAACCACTGCGTCGCTTTTCACCCCCACCCGAACAGGTTCGGAGCAGGGATAAAAGTGGAAGTATTGCTACTGTTTTGATTGCAGTGTCAGGAATATTCACGGGGGCTACAGGTCAAAATGACTCATACTATTTCCAGACAGAGCTCGCTGCGCTCGGTCTGTCCCGCAAGGTGGACTTCCAAACATCCCGGTTCGAGTTGAGGACAGAGCTCGCTTTGCTCGGTCTGTCCCGCAAAGTATCAGAAAGGCATTTTCGGCATGCCTTTCATGCCACCCATGCGCTTCATCATCTTCATCATGCCCCCGCCCTTCATCTTCTTCATCATGTCCTGCATCTGCTCAAACTCCTTGAGCATGCGGTTGACTTCCTGCACGTGGACCCCTGCGCCAGCGGCGATGCGGCGTTTGCGGGTGGCCTTGATGAGCTCGGGTTTGCGCCGCTCCAGCGTGGTCATGCTGTGGATGATGCCTTCCTTGCGCTTGATGTCTTTCTCGGCCCGGCCCATGTCCACCTGACCGGCTTTGGCGGCCATTGCGGCGGGCAGCTTGTCCATGAGGCTGGACAACCCACCCATCTGCTTCATCTGCTGAATCTGGGACAAAAAATCATTGAGGTCAAACCCCGCACCGCTCTTGACCTTGGCCGCCAACCTTTGGGCTGCGGCAACGTCCACGCCGGAGGTGACCTGCTCCACCAGCGCCAGAATATCGCCCATGCCCAGAATGCGCCCGGCGTGGCGTTCCGCGTCAAAAACCTCCAGGCCATCCATTTTTTCGCTGGTGCCAGAGAATTTGATGGGCACACCAGTCACTTGCCGCACCGAGAGCGCAGCGCCACCGCGTGAATCTCCATCGGTCTTGGTCAGGATGATGCCCGTCAACGGCAGGGCTTCCTTAAAAGCCCTGGCCGTGTTGATGGCGTCCTGGCCCTGCATGGCGTCGACCACGAAGAGGGTTTCGACCGGATTGAGTACAGCGTGCAGTTCCTTGATCTCCTTCATCAAGGCTTCATCAATGGCAAGTCGGCCAGCGGTGTCCACCAGCAACACGTCAAAGAAGTGCTTGCGGGCATAGTCCAGTGCTTCCCGGGCAATGTCGGCCGGTTTTTGATCGGGCGTGCTGGGAAACCACTGTGCGCCCACCTGTGCAGTCACGGTCTTGAGCTGCTCGATGGCCGCCGGTCGGTACACGTCACCCGAGACCGTGAGCACTTTCTTGCGGCGCTTCTCGATCAGGTGTTTGGCCAGCTTGGCCGTGGTGGTGGTCTTGCCAGCGCCCTGCAAGCCGGCCATCAAAATGACGGCGGGGGGCTGCGCGGCCAGGTTGATGTCACTCACCCCGTGGCCCATGATGACAGCCAACTCGCGGTTGACGATACCTACCAGCGCCTGCCCGGGTGTCAGTGAGCCCAGAACCTCGGCGCCCAGGGCTTTTTCCCGCACGCTGGCGATGAAATCGCGCACCACCGGCAGGGCCACGTCGGCCTCCAGCAAGGCCATGCGCACTTCGCGCAGCATCTCGGCCACATTGGATTCGGTGATGCGTGCCTGTCCGCGAATTTCTTTGACGAGGCGGGAAAGTTTGTCGGTAAGGATGGAGGCCATATGGAGGTACTCGCGCGAGCGAACCAAAGTTGCGGCCAACTGACACTGGCCTGATGCAAAACGCTAAACTGTGGGGATGATTTTACCCAGTGAGCCTCCCCTCGTCCTGACTTTGGCGATTGGCACCGCCCTGGCTTATGCCGTTTCAGCAATAGGCGCAGTCCGTCTGGGCGAAGCGACGGCCCGCGTGGCGGTGCTGGTGGCCTGGGCGATGCACGGCGTCCTGCTGGCCTCAGGTCTGCTCGGGGAGCCACCCCGGTTTGGGTTTGCGCCCGCGTTGTCGGTCACAGCCTGGTTGGTCGCCGCCGTCTACGCCGTCGAAGTGTGGGTCTTCCCGCTGATGCAGACCCGTTGGACCCTTTCTGCGCTGGGCGCAGCCGCCGTCCTGCTGGCCGCGGTGTTTCCCGGCAGTCAGTTGCATCCCAACGCCTCCCCCTGGTTGGCCCTGCACTGGGCCTTGGGAATCGCCTCCTACGGCCTCTTTGCCGTGGCGGTTGTGCACGCCTGGATCATGATCCGAGCCGAAGATCGCATCCGGGTCGCCGCCGATCCGCACAGCGGCCTACCGCTGCTGACCATGGAGCGCCTGATTTTCAGGTTCGTCAGCATTGGCTTTGTCTTGCTCACCGCCACGCTGCTGGTCGGGCTGCTGTTCAAGGATCAGCTCTACGGCGCAGCCACCACGCTCAAGTGGGACCACAAGACCATCTTTTCACTCCTGTCCTGGCTGGTGTTTGCCATCCTGTTGGCCGGACGCTTCTGGTTTGGCTGGCGCGGCAGGCGCGCGGTGCGTGTGCTCTATGTCGGCTCAGGCTTGCTGCTGCTGGCCTACGTGGGCTCGCGCTTTGTGATGGAGATTGTGCTCGGTCGCTCACTATGAAATTTGTTCTGGTCGTCGCATTCCTGTTGGTCTGCATCTGGCTTTGGCGCTCAGGCCGCCCCGTTGCTCCGCCGCACAAACCCTCCCGCCCCGCCGCAGACCATGAACCGCAGGACATGGTGAGCTGCGCGCTATGCCGGGTCCACGTGCCCTCGGGCGACGCCCTTCAGGGAAAAAAAGGCCTGTACTGCTGCGCTGAACATCTCAAAAAAGCGGAGTACTGAATGAGGCCGCAACCAGAGGCACACTCTTGGTTTGCCCCCATTGCGCCGGACCCCGCGCTCGAACGCAGGAGCGCCCAGCCTCGTGAGATTGTGCGACTGTGGCGCGGGTTCATGACGGCACGCCTCACTCTGGCACTGGTGTTGCTGCTGCTCCAGGGTGCCATTTATGTGCTTGGATCGTCCAGCGACCGCACATTGATCTTCATCTGTGGTGGCTATCTGGTAGCCACGCTGATCACCCGCGTGCGCGCCGGTGGCGGCCCCCTTGGGAAAACCTTTGATGCCCGCTGGCTGGCCATTCTGGGCGTCGATTTGGCGGTGTTCACCGCCCTGCAGGTGATTCAGGATGGCAGCATCAACTACACGCCTTTGTTTGCACTGCCGATTCTCATGGCCTCTGTATTGGGCTCACTTTTGCTGGCCATGACGGCGGCAGCCGGTGTCACCCTGCTGCTGTTTGGACATGCGATCTGGTTATCGGTGGCGCTGCCGAGCAACACCGCTGCCCATTTTTACCAGGCGGCGCTCACCGGTGCCGGGGGCTTCATTCTTTCGTTTCTGGCCAGTCAGATGGCCACTCGCCTGGAGAGCGAGGAGAGACGGGCACAGCGCAGCCAGCTTGCCGAAAAGGTTCAACGCCAGGTCAACGAGTTGGTTATCGAGTCCTTGACAGACGGCATTGTGGTGGTGGACCAGAATGGAATGGTGCGCGCGGCCAACCCCGCCGCGCGCATGCTGCTCGGTGCCGAGCGCGATTTTCGCGTTGGCTCGTTCGACCTGACCCACGTGACCGGCTGGCAAGGCCTGGTCGACCTGATGCGACTCAGTTTTTCGCTCAGCTTGGCGCAGCAAGCCGATGTCACCATACATCACGTTGGCCAGGGTCCAAGGCGGATCCATGCACACACCCAGTTGACATCCTCACAGAGCGGCAGCGAGGAAGTCCTTTGCGTCATGTTCCTGCAGGATCAGCGCGAGGTGGAGGCCCGCATGCGAGCCGACAAACTCGCCAGCATGGGGCGCATGTCGGCCGCCGTGGCGCATGAGATTCGCAATCCGCTGGCGGCCATCGCGCAGGCCAATGCGCTGCTCGACGAAGAACTCACCGAGCCGCGACACAAGCAGCTCACCCGCATGGTCCAGCAAAACTCCCAGCGTCTGGGCAAAATCGTGGACGATGTGCTGGACATCTCCCGGGTCCGAAGTCACGACGATCAGTTGATGCACAGAGGGACCTTGAATCTCTGCACGGCTACCGATGCAATTTGCCACGACTGGCAGGCACAGTCCGATGCCGGGCACCTGCTGCAGTTCAAGCAGGGCTCCCACAATATCGTGGTGAATTTCGAAACTGAACACCTGCGCCGGGTGCTGGTCAACCTGCTGGACAACGCAGGTCGCTACGCCAGCGCTCGAATCGATTGCATTCAGGTGGAGGTCACAGCAACACCGTTGGGCCAGAGTCATCTTCTGGTCTGGAGTGACGGACCGCCCATGGACAAATCGGTGGAGCGGCACCTGTTTGAACCCTTTTTTTCCTCAGAGAGCCGTTCCAGCGGACTGGGTCTCTATATTTGCAGGGAACTGTGCGAAGAGCATGGTGCCAGCATTGCCTACGAGCGGCGTGAACGCCGTGCCCGCGGCCAGACTGTATCCGGCAATGAATTTATCATTACCTTTCCCTCGCTGCGCTCCCAGGACATTCCCATCGCGATCAACGAACCCCAGACTCCAACCCCATGGCATCGAACCCGCCCCTGAGTGCCTCCCGGATCCTGGTCGTCGATGACGAGCCCGATTTGCGCACGCTCTACGAGTTGACACTCTTGCGCGAGGGATACCGCGTTGAGACTGCCGAGGATCTCAAGCAGGCGGTGGCACATCTGAATCAAGGGGGCTTTGACGTTGTCATCACGGACATGCGTCTGCCCGACGGCCTGGGCATTGACTTGCTGCATCTGATCAAAGAGCAACAGCGCAGGGAGCGCTGCGTGGTCATTACTGCCTACGGCTCGGCTGAAAACGCGGTGCGCTCGCTCAAGGCCGGCGCTTTCGATTATTTGACCAAGCCAGTCGATCTCAAACAGTTTCGCTCAGTCATCGCCTCAGCGGCGCATGAGCCTGTTGTGTCACCGGTAGACACACGCGCCGCTTCAACGCGATCTGCGCCAGCGAGCAGCAAACCGGACGCGCCCAATGGGCAGGAATCACTGGAGCGACTGGTTGGCGATTCGGCGGGCATGCGCCGCGTCAAGGAACGCATCGTCAAAGTCGCACGAAGCATGGCGCCGGTTCTGGTCACGGGTGAGTCCGGGACCGGCAAGGAGCTGGTGGCGCTTGCCGTGCACGCCAACAGTCACCGGGCCGGTCACCCCATGATTGCAGTGAACTGCAGCGCCATCCCCGAAAACCTTCTGGAGGCTGAATTCTTCGGAGCCAAGAAAGGCTCGTACACCGGCTCCACCCAGGATCGCGATGGATTCTTCCAGGCGGCTCGCGGCGGAACGCTGTTTCTGGACGAAATCGGGGATCTGCCGCTTGCCATGCAGTCCAAATTACTGCGGGCCATTCAGGAACGCTGTGTGCGGGCCATTGGCTCACCCCAGGAGCAGTCGGTGGATGTGCGCATCATCAGTGCCACCCACAAGAACCTGGCAGGCGAGGTGCAGGCGGGAACCTTCCGGCAGGACCTGTACTACCGCCTCAACGTGATCGAAATTGCGATTCCGCCGTTGCGCGAGCGGCGCGAAGACCTGCCCGCGCTGTGCGCCAGTTTGCTGCAGCGCATTGCCCTTGAATCGGAAATGCCCGTGCCCACGCTGTCAGCCACGATGTTGAACCAGCTGGCCCATGACCCTCTGACAGGCAATGTGCGCGAATTGGAGAACCTGCTGCACCGGGCGGTTGCGTTGAGCGAAAACGACGAACTCCAGATCGAACCACCACTGGGTGCGCGGTCACCGCCTCAGGGTGACCACGCAAGCACAGCCCCAAGGGATGGACCAGAGCATGACGATGAGTCGACCACTCTGCCAAGCGACCTGCAGGACCACCTGGACGCACAGGAGCGCACCATCCTGGTTCAGGCGCTTCAGGCCTCCAACTTCAATCGCACCGCTGCGGCCGCCCGACTCGGATTGAGCCTGCGCCAGATGCGCTACCGAATTGCGCGCCTGAACATCGAGACGCCCCAAAACAGCGATCCCGGCGATGAGCCCCTCTGACGCCACGATTGGCACCGGCGAGTCCCTGCCGCAGACACCGCTTTGGATTAACGGCTGGTATCAGTTCGCCAGTGCGCTGGCCTCGCCAAACTTTGGTCCGCGCCCATCACAGGCATTGATTGACCTGGTTGTGCTGCACTCGATCAGTTTGCCGCCGGGACAGTTTGGCGGCGACCAGGTGCAACGCCTGTTCACCAACACGCTCGACTGGAACGCACACCCCTACTTCAAGCAGATCGAAGGCATGCAGGTGTCATCACACTTTTACATCCGACGCAGCGGCGATCTATGGCAGTTTGTCAGCTGCGACGACCGGGCCTGGCACGCGGGCGCATCGCAGTACCGGGGGCGTGATCAATGCAACGACGACTCCATCGGCATCGAACTCGAAGGCATTGAAGGCGGGCGTTTTGAAGATGCCCAATATGAAACGCTGGCCGGGCTGTGCGCGGCCATTCTTCAACGCTACCCGGTCGCCCATCTTGCAGGGCACGAGCATGTTGCGCCCGGGCGAAAATTCGATCCAGGAACGGGCTTCGACTGGTCTCGACTGCAACGTCAACTTGGCGTCGATCAGCGTTATTTTCCAACCGCAGTTTTCGCTGGACTCTCACGCTGATATTTTTAACTCCCGGCACTCGCGCAAATCCCGCGCAGCACACCGCGCGTGTTCATCAACGATGCTGCAGTACAACACTTGCGCCCTCATCTGCCGCGCATTCGAAATGAATTTCTTTGCATTTCATTTTGATGCTCTCATAATCTGCAGATCAAAAACATTTCTCTGACTTGGGACCCACAATTCATACCCGCCTCGCCAACGCCATGCGCGTACAACACACCCCCGCAACTGCGCAACATCGCGGCCTTTGCGGTGCGAGGACGCCCCGACCCCTCAGGGCAATCTGCCCGATGCAGAGTTCAAAGATTCAAAGCCTCAAGAATTTCACACACGACCGTTTTTGCCAGCAGCATCGAACGTCGTCTGTGCCCCGAGTTCATGGTGCTGGGGCTCGCCCCAACACCATGGATCGCTTCATGCCTTCCAACTCGCATGAAGTGCTCTTTGCAAATTGATCAAGGAGAATATTAAATGGCAACTGCAAAAAAACCGGCCGCTAAGAAGGCCGCTCCGGCGAAGAAAGTAGTGGCGAAGAAGGTCGTGGCCAAGAAAGCCGCCCCTGCGAAAAAGGTAGCGGCCAAAAAGGCTCCTGCCAAGAAAGCCGCTCCGGCTAAAAAGGTAGTGGCAAAGAAGGTCGTGGCCAAGAAAGCCGCCCCTGCGAAAAAGGTAGCGGCCAAAAAGGCTCCTGCCAAGAAAGCCGCTCCGGCTAAAAAGGTAGTGGCAAAGAAGGCCGTGGCCAAGAAAGCTGCTCCTGCGAAGAAGGTGGCCGCGAAAAAACCCGCTGCCAAGAAAGCCGCGCCGGCTAAAAAGGTAGTGGCAAAGAAGGCCGTGGCCAAGAAAGCTGCTCCTGCGAAGAAGGTAGCCGCCAAGAAGGCCGCTCCTGCCAAGAAGCCTGCGGTAGCCAAGAAGCCTGCGGTAGCCAAGAAGCCTGCGGCCAAGAAGGCCGCGCCGGCACAGACCACGCTAAGCCCCCAGGCTGCCTGGCCGTTTCCGACCGCTGCCAAGCCCTGAGTCCAGTCCCCGTTGATTGGCTCAAGCCCGATGCCCTGTGCATCGGGCTTTTTTTTGGATTTTTACAACTCGAACTGGTTCAGATCAACCGTGTAATTCTGCGGCCCACGCTGCGCGATCTTGAGCGAGCCCAGTTGATTGCCCAGCGCGGCGCAGCGCACTAAAGGCCAGTCGGCCTCAAGCCCGTAGAGCAGCCCACCACGAAAAGCGTCGCCGCATCCCGTCGGATCGATCACCGCGTCGGCCTTGACCGGGGCGACATGGGTGGCCTCACCATCGACCCACACCTCGCTGCCCTCGGATCCCAGAGTGACAATCAGTCCGCGTCCGCATCGGGAAATTTCTGCGCTGCTCCAACCTGTGCGATCGCTGAGCATCTTGCCCTCGTAATCATTCACCGTCACCCAACTGGCCAACCCGACCAGCGTGCGCAGCTCGCTGCCATCGAACCGCGGGAGTTGCTGGCCTGGATCGAACACAAAGGGGATTTTTGCCGCGGCAAACTGCTGCGCATGCTGCCACATGGCATCGCGCCCATCAGGCGCAACAATGCCGAGCTTGATGTCGGCACGGGCGGCAATACCCGTCAGATGCGCATAGTCCATGGCGCCCGGGTGAAACCCATTGATCTGGTTGTTGTCCCGGTCGGTGATGATCATCGCCTGAGCGGTGTAGGCTTCGTCGATGGTGCGGACAAAATCGAGTGAAATGCCCTGGCGCGTCAGACGATCGCGATAGCTCTGCCCGTCGCTGCCCAGAGTTGCCATCGGCAAAGGAGTCCCGCCCAGTTGTTTGAGGCTGTAGGCAATGTTGCCGGCACACCCACCAAAGTCGCGCCGCAGCGCCGGCACCAGAAATGAGACATTGAGGATGTGCAGTTGCTCGGGCAGGATTTGCTCCGCAAACCGACCCTCGAAATTCATGATGGTGTCAAAGGCCAGCGAGCCGCAGATGATGGATGCCATGTAATTTGATAACTAAAATCAGGGATAAAAAGCCAGCAGGCGGTAACCAAGCACCCGGCCCGGTGAATCAGTGTTTTGCAACGCGAGCGCCACTGAAACGTCCCATTCGCCGCCAGCCGGCAGGGAGTCCATTGAAGCCTCCAGAGCCGCTGGGGAAAAGACGCGCCGCAAAACGACCTGCTCGTTGGAGTCGGTCAGGGTCAATTCCATGGACGGCAGCGCCAACCCGGTGGTTGCCGTATTCTTGACGACAAATTTCAAGCGGTAAGTGTCCCCACGAATTCTTGAAAACGACGAGCTGTCAATCGCTATGGATTCAATCTCTCGCAGCGGCGACAGGGTGCAATTGAGGAGCCCGCAAAAGGTCAGCAACGCTGGCCTCAGGCCCGGCTCAATTGCGGCAATGCGGTTGCGCTCCTGCGCAATCAGTTGCGTCGCCAGCAAAATGGAAAGGAGCGTGGCAAGCACCCAAAGCGCGCCTCGAACCCGCGGCTTGCTCCAGGCGGAGTCCTGTCGCGAAGACTCCAGGAACGATACCGGGACCACGGTCTGCAGCGCATCCGTTTCAACTGCGATTGATTCAATTGCAGCTACGTGGTTCGACTCAGATGCAGTGGCGTCGATTTCAGGCACCTCGGGCGCGTGGGGCTCATCAGAAACCACCGATTCAAAAGGCTCCAGGGTGCCATCGGTTTGCGGCAGCGCGTCAGGCAGGTCGGCCTCCTGCGACACAAATCCAGGCACGGAGTCCGACGCCGTCGGCGTGGCGAGTTCGCCCAGCGCCGGGTCTGCGGGGTCAACGTCCAATTGAGAATCGGGCTCCAGCCACACCGGGAATTCCGAAGAGGGCTGCGACCAAGCCGACTCGTCGGAAGGCTTCAACGGGTCGAGGGCCGCCTCCGGCGGGGCCTTCATCGGATCATCCTGCGACGTACCCGCCATCGACGTGACCCTCGATTCCTGCTCGTTGGCTGCCTGAAACTGCGCAGGCTCCTGCTCACTGGCAAGGGGCGCCAACAGATGAAGTGAGGCGTCAAATATCTCGGCACAACTGCCGCAGCGCACCCATCCTTCGGAAATTCTGAGCTGATCGGGTACCACCCGGAACAGGGTTTGGCAGGCGGGGCAACGGGTGATCAGGCTCATTTGTGGCCCATTGTAGGCGGGCCTCGCGGCTCAGCGCGTTGCCGTCATCAGCACCCAGCCCTCCTGCTGGTCGCTCACCTGCAATGGACAGTAAGGTGCATAGGCGGCTTTGAGTTCGTCTGCCTGGCGCTCCAAAATACCGGCCAGTACCAGTGAACCACCAAGCGCAACCCGCGACCACAGCAGGGGTGCCAGCACCTTCAAAGGTGTGGCCAGAATGTTGGCCAGCACCGTCTGGTAAACGCCGCTTGCCGTCTCGGGCAAGCCGACATGGAGATTGACTTCGTTAGCCTGGGCATTGAGCACAGTGGACTCTACCGCGGCCGCATCAATGTCCACCGCGTCAATGTCCAGCGCGCCATGCTTGGCCGCACCAATGGCCAAAATGCCCGACCCGCATCCGTAGTCCAGCACCCGGCCCAGCGCCTGTTGGGGTGAGGCGCCCCGCTGGGCAATCCAGCGCAGGCACATGCGGGTGGTCGGGTGGGTCCCGGTGCCAAAAGCCAGACCCGGGTCAAGCCGTATGACCACACGCGCCTGCTCGGGCGGCTCGTGCCAGGTCGGCACTATCCAGAACATCGGGGTAATGTCCACCGGCGCAAACTGCGATTGCGTAAGTCGAACCCAGTCCTGCTCGGGCACGTGCTCGATGCCCAGCAGTTCGCATTCTGCAAAAAAATCCTGTGCCTGCAGCAGGGCCAGAGCATCCTGCGCCTGGGCCTGGGTGGTGTACAGGGCAAGAACCCGCGAGCGCTGCCAGCCTTCTTTGGGCGGGGGCATGCCTGGCTCGCCAAACAGAGCCTGCTCGGCATCGGTCTGGGCATCGGCGTCTTCCACACTCACGCTGAGCGCGTCCAGCACGTCCAATGCATCGCTCAGGGTTTCGACCCGGCTCTGCGGGCACATCAGTCTCAGCTCAAACATAGGCGCTGGGCAACTCAGCGCTTGTGCTGGGTCAGCCATTCTTCAAGGTAGTGGATATTGGTGCCGCCCGCCACGAACTTGGCGTCCACCATCAGTTCGCGGTGCAAGGCGATGTTGGAGTTGATGCCCTCCACCACAGTTTCACCCAGGGCCGTGCGCATGCGCGCCAGAGCCTGCTCACGCGTGTCACCGTGCACGATGATCTTTCCGATCATCGAATCGTAATTGGAGGGCACAAAGTAATTGGTATAGATGTGGGAATCAACCCGCACGCCCGGGCCGCCCGGTGCATGCCACATCGTGATGCGACCGGGCGAGGGCACAAACTTGTATGAATCCTCGGCGTTCACCCGACACTCAATGGCATGCCCGCGAATTTCGATTTGACGCTGGGTATAGGGCAGCTTCTCTCCCGCAGCCACCATGATCTGGGTTTTGACGATATCGACCCCGGTGATCATTTCGGTGACCGGGTGCTCCACCTGAACCCGGGTGTTCATCTCGATGAAATAGAACTCGCCGTTCTCGTACAAAAACTCAAAAGTGCCCGCCCCACGGTAGCCAATTTTCTTGCAGGCAGACACACAGCGCTCACCCAGACGGTCAATCAGCTTGCGGGCAATGCCGGGTGCCGGCGCTTCCTCCAGCACTTTCTGGTGGCGCCGCTGCATGGAGCAATCACGCTCGCCCAGATAAACCCCATTCTTGTGCTTGTCGATCATCACCTGAATCTCGATGTGCCTGGGGTTTTGCAGAAACTTCTCCAGGTACACCGCGGGGTTGCCGAACGCGGCGCCCGCCTCGGCCTTGGTCATGGTGACCGCATTCAACAGCGCGGCCTCGGTGTGAACCACGCGCATACCGCGACCCCCGCCACCGCCTGCGGCCTTGATGATCACGGGATAGCCCACGGCTTTGGCGATGCGCCGGATTTGCGTCGCATCGTCGGGCAACTCGCCCTCCGAGCCCGGCACACAGGGCACACCGGCCCTGATCATGGCCTGCTTGGCCGAGACCTTGTCACCCATGATGCGAATGGATTCGGGCGTCGGCCCGATGAACTGGAACCCGCTCTTTTCCACTCTCTCGGCAAAATCGGCGTTCTCGCTCAGGAAGCCGTAGCCGGGGTGAATGGCCTCGGCATCGGTCACCTCGGCCGCCGAGATAATGGCCGGCATGTTCAGGTAGCTCAGGGCCGAGGGTGGCGGCCCGATGCACACCGCTTCGTCGGCCAGTTTGACGTACTTGGCCTCGCGATCGGCCTCGGAGTAGACCATGACGGCCTTGATCCCCATCTCACGGCAGGCACGTTGAATTCTCAGGGCGATTTCGCCCCGGTTGGCAACCAGTATTTTCTTGAACATAGGCATGGTTGCAGCGCCTTACTCGATCACGAACAGGGGCTGACCATATTCGACGGCCTGTCCGTTGTCGCAGAGGATTTGAGTGACAGTGCCCGATTGATCCGCTTCAATTTCATTGAGAATCTTCATCGCCTCGATGATGCACAGGGTCTCGCCGGTCTTGACCGTGCTGCCGACCTCGACAAAGGACTTGGTCCCGGGTGAGGCTGAGCGATAAAACGTTCCCACCATGGGGGATTTGACGGTATGGCCGACCGCCTCCGCGACGGCCGCAACAGCCGCGACAACAGGCTCGGCGCTCTGACCCGATCCAGCCGTCGGCACCATGGCGGCAGCGGGTATCAAAGCGTGTTGAACCACCCCGCCACCCTTGACAATACGAACCCGGCCCTCGGCCTCGGTGATCTCCAGTTCAGAGACATTTGACTCCGACACCAGGTCAATCAGGGTTTTTAGTTTTCTCAGGTCCATGGCGACTCCAACGATTTATTAAAATAGTCGATAAATGTACTTTACTTATGCAAACAGTACTTAACTTTCGCTATTTTACAAGAATTCAATGCGCGCCACGGATTGAGCGGCTCGCCGGTACGGCGGCTTGTCACTGCTGTCGACTTACCGCGCCGACACGGAAGCGGCTCCAGAAGCAGTCCATTGGACCAGTTCCTCGGGCGTGATTTGCCCAATTTTACTGCGCAACAGGTGTCCGCCGGAATCAAGAACCACCGTGAACGGCAGCGCAGCTCCAACGTTACCGAGCGACTGACTGATATTCATGCCTTGCGTTCCAGCCATGGCCACCGGGTAGCTGACGGGCGAGCGGGCCAGGAAGCGTCGGACTGACTCCGGCTTGTCCACAGCCAATCCAAGAACTTGCCAGCCATTGGACGCATTTTCACTGTAGAAACGGCTTAATAGCGGCATTTCCTCAATGCAGGGTGGGCACCATGTGGCCCAGAAGTTCAGCAGCAATGGCTTACCCAGCAGGGCCGACATGGGCATGACAGCGCCTTGGGGCGTTATTAACTCCATGTTCCAGAACGCATCCTGCGCCTCTTGTTGGGCACTGCGCCAGTCATGGTAGCCGCGCCAGACTATGCCAGCGCCCCCAGCCAGCACGCCGCTCACTATCGCGGCCTTGAGCCAGCGCCGACGGGCGGGCGAGGCGTCAAGGGATGGCAGTGGACCGGGATCAGGAGGATTCATGGCTGATGATCATGCAACAAACGCGCGACCGCCGCCAAATCCCCGCGCGGCGAACGCCCTTTGGCGTCACGCCGCAAGGCACCACGAATATCATCGTGGTCGTAAATCAGCAGGTGAACTCCAATGTCTTCGTTCAGTTCAGCGCAGCGAGCATGCACGCTGAGCGCGGGCACCGGCTCCCCATGCAGACCGGTCACCGTGCGTGGTAAATAGCTGACTTTCTGGTCAATCAGCGCTATCTCGGCAGATTTGTCGTCATCGCAGAACAACTGGATGTAAATGTCTGACAAACGGGTCGCTGTGCCGCGCCAGACAGCCCCGCCAAGATGGGGTCGAAAAGCCGCCATGCGTTCCATCCAATGCAGGGCCAGGCCACGCAGTGCCTGCAGCTCGACGGGATGGGTGTCGGCACAGAAGATCGACAAATGCTCCAGCACCGCCCCCTCCACCTCGTCATTGGAAGGAAGGGCGGTGCGCGCGGGCAGACCCATCAATTTGAGCGCACGCAGTTTGGCCGGGCCGTACTCCAGGCCATCCTCGACCACAACACGCGCCGCTGCTGCGGCAATGTCCAACTTCAAACCGTCCATGAGGCTCCATTTTGCGCTCTTTGGGCCAACCGGCGCCACCTACAATCTTTGCATGCACATTCATATTCTTGGCATTTGCGGCACCTTTATGGGCGGCCTTGCGGCACTGGCGCGCGAGTCGGGCCACAAGGTCACGGGTTGCGACAGTGGCGTTTACCCTCCCATGAGCGATCAGTTGCGCGCACTCGGCATCAAGCTGATTGAAGGCTTTGGTGCGCAGCAACTCACTCTTCAACCCGACGTATTTGTGGTCGGCAACGTGGTCAGTCGCGCCAGACTGCCGGACACAGGCCCCAAGTTTCCGCTGATGGAGGCGATTCTGGATGCCGGCCTGCCCTACACCAGCGGACCCCAGTGGCTCGCAGAACACGTGCTGCAGGGTCGGCACGTGATTGCGGTGGCCGGCACCCATGGCAAGACCACCACCACCGCCATGATTGGCTGGATACTCGAATTCGCCAAGAAGGAACCGGGTTTTCTGGTCGGCGGCGTGCCCATGAATTTTGATGTTTCGGCCCGACTGGGCGGTACGGCCGCAGGAGCTGAGCGCCCCTTGTTCGTGATCGAAGCCGACGAATACGACACCGCATTCTTTGACAAGCGCAGCAAGTTCGTGCACTACCGCCCGCGCACCGCCGTCCTCAACAACCTGGAGTTTGACCACGCCGATATTTTTGACGACCTGGCGGCGATCGAGCGCCAGTTTCACCATCTGGTGCGCACCGTGCCCGGCGCCGGTCGGGTGGTGGTCAATGGTCTGGAAGAAAGCCTGACCCGGGTGTTGCACAAGGGCTGCTGGAGCGAGGTGCGCAGCTTTGGTGCGGCCGTGAGCGACTACACCAGCCGCGGCGAGCCCCACGATTTCGAGGTGATGCACCACGGCCAGGTGGTCGGCCACGTGAAGTGGGCGCTCACCGGCGTTCACAACCAGCTCAACGCCCTGGCGGCCATTGCCGCTTGTGAGCACGTTGGCGTGTCGCCTGCAATCGCGGCCACAGCGCTGGGGCAGTTTGAAAACGTCAAACGCCGCATGGAAGTGCGCGGCGCTGTGGCGAGCGAGAGCGGCAGCATCACGGTTTACGACGATTTTGCCCACCACCCCACAGCCATCCGCACCACCGTGGACGGGCTCAAGCGGCGTCTGCCCAGGGGCGAGCGCATCCTGGCGGTGTTCGAGCCGCGCTCCAACACCATGAAACTCGGCGCCATGAAAGCGCAGTTGCCCTGGAGTCTGGAGCAGGCCGACCTGGCTTTTTGCCACAGTGGCGGGCTCGGTTGGGACGCCCGAGAGGCGCTTCAGACCATGGGCAGCAGAGCCATGGTGGCAGACACCATCGACGAACTCGTGGAGCGGGTGGTCGCCAGCGCCCGCCCGGGCGACCACATCGTTTGCATGAGCAACGGCGGCTTTGGCGGGGTGCACCTCAAGCTACTGCAAATGCTACAAAATAAATAGCTACATCTGCAGGTGCGACGGGGGCTAATCTCCGAAAAGACCTGTAACTTTGTCGTCGCTCACCGGCTGCGACGCGCCTTCACCGCCGCCGACAGCACCTCAAGTGCGGCCATGGAATCGTCCCAGCCCAGGCAGGCATCGGTGATGCTTTGCCCGTAGGCCAGCTTGCTCACCGCCCCCTTGCCCGGGGTGAATTTCTGGGCACCGGCCTTGAGGTGGCTTTCCACCATCACGCCAAACACACTGCGGGCACCGCCAGTGATCTGGCTGGCCAGATCACGTGCCACTTCGAGCTGGCGCTCGTGCTGCTTGCTGCTGTTGGCATGACTGCAATCGACCATCAGGCGCTGGGGCAGCCGGGCTTTTTCCAGGTCATGGCAAGCAGCGGCCACGCTGGTGGCGTCGTAATTGGGGGCCTTGCCGCCGCGCAGAATGACGTGGCAATCCGGGTTGCCGTTGGTCTGCACGATCGCAACCTGGCCGTTTTTGTGCACCGAAAGAAAGTGGTGCCCGCCTGCGGCGGCCTGAATCGCATCGGTGGCGATCTTGATGTTGCCGTCGGTGCCATTCTTGAACCCGATGGGCGCGGAGAGCCCGGAGGCCAGTTCCCGGTGTACCTGGCTCTCCGTGGTGCGCGCGCCAATCGCGCCCCAGGAGATCAAATCACCAAGATACTGCGGCGAGATTACATCCAGAAATTCGGTCCCCGCAGGCAAGCCCAGGCGATTGATTTCAATAAGCAACTGGCGCGCAATGCGCAGGCCCTCGTCAATGCGGAAGGTCTCGTCCAGGTAGGGGTCGTTGATCAGCCCCTTCCAGCCCACCGTGGTGCGGGGCTTCTCGAAATACACCCGCATCACAATCTCCAGCGTGCCGGCATACTTTTCACGCGCCGTCAGAAGCTGGCGCGCATAGTCCAGTGCCGCCGCGGGGTCGTGAATCGAGCACGGCCCGATCACCACCAGCACGCGGTCGTCCCGGCCGGCCATGATGTCGTGGATGCGGCGCCGGGTGTCGCTGATCAGCGTCTCCACGGGCGTGCCCTGGATGGGAAAGAAGCGAATCAGGTGCTCGGGCGGGGGCAGCACGGTGATGTCGAGAATGCGGGCATCATCGGTCTGGCTGGTGCGATCAACGGGCCGGTTGCCCGTGTTGGCAACCCAGGCTTCCTGGTGGGCGAGAGTTTTTGCGTTCATGGCGAGCTTCCTATTTCAATCAAAAATCAACAAGGCATAAAAAAACCGCCGGGAGAGCGGCGGTTCAAGTGAGGTCAGGACGTTTTCTTTGGATACGCTCAGATCTCTCTACCGCCCAAGGGGCCTGAGAACCAGAAATAACCAAAGAAAAACCCGACTGGATGCATGCAGCGAAATGTAGCACACCCGGCCCGGCGTCGCTCTCAGGCCGTGCCGCCCACCGTCAAACCGTCAATGCGCAACGTGGGCTGACCCACGCCCACCGGCACGCTCTGGCCCTCCTTGCCGCAGGTGCCCACGCCGCTGTCAAGCTTCATGTCGTTGCCGATCAGGCTGACCTTCTTGAGGCATTCCGGGCCGCTGCCCACGATGGTGGCGCCCTTGACCGGGTACAAAATCTTGCCGTTCTCCACCCAGTAGGCCTGGCTGGCCGAAAAAACAAACTTGCCCGATGTGATGTCCACCTGTCCGCCGCCAAAATTGGTGGCGTACAGCCCCTTTTTGATGCTGGCGACGATTTCTTCGGGTGTCTTGTCGCCGCCCAACATATAGGTGTTGGTCATGCGTGGCATCGGCACATGGGCGTAGCTCTCGCGCCTGCCATTGCCCGTGGGCTTGACACCCATCAGCCGCGCGTTCATCGAATCCTGCAAATAGCCTTTGAGAATGCCGTCTTCGATGAGCACATTGCGGCCGCTGACATTGCCCTCGTCGTCCACATTGAGCGAGCCCCTGCGATCCGGCAAAGTACCATCATCGAGCACAGTCACCCCTTTGGCGGCCACGCGCTGACCCACGCGGCCACTGAACGCACTGGAGCCCTTGCGGTTGAAATCGCCTTCGAGCCCGTGGCCGATGGCCTCGTGCAACAAAATGCCAGGCCAGCCTGATCCCAGCACCACGGTCATCTCACCCGCTGGTGCGGGCCGGGCCTCCAGATTGGTGAGCGCCGCTTTGACCGCCTCGTCCACATAGCGTGCAAGGCATGCTTCGTCAAAATAATCGAGTCCAAAGCGCCCGCCGCCCCCGGCCGAGCCCATCTCGCGGCGGCCCTTTTGCTCGGCAATTACAGTCACCGACAGGCGCACCAGAGGCCGTACATCAGCGGCCAGGGTGCCGTCGGCGCGCGCCACCAGCACCACATCGTATTCAGCGGCCAGGCCCGCCATGACCTGCGCCACCCGCGGGTCTTTGGCACGCGCGAGTTGCTCGACCTTCTCCAGCAACCTGACCTTGCCCGTGCTGTCCAGCGTGGCGATGGGGTCCATCCCCTGGTAAAGACGGCGCGCCATGCCAACTTTTCTCGAAGGCACTTCGGTACGGCCCGCCTGACCGGCGCTGGAGATGGTTCGCACCGTGCGAGCCGCATCGAGCAGGGACTCCCAGGAAATATCGTCGGAGTAGGCGAACGCGGTCTTTTCGCCACTCACAGCCCGCACACCCACGCCCTGATCGATGCTGAAAGAGCCGGTTTTGACAATCCCCTCCTCCATGCTCCAGCCTTCGCTGCGGGTGTACTGAAAATACAGGTCCGCATCATCGACCTTGTAGTCGCTGATTTCGGCCAGAATGCTGCAAAGATGGGATTCACCGAGCCCGAAGGGGGTCAGCAACAGGGATTTGGCGACGGCCAGCCGCTCAAGAGTAGGTTCGCGAGAGATCATCGGGTGATTCTAGGCGTGCCCAGCCACTCAAACAGGGCAGCGTCGTCAAGCCCCTCCAGGCCCCCGGCGCTGGCAGCACCAAACACGTCACGCACGGCGGCTCCCAATGGACCGGAAAATCCTGCCGCCAGCGCCGCCTGCACCGCCAGGCGTGTATCTTTTTGAAGCAAGGTCATGTGAGCGCGGGGTGCGTAGTCGCCGACCACGGCACGGCGCATGCGGTCCGATCCGATCCAGCTCTGGCCGCTCGATTGCTCGATCACTTCGAGTGTTCTGCTCAGGTTCAGACCCATTTTTTGTGCCATGACCATCACCTCCGCGGCACCCACCAGATTAATGGCTGCGGCCAGGTTGTTGACCAGTTTGGTTCGCGCGCCATCGCCCACCCGTTCACTGATGCGAAACAACTTGCTCGACAGCGTCTCAAGCAGCGAGCGGTGACGTTCAAACACCGGGGCCGCACAGGCCACCATCAGACTCATGGAGCCCTCGCGCGCCCTCGCCGGTCCGCCTGACATGGGCGCATCGATGGTGTCGATGCCACGCTCGGCCAGGCGCTGCGCGAAGCCCTCGGTGCACTCCGGCGCGAGGGTCGGGCACAGCACCACCGCCTGCCCGCGCGCCATGACGCCGGCCACGCCTTGCTCGCCAAACAGCACTGCTTCGGTTTGGTTGGCATCCACCACACAAATGATAGTCGCTACTGAATGAATAGCTGCCTGCGCAGCATTGGCGTGGGCTACAGCTCCAAAACATTCCAAACTTTGCATCTTGCCGAGCTCAAGGTCGCACACCTGCACCGGCCAGCCCTGCGTCAGCAGGCGATGCGCCATGCCCGCGCCCATATTTCCCACGCCGATGACAGCCACGGAGAATGTGGCAGCCACCCCCGTCACGATTGCACCAACCGTTTTGACTTGGCGATGGACATGAGTATCCCCAGGCCCATGCCCAGCGTGACCATGGCGGTTCCGCCATAGCTGATGAAGGGCAGGGGCACGCCCACCACGGGGACAATGCCGCTGACCATGCCCATGTTGACAAAGGCGTAGGTGAAAAAGATCAGCGTGATGGAGCCCGCCAGCAGGCGAGAGAACAGAGTGGGCGCCTCCAGCGCAATGGCCAACCCGCGCAGAATCAGGAAGACGAAGCCAGCGATCAGCAACAGATTGCCAAACAGGCCAAATTCTTCCGAGAACGCCGCAAAGATGAAATCGGTGGTGCGTTCTGGAATGAACTCAAGATGGGTTTGCGTACCCTGCATAAACCCCTTGCCCCAAAAACCACCTGAGCCAATGGCAATCATGCCCTGAATAATGTGAAAACCCTTGCCCAACGGGTCCCGCGAGGGGTCCAGCAAGGTGCAGATCCGCTGCTGCTGGTAGTCATGCAACACGGGCCAGCGCACCCCGTCGGCGCACAACTGAGGTTCAAAACCAACCATCAGCGCCATGCCAACCGCGCCGAGCAACACCGGCGGGATGATCCACTTCCAGGAAAGCCCGGCAAAAAATATGACGGACATGCCCGCGGCCAGAACCAGGATTGCAGTCCCCAAGTCCGGCTGGCGCACGATCAGACCAATGGGCAGGGCCAGCAGAATCAGCGCCACCGCGAAATCGAGGGGGCGCAATTGCCCCTCGCGCTTCTGGAACCACCAGGCCAGCATCAGGGGCATGGCAATTTTCAGAATTTCACTGGGCTGGATCGTCACGCCCACGTTGAGCCAGCGCCGCGCCCCCTTTTTTGTGATGCCAAAAATAGCCACGGCAATCAGCAGACTCAGCCCCAAAACATACAGCGGCACGGCCAGCGACATGAGTTTCTGCGGAGGAATCTGAGCCACTACGAACATGATGAAGCCAGCAATGAGCATGTTGCGCCCATGGTCCTCAAAGCGCGTGCCGTGGTCATAGCCGGAAGAATACATGGTCAGCAATCCCGCGCAGGCCAACATGAAGACGGCAAACGCCAGCGGTCCGTCAAAGCCGCGGAACCAGGGAAGGATGCGACGCCACAAAGGCTGCGCTGCGAATACATCTGCCATGGGAACGGATTATCGCCAATCGCAGCGGCCCTGGCGGCCCTATCATTGGCCCATGCCACTCCAACAGCCTCCCACCCACCTACTCTACCTGCACGGTTTTCGTTCCTCGCCGCAGTCGGTCAAGGCACGACTCATGGCGCAACGCGTGGCCAGCCAGAACCCGCCGGTGCGCTGGTGGTGTCCGCAGTTGCCGCCCTCCCCGCGCGAGGCGATGGGGATGCTGATGCAGGGCATTGCCCACTGGCCGCAGGAGTCCATGGCCGTGATGGGCTCCTCGCTGGGTGGCTTCTACGCCACAGCCGTGGCGCAGCAAGTGGGTTGCCCGGCGGTGCTCTTCAACCCGGCAGTGGACCCGGCGCGCGACCTGGGCCAGTACATCGGCCAGCACACCCAGTGGCACGCTCCCGAAGAGCATTTTTACTTCAAGCCGGAGTATGTGCAGGAACTGCGCGAGCTGCGCTGCGGGGAACTGAACCACTCCGAGCGCACCTTGGTCATCATTGCCAAAGGCGACGAGGTGCTGGACTGGCGCGAAATGCTGGCCCGCTACGCTGGTGCCCATATCAAGCTGCTCGAAGGCGGGGACCACGCGCTGAGCGACTTTGAATCTCACCTGCCCACCATCCTGGAGTTTCTCGCCCTGCGCTGAGCGAGTGCTTCAGGCGCGAGAGCCCAAATTGGTTTTGCAGGGACAATCTCCCCATGTATTTATTGTTTGAAGAAGCCGGCAAATTCATGGCCGCACGCATCCTGTCCGAGGCCGAGTCCTCGGCACAGGTGGAGCTCGACAGTGGCAAACGGGTCAAAGTCAAGGCCGCCAACTTCCTGATGAGGTTCGAAAAGCCCGCGCCCGCGCAGTTCCTGGCTGCGGCGCAGGCGCTGAGCGAAACCATCGAGCTTGAAATGGCCTGGGAGTTCTCGCCCGAGGAAGAGTTCGGCTTTGCAGAGCTGGCGCGGGACTATTTCAGCGACAAAGCCACGCAGGACGAGCAGGCCGCCATGCTGGTACGCCTGTTTGAAGCACCGCATTACTTTCGCCGCGCGGGCAAAGGGCGCTTTCGCAAGGCCCCAGCCGACATCATTGCCCTGGCCCTGGCGGCCATCGAGAAAAAGAAACAGGTTGCACTGCAGGTCGAGCAGTGGGCCAAGGAGTTGGGCAACGGGGTGTGTCCCACTGCCATTCGCGAGCAACTCTACAAGATCCTGTTCAAGCCCGACAAGAACGCGCCCGAGTACAAGGCGGTGGTTGAAGCCTCGCGCGCCACCCACCAGGGACCGCTGGAGCTGCTGATCCAGGCCGGGGCCATCGATTCGCCCTACCAGTTCCACTGGAAGCGCTTTTTGCTGGAAAACTTCCCCAAGGGCACGGGTTTTCCGGCGCTGCAAGCGCCCGGGATCAGCGAGGATTTGCCGGTTTCAACGGCAAAAGCCTTCTCGATTGACGACTCCGCCACCACCGAGATCGACGACGCCCTGTCGGTGCAGGGCCTGGGCAGCGGCACGGTGACCGTGGGCATCCACATTGCGGCACCCGGCCTGGCCATCACACCGGGCAGCCCGATTGACCAGCTCGGACGCACCCGCCTGTCCACGGTCTACATGCCGGGCTACAAGATCACCATGCTGCCCGACGACGTGGTGCAGGCCTACACCTTGATGGAAGGTCGCCAGTGCCCGGCGGTCTCGCTCTATGTAACGATGAGCGAGGCCACGCTGGCGGTTGAGGCGACCGAGACCCGGCTGGAGCGGGTCATGATCGACGCCAACCTGCGGCACGACCAGCTCGATGCCGTGGTCACCCCCGAGTGGCTTGATGATCCTGAGTTTGAGCATGAAAGTGACCTCAAGCCCCTGTCAGACAAGCGTGAGCAGCTATCATTTTTATATCGACTGGCACGCCATCTGAAGGCCGCTCGCGAAGTCGTGCGCGGCAAGCCCGAGACCTTCAACCGACCCGACTACAACTTCCGCCTGGTGGGCAACGACGGCGCTGAACCCCAGGGCACCGAAGAGGTGCAGATCAGCGTGCGCCAACGCGGCGCGCCGCTGGATTTGATCGTCTCCGAGGCCATGATCCTGGCCAACAGCACCTGGGGGCTGTGGATGGCCGAGTTGGGCGTGCCCGGCATCTACCGCAGCCAGGCCTCGATGCTGCCGGGCGTAAAGGTGCGCATGGGCACCAAGGCTCTGCCCCATGCGGGCATCGGCGTCAAAGCCTACGCCTGGAGCACCTCGCCGCTGCGCCGCTATACCGATCTGGTCAACCAGTGGCAAATCATCGCCTGCGCCCGCCATGGCAAGACTGCGGCGCTGGCCGCGCCGTTCCGCCCCAAGGACGCCGAGCTGTTCTCCATCATCTCGGGTTTTGATTCAGCCTACTTTGCCTACAACAGCTTTCAGGGCGCCATGGAGCGTTTCTGGATTCTCAAGCATGTGCAGCAGCAGGGCTTGCAGGAGATCGAGGCCACGCTGTTCCGGGAAAACATGGTGCGCGCCGACCACCTGCCGCTGGTGCTGCCGGTGCTCGGGGCCAAAGACCTGCCCCGTGGCGCGCGCGTTCGCGTCAAGCTCGGCGACATCGACGAAGTCTCGCTGGACGTGACCGGCACCGTGATTGAGCAACTCGACACGCCGGGCACCGGCATGGCCGCGCCCCAGGACAGCACCGAGGAGGACGAGGACGAAGTCGTGTCCGGCCCGATTGCCATCGCAGTCGACATGAGTGAGCCTGCGGCGCAGGGCGCGGGCGCGCCCGGCGATAATTCCCAGCCGTGAACCTGCGCTCCTTCAGTACCCTGCAAATCGCCCTGGGCGTCTCCCTGGCCGTGCACGCGGCGCTCCTGACGGTGCGCTTTGTGGACCCCGAGGCCTTTAATCGCGTGTTCGAGGACACCCCGCTTGAAGTGATTCTGGTCAATGCCCGCACCAACGAGCGTCCCGACAAAGCCCAGGCGATTGCGCAGGCGTCCATGGCCGGTGGCGGCGACGCCGAAAAAGGCCGCGCCACCAGCCCGCTGCCCCCGGCGCTCCAATCCGAGATTGGCGACGATGTTGAAGAAGAGGCCAAGCGCCAGCTCAGCCGCCTGGCCGACCAGCAGCAGATGATTCTGGCCCGGGTCAAGAGCCAGCTGGCCGCACTGGCCGCCCCCGACCCCAGCCAACCCAACCAGACCCCCGAGCAGCTGGAGCGCGAGGAGAAACGCCGCCAGCTGATCAAGGTACTGGCCGAGATTGAGCGCCGCATCAACCTGGAAAACGCCCGGCCCAGAAAGCGCTACATCAGCCCGGCCACCCGGGAAGAAGCCTACGCCGTCTATTACGACCACCTGCGTCGCGCCATCGAGGACAAGGGCACCGAGAATTTTCCGGAAATTGCGGGCAAAAAGCTCTACGGCGAGCTGACCATGGGCGTCACCGTCAATTCAGACGGCTCCATCGAGTCCACCGAGATCGTGCAAAGCTCGGGCAACCGCACCCTGGACCGGCGGGCGCAGGCCATCGCCCACAGCGCCGCCCCGTTTGGTCGTTTCGATGCCTCGATGCGGCGCAAGGCCGATCAAATCTGGGTGCTCTCGCGCTTCAGGTTCACGCGGGACGAAACCCTCGAAGCCCAGATCACCTCAAAGTAGCGCCGCTGTATGGATCTTTATTGCGTCATGGGCAACCCGGTACAGCACAGCCTGTCGCCCTGGATTCACGCCCGCTTTGCCGAGCTCACCGGCCAGAGCCTGCGCTACGAAAAGCGGCTCGTTGAGCCAGGCAGTTTTGCCGATGCCGTGCACGCTCTTATCAGGCAAGGCGCTCTGGGCTGCAACATCACCGTGCCGTTCAAGTTCGAAGCGGCCGCTCTGGCCACCCGCCTGAGCGAGCGAGCCAAGTTGGCACAGGCCAGCAACACACTGAGCTTTGGCGATGGCACCATCCTGGCCGACAACACCGACGGACTGGGTCTGGTCACCGACATCGAGCGCAATGCCGGATTTTCGCTCAAGGGGCGCGCCGTGCTGGTCATCGGCGCTGGTGGCGCCGCCGCTGGTGTGCTCGGCCCGCTGCTTGAAGCCGGGCCTGCCAGGCTCACCGTGGCCAACCGCACGCCAGCGCGGGCAGCGGGCCTCGTCGAGCGTCATGCCGAACTCGCTTTGCTACAAAATACAGAGCTGTTAGCGATTGATTTGCAAGGGCTGCAAGGTGATTTTGACCTTATCATCAACGCCAGCTCCAGCAGCCTTGGCGGAGCCGACGTGCCGGTTCGGGCGAGCAGCCTGCGGGTCGGCGCGCTGGCCTACGACCTGATGTACGGCCCGCCTGCGCAGAATTTTCTGGGCTGGGCACAGGCCCATGGCGCGCAGCCCAGGGACGGCCTGGGCATGTTGGTCGAGCAGGCAGCGCAGGCTTTTCTGATCTGGCGCGGGGTTTTGCCCCCCACCCACCAGGTGCTTGTCGAGTTGCGCGAGCGCAGCCACTGACATGGCCAAACCCGCCCGACCTGTGCTGCGCTGGCTGACCCTGGTGGCCGCCGCCGTGCTGGCGCTTGAGCTGTTCTTTGTAGCGCGCATCGCCCTCATGGTGGTCATCGACCCGCAATCGACCACCTTTGAGCGCTCCGAGGCCTGGCGCATCGCCAGCGAGCAGGGCCGATTGCCCTGGAGCCAGCAATGGGTCGGCTATGCACAGATTTCAGACCACCTCAAACGGGCCGTCATCGCCAGTGAGGACGACAGCTTCAGCGATCATGACGGTGTGGACTGGAACGCCCTGGAAAAGGCTTGGGAAAAAAACGCCAAGGCGCAGGCCCGCGCCGACAAGCGAAGCGATGCAGCCCCGGCCAGGGGCAAGCCGAGCGTGCGAGCACCCAAGGTGGTGGGCGGCTCCACCATCACCCAGCAACTGGCCAAGAACCTGCTTCTTTCGGGCGAGCGCACCCTGCTGCGCAAGGGCCAGGAACTGGCGCTGACCCTGATGCTCGAAACCCTGCTCTCCAAACAGCGCATCCTGGAGATTTACCTCAACAACGTGGAGTGGGGCACGGGCGTTTTTGGCGCTGAAGCGGCGGCCCGGCATTACTTTGGCAAGCCCGCAAGCAAACTCAGCGCCTATGAGGCCGCACGCCTGGCCGTCATGCTCCCGCGTCCGAAATATTTTGAAAAGCTGCCCAATTCGGCCTACCTGGCCGAGCGCACTGGCGTGATCGCCGCTCGCCTGGACAACGCCGTGTTGCCCTGAGCCTGCCACGCCCTGATCTGCCACGCCTGGCGCCATTTTCCTTTTTTGTATCATCGCCGCCATGCTTGCCAAAATGATGTCGTACTTCCTGCTGGGCCTGATCCGGGTGTTGACCGGCTCCCAGGCCCGCTGGTACGGTTGCCCACCCAAGGCCGTGCAGCGCATCTACTTTGCCAACCACCAAAGCCATGCCGACCTGGTGATGATCTGGGCCGCCCTGCCCAAGGAGCTGCGCGCCCACACCCGCGCCATCGCAGCGCGCGACTACTGGACCAAAACCCCCTTCAAACAGTGGCTCACCACAGCGGTGTTCAACGTGATTTACGTCTCGCGCGAGCGCACCGCCGATGAAGACCCCCTGGAGCCCCTGTTCGAGGCCCTGAGCCACGGCGACTCCATCATCCTTTTTCCCGAAGGCACGCGCGGCTTTGCCGAGGAGCCCCAGCCCTTCAAGGCCGGGCTTTACAACCTGGCCGCCAAATACCCGGCCGTAGAGCTGATTCCGGCCTGGATCGACAACATCCAGCGGGTCATTCCCAAGGGCGAAGTGGTGCCGGTGCCGGTGCTGTGCTCGGTCACCTTTGGCGCGCCGATCAAACTCGAGGACGGCGAGGAGCGCCGGGCCTTTCTGGACCGCGCCCGCCAAGCCGTCATCGTCCTGCGCGACGTTTGAACCCGTCACTGAACTGCCATGCACCGTTACCTCAAGCAACTCACCGCCGGGCAGCAAATCGGCGCCCTGTTCGTCATTGTGTTTGGCATCCTGCTGCTGGCCAGCATCGTGGCGGTGTTCCTGTCCATGCGCGAAGGCAAACAGACCGCGGACTGGGAATCGGGCGCTGGCGACTACAACAACTTTGATGGCATATTGCGCACCAGCTGGTTCATGATGCTGGTGTTCTGGCTGGGCTGGCTGGCCGGCGAATGGGTGGCGCTGAGTCTGTTCGGGCTGGTGTCCTTCCTCTCGCTGCGCGAGTTCATGACGCTCTCGCCCACCCGCCGCGGCGACCACCGCAGCCTGATCGGGGCCTTCTTCATCGTGCTGCCCGCACAGTACTGGCTACTGGGCAGCGAGCACATGCGGCTGTTCACGGTCTTCATTCCGGTCTATGTGTTTCTGGCCATTCCCGTGGCCAGTGCGCTGGCCAACGATCCCAAGGGTTTTCTGGAGCGCAACGCCAAGCTGCAATGGGGCATCATGGTCTGCGTTTACGGCATGAGCCACGTTCCGGCCCTGCTGCAACTCAAGTTCCAGCGCTTCAATAACAACAAGAATGCGTTTCTGATCTTCTTTCTGGTGCTGGTGGTGCAAACTTGCATGGTCACCCAGCACCTGGCCTCACGCAGGCTGCGCAGGCCGCCCGTCGCACCCCTGGTCAGCCAGAGTTTCAACTGGCCAAGCTGGTGGATTGGCATGCTGACGGGCAGCCTCTTCGGTGCCCTGCTGGCGGGCATCACGCCCTTCGTGCCCGGGCAGGCTTTCGCCCTGTCCTTCATTGCCTGCGCGGCGGGCTCGCTCGGTCATTTGGTGATGAAGGCCCTCAAGCGCGACCGCGGGGTGCCGATCTGGCGCAACCAGGGCAGCGCCGTGACCGGGGCTGCGGGGCTGCTCGACCGGGTCGATGCCCTGTGCTTTGCGGCACCCGTGTTCTTCTACTCGGTTCAATGGTATTTCAGCCGTTAGCCTATATTAATAATGCATAGTGCGCTACTATTTATATAGCATATGAGGATTCTTGGCATCGACCCCGGCCTGCGAACCACCGGGTTCGGCGTCATCGATGTGCAGGGCTCCGAACTCGCCTACGTGGCCAGCGGCACCATCAGCACCACCCATCTGGCCCAGGATCAGTTGCCCGCACGGCTCAAGGTGCTGTTCGACGGGGTGCGCGAGGTGGTGCAGCGTTACCAGCCCGATTGCGCTTCGGTTGAGATTGTGTTTGTCAACGTCAATCCGCAATCGACCCTGCTGCTTGGCCAGGCGCGCGGGGCCTGCATCACGGCCCTGGTATCGGGCGACCTGCCGGTGCTCGAATACACGGCGCTGCAAATGAAACAGGCCGTGGTGGGCTACGGACGTGCCGAAAAATCCCAGGTCCAGGAAATGGTGCGGCGCTTGCTCCATCTGCCCGGTCTGCCCGGGCCCGATGCCGCCGACGCACTGGGCCTGGCCATCACGCACGCCCATGCGCAAAAAGCCATGGCCCGGCTGGCACAGGCCGACGGGTTGGGCGCTGTCCCGGTGGGCGGCAAGTACCGGGCCGGCCGAAGCCGCTAGGGCCACGATCAAAAGCAGCCGGGAACGAATCTTTGGTCGCATAATCTGTTCAAGAATGGCTGTCCGGCGCCCCTGCGGCCACGTCCGCACAAAGGCCAGGCCAACGATTAACTCTATCGCAAAGGACTTTATGAGCCAGAACCTCAGCGCCCACATTCGCACCATTGCACTGGTCGGCCACGGTGCCGCCGGCAAGACCACGCTGGTCGAGAGCCTGCTGGCGGCCAGCGGCGAGATCGCCAGCCGCGGCACGGTCGAAAGAGGCAGCACCGTGTGCGACTTCGACCCTATCGAAAAGGAAGTGGGCCATTCGCTGCAAAGCTCGGTGGTCAGCCTGCAATGGAAGGACGCCCGGGTGCACCTCATCGACACCCCCGGCTACCCCGATTTCGCCGGACAGGCCATCAGCGCCCTGGCCGCGGTGGACACCGCGCTGGTGGTCATCAACGCCCAAAGCGGCATCGAGCTCTCCACCGAGCGCATGTTCGCCCTGGCTGGTGAGCGCGGCCTGTGCCGCATGATTGTCATCAGCAAGATTGACGCCGACAACGTGGACCTGCCTGCTCTGGTGGCCGACATCCGCGAGCGCTTTGGCAAGCAGTGCCTGCTGCTGGACCTGCCCGTTCACCAAGGCCAGGAAGTGGTCGAGCTGCTGGGCCATGACCACGGCGAGAGCGACTTCGCCAGTGTGGCCAGCGCGCACCGCGACCTGATCGACCAGATCATCGAGGAGGACGACACCCTCATGGCCCGCTACCTCGAAGACGGGGCCGATCCACCCGAGCAGGACCTGCATGCGCCCTTCGAGCGTGCCCTGCGCTCAGGCCATCTCATTCCCATTGTGTTCACCTCCGCCCGCACCGGAGCGGGCATCTCCCAGTTGCTCGACTGCCTGGCCAGCCTCGCCCCCAGCCCGGCCGAAGGCAACAGGCCGCCCTTTTACCGCGGCGAACCCGGGGCCCAGCCCGAAGCATTCGAAGCCCAGCCCGATGACGCACTGCATGTGCTGGCCCACGTCTTCAAGGTGGTGGTGGACCCGTTTATTGGCAAGCTCGGGGTGTTTCGCGTGCACCAGGGCACCATCCGCAAGGACGCCCAGCTCTTTGTGGGCTCCTCCAAACGTGCGTTCAAGGTGGCCCACCTGTACCGCCTGCAGGGCAAGGAACACGTGGAAGTGCCCTCTCTTGTGCCCGGCGACCTGGGCGCGATTGCCAAGGTCGATGAGATCGAGTTCGACTGCGTGCTGCACGACTCCCACGACGAAGACCACATTCACCTCAAACCACTGGAATTCCCCCAGCCCATGCAGGGCCTGGCCGTGCAGACCCGTCGCAAAGGCGACGAGCAGCGTCTGTTCGAGATTTTGCACAAACTCGAACTCGAAGACCCCAGCTTCAAGGTCGAGCGCCACCCCGGCACCAACGAGACCGTGATTCGCGGGCTGGGCGAGATGCACCTGCGCGCCAAGCTCTCACGCATGCAGCAGCAGTACAAGCTCGAACTCGACACCAGCGCGCCGCAAATCGCCTACCGCGAGACCATCACCACCGGTGCCGAAGGCCATTGCCGTCACAAAAAGCAAAGCGGCGGGGCTGGGCAGTTTGGCGAAGTCATGCTGCGCATCGAGCCCCTGGCGCGCGGGGCCGGGTTTGAGTTCGTGGACATCGTCAAGGGCGGCGCCATTCCTGGCGTGTTCATGAGCGCGGTCGAAAAAGGCGTGCAACAGGCGCTGACCGACGGCGTGGTGGCGGGCTTTCCGGTGCACGATTTGCGCGTCACCGTGTTCGATGGCAAAACCCACGCCGTGGACGGCAAGGAGATTGCCTTTGTCGCGGCCGGGCGCAAAGCCACCATCGAAGCGGTGCGCAAGGCCGGGCCGATCATTCTGGAACCCATGGTCAACATCGAGGTGCAGGCCCCCGAGGCCAACATTGGCGACCTCACCGGTGACCTGGCCAGCAAGCGCGGTCAGGTCACGGGCACCGAGCCCCGCGCGGCAGGCAAGGCCGCCATTAGCGGGCAAATTCCGCTGGCCGAGCTTGACGACTACCAGGGTCGGCTCAAGTCCCTCACCGCTGGCCAGGGCTCGTACAGCCTCACGTTCTCGCACTACGCCCAGGTGCCCGAGGCCACCCAGCAAGTGCTGGCGGGCAAGTTCAAGGCCATCAATCTCGACGATGAGAGCGCAGCGGGGTCGGGCCGATGAGTGGCACCCTCATCCTGTACTCCACCACCGACGGCCACACGCCGCGCATTTGCCAGCGCCTGGCCTCGGTCATCGAGCAGCAGGGGCAAGCGGTCACCGTGGCGCCCCTCGCAGAGGGCGAGACGCTCAGCTTGGACGGGTTCGACAAAATCGTCATCGGCGCGAGCATTCGCTACGGCAAGCACCAGGTGGAGGTGACCCAGTTCATCGCGCGCCACCAGGGGCTGCTCCAGAGCAAACCCAGCGCCTTTTTCTCGGTCAATATCGTGGCCCGCAAGCCCGAAAAGAACCAGCCCCATACCAACCCCTACCTGATCAAGTTCTTGCGTCAAATCAGCTGGAAACCCGCCCTGCTCGATGTGTTTGCCGGCAAGCTCGACTACCCACGCTATCGCTTTGTGGACCGCACCATGATCCGCTTCATCATGCTCATGACCAAGGGGCCCACCGATCCCACCTTGGTGATCGAGTTCACCGACTGGCAGCGGGTCGAGGCTTTTGCTCAAAAAATCAGTGCGTTGCGCCTACATTCCACGGCGAATTCCGATTCAGCCCCTGTTTCTTGACTTGCATCAAATTTGCACTTGCTTACATACAACACAGCAGTTAAACTTGACTTGAAATCGAAATAAGTTTGTTTTAAATCAATTTGAGGGGAACTTTTCGATGCTCCAATGATTTCACAGCGAAACACAGTGTCCCGCCAATGACAGCCACCTACCATGGCCCAAGTCAGTAAACAAGGATTCTGTCGCGGGCTGATTGTTGGATATACAAACGGTTTTTTTATAGGAGTAAGCAAATGAAAGTTACATTCGTCAAGAGTCTGTTGGGCGTGAGCCTGGCCTTGGCCGGTCTGGCCGCTTCGGCTGGCACCATCGTCGGTTCCAAGCACGACTTTTCCACCACGATGCCGGTCGACACCAAAGGCCAGATCTGCATCGCCTGCCATGCACCGCACAACCCACTGGCCGGTGGCGCTGGCGCCCTGTGGAACCACACGTTGTCCGCCGTGGCGAGCTACACCCTGTACACGTCGACCACGATGAACAGCACCACGGCCCAGCCTGGCGCCACTTCCAAGTTGTGCCTGTCCTGCCATGACGGCACAGTTGCGGTCAACTCCTTCGGTGGCGTGGCTGCACCCAGCGGGTTTATCGCCGCTTCGGCCAACCTGGGCACGACCCTGGCCAACGACCACCCCATCGGCATGACCTATGACGCCGCTCTGGTGACCGCTGACGGTGCCCTGCGCCCCATCACCACGGCCAACACCATTGGTTCTGGCACGAAGACAAAAACTGGCACCATTGCCTCCAACATGCTGTACGGCGGTGTGATGGAATGCGCTTCCTGCCACGACGTGCACAACACTTTCACGGCTGACCTGGGCTCCAAGCTGATCAAGGTCACCATGGCAGCCAGCGCACTTTGCACGACTTGCCACGACAAGTAAACCAAGTTCAGGGTTTGGCAATGCCAATAGGCGGAGGGTTTCTATAATCCTCAAGCCGACTGTCACTCCCTGAGTAGCCCTGTACCGGGTTTCTCATTGGCGGTTTTCTCCGCCAGTGAGGGTCGGAACAGGGCTTTTTTTATGGGCTTCTCTTTTTTCAGCCCACGGACTTGAATAATTTTTTGGGACGAACCGCTGTGATTTCGACTTATCTACCCCTGCGCTGGCCCCTGGCCGCATTGATTGTTGCCACTTTTCTCGCCGGTTGCGCCACCGCGCCCGCGCCGCAAAAATCAAACTCGCAGCCCGTGGATGTGTTCTACCCGGCTGCGCCCCAGGCACCCCGCATTCAGCACCTGGCCACCTTCACCGGGGAAGCCAATTTCGCCGCCAAGCAAAGCAGTTTTGAAACCTTTATCGCGGGCGAGGAAAAAGGCGCCGCGCTGGCCACCATTTACGGCATCGGCATTGACCAGGGCCGCCTCTACGCTGTGGACAGCAAATCCTCGGGCGTGGCCGTGTTTGATCTCAACCGCCAGCAGTTCAGCTCCTTTACCGGCGCTGGTGGTGGCAAGATGCGCCTGCCCATCAACATCACCATTGACCAGGACGGCACCAAGTACATCACCGACACCGGCCGCAACCAGGTTTTGCGCTACGACCGCGAAAACCGTTTTTTGAGCGCGTTTGGCGAGCAAGGCCAGTTTCGCCCGGTGGACACTGCCATCGTCGGCGACAAGCTCTACGTGGTGGACATCCTGCACCAGGAGGTGCAAGTCCTGCACAAGCTCACCGGCAAGCTGCTCTTCAAGTTCGGCTCACCCGGCCTCAAGGCCGGTGAAATGCTGCACCCCACCAACATTGCCGTGGGGCCCAGCGGTGACATCTTCGTGGTGGAAACCAGCAACTTTCGCGTGCAGCGCTTCAGCCCCGACGGCAAACCCGTTTCGATGTTCGGCGAAGTGGGCGACACCCCCGGCAAGTTCGCCCGGCCCAAGGGCATCGCCATCGACCGCGAAGGGCGTATTTACGTGGCCGACGCCGCCTTCCAGAACGTGCAGTTGTTCACCAATGACGGCAAGCTCCTGATGGACTTTGGCCAGCCCGGCAAGGGCGAGGGCATGAGCCTGCCCGCTGCCGTCAAGATCGACTACGACAGCGTGCCCCTGTTCAAGAAGTACGCCGATCCCAAGTTCACCATCGAGTACATCATTTTTGTCTCCAGCCAGGTGGCACCCAACAAGATCGACGTCTTTGGCTTTGGCAAGATGGCCGGCGCCGATTACTCCAACGCAAAGCCAGCTGGTAAACCCTGATGCGAGTGCCCCATTTTTCCCGGCGGACCCGCCTTCGCCCGCTGATCGGGTTCATGTTGCTGGCGGGCGTGCAAACCGCAGCCCTGGCCCAGGGTGAATTTGCCTCCTTTCGAATCACGGGTGTCGATGGCTATATCGGTGCCAGCGGGCAACGCGACTCCACCGTGACCACAGCTGCCCCCAGTCTGGGCGGTGGCGCCCAGGCCGAGGTCAAGCAGTCCCAGTCCGACCTGCGGATTGAAGCCGCGCTCAACGTCCACAGCTTTATAGTGCATCCCAAGTTCATTGAGCTTGACGTTGGCTTGGGCGTTTCCAAGGCCACCGGCAAGTCCCAGGTTGGCACGCTGGACAGCACGACCCGCGAGACCTTCACCGACGTCAGCGTGCACGCACGCATTCTGCAAGACAAGCCCATTCGCGGTTCCGCCTTCTACGAAGACCTGAACACCACCCCCACGATCGACTCGGTGGAGGTCTTCAAGCAGCGCAATGAACGCATGGGGTTTGGGGTGACAGTCATGTCACCCCCCAATCCTTACCCCTTGAACCTGGGCGTGACCCGCTCGCATGAGACGGGCAACAGTTCCTTGCGCGTGGTGGACGACCTGCGCGAGGAAGTCACCATGACCGGCGGCACCAAGGTCTCCAACTTCGGCACCTCGCAGCTCAGATACCAGGGGCTCAGGCAAACCTCCAACAGCGGCACCTTAAGCGCACCCATCATCAACTCCGTCCTGCACTCCAACAACCTGGCCCTGGACACCCACCTGAACCTGGGCTCCAGCAGTCCCTACCAGATTGACAACCACATCGAGTACAACCAGCAGAGGTACCAGTTGAGCCAGGGGCAGACGCCCGACCTGCAGGACCTGCGCTTCCTGCTCAACTACCATGGCCGTCCGACCAAGGACTTGCTCACTTTTGCCAATTATCAATACGCGGACAGCAAACTGGACAACCGCTCCACCAAGGTTAACTCAGTGGACGGTGGTGCCGGCTGGGAGATCACGTCAAACCTGGGGCTCGGCGGCAGTGCGCACCTCAGCGACACCCGTGCCACCGAGATGCAGCTGCGCAATTGGGGCATTGAAGGCTCAGCGCGCTACAGCCACCCGCTGCCGGTGGGCGTCTTCAGCGCCAGCTACTCGCTGCGATTTGATCAGTTGGAGCAGAACGCCACCAGCCCCACCACCAATGTGGTCGGGGAAGGCATCACACTCAACGTGCTGTTACCCGTGCCGCTGGCACGCCAGCGGGTCACGCCGGGCAGCGTGGTCGTGACCAACAGCACGCGAACCCAGACCTACGTCGATGGCGTGGACTACACCGTGAGCGTGATTGGCACCTCCACGCGCATCCAGCGCATTTTGTCGGGCAGCATTGTCAATGGCCAGCAGGTTCTGGTGGATTACAACTACGACAACGGCGGCACTTACGCCGCCACCCAGACCGACCAAAACGTTGGCCTGAACTGGGCCATCACGCGCCAGGTGAACGCCTACTTCCGCTACGGCACCTCCACACCCAAGGTCACATCGGGCAACCCCAACTATGCCCTCAATGCGATCCAGACCACTATTTACGGCATCCGGGCCGACATCCCGCTCGGGCAAGCCTATGACTTCACCGTGGGGGGGTCTCTGGAGCGCGAGATTCGCCAGGAAACCTACTCGCCCTACACCCGCACGGCGATGGATGCCTATGTGCAAGGCGATTTTTCCTACAACACCGGAGCCACCTACCGGGTTGGTGCGCGGCGCAGCCAGACCGTTGGCGACAGCGGACTGTCCAGTTACGAGCAGACCGGCTACGACCTGACACTGGGCTGGCAAATTGGCGCCGGACTTTATCTGTCGGCCCTTGGCGTGCATGAAACAGACACCAGCGGCGGGTTTGAACCCCGTCAGCGCGACTCCGGCACGCTGCGGGCCCAATGGCGCTACCGCCGCTTGAGCGTATCGGCGAACTTGTCGCGCATTCGTGAGTCACAAGGCTTGTATACGCGCGACCGCACGGTCGGCCAAGTCTACCTGCGACGGGATCTGTAACCATGAATTCTCTTGTTCTGCGCTCTGCCCTGCTTGCCCTGGCGCTCGCGCTGGGCGGCTGCGCCACACCGCCGCCCGAGCCCGCGCCCGAGCCTGCGACCCTGGTCTGGCCCTCGCCGCCCGATGAAGCCCGGGTGGTGTATGTGAAATCCATCTCCGGCCCGAAAGACCTGGGCATTACCAAGAGCTTCTTGCGGCGGGCCTTCGAGTTCGTTTTTGGCGAAGCGCAGGAACGGCTGATTCGCCCGATGTCGGTGGTTGAAGTTGGCGGCATGCTCTACGTGGCCGACCCTGGTGCCCATGGCGTGCATCGCTTTGACCGCAAAGACGGCAGCTACACCCTGCTGGGCGGCGCAGACGGTGCCGCGCTGCCCTCACCCATTGGCCTGGCCGTTGGCGACAATGGCTTGGTGTACGTCACCGACTCCGCCCTGGGCGCGGTACTGCAGATTGCCCCTGGTGCCAAGTTTGCCCAACGCCTGACCCTGTCGCAAAGCGTCAAACAGCCCACCGGCATTGCCTTTGACCCACTCTCCCATCGGCTCTACGTGGCCGACACACTGGAGCACAGCATTCGCGTGTTCGCACCCGATGGCGCGCTGCTGTCCACCATTGGCCGGCGCGGGGACGCGCCTGGCGAATTCAATTTTCCCACCATGCTGTGGCGCAGCGCCGCAGGCAAGCTTCTGGTCACGGATTCTCTGAACTTTCGCACCCAGATCTTTGACCTTGACGGCCAGTTTGTGACCAAGTTCGGGCGCACCGGTGACTCCGCCGGTGATGCACCCCGCCAAAAAGGCATTGCCACCGACCGCTTCGGGCACATTTACGTGACCGATTCGCTGCTCAGCGGGGTGCAGGTGTTCAACGATTCAGGCGCCCTGCTGCTGGCCATGGGTGGCTTTGGGCAGGCACCGGGTGAGTTCTGGTTGCCCGCGGGCATTTTCATCGGAGACGACGACATGATTTATGTGGCCGATTCCTACAATCAGCGCGTGCAGGTATTACGTTACGTTGGAGGTTCAAAATGAAGCGCATCTATAGCGGAATTACCGCTCTGGCCTTGGTGACCTTTAGCGCACTGACGGCGCTGCCCGCGCACTCGGCGGTCATGCCGGTGGCCCTGAGCAAGCACAACCTCTCCATCAGCGGCCCGGGCACCATCAAAGCGACGGCCGAGACCCAGACCTGCCTGTTCTGCCACACGCCGCACAACGCCTCGTCGGCCGGCGCCCTGTGGAACCGGCGCACCCCCACCAACGTTTACACCCAGTACACCAGTTCCACCACCAAAGGGGCCATGGGCCAGCCCAACGGCTCCTCCCTTTTGTGCCTGAGCTGCCACGACGGCACCATTGCCCTGGGCGAGGTGCTCAGCCGCACGGCCAACATCACCATGGCGGGCGCGGTGACGTTGCTCCCGGCCGGCGTGGGCAGGCTGGGTACCGATCTGTCGGACGACCACCCCGTCTCTTTTGCCTACAACGCCGCCCTGTTCACGGCCAGCGCTGGGGAGCTGGCCAACCCCACGCTGCTCACCGGCAAGGTCAAGCTGGACGCCAGCGGCCGCATGCAGTGCGCCTCCTGCCATGACGCGCATGACAACACCAACGGCAAGTTCCTGGTGGTGCCCAACACGGCCTCGGCCCTGTGCATCACTTGCCACACCCGCGCGGGCTGGTCCACCAGCGACCACAGTACCTCCACCAAGACCTGGAGCGGCGCCGGCACCAACCCCTGGCTGCACACCAGCGGCCTCACGGTGCAGGCCAACGCCTGCGAGAACTGCCACCAGCCACACACTGCGCTGGGCAAACCGCGCCTGCTCAACTACGGCGTCACCGAAGAGGCCAACTGCTACACCTGCCACACCGGTACCGTGGCGGCCCTGAACATGCAAACCGAAGTGACCAAGGTCTCGGCCCATGCGGTGACCGGCTCCAGCACCCGGCACGACCCGGTCGAAGCCAACCTGGTAAACACGGCCACGCGCCACGTCGAGTGCGTGGACTGCCACAACCCGCACCAGACCAACGCCACGGCCGGTACCACCCAGACCGCCAGCGGCGCGCCCACCCTGCCCGGCGCCTTGAAGGGCGTGGACGGCATTACCATCGCGGGTGCCAATGTGGCGGCAGTGTCCTTTGAGTACGAAGTGTGCTTCCGCTGCCACGGCGACAGCACCGGCAAACACCCGGCGGGCTCCTTTCAGCCACTGCCCCGCGTGCTCGTGCAGGACAACACGCGCACCGAGTTTCAACCCGCCAATGTGTCCTACCATCCGGTGGCAGCGGTCGGCAAAAACACCGCTGTGCCCAGCCTGATCGCACCCTTGACCGTGAACAGCCGCATCACCTGCAGCGCCTGCCACAGCAACAACACGATCACCGGACCAAAAGGTCCGCACGGTTCAACTTTGGCACCGCTGTTGAAATACACCTACGTCACCACCGACAACACAACCGAATCGGCCGCCAACTATGCGCTGTGCTACAGCTGCCACAACCGTACCAGCATCATCGGCAATGCGAGCTTTCCTGAGCACAACAAGCACATCGTCAGCGAGAGGGCACCCTGCAGCGTCTGCCACGATGCCCACGGGGTGGCCGGCACCGCCACCAACAACACGAACCTGATCAACTTCCGTACCGACGTGGTCACGGCCTCCGGCGGGATCATCAGATTCATTGATACGGGCACCCGACGCGGCAGTTGCCAGCTGGTCTGTCACGGCAAAAATCACAATCCGTTGACCTATTGATGCCAACGCAGCCAATCTACTCATGACCCAAACTATGGCAACTCAAAACTTCGCTTGGCGGCGCGCGGTATGGCAGTCTCTGGCACTGGCCACAGCGCTGCTGTGCCTGCCAGCGCTGGCGCAGACTCCGGCCCCGGCCGCATCCGCAGCGCAGGCAACGCCGGCTGCCAAACCAGCCAAGAAGGCCTTCAAAGACCCGGACAGCTGTTTTGAATGCCACGACGACCTGCTCGAAGAAAAGGTCATTCACAAGGCCATCAAGGACGGCTGCCTGGACTGCCACGTGAACCTGGAGGCCGCCACGCGACCGCACAAGAACACGGGCGACTTCAAGTATGGCCTGGACGCCGAGCAGCCCGCCCTGTGTTTTGGCTGCCACAAGAAAGACAAGTTCAAGAACGTCTCCACCCACAAGGCCATCGACAAAGGCTGCACGGCCTGCCACGACCCGCATTCGTCCAAAAACAAGAAGTTGCTCAAAAAGGCGGTGCCGGTCTTGTGCCAGAGCTGCCACAAGAAGGAAGGCTTCACCGGCAAGGGCGCTCACGATCCCGTGCAAAATGGCGACTGCCTGGACTGCCATGCAGCGCATGCTTCGGCCAACATGGCTTTGCTGGCCGAGCCACCGCGGGTTCTGTGCCTGGACTGCCATGCGGACGTGAAAAAGAAGCCGCACATGCTTTCCGGGTTTTCCCGAAATAGCCACCCGCTGGGCGACGAGCGGGAGCAGGCCAATCCAGCCAATCCCAACAAGCCGTTTTACTGCGGCAGTTGCCACGATCCGCACAAGTCCGACAACCGCAAACTCTTGCGGCTGGATCCGCAGGTGAGCATGGAGGCCTGCCAGTCATGTCACCACAAGTAGATCTGCAAACGGTCGGATCGCCAACTGCCGCAGGACCACTGCAAACGACTGGTACCTTTTGATTCACCACTGATACAGATCAACCAGGGACGCAAATCGCGTGCAAGAATGACCTCAATGAAAATGATCCTCAGGATCCCACGTCCCGCTTGATGTCCGGCTGGTGGCCAAGATCGGTCTGGCTGTGTCCGTCGCCTCCTTTCTGGGCCTGGCGCTGGTGATTGCGCTGCTCGGCGATGGCAAGGGGTCCGATTACGTGGAGACCATTGGCGCGATCGGCGATGTCAAATTGAACCTGACGCCTGCGATGCTGGCCTTTGGTCTGGCACTGGTCACTTTTGCCGGCATCACTACCTGGATGCTCTCGCTGTATGCGAGCTTTCGCATCGCCGGTCCGCTGTACCGGATTTCACGCGACCTGGAGACGCAAATCGAGAAGGGTGCGGTGCGGCCCATTCCCATCCGCACAACCGACCGTCTGCAGACCGAGTGGAAAGAATTTGAAGCCAGCGTCACGGCACTGCGCACGCAGCAGCAGGAACTTTGGCAGGCAGTCAACGAAATCAGTCAGATTCTCGATACAAAAGATGCGGCGGTTGACAACAACTTGCTTGCAGCGGCCGTTTCTCGCCTTGGAAAGGTGGATCAAAATGCGCAGCTCTAGATGGCTTATTGCGGCCGTTGTGGCCCTGGTTGCAGGTGTTGGCGTGCAAACCCTCATGGCGGTGGGCGGCAAAGGTGTTCACCCTGCCAAAACCGAGTGCCGTGACTGCCACCTCTCGGGTGCTGAAACCAGCCCGGAGAATGCCACTAAACTTGTCTTCGCCCAAGAGCAGCTCTGCGCTACCTGCCATCAACGCGCCGTCAAGATGAGCCACCCCAGTGGCTTCGCGCCCAATCGCACTTTACCGCCGGAGTTTCCCCTGGACTGGAAAGGCGACCTGACCTGCAGCACCTGCCACATCACGCATGGCTCTGATCCCGGCATGCTGCGCGGTAGCAAACGCGGCAAGGACCTCTGCATGGCCTGCCACGACAAGGCATTCTTTGCGCGCATGAAAGATTCGGGCACCTCGCTCAGTGCCGCCGGTCACCTCAAGCTTGAAAGAAGCAGCATCGACATCGATGCCTATTCACTGCACTGCATGGGCTGCCATACTGCAGGCGGCTACGCTGGCGGCGGCGCCGTGAGCGTGAGCAAGAACGGTGTGCTGCGTCATTCGAGCGGCGCTGCGCCCCATCCCATCGGGCGCAGCTATCGTGAAGCCAACAAGAACGGAGACTTCCATCCCGAAGCGGAACTGTCGAAAAAGAACATTCAGTTGTCGGAGGGCAAGATCGGTTGCGTGTCCTGCCATGAAGCCTATAAGAAGGAACACGGCAAGCTTGTCGTGCCCATGGACCGCTCCGCCCTTTGCCTTGCCTGCCACGCCATATGAACCCCATTGAACCCCAACCCAAAGCCTTTGCGGGCACTGTTCATCGCCGCACCATCCGTTACGTTGACACCTCCATCCAGCGCTGGTTGCTGGTGGCGATGGTGGTTCTTGAAATTGCACTTGTCCTTGCCGTCACCTGGGCTGCGCATTGGCAGCTTGACAATCTGATTGACGAGGCGCTTTACAGGGTTCACATCACCGAGACTGCCCCTCTGTGGCGACAGTTCGCGCAAAGCGGTTTCACGCTGCTGACTGTGTTTGCGGGCGTCAACATCCTGGCGCTGCTGATTGCCGAAGGAATCTGGAGCCACCGCGAAAACATCGTTGTGCGAGATTTCACCCGCCTGGCTGGCAAGTCACGCAAACTTGATTTTTCAGCGGACGCTGCCCCCGAGCAACACCACGAAGTGCTGACCCTGGCGGTGGCCTGGCGGGCCCGTGAGCGCGAACGCTTTGCGGCGATTCGGCAGGAAGTTGCCAAACTCAATGCCGCGTCGCAACAGGGAAATCCTGTGCCGGAACTTCAGGTCGGCATCAATCGCCTCAAAGCCCTGCTTGCGTGACAATTTGATTCACTGAGGCCGACCAATTCAAATAGTTGCCAGTCCCAAGAAAAAAGCCGAAGCATCTTGCCGCTTCGGCTTTTTGTTTGCAACTTGAGGGCTTGCCCTGCAGGCGATCAAGGGCTTACTTGGTATGGCACTTCAGGCACAAAGCGCTGCCTGCGATCCCGACCTTGAGCAAGCCCTTGTAAGTGGCGCCCACGGTGAATTTGTTGTGCACGTCATGGCAGGTGTTGCACTCGATCTTGCCGCCAACCAGCATGACAGCCGAAATCTTGCCGGTCTTGCTCGGGCTGGTGCCAATGGTGACATCGGTTGTCGTGGGGTCCACCAGCGCACCATCGGCACTGGCAAGCGCGGCGTCATAGGTAATGCCGATGGGGTGGTTACGATTGAGCGTAGTACCAAGGTAAGGACCTTGTGGCGTGCCGTACAGATCACCCAGTGACATGCCACCCGTGGCCCCGCCGAAGTCCATGATACCCACGGTACCATCGTGGCAGGACAGGCAAAGCTTGGAAGTGGGTCCGGGCTGACCAACCACGGCGTTCATGGTGGATGAAGAATAAAGCGTGTAGCTGCCGGCAGTGGACAAGGCGTGATTCCAGAGCAAACCCGCCACCGCAGTTGTTGCCGAGGCGTGGGGCGCATGGCACATCACGCACACCTGCACGGTGCCGCCAAAGCTCCAGATGTTGGGATCGTGGTCGGTAAACTCGATGCCACTTCCGGTGGCGTTACCGGCCTGCGCCGCACCCATGAAAACCGACAGGAGGGCCGCTACGCCGACCTGCGCGAAACTGGAAACGTCAAGCCGCCTCCCCGCTGCTGTGTGATTGTGCATTTTTTCCCTTATGTTTTTGAACTATCCAGATCAGGCTGCCAGACGCCTACGGCAAATCCGACGGAGTGGAACCGGCTTGAATCACTTCAAAAACCATGCCCACGCGTACAACCATTATCTTTGTGTGGTTTTGCCCGTGTTTGATTCTCCTCAAACAACAGCACAGTGGGAAAAAGTAAAAACGGCGCGACGCTAAAATGAGCTGGTGCTACAACAACGAACCCTCAAGTGCCTGACGCGGGCCATTGGCGTTGGGCTTCACAGTGGACAGCGGGTGGAGTTGACGCTGCGCCCGGCTCCCGCGGATACTGGAATCATTTTCAGGCGCGTCGATCTGCCCGACCCGGTGAGTATTCCTGTATCGGCCGCCAGCGTGAGTGATACTCGAATGGCATCGACCCTGTCCAACGGAAATGCCAAAGTCCATACGGTCGAACACCTGATGTCGGCCTGCGCAGGCTTGGGCGTGGACAACTTGTTTGTCGACATCACCGGCGAAGAGGTTCCCATTCTTGATGGATCGGCGGCCTCCTTTGTTTTCTTGCTGCAAAGCGCCGGAATTGAGAAACAGAACGCACCGCGTCGCTTTATCCGCGTGACCCAAACCGTCGAGGTGCGCGAGGGTCAGGGTGCGGCGAAAAAGTGGGCGCGTTTGGAGCCTTACCACGGGTATCGGCTCAGCTTTGAAATCGACTTTGATCACCCGGCGGTGGATGCCACCGGGCAGCGGGTGGTGTTTGACATGAGCACCGATTCCTATTGCAAGGATATCGCGCGGGCACGCACCTTTGGCTTCACCAAAGACGTTGAGATGCTGCGCTCCAACGGCCTGGCCCGAGGGGGCGGTTTGGACAACGTGATCGTGGTTGACGACTACAAGGTTCTCAACACCGAGGGTTTGCGCTACGACGACGAGTTCGTCAAACACAAAATTCTCGATGCCATGGGGGACCTTTATCTGGTCGGCAAGCCCTTGCTGGCGAGCTACAGCGCGTTTCGCTCGGGGCACGCGCTCAACAATGCCCTTCTGCACGAGTTGCTCAGGCGCACCGATGCCTGGGAGATTGCCAGTTTTGAGGACGAGTACCGCGCGCCCAGGGGGTTTTCCGAATTGGCCCGGGCCTGGTAGCCAGAGCGCAGACAGAGTTTCCAATGACCTTGATACGCACACTCGTCTTCCTGCTGCTCGCCAGCGCCGCCGTGTCCTTCGCGTTTTATGCCGTGACAGGGCAGATTCGATACCGACGATTTGGCCTGGTGACCCTCAAATGGACCCTGGCGGCGGCTTTTCTATTCTTTGCCGTTCTGATTGCACAGCGAGTACTTTGAGGCAGCGCCACGCCCAGGAGTCTGGGCGGCAGAGCGTGGTGCGCAGGTCAAGGAGGAGGCCGCAGGCCGGCGGACACACGGAGCAGAATGCTCTGGCGCCCAGACGCCCGGCGGCCTAGCGCGTGATGACGACCTTTTGGTAGAGGCCTCCAAAGTAGGTCTGCTTCTCGACCTTGGCGGGAGTGACCTCCGGGGGCAGCCAACTGGTGATTTCCGAGCGCCACATGTCCATCGCAAAAGGCTCCAGCGTGGTAAGCACCGGCACCATCAGATAGCGAAAGGGGCTGATCGCAACGGGTCGGTGGTAGTCCACAAAAATAACTTTGCCACCCGGCTTGGTGACCCGCAGGGCCTCGGCAATGGTTTTCTTGCGGGCGTGAGCGGGCTGCTCGTGCAGCAGGAAAAACACCACCACGGCGTCGCGACTGGCATCTTCGAAGTGCAGGTCTGTGGAGTCCTGCCGAGACACGGTTACCTGCGTGCTGCTCTTGAGTTTGTCCTTGAGGTTGCTGATCTGGATGGGCGCCACATCGATCACATCCAGGCTGGCCTGTGGCCCAAGTCTGCGCACCAGGTGCTCGGTGAAGTTGCCGTAAACGCAGGCCACTTGCAGGACCTTGCCCTGCACCACTTCGCCGAGTTCGTGCAAGGCGACATTGCGCAGGCGCACAAAGTTTCCCCACAGAATCAGGTTGACAAGCCACTGGCGCTCAAAAATACGCACCGCGTTGGGGTGAAGATACGCCCACCAGTAGGTTTTTTCGAGGTAATCAGGAATAGTGACGGCAGCGCCAGCAGCGGATGGCTCGGCACCTTGGAGACAGGCAGATTCTTTGGAACTCAAAACCAGGACCCTTCAAAAATAAAAAAGCCCCCAAAGGGGGCCCCATCCCGGTTCAGGACGGACTCATTGGCTCAAGCCAGAGGATACCATTTAGATGCTAGATGCGCAGGACGTAGACCAGCGTCAGGACGGTACCCACTCCGGCAATCAGGTACACCACCACGGCGACCAGTGAATCCTGACGCAGGCCGAAGTCGAACACGGTCACACGCAAACGGTGCGCTGCATGCCACAGGAACAGCGTGATGACGCCAAGCAGGGAAATCTTGCCAAACCAGTGCGCCGCAAAGGCGTGCAAATTGGCATAGCTGAACAGCTCGGGGGTGTACCCCATGGCAGTCAGCAAGAACAGCAATGCCAGCACCGGTGCCAGAAAGGCGGCCAGCGTGCCACCCGCGGCAAAGAGGCTCCAGAAAATGGGTTTGTTGGATTTAGCCATGGTTACAGCACTCCCGCGAAAAACAGCACAACCAGCGACACAACAGCCCAAACAGCATAGTGAGCGCCCACAATGTACTTGCCGTCCAGGAACTCTTCACCTGTTTGCACCGGCATGGCTTTGGGGGTCACATTAAACCAGTTGGTGGCGTTATAGACCGAAAAGCCCAGCACCAGAAGAAGCAGGAATACGCTGATGGGGCCCTTGAGTGCCGCCACAAACGATTCCCACTCGGCTTGGCCAGTGGCCAGGCGCTCCACTGCGCATACCATCAGAAGGGCAAGAGCCCCGATGAAAAAGCAGGTGATTTCACGTGACATGTAGCGCATATAGCGCGGGTGCTTGAAAAACCAGCCAGTTTTGGAAATCTCGCGGACGTAGGGTTTGCGGCTCATTTCTTGCCTCCGGGTAACAGACGTTCTTTGAACCAGTCAATGGTGCTGGCCACCTTGACCTGCTGCAGCGCACCAGCCGGATCGACCGCTTTGGGGCACACCTCCGAGCAGGCGCCAACAAACGAGCATTCCCACACTCCCTCGTTGGTTGCAATGACTTCCTGGCGCTCGTCGCGACCACCGTCGCGCGAGTCCTGGTTGTACCGGTGCGCCAGTGTGATGGCGGCAGGCCCGATGAACTTGGGCTGCAGACCGTACTGTGGGCAGGCGGCGTAACACAACATGCAATTGATGCACATCGAGAACTGCCTGTATTTCATCAACTGGGCAGGCGTCTGCTTGTACTCGCCCTGCTCGATGGGCTTGGGTTCCTTGGGAATCAGATAGGGCTTGACGCGTTTGAGCTTGTCGATGAAGTCATCGGCCACGGTGACCAGATCGCGCTCGATCGGGAAGTTGGCCAGTGGCTCGACCCGGATCACGCCTTGGTAATCCCGCAGGAAAGCGTGACAGGCCAGTTTGGGCTCGCCATTGACCATCATGCCGCAGCTGCCGCACACTGCCATGTGGCAGGACCAGCGGAAATTGAGCGTGGGATCGAGACTTTCCTTGATGGCGGTGAGCACATCCAGAATCACCCACTCTTCCTTGCAAAGGAGTTCGTACTTCTGGTAGCGCGGCTCGCTGTCCTTTTCGGGATCGTAGCGAAGCACCTCCATTTGAACCATGCGTTCTTTCATTTGTGGTCTCCTGAATAATCGCGCACGCCGGGAGGCGATTTGGTGATGACCACATCAAGATAATCCAGACGCGGCGGTTGCAGCCCTTGGTAGAACGCCATGCTGTGGCGCAAGAAGGTTTGGTCATCGCGCTCAACATAGTCGAGCCGCTGATGCGCTCCACGCGACTCCTTGCGAGCCAGCGCGCTGACGACCAGCGCCTCGGCGCAGTCGAGCATGGAGCCCAGTTCCAGCACCGAGAACAGGTCGGTATTGAACACATTGCTGCGGTCGTGCAGCATGATGTTCTGATACCGCTGGCGCAACTCGGCGATCTTGGTGACGGCTTCCTGCAGACCTTTTTCTTCGCGGTACAGACCAGCGTTTTTCTCCATGGTGTCCATCATCTCCTTGCGAAGACCAGACATGGACTCGGTGCCACCAGTGCGGGAGAAAATCTCCCGAACCCGTGCCTGGGATTCCTTGGCTCGCGCCTCCAAAGCCGCCGTATTGGGCGCAGGCAGGTTTTCCATGTGGGCAATGGCCGACATGGCCGCGCTCTTGCCGAACACCAACAGTTCGACCAGTGAATTGGAGCCTAACCGGTTGGCTCCGTTCAAGCTCACGCAGGCGCATTCGCCAGCGGCAAACAGGCCTGGCAACTGCGTTGCAGCCTTGGTGTTGGTGGAAATACCACCCATCATGTAGTGCACCACCGGACGAATTGGAATCGCCTCCTTGGCAATGTCCACACCCAGGTAGGAAATGCCCAGTTCGCGCACCAGGGGCAAGCGCTCGTCAATGTATTTCTCGCCAAGGTGGCGCATGTCGAGCATCACGCACTCGCCCCAGGGGGTGGTCACGGTGTTGCCTTTTTGCAGCTCGTGCCAGTAGGCCTGGCTCACGCGGTCACGCGGTCCCAGCTCCATGGTCTTGAGTTGCGGCTTGCCCAACGGGGTTTCGGGGCCCATGCCGTAGTCCTGCAGGTAGCGGCGGCCATTCTTATTGAGCAAAACGCCGCCCTCGCCGCGGCAAGCCTCGGTGAGCAGGCTGCCGGTGTTGGGCAGGCCCGTGGGGTGGTACTGCACAAACTCCATGTCTTTGAGCGGCACACCAGCGCGATAGGCCAGGGCCATGCCGTCGCCGGTCTTGATGGCGCCATTGGTGCTGAAGGGGAAGATGCGGCCCGCGCCGCCACCGGCGATGATGACCGATTTGGCATGGAACTGCTTGATCATGCCGCTGCGCATTTCCATGGCGGTCACGCCCTGGCAACGTCCGTCATCGACCAGCAGATCCAGCGCGTAGTACTCGTCAAAGCGCTCAATCGTGGGGAACTGCAGCGTCGTCTGGAACAGCGTGTGAAGGATGTGGAAGCCCGACTTGTCAGCGGCAAACCAAGTACGCTGCTTTTTCATGCCACCAAAAGGACGCACCGCCACCGAGCCGTCGGCCTCGCGGTTCCAGGGGCAACCCCAGTGCTCAAGTTGGGTCAACTCTTTCGGCGCTTCCTTGACGAAGTATTCAACGCAATCCTGATCGGAGAGCCAGTCGCCACCGCCCACGGTGTCGTCAAAGTGCAGATCAAAGCTGTCATCGGACTTGATCACGCCCGCAGCGCCACCCTCGGCCGCGCAGGTGTGACTGCGCATGGGGTACACCTTGGAGATCAGCGCAATGCGCAGCTTCGGGTTTGCCTCGGCCAACGCGATTGCAGCGCGCAGTCCTGCTCCCCCGGCGCCAATAATGGCGACATCGGTATTGACTATTTCCATATGTTCCTTTCGATCACCGTGACGATTCCAACTCTGTAATGAGCCTGCCCCACATGAATTTCACCGACAACCGGCAAACAGGTGCCAAGCCTCGGGGCAGCGCGCCCAAGTCGCATTAAAAAACTTCCTAAATTAACCGGATTAGTGTAACTCCAGACCCAGAGCACCCTGCGAAGTTTGGCTCAGACATGACATGGATCAAAACGCACCGCTAGTTAAAACTGACCGAGCGGTCATTGAGGCTGCTTCTTGCCTGGCACTGCCGTGATCTTGGCCACATCTTTCTTGGTGAGTTTGGCAATTACCAGATCTTTGACCGCGCCATATTGCTCCACTGTCAGCAAATTGTGAGACACCAGCCAAGCCTTGCTACCGTAGGGGCGGCCGGCGACGATTTTCGCGGCCTCGGCATCGCCAACACCCGGGAGCTTCTTTAAGGCTGCTGGGCTGGCGCTGTTAATGTCAACCAGCTTGACGGTTGGAGCTGCCTTGGTCTTGGTCGTTAGTTTGGGTTTGGCGGATTTAACGGTCGCGCTGGCTTTGGTGGCGACGGGCACAGGTCCACCTGCCGGAGCGTCAGCAGCAAGAGCCAAATTCGCGCTTAGCAACAACCCGGCGACACTCAACGCAATGGATACAAAGGACAACTTCATGATCTTCCTAATAAGAAAATTTTCGCTAGTTTAGCGGTCAATCGAGCTCAAAAAAACAGCCCGGATATGTTGCCATATTCGGGCTGGTTGGTTACCCGCAGTCAGGGGCTTGGCAAAACACGCCCCGGACTGCGTGGATCAAACGGCGGCTACTGGTGCGCCACCTTGATATCAGAGACTTTGCCGCTGGCATGGCAGGTCATGCAAGCTTCAAACTTGGCAAAACCATTGGTCCGCAAACCCCCAATAGCGACGAGTGACGCCTTGGACACGAGGGTTCCGCCGTTGGTCTGCATGTGGGCAATCGCTGTCATGCTGTCGTGGCAACCAAAGCATGAGGATGCAATTGGCGAACTCACCAAGTTGTCTGCCGTGTAATCAACTTGTCCTGCCCCCAAGGTCGTCACCCATGGTGAAAGTCCAATGGAAGGAAGTAGCGTCGGATTACTCATGTTTCCTTTGGTGTCCGTGGTCCAAAGCAAGTTCGGAACAGCTGCTTTGTTTGCCGCTGCACTGAAGTCGTAGCTACCCGCAACGTGGCATTGCTCGCAATTCTTCAAGTTACCAGGATAACCAACTTCCTGGAAGCCATTGGGATTGGCAGCAGTCGCTTCATAGGTAAATGGCTTTTCACGCTTGCTTGAGGCATGAATCGCGTGAACCATATTCTTGGCAGAAACCGACCAACCACCGCCGAAGTTGTATGCGGCGCCAACATGGCCTGTCGACCGATTGGCGTCGTGGCAGAACGCACAACCTGCACCATTATTGCGTGCACCACTGTGGAACGATGGGCTCACACCAAGTTGACCATGGCAACTATTGCATTTCGCGTTGTCAACAATAGCGCGACGGGCCGTGTAGTTTGTTGCAAGCTTCATCACAAACTCAGGCTCACGCAGACGGATGCCGTTTGGATAACTTGCAAGACCCAACTGCACAAAACCGTTGTAGTTGATACCAACACCGGCAGTCACCATCTTGGCGTCAGACGGAAGGGCCGAAGCAAGCGTGGCAGTGTAGTACCCACTGGCATCCGGACCCGTTTGAGTACCTGCAGTTACTTTAGCATCACGAATGTCGATGATATGGGCACTCTTGGTTGCATTCCAGTCAGCCGGTGCGACAACGCCATCCTGCGCCGTTGCGTATGCCACATAGATGTCAGGGGTTCCGTCGATGTTATTGATCAGCATGCCGGTTGCGTTGAACGTCACCGGCGCGCCATCTTTCAAAACCCGATAGACAACGGTAGCCTTGTTGGAAATGGTGTCGACTGAAGCCGATTTAATCTCAAAGTTGATCTTGGCGACCCCTGCTGGCAGGGTCCCGAGTTGAGACGCCACCGGGATGGTCGGACCAAAACCAGACGCGTAACCAACAGTGGGTACGTCTTGCGCCGTATTCAGCGGGTAACCACCGCGTCCGTTTGCACCTGTCGGGTCAACTGTCACGTGATACAGCGTCGTATCGGCCGAACTATGGCAAAGCACGCACGTCAGGTTATCAGCCTTGGCACCGCCGATGTGACCAGTTTTGGTCGTACCTACGGCGACGCCATTCGATACGTCTTTGGCCTTGTCAGCTAACGTGACACCAGAACCGGTGGCGAAGTTGATGCCATCATGGCAAGAACCGCAAGCCAGCAGGCTAGGCACGGCCTTCCAATTGTCGCCATTGGCGGTCACAGGCGTTTTGCTTACCGCATTGGTCGAACCATCGTGGCACTTGACGCAGTTGGTAATAGGCTGTGGATAAAGGAATTCATTGAATTTCCCCTCACCTGCAGCATTGAAGTAATAGCCTTGCTTGACCAGCTCCGCACCCATGTGGGTCTTGTGGATCATGTTGGGGAAGTTACCCAAAGCGCGACCGTCAAGGATAGCGGTGGTGGGACGCGTGGTGCCAGTCAGGGTCAGACCACCATTGGTGCTGGTAGCCTCGCCCGCATTGAAAGAATACTTGATCTGGTCTGTATGACAGGTGACGCAATATTTCGGATCCTTGCGGCTTCCGTGCGCCAACACTTTGCCGTCATGACAGGAACTGCAAGCGTCGAGCTTGACGATGTCGCGCACATTGGTCACGGGCTGCCCATCGGGCCTGAAGTCATAAACCACATTGGCGGGGTTAACCATATTCACGCTGGCGCTTGTGTTTGAACCGGAGGGGTTGTTTCTTCCGGTACCGGGTGCTGCGCCCCCAATCTGGATTCCCAGACGGTGCGTCTGCGTTGGATCAAAACCGACCAGACCCAGGTCGGCTTTGTACTTGTATGCCGCAGCGTCGTCCGCAAGGTTAGCAACCTGCGCTGCAGCCTGCGTGATATCGCGATAAAAGGTATACGTGTAGTTGCCGCCCGCGCTTTCGGTGAGGGTTCCCTGCTTGTCGTAGGTTGGGTAGGTGCCCGTCCAAACCACAGCCGACTTGTCGGCATTAAAAACCGGATTGGTGACCAGATAGCTCACCCATTTACTGGGTTCGTTATTGGCGCCGGGAACCAGTTTGGCCAAGGTAAAGTAGACATTGGTCAGCCCCGGGGCCACGTCAGTTGCGCTTTGCGACTTATTGCCAAGCCCCGTGACCGGCTTGCCGGCTGCATCCTTGACTGTGAAGGTGACGACGGGAGCACTGTTGACAGTGACACCAGTGACCGTCACCTGGGGTGCCAACGCCGCCCATGCCGCGGCTGCCGCTGGTGTGGCGGGTGCCACATTGCTGGCCACGGTGGCTGCAGCCGTCAGGTCAATCCCGTTGGTCCCGTTGGTCCCGTTGGTCCCGTTGGTCCCGTTCGCGCCGGGGGCGCCATCGCTGCCACCGCCGCAACCGGCAACAGCCAATGCAATTGCGCCTGCCGCCGCGATCTTGAGCCACCGGGGCGAAGAACGACTGTTGGTTGAAAAATCAGGATATTTCACTGAAAACTCCTTTGGTTACAAAAACAAACACCTACGATTAGTAGGCTTCTATCATGCTTGTCGAAGCCGTTGTCAAAACAACAGCCCAAATAGTTGCGATAAATCAAACACTGGTCAGATAGCTCGATTTGACCGTGAACTTTCGGACGGGGTCCGCGCCGACCGAAACTGAGAGAACCCGACATACCATTGTCTGGATGGAACGGCCGTAGCCGCTGCTGCCGTCATTGCGGTGTAAAAAAACCCCGGGATCGCCGCAAATTCCGGGGTTTCGCAATCTTGCCAGGGCCCAACGTATCAGGCCCCGACTTTGTTGCCTCGGTCGAACGTCCGCGAGACTATTTCGCGTGCACAACCTTGATGTCAGACGCTTTACCAGCAGCGTGGCAATCCAGACATCTCTCGGTTTTCGCCAGTGCGACCGTACGGGGTTGGTAGATAGAGCCGCCACCGTCCTGATTCATGTGAATCTGGGCCTTGCTGCTGTCATGGCAAGAGAAGCAGGCTGCAGCAATCGGCGAGCTTACGAGCGTGGTGGGCGCAGCCTGCCGCGTCACGCCGGTCTCCGATACCACAGCCGGAAGAGCCATGGTTGTGGCGGTAGCCGTCTTGGGAGCCGCCGCCGCCCGATACGCGGTATAGCTGAACCCGATGCCGTAGTCCGTCGCATTGTCCGCGACCACGTAAGGTGATACGCGAACCAGACTCAGGGCCGCCGTGGCAGCGGATGGAGGCGTAAGAGAAGTGGTACCCCCCGTCTTGGCAACACCATTGGCGTCGAATGTCACCAGTAGGGTCGGCGATGTGCTGGTATTAAAAACACCTTGCGCGGTTGTCCGGTACAAACGCTTGGACACAGCGGCCGCGCTTGCGGGCGCACTGAAGTCATAGCTGCCGGCAACGTGGCAGGATTCGCAGTTCTTGAGAACACCAGGGTATCCGACGCCTGCGAAGGTATCCGAAACCGAGGCAGCCGCCCAAGTGAACGGTACCGCGCGTTTGCCACTGCCGTGGACGGCGTGTATAAATCCGCCTGAATCAGCCGACCATCCATTGCTGGTGCGGTTGGGCGTATGGCACAACGCGCAGGCTGCCGGATCATTCCTGTAGCCCGAATGGAAACTGCTGTTCGTAAATATGCCCAGTTTCTCGTGGCAGGTGCTGCATTTGGCCGCGCTGACGATCTCTCGCCGTGCGCTATACCCGGTGGCCACCTGCTGCACAGCCTGGCTTATCAGGCGCAGCCCATTGGGGTAGGCGGCAGTGCTCAGGCCGGTCGTTTGCGTGAATGCAGCGTACCCCATGAAGGCCGTCACCATCACGGCATTGTCAGGGATATCCAAGCCATTTGTCGTGGTCTTTCCCAGCGTTGCCGTGTAATAGCCGCTTCCGTCCGGACCGGTCAACGTGCCCTTGGTGCCATCCCAGATATTTTGCACAGATGAGCTGGCGCTGGCATTGAAATCGGCCGGTGCGGCAATGCCGTCCTGGGGTACAGCGTAACCCAGATAGAGCGTGGGCCCACCACTGAAGCCCGTCAACAGCACGGTACCGCCGGCGGCAAAGGTGTTGAACGTTACAGGGTTTCCGTTTTGCAAAATTCTGAAAACAACGGTGGCGCGCTTGGGTGTGCCTGCGACCGTAACACCACCGGCCTTGATTTCGTAGTCAAACTTGGCTGCACCAGCAGGCAACGAGGTCGGCGTGGCAGATTGGGTCAGGACTGGCGGCACCGCAGTGCTCCAAGTCGACAAAACCGAGCTGTGGTAGACGGGTGTATCAGCCGCCGTGTGGCACACGATGCACTGGGTGTCATCCTGCTTGGCGCCGCCGATGTGCCCATAGGTGGAAACTGTGAGTCCTTTTTTCGCATCTTTGAGCGTTAGGCCCTGTCCGGTTGCAAAGTTGATACCGTCATGGCAAGAGCCGCAGGCATTGATGCCGGGCACTCTTTTCCAGTTGTCACCATCGGCAGTGGCAGTGGTGCCACTGGTGGCGCCCGCCGGAGCGGCAGTCCCGGTGTGACATTTAACGCAGTTCTTCACATCCTGTGAATAACCGAATCCTGTAACCGTCTTAACCAGAGTAACGGGGTCTGTCGTCGTGGTCTTTGCATTGCCACCCGCAGAGTTTGTGACCCGGTAATCCTGTGTCAATTCCTTGCCCATGTGGAATTTGTGGACCATTAACTTCAAATCAATTGGATTCTTCGTGTTGTAGTCCGTGCTGCCTGAGTTGTGACACACCACGCAGTAGTTCGGATCAATACGGGTTCCATGCGCTGTCAAAGTAGAGTGGCACTCATTGCATGAGGTTTTGTCGACCACCTTGCGGGCCGCCTTAAGGCTTCCGTCCAAAGCTTTGGTCAGTACTCCAATACCGTTGGCCCCTAGCGTGAAGTCGATATAGGGATTGATAACCACCTTGGCCTTGGTCAGAGGATCGGTGTAACACACTTGCGCGCCAATGCGATGAATAGTGGTTCCGTCTTTGACCGCCAATTTGCCGTTGTTGGCTATCCGGTTTTGATAGGCTGGATTGGTCGCTGTGGCAGAACTGTCAGCAACGCTACGTCCTGCGACGGCATTGGCCATCAGCAAAGGGGTTGTCACATCTGTGGCAAAACGGTACGTATAGTATCCATTTGCTGCATTTTCTTCCAGGATGCCAACAATACGGGTGGCCGGATCGGTAACTGCGCTGGCCGGGTTGACTCTGGCTGCGGTTCCGGTCTTGCTGTAATCCGTGGGTTTGGGATCAGTGGTTCCTTCCACTACCGCGTAGCGAACGGCCGGAGTGGTGACGTCCGCGTCCAGACGCTGCCGGGAAATAAGACTCTGCCAATTGCCGCCCTCAAATTTGGCCATGGCGAAGGTCAAATTATTGCCGCCGCAATTCGTATCGGCCGCCTTCGCTGCGGATGATGCCGGGGCTAAAGTCAAGCCAGGCACAAATTTGCCGGCTGCGTCCACCACGGTAAAGTTCACAACGGGCGGGTTTTGCACCGACACCACAGGTGCGCCAACGGCATCAATCAAACTGAAAGCCTGCGCTGGATTGGACGCCGTGTTCGTGGCGGCAGGATTGGCTGCAGCAGCCGCAATAACAGCATTGGTTGTCAGTACATCGACCACAACAGGTGGGGCAACTACCGGCGGCACAAGGGGGGCGGGGGCGACACCATCGCTTCCCCCACCGCAACCAGCAATGGCCAACGCCATCACACTCATGGCAGCAAACTTCAGCCAACGCGGGGAAGTCTGGTACTTAATCGACAAGTCAACATATTTCATTTGACATCTCCTTTGGATTACAACAATAAAACTCTCAAAACTTGGGCAACTGGTGCAACTTTGCAAACATAAGCTTCCATTCATGCGACTTTGCAAGCCACCCATCCGTTATACGGTTATTGCTGCCGTTTGACTACTAATTGTTACATCCATGTGCAATAAAGATACAAGGAAGATACAAGGAAGATACAAGGCCTCGTCTTCGCCATGACCTCAATAAGATCTTGATTCAGATCAAACTCGCAAGGCAGCTGCGCTATAAAGACTTAGGCCCGCTGGGAGACTGTGTGGTCTGGACGTAGCCCTGCCGTGCAATGCTCTGCGAAAGTCCGGCTGAAGAGAGTATGCGGGGGAACGATGCCGCAACGATGACGCGGCAGCCTCAGGTGAAGGTGCGTGAGAACAGCATGGAAGCCGCTGCGAGGCCCCCGCTAGAGCTCATTACGGCAGCATATAGACGTAACTGACGCCGATAAACGAAACGCTCTGGTTGGGGTTCTGCAGCACCGTGGTGCCGTCTGTGTACACATACGGCACATTGTTGTAGCCCCATGCCCAGTCATCGAGGCTGGTGCGCTGGTGCACCAGGTCCACGCGCACCGAAGATCGTTTGTCCAGGTCGTACTTGCCATAGAGCTTGAGCGCAGTCTGGCGGTACACCACATCAGGAAGACCCCCAGTGGAGGCCAGCAGCGCGGCGTTGTAGGCGCTGGCAAAGGAGTTGAGCGTCTGGGCATACACGCTCTTGTCGTGGATGTACGACAGGCTGCCCCCCACATGAAGCGGGCTGCTGATCTTGCCTGCAAAGCCCACGCCCAAACTTGTGCTGGTGTTGTCAAAAGCCATGTTATAGCCCGCGTAGCGCGACTGGTCGATGGTCTGCGCACCGCGTGAGAGATAGCCGTTGAAGCTCCATGCATAAGACAGGGAGTAAGTTCCATCCACGCCAAACTGGTTCATGCTGGTGCGGCGCACGCCGTAAATACCGGGGGTGCTGAACTTGTCGATACCATTTTCAGCGCTGAATTGCAGTGTGACCTTGTCGTTGGTCTGCCAGTTGGCAGAGAGTTTGACCTTGTCGCGAGTGCGGTCCCCCAACGTAGCCATGAACAGTGCTGATGGTAAAAACCCGGTGGCCGGGTCAGCGACCTCGGTCACCCCCGCCCCCGCGTTGGGCCGAAGCCAGTTGGAGCCATCGCGGCGGCTGCTCGACACCTTGATGGCACCGCTGAAGTCGTGCGACATACGACGCCGCACTTCAGCATAGACGCCGGTTTCCTCGGTTTTCTGGCGCAGGGCGCTGATGCCAGACACCGCGCTGGTGGCTGTGAACACGCCGCGGTCAATGGCTTCAAAGTCGGCACCGAGGGTGCCGCGGTAGTCACTGTTGAACTGCCAGTTGGCTTGCAGTTTCCCACCGGTCTTGCGCCGGGGCAAGTTGCGGTTGGTGGTGAAGGCGCCAGTGCCATCGGCGTTGTAAAAGGCCAGCGGCGTCTTGTCGTCCTTGTCCTCATAGCGCACATCGGCCAGCAGAGAAAGCCGGGGAATGGGGCGCGAGCTCAGGCCAAGCTTGAAAAGTTTGGTGTCCACCTGACCGCCCAAATTGGTGACGGTGCCCAAGTAGCCAGTGCTCGGCCCGGGCGCATTGAGCAGCCCGGCGCCGGCAAAGTCGTTGGTTTGCGTGGCCCGCCCAAAAGCGACCTTGAGGGTGCTGCGGGTGGTGGGTGTGATGTCGTAGCTACCGCTCATATCAAACTGGTGCGCCTGGTTGTCTGGCGGCAAGGCCAGCGACTGGCTCAGCAGGGTTTGCAAGGCAATATTTGGCGCAAATGCCGTGCCAAAGCTGGCGGGAACCACCGGGTCGAGCGTGCTGTAGTCATTGCGGTAGAACGAGGCATAGTAGCCCAGGCTGAAGCGCAACTTGTCCTGCGAATAGCTCATGCGGGCCTGCACCTGGCTGTGATTGGCCTTGATGGGCTCGGGCAGCATCAATACGGCCCAACCCGGGTTGGCGGCAGTGCCGCCGGTGCAACTGGCATCGATCGACGAGGGGCAATTCATGCCCACACCAAACAGCCGCGCACCCTCCTTGTTCTCGGTCTTCAGGTCAAGCTCGATCTGCCACGCAGGGCTGATGATCTTGCTGAAACCAATACCCAGCTTGGTGCGTTTCGTTTTCAGATCCAGATCAGTCCCGGTGCCCGCACCACCAGGCAGACTCACAACCTGGGGCGTGGTTGTTCCCACGCCCAGCAGGCCGGTATTGATGGTGTACGGGTCGTAATGGACCAGTTCGCCATAGTCTGCGGTGATCTTCCAGCTGCCGGGATTCTTCCAGACCAGGCTCAAGTCACGCGTGTCGCCCAACAAGTCCGATCCCATCAACTGGACCCAGGCCGACTGTTCTTCCTTGCGCAGGGTGTAGTCCAGGCCAAGCAGGCCCACCGCGCTGCGGCCCGCGCCAAAGTTGCTGTACTGGCCGAACCAGGCCTGTTGGCCACGCGAGCCGCTGGCCGCACCGGCACCCACGCTCACGATGGTCTCGACCAGGTCGGTCTGGGCTTGTGCACCCGCGCAGACGGCACAGGCTGCTGCTGCCACCAGGGTGCGGCGCAGAGAAATTGAGAAAACAGAATGGGTCATGAGGTTTCTCCGTGCTTCAGCGCATCATGAGCTGGGGCGTCGGGTTGAGGGTCGACGGATTGTTGGAGCCATGAACCTGCGTGTGGCAGTTCAGGCAACTGCGACCCTGCCAGAGGTTGATGGTGTTTTTGCCCGTGAGAAAACTGCTGCCCGCTGCGATGCCAGTCTGGCCACCGACGGCACCCACGCCCCCGGCCACATGCGGCGTATGACATTGCTGGCAGAGCATGGGCGCACGCGCCTTAAGCATGCCTGCAACAATGCTGCCATGAGGGTTATGGCAATTGGAACAATCCTCGGCCACCGGTTCGTGCTCATGCACAAACGGGCCCCGCTTTTCGGCGTGGCAGGTGTAGCAGGTGTCGTTGATGCTGTCACGCGTGACCAGTTTGGGACCGGCCGAGCCGTGCACATTGTGGCAATCCGAGCACGTCATCTTGCCCTCCACAATGGGATGGTGTGATGGCCAGTTGACCTGGGTTCGCTGCTCTTTGTGACAGGTGAAACAAGCCTGTGCCTGCTCAGTCTTCTTCAGGATCTTGTCGCGGCTGGTGTGCACCTGGTGGCAGGTGTCACAGGCCACATCGGCGGCCTGATGCTGACTGCCGGCCCACAGAGCGCGTTTGGAATCCTTTTCATGGCAGCTCAGGCAGGCCTTGCTGCGGTCAAAGGCAGGCACGCTGGTGTTCTTGCCACGCGTCTTGCCGTAGGTGATGTCGGGCTTGGGCTGTGATTTGGCACCAGCGGGCTTGTGCGCGTGACCTTCACTGGGGCCATGACAGCTGATGCAATCCGGCGCCCGCTTGTCCGCCGCGAAGCCATGGGGCGTGCGGCTCATGTCGGGCAGGTCTTCTTCGTCGTGACAGGTGACGCAATAAGCGGCTCCCGTCGGTTCAGCCGCCCACGCCGCCCCCAATGAGCCGACAAGGCCAAACAGCCCCAGGCCGATCACGGCAATTGCACTCTTGATTCGCATCCTAACCCCTTGAAAACACATTTACACCCCCGGCGCTACGCCAGGAGTCCAGTTGTCACAAATCATCATTGCAGTCCATGCACTTTGTCGACGCCACGGGCCAGGCCGCTGGAATGGCAATCGTCGCAGGTTTCACGCGGCACCGCCACACCAGCGGTCATGGATGTGGCCACTTGGGCCTGCGTCAGTTCACCGAATGAGGCTCCGTTGGCACGGACATGGTCCACAACTGCGACCCCACTCTTGGTGTTGCCATCGTGACAGGCCATGCAGCTGGCGGCCTTGGGTGAAATCACCTTCCACTGGTTGGAGTCCGTCACCCCAGCAGCCTTTTGAACCACTGCGCCCAGCGGGCTGTGGTCAATTTTGTAGGAGTCGTTAACGTGGCAGGCATTGCAGTTCGTCAGCGCTCCCGGATACTGCACCTCAGCGGCATAGTTCTCAATCGACTGGGGCGTGCCGGCGTATCCCACGAGACCCGCCGCCGTATTAATCATGTTGGCAATGTCATTGAAGGTCTTGCCTGCCGCGACGGACGTTCCAGCGGGAATCACGGGGCCGGGGGGGGTCGGTGTGAACCTTCTGATCGCGTAATCCGACAGGAAGTTGCCATTGACGAGCAGGGTTCCGTCGTTGAGAAACTGGCCCTGCACCGGGTTGCCGTGAGTGAACGGATAGGCACGTTTGGCGCCCCCGTGGATGCCGTGGATCATGCGCTTGAACTGGTAAGACTCGTTGAGCGCCATGCCGTTTGTCATGACGGTGGACGACATGCGGTTGGCGTCGTGACACACCACACAGGCCTGCACCGTGTTGCGGGCGCCACTGTGGAACGCATTCGCCAGCGTGTTGGAGGCTGATGCGGCCCCGAGCGCGCCGTGGCAGACGTTGCACTTCTCATTGGAGACGATGGCGCGACGCGGTTGCTGGGGGCCAGTCAAGGCGACGTCTTGGTAGGCGTGTTGAACCAGGGTATTAACGGAGCTGGCGGGCACCGCCTCTGGACGGGGATCGGTCACTGAAAGGGCAGAGAGCTTGCGCTCGACAACCTGGCCAATGCTGACAACACGGGCCGTTCCCTTGGCCACCGAAAGATCAGCCACATCGTCAGGAATAGCGATGCTGGCCGTGTAATGGTTGTTGCCGTCATTGACGCCAGAGTAGGCATAAACCGCCGCACCGCTGCCGCCATTGTTGTAGGCAGAAAACTCTGTCACCGCGTCGGACTGCCCCACCATGTTCTGGTAGGCCAAATAGAGACTCAGATTACCGAACTTGGTGGCCGGGCCACAAGTCAAGGTGCAATCGGCCGTGACCAGGTTGTAGGCCACATTGCCGTTGGTCGGATCCGACAGGAAATACTTCACCGTGACCGAGCGCGCCTTGTGGTCAGCCGTGTCATTGAAAGCCACGCTCTCAATGTTCATCTTGTACTTGGCTGCGTTGGCCTGCACCTGATTCCAGTGCACGCGATCGTTTGCAAGAACGGAGCCCGTTTTGTGACAATCCGCACAATCGGCGTTGGTGAGCGCTGTGGCCGGAGCCGTCGAGCCATAACGCATTCCCGCGACGATGGCGTGAAGGGTTCCCCATGCCGTATTGACCCCACTCGCATGGCAGCTCAGGCAGGCTTCTTTGGTGGAACTGGTCTTCCAGTTGTCACCCTGCGGCGTCTTGGGATTGGTACCGGAGTGGCAAACCGCGCAATTGCGCAAATCCTGGGGGAAACCCACTTCCGAGAAATCGGTCCTGCCGATAATGTAGGGTTCAGACGCTGCGGCCAGACGCTTGCCCGCATGGATCTTGTGAACCATGGTGCTGAACGTGACCACATTGCCGGTGACCGGATCGGTGGTGCCGGGGTTATGGCACACCACGCAATACTGGGTATCGACCCGCCCGCCATGAAACACCAGCTTTTCGTGGCAGTTGTTGCAGGATGCGATGTCGGCCATCTTGCGCGTCTGGGCCGCATTGGTGAGAGCCACCGAGTTGCCATTGGCATCAAGGGTGAAATCAAAATAGGGATTGACCCTGACCGTGGCGCCAGCCTTGTTGGTGTAGCTCAGTTGCAGCACCACACGGTGTGTTTTTGCAGCGTCGAAAACGAGGTTCCCTTTGGCGTCCTTGGTTTGCTTGACGTCTGTGCAAAATTTGTAGCTGTAATAGCCTGCGCTGTTGTAGGCCAATGTGGCGGGGCTTGCCGCGCAGCCAACCGGGTAAGTGGTGGTTGAAGTTGCGCTGACCACTGAGGTTGTCGGGTCGGTGGTGGCCTGCGTGGCGTTGGTGGTGCCCGATGTCTTGACGCGGTTGACGTAGCTCACCCATTCATCCGGATTGCCGCTGGCCGCGGGCACCAGTTTTGCCAGCGCGACACGTACGTTGCTGGCCGCCAAGCCTTGCAGCACCTGCCCATCAGAGAACACCGTGAAATTGACAACCGGCGGGCCGTTGGTGATGGAAAATGCGGGCAGGCCGGCACCTTGCAGCACCGCAAAAGGGGCAGCGGCATTGGTGGCCGTGTCGTTTGCAGCGAGCACACTGGCAGCTGCGATCGCAGCGTTACTTATGGCGACCGGCGGGGGCGGTACAGCGATAGTCTGTCCATTGCTGCCGCCACCACCACAACCCACCACCGCTGCCAGCAGCACTGCCGCCATGCCCCATCGGGCCACTAAGTGTTTCATTAATTTCTCCACTGCTTTCTGGCAAACGACATAACAAAAAAAACCGCACAAGGCGGTTCATTAAACATCAATTTCTTGAGGCGATACAAACCGGCCATGGAAGGTCGGCTTGTATTCGGATCAAAAAAGGGGGGAGTGCCTATTGCGCAAGAATCCAGTCAGCAAGATTCTGCTGCTCTTTGGTGTCCTTGCTGTCCAGGATCTTGTGAGTTTCTTCGCTTCCGTCTTCGAACTTGACCTTGGGACCGGTCATGAAGGCCTTGATGACCTTGGCTTGCGCATCAGGCTTGCCTTTGAGTTCGGCAGCAACTTTTTGCCACGACGGACCTTTTTTGGTTTTGTCCACAGCGTGGCACTTGGTGCAGCCGTTGCTCTTCAGCAGGGCTTGCGCGCCATCGGCGTCAACCGCAGCGTGCGCGGGGGCCAAGCTGGACAATGCCAGTACGGCAGCGGCAGCAACGAGTGAGAGAGAAAAGTTTTTCATTAAAAGCTCCGTTGAAAAGAATTTAGAAAGGGTGACCTTTCGCAGTCATTATTTGATTGCATGCAGGGGAAAAGTCAAGGGTAAGTCCCTACCTGAATTGTAACTAATGAGTGACATCGCCGGTTTGTTGCAGGTCAACAACATGCCATCGAGGCGGCGCAGGCCCGCCACCCGCCGCGTCAGCTCAATGGTCAATGGTAAGTGGTGAAGGGTCAATCAGCCTGCTTGCGCAGGAATGCAGGAATCTCGAAGTCATCCATACCGCCACTGGCCAGGGCATCGACCTTGGCGGCCGCCTGGGTGCGGTCCCGTACCCGCCAGACACTGGGAGTGGCCATGGTCGCGTAATCAGGCTGTGTCATGCCGCCTGGCGTGACCGCAGCAGCATGGACGGACGCGCCGGCTCCCCCGCCTGCGCCCTGACTGACTGCCGATACCTGGAACGGCACGTTGTCGGTTCCGGTGCGCAGCACCTGCAGCGGCGGTGCCGTGCGACGCGAGCCCTGGCGGGACAGGCCCGTGGCGACCACCGTGACCCGAATGTCATCACCCAGTTCATCGTCGTAAGCGGTGCCGTAGATGACGTGGGCATCGGGCGAGGCGTAGGCGCGAATCGTGTTCATGGCGAGCTTGGACTCCGAGAGCTTGAGCGAGCCTTTGGCAGCCGTGATCAGCACCAGCACGCCGCGGGCGCCTGACAGGTCAATGCCTTCGAGCAGCGGGCAGGCCACGGCCTGCTCTGCGGCGATGCGGGCGCGGTCCGGGCCAGCGGCCACGGCCGTTCCCATCATGGCTTTGCCCGGCTCGCCCATCACGGTGCGCACGTCCTCAAAGTCCACGTTGACATGACCCGGAACGTTGATGATTTCGGCGATCCCACCCACAGCGTTTTTGAGCACATCATTGGCATGGGCAAAGGCCTGATCCTGGGTCACGTCTTCGCCCAGAACTTCAAGCAGCTTCTCGTTGAGCACCACGATCAGGGAATCGACGTTGGCCTCGAGTTCGGCCAGGCCGCCGTCGGCATTACTCATGCGCCGTCCGCCTTCAAACTCGAAGGGTTTGGTGACCACGCCCACGGTCAGGATGCCCATTTCCCGAGCGACCCGGGCGATCACTGGTGCAGCTCCCGTGCCCGTGCCGCCCCCCATCCCTGCCGTGATGAACAGCATGTGCGCACCGTTGATGGCGGTACGAATGTCGTCTTCCGCCATTTCAGCGGCCTCGCGGCCCTTGTCAGGCTTGCTGCCGGCACCCAGCCCGCTGCTGCCGAGCTGGATAAGCCGATGTGCATCGCTGCGAGCGAGTGCCTGGGCATCGGTGTTGGCGCAGATAAATTCCACACCCTGTACGCCGCTGTCAATCATGTGGCCGACGGCATTGCCACCGCCACCACCCACTCCGATGACCTTGATCTGGGTGCCGAGGTTGAAAGCTTCTTCTTCAATCATTTCGATGGACATTTTGTTCTCCTGAAAATTCAAATTAGTGACAGTTACGGATTTCGGTTTGGATCGCTTTGGGCCGCTTGGAACCGGGTGGGTCGGTGCACCGCCATCGCCAGCGTGAGCATTCGCGGATGAGCCAGGTTTGTATTTGCATGATCAGAAGTTCCCCACAAACCAGTCTTTGACATGGCTGAACGCGGTCTTCATGGAGCCATTTTTCTGCGCCACCTTGAACCCGCGCAAACGAGCCAGGCGGGCCTCTTCAAGCAAGCCCATGACGGTGGCCGCCCGGGGCTGCGCCACCATGTCGGACAGCGCGCGCGAGTAATTGGGAATGCCCCGGCGCACCGGCTTGAGAAAAATGTCTTCGCCCAGTTCCACCATCCCGGGCATGACGCAGCTGCCACCCGTGAGGACCACGCCTGAGGACAGCATTTCCTCAAATCCGGAGCCCCGCATGGCCTGCTGCACGAGGGAAAAAATTTCCTCGATGCGCGGCTCAATGACACCGGCGAGTGCCTGGCGACTGAGCATGCGCGGACCCCGGTCGCCCAGACCCGGCACTTCGACCTGGGATTCGGGGTCGGCCAGCAACTGTTTGGCGTAACCGCTTTCGACCTTGATATCTTCGGCGTCCTTGGTCGGGGTGCGCAGCGCCATGGCGATGTCGCTGGTGATCAGGTCGCCCGCAATCGGAATGACTGCGGTGTGGCGAATGGCGCCGTTGGTAAAGATGGCCACGTCCGTGGTGCCCGCGCCAATGTCCACCAGCGCCACGCCGAGCTCACGTTCGTCTTCGGTCAGGACCGACAGGCTGCTGGCCAGGGGGTTGAGCATCAGCTGCTCGACTTCCAGGCCGCAGCGGCGCACGCATTTGATGATGTTCTCGGCTGCGCTTTGAGCGCCAGTGACGATATGCACCTTGGCTTCGAGCCGGATGCCACTCATGCCGATGGGCTCGCGCACGTCCTGCCCGTCGATGATGAACTCCTGCGGCTCAACCAGCAGCAACCTTTGATCGGTGGAGATGTTGATGGCCTTGGCAGTCTCCACCACCCGCGCCACATCGGCTGCGCTGACTTCTCGGTCCTTGATGGCCACCATGCCGCTGGAATTGATGCCCCGGATGTGGCTGCCGGTGATGCCGGTGTATACCCGCGTGATCTTGCAGTCGGCCATCAACTCGGCTTCCTTGAGCGCGAGCTGGATGCTTTTGACCGTGGCATCGATATTGACCACCACGCCCCGTTTGAGCCCGTTGCTGGGCGCCACGCCCAGCCCTGCGAGTTTGAGCTCGCCGTTAGGCAGCACCTCAGCCACCACCACCATCACCTTGGCAGTTCCGATGTCCAGTCCGACGACCAGGTCCTTGTATTCTTTCGCCATGTGTTTACCTGTTGCTTTCTTTGTCGCAGTTGCCTTACCGTTTTTGACCATCAAGCGCCAGCGTGGTCACCCCGCGCAGGCGAAGGGCATAACCGTTCTCATGCCTTAAATCAGCCGTCTCAAGTGCTTCGGGCTTGCGCCCGTAGCGCGCTGCCACCTGAGTCAATGTTTTTAGAAATCGCCCGGTGCGCTCGCGCACCTGCGCGGGGTCCCCCGTGCCGAGTTCGAGTTCAGCGCCGCTGTCGAGTTGCGCATGCCAGCCACCGCGACGGTTCATCTCCAGTTGCACCAGACCCAGGTCCAGGGCTTCAAACATGGGCAGCAGGTTGCGGTACAAGGTCAGCACCTGGGGTGCCTGGTCGTCGGGTCCGCCCAGCCGCGGCAGGTCGTCTTCCTCGACCTCGCCCACATTGGCCTCAAACACCTCGGCAAAACTATTGAGCATTCTGGATTCGCCCTCCAGGCCCCAGTACGCCACGGCCTGGTGCTCCTGCAGCGTGACCCCGAGCTGGTTGGGGAACACCCGGCGCACGATGGCGCTGCGCACCCAGGGCACGGCCTCAAAGGCCTTTTGCGCAGTGGTCACGTCCAGTGTGTAAAAGGTGCCGCTCAAATGGGGCGCCACATTGGCTCTCAGGGTGGGTGCGTTGTTGTGCGTCACATCGCCGGTGACGACGATGGCGCGCAAGGCGAACAGCGGCAGGCGCGACACCCACGCCGTGATGGCCACCAACGCCAGCACCGCAAACACCAGAAACAGCACCTGTGCGGTCATGTTCATGAGTTTGACGTCGGCCGGCATGACAAGAGCTGGTTTCATACCGGCTGCGCACTCCCCTGCCCAGCGCCGGGCGTTGCGTAGTCCAGCGCCGCGAGGCGCAACACCTCCACGCACAGCGCGGGGTAACTGATGCCCGCCGCCTTGGCCGCCATGGGCACCAGCGAATGACCGGTCATGCCCGGCGAGGTGTTGATCTCCAGCAGATAGGGCTTGCGGGTGTGCTGGTCGATCATCACGTCGGCTCTGGCCCAGCCACGACAGCCCAGAAGACGGTAGGACTTGAGCACCAGATCCTGAATGTGGCCCTCTTCACCCTCGGGCAGCCCGGCCGGAACCAGGTATTGCGTGGTGTTGGTGAAATACTTGTTTTGGTAGTCGTAGTTGCCCTCGGGTGCCACGATGCGAATCAGCGGCAAGGCACGGGCCTCGTTGCCCGAGCCCAGCACCGCGATGGTCACTTCGTCGCCACTGATGAACTGCTCGCACAGCACGCAGGCATCGTGCCCGGCTGCCAGGGCATAGGCCGCCTCGCACTGCCCGGACTCAACCACCTTGGTCAGACCGATGGTGGAGCCTTCGCGGTCGGGTTTGACAATCATGGGGCTTCCCAGCGCCTCAAAGGCCTCCACCGTGGCTGCGGCACTTTCCACCTGCAACCACTCCGGCGTGGGTAGACCTTCGGTGCGCCAGATGCGCTTGGTCATGACCTTGTCAATAGCCATACTCGACGCCATGACGCCCGAGCCGGTGTAGGGGATGCCCAGCAATTCGAGCGCACCTTGCACCGTGCCGTCTTCCCCATAGCGACCGTGCAGCGCGATAAAGCACCGCGCAAACCCCTCGCGCTTGAGCTCGACCAGGTCGCGCTCGGCCGGATCGAAGGCATGGGCATCGACGCCCTGCGAGAGCAGCGCCTGCAACACACCGTGGCCCGACATGAGCGAGACTTCGCGCTCGGCCGATGCCCCGCCCATCAGAACCGCCACCTTGCCGAATCCCGCCGCGCTGGCCGCCGGGTTCGCTCCGTTGACTTCAATTTTTGTATGAATTTGACTCATCGCCCTTGTCCCTCCTGCACAAGCAGCTCCGAACTTTGTAGCAGTTCCAGAACTTTCGCGGGCACTGCGCCGATCGAACCCGCCCCCATGCACAGCACCACGTCGCCACCCTGGGCGTTGTCAAGAATGGCCTGGGGCAGGTTGGCAATGTCATCGACAAAGACCGGCTCGATCCGGCCCGCCACCCGAAGCGCGCGGGCCAGGGTGCGCCCGTCGGCTGCGACCACCGGGGCTTCGCCAGCGGCGTAGACCTCGGTCAGCAGCACCGCATCGGCCTGGGCAATGACCTTGACGAAATCCTCAAAGCAATCACGGGTGCGGCTGTACCGGTGCGGCTGAAAGGCCAGAACCAGCCGACGGTCCGGGAACGCCCCGCGCGCGGCGGCAATCGTGGCGGCCATCTCCACCGGGTGATGGCCGTAGTCGTCCACCAGGGTGAAGCTGCCTCCGTTTTGTGCGTCCACCTCACCGTAGCGCTGGAAACGCCGACCCACGCCTTTGAAGTTGGCAAGGGCCCGGCACACGGCTTCGTCGGGGACATTGAGCTCCACGGCCACGGCAATGGCCGAGAGCGCGTTGAGCACGTTGTGGTTGCCGGGCAGGTTCAAAGTCACCTCCAGATCGGGCAAAACCACGCCATTGCGCCGCTGCACTCGGAAGTGCATTTGACCCTCCACCGCCCGCACATCGAGCGCCCGCACTTCGGCGTCCTCATTGAAGCCGTAGCTCGTGATGGGGCAGGTGACCTGGGGCACGATGGCCCGCACGGCCGGGTCGTCGGTGCACAAAATGGCGGTGCCGTAAAAGGGCATGCGGTGCAAAAACTCGACGAACGCGCCCTTGAGGCGCTCAAAGTCGTGCCCGTAGGTCTCCATGTGGTCGGCGTCAATATTGGTCACCACCGCCATCACCGGCAGCAGATTGAGAAACGACGCGTCGGACTCGTCGGCCTCGACCACAATGTACTCACCCTGGCCCAGCCGGGCGTTGGCGCCGGCACTGTTGAGGCGCCCACCAATCACAAAGGTCGGGTCCAGGCCGGCCTCGGCCAAAATGCTCGCCACCAGGCTGGTGGTGGTGGTTTTGCCATGGGTCCCGGCGATGGCAATGCCCTGCTTGAGGCGCATGAGTTCAGCCAGCATCAGGGCCCGTGGCACCACTGGAATGTGTTTTTCACGGGCCGCCAGCACCTCCGGGTTGTCGGGCTGCACGGCGGTGGACGTGACCACGGCGTCGGCACCCTGGACGTTGCTCGAACCGTGCCCGACGAAGGTCTGAATTCCCAGACCGGCCAGGCGGTCCAGCGTGGCGCTTTGTGCCAGATCAGAACCTGAAATGACATACCCGAGGTTGAGCAGCACTTCGGCGATGCCTGACATGCCGACGCCGCCTATGCCAACAAAATGAATATGGCGTACTGCGTGTTTCATTGGATTGCCTCCTCGCAGGCGGCGACCAGTTCGTGAGTCGCCTCAACTTTCTGCATCTTTTTGGCTGCAAGCGCACACTCCAAAAGCGTAGTGCGCTCTATTTTTTGTAGCATTTCAGACAATTTCTCCGGTGTCAGCTCGGTCTGGGGCACCAGCCAGCCAGCGCCCTGATCGACCAGGAAGCGCGCGTTGTGGCTCTGGTGGTCATCGACGGCCGAGGGAAAAGGAACAAACAGCGCGGCTGCGCCGACGGCGGCGATCTCCGTCACCGTGCTGGCTCCGGCCCTGCAGATCACCAGATCGGCATCGGCAAAAGCCTGGGCGGTGTTGTCAATAAAGGGAACCGATTGGGCCTGCACTCCGCTAGCGGCGTAGTTGGCGCGCAGGGCGTCGATTTGAGCAGCTCCACTTTGATGAAGCACCTGTGGCCGCACGCTCTGGGGAATCAGGGCCAGGGCGCGCGGCACGATGTCGTTGAGCGCCCGCGCCCCCAGGCTACCGCCGAGCACCAGCAGCTTGAGTGCCCCGCTGCGTCCGGCAAATCGAAGCTCGGGCCCGGGAACATCGAGAAAGGCCTGCCGCAGGGGGTTGCCGATCCACTGGCCGTGCTTGAGCACCCCCGGAAAGGCGGTAAAGACCCGGGTTGCCAAGGCAGCGAGCACGCGGTTGGCCATGCCGGCCACCGAGTTTTGCTCATGAAGAATGAGCGGCCTGCCAGTCAGCGCTGTCATCAAGCCTGCCGGAAAAGTGATGTAGCCGCCCAGGCCCAGCACCACATCGGGTTTGACGCGGCGCAGCACCGCAACGCTTTGCCAACAGGCACGAGCCAAGCGCCAGGGCAAACCCAGCAGGGCGGCAACACCCTTGCCGCGGACGCCGGAGAAGTCGATCGGCTCGAAGGCGAACCCCTGCGGCGGGACCAGGCGGTACTCCATGCTCGGCTGCGCGGGCGTGCCCGTGGCGCCCAGCCAATGCACGTTCCAGCCCCGCTCGCGCAAGGCCAGCGCCACCGCGAGCCCGGGGAAAATGTGGCCGCCCGTGCCGCCCGCCATCACCAGCGCCGTCCTGGCTTTGCTCATCGACGCGCTCATAACCGCCCTCCGTGCATCAGCTGGCGATTCTCAAAATCAATCCGCAGCACCACGGCGATGGCCACGGCGTTGACCAGAATGGCCGAGCCGCCGTAGCTCATCAGCGGCAGGGTCAACCCCTTGGTGGGCAGGGCCCCGAGGTTCACGCCCATGTTGATGAAGGCCTGAAAACCCATCCAGACGCCCACGCCCTGCGCCACCAGTCCGGCAAACACCCGGTCCAGGGCAATGGCCTGACGTCCGATGTGCATCAGGCGACGGGTCAGCCACAGGAACAGCCCGATGACGCACAGCACGCCCACCAGGCCAAACTCCTCGCCAATGACCGCGAGCAGGAAGTCGGTATGGGCTTCGGGCAGCCAGTGCAGCTTTTCCACGCTGCCGCCCAGTCCCACACCAAAGATCTCGCCCCGCCCAATGGCGATCAGGGAATGCGTCAACTGGTAGCCTTTTTTCAGTGCGTTGACTTCGCTCCAGGGGTCCAGATAGGCAAAAATGCGTTCGCGCCGCCAGTCACTGAGCGCGATCATGAGGGAGAACGCCAGCACCAGAACGGTGGAAATCCAGAAAAACATGCGCGCATTGACGCCGCCCAGAAACAGGATGCCCATGGCGATCACCGCAATGACCATGAAGGCGCCCATGTCGGGCTCGGCCAGCAGCAGGACCCCCACCAGCGCGACGGCCACGCCCATGGGCATGACAGCGCGGAAAAATTTCTCCTTGACCTCCATCTTGCGCACCATGTAGTCGGCCGCGTACAGCAGCACGGCAAACTTGGCCAGCTCGGAAGGTTGAAAGCCCAGCGGGCCCAGCGAGATCCAGCGCCTGGCCCCGTAAACCACTTTGCCGACATGCGGAATGAGAACGATGGACAGAAGAATCAGGGAAACAATGAACAGTGCGCGGGCTGATTTTTCCCAGGTGGCCACCGGCACCTGAAAGGCCAGCAAGGCGGCCACGAAGGCCAGCACCAGCCAGACCGCATGGCGCATCAGGAAGTAGGTGTGGGTGTACTGGGCAAAGCGCGGATTCTCCGGCATCGCGATGGAAGCCGAGTAAACCATCACCAGTCCCCAGGCCAGCAGGGTCCCGGTGACCCAGATCAGCGCCCGGTCATAGCCCACGACCGGGGTGGGCAAACTGCCCACCGCACTGGGCGCCTTGCCCCGCAGCCAGCCCCAGCCAAACCGGCCCGTTGCCGCGCTGCCTGTGGATGCGCGAGCCCTCACAGCGAGCCCTCCAGCATGACGCCCGCGTCGGCGGCCAGCGCTTGGACGGCCGCCACAAACATCCGGGCCCGGTGCTCATAGTTGTCAAACATGTCAAAACTGGCGCATGCCGGGGACATAACGACCGCGTCCCCTTCCTGGGCTTTGCCATAGGCCAGTGTCACGGCCTGCTCCATCGACGCGGCATCGAGAAGCCCTGCCCCCGTGCCCGCCAGCGCAGCGCGGATCTGCGGCGCATCAATTCCGATCAGCACCACGGCCCGGGCGTATCGCCTCACCGGTTCTGCCAGGGGCGTGAAATCCTGCCCCTTGCCCTGGCCGCCCAGGATGGCAACGACTTTGCGGTCGGCTCCCAGACCGGACAGCGCCGCCACGGTGGCACCCACGTTGGTGCCCTTGCTGTCGTCGAAGAATTCAACGCCGCCAATGACGCCGAGCGACTGCACCCGATGCGGCTCGCCCCGGTACTCGCGAAGTGCGTGGAGCACCGGACCCAGTGCACAGCCTGCGGCACCGCTCAGCGCCAGCGCCGCCAGCGCGTTGACGGCGTTGTGGCGCCCGCGCACGCGCAGCGCATCGGCCGGCATGAGGCGCTGGAGGAACAACTCGGGCGCTTCGTCCTTGCGCTTTCTGCCCGTCTCGTCGGCGTCCTGAGCTCGCACCAGCCAGACCATGCCGTTCACGCTCTCCAGCCCGAAATCACCCGGGCGCTTCGGGCTGTCCGCGCCAAAGGTGACGTGCGGCCTGACCACCGGCCGCTGCAGCTTGACCCGCTTGGGCTCTGGTAACATGGCCATCACGGCGGGGTCGTCGCGATTGAGCACCATCAGGGCCTGCGTGCCAAAGACCTTCGCCTTTGAAGCGGCGTAGTCGGCCATGCCGCCATGCCAGTCCAGATGGTCCTGCGTGAGGTTGAGCACAGTGGCTGCACTGGACTCGAACCCCTGCTCACTGTAAAGCTGAAAACTCGACAACTCGATCACCCAGACCTCGGGCAGTGTGTCTGCGTCGAGCCGCTGTGCCAGAGTGTCAAGCAGCGTCGGCCCGATGTTGCCCGCGACGGCCACGGTTTTTCCAGCACGCTCCACCAGTTGCCCAGTCAGGGCGGTGACGGTTGTCTTGCCGTTGGTGCCGGTGATGGCCAGCACTTTGGGCGCGTAGCCGCGCTCGGTCTGCAACTGCGACAACGCTTGGGAAAATAGGTCCAATTCGCCTGCAGACCTTATGCCTGCTGTGTCAAGCACTTCTGAAAATATAGCGGTTTCAGATGGAGTCAAGCCCGGGCTTCTGAACACCGAGCGCACCGCACCGTCTTCGAGCAGACCTGCCTCAAAGGCTCCAGCGACAAACCGCGCACCGGGCACTTGCTCCTGCAAAACGGCGAGCTGTGGGGGCTTGGCCCGGGTGTCGGCCACTGTCACCTGGGCCCCGCAGCGCGCACACCAGCGCGCCATCGCCAGGCCGGAGGCGCCCAGGCCCAGAATGAGAACGTGCTGACCGCTGAGGTACTTCAAATGCTTACCTCAGCTTCAGAGTTGACAGGCCCACCAGGCAAAGCAGCATGGTGATGATCCAGAAACGCACCACAACCTGGGTTTCTTCCCAGCCGCTTTTCTCGAAATGGTGGTGCAACGGGGCCATTTTGAGCAGACGCCGACCATGGCCGTACCTTTTCTTGGTGAACTTGAACCAGCTCACCTGCAGCATGACCGACATCGCCTCGACCACAAAGATGCCACCCATAATGGCCAGCACGATTTCCTGGCGCACGATGACCGCCACCGTCCCCAGCGCTGCGCCCAGGGCCAGTGCGCCCACATCCCCCATAAAGACCTGCGCCGGGTGGGTGTTGAACCACAAAAAAGCCAACCCGGCACCGGCCATGGCCGAGCAGAAGATCAGCAGCTCACCCGCGCCCGAAATATGCGGCAAAAAGAGATAACGCGCATAGACCGAGCTGCCGGTCACATAAGCAAAAATGCCCAGGGAAGAGCCCACCAGCACCACCGGCATGATGGCCAATCCGTCCAGGCCATCGGTGAGGTTCACCGCGTTGCTTGAACCCACGATCACCAGGTAAGAAAGCACCACAAAGCCGAGCACGCCCAGCGGGTAGCTAACTTCCTTGAAAAAAGGCAGCAGCAGACCAGCCTGGGGCGGCAGGCTCAAGTCAAACCCCGACTGGACCCAGCGCAAAAACAGTTCGAGAACGCGCAGATTGGAGTTCTCGGAAATGCTGAACACCAGATAGAGGGCCGCCAGCAGGCCGACCACCGACTGCCAGAAATACTTTTCGCGCGAGCGCATGCCTTCGGGGTCCTTGCGCACCACTTTGCGCCAGTCATCGACCCAGCCAATGGCACCAAACCCAAGGGTGACCAGAAGCACGATCCAGACAAAACGGTTGCTCAGGTCGGTCCACAAGAGGGTGGAGATGGCAATGCACAGCAAAATCAAAACACCGCCCATGGTGGGCGTGCCACTCTTGGCCAGGTGCGAGTCCATGGCGTAACCCCGAATGGGCTGGCCGATCTTGAGCGCGCCGAGGTGGCGAATCACGGCGGGTCCGGCGATCAGGCCCATCAGCAAGGCGGTGAGGGCGGCCATGACCGCGCGGAAGGTCAGATACTGAAAGACCCGCAGAAACCCGAACTCGGGGGAGATCGATTGCACCCATTGCGCAAGGCTCAGCAGCATGGTGGCCCTCCTTGATTCTTGTTGTGAGGCATGGTGGATTCCGTGCTGTTCTGGGTGACGGCGACGATGGCCTGGACCACCCGCTCCATCTTCATGAAACGCGAACCCTTGACCAGAACGCTGCCAAGCTGCGGCAGTTCGGCCAGCACCGCCGTTTGAATCGACTGCGCGTCGGCGAAGTAGCGACCGGCACCGAAACTGGTGCACGCCGCAGCGGAAAGTTCACCCACGGCAAACAGCGCGTCGATCCCCAGCGCACGGGCGTGCTGGCCGGCCTCAACGTGAAACTCAGGGCCTTTTTCACCCACTTCACCCATGTCGCCCAGCACCAGCAGACGTGGCGCGGGCAGCGTGGCGAGCACCTCGATGGCCGCGCGCACCGAGTCCGGGTTGGCGTTGTAGCTGTCGTCCACCAACGTCAGAGTGTGCGAACCCAGACGGCGCACCATCGCCCGCGAGCGACCTTTGACTGGCTCGAAGGCCGAGAGGCCCTGGGCAATGGCTGGCAGTGGAACCCCGGCGGCCAGCGCGCTGGCCACTGCCGCAAGCGAATTCTTCACGTTGTGGGACCCGGCAATGTGCAGGGCATAGTGCAGCGGACCTGCGGGCGTGCTGGCATTGACCTGCCAGGCATCGCCCAACCAGGCGGCCTCAATACATTGAACATCAGCACCATCGGCAGCCGCAGCAAATTGAACCGTGGCGCGGGCTTGCGCCCGGGTTTTCCACAAATCGCTGAAAGCATCATCGGCCGGGAACACCGCCACCCCCCTTGCGTCCAGGGCATCGATGACTGCGCCGTTCTCCCGCGCCACCGCTTCGACGGTCGCCATGAACTCCAGATGCTCGCGCTGCGCATTGTTGACCAGGGCCACGGTGGGCTGGGCAATGGCGGCCAGTGTGGCAATTTCGCCGGGGTGATTCATGCCCAACTCGACCACCGCCACTTCATGCCTGCTGCGCAGGCGCAGCACGGTCAGGGGCACGCCAATGTCGTTGTTGAAATTGCCTTGCGTGGCCAGAAAACCATCGGGCTTGAAGGCCTTGAGGATGCTGGCGATCATCTGCGTGACCGTGGTTTTTCCGTTGCTGCCGGTCACCGCAATGAGTGGCAGGCGGAACTGCGAACGCCAGCCCCTGGCCAGTGTGACAAGCGCCAGCTTGGCATCGGGCACCACCAAGCCGGGCAAGCTTGCGGCGAGCAGGCGCTCGTCGGCATCGCCCTGGCAAATCGCCGCCACGGCGCCCCGGGCCTTGGCCTCCTGCAAAAAATCATTGGCATCAAAACGTTCGCCACGCAGGGCCACAAACAAGTCGCCCCGCTCCAGGGTGCGGGTATCGGTGTGCACCCGCGAGAAGCGCACGTCGCCGCCCCCCACCATACGGGCCTGACCGAGCCACTGGCTGACCTGCTGCAAGCTTGCCATGTCGTTCATGATTGAGCCTTGCGCTGAACGCCTGCGTTACCCCTGCGACCGAGCGCATGGCGCACATGGTCGAGGTCCAGAAACGGCAGACGCTTGCCCGCCACCTCCTGATAGTCCTCATGTCCCTTGCCGGCAATCAGCACCACGTCCTGCGGGGCCGCCTGGTGCACAGCCAGGGCAATCGCCAGCGCGCGGTCGGGCTCGACCATGAGCGCGACATGGCCCTCCAACCCCAGCAGGATCTGGCTGATGATGGCCTGCGGTTTTTCGCTGCGGGGGTTGTCACTGGTCACCAGCACCTGGTCCGCATGCGCGGCGGCAATGGCGCCCATCAACGGACGTTTGACCGCATCACGGTCGCCGCCGCAGCCGAACACGCACCAGAGCTTTCCGCCGCGGTGCCCGGCCAGTGGCTTGAGCGCCTGCAGCGCCTTGCTCAGGGCGTCCGGGGTATGGGCGTAGTCCACCGCCACCAGCGGCTGCCCGGGCTCAGTGACACACTCCATCCGGCCCGGCACGGGCGTGAGCTCGGCACAAGAGGCCACTGCTTCTGCCAAGGGCACGCCCATTGAGCGCATGGCCGCTATCACACCCAGCAAATTGGAGACGTTGTAAGTGCCAATCAGTTGGGTATGGAGTTCATGGCAGCTCAGCCCCTGCGGCGAGTCTTCCTCTACTCTGAAATGCAAACCCTGCGCGCCGTAGCTGATCTGGCTCGCCTGCAGGCGAGCGGGCACCGTGCAGGAAAAAGTCCAGAGGTCGAGAACCGCGCCTTGCAATGACTGCGCCAGGGCGCTGCCGCGCGCGTCGTCCAGATTGATGACAGCAGCTTGCAGGTCCGGCCAATGAAACAGTGCCGTTTTGGCCTGCCAGTAGGACTCCATGGAGCCGTGATAGTCGAGGTGGTCCTGGGTGAAATTGGTGAAGATTGCCGTATGAATGCGAGTGCCTTGCAGGCGGTGCTCGGCCAGTCCGATGGAGGATGCCTCGATGGCGCAGGCCTGCTGGCCCGCCTGCACGAAGTCGGCAAAAATCTGCTGCAGGCGCACCGGGTCGGGCGTAGTCATGCCGGTGGTGACGAGCGCGCTGGCTCGGCCCGGAGTGCCTGCCCGCAGCCCTTCGGCCGGGGTCATGCACGGCACCAATCCAACACCCAGAGTGCCAACCAACCCACATGAAACAGGCACAGCATGCTTTAAATTTGATAGCGCTTGTGCCAACCACCAGGCGCTGGAAGTCTTGCCGTTGGTGCCGGTAACCGCCAGCACCTTCAGGCGTTGCGACGGCTGCCCAAAATACTCTGCGGCTATGGCGCCACTGGCTATCTTGAGTTGGCGATAGCAGGCCACGCGCTCATCCGCAAAACCGAAGGCTTGCGCCCCGGCCTGCTCCACCAGGCAGCCGCTTGTGCCGCTGGCCAGGGCTGCGGCCACAAACTGACGTGCGTCATTGGCGACGCCCGGCCAGGCGATAAAGCCGTCGCCAGCGCCAAGTCCACGGCTGTCCGAGCGCAGTGTGCCGGTCACGCGGGCGCGCAGCCAGTTGGCCGCTTCAGAAGGAGTGTGGAGTTCGAGCATCAAAAGCTCTCTTCCTCGGCTTTGGCTACGATTTGCGGCTTGACGCTCATATCGGGCTCGATTCCCAACATTCTGAGCGTCTGCTGCACGGTCTCACTGAACACCGGCGCAGCCACGTCACCGCCAAAATACTTGCCATTGCTGGGCTCATCGATCATCACCGCCACCACGATGCGCGGCTGGTCGATGGGGGCCAGCCCCACGAACACGCCACGGTACTTCTTCTCCGAATAGCCGCGCCCCTCCTGCTTGCGTGCGGTCCCCGTCTTGCCGCCAACCGAGTACCCCATGGCCTGCGCCTTGGGTGCCGTTCCACCCGGCCCGGTGACCATGTGAAGCATGTTGCGAACCGCATCGGCATTTCGAGCACTGATCACCCGCACACCGGTGGCATGCGGGTCAGACTTGAGCAACGTGAGCGGAATCAGATCACCCTCGCGGGCAAACACGCTGTAAGCCTGCGCCAGCTGCAGCAGACTGGTGGACAGACCGTATCCGTAGCTCATGGTGGCCTGCTCGATTGGACGCCACGACTTGTAGGCGCGCAGACGACCGCTCACGGTGCCCGGAAACTGCAACTGCGGCTTCTGGCCAAACCCGACCTGGCGAAACATCTCCCACATGTCGTGCGGCTGCATCTGCATGGCCAGCTTGACCGTGCCCACATTGCTCGATTTCTGGATTACCTCGTTGACGCTGAGGACACCGTGAGGGTGGGAGTCCGTGATCGTGGCGCTGCCGATATTGATGCGCCCTGGCGCGGTTTGAATCTGCGTGTCGGGTGTGACAATGCCTTTTTCCAATGCCAGCGCGATTACAAAAGGCTTCATGGTCGAACCGGGCTCAAAAGTGTCGGTCAAGGCCCGGTTGCGCAACTGGGCACCGCTGAGGTTTTGACGTTTGTCTGGTGAAAAGCTGGGGTAGTTGGCCAGCGCCAGTACCTCGCCACTGACAATGTCGAGCACAACCACGCTACCAGCCTTGGCCTTGTTCTCCAGCACGGCGTCACGCAGCTTCTGGTAGGCAAAAAACTGGATCTTGCTGTCGATGCTCAGCTGCAGATCGGGCCCATCGACGGGCGCGAGCTGCTCACCCACCGCTTCCACCACGCGACCCATGCGGTCCTTGAGCACCCGGCGCGATCCGTTCTGCCCGGAAAGGCTCTTGTTGTAGGCCAGCTCAACCCCCTCCTGCCCGAGGTCCTCGACATTGGTGAATCCGACCACATGCGCCGCAGCCTCACCCTCGGGGTACTGGCGCTTGTATTCCTTGCGCTGGTAAATGCCTTTGATGGCAAGTGCGGCGATCTTCTGGGCCACGGCTTCATCGACCTGCCGTTTGAGCCAGACAAAGGTTTTGTCCTCGTCGGCCAGACGCTTTTGGAGTTCCGCCATGGGCATCTCGAGCAAACGTGCCAACTGCTGCAAGCGGGGGCGGTCCCTCTCGACGTCTTCGGGGATGGCCCAAATGCTGGGCGCGGGCACGCTGGAGGCCAGAATCATGCCGTTGCGGTCCAGAATGCGGCCACGGTTGGCCGGCAACGCCAGCGTGCGGGCAAAGCGCACCTCCCCCTGACGCTGAAAGAAGTCGTTGGCGATGACCTGGATATAGGCAGCGCGAGCAGCCAGGCCCATGAAACTCAGTGCAATGGCCGCCACAATGAACTTGCTGCGCCACACAGGCGTCCTGCTCGCAAGCAGCGGGCTGGAGGTGTAGGCAATGCTGCGGCTCATTGAGCAGACTTCGCAGGCGCGCGAGGCGATGAATCGGGAGAAGACTGCTCAGCACCACTGCTCACATAGTGCGTGATGGCTGGCGTGGCCGTGCGCATGTGCAGTTGCTCCTTGGCCAAGCGCTCAACCCGCAGCGGCGTGGCCTGGGCTCGCTTCTCCACCTGCAACCGCTCGTTTTCTGCCTCCAGGCGTCGGCCCTCGGCACGGGCCTTGTCGAGCTCCGAGAACAGCTGGCGCGACTGGTACTGCACGTTCACCAGGTACAGGGCACTGACCAGCACGGCCAACAGCAACGCAAAATTGAGTCGGGTCATGGTGCCAGCCTCTGCGCCACGCGCATGATCGCACTTCGCGCCCGGGGGTTGCGCCCCACTTCGACAGCGTCAGGCTTGATGCGCCCCAGCGCCTTGAGCTGCATCGCCTGAGCAGGTGCAAACGGGGCTCGCCTGTCATACACCTGACGCGAATGCTTGGCGATGAACTGCTTGACGATGCGGTCTTCCAGCGAGTGAAAGCTGATCACCACCAACCGCCCGTTGGACTCAAGCACTTCCAGACTGGCCGCTAGCGCCTGTTGCAGTTCCTCAAGTTCGGCGTTGATGAAAATCCGAAAAGCCTGAAATGTGCGCGTTGCAGGATTCTGGCCCGGCTCGCGGGTTTTGACCGTGTCAGCCACGAGTTGGGCCAACTCGGTGGTGGTTGAAATCGGGCCCCGTTCCTGTCGGCGAGCATCAATCGCCTTTGCAATTGCCCGAGCAAACCGTTCTTCACCATAGTCACGTATCACCTCCGCTATTGTGTCTACCTCGGCACTGGCAAGCCACTGCGCCACGCTCATTCCCCGCGTGGTGTCCATGCGCATGTCCAGCGGACCTTCGAACCTGAAACTGAACCCGCGCTGCGGGTTGTCGATCTGTGGCGAACTGATGCCCAGATCAAGCAGAACGCCCGCCACGCTGGCGCGGGGCAACTCACCCAGATGCGAAAAGCTCTGGTGCCGTATGGAAAAACGGGAATCGACAATCGCAGCCGCATCGGCCAGGGCCTCGGGGTCTTTGTCAAAGGCGATCAATCGCCCTTGCTGGGCCAGCCTGGAGAGGATCAGGCGGGAGTGCCCACCCCGCCCGAAGGTAGCGTCAACGTAGGTACCCGCGTCGATCTGATCTGGCGCTGCGTCCGGATTATTGAAAAGAGCATCGACAGCTTCATTCAATAAAACAGTGGTGTGCATCCATGAGGTGTCCACCATCGGCCCTCAGAAAGAGAAGTCCTTGAAGACGTCGGGCATGTCGCCCTGCATCGCCTTGGCTTCCTTGGCGTCGTAGGTCGCCTTGTCCCACAACTCAAAGTGATTGCCCATGCCCAGGAGCATGGTGTCTTTGGTAATTCCGGCCGCTGCGCGCAATTCGGGCGAGACCAGCACACGTCCGGTGGCGTCCATCTCCACATCCATGGCGTTGCCCAGGAAAATACGCTTCCACCACTGGGCGGACATCGGTAGCGCAGCAATTCGCTCACGGAATTTTTCCCACTCGGGCCGGGGGAATATCATCAGGCAACCGTGCGGATGCTTGGTCATGGTGAGCTGGCCGCAGGCGTTGGCGCTCAGGACTTCGCGATGCCGAGTGGGTACCGACAAGCGGCCCTTGGCATCCAGACTCAATGACGAAGCTCCTTGAAACACGGCAGCGCGCTCTCTTTCGGTATAAAGTACAAAAAAGGAAAGTGCAAAGGCACTTTTCACCACTTAATTGCACTTTTTTGCACTGTACCAGCAAAACCAGAACATGCAAGCGCGCATGTAACAATATTTACCAATGAAATCAAGGACTTAGAAGCACTTCTGGACGTAACTTTAAGTCAAAAAACGTTCTAAAAGAACGACTTAGCACCCGTTGTGAAAGTGATGCTTGAAGGCAAGAATATTTTTACATTTCTTGCGCCCCTCGCCGATAGTGCCCGCCCATTGTCGGCGATCTCGGCCCTGTCTGCCTACTCTACCAGTCTCAAATCCACTCTGAGCTGCGGCGCCACGTTTCTCACCTCGTCCAGCGCAACCCTTCACCTTTACAGGATGTACCTCGACAGGTCCTCGTCCCGGCTGAGTTCGCCGAGCCGCGTGTCCACGTACGCAGCGTCCACCACGATCGTCTTGCCGCCCAGGTTCGCAGCATCAAAACTCACCTCGTCGAGCAGGCGCTCCATCACGGTTGAAAGTCGCCGTGCGCCGATGTTTTCGGTGCGCTCGTTGACCTCGAAGGCGATATGCGCCAGCCGCGCAATGCCGCTCTCGAGAAAGTCAACTGTGACGTCTTCAGTAGCAAGCAAAGCCTGATACTGCTTGACCAGTGAGGCGTGGGTTTGGGTCAAAATGGCAATGAAATCCTGCACGGACAATGAGTCGAGCTCAACCCGAATCGGGAACCGACCCTGGAGCTCGGGAATCAGGTCGCTGGGCTTGCTCAGGTGAAAGGCGCCCGAGGCGATGAAGAGAATATGGTCGGTCTTGACCATGCCATACTTTGTGGAAACGGTGGTTCCCTCCACGAGCGGCAGCAGGTCGCGCTGCACACCCTGGCGCGAAACCTCCGCACCACTGCCTTCGCTGCGCGAGGTGACTTTGTCTATTTCATCGAGAAAGACGATGCCGTTTTGCTCAAGCATGTGAAGAGCCTGGGTCTTGATTTCGTCCTCGTTGACCAATTTGGCCGCTTCTTCTTCGACCAGCAACTTGAGGGCTTCGCTAATTTTGAGTTTGCGCGACTGACGCCTGGCCTGCCCCAATTGGCCAAACAATCCCTTGAGCTGCTCGGTCATTTCCTCCATGCCCGCAGGCCCCATGATTTCCACTTGCGGTGTGGTCTGGGCCACGTCAACTTCAATTTCGCGCTCGGCGAGTTGTCCTTCACGCAGTTTTTTACGGAAGGTCTGGCGAGCCGTGCCTTCAACATGGTCTTCCTGCACCACACCGAAATCGCCACGCGGGGGCGGAATCAGGATGTCGAGCACCCGGTCTTCAGCGGCGTCTTCAGCGCGCGCGCGCACCTTCTTCATCTCGGCCACACGAGTCTGCTTGACCGCAATGTCCGCCAGATCGCGAATGATGGCGTCGACGTCCTTGCCCACATAGCCCACTTCAGTGAACTTGGTGGCCTCCACTTTGATAAAAGGCGCGTCGGCGAGCCGGGCCAGACGCCGCGCAATCTCCGTCTTGCCAACGCCGGTGGGGCCAATCATCAGAATATTTTTTGGCGTGATCTCCGCGCGCAAGCCGGGCTCGACCTGCTGGCGGCGCCAGCGATTGCGCAAGGCGATGGCCACCGCCCGCTTGGCCTGGCGCTGGCCCACAATGTGCTTGTCAAGTTCGGAAACAATTTCCTGAGGGGTCAAGGATTGCATACGTTCGCCGATTGGTGTCAGGGTTTGGGATGGTGCCGCTGCGGTCTGTCCCGCTAAGCACTGATCAGTTGGGGACAGGGCTTGTGGCTTCGCCGCTGCGGTCTGTCCCGCGAAGTATCACAAAGTCTCAATCGTGTGGCTCATGTTGGTGTAGATGCAAAGGTCGGCCGCGATTTCCAGCGAACGCTTGACGATGTCCTGGGCAGACATGTCGGTGTGATTGAGCAGAGCCATGGCAGACGCCTGGGCGTACGCCCCGCCCGATCCAATGGTCACAATGCCGTTTTCGGGCTCAAGTACGTCGCCATTGCCGGTGATGATGAGTGAGCTTTCCATATCGGCCACCGCCAGCATCGCTTCGAGCCGACGCAGCACGCGATCGGTGCGCCAGTCCTTGGTGAGTTCAATGGCCGCGCGCACCAGATGCCCCTGGTGTTTTTCCAACTTGGCTTCAAAGCGTTCAAACAGGGTAAAGGCATCGGCCGTTGCGCCGGCAAAGCCCGCCAGAACCTTGCCGTGATAGAGCTTGCGCACTTTGCGGGCAGTGCCTTTGACGACAATATTGCCAAGGGTCACCTGACCGTCACCCCCAATGGCCACCTGCTGGCCCGAGGCCGTCTTGCGGCGCACGCTGATGATTGTGGTTCCGTGAAATTGTTCCATATAGGCGTTAGGTCGGGCTTGGCGGTTCAATTGCAAGGCCCACAGAATGAGCGCAGTGTTTGCAAATCAACTGGTGCGCAGCACCACCTTGGCGTGTTCGTTGATTCCAATGACATTGAAAAACGCCGCCACCAACCGCGGCACATCGCGAAACTGAAGACGGTAACCCTGCGCCTCGCGTGCAGCCACCCAGTTCAATATGCTTCCGGCTGCGGCAAAATCAACCCGAATAACCTTGGCGCAGGAGATAACGAGCCGATCAGAGCCGGCCAGCCCGGCCTGCAACCTGTTGAGGACTTCGGCGGCGTCCCCCATCACTTCGCCGATCAATTCGACCACGACCGCGGCATCTGCTTGCGACGATGAGGTTGACGTCTGGGCAAACAGGCTTTGCTGCGGGTCGCCGCCATCCTGTTCATCGGCGCTGGGCCGTGCGACCTGCCGGGCACTCTCCTGGACACACTCGCAAATGGGGTCTTCCCAGGACGGCGGAGAAACCTCGTAAACCACGCAGTAATCCAGCGCGGCCAACTCGAATTCATCTTGCAAGCGCAAGATGCGCAGCGCATCCAGACGCAACTGCCACCAGAACAACTCGACACTCTTGTCGCCTGACGCCGTCAGCGCCCGCAAGGTTTTTTCCAGCACCTCTGCGCCGCGGAATTGCAAGACGACCGCTTGCGTGCACCACCGCGCGAACAACGCGGCCAACTCCTGCCCAGCCGACGGCGTAATCGACACCAGGCGACCCCACTGCAGGCACCAGGGACCCGCATCATGGAGCAGGACGGCCTGCAAATTTTGCACATCCGCCAGATCAAGATACTCCGGACTCTCCCAGGCGGCAGCACCCAGCACCGGCTGGTGAACGTCGGGCCCACGCGAAGCAGCCACGTCTTTTTGACCCAACAATTCAGGGGTTGAAAACCAGGCAGGCGCAGAGCGCCCGTAGCGCTGCGCGTAGTCAATGGCAAGACTCTCAAAACTGTTTACCTGGCCCGTGGCGCGATACAGGTCGAACAGGGCAGCTGCCCAACCATCGACCGCATCTCGATTCGGATTGCCTGTCTGCAACGCAGCCAACAAGCCAGCCTCGGCGCCCTGGTCATCGCCATTGGCAAAGCGTATTGCCGCCTCTTCCAGATCCGGATCAGCCAAATCATCACCCAACTCAACGGAAAACAACTTGGAACTTGAAAACCCGCTGATTCCACTGTCCTGGACACTGTTGCCCGAAGCGCGCAGGGGCATCAGGTCGGTGGGGGCATTGGTGCGGTCATTGCCGGCCACCGCCGACGTGGGCGACGGGGTCTGGGGGCTCAAAGCGGGAGCGAGGGTAGAGGCAAACGTGCTAGCGGCCTCTTTGAGCGTTGTTTTAGGGTCTGGAACGTCTCTGCCCTGGGAATCAACACCGCCGGGCAGGGATGAGTCACTGCGCGAAACGCCGCCTTCGGCCCGACCTTTCCACCACTGTTTGGACATCTGCGCTTCAATTTCGTCAATCTTCTTGAGCGTGGTGGCCCTCTCGTCTGGGTTGGACGGGATACTGCTCTGGAAGAACGAGGGACGCCCGGCAAGCTCGGGGTTGATTGACGGCCCGTTGCGACGCAGTTTGCGAAGATTGTCGAACTCACGGCGCCGCACAAAATCATTCTGGCGCTTGCGCTCGATCATCTCCTTGAGCGCGAGCTTGTTAAAGCTGCTCTCTTGCACCGGCTCAGGCAGGTCCAGCTCCGACCAGTCTTTGGTCGGGTTGCGCACGAACCGCGCCACCTTTGACAGCAAACCGGATTTATTGTCTTGGGTGGCCATGGCGTGGGCTTGTGGTCTTGAAAGTCACCAGTACCTGTATCTCAGTCCCCAAACATCTTCTGCTTGAGTTCGCGCCGTTGCTGGGCTTCAAGCGAGAGGTTGGCCGTGGGCCGGGCCAGCAATCGTCCTACGCCGATCGGCTCGCCGGTTTCGTCGCAGAACCCATAGTCGCCTGAATCAATGCGCACGATCGACTGCTCGATTTTCTTGAGCAGCTTGCGCTCGCGATCGCGGGTGCGCAACTCAAGCGCGTGCTCTTCTTCAATGGTGGCACGGTCAGCCGGGTCCGGTACAACCGCCGTATCCTCGCGCAAATGTTCTGTCGTTTGTCCAGCGTTGCTCAGGATGTCCTTTTTGAGCTGCGACAGGCGCAGGCGGAAATACGCCAACTGGGTTTCATTCATGTACTCATCGTCGGGCATGGCGATCAGTTCAGCGTCGGTCAACTGAGCAAGGGGCTTGGATTTCCAGTTGTTGGCAAGCTTGGGGTTCTTTTTAACGGCCGAAGCAATCGGTGGAACGATGTACGGCTCGGGCAGCCCCTGTGTGAAGCTGGCCTTGGCCGCGGTGGAGGCCACCGATTGCGCCATGGAGGGCACCGTCAATTGCGCCAGACGAGACGAAGGGCGACCTGCCCGCACGGGCACGCCTGAGGGGGTCATGGTTGTTTTGACCGCGGGTGCCGGTGTCTTCAGTTTGGTTTTAGGCGCCGCCGTCTCAGGCTGCGCCGCTTTGGCAGTCGTCTTTTTCACTGATTCCTTGAGTTTTTCTTTGCCCACTGGCTTGGCAGGGGGTGCCTTGGCCACTGCAGATGCGGTTTGCTTGGGCTTTTCAACCTTGACTGCCTTTGGTTTGACCCTTTTGGGCGGAGCGGCGAGCGGCTTGGCGACCACTTTGGCCTTGACGGCTGTCTTGGCCTTGACGGTCGGCTTGGGCTTGACGGCGGCTTTCACTGGTGCAACCACCTTGGTTGCCTTCGTGGCTTTTTCTGATTGAACTTTCACTACTTGCCTCCTCGCAATAGGTGCCCGTTTTTTACCGGTCGACGTTCGATTGGTGTTTGCCTCAGAGCCTGAAACTTTTGAGCTTACACCCTCCCCGCTGGTTTTTGACGAGCGGCCATGCGTGACTTCACTGGCGCGCGAGTTTACAGGCTTCGTAGCGCCAAAACCCATCAGTTGCAAAATCGAGACAATCATCAGGCTACGGGTCCTTTCAAAGTTAGCGCCAATTCAAACCAGGCTCTGCTCCATGCCTTGCATAAAAATATCCTGCGGCAAGTCGATGCCAATGAACACCATTTTGCTCGACCGCTTTTCGTCCTTGGCCCAGGCCGGCCCCAGGTCGCTCCCCATCAGCTGGTGCACGCCCTGGAAAATGACCTTGCGGTCGGTGCCCTTCATGTGAAGCACTCCTTTGTAGCGCAGCATGCGCGGCCCATAGATGTTGACGATGGCACCCAGAAAATCTTCGAGCTTGGCCGGATCGAAGGCACGGTCTGACTTGAAAACAAAGCTTTTGACATCGTCATCGTGGTGGTGGTGATGCCCTGAACCCCCATGGTGCGAAGGGTGATTACAGTGCTCGCCATGCTCATGATGGTGGTGATCAGCCTCTTCTTCCTTGAGAAAATCGGGATCGATATCGAGCTTGGCATTGAGATTAAAACCCCGCAGATCGAACACCTCGGAAATCGCCACTTCGCCAAAATGCACCGCTTTTTGAGGTGCACGCGGGTTCATATGGCGAAGCCGGTGCATCAGGGCATCAACCTCTTCGCCTGAAACCAGATCGGTCTTGCTGATGAAGATTTGGTCGGCAAAACCAACCTGACGCCGCGCCTCCTGGCGATCATTGAGTTGGGTGGCCGCGTGCTTGGCATCCACCAGCGTCAGGATGGAATCGAGCAGGTAGCTCTCGGCGATCTCGTCGTCCATGAAAAAGGTTTGCGCCACGGGCCCGGGGTCGGCAACGCCTGTGGTCTCGATCACCACCCGGTCGAAGTCCAGCAGCCCCTTGCGCTTCTTGGCGGCCAGCAGTTGCAGTGTGGCGCGCAGATCTTCCCGAATGGTGCAGCAAATGCAGCCGTTGCTCATCTGGATGATCTGTTCCTGGGTGTCGGAGACCAGAATTTCGCTGTCAATGTTCTCCTGGCCAAACTCGTTCTCGATCACGGCAATCTTCTGCCCATGCGCCTCGGCCAGCACGCGCTTGAGGAGCGTGGTTTTGCCCGAGCCAAGAAAGCCCGTCAGGATGGTTGCAGGTATGAGACTCATCGCAAATTGCTCATGGAGTTAATGTAGAAAAGCCCGCAGAGTGTACCGGCCCGCAGGATTGAGGGTTATTTGCGCATTACCACCAGCCCTTTGAGGTACTCGCCTTCCGGGAAGTTGATCGTCATCGGGTGGTCGGGCGCACCGCCCATGCGCTCGCAGATGTAGCCATCGACCTGGGCATCGATCCCCGCCGAAGCCACAATCTTGTGGAACAGGTCAGCACTGATGCCCCCTGAGCACGAGTACGTGAACAGCACGCCGCCGGGTTCGAGAATCTTCAGGGCCAGCCGGTTGATATCCTTGTAGGCACGGGCGGCACGCTCGGCATGAGCAACCGTAGGCGCAAATTTGGGCGGGTCCAGGACGATGGCATCGAACGTGCGGCCCTGCGCACCCAATTGGCGCAGCGAGGTATTGACGTCGGCGTCCATGAAGTCAGCTCGGTTCGGATCGATCCCGTTGAGCGCCACGTTCGCCGCAGCCATTTCCAGTGCGGGACCGGAAGAATCAATGGAGGTGACGTGGCCTGCTCCACCGCTCAGGGCCGCCACCGTGAAGCCGCCGGTATAGCAATAGCAATTGAGCACCCGCGCAAACTTGAGCCGTTGACAGTAGTCAAAAAACTTTTTGCGACTGTCGCGCTGGTCCAGGTAAAACCCGGTCTTGTGCCCGCTGGCGATGTTGACGGCGAGTTGCCAGTCGTGCTCGCGCAGCACCAGTTCCACAGCACCCTGGCCGCTCAGCCAGCCGCTGGTCTCGGGCAAGCCTTCGAGCGCGCGGCTGCTGGCGTCACTTCGCTCGTACAGGCAAGTCAGGCCGGTTTCGGCCAGCAGGGCCTCGGCCAGCACGCTTTTCCAGCGCTCGGCACCACTGGAGAGGAACTGCGCCACCAAGATGTCACCATAGCGGTCAACGATCAGCCCGGGCAAACCGTCGGACTCCCCATGAACCAACCGCACACCGTCACTTTTTATACCAAATTTGGTTCTAGCCCTTATGGAACGTGCGATTGCAACTATAAAAAACGAAGCATCAATGCGCTGGGATTCGTCAAAGGTCCAGGCTCTGGCGCGAATTTTGGAGCTCGGGCTGAAAGCCGCCCACGCCAGAAATTGGCCTTCGTGGGATTCCACCCGCACGGTTTCACCGGAATCGGCCGCGCCCTTGGCGATAGCGGACTCAAATATCCAGGGATGGCGGCGCAAGAGGGAGCGCTCTTTGCCCGCCCGGAGTCGAATAGTCTTCATGGCCCAATTGTCGGGCCTAACGAGTCGCCCGCACGCTGCGACCTGGGCGATGTCGACCTGCGGAACAATCAGTAGGTAACCGCCATCCCCGGCACGTCGACCCTGATCATCGGCTTGACCAGCGCCCCGTTAACGGCCCGGGCGTAGTCGGCCGCCCACTTCGGGTCGGCGAACAGCTCCGGCCCAGCCGCTTCGGTCACCCGCAGCACCTTGTCGGCCGTCAGCACCTTGCCACTGGCGCGCAGGGGCTCGCAGTCGAGTGCGATGAACTGCCCGTCAAGCCAGGCCCGCGCGGCCTCGTGCGTCATGGGTGGGCCCTCAGGCACGTTGAACTGAAACTCGACCCCTTTGTCCAGATACACAAGAACTTGACTACGCATGAAAATTGCCTTTCTTTCAACAACCTGCAGTTTGCACTATTTTTTTGCCTCGGACTTGATTTTGGCACGGGGGTGGGCCGCGTCATAGGCCCGGGCCAGATGCTGGAAGTCAAGCCGGGTGTAAACCTGCGTGGTGGTGATGTTGGCGTGGCCAAGCAGTTCCTGCACGGCCCTCAGGTCGCCACTCGACTGCAGAATGTGGCTGGCAAAGGAGTGGCGCAGCATGTGCGGATGCACAGGCGCGGCCAGCCCGGCCTGCGCGCCGCGGCGGCGCAAGCGCTGCCAGACCGACTGCGCCGTGAGGCGGGTGCCGTTGCGCCCCAGGAATAACGCGCTTTGCCCGACGTGCAGCCCGGCCGGGTCACGCAGGGCCAGCCAGCCCTTAATCGCCGCGACTGCTTTGACCCCGACCGGGACCGTGCGCCGTTTGGAGCCCTTGCCCAAAACGTGCGCCTCGCCTGCCTGCAGATCGACCCAGCCGCGGGCGCGGGGGCCGGCCTGAAAGTCCAGTCCGGTCAACTCGGACACCCGCAAGCCGCCACCGTACAGCAGCTCCACCATGGCGGCATCGCGCGCCTGCAACCAGGGGTCCTGCTGATCATCCACAAAACGAGCCAGTTGCACCGCCTCATCCACCGCCAGTGCTTTGGGCAGCGGCTTGCCCACCTTGGGCGCACGTACATCGCTTACCGGATTGCAGCTCACCAGGCCCTGGCGGCCCAGCCAAGTGTAAAACCCACGCCATCCCGACAAAATCAGCGCGATGCCCCGGCCGCTGCGCCCGCCCCCGTGCATGGACGCCACCCAGCGCCGGATGTGGGTGTTTTGAACCTGGTCAAGTTCAACATCGGCCCGCCGTGCAAAAGCCGCAAGCTTTTGCAAGTCCAGCGCATACAGTTCCGCTGTGCGCTGGGCCAGCCGCTTTTCGACCCGCACATGTTCAAGGTAGCGCTCCACCAACATCGGTACCGCGGCGGTGAGGCCCGGCTCCTGCTCGCGCTGCGTCGGCTTCATTGATGCTCCGCAACAGTTTTTGCCGCGCTATTTTAGGCGCGCCAGGGCGGCGCTGGCCAACTCACCAATGCGATCAAGAAACTCGGTTCCCATGGCGCTGTTGAAGCGCTGGGGGTCGGGTGAGGCGAGCACCAGCAAACCAAAAGCAGGCGCGACGCTGCCCGCTGGCGCACTGCGCAAAGGCAGAATGGCCAGCGAAGTAGCGGCCATCGGATCGGCCAGCCAACGGGCCGCTTCAAAACCGGTGTTAACACCGCAAAACGGCTCCATGAGAGAGGAGGCGAACAATTTCACGTCTTCGCTCACACCGTGGGCAAAATCGGCGTGGGCATATTCCGGGGCCACTGCCCAGACCTTGATGGCCACCTGCGGGACGGAGAACTGCTCCTGAATCTCCGCGGCAACGCGCCCTGGCAGCGCCAGCAGGTCGTTGGCCAGGAACAGGCTGCCCGCCCAGCGCAGCAACCGGTCCGACAGGATCATGTTTTCATTGCCGTTGCGGATCATGTCCATGATGCGGTGCTCCAGCGCCTTGATCTTCTCGCGCAGCATTTCGGCCTGGCGCTCCTGCAGGCTCACGGCCCGATGGCTGTGCGGGCTGTTCAGGTGCACGTTGGCCAGCAGCTCGGCGTGGCGTTCAAAAAAATCGGGCGTCAGGGCCAGGTAGTTGGCGATGTCGTCTTCAGTGATGGGGTGGGTCAGTGGTGTGCTCATAGGTGTTCAGGTAAGTCGATTTCGCCGTGGAAAACCGTGGTGGCCGGGCCGGTCATCATCACAGGTGACTGTGCACCCGCCCAGGATATTTGCAAATTGCCGCCCCGGGTCTCAACGTCAACGGTGCTCTCCAGCAGCCCCATCCGGATGCCCGCCACCACAGCGGCGCAGGCACCCGAGCCGCAGGCCAGTGTCTCGCCGACTCCGCGTTCATACACCCGAAGGCGAATGTGGCGATGATCGACAACCTGCATGAACCCGGCGTTCACCCGCCTCGGAAACGCTGGGTGACGCTCGATCAGGGGGCCATGTTGGAGCACGGCGGCGGTGTCCACATCGTCCAGCAGTTGCACCGCGTGCGGGTTTCCCATGGACACAAGTGCTACTAAAACAGTATCTGTATTTGCAGTATCCACGAGGGCTAGAGGCCATTTTTCCCATGATCCTTCTGGCTGGGCGCGCAACTCGCCGGGGGCAAACGGGATTTGCGTGAGCTCAAAGCTGGGCACCCCCATGTTGACGGTCACGCGTCCATCGGATTCAAGCCGGGGCTCGATCACACCGCCCAGCGTCCGGACCCGGATCGTGTCCTTGTCCGTAAGGCCCTGGTCGCGCACAAAACGTGCAAAACAGCGTGCGCCGTTGCCACACTGCTCCACTTGGTTGCCGTCGGCGTTGTGAATGACATACTCAAAATCGATGCCCGGTGCGGGCGCAGGCCGCACCGTCAGTATTTGATCGGCCCCCACACCAAAATGTCGGTCCGCAAGAAAACGATATTGCGCACCCGACAGACCCAGTGGAGCGCCGGTCTCATCGAGCACCACAAAATCATTGCCAGCGCCCTGCATCTTGGTAAAACGGATTCGCATGGGGGAATTATCCCTGTAACGCAAATGGCGGCAATAGCTTGCACAATGCGGTCATGACAACGCCCCGCCCCGCGCCACAAGCCCGCCCCGAGGTCGCGCTTTGGCGGCGCTTGCAAGCTGCTGCTGTGCGGCGGGATTAAGCCTTGCCCGCGCTCGTCGTATCCCTGCTGGCCGCGCTGTTGATCGCGTGGCTGCTGGGCGAGCCACTGGTGACCGCGCGTCGGCGTAAAACCCTTCGGGCCCGCCCCTTTCCGGCGGCCTGGCGCGACATCCTGCGCCGCCGGGTACCCCACGCTCGCGCCTTGCCGACCGACTTGCAACGCCGCCTCAAACAGCACATTCAGGTATTTTTGTCTGAAAAGGCCTTTATCGGATGCAACGGCCTTGAGATCACCGACGAAATCCGGGTCACCATTGCGGCGCAGGCCTGCCTGCTGCTGATCAACCGGCCCGCCAACTACTTTCCCGAGCTGCGCCAGGTGCTGGTCTACCCGGGCAGCTTCGTCGTGGACCGCTCCCACACCGATGGCGTGGGCGTGGCGCATCACCGGCGCCAAGCCTTGTCGGGCGAATCCTGGGGCACCGGACAGGTCATTCTTTCGTGGCAGGACACGCTGGAAGGCGCGGCCATTGCCGACGACGGACAAAACGTGGTCATTCACGAGTTCGCTCACCAGCTCGACCAGGAAACCGGCGCGGCCAATGGCGCCCCTTTTCTCCGGCGCAAGGAGCATTACCGGCGCTGGTCGCTGGTGCTCGGCGCGGAGTTCGAGGCGCTTCAGGCCAGCGCCCTGGCCGATGAGCGTTCGCTGTTCAGCGACTACGGCGCGACCGATCCGGCAGAATTTTTCGCCGTGGTTTGCGAGGTGTTCTTCGAACAGCCGTCGCGCATGGCGCAGGCGCACCCGGCTCTGTACCGCGAGCTGGTCCAATTCTTCCGGCTCGACCCCGCCAACTGGTAGGCGCGGGGTTAACATCCCGGCCATGCCCGCCAACCCGCAAACCGCTGCTCGCACCCCCCGCCCGGAAGAACGCCTGGCCAAACGCGTGGCTCAAATCGTGCCCTGCTCACGCCGCCAGGCCGAACAGTATATCGAAGGCGGTTGGGTGCGTGTGAACGGCGTGGTAGTGGAAGAGCCGATGGCTCGGGTCAGCGACCACCGAATCGAAATTGATCCCCACGCCAGTCTGTTGGACCTCTCCGAGGTCACCTTGCTGCTTCACAAGCCATCCGGATTTGACGCCATGGCCGAGCCAGGCCAGGCCGGACGCCACCTCAAACCGGCCCAGCAATTGCTGACGGCGGCCACCCACGCCGCCTCTGACGCCAGCGAGGACCGCGTCCTGAAGCGCCACTTTACCAAGCTGCAGGCCACCGTCCCCCTGGAAACCGGTGCCAGCGGGCTGGTGGTGTTCACCCAGGACTGGCGCGTGGCACGCAAGCTCATCGAAGACGCGGGCGTGATGGAACAGGAAATCATCGTCGAAGTGGCAGGCGACGTGCCGCACCCAACAATGATGCGGCTGAACCACACGCTTTCTTCAGACGGGCGGCCACTGCCCCAGGTCAAAGTCAGCCTGAGCAGCAACAGTGAGACTTCATCGAAGCTGCGTTTTGCCGTCAAAGGATCCCACCCCGGCCTGATCGCCTTTCTGTGCGAGCACGCTGGCCTGCAAATCGTAAGCATGAAGCGACTGCGCATTGGACGAGTGGTCATGACTCAGTTGCCCGTTGGCCAGTGGCGCTACCTGCAGGCGCACGAGCGGTTTTAAGGCGTTTGTCCATCCGAACCCTGCTCTGCCCTAGCGGGTTGAGGGCCCGCGCCACGGCGGAAAAATAATCGATAATGGCCCACCGGCTCGCTCGCTTTGACGCGAACGGGTTCGCGCCCCGGGGTGCTGTGTGGCCCCCATTAACGCATTCAACGGGATCAACATATGTCTTTTCGTTCGTTCAAGGTATCGGCCGCAGCCTCATTGACCGCATTGGCACTGGTGGCCTGCGGCGGTGGCGGCAGCTCTGCGCCCGCCCCAACCGGTCTGATCGCCACACCCGGAGAATCTTCGGCGACCGTATCCTGGAATGCCGCCAGCGATGTTGAATACTGGTTCTTTGCTGGCCCAACGTCCAACGCCCCCACCGATACCAGTTCCATGCAAAGTTGGTTCAACTTTCTAGGTGGCAGTGTGGCGTTCAGAAGCGTTACGTCACCCCGGGTGGTGTACGGTCTGGCCAACGGTACGAGCTACACCTTCACGGTCAATGGAAGAACGGGCGGCGGCCCAGGTGGCCCGGGTGCCACCCCTGTCACGGCCATTCCCAGACTCGCCGGGGCAAGCTGGGCGACGGGGACAGCGCTTGCTGTCGGCGATCTTCGAAGCGTGGCCTACGGCGCCACTGCAGCAACCACCACCACGGCGTCGGTCTCGACCTACGTGGCTGCGGGCACTGGCAGCAACCTCTACACCAGTCACGATGGTTCAACCTGGACGGCAGTGGCCCTGGGCAGCACCTACGTGCTCAACGCCGGCACCTTCTACGGCAGCTACACCTTTGTGGGCAATTCGGGGGTCATTCTTGGCAGTACGGACGCCGCAACTTGGACCGCGCAAACATCGGGCACACCAAACAACCTGTATGGCATCGCCCGCAACAGCACCGGTCTAAGCGTGGCGGTCGGTGCCGGTGGCACCATTCTGTACAGCAGCAATGGCGGGGCCTGGACCGCGGCGAGCTTCTCCGACGCTCCCCCGACCGCGAACCTGTACGCGGTGACCTATACCAGCCTGAACGCGGGCACCAACACCGCAGGCACCTGGATTGCCGTGGGTGCGGGCGGCGCCATGGTTCAAAGTGCGGACGGCATGACCTGGCACAGCGTCGCGACGCCCCCTGGTACGCCCGATCTGCGCGGCATTGCCAGCGGCGCTGTAATCACAGGCACCACCAGCGCAATTACGCTGGCTGCGGTGGGCAGCTCGGGCACCTTGCTCAGCAGCACGAACGGCATCACTTGGACCGCCCAAACAGCACCCGTCGTGACCGATCTCACAGCTGTGAGCTTTGGCACCCAGTTCGTCGCCGTCGGAACGGGCGGCAAGATTTTGAACAGCACCGACGGCGCAACCTGGACTGACGGATCAACAGGCGCACCTGCGAACGACCTGTTTGCCCTGGTGCGCGGCTCGCTGGCCTACTCGGCCGTGGGTGCGGCAGGCACTAACCTGTTTGCCAAGTAGGCCAACGCGTATGCCCCGGGCTGGTCAGTGGACGAACCCTTGCGTCACAGCACCCGCCCCGGTCCCCGGCGCCCGCAATACGGCCTTCCGGAGCGCTCGACGTGTTTGGGTGCTTCGAAGCAGGAATGTCAAAAATACCGCCTTGCGCGAAGCAAATTGAACTTTACTGTCCAAAAATGCTCTCACACCGGGTATTTGACAGGAGAACCAACTATGCGACTCAGTACCAAAGGCCGGTTTGCTATCAGCGCGATGATTGATGTGGCGTTGCGCGAGAAGTCCGGGCCAGTTTCACTGGCCGACATTGCTGCGCGCCAGCAAGTGTCTCTGTCCTATCTGGAGCAGATGTTCAGCAGGTTGCGCCAGGATGGGCTGGTGCAGAGCGTGCGCGGACCTGGCGGTGGCTACACGCTGGGCCATCGGGCCGATGCCATCACGGTGGCCGACATCATTGGCGCCGTTGACTCCAGCCTGCACCCCGTCAAACCGAAGGCAACGGGCAGGTCCCATGTGCAGCCTGCAACGGAAGGCCAGGACATGACCGAAGACCTGTGGGACACCCTTAACACCAAAATGGCAGACTACATGGATACCATCACGCTGCGCAGCCTGGTGCTGGGGCAACTGGCCAAGGGCGTTCAGATCACGGAAAAACCGCAAGCCAATCGCGGCGTATTCAAAAAACCAGTGTACGAACCCGTGCGCACCAACGCACCCAACTCGGTGTTTGCGCTCGGACAAAGTCTGTTTGCCCGCGGATAAGTCCGGCCCGCTGGCCCAAGTGGCCCGCCGCCTTGAAAAAGTGTGAAGCCCACCGATAAGCCGGATTCTGTGCATCAGCGCCAGTCTTGCGACCCGCCCCAATGTGACTGCCATTAATCTGGGCTGTTGGTCACCCAACAGCTCGGTGCTACCTACCCGCACACTCCGGGGGCCCCGTCAACGTGTGCCTACTTGGTATTGCTGCGCGTAGAGATTGCCCGTTTCACCCAATGTGGGCCGTGCCCGCATTGGGTGGCTACGCGTTCCCGATTACCCGGGGCACTGCTTGCGCCGCGCTGTACGCGTAGAACACCCGACGGGATGCCTACACTGACTCGTCTCTGTTGCTCTGATCCTCACCTTATACCTTGCGGCTTTCAGTGGACAGCTGTTAGCTGCTACGCTGCCCTATGCAGTCCGGACGTTCCTCCAGTGCCCTGTTTCCAGGATTGCACCAGCGACAGTCTGGCGGGCTTCACACCCTGATTATCAGGGCTTGCGATAAGGTTATGTCGAATCAGGTCTATTAATTCATCCAGAATGAGTTCAACAACGTACAAGGAGTCAAACATGAAAGCTAACAACATCCTGCAAACCATTGGCAACACGCCACACGTGCGCATCAACCGCCTGTTTGGCGCAGGCCACAACGTTTGGATCAAGGCCGAGCGCGCCAACCCAGGTGGCTCCATCAAGGACCGCATCGCACTGGCCATGGTGGAAGCGGCCGAGCAATCGGGCACGCTCAAGCCCGGCGCGACCATCATCGAGCCGACCTCAGGCAACACCGGCGTGGGCCTGGCCATGGTGGCGGCTGTGAAAGGCTACAAGCTCATTTTGGTCATGCCCGACAGCATGTCCGTGGAGCGCCGCCGCCTGATGCTGGCCTATGGCGCCACGTTTGACCTGACCCCCAAGGAAAAAGGCATGAAAGGTGCCATTGCGCGCGCCCAGGAGTTGATCGCCGCCACGCCCAATTCCTGGATGCCCCAGCAGTTTGAGAACCCGGCCAACATCGACGTGCATGTGCGAACCACGGCGCTTGAAATTTTTGCCGATTTTCCCGATGGCGTGGACGCGCTGATTACCGGGGTGGGAACGGGCGGCCACATCACCGGCTGCGCGCAGGTGCTCAAGGCCCGCTGGACCAATCTCAAGGTCTACGCGGTCGAGCCGGTTGCCTCCCCGGTCATATCCGGTGGCGCACCGGGACCACACCCGATCCAAGGCATTGGCGCCGGTTTTATTCCGGCCAACCTGCACACTGCCCTGCTCGACGGCGTGATTCAGGTCGATGCCGAACCGGCCCGCGAGATGGCCCGCCGGTGCGCGGCCGAAGAAGGCATGCTAGTGGGCATCTCCAGCGGCGCCACACTGGCGGCCATTGCACAAAAGCTGCCAGAACTGCCAAAAGGGGCCACCGTGCTGGGCTTCAACTACGACACGGGTGAGCGCTATTTGTCGGTGGAAGGCTTTTTGCCCAGCTGACAGCCCGCCAAGAAACGCCGGGGGTCCCGGCGTATGATCCAGCCCTTTGTTGCTTGATAGACACAAGCCATGATCCGTCTGACCGAACTCAAACTCCCCCTGGAACACGCGGCCAACGCGCTACACGCGCTGGCCGCGAAGACGCTGGCCATAGCGCTCGCCGACATCCACAAGCTCACTGTCTTCAAGCGCAGCATCGACGCCCGCAAGACAGAGTTGCTGCAAGTGTTCACTGTTGACATTGAACTGCCCCTCGCGCTGGAAGCGAGCCTGTTGCCGCGCTTTGCCGACAACCCCCACGTTTTTGCCACGCCCGACATGGCCTACCACCCGGTCGGTCAAGCCCCAGCCAACCTGGCGTTGCGCCCGGTCGTGGTGGGCTTTGGCCCCTGTGGCATCTTTGCCGCGCTAGTGCTGGCGCAAATGGGGTTTAGGCCCATCGTACTGGAACGCGGCAAAACCGTGCGTGAGCGCACCCAGGACACCTGGGGCCTGTGGCGCAAACGTGAACTCAACCCCGAATCGAACGTGCAGTTTGGCGAGGGCGGCGCGGGCACCTTCTCGGACGGCAAGCTCTACAGCCAGATCAAGGACCCGCGCTTTCTGGGACGCAAGGTGATGAACGAGTTCGTCCAAGCCGGTGCGCCGCCCGAAATTCTGGTGGATGCGCACCCCCACATCGGCACCTTCAAGCTGGTCAAGGTGGTGGAGAACCTGCGCGAACAAATCATCACTCTGGGCGGTGAAATACGGTTCCAGCAGCGCGTGAGCGATGTGCTGATCGAAGGCCAGGGCGAGGGCCGCCATGTACGCGGCCTTACCGTGATGGACTTGCAAACCGGCCAACCCTACGAACTGGCAGCCGAGCAGGTAATCATGGCACTGGGCCACAGCTCGCGCGACACCTTTGCCATACTGTTTGATCGCGGCGTGGCCATGAGCGCCAAGCCGTTTTCCATTGGTTTTCGCGTCGAGCACCCGCAAAGCGTGATCGACCGCGCCCGCTGGGGCCGTCATGCAGGTCACCCCGCCTTGGGCGCGGCCGACTACAAGCTGGTGCACCACGCCAGCAACGGCCGCTCGGTCTACAGCTTTTGCATGTGCCCGGGCGGCACGGTGGTGGCTGCCACCTCGGAAATTGGCCGCGTGGTCACCAACGGCATGAGCCAGTATTCGCGCAACGAGCGCAACGCCAACGCCGGCATCGTGGTTGGGATTGACCCCGGCGACTTTCCCACCAGCGCGGCAGATTTTCATGCCACTCTGGGCGAGGATGTGCTCATCCCTAAGTCGCTGGCCGGCGCGCAACACCCGCTGGCAGGCATCGTGTTGCAGCGCCAGCTGGAGTCCAACGCCTATATGCTGGGAGGCTCAGACTACAACGCGCCAGGCCAGCTGGTGGGTGACTTCATTACCGGCAAAACTTCCACCGTGCTGGGCGGCGTCGAGCCTTCCTACAAACCGGGGGTGACGCTGGGCAGCCTGCACGAGGCCCTGCCCGACTACGCCATTGAAGCCATGCGCGAAGCCCTGCCCGCCTTTGGCAAGAAGATCAAGGGCTTTGACATGCCAGACGCGGTACTGACCGGGGTGGAGACCCGCACCTCATCGCCCCTGAAAATTCCCCGCGGTGACGATTTGCAAAGCACCAACACCCGTGGTCTCTACCCTGCTGGCGAAGGCGCCAGTTATGCCGGGGGCATCTTGTCGGCGGGGGTGGATGGAATCCGGGTGGCGGAGGCTGTGGCGAGAAGCCTGCTGGGCTGAACCGGTTCAAAGCCTCCCAGAACCTTCGTCGCCGACCTCGGCAAGATCCAGACACCTATCGCCAACATCAGCGCGGCTTGCACGCCATTGATGCCAAGATATGGAACAATCTTGCTCACGCTCAGGCGCTCCGCCGTCACGGGCGCATAGTCGCCCAGCACCGATGCATTCAGTTTGATGGGCCGGTGGCGTTGAGCCTCAGGCGGCCGAAGCGGGGGTTGCCACCAGTTCGTGCGATGGATAGGGGCGCAAGAATCGCATCCCTTGTTCGGCCGAGGCCTGCAGCCAGGCCGAGTAGTGTTCCTCCGGCAGGATCACCACCATGCGTTTTTCGTCGGTGGGTTTGTGAAACAGGCGCATCAAGGGGTGGTGATCGGCGTTGATGGTCAGCAGGGTGAAGCTGTGGACTGTCTCGCCCTTGGGGGACTTCCAGGACGACCACAGTCCGGCAATGCCCAACGGCTCGCCATCAGTGCGGGCGATGCGGGTGGGGACGGCCCGGCCGGAGCGCCAGTCCGGCTCATAGAAGGCCTCGGCGGGGATGATGCAGTGCTGGGCGTGCTTCCAGGCCTCCCGAAAGCTGGGCTTGCTAGCCACGGTTTCGCTGCGGGCGTTGTAGGTGTGGCGGGTGATCTTGGTGTCCAGTGACCAATGCGGGACGAGACCGAACAAACCCGCCAGGGCTTCGCGCTCCGGCACGGCTTCGTCCCCGACATCAAGAAACGGATGACGGCGGACAAAACTGCCCACGTAACCCGGCCACATGTCCGCCTTGCCCGGCTCTTGAGGCGGCTCGACCCCGAAGTGACGCCAATAGCGATCACGCTCCTTCAGGGCTTGATAGTGGCTGCACATTTGCCGATGGTAACGGGGCTTGGCGTTCCTGGGCGCCCAAGAGTGTGTGGGTAACTTTTTCCGGCGCACCTCGGAAATCAAGGCCACTCGACTTGTAGATGCATCACATACGCGATACACTCACCCGATGAAAACTGCAACGATCCCTCCCGTGCGTATTGATCCGTCGTTTCGCCAAGATATGGAACACTGCCTCGAAGGCGGAGAAAGCTTGGCGTCTTTGGTGGAAACTGCGGTTCGCAATGAGGTGTCACGACGGCGTCTGAAGTCAGAGTTCGTGCGTCGTGGCATGGCCGCCATCGACAGAACGGTCTCCTGTGGCGATGGCGTGCCCGCACAGGCCGTTATTGCGAAACTGGAAATGAAGTTGGCTGCAGCCAGACAGTCCAGGCGCACATGACCTATCAGGTGATCTTCAGCCGTGAGGCCGATGAAGACCTGGAAAGGTTGTTCGATCACGTCTTGGCGCGTGAACTCAACAGCGCAACCGGGGATCTGGAGATTGCAGCTCGGGCAATCGCATCGATTCAGCAGGCATGCCAACTACTGGCTCACAGTCCGTTCAGTTGCCGCAAAGTTGGGGAAAACGCATTCGTGCGTGAACTCATAATTTCTTTCGGTGGCTCGGGCTACGTCGCCTTGTTCGAGATCCATGACGCTGCGCAGGTCATCATCGGTGCAATCCGGCATCAACATGAAAGCGATTACCACTGAGAAACCGGGCCAGCCATCTCAGTTCCAAGTGGGGAAACGGACGGTTTATTTCATTTCTGCGACTGGGATTTGCGATCGTTTGACGCCTCGATGTCGCAGACGGCTCTGATCTTTGTGTTGTGCCGGGATGAGTTACCCCCACGAAATGTGGCCTACCTTGTTGATAACTTGCTGGACAAGTCCGGCAAGCCGCATTGGCGCTGGGATGGCGGCAGATGCTCAATGATTGAGCATCAAGCCTGGTCGTTCTGATGGTCACCGGGACCGCGGCGCCAGGACATGGGGCTGTGCCGCAACTGACTTTTGTTGGCCAATACTGGGTGCTCCCGAGTGGCAGCTTTCTGGCATCAGAATATTTTGCAGGGCAGACTTCCATAAAACTGCTGCTCAATTGGCGTCGAGTGCCGCGGTGCTTTCAAACACTCTGGGCAGGTCCCTCTTGCGCCTGAAATGATGACCGACTGGACGTATCGCGTCCGATTGTCGCAAGGACGACGTGGACCTGAGTTAACCATTGCTTAATCCAAAAACAGAGGTTGATCAAAAAATATCTTGGGAATTCAAAAGAAATAGTCTTTATCGGCGTAACATCTCGTCACAAATTACCGTTTTCCGCTGGGCCTATTTCCGGTTTCAGGTTGTCGTCGCATTTCCCCCCCCAGCAAACTACTACTTTCGTGCCTGGAGGAAAAATGAAACGTCACGCTTCATTGAATCGGATTTTTCGGATCGTTTGGAGCCAAGTCAATAACGCTTGGATCGTTGTTGCCGAAACCGTCAAGGGACGTGGCAAGTCGGCATCAAGAAGAAAGTCAATTGCATTGACTTTGACTCTCGTAGGCTCATTGCTTGGCGCACCACCAGGGCACGCTTCTCCCAGCAACGGTCAGGTGAGTGCTGGGGCGGGCACCATCGTCCAGACAGGAGCCTTGACCAACATCCACCAGAGCAGTGCGAATTTGGCGCTCAACTGGCAAGGGTTCAGCATCGCAGCGAACGAAACAGTCAATTTCCTACAGCCCTCAGCCACGGCAATTGCTTTAAATCGGGTTGTGGGACAGGACCCAAGTCAAATTTTTGGCAACCTCTTCGCCAACGGTCAAGTTTTTATATTGAACCCCAACGGTGTGCTGTTCGGAGCCACCGCGCAAATCGATGTCGGCGGTCTGATCACCTCCTCTTTGAGCATGTCTGATGCTGACCTGATGAGGGGCAGCAATTTCTTCACAAGAAACGGTGCGGCAGGAGCAGTGGTCAATCAGGGCACCTTGCGTGCGGCCAATGGTGGCTATATTGCACTACTGGCCCCTGAAGTACGCAACGAGGGCGTCATCACAGCAAGGCTGGGGACCGCCCTGCTGGCTGCTGGCAACAAAGTCACGATCAATCTCGACAACGGTTCGCTGCTCTCTTACGCCATTGATCAAGGGGCACTGCATGCGTTGGCAGAGAATCGCCAACTCATCCAGGCCGATGGTGGTCGAGTCATCATGTCTGCCAGAGCTGCGGACGCGCTATCGGTATCCGCAGTCAACAATACCGGCGTCATTGAGGCACGCTCCATTGAAAACCAGGGTGGAACCATCAAACTGATGGGAGACATGGAAGTGGGGCAGGTCAATGTCGGCGGCACACTGGACGCTTCCGCACCTGATGGCGGGAATGGTGGTTTCATCGAGACGTCGGCAGCCCATGTCAAAGTTGCCGAGTCAGCGTATATCACCACCGCTGCTCCTCACGGAAAAAGCGGCAACTGGCTGATAGATCCGACAGACTATGTCATCGGTTTTGACATCAGTGGCGCCACGCTTGGAGCCAACCTTGCCGGTGGCAATGTGACTATCCAGACGCTGGCAACGGGCACGGGTAATGGCGACATTTTGGTCACTCAGCCTGTCAACTGGTTAAGTGCCAATACGCTCACCCTGAACGCTTACCGGAACATAACTATTTATGCACCGCTTGTAAATAGTGCGGGTGGCAACCTCGTATTGCGGTCCGACATGACGGGCACCGGCATCGGTACCATCAACCCATATGGGGGATATGTGTATCTGACCGGTGGCGGCCGTGCCGACATGTATTACAACCCTCTTGGCTACGTAGCACCGGCCAACTTCACCTCATTCGCGCAAGGCGGCACGCCCTACACGGCCTGGATGCTGGTCAACGATGCACAGCACATGCAAGCCATGGCATCCAATCCCGCAGGGGCTTACGCGCTGGGCAAAAACATCGACGCCTCGGCGACTTCGACCTGGAATCCAAATTGGCCTCTCTACAACGGTTTTGTACCAGTTGGGAGTAGCACCAGTCCATTCACCGGTCAATTTGATGGCCTGAATCACACCATCAGCAACCTCACCATCAATCGATCGAGTCAGGATTATGTTGGTTTGTTTGGAAACGCGGGCAGCGCTAGCGTGGTGCGCAATGTGGGGTTGATGGGTGGCAGCACGGCGGGCCATTACTACGTCGGCAGCCTGGTTGGTTATGGCGCCGGTACAGTAAGCAATGCCTACGCCACTGGCAGCGTGAACGGCACAAGCGGCGTAGGCGGATTAGTTGGCTATAACACAGGCACGATCAGCAACGTATACGCAACAGGCGCGGTGAGCGGCAGTTATGACGCGGGCGGGTTGGTGGGATACAACAGCGGCATCGTCACTAACGCCTATGCGACCGGCAGCGTCAGCGGTGGCATGGATGTTGGCGGGTTGGTGGGATTTAATTACCGCACCGGCAGCATCAGTAACGCCTATGCCACAGGCAGTGTGAGTGGCAGCTCGAATGTTGGCGGCGTGGTTGGTCTGAATGATTCATACACCACCAGCACGTATGTGCCCACTCAAAACTGGGTCACTTCTGGATATTCATACTCCTGCGGATGGTTTAGCAGTTGTTGGCAAGATACCAGTCATTGGGTCTATGGTGGCTATTACGTCTACACCAACTACAGCGGTACAGTCAACAATGTCTATTGGGACACGCAAACTTCCGGTACTCCAACAGGTGTTGGCGGATCGGTTTACAGTGGCAATGGTGCCACCGCATTGACCACTGCTCAGATGATGCAGGCCGCCAACATGCCTGGGCTCAATTTCTCCAATACCTGGTGGTTGAGTTCCGGCAACACCCGTCCTTTTTTGCAATCCGAATACAACGTCACCATAAACAATGCGCACCAGCTGCAGCTGATGGCGATGAACCAGGGAGCGAACTACACCCTCAGCGCGGACATTGACATGGCTGAGCTGGCAAGCCCATCGGGGATGTGGGGCACTGCTTCAGGCAGTGTTGCCACTGGCATCACCACGGGCTTCGTGCCAGTGGACAACGGCACTACCGCCTTCACAGGTCAGTTCGACGGGCAGGGCCATACCATCAGCAACCTCACCATCAACCGCCCGGCGCAGAGCAATGTTGGTCTTTTTGGAGTCACGGCCGGCAGTAGTGCAGTGCGTAACGTGGGATTGGTGGGAGGCCGCATAGTGGGTGCCAATGCGGTTGGCGCCTTGGTCGGCTACAACACCGGTACGATCAGCGACGCCTATTCCACTGCCATCGTAAGCGGAATTAGTGGGTCTGGAGTGGGCGGTCTGGTGGGACGTAATACCGGCATGGTCAGCAACGCGTACGCAACAGGCGACGTGATCGGAGGAAGCACAAGCATCGATATTGGAGGACTTATAGGTTGGCACAATGGAAACATAAGTAACGCCTACGCCACAGGCAACGTAACCGGTGGAGGTGGAGGCGGGAGTTACTACATCGGCGGCCTCGTAGGTTTGAGTTATGGTGTCATCAATAACGCCTACGCCACAGGCAACGTCAGCGGCATCTACTACATCGGCGGGCTGTTGGGGACGAACTACGGAAGTCTCAACAACAGCTACGCGGCAGGCAGTGTCAGTGGTTGCTGTGGTGCTGTCGGCAAACTCGTGGGGGACAACTACGCCGGCAACATCACCGGCAGCTATTGGGATACGCAGACTCCTGGCCCAAGCGCGGGTGTTGGCGCCAGCAACCCCGCAGGTGCGATCGGTCTGCCTACCGTCCAGATGAAGACGATGTCCAGCTTTACCGGTTGGAATATCGCCAACAACGGCGGTACGAACGCAGTCTGGCGCATCTATGAAGGCAGCACTTATCCTTTGCTCAGAAACTTCCTTACGCCCCTGACGGTGACGGCCAATGCAGCGAGCAAGTCCTATGATGGCCTGGCCTACAGCGGTGGCAATGGCGTGACCTACAGTGTTTCCTCTGCGTTGCTTTCTGGCCTGCTGAGCTACAGTGGAACTTCGCAGGGCGCCATTAACGCGGGCAGCTATCAAATTGCCCCCAGTGGGGCTTACTCCAATCAACAAGGTTATGACATAAATTTTGTCAACGGCGCACTGACCGTGGCTCCAGCCCCCTTGAGCGTGACGGCCAATGCAGCGAGCAAGTCCTATGACGGCCTGGCCTACAGCGGTGGCAATGGCGTGGCCTACAGCGGCTTTGTCAACAGTGAGAGCGCAAGCGCACTGGGCGGCGCACTGACCTATGGCGGCACGGCGCAGGGCGCCACCTCTGCGGGCAGCTACACCATCACCCCAGGTGGCCTGACCTCGGGCAACTACACCCTGAGTTTTAACAACGGCGCACTGACCGTGGCTCCAGCCCCCTTGAGCGTGACGGCCAATGCAGCGAGCAAGTCCTATGACGGCCTGGCCTACAGCGGTGGCAATGGCGTGGCCTACAGCGGCTTTGTCAACAGTGAGAGCGCAAGCGCACTGGGCGGCGCACTGACCTATGGCGGCACGGCGCAGGGCGCCACCTCTGCGGGCAGCTACACCATCACCCCAGGTGGCCTGACCTCGGGCAACTACACCCTGAGTTTTAACAACGGCGCACTGACCGTGGCTCCAGCCCCCTTGAGCGTGACGGCCAATGCAGCGAGCAAGTCCTATGACGGCCTGGCCTACAGCGGTGGCAATGGCGTGGCCTACAGCGGCTTTGTCAACAGTGAGAGCGCAAGCGCACTGGGCGGCGCACTGACCTATGGCGGCACGGCGCAGGGCGCCACCTCTGCGGGCAGCTACACCATCACCCCAGGTGGCCTGACCTCGGGCAACTACACCCTGAGTTTTAACAACGGCGCACTGACCGTGGCTCCAGCCCCCTTGAGCGTGACGGCCAATGCAGCGAGCAAGTCCTATGACGGCCTGGCCTACAGCGGTGGCAATGGCGTGGCCTACAGCGGCTTTGTCAACAGTGAGAGCGCAAGCGCACTGGGCGGCGCACTGACCTATGGCGGCACGGCGCAGGGCGCCACCTCTGCGGGCAGCTACACCATCACCCCAGGTGGCCTGACCTCGGGCAACTACACCCTGAGTTTTAACAACGGCGCACTGACCGTGGCTCCAGCCCCCTTGAGCGTGACGGCCAATGCAGCGAGCAAGTCCTATGACGGCCTGGCCTACAGCGGTGGCAATGGCGTGGCCTACAGCGGCTTTGTCAACAGTGAGAGCGCAAGCGCACTGGGCGGCGCACTGACCTATGGCGGCACGGCGCAGGGCGCCACCTCTGCGGGCAGCTACACCATCACCCCAGGTGGCCTGACCTCGGGCAACTACACCCTGAGTTTTAACAACGGCGCACTGACCGTGGCTCCAGCCCCCTTGAGCGTGACGGCCAATGCAGCGAGCAAGTCCTATGACGGCCTGGCCTACAGCGGTGGCAATGGCGTGGCCTACAGCGGCTTTGTCAACAGTGAGAGCGCAAGCGCACTGGGCGGCGCACTGACCTATGGCGGCACGGCGCAGGGCGCCACCTCTGCGGGCAGCTACACCATCACCCCAGGTGGCCTGACCTCGGGCAACTACACCCTGAGTTTTAACAACGGCGCACTGACGATAACTGCCAACGTCCCTGTCCATGCTGTAAACACCCTGGGAGGAAGTTCATTAGCGTCTACTTACCAAGCGGTAACAATTCCAATTTTCTCAACGCCTATCGCGCTCGAGACAAATGATTTAGCAGGTGCGACTTTCAAAATTCTCAATGGTGGCGTGAGACTGCCGGAAGGGTTGTCTGGGTTGTAGGGGTGGAAAAGACAATAAATTTCAACCATTTTTTGATATGAATACCATAAAAAACAGTCGCCTAAAGCGCTATGGACCACCTATGCTGATGGCATCCATGCTTGTTTCATTGTCCGTGCAAGCGGCTCCTGCGGCGCCGGATTCTGGTCAATCGTTGCGGGAATTGGAGCAGCAACCCGTTGTTGAAATGCCCAAGGAAGCGTCACCAGTGAACATTCAGGGCGACGATCTTGGCGGTCCATTGACTGCAGATGGTGCCGGCATTGAAGTAAAGGCAGTGCGCGTTTCTGGCAGTACAGTATTTTCTTCAAGCGAACTTGAAGCACTGATAGGCGATTTGACAGGGGGCGAGCATTCGCTTTCGGATATCAGAAATGCTGCAGCGCGAATTACCGCCTATTACCGCCAGCGGGGCTATACCTTGGCACGAGCCTATTTACCAGCCCAAGAAATTAAATCTGGCAGAGTTGAAATCGCGGTACTAGAGGGCCGCATTGATAAGAAGGAAGTAATAAACAACTCCAGGCTAATGAATGCGGGCGAATACTTCAATGACATTAAGCCAGGAGATGGCCTAAACCAAATCACGATCGAACGAGCATTGTTGTTGCTCAATGACACTCCTGGCGTTAGTGACGCACGAGCAACGGTGCAGCCGGGTGCCAGTGTGGGAACATCGGATTTACTGCTTGAGTTGAACTCGTCGGCACCATGGTCAGGCAACGTTGAATTGGACAATCACGGCAACCGCTATACAGGGAACAATCGCTTGAGTGGACTACTTCGATTCAACAGTCCACTTGGGATCGGGGATCAATTCTTCGTACGTGCACTAAGCAGTGATGAAGCCCTGACCTATGCCCGATTGGCTTATCAGTTACCCTTCGGTGTGAGTGGTATAAAAGCGGGCGCCGCATATTCTGAAACGAACTACAGGCGACTTGCAAAAGAGTTCGTTTCATTGCGTGCGCACGGTTCCGCTCAAAACATTAGCGCATTTGCAACGTACCCGTTTATTCGCAGTTTGGAAAACAGTGTCTTTGGCACCCTGTCATGGGAGGCCAAAGATCTTGCGGACTACACCGACACACCGGCCACAGCAAGCACCAAGAAAATTAAGGTGGCAAGTCTTGGCGTGGCGGGAAGTCATCAAGATATGCAAACAGGGCGTCGAGCTACGACTTTTGAAATTACATTGGCAGCGGGTCGACTGGACATGGACCCGGTTACGCTGAATCTTGACAATTCCTCTGCCAGAAGCAATGGGCGCTATAGCCGTTTATCCTACAGCGTCGTTCATCAGGAACGAATGACAAATGCCGACTCGTTGATGCTGGCTCTGTCCGGGCAGCGAACCAACAAAAACCTCAACTCATCGGAAAAATTTTCCCTGGGAGGCGCTAACGGTGTACGAGCCTATCCGCAAGGTGAGGGAGTCGGTGATCAGGGGTGGCTGACCAGCATTGAAGTGCGGCACATGTTCTCACAGGAATGGCAAGGGTTGCTTTTCTATGACGCGGGGTCGGTAACGATAAACCGGAACCCCTTCGTATCAGGAGTTGCCAACAGCCGCAGTATCTCAGGCGCGGGCATTGGTGCCAATGCGAGTTATTTTGGAATGCAGTTCAAAGCGTTTTTAGCTTGGCGAACCGGTGGGGGTTTTCCAAATTCGGAGCCCGCGTCCCAGGCTCACGGTCCAAGAATGTGGGTGCAGGTGGCCAAACAGTTTTAGGGTAGATCTTATTTATAGTGGGCCGACTCAGGGAACGGGAAAATCACAGGCCAAGATCTGGGATGGCCTAAATATTCTTGAGGTGGGTGCTACTAAGCGACCGGCAGTTCCCCGCTAGTTCAGATGTGGCTCCAACACCACTGCCATTTTGATGGTGTTCCGATTCTGTTGGCAGTCATCCAGTTCTGGACCGACCTTGAATGTCAGCCGCCGAGTGATCACTTTGGTTAACTTTAGGGTCGCAATGGGCACGATAAAGTCCGCGGCCAGGAAAATCGACATTTCTTAACTCGGCGGCTAACTTGCGCGCCGAAAGTGAAGTTGAGTGGGCTGAAGTCGATGTCGATGCTGTCGACTCAGCGTTGCTGACGCGTGACCGGCAGGCTCAGGGGCGCTGTCCGTGTACTCGATCGCAGCCGCCATCCTCTCAGTGGGATCTGGAGCCAAGGTTCTGAGCAACTTTGCGACGGCGGCGCCGAGCGCACCGCAACGGAGACAATCCGAGAGTTGGCTTGCGATGCTGGTGGGGGTTTTAGCGTGACGCGGGAACCGTTTGAGGTCTACAAGGACTACTGGGGACAGTGCAGGCATGACCTCGCAAGTGGCGTCATCAGCTTAACGATTAAAGGCGTCAATCGGACTCCAGAGTCGTTGACGCTGCAAGGCAGCGCCACGGTGACCGGCAGCATCCTAAAGCTCGAAGGTGTTACGCTCTGGCCAACTGCCGATGGTCGCCCGGTTTGCGCGCTGCGGTTCACGCGTCCCAATCCATAAACTCCTGGGCGACGACATCATTGCTATGAATTTAATAGTTTTTGCACAGATTTCAAGAGACTCAGAATGTTGGCAACGACTAACCAGTCAAGTTACTGCCCCAGGGGTTGTGAGAGCCACCCCCCCATTCATGCCAGACATCAACTACTCGAACCGCCAGTAGCTTAAGGCGAAGTGATGCTTACTCTATTGAATAAATCCAAGACGCAGCTGACTGAATGAAAATTGCCAGACTTGAACTTCTTCGGCGATTGCAACACCAGTACCATCGATCCCATCCATGGCACCTGTCGAGTGATGGTCTTTATGTTCCGCATTCCTACGCGGACATGAAGCCCGATAGTCTCTCCTGGTGGGACGATGTAGGCTTTATCCTCAATGGGAGGCGGATCATCGTTTGGTGGCAACATCCGCGCCATGTTTATGCCAACGCGCTCAATGAAAAATCCTGGCAGGAAGCTGGCGCTGGTCCGCAAGACAACTGGCTCACAGAAGGTGGCACAAAAAACTACCGTCGGCTGGGTCGGTCGCGCAAAAAACTTGTGAGCTATGCCTGTCGTCAACCTTCAGAAGAACAAAAACTGCATTACGACCTGCTGCGAGGCATTCTTGACCGCCTGACCACCGAGGGAATTGATCTTGATGTCTCAGTCTACTGGAAATGGGAACGCCTGACGTGGGCGATGGGCGCAAGTCTGGTCGCCCCCATGTATGTGCGAAGTGAGGAAGAATTGGCTTCTGTCGCGACTCTTGCTCGTCGTTTGATTCTTGGGCAAACGACACTGGAATCTGAATTCTCGGGGTATCGCTATGGACGTGCTGACTGGCTTCGTGAACAGGGGAAAGTGGCGCAAGCATCGATTCAACGGTCTTGACTACCATCATCAACACCATCGTCCCAAAATGACCAAACTCGCTCAGATCGTGTGTCTGCTCGCCGCCAGCATCGTGTCCTGCTCTGCGGCCGCGTGCTCGAGCCCCGTCGCGGACGGCCCAATCGTGGCCAAACAGTTCTTCCCCTACGCCGAACGCTCTACAGGGCATTGGCCCAGCGCGTACACGACACCCATTGGGGGCCTTGTTTCATTCCTGGCACCCAAGGGAACGGTACTCCAGCTCAAGGCGCTGTTCAAGGGTATGAGCGACGCTTTGACGCCAATCAATGAGAGACAGGTTGCCATTGCAACGGCAAAGCAACGCCAGCGGTTTGTGGACGGTGACCAGCCAGTGGATTTCAGCCCCCAGAAATACCAATGGATCCATGTGTTCGCCCAGAGTTTTGGCAAGTCTGAAGCCCTACTGACCGGGCCACGAGGGTGGAAGCATCGCATGGAGATCGGCGTTGTCTACCCCTCGGCAGAGGAGTCCATCGGTCGGTTGCCCGTCGCGGCAACCCTCTCATCAGATGGCGCGCCCATCCTGAGCGTCGACGCCTATGACAACATCCTGTTGAGCGTGCCTGGCGAAGTCGCAGATCAATGGGAACTGATCGATGGCGCGGCGGGCATTGGATTCAAATTAACCCGCATCGAGATGCAGGAAGTGCCCTACAAAGACGCCCCTCGGGTCAGGCTGTTTCTGAGCAGCAATCGGTCACCGCAGATCGATATCGCGACGATCAAGCGTGCCAGCCGGACAGGTGAAGTCGTTCAATTCCAGTTCAGGATCGAGGCCCGTCCCACCCCTGTTTGTTAAAGACATGGCTTGCGTCGTTTTGCGTATCCCTTACCGCAGGCCATCAGCGGACTGTCCGTGCCGAGCGAAATGTTAACGCACGGCAGTCGTGTCCAGTAATTCCTTGGCTTGCAGCCCAATGCGTGTAAGCTGGCCAAACTCGGTCTCGATTCCGACCGCCACGTGCCACTCCTCAGGAGCTCCCGTAAAGCCGGCAAGTTGAACATTGAAAGTCACAGCGCCCAATGAAGTACAGGTGATTGCGAAAACGAGGTCTCCTTCCAGAGAAGACCATTCACGTTGGCCGACCCATGGGTGGTCCAAGTCACCAAGCTCAGAAAGGAAGCGACCCAGACTTTGGGGATCGTCGTCAATCCAAACTTCAGCAAGGGCTGTAACGTGGTGACCCTGAAGCTCCGCTAGGAAATACCCATCGTGACCTCTGCGAATACAAAGCTCTCGACCGGACGATGTGGAATGGATTGAAAGCATGTTGATCCCCAAGCCCTTTAACGCAATGTCCAGAGCAACATTTGCTTTATGAGTTGGGCGGCGCTCCATAAATTGGACATGAACATCTCCTGAGAATGGCTTGCAGCCTTGCTTCACAAAGATTCACAGCAATTCCATGCAGTATCAAAAATATCGACCTGCTTCGGATGATTCTAGACGTCAAAGGGGTTCAAAGTTTGAAACTGGAGGAGCTTGCGGTACGGTCGTTTCCGCTTCCCACCTGCCTCAGTGTGACGTCCATAATTGTTTTTCTTAACTGCTCAGCCAACCTGATGCCTGCAGTTCTCGCTCGCACTGCGCTGCGTCCAGAAACCGGATGGTTTGCCAGCCGCGGGCTTGGGCGGTGGCGATATTGTGGGCGTTATCGTCGATCAAGACCGTCTGCGATGGTGTCAGGTCAAACTGGGTTTCGGCCAGCGCGAAGATTGGATGCTCTGGCTTGATCTGACCCACATGACCGGAAAAGATGCCGTCTTCAAAGTAGCTGAAGAACGCCCGCTGCTCCAGCAGGATCTGACTGTATGGCGCGGGCATGTTCGACAAGTACACCAGGCGGTGGCCCTGAACCTGCAGGCGCGGCAGCAGGGCGGCGGTGTCGGTCTTGGTTTGTAAATGGTCGGGGATGGCCTCGATGAAAGGCAGCAGATCGGCTGCATCCACGCCACTCTGGTCTGCCAGCAGCTCGGCCAAGCGGTAGGGACCAGTGCTTGCCTACTCGGGTCATGGCTTCAGCGTATTTAAGCTCGACCGTGCGCGTGCCCATGGCAGCGATCGGGTAGATGCGCAGCTTAAAGTTGTTGCCCTGCGTGCGTTCCAGTAGCGCTGGGTCCACATTGCGACGCTCGATTTCCTCGAAGATTTGCCGGCCCTTGGCCTTCTCCACCGTCACGGCAGGACGCAACTTGCCATCGATGTCGAGGGCGAATTCAGTGATCTGCTGCCCCTCCAAAAGCGGGAACTGCAGGTTGCCTTCGAGGGGGCGCGGGTTGGGGTTGTAAAACACCATGCGCACCGTAGTCTGCGCCATGCTGCCGCTGATGCCAGCAACACAATTGCGGCCTAAATAGCCCTGCGCGATTTCACGGACATGTTCACCCGTGTCGCACCGTAAAACACCGCAAGTGCGGCGTAGACTCGCCTGACACGACACATTCGCAGATGAAACCCCCGATGACCAAGACCATCTACTATCTTCCCGGATACGGGGGCAAACTCGGAACCGGCCTTGGCGAGGGTCTTTTGGGTCGGGGATTTAATGTGACAGGGCGCGAGACCACGGGCGAGTTCAAGAACATTCCCTTTGAGCAGCAAGTTGACACGGTGGCCGATGACTTGCGAAACCATTTCTGGCAGGACGATGCCTTTGTCGTGGCCAATTCGTTTGGTGCCTACCTGTTCTTGCATGCGCAGGCGCAAATGGAGCCATACATCGGCCATGTTCTGCTTCTCTCGCCCATCGTGGGGGAGTTTTCCAATCAAGACACCGGGATGAATTTCATGCCGCCTCTTCCCGAACGGCTCAGGGAACTGGCCAGGAGCGGCGCATTCAAGGCACCAAAACGATGCGACATTCATGTCGGTGAGCAGGATTGGCAAAGCAACCCCGTCAATGTGACCGAGTTCGGACAACTCGTCGGAATCAAAGTGATCATTGCGCCAGGCGCCGGACATCTTCTGGGTAAGCACTATGTTGGCGCCCTTCTGGACCGCTGGCTTGGCTGAACACGGGTTCACCAGTTCGAACTTCCTGCCCGTGGAAATCAAGCGAACAAGGAGGAGTTGAGGTCATGGTCCGCGTCCAAGTTGCTGTCTTTAGAGTCTTCTCGGCATGGGCCTTGGACTTCCGATCTGTGAATTGAATTTAGCCTTTTGATCCAAAAGCCACATGCCAACGATTACCTTGGGCCCTTCATCGCTTGACCTTCGTTTTGGAGAAGGCAAGTACGGTTTGTCAGCTCGCCGCCTGTGGGAATACACCGAACTGGGGCAAGTAGGTGTTTTCCGCAGGTCTATATCCGCGCGGCAGGATCTCAATGATGTCGAGATGTTCATTGACGTCGTTGAGTTTGACCGAGATGCTTTTTCGCTGACAGGCCTCACGCTTGCCCAACTGCGCATGCTGGGGGAAAAACGAGATCGTTGGTCTCTCACCAGAGCGATGCTGGAGCAGATGGAACAATCTAGCAAGGTCCCGGCCTTTATCAGCAGCGTGCACAGCCATCTCGATCGTTGCGCGACTCGCCAGGCGGTGCGAAATCAGGACCGTCAGTTATTGCCCGCTGCGAAGGAGGGCGATGTTTTCGGTATTCCACTCCTGTACAGCAGCTTGGAGCGTCGATTGCGGAGCATGGGGGCATCAAGAGCTGGTGCAGACCAATGGTTAAAAACGATTGAGAATTTTCAGAAGAAGGGCCTGCGGTCTGAAGAACTCAAATGTTCGCGTCTGGAATCGATACTGTCAGTGGCACCTGGCGATGACAGGCAGTTTTCAGCTCTGGAACTGGCAAATCAGTGTGACTTCTCCGAAATTCGGCTCTCAGTCATTGCGGTGGTTGACGAGGCACAACGGCAGTTGCGCTTTGCCAGTCCACCCGACAGAAAACTCAACAAAACCAGAAATCTTCCCAAAGCGGTGGCGGCACTTTCACGAGTGGTTGCCCACTTTGACCCGGTTCTGGGTTATCGACTCGAGACGGTCGAGCACCACTCCCTTTGGGGACAGGATCAGAGTTGGCAAGCGGTGACCCATAAGGGAAAACTAATTCTAAATAGCCACGGGCAATCCGGATTTCAAACAGCAAAGGCTGCTGCTGAGCTGGCATCCAGTCACGCCAAACAACATTTCCCCAAGCGTGTCGCGCTGGGGCACTACAGCAGCTATGCATGGACTGGGGGCGAGTCGTACCGGGAATGGCTGATTACCTTGCCGTACTACCGCCATAGCTATCTAGCAGGGCATTTCAAGGTTCGCAACGTCTTGGCGCATGTCCGCTGCGACGTAAGGGAAGGGGCGGATGGGGAGCGGGTACTGATGTTGCAGGAGATCCAAAGCGACTGGGCGCAGCAGGCGCGCAGAGCGAGCAGTGTCGGTGACATGGATGTGGATGGTGCGGTTTTCCCACCGTTCCTGAAGGAGTGGTCAGTGTTGGCAATGAAGCTGGTACTGCTTCATGCGGCTTTCCAAGGGCTCGATGCTGTGGCCTGGACCCGTGGCGCACATCAAGTGCATCGATGGGGTGGATTGGGAGCTTCTGGGCTGATTGAGTTGTATGACCGCACCCTGCCGCGCGAGGTCAATCGGATCGTCAAACCCTTTGGCGGTACCTGCGAGACATTGGGAGTGTTTGTCCCAACCAATTTCAGCATCAAGCAGACCGAGAACGGCTACGAGGTTTATTCACCCGAGAGAGAACTATTGGGGACGGCACCGACACTGGAGGACGCCCGGCAGTTTGTGCCTGATAGAGGGCATGAACTGCTATTTGAGGTACATGGTGTGCGGTTGACGATCGGAGCGCGCCAGTCAATTCTTCAGAAAGGTTTTCCGGTCTGGGGCGAATTGCAATGATGCTCGCACGCACGAATAAGACATAGAGAGCGCGACATGATGCGAAGAACGCTTTCGCCTGAGGAACTCTTACCCGAACTAAGCTCGTGTAGCGCAGGAGTTCGGCAATCACAGCTCCTTTGGGGTGGCCGGTTCACACCATCTACCGCCGCCTGCTGGAGAGAAGATGGACGGCGTCCCGTTCAAGTCCAAGGATTCAGCGCCAGAAGGCGGCATGACGGGAGAGACGACGCAGAAAGCCCATGATTCGGCCCTGGCTGGGTTCCCCAATCCGCCCAAGGTCGAGGTGGTTCGTAATCCGGACGAGGCTGGGATCCTTGGGCCGGTCAGCAGAATCCCAGAAGGTGTAACCCTGGACGACGGGCGCATCTTCATTTTTGCCGACAACATCACGAATCAGGAAGCTCTCGACCGGGTTGTTTTTCATGAGGTTGTTTATAGGGGCGCGCGCATTGAACTGGAAGGGCTCACCGATTTCGGAACGATGAAAGCCATTATGTAGCGAAGCCCGGAGGTTCGCAATTTGGCATCTAACTAGATGAGCAGCTCGGTGGCTACCTAACCGAATTGAAGCCCGAGGCGATGCCGACTCGAACGGCCCGACCTATCTAGGCTTTCGTCAATGTGGCAGGTTTTTACACGAATCTTGCCGACAGGCCAACTGGTCATCCTTGTCGATGCTCAAACTCCAGTCCGCCAGGGCGCGCATATCGGTGGTCTAGAAATCCACATCAAAGAGGTCACAGGAATTCAACCAGCAAGATGCATAGAACATAGTCTTCGTCAAGAGGTATCGTTGTCGTGAGTCAACGTGGGTCATTGACACCCTAGCCCTTGCCTGCGATACCTAACACTGGTTGGTCGCACCCTTCTTGTGCCTGCTTATGAGCATGTGGCACGCGGTGCGATTCTCTTTTTTCGGTGTCGATACAGGAGGAAGCATGCTCGAACAAATCGAGGCGAGTGCATTGGAGCAGCTAGGTGACTCACTTGACCAAGCGGCTAGCGGTTCCGCAAGCGCCAGCATCAACATCAAAGATGTTCAGGTCCGGGTAAGGCGCAGGCAGGCGGAGCGGCAAGGTTGTCTTCAGCTACAGCTACTTTGGAATACGCATGGAGCGATCCTCACTGCTTCAGCTTTTGTACCCAGATACTGATTGCCCGCAATGCAAGCGAACCCAGATCAACTGGCGCTCTGTACATGGTGAACCTTGTAAAGCGACTGAATACAAGAAGGAAGAAAGCTATTCATTCAAACCTCTGTTTGAAGAGGTGGCACTGGCTAGCCAAGAGAAAAAGTACGTCGCCCGTCCAGCGGTTCTTTCCTGCCTGACCCCCTGTCCAGCAAACATTCATCCAGCAACAATTCTGCAAAAGCGTGGCTGGGATTTGTTCGGTGATGCAGGCTTTGTCGCAGGCGGGCAAGTTACTGATCCGGAGACAGGGTGCGGTCAGCCCTTGTTCCCGACAATTTCGACTGTGCAAACATGGATCAACAATCAATCAACTTAAAGGGAGCGTCAAATGGAACAAGTAGCTGAGATTACGGTTAAAAGTTACGGCAATGCGAGTGCAATGCCGGATGGCATCAATATCGGTCTGTCTGTGGCTTCACAGAAGAAAGACTACTCCCAAACCATTGAAGGGCTAAATACTCAGGTAAGCGCGATAAACGCAGCATTGATCCGAGCAGGTTGCGCCGAGCCAGCGGCTACCAAGACCTACGGGGTATCGGAGGTTTGGAGTGACAAGTATGACGCTGCAAAGCGTCAGTTTCACGGCTATCGGGCGACCCAAAAGCTGGGCGTGACTATCCCGGTCGATAGCGTCTTGTTGGGTCGGGTGTTCGAGGAGCTCTCAAGCAGCGATAGCCATCCGGACATCGGCCTCACCTTCGTGGTTCGAGATCATGAGGCTTTGGAAAAGGCCGCACGCGTCAAAGCCGTTATCAAGGCCAAAGAGGCCGCGACGGACTTAGCCGACGCATCGGGCTTGAAACTGATGGCCGTGAAGTCCATCGACTTTACGGGAAGCAGCCGCAGTTATGGTTCGGATCTTTCACAGCTTTACCAATCTGATTCAAGCACGCCTGAAATTACCCCGGACTTGATTAGCCACGAAGAGGCTGTGCTTATGGTTTGGCTGGCCTCGCCAAAGATCTAATTTCATAACAAACAGGCGATCAAATGGAGTGTTTCCTGTACTCGACCAGCTACAGCGGGCCTTGCCTGCTTCCGCGGGCGGGTGGAGTGGTTGACGCCAATTACCTTGGCCGGTGTCAAGAGAGATGACATCGACCAGTGGAGTCCTCGCTCGTATGTCAGTCTGAGGAATTTGTGCGCAAGTGTCGCTCTAAGTTGCTGCAGGGAGATCGAGCCCTTCGCACAAGCGGAGTGCCAACGGAAAGGCGCCTCGTTGGCTCTTACGGGCGGACCCGATTTGGAGCGCGTTGACGTCCACAATATGTCGCTAGTTCATAACCAAAAAATTACGTGCGTAAAGGATCGGACTATGAAAACCAGGATCAAGCTAGCTCAGAAAAAGAAAGGGACGGGTCGGCAGTATTCAATTGGTAGTCCAGCGTATAGTGCGATTCATCCCACGCTAGGGAGTCAACTACACAAAAACCGGAAGGAACAAGCCAAACAAAGCCGTATTACAAACGGTGAGGTGTATAAAACGCCGAAGGATTGGCCACCTCCTAGAGGTTAGGTTTGTGTGGCGGTAGCGACGCGATGCAAATTGGATTAATGGCTTGGCATCCAATTGGGTGTGAAACACTAGGCCGACATCACCAGCATCTGGGTTATGCGCCTGGAGCAGACAAGCCTCTTGAGGCCAGCAATCACCGCTCCCTTGGGGGGGCGGTCTACACCATATACCTCCGCCCAACCCGGGTGACGCGATCAAAGGTAGGTGTTCTCAAACGAATGGCTGTTCAACAAAATTGAAAATTGGGCCATCCTGATTCTGAAACCAGAACTTGCAGGACTCACGAGCAGCCACTGCAAAGAGTGGCTCCGGGAAAACTCCAGGGATGCGCCAACTCATCCAACATCGGACGGACCCTCATTCTTGAGGTCGGCAAACTTGGCTGCCATCGTCGGGTTGCCCCGGGTCAGCTTCTTGATGGTCACCTCTTGTGCCTTATCGTTCGCAAGACGAAGGTTCCGGTCGGTGCCGAGCAGGGCCTCTTTCGTCTTCTGCAGGTGGTCGATCGACTTGTCAATCTCTTCGATTGCGGTTTGAAAGCGCCGGGAGGCGAGGTCGTAGTTCTTCCCGAAGGCGGACTTGAACGTTTCGAGATCGGTTTCAAAATTCGTGATGTCGATGTTCTGCGCCCTGACCAGTGCAAGCTCTGACTTGTAATTCAGTGAGTTCATCGCTGCATTGCGCAGCAGAGTGATCATGGGTAGAAAGAACTGTGGGCGCACGATGTACATCTTCGGATAGCGGTGGAACACGTCGACGATCCCGGTGTTGTAGAGCTCGCTGTCGGGCTCTAGCAGGGAAACCAGAACCGCATACTCGCAGCCCTTCTCGGTGCGATCTTTGTCGAGTTCCTTTAGGAAATCCTCATTCTTGTTCTTGGTCGCAGTGCGATCGCTCTCGTTCTTCATCTCGAACATGATCGAAACGATCTCAGTGCCAGCATCATCCGAGTCGCGAAAAATGTAGTCGCCCTTGCTGCCGGTCCGTGCGTCGTTGTCCTTTTCGAAATATGCCCTGGGAAACGCTGTTGCACGAATGCGGTTGAACTCGGTCTCGCAATGCTGCTCCAGAGTCTCACCAACCATCTTGGTCGACAGCCGAGCTTTCATGTCCCGGAGGCGCTCGATCGCATCATCGCGATCCTTGATCTGCGTCTCGTACTTGTCCTTGAGCGACTTCTCGGCGAGCAGTTTCTCAAGTTCCGCTCGTTCGAGGCTACTTTTCAATCCGTCGCGTTCCTTCTCAACCACGCTGACTGCCTCGATGGTCGCGAGTTTCTGCGCAACCTCGATGGCGCCGAGCTCGGCTTTGAGGCCCTGGATCTGCGCGTCCTTCGTCGCGGCGGCATTCTGCAGTTCGCTCAGGAGCTTCGCCTCAGCAATTTGGGCGGCAGCCTGCTTATCATGCCTGGCCTGCTCCAGTTCGTTTGCGAGGGAGTCACGCTCTTTTTCTACGGCACCAAGGGCCTCGATCACAGCAAGTTTGCGCGCAGCCTCGCCGGCATCGAGCTTGGCTTTCAGTTCCTGGATCTCGAAGTCCTTGGCTACGGCAGCCTTCTGCATTTCGCTGGCGGCCTTCGTCTGGGCAAGCTCGACGGCGTTACGCTTGTCTTGTTCGGCGAGTTCAAGGCGCTCATGCAACTGCTGCTCAAACTCGCCATCGCGAACCTGCTTGACGATGTCCGCGTACCCGGCCTCATCAATCTTGAATGCTTTTCCGCAGTGCGGGCAGATGATTTCATGCATGACCACTTACCTTTCATTGGCTTACTCAGACTACCGAATACTTTGAAAAACTAAATTGGACCTCGCCCCGCGTCACAATAGTTGTCGCCTCCTTAGAACCAAGAACCCTGGGGGCGGCGATGAAGGGCATCAGTGGCACGTTACGGACAATCATTCAAGGACCCGGCAGTAGCTCGGCTGTTGCCGCCAGAGAGCGCAACACTGGAGCTGGTCTCCAAGGAAGTTGGCTGCGGTGCTTTTCTGCGGCAAAAGCCACCGCCGTGACAAACATACCCAAGTCGTTTTCAGTGCTTCCCATATGCTGCGTCCTTTATTCGATTTATACCCCGCGAGCCGCCTCTCCATCACCGTCCGTTCTCGGGTAAGACTTATCCCTTGCCCAACAGTGCGGGCAACATGTCCCTGGCGGCCTGGGTGCAAAGGAAACGCGCGGATGGTTCGATGCCAACGCGACCGATGTCAAGCCGATCTGCATCCCAACAGGTTTGAACCGTGACGTTCGCGACGGTCTGTCCACTGGTGTGATGGCTGCAGGCATATTGAAGAGTCGCCAACTCATCCCTGCTCACATCCACCATTTGACCTGTGCGCCACAGTTCATCACACCACAGGGCTGCCCGCGGGCCATGCTCAAAATCTTCCCATTCGTCCTGCCGGCAGGAGTCGTGCAGGATCGCAAAGAGATTAACCACCCACACGTTGGCCCCGGTTAGCCGGGCCAGCCGCAACCCGTTGCGCCGCACCCGCATCCAGTGCCGTATCCCGTGCGTTCCATCGATGTCCAGCGCAAACCTGTTTCTTGCCAGATAAAACAATTCTTTCATCACTGATTCCAGTCTGTTCTGCCAACTGTACCCATCGCCCCCACCAGCGCTTGAATCATTGCTTTTTCGGTGAAGTTTCCTTCATCCTTAAGCAAGTGCCGCAGCAGTCGCTCCCCGTGGCGCGACAGGGTGAAATGCTCTGCCAGGTCGCGAGCCAGCCACTGAATCACAATGGCCCAGGCCTTGGCACCAGAGCCTGTCACCGAGGTCAAGTCGTCGAGCAGTTCGAGGACTTCAGCCGGAATGTGAAGTGCCTGAAGTGCGCCGACGAAACGATTGGCCGACGCCAGTTCGATAGCCTCAGTATTGAAGACTTGCAGGACTTCCAGCGGCGTGGCGACGGGACCCAAATCCATGGCGCCGGGCGAACGACGAAAGAACTTCGGCAACTCGTCCGAAAGGGAATCCGGCACGTCGCCATCGACTTGTTTTCTTAAAAAGGCAGGAACTTCGAACTCATCCATGTCGCTTGCGCCTCCCGCATCAACTCGTACTGCGGCAAGGGTTCGATCTCTTGTTCGCCAGACACCCGCCGAGGAATAGGCAACCGGCACGCTTGCCGATCCACTGCTACTCTGCAGCCTCCTGCTGAACTGGACCGCTGGGGCATCCGTGATCACACTTCCCACCGCGCCCCAACCGGCCGCCTGCATATGGGCGATTCTTTCAAGCGAGGGCAAGCCCTGTGCTTTTTCGCCTTCGGCGCGCATATGCACCAACAAAAGATTGGTCTGGTCGGTCACCAATTGGTATTTCAATGCCAGTTCCAAGGATTGGGCCTGGCGGTCTTTGGCGTTCTCCATCGCGCTGATCTGCTGCGCGGCCACCAGGCGCGGCAGTTGCAGCTGAGCCGAGGCTTCGAGTTGATTGGCGCTGGCCCTCATCGCGGTGTTGTTGGCCGTCCAGGATAGGACGGGTGCGGCCACGGGCACGCTGGCCATACGGGCACACAGGTGCAGGGTGTCGCCGCTATAAAGGGCTGACGGCAATGCCGACTGCCACAGCACGGGCTGACCCCAGTCCACGTCCACATCTGAGCAGCGCGGGCTGCGCAGACGCCGGAACATGCGCACAATTACCTCGGCAGCACTCTGGTTCGGCGCGACCAGTTCGCAAGCGCCGCCGGTTTTATCGGAAACTTCGCGTAGCAGACCCTCGCCCGGTGCGCTGCCCACGCCGATGGCAAACACCCGGTGACCCGATTTCCTGGCCGTGGCAATGACATCATCCACCGCCCAGATGTCACCATCGGTGATCAGCAACACGTCCTGGTAGCGATTGGCACCGGTTTTGGCGTCAGAAAGCTTCCGCCAGTCGGCTCCGGTGCACTGTTTAAAGGTCGAGAGTAGCGCCTCGTTCATCTCGGTACCGCCCAAATCGGCCTCGGTGCTGGCAATGAATTTGGCGACTTTCTTGATGTTGGCGGCTTTGCATGGGACCAGTTCAGACAGGTCGTGCACCACGGTGGAGCCAAAGCGGCTGTAGCTGATCCAGTCCTTGTCATCGAGTTCCTTGAGGACTTCATGCAAAGCCTGACGGGCCGCAAGAATGCTGTCGCCGCCCATGGAGCCCGAACAGTCCACCAGCACCTTGAGGGCCAAGGGCTCGCGCGTTTGCGTAGCCAGGGCGGGACAAAAGCTGCCCTGCACCACAAAGCCATCGCCGTCCGGTGCAAAGCTGGCAAAGGATTGGCCCTGCAAGCCTTCAAGGAGCAGCACGAAGTCCCGATCCAGAAAACCACCCTGCTCCAGGCTCACGAGTAGCGTGTCCTGCTGGCGAGTCAGTGACACCGCATGACTGGGACACTGCACGGCGGCCTGGGCGGTCGGGCCACTCAGGGTAAGCCTGATGGTCAAGGGATGCTGGGCAAGCAGATCCGTATCCACCGACTCGTGGGGTGCCAGGCCCCCGCTCTTATGCGCATCGCCGTAGCGGGGCGCCACCGTCGTGGGCACGGTGATGCGCACCTGTCCCTGTTCGAAGCGCAGCCACTGGGCGTATTCAATCTCGATGTCCGCCGACTCCCCGGGCTTGAGGTTGCCCAGATTGGCCGAGTACAGGCCATGGGCCGAGCGCTCCACCATGATCGGGGTGTCACCCTGGTCGATCGCCTTCTCATAACGCTGGCTTGCCTCTTTCCTCTCCAGGACGGTGCCCTGAAGGCGGTGGCCATCGATTTCAGCGCTCAGTCCAAGCAGCGTGGCGCCCCAGGGCAGGGGGAAGGTATACACAGCCTCCAGGTTGTTGGTCCCCATGTTCTTGTAATGCTGGCGGGTGCGTAAGGTCAGCAGCAGGCCTTCTACCCTGCCTTCCATCTGGACCGACTGCAAGGTGCCGGCAGCCTCCCCTTGACGACTTTGGAGCTGGGCGAATGGGTGTGTGACAGCGTTCATTTGGATTTTCCTTGTAGGTCTTGATAGGCTCGCATGACCGCATCGACCAGAGCGCGGACTTGCTCCGGACTCAGGCCGGATCGCTCGGGAGAGATCTCCAGCTCAACACCTTCTGCAATGAAAAGGTGGCTGCGCACTTCCACTGAACCGGGTTTTCTGGGGCGCGGTGGCACGGGAGGCACTTCTCCGGAGAGGACATCACGGATGCGCTCCAGGGAGACGCCGGCATCGCTGAGTTTTCTGACAGTCAGCAACTGATCGAGGTGGTGATGCAGGTAATGGGCCGCCTTGGTGCTGCCGATCGGACCGTCGATCAGTCCGATCTGCATGTAGTAACGCACCGTGCGCTTGCTGGTGTCGCTCAATGTGCACAGGTCATCCAGGCTGAACTTGGGGGCGTCGGGCGGGGCTGTTTCTTGTGTCATGGATTTATTATGACACTAACACTGTAAATTACAAGTGTTCTAAAATAATTGCTACAGTTTCAATTTCTGGCGAAACTTTTGCTCGAACACGGTTGATGGCGGGGGTGCAAACAATGCTGGGCACGGCACTACCGGTGCTGGCTGATAGCTCAATTCTGTTGCCTGCGGGCGCGAGAGGACCGGCGTTTCTTATAGGTCCGAACTTCCGCGCCATCCTGCGCTACAACAATTCAACCAGTTATGCCCTCGCGGTGGGCCTGCTGTCGCAACAGCTGGCGGGTGGCTCTGCGGTGCAGGCGCCCTGGCCGCGCGATTTGCAGCTGCTTTCGCGCAGCGAGTTGCTCGATCTGCAGACGGCGCTGAACGCACTGGGCTTTGACAGCGGCACGCCCGATGGCATGATGGGCCCGGCGACACGGCGCGGTGTTCGTGCTTACCAACTTAGCGTGGGGCTGCCGCCCGACGGGTATCCAACGCTTGAGCTTCTTAAGCGCCTGCAACCACGCGGTGGCACCGCGCCGTGATCTGATCGAGTCGCTGTCTCTTTGCTGCGATCTATGACGGACTCAAATTGACGGCTATTGTGGGCACCGCCCCAATGGTCGCATTCAAAAGGAGGTAATTTTCGTGGGCACAGGATGGGCACGAAATGGGCACAAAGTGGGCACACCAAGTAAAACGCCCACTGTTAGTGGGCGTTTACTGTCAGCGGAAACCGCTTACTTGTTGGTTGCGCGAGAAGGATTTGAACCTTCGACCTTTGGGTTATGAGCCCAACGAGCTACCAGACTGCTCCATCGCGCGGTATCTTTTCATTATACCCTATTAAGCCTTATCAGCGACTTCGTCGGTGGGCGTTTCGATCACTTCAGGGCGATCCACCAGCTCAACCAGCGCCATCGGAGCGTTGTCGCCTACGCGAAAACCCATTTTAAGGATGCGCGTATAGCCACCCGGCCGACTCTTGAAACGCGGGCCTAGGTCATTGAACAATTTAACAACACTGTCGCGGTCACGCAGGCGGTCAAACGCAAGGCGGCGGTTGGCAACGGTGGCTTCCTTGGCCAAAGTGATCATGGGTTCGATGACGCGACGCAGCTCCTTTGCTTTGGGAACAGTGGTTTTGATGACCTCATGTTCGATCAGCGAGTTCATCATATTGCGCAGCATGGCAAGACGATGCGAGGTGGTGCGATTGAGTTTACGTAGTCCGTGTCCGTGACGCATGGTGCTTTCCTAAATTTATATATAACAGGCAGCCGTGTCAGGTACTGTCCGTGGCACTGAGCCCCTGCTTATGGGCTCGAAACGTTTAACGCTTTTCCAGAGCGGCTGGTGGCCAGCTTTCGAGCTTCATGCCCAAAGTCAAGCCTCGGGAAGCCAGCACTTCCTTGATTTCGTTCAGAGATTTACGACCCAGATTCGGAGTCTTGAGCAACTCGTTCTCTGTGCGTTGAATCAAATCGCCGATGTAGTAAATATTTTCTGCCTTCAGGCAATTGGCTGAGCGAACAGTAAGTTCCAATTCGTCAACGGGGCGCAGCAAAATCGGGTCAAACTGGCTGCCGCCGCGCGGAGCGGGTGCATCAAAGGCTGCCAATTCGCTGCCTTCCAGTTGGGCAAATACGGCGAGTTGCTCGACCAGGATCTTGGCCGACGCGCGAACCGCGTCTTCAGCTGAGATTGCTCCGTTGGTCTCGATATCAACGACCAGTTTGTCCAGATCCGTGCGCTGCTCGACGCGAGCGCTCTCCACCGTGTAGCTCACGCGCTTTACTGGTGAGAATGATGCGTCCAGCACGATCCTGCCAATAGACTTGGTCGGCTCTTCACCGTGACGGCGCATGGTTCCAGGAACATAGCCGCGTCCCTTCTCTACCTTCACCTGCATGTCGAGCTTGCCACCTTGGGAAAGATTGGCAATAACATGGTCGGGGTTAATGATTTCAACGTCATGAGGGGTCTGAATGTCACCGGCGGTGACCACACCCTCGCCGTCTTTGCGCAAGCTCAGCGTTACTTCGTCACGGTTGTGAAGCTTGAAAACAACGCCTTTGAGATTGAGCAGGATGTTCACGACATCTTCCTGAACTCCGTCAATAGACGAGTATTCATGAAGCACGCCAGCAATGGTGACCTCAGTGGCCGCGTAGCCTGGCATCGACGACAACAGCACACGGCGAAGGGCATTGCCCAAGGTGTGGCCGTAACCACGCTCGAAGGGCTCCAGTGCCACTTTGGCGCGGTTAACCGCCAGTTGCTCGACGTTGATCGCTTTGGGTTTCAGTAAACTATTTTGCATTCAGGCTTCCCCTCAATACCCCCGGCTCGTTACGCCGGTAAGGCTGATGACATTTCCTGAAGGCAGTGCCCCGCTTTCAGGAAACAATATTGAATTAAAAACGTATCAAACGCTATTAACGAGAATACAACTCAACAATCAACGACTCATTGACATCCGCTGCAAACTGATCACGATCAGGGTAGGCCTTGAAGACGCCCTCTGCTTTATCAGCATTCACCTCAACCCACGCTGGCATACCAACCTGCTGGGCCAATTGCAGCGCTTCAACCACGCGGTTTTGCTTCTTCGACTTCTCACGCACGGCAACAACATCGCCGGCTTTCACGAGATAGGATGCGATGTTGACGCATTTGCCATTCACAGTCATCGCGCGGTGCGACACCAGTTGCCGGGCCTCGGCGCGGGTAGAGCCAAAGCCCATGCGGTACACCACGTTGTCCAGGCGCGACTCAAGCAGCACCAGCAAGTTTGCACCGGTGTTGCCGCGGCGGCGATCCGCCTCTTCGAAATAACGGCGGAACTGCTTCTCGAGCACGCCATACATGCGCTTGACTTTTTGTTTTTCGCGCAATTGCAAACCGAAATCCGAGGTGCGGGCACCAGACGTGCGACCATGCTGGCCGGGTTTGGAATCAAATTTTGCCTTGTCAGCGATCGAGCGCCGGGCGCTCTTCAAAAACAGGTCAGTGCCTTCACGGCGGGATAATTTGGCCTTAGGGCCGAGGTAACGTGCCACTTGAACTTCCTTTATGTCATCTGCCGCACATCTGTACGGGAGCCATTGGTAACGAACCGATGGCGGTGGGCTTGATAATGATTAGATGCGACGACGCTTCTGTGGTCGGCAGCCGTTGTGCGGAACTGGCGTTACGTCAGCAATCATATTGATGCGGATGCCAAGAGCGGCAAGCGCACGAACCGAGGATTCACGTCCGGGCCCGGGGCCTTTGATTTCAACATCAAGATTCTTTATGCCCTGCTCAAGCGCAGCACGTCCGGCAACCTCGGAGGCTACCTGCGCGGCAAACGGGGTCGATTTACGCGAGCCTTTGAAACCCTGTCCACCGGACGAAGCCCAGGACAAGGCGTTGCCCTGACGATCCGTGATCGTAATGATGGTGTTGTTGAACGAAGCGTGCACGTGTGCAACGCCATCGGCAACATTTTTGCGAACTTTCTTACGGACACGTTGGGCCGCATTATTGGCTGGTGATTTTGCCATAGTGGTCTTTCAATGCCTTTTATTTTTTCAGAGACTGCGCAGCCTTGCGCGGACCCTTGCGGGTGCGTGCATTGGTGCGAGTGCGCTGGCCACGCATGGGCAGCCCACGACGATGACGGAAACCACGATAACAACCGATGTCCATCAAACGCTTGATGTTCATTGTGGTCTCGCGACGCAGGTCACCCTCAATGGTGAATTGGCCGATTGCGTCGCGGATTTTTTCCAGATCTGCATCTGTTAAATCTTTGACCTTTTTGGCATAGTCGATGCCGCAGGCTTCGCAAATCTTGCGTGCCCGGCTGCGACCAATGCCAAAAATGGCGGTCAAGCCAATCTCGGAATGTTGTTGCGGTGGAATATTGATACCAGCGATACGTGCCATTTTCGTCCTCTAAAACTCTTGCAATTAACCCTGGCGCTGCTTGTGGCGTGGATCAGTACAGATCACGCGCACAACGCCCTTACGCCGAATTACCTTGCAGTTACGGCAAATTTTTTTGACCGAAGCCGAAACTTTCATTTCACTCTCCTAAAACTATTCAACATGTTCCGGCGATTTATGCGCCGGGAACTCACGCCATTACCGCTACTTGGCCCTGAAAACAATCCGCGCCCGACTCAGGTCGTAAGGCGTCAGCTCAACAGTGACCTTGTCCCCAGGAAGAATACGAATGTAGTGCATTCGCATTTTTCCAGAGATGTGACCGAGCACGACGTGGCCGTTTTCCAACTTGACACGAAATGTCGCGTTCGGAAGGTTCTCAACCACCTCTCCCTGCATCTGAATAACATCGTCTTTGGACATATTTATCAATCGCCTTATGAAGACTTGAAGTTAGCCTTCTTTAATAGCGACTCATATTGCTGCGACATCATGTAATTCTGGACTTGAGCCATAAAATCCATCGTTACAACAACAATGATCAGCAAAGAAGTGCCGCCAAAATAAAACGGCACGTTGTATTTCAGAATAAGAAACTCCGGCAGCAAGCAGACTAAAGTGATATAAATCGCACCAGCAAAGGTCAGGCGAAGCAAAATCTTATCGATGTACTTGGCCGTCTGATCACCGGGCCTGATGCCGGGAATGAACGCGCCACTCTTCTTCAGATTGTCGGCCGTCTCTCGGCTGTTAAAAACAAGCGCTGTATAGAAGAAGCAGAAAAACACAATGGCCGCCGCGTAAAACATGACGTAGATCGGCTGGCCCGGGCTCAGGGAGCCGGCAATGTCTTTGAGCCAGCGCATGGAATCACCAGCGCTGAACCAGCCCACGACTGTGGCGGGCAACAAAATAATGGAAGAAGCGAAAATAGGTGGGATCACGCCAGCCATATTCAACTTCAACGGCAGATGCGACGACTGACCGCCGTAAACCTTGTTTCCTACCTGGCGCCGCGCATAATTGACCAGAATTTTGCGTTGTCCGCGCTCGACGAAGACCACAAAATAAGTGACCAGAGCCACGACAATGACGATAAAGAAAGCGATGATGATACTCATGGCGCCGGTGCGAACCAGTTCCAGAAGTCCACCAATGGCGTTGGGCAGTCCGGCGGCGATACCACCAAAGATAAGAATCGAAATCCCGTTGCCCAAACCGCGTTCGGTGATTTGTTCACCAAGCCACATCAGAAACAAGGTGCCTGCGGTCAAGGTAATGATCGCAGTCATGCGGAAACCAAAACCAGGGGTAATGACAAGGCCAGGAGAACTCTCCAGCGCGATGGCAATGCCCATAGACTGAAACAATGCCAAACCAAGCGTTCCGTACCGGGTGTACTGCGTCGTCTTGCGCCGTCCGGCCTCGCCTTCCTTTTTGAGTTGCTCAAAAGCTGGCAACACGTAGGTCAGCAATTGCATGATGATCGATGCCGAGATATACGGCATGATTCCCAATGCAAATACCGTGAACCGGGACAGCGCACCTCCGGAAAACATGTTGAACATGCCCAGAATACCGCCTTGCTGACCCTTGAAGAACTGCGCCAACTGCCCGGGATCAATGCCCGGTACAGGAATGTGCGCGCCAACCCGGTAAACAACCAACGCGAGCAACAAGAAAACAAGCCGCCGACGCAGGTCGCCGAATTTGCCGGTTTTTGCCAGTTGAGACGCGTTTGTTGCCACTTGTGTTTCTTTCAATTACCGGTTTAAGCCAGGCTTCCACCAGCAGCTTCAATAGCCGCCTTGGCACCAGCAGTCGCGCCAATGCCCGTCAGCTTTACAGCCATCGCGATATCGCCGGTCTTAATGACCTTGACAACCTTGGCGAGTTCGCCCACGAGGCGAGCTTGCTTGAGAGTGACCAAATCCACCTCGGCCAGACCAAGCTGGCTAAGTGCGCTCAAGGTAACTTCAGCATTAAATTTCAAGAGCTGCGACTTGAAGCCACGTTTGGGCAAACGGCGCTGCATGGGCATTTGACCGCCCTCGAAACCAACCTTATGGTAACCGCCCGCCCGCGATTTTTGACCCTTGTGACCACGGCCGGCTGTCTTGCCAATGCCCGATCCGATACCGCGACCCACGCGGCGCTTGTAATGCTTCGCGCCGTCGGCAGGTTTGATGCTATTGAGTTCCATCATCAACCTCTTAAAGCACTTTGACCAGGTAACTGATCTTGTTAATCATGCCGCGAACCTCAGGGGTATCAACCAATTCGCGTGTGCTGCGAATTTTACGAAGACCCAGGCCGCGGACGGTAGCCCGGTGCGACTCGGGGCAGCTTATGGGGCTGCGCACGAGTTGCACTTTGATTGTTTGTGGTGTTGTCATTTAGAAGCTCCTGCTTAGACAAAGAGTTCTTCAACCGTCTTGCCGCGCTTGGCCGCCACCTGCGACGGCGTCGTCGCATGGGAGAGCGCATCCAAAGTGGCACGAACCATGTTGTAGGGGTTTGTCGAGCCGTGACTCTTGGCCACGATGTCGGTGATGCCAACCACCTCGAAAACAGCGCGCATCGGACCACCGGCAATGATGCCAGTACCCTTGGGTGCAGGCGCCATCATGACAGCAGCTGCGCCATGTTGACCCATCACCTTGTGATGAATTGAACCGTTCTTGAGGGAAACCTTGGTCATGTTGCGGCGGGCCTCTTCCATTGCCTTTTGCACGGCAGCAGGTACTTCTTTCGATTTACCCTTTCCCATGCCGACGCCACCATCGCCATCACCCACCACGGTCAATGCCGCGAAACCAAGAATACGGCCACCTTTGACCACTTTGGTAACGCGATTGATCGCGATCATTTTTTCCCGCAGACCATCTTCAGGCCCTTCAGCCTTACCCTGCATCTTCGCTTGAACTTTAGCCATCTTTATTTCCGATCTGCTTAGAACTGCAAGCCAGCTTCACGTGCTGCATCTGCCAGGGCCTTAACACGGCCATGGTATGCAAAACCTGCACGATCAAACGCTACCTTTTCCACACCAACCGCCTTGGCTTTTTCAGCAAGGCGCTTGCCAACCGCCTGGGCTGCAGCAACGTTGCCACCTTTGCCCGAAGCGCCCAATATATTGCGCATCTCGAGCTCGGCCGTCGATGCAGTAGCCAAAACCTTGTCCCCGTCGCCAGAAATAACACTGGCGTAAATGTGTAAATTGGTCCTATTGACGGTCAGCCGCGCGACGCCCTGGGAAGCGATCCGGATACGGGTCTGACGCGCTCTGCGAAGACGCTGCTCTTTTTTGGTCAACATGCTGCAGCTCCTTATTTCTTCTTGGTTTCTTTAATCGTGACCTTCTCGTCCGAGTACCGGATACCCTTGCCTTTGTAGGGCTCCGGAGGACGAATAGCACGAATTTCAGCAGCCACCTGGCCAACGCGTTGACGGTCCGCGCCCTTGACGACGATCTCCGTCGGGGTTGGGGTTGCCACCGTGATGCCGGCAGGCATGTCTTTGTTCACTGGATGGGAATAGCCGACCGTGAGGTTCAGCTTGGCGCCTTGCGCCTGGGCTTTGTAGCCCACACCCAGCAGATTCAACTTCTTCTCGAAGCCCTTGGTGACACCCACCACCATGTTGTTAACCAGCTGACGCATGGTTCCGCTCATGGCATTGGCTTCGCGCGAATCGTTGGCAGGCGCAAAACTCAGCACGCCCGCTGCGTTGGTCACCTTGACCAACGAATTTTGAGTCAACGACAACGTTGCGCCAGCGCTTTTCACGCTGATTTGACCGTCGTTGATCGACACATCCACGCCAGCCGGGATAGCGACAGGCATTTTTCCTATACGAGACATTTCTGTTTACTCCTCAATGTCACGCGTTAGGCGACGTAGCACAGCACTTCGCCACCAACACCGCTGGCGCGCGCTTTGCGATCAGTCATTACGCCCTTGGGGGTTGTGACGATAGCCACACCCAGGCCGTTCTGGACTTGGGGAATGGCATCACTGCCACGGTAGACACGCAGGCCAGGGCGACTGACGCGCTCAATGCGCTCAATCACAGGCCGACCGGCGTAGTATTTCAAGGCTATTTGAAGCTCGGACTTGCCTGCTTCAGAATTTACCTTGAAGTCGTCAATGTAGCCTTCGTCTTTCAAAACTTGGGCGATGGCAACCTTGACCTTGGAAGATGGCACATTGACAGTGGCTTTGGCCACCATTTGCGCATTCCGAATGCGCGTCAACAGGTCGGCGATGGGATCACTCATGCTCATATCTATGTCTCCTACCGCTTACCAGCTTGCCTTGACCACGCCGGGGATTTCCCCAGCAAAAGCCATTTCACGAATCTTTGCCCGGCCCAGCCCAAAGTGCTGGAACGTGCCACGGGGGCGTCCCGTGATCGCGCAACGGTTGCGTTGGCGCGTGGGATTTGCATTGCGGGGAATCTTCTGCAGACCCAGACGGGCAGCAGCACGCTCTTCATCGCTGAGTTTCAGGTCACGAGAGATGGCCTTGAGTTCCGCGTGTTTTTTCGCGTACTTGGCAACCAGTTTGTCTCGCTTGAGCTCGCGCTCGATTAAAGCCATTTTAGCCACGGGTCACCTCAGTTCTTGAAGGGAAAACGGAAGCCTGCCAACAGTGCTTTGCACTCTTCGTCAGTCTTGGCCGTAGTGGTGATACTGATATTGAGACCGCGCAAGGCATCCACCTTGTCATATTCAATTTCAGGGAAAATAATTTGCTCTTTCACGCCGATGTTGTAGTTTCCGCGGCCGTCAAATGCACGTCCGGAAATTCCCCGGAAGTCACGCACACGCGGCAGGGCTACAGTCACGAAGCGATCAAGGAACTCATACATCTTGAGCCCACGCAGCGTGACCATGCAACCGATGGCTTGATTCTCGCGAATCTTGAAACCGGCAATTGCCTTCTTGGACATGGTCACAACGGGCTTTTGTCCGGCAATCTTGGTCAGATCCGCCACTGCGTGATCCATTACCTTTTTGTCAGCGACCGCCTCGCTCACACCCATGTTGAGCGTGATCTTGGTCAGACGCGGGACTTGCATCGGAGATGTATAGCCAAACTTGGCCATCAGCTCCGGCGCCAATTTTTCGCGATAGTGTTGTTGCAAACGAGCCATGCTTATGCCACCTTGATTTCTGCGCCGCTGGACTTGTAAACGCGAACACGTTTACCGTCGGCCTGCAGCTTGATGCCAACTCGATCAGCCCTGCCAGTAGCAACATTGAAAATCGCCACATTGGACTGATGAATTGGCATGGACTTTTGAACAATACCGCCAACCGTACCTTTAAGAGGGTTCGGCTTGGTGTGCTTCTTCACCATGTTGATGCCCTCGATGAGCACATAGGAATCATCCTTGCGCAGCGTAATTTTGCCGCGCTTACCCTTGTCGCGCCCTGCGAGCACGATTACTTCGTCGCCTTTGCGAATCTTGTTCATGGCGCGTCCTTACAAAACTTCAGGGGCCAGGGACACGATCTTCATGAACTTCTCAGTGCGCAACTCGCGCGTCACCGGTCCAAAGATGCGGGTGCCAATGGGCTCCAACTTGGCATTGAGCAACACTGCTGCATTGCCATCGAATTTGACCAGGGAGCCGTCAACGCGGCGAATTCCCTTGGCCGTGCGAACCACCACCGCGCTGTAAATCTCGCCTTTTTTGACGCGACCGCGCGGAGCAGCTTCTTTAATACTAACTTTAATGACGTCGCCAACGCTCGCATAGCGACGCTTGGAACCGCCCAGCACTTTGATGCACAGAACAGACTTCGCGCCGGTATTGTCGGCAACTTCTAATCGAGATTCAGCTTGGATCATTTCAATTATTCCCAACTTGCACCAGAAGCGCTCGCCGCCAGCGGTTTAGCCAGCGACCAACACAATTCCAGTCAGTCTTGGGCCCGTCGTCTGCGGTATGAACCACTCACACCGCATCCGTTAGGCAGACACTTCATGCTTTTTCAAGCGAAGCCAGCAATTATGCACCAGTTTTCGGCGCTCGTCAAAACTATTTCACCAAATAGTGCTCGGCCAGCTCGACAAAGGCCTCCACTTCGGGCTCCAGACCGGTCTCTTCCCGAAGTATTTCCCCGACACGCACAGCCAAAGATGCCGCCAGGTCAGCATCCAGAAACAGCAAACGCGATCGGCGCGCGAGCACATCCTCGACTTTGACGGCGTACTCATAGCGGGCTGCGAAACGCACCATCGCCTCCGTGAGTCCCTCGCAAAGAACCGCATCGGAGCCGGGCAGCGCAGCAACCAACGCCTGCTCGCTGCCGTAGGAATGCAAACCAGGGGCCTCACTCAGCGAGTGCGGCTTGGCGTCCAGCGGATCGGTGCCGACGAGTGGCAGGTGGACGGTCAATCCCTCAGTGCGGCGCTCAATGAGTCCGCTGGCGGCAGATTTTTGCAACACATCCTCGGCCATAGCCCGGTACGTTGTCCATTTGCCGCCCGTGACCGTGACCAACCCGCTTCGACTCACCAAGATCGTGTGCTCCCGGCTCAGGGCCTTGGTGTCTTCGCCGTCGTCATTCTGGGGCTTGACCAATGGACGCAGCCCAACCCAGACGCTCTTGACATCTGACCGCTGGGGAGCACGCGTGAGGTAACGTGCCGACTCGCCAAGAATAAAGTCAATCTCCTCGGCAAAGGGCTGCGGCTCCAGAGCCAGGTCGTGTCGCGGAGTGTCTGTGGTGCCCAAAATAACCTTTCCCAACCAGGGGACCGCAAAGAGAACACGGCCGTCAGCCGTTTTCGGAACCATCAAAGCCGACTCACCGCCCAGGAAGTTGCGGTCCACCACGATATGCACCCCCTGACTGGGTGCGACCATGGGTTTGGTCGGTCGCCTTCCGTCGCCGCTGTTGGCGTCCCCATCCTTTTGCCGGAGTTCATCAACCCACACGCCAGCGGCGTTGATCACGCAGCCCGCCTTGATGTTGTAGCAGCCGCCCGTCAGCGCATCCTGGGCCACCAACCCAGCCACTTTTCCGCCTTTGTAGAGAAGATCTGTAGCGCAGCAGTAGTTCACCAGCAATGCACCGCGCGAAGCAGCGCTGCGCGCCAGCGCGAGGGCATAGCGAGCATCATTGAATTGGCCGTCCCAGTACTTGACTCCACCCTTGAGCCCCTGTGCCTGCGCCGTTGGCAGCAGGGCCAGGGTCTTGTCTCGGCTGAGTATCTCGGTTTTGCCCAGGCCGGCCTTGCCTGCGAGCACGTCATACATGGTGAGTCCGGTCCCGTAAAACGGAACTTCCCACCATCTATAGAGAGGCATCACGAACGCCAGGGGTTGCGCCAGATACGGCGCGTTGCCCAGCATCGTGGTGCGCTCGCGCAAAGCCTCGCGCACCAGGCTCACATTGCCCTGCGCCAAATAACGCACGCCGCCATGCACCAGTTTGGTGGCCCGCGACGAGGTGCCCTTGGCAAAGTCGTTGGCTTCGACCAGCACGACACTGAAACCCCGAGCCGCCGCATCCAGAGCAACACCCAGACCAGTGGCACCGCCGCCAACAATGGCAACGTCATATTGACGTGCTTCGGCCAGTCTAGAAATCAGGTCCGCCCGCCGCGTTGATCGGGGTTGGTCTTGCGTATCCATCTTTGAAACTCCAGGCGAATTCGCCCATTAACATGTGTGCCCAATGCACAAAACTAGCAAAAAGGCCGCGTACAAATTTGTGTACGCGGCCATATATCAATGCATCGACGATGACGAATTGAATTTTAACGAACCTTGCCGTTCTTCCACGCGTTCAATAGCGTTTCATAGGCAATGGTTTCCCCCTTGGGCTTTTCATTGGCCAGCTTTTTCCACGGCGCCCCCTTGTCGCTCAACCACTTGGCCGGATCACTTTTCGGGTTGAGTTTTGGTGGGCACTTAGCCATGCCGGCACGCTCGAGCCGGCTCATAACCTGATCCATTTCATCAGCCAGGTTGTCCATTGCAGCTTGGGGCGTCTTTTCACCAGTTACCGCAACTGCAACATTTTTCCAGAATAGCTGGGCCAATTTTGGATAGTCGGGTACGTTGGTACCAGTTGGTGTCCAAGCAACGCGCGCCGGACTGCGATAGAACTCAATCAAGCCACCGTACTTGGCCGCGTTCTTGGTGAAAAAATCACTCCGAATGTCGCTGTCTCGGACAAACGTCAGGCCAGTAATTGACTTTTTGAGCGACACAGTCTTGCTGGTCACAAACTGTGCATACAACCAGGCACCGGCAGCCTGATCGGAATTGGCGGACTTGAGGAACGTCCAAGACCCGACATCCTGATAGCCATTTTGCATGCCCTGTTTCCAGTATGGGCCGTTGGGTCCAGGCGCCATGCGCCACTTCGGGGTCCCATCTGCGTTGACTACCGGCAAGCCAGGCTTGACCATGTCAGCAGTAAAGGCCGTGTACCAGAAAATTTGCTGCGCAATCTGTCCCTGTGCGGGAACCGGCCCGGCCTCGCCAAAGGTCATGCCAGTAGCCTCCTTGGGCGCGAACTTCTTCATCCAATCCACATATTTCGTCAGTGCGTAGACGGCCGCAGGTGAGTTGGTCGCACCGCCACGCGATACCGACGCACCAACGGGCGTGCAATTATCTGCAGCAACTCGGATGCCCCATTCGTCAACCGGCAGACCGTTTGGAATACCAATATCAGCGGCGCCTGCCATGGACAGCCACGCATCAGTAAAGCGCCAACCCAAAGAGGGATCTTTCTTGCCGTAGTCCATGTGACCATAAATCGGCTTGCCGTCAATTGTCTTGACATCCTCACTGAAGAATGCTGCGATGTCCTCGTAAGCGCTCCAGTTCAAGGGCACGCCCAGATCGTAGCCATACTTGGCTTTGAACTTTTCTTTCAAATCTGCCCGGGCGAACAAATCAGCGCGGAACCAATACAGGTTGGCGAATTGCTGATCCGGCAGTTGATAGAGCTTGTGATCCGGGGCGGTGGTGAAACTGGTCCCGATAAAGTCCTTGAGGTCCAGACCGGGATTCGTATAGTCCTTCCATGCACCTGCCATTTGGTCCGTCAATGACAATGCCTCGCCGTACCGATAATGTGTTCCGATCAAGTCGGAGTCAGAAATCCAACCGTCATAAATAGACTTGCCAGATTGCATTGAAGTTTGCAGTTTTTCGACGACATCGCCTTCCTGAATGATGTCATGCTTAACCTTGATGCCCGTGATTTCTTCAAAGGCTTTTGCGAGCGTTTTGGACTCGTATTCATGCACCGTCAAGGTTTCCGAGACAGTGCTGACCTCATTAACACCTTTTGCCTTGAGCTTTTTGGCGGCCTCAATGAACCATTTCATTTCCGCCAACTGCTTATCCTTGGACAGGGTTGAGGGCTGAAACTCACTGTCAATCCATCTCTTGGCGGCCGCTTCGTCTGCCCAAGCATGGCTAGCCATCGCCCCGCAAGCTAGGGCCACCGCCATTGCGCTGTATCGCAATTTCATGATTACTCTCCTCATTTATTCAACCCCTGATTCAAAGGCTTTCTCGGCTCCAGGGGCTAACAAGCCGGTCCTTTAAATAGGTCTTACCCTTTATTCATCACAAATCCGAGCAACGCCATGGATGCCACAAAACTGAACCAGATTGACGGATCGGCCTCCAACTCCAACCACGCAGCGAGTTTTCCGCTGACCCCAATGAAGGCCAAATTCAGGTACGCAGCGGCCAGCAAACCGATGAACACTCGGTCCCCGCGTGTCGTCTCTATCGGCAAAAAGCCCTTCCGAGATTGCGTAGGTGATCTGATTTCCCATGCCGTGAGAGCCACCAGCATTAGTCCAATACAACCGAAAAACACAGCAACCGGTGTGGTCCACGCCATCCAATTAAACATTTGATCCCTCCTTGTTGGAGTACCTATACTTGCCGACTTCGCAGGGACGCATATCAAACCCGTCCCATCGCAAATCCCTTGGCGATGTAATTGCGAACGAACCAGATCACGATCGCCCCAGGAACAATTGTCAGAGTCCCCGCCGCTGCCAAGGTCGCCCAATCCATGCCTGCGGCGGAAACGGTGCGCGTCATGATCGCCACAATCGGTTTGGCATTCACGCTGGTCAACGTACGTGCCAGCAGTAACTCAACCCAACTGAACATGAAGCAGAAGAATGCCGCCACCCCCACGCCAGCTTTGATCAGTGGAAGAAAAATCCTGATAAAGAAGCCCGGGAAAGAGTAGCCGTCGATATACGCCGTTTCGTCAATTTCCCTCGGAATTCCGCTCATAAACCCCTCGAGAATCCAGACAGCAAGCGGCACATTGAAGAGCAAGTGCGCTAACGCCACGGCCAAATGTGTGTCAAGCAGTCCTACAGTTGAGTAAAGCTGGAAGAACGGCAGCAAAAACACCGCAGGCGGCGTCATGCGATTGGTCAACAGCCAGAAAAATACATGTTTGTCGCCCAGAAAACTGTAGCGCGAGAAAGCGTACGCTGCGGGCAACGCAACCGTAATGGAGATCACCGTATTGATGCCAACATAGATCAGGCTGTTGATGTACCCCGAGTACCAGGATGGATCGGTCAGGATGGTCTTATAGTTGGCCCAGGTAAAGTGCTGCGGCAAAAGTGAAAAACTGGCCAGAATGTCCTCGTTCGTTTTGAAGGACATGTTGATCATCCAGTACACCGGCAGCAGGGCAAAGATGATGTACGCCACCAGGAACAGGGTGCGCTTTTGAAAACGCGGCTTATCCATGGTGCCCCTCCTTTTCCTGGGTGCCCACGCGCTGCATCCAGTTGTACAAAATGAAACACATCAACAGGATGATCAGGAAGTAGATCAGTGAGAACGCAGCGGCCGGCCCGATGTCAAACTGGCCGACTGCTTTGAGCGTCAAGAATTGCGACAAGAAGGTTGTCGAATTGCCTGGGCCGCCACCGGTGAGCACAAAGGGTTCGGTGTAGATCATGAAACTGTCCATAAAACGCAATAGCACGGCAATCATCAGCACCCCGCGCATCTTGGGCAGTTGCACATACCAGAACACAGCCAGTTTGCTGGCGCCATCGATGCTGGCGGCCTGGTAATACGCATCCGGAATGGACCGCAATCCTGCGTAGCCCAACAGCCCCACCAGCGGCGTCCAGTGCCAAACATCCATCAACAAGACGGTAAGCCAGGCGTGGGTTGCATTTCCCGTATAGCTGTAATCAATGCCCATCCATTCCAAAGCGGCACCCATCAAACCGATGTCGGTGCGGCCAAAAATCTGCCAAATGGTGCCTACCACGTTCCACGGAATCAGCAACGACAACGACACAATTACCAGCACCGCCGAAGATTTCCATCCCTGCGAAGGCATCGACAGCGCCAGCATGATGCCCAGGGGGATTTCTACGGCAAGAACCGAGAGCGAAAAAGTCAGTTGCCGCCACAAAGCGCCGTGGAGTTCTTCGTCGCGCATGATGGCGGCAAACCATTCAGTGCCAACAAACACCCGCCGCTCAGGAGAAATGATGTCCTGCACAGAGTAGTTGACTACCGTCATCAGCGGCAGGATGGCGGAAAATGCGACACAAATGAGCACCGGCAGGATCAGGAACCAGGCTTTCTGGTTGACTGGTTTGGTGGTCGCACTCATGACACGATCTCCTCGTTCTTGTAATAGCAGGTATGCTCGCCCACCAATTGCAGCCAGATCGTGTCACCCCTTGCGCAGGGTGTGGCCTCCAGCGGCAATCGCGCCTTGACCGTCAGCCCCGAAAAGGCGGCACTGACCATCACATGCGTGCCCACGTCCTGCACCTGCGAGACCGTCATGGGCACGGCCCCCGGGGTTTGTGCAGCAACCACGCTGAGGTATTCCGGGCGAATGCCCAGCATCAAATTTCCTGCCGGCAATGCGCTGCGTCCGGTCAACGTCAGATTGGCGTCACCCACGCGTATGGATTGCGAGTCCACTTGGCAAGGCAAAAAATTCATGCCGGGCGAACCAATGAAATGACCGACAAACGCGTGGCTTGGCCTTTCAAACAGATCGGCCGGAGAGCCCACCTGAACCGCCTTGCCGCGGGTCATCACCATCACCTGATCGGCAAACGTGAGCGCCTCGATCTGGTCATGGGTCACATAAATCAGGGTCAACTTGAGCTCGTGATGAATTTGCTTGAGCTTTCGACGCAGCTGCCACTTGAGATGCGGATCGATGACCGTGAGCGGCTCGTCAAACAGCACGGCGGCAACATCGGGACGAACCAAACCGCGACCGAGTGAAATCTTTTGCTTGGCATCGGCGGCCAGTCCAGCGGCGCGCTGATCGAGTTGGTCGCTCAATTCCAGCATCTCGGCGATCTCGCCCACCCGCTGGTCAATCTGAGCCTTGGGCACTTTGCGGTTACGCAGGGGGAATGCCAGATTCTCTGCCACAGTCATGGTGTCGTAAATGACGGGAAACTGAAAAACCTGCGCAATGTTGCGCTGCTGCGGCGACGCTGCGGTGACATCCACACCATCAAAACACACACTGCCGCGAGACGGCGTGAGCAGACCCGACATGATGTTGAGCATCGTCGTCTTGCCACACCCTGAGGGCCCGAGCAACGCATAAGCTCCGCCGTCCTCAAAGGTCATTTTCAAAGGCAACAGCGCATAATCGCCATCGTCTTTCGGGTCGCTCTTGTAGGAATGGGCCAGATCAAGTTCAATTCTTGCCATTTCAAAGCCCCTCGCCGCGCGTCGGTGCCAACACAAGCAGGCCATTGGCGTCAAACACATACCCCTGCGCTGGATTGAAGAACAGCGTCACCGCCGCGCCCAACTCGAAATGATGAACACCGGTCAACTGGGCAATCACCTCGCCAACCGGGGTCAGGGCGTGCACAAAGGTGTCGGAGCCCGATATTTCGGCCAGTTCCACTTTTCCTGCCAGCGCCACGTCGCCGGGCACCTGTCGCACACGCAGTGCGCTGGCTCGCAAACCCACCGTCAGATCTCCTGAGACCCTCGACGGCAATCCCAACTTGAGCAGTGGCCCACCATTGAGTTGAATTCCGTCGCCGGTCAAGCGTGCTGCCAGCAAATTCATAGGCGGGTCACTGAATGCGCGCGCCACCCGCAGAGACAGGGGTCGGTGAAACACTTCGGCCGTGGGGCCGTACTGCAACAACTCACCGCTGTCCAGCACAGCGGTGTGGCCGCCCAGGAGCAGGGCTTCGCCGGGCTCTGTGGTGGCGTAGATGACCGTGGAGTCGCCGGCCGCGAACAGCGCGCCCAGCTCTTCGCGCAGTTCTTCGCGCAACTTGTAATCCAGATTGACCAGCGGCTCATCGAGCAGCATCAGCGGCGCACCCTTGGCCAGAGCGCGCGCCAGGGCCACGCGTTGCTGCTGTCCACCCGACAACTCAGCCGGGTAGCGATCCAGAAACATGTCGATGTGAAGCTTTTGCGCGATCTCTTGAACGCGCCGGTCGATGTCGGACTCCCGGCGCAATTTCAGGGGAGAGGCGATGTTCTCGCGCACCCGCAAAGACGGGTAGTTGATGAATTGCTGGTAGACCATGGCAACATTGCGCTGACGCACCGGAACGCCCACCACGTTCTTGCCGTCCACCAGCACCCGGCCCTTGCTCGGAACGTCGAGCCCAGCCATGATGCGCATCAAACTGGTCTTGCCCGCCTGAGTTGCGCCCAGCAACACCGTCACCGCACCGCTTTGCGGCACCAAATTGATGTCGTGGAGCCAAGTCTGTCGCCCGACTTTTTTCCTGATACCCTCCAGTGACAACTGCATTCTGTCGCCCTTCAAACGCTTTGAATTGATCGAGACAAGCTCACATCGTTTGTGATAATTATTGTTCCTTTTGCTTCCTTTGCGTTCAGTAGTTACCCTATACGCCATCTTTTTTGTTCGTTTTAGAGCGAAAATCTTTACTCACTTGGGCAAAAACCTACGAGCATGAATCTCAATCCAAGGCATATTGCACTGCTCTCCTTCGTGCAGGCTCAGGCCTCAGTGACGGTAGAGCAGCTCGCCGACAAGCTGGGGGTCACTCTGCAAACCGTTCGTCGGGATATTCAGAGACTGGCCGATGACGGTTTACTCACACGTTTTCACGGCGGTGTTCGCGTACCCGGCTCCACGGTTGAAAACATTGCCCACCAGCAACGCAAGAGCCTGCATATCGAGGGCAAGATCAGGATCGCCCGGGCGGTTGCCGCGGCGCTGCCCAACAATTGCTCCGTGATCCTGAACATAGGCACAACCACCGAGGCCGTGGCCCGGGCCCTGCTGCGCCACGCGGGTCTGCGGGTGATCACCAACAATCTGAATGTAGCCAGCATTCTGTGCGTCAATCCCCGCATTGAGGTCATCGTCGCCGGTGGTGTGGTGCGCGGCCTCGATCACGGCATCGTGGGCGAAGCCGCGGTCGATTTCATGAGCCAGTTCAAGGTGGACATTGCGGTCATCGGCATTTCAGCGATAGAGGCCGACGGTTCACTGCGCGACTACGACTACCGCGAAGTCAAGGTTTCGCAAACCATCATCTCACACGCCAGGGAGGTGTGGCTGGCCGCCGACGTGAGCAAGTTCAACCGCCCGGCCATGGTCGAAGTCGGTCGGCTGACCCAGATTGACCGACTGTTCACCGACGCGGCGCCGCCCGACCCGTTCCCAGCCCTGCTGGCCGAAGCCCAGGTCCGCTATGAGATCGCACCGGCGTAGTTGCTTGCTCCCATATCAGGACAAAATTACGCCCTGGCGACTTGTCCATCGGTTTCTTTCTTCAAAGGTGCTTCCATGACCTATCTACTTGCCCTGGACCAGGGCACCTCGAGTTCACGCAGCATTGTTTTTGATGCCGGTGGGTGCATCGTGGCCATGGCCCAACAGGAGCTGACCCAGCACTACCCGCAGCCTGGCTGGGTGGAGCACGACCCGCAGGAGATCTGGCGCACCCAGTTGGCCACGGCCCGGGAGGCCCTCTCCAAGGCAGGCATCAAGGCCCGCGAGGTGTGCGCGCTGGGCATCACCAATCAGCGCGAAACCACGGTGGTCTGGAACCGGGTCACCGGTGAGCCGATTCATCGCGCCATCGTCTGGCAGGACCGCCGCGCCGAGCCCACCTGCGCCGCCCTGCGCGAGCGCGGCCTGGCAAAGACGATTCAGGCCAAAACCGGCTTGCTCATCGACGCCTATTTTTCAGGAACCAAGCTCAAGTGGCTTCTGGACAACGTTCCCAGCGCCCGCCGCCAGGCCGAGAATGGCGATTTGGCCTTTGGCACCGTGGACAGTTGGCTGATCTGGCGCCTGACCGAGGGCAAGGTGCACGCCACGGATGTAAGCAACGCCTCGCGCACGATGCTGTTCAATGTGCACACCAACGAATGGGACAGCGAACTGCTCCAGGCGCTGGACATCCCCGCCAGCCTGATGCCCAGGGTCCTGCCCTCCAGCGCCCTGTATGGCGAGGTGACGGGCGACCTGCTGGGACACTCCATTCCCATCGGGGGTGTGGCTGGCGACCAGCAAAGCGCCCTGTTTGGCCAAGCCTGCTTCAAGCCCGGCATGGTCAAGAACACCTATGGCACAGGCTGCTTCATGCTCATGCACACGGGTGGTCGTTTCCAGACTTCGACCAACGGGCTGATCACCACCAGCGCCGCCCAGACCGGCAGCCAGCCCGAGTTTGCGATGGAAGGCAGCGTGTTCGTGGGCGGCGCCGTGGTGCAATGGCTGCGCGATGGGCTGCAGGCCATCAAGAGCAGCAGCGAGGTGCAGGCCCTGGCACAAAGCGTCCCCGATGCCGGTGGCGTCATGATGGTGCCAGCCTTTACCGGACTGGGTGCGCCCTACTGGCAACCCGAGGCGCGCGGCACCATCACGGGTCTCACCCGCGGCAGCACGCTGGCCCACATTGCACGGGCGGCGCTGGAGAGTATCGCCTTTCAAAGTGCGGCGCTGCTACAGGCCATGAGCCGCGATGCCATTGAAGCTGGCAGCGTGCGTGTGGCAGAGTTGCGGGTGGATGGCGGTGCCTGTGTCAACGATCTGTTGATGCAGTTTCAGGCCGATTTGCTTGGCATTCCCGTGGTGCGTCCGGCCGTCACCGAGACCACAGCACTGGGCGCCGCTTACCTCGCCGGCCTGACCACCGGCGTCTACCAAAACACCGATGAACTCGCGGCACTGTGGAAAGCGGAGCGGCGGTTTTTACCCACCCTGGCGCCCGAGCGCGCGCAGGAACTGATGGCGCGCTGGGAGCATGCCGTGCAGCAAGCCGTGCTGTGATGGCCCCTTCGATGCGGCCACCTCTCGCAGTTGGGTAGACTCGAACGTAACAGGCCATTGGCCTGGGATTCCCAACCACTGACCGGCGCAGGATCGGCAAGCCGCCCCAGCAACAGCTTGCCCGGCCAGCGCTGGCCCCAAAATTTAGGATACTCATGAGCAAGCGAATCGCATTCATCGGCGGGGGCCACATGGCCAGCGCCATCATCAAAGGCCTGATCAAGCAGGGCTTCTCGCCCAAAGACATCGACGTGGTCGAGCCTTTGCCCGAGGCGCGCGATCGCCTCAAGCACAGCTTTGGCATCACCGCCAGCGAGCTGCCCGGCACCGCCCTGGCACAGGCCGAACTGGTAGTCTGGGCGATCAAGCCCCAGTCGTTCAAGCAAGCGGTGCAGCAAATTTCCCCACACGCGCCAAACGCCTTGCACCTGAGCGTGGCAGCGGGCATTCGCAGCGACACTCTGGCGCAATGGCTGGGCTCCGAGCGCGTGGTGCGCGCCATGCCCAACACCCCGGCCTTGATTGGAAAAGGCATCACCGCCCTGTTCGCTCGGGCGGGCGCGACCCAGCAAGACAAAGACTGGATCGGGCAGGTGCTTGCCAGCACGGGCGAGTATTTGTGGCTGGACACCGAAGACCCATTGGATGCCGTGACAGCGCTGTCGGGTTCCGGCCCTGCTTACGTGTTCTATTTCATGGAAGCCATGATCACGGCGGGCACCGAAATGGGCCTCACCCGCGAGCAGGCCCACAAATTGGTGGTGGCCACGGTCATTGGCGCTGGTGAACTGACAGCGAGTTCCGGTGAGTCCCCCAAAACTTTGCGTCAGCAGGTCACCTCCAAAGGCGGTACCACGCACGCGGCCATCGCCTCTATGGAGGATGACGATATTCCCGCGCTCATCATCAACGCCGTCTATGCGGCTCGCGACCGCGCCAAGGCGTTGGGCGACGAATTTGGTGGTGCCTAAGACACTCGAATGCCCCGGCAAGGCCACCGGGAAAAGCCCAGGCGGTGCTGGTCAGGGGTGCGGGCTCACCGCAGCGCGTAGCTCGCCGCAATTCCGGCAAACACGGTAAACCCAAGCCAGTGGTTGAGGCGAAAAGCCTTGAAGCAGCCCTCGCGCTCGCGCGTTCGAATCAAGGTGTAGTGCCATGCCACTTGCCCGAATGCCAGCGTGATTGCTATATTAAACGCAGCACCTTGCACATACTGCATAAGGGCTACATCCCAAATTACTACATATAAAAGGTAGCTGACCATGATGGCCGGCACGTCCAGGCGGCCCAGCGTGATAGCCGACGTTTTCATGCCCAGACGCAAATCGTCGTCCCGGTCCACCATCGCGTACTCGGTGTCATAGGCGAGCACCCAGAACAGGTTTCCGAGCACCAGGACCCAGGCCAGCAGAGGAACACTGGCTCCGAAAGCCGCAAAACTCCACGACTGTCCCCCGTGCATGGCGGAGAACGCCATCGGAATACCAAAGCTGAAGGCCACGCCCAGTACCGCTTGTGGCATGGAAACAAAACGCTTGGCATAGGGGTAGGCCAGCGTGATGGCCAGAGCGCCAACCGACCAGGCAACGGTGACCGCGTTGGTGGTGAGAACCAGCACAAAAGCGGCCAGCGCGAGCACCGCGCCCAGCGTCAACGCCTCTCTCACCGACACCGCGCCGGTGGTCACAGGCCTTTGTGCCGTGCGCTTGACGTACCGGTCGAACTTGCGATCGGCCACATCGTTGATGCAACAACCGGCACTGCGCATCAGGATCGTGCCCAGCGTGAACACGCCCAGCAAGTGCCAGCCGGGAAAGCCGCCAGCGGCAATCCACAGCGCGCTGAGCGTGGGCCACAGCAGCAGCAACCAGCCAGCAGGCCGGTCCCAACGAATCAAACTCAGGTACAGACCAGCCTTCTGGCGCAGCACCTCCTGGCGCGACCCCGCGCTCAACGTTGCCACCAGCACACCATCGAACAAGCCCGGTCCAATGGCAAAAAGAACTCGAAAACGGCCAATTGGCAAGAATTCATCTCATCCTCTCCAGATCGAAAATTACGACAATCGCGTCACGCCCGGCAGCTCGCAGGCGTAAATGGCGTTGCGCAGGGCCGCAATCGCCTCGTAGCGGGTAAAACTGCGCCGCCAGGCCAGCACGACACGGCGGGTGGGGGGATTGCCCACAAACGGCAGGTACTTCACAAATGCGTCTTCATCGCGCTTGCGCCGGGGCTTGGCGGCCAGCGCTTCTTTGGGCACGCTCAAGCGTGGCACCAGCGTCACGCCCATGCCTGCGGCCACCATGTGCTTGATGGTCTCCAAAGAGGAGCCCTCAAAGCTCTTGCGAATACCCTCGGCGTTGCTCGAAAACCGGGCAAACTCGGGACAAACCTCCAACACATGGTCGCGGAAACAGTGGCCACTGCCCAGCAGCAGCATGGTCTCTCGCTTGAGCTGCTCGGTCGTGACCTGCGACTGCGCGGCCAGCGCATGGCCGGTGGGCACGGCGGCCAGAAAGGGCTCGTCGTACAGCGGCGCAACGGCCAGTCCGGCGTCGGGGAACGGTTCGGCCAGGATCGCACAATCGATCTCGCCGGTGCGCAGCATCTCCAGCAGCCTGGCCGTGAAGTTTTCCTGCAGCATCAGGGGCATTTGGGGGGTGCGGTCAATCATCTGGTGCACCAGATCGGGCAGCAGGTACGGCCCAATGGTGTAAATCACCCCCAGCGTCAGGGGCCCGGCCAGCGGATCTTTGCCGCGCTTGGCAATCTCCTTGATGTGGGCGGCCTGCTCGATCACGCTTTGGGCCTGACGCACGATTTCCTGACCCAGCGGTGTAACGGCGACCTCGGTGGCGCTGCGCTCGAACAGCTTGAGGTCGAGTTCGGTTTCGAGCTTCTTGACCGCCACCGATAGCGTGGGCTGCGACACATAGCAGGCCTCGGCGGCTTTGCCAAAATGGCGCTCACGGGCCACGGCCACAATGTATTTGAGTTCGGTCAGCGTCATGGCGCTATTGTCCTACCAAGCGGCCCGCCGCCAACGCGCGGGTTCAGCGCGGCATCAGGGCGCCACAGCTCCAGCACTGCTCGAAGCCGCCCTCGACCAGCTCACCGCAGGTGCACTGCCAGCGACGCTGGGGCACATGCTGCAGGTGGTGCAGGAGTTCGCGCGCCCTGCTCTCTTGCGACGCATGGTCAATCCAGACCTCGGGCAGGCACTGGTCGGGCGGCAGTTCGCCCGCCACTCCGGCCAAGTACTGCCGCTGCACGGTCGCGTCGATACCCTCGGCCGTCAGCGCGTCGGCCCAGAGCGTGGCCATGGCAAGGTTAGGGGCTTGGGTCAGTCGCAGCATGGCTGCAAGCATACGCGGCTTTGCCTGCATGCGCAGTTGCTTGGAACGCCGGGCGGGTGGCGCTATTCGGGCGCGAACACCTGATAGCGGTTCTTGCCCGCCAACTTGGCCCGGTACATGGCCTGATCGGCTTGACGCAGCAGCATGTCAGCCTCTACATCGGGTGACTGCGGGTAGTACGTCACGCCCAGACTGGCAGAAACTTCAAGGTCAAAGCCTCCGATACGCACTGGCTGTGCGGCCGCATCAAGCAGTCGGGCGAGCAACGGAAAACTGGCCGCAGTCTCAGCCAAATCGATCAGTATCGCAACGAATTCGTCACCCCCCAGGCGCGCCAGGGTGTCGCCCTCGCGCAGGGCCAGTTTGAGGCGCTGCGCGAGCACCACCAGCATCTCGTCGCCGCAGGCATGGCCATGACGGTCGTTGACCGCCTTGAACCCGTCAAGGTCAAGATAGACCACGGCCAGCAGCTGGCCGCGCCGCTGGGCCTGAACCATGGCCTGATGCAGCCGGTCGGCCAGCAGGACTCGGTTGGGCAGGTCGGTCAGCACGTCGTAGTGCGCAATGTGTTCGAGTTTGGCCTCCTGCGCTTTGAGCACAGAGATGTCGTTGATGGCCACCTGAATGGCCGGCTCACCCGCATAGACAATGGCGGTGCCCTGTACCTGTACATCAAATGCCGTTCCGTCGAGCTTGAGAAATCGGGACTGGGTCATTTGCGCGACCCCCACCCCGTTGGCTATGTTGAGCATCCGTTCCCGCTGAGACTCCCGGTAATCGGGATGAATCAGTTCGGAGGTGGCCTTGCCCAGCAACGCCTGTGCATCGGGCGCACCAAAAAGCTTGAGTGCTGCTGCATTGGCGTACTCCAAAGTACCCATACGGTGCACTAAAACGGGTTGGGGCGTGAGCTCCACCAAAGTACGGTAGCGCTCCTCACTCTCCCTGAGCGCCAGTTCGGCCTGTTTGCGATCTGTAATGTCCTGCGTGGTTCCTATGAACCCGATCAAGCTTCCGTCCAGCCCATACTCCAGCTCGCCCTTCTGGTAAATCCATCGCACCGCATCACCGACCCTGATGCGGTACTCATGGGCAACGAAATTGCCCTTGGAGGCAGCCCGCCAGACATCCTCGGCAATGTCGCGATCCTGCGGGTGAACCCGCGCCAGGCAGGACGCGTAACTGCCTGTAGCACCGCTGGGCAAACCAAAGATACGGGCCGTTTCGTCTGACATGCGCATGGTGTCGGTGGCGAAATCGTAGGTCCAGTTTCCAACTTTGGCCACAGCCTGCGCCCGCTGCAGCCCGGCCTGGCTGATCTCAAGCTCAGCACCTCGCAGGGCGAGCTTGTTCGAGGCGGCATGCAGGTCCTGCAGACGGTTGCGGTAGGCATTGACCAGCGCGATGATCAGGGCTGCGGTCAGAATGTAAGCAACGATTTGCTCAAGACCGTGAACTGCGGGCGGTGTGTCGAACTCCACCGGCAGCAGACCGGCAAAGTGCGCCACAATGAAGCCAACCGTTGCGGCCACGATCAGCCCGGTCACCAAGACTGCGGCACGCGGACTGATCAACCAGCCACTGAGCAAAATAATCAGCGGATAGGCCACTGTCAGGGGTGAGAGCACGCCACCGGTGAACACTGCAATCAGGCTCACAAGGACCAGCGCGCCCGCGGTCATCATCTTGACCGCTCCGGCAATTCGGTTGCCGTACAGCAGATAGGCCAGGGCCAGCGCAAAACCGATCATTAGCGCCGGGCCGAGGTTGCGCAGGGGCTGGTCTGGCGAGATCAGGCGCAATGCGACCATCATCAGGCCGGACCCCACCAGCAGTGCAAACACAGCGAAGCGCAGAAATGTGCGCGAAGGCTCCCACGAAATTGGTTCGTCAATTTCGTCGCCCCGGGTTGGCTCCCACTGGTCTGGCATGTTGATCATCCGCCCCCTTGCAGTCATCGCCCGGAATCAGGCTCGAACTCCCTGGCTCCCGCTTTTCGAAGCATCATAGTGCATCAACCTGGCTGCTGGCCCGGGCGCGCCACGCTCATGCCTTCAGGTATTCCGCCTTGCCGCCCAGCCAGCGTTGCACATGTCGTTGCGCCTGCGCCGGGTGCTGGTCAAGCATCGGCGGTGCTAGAGCACGCGCTTGTTCCAGCAAGGCCGAATCAAGCCTAAGGTCGGCAAAACGCAGCATCGCCGCGCCCGACTGGCGTGCGCCCATGAACTCGCCGGGGCCGCGAATCTCCAGATCGCGCCGGGCAATTTCAAAACCGTCGCCCGTCTCGGCCATGGCCTTGAGGCGCTCGCGCGCCGCCTCCCCCAGGCGCGGCGCCTCGCCGGTGGAATAAAGCAGCACGCAGGCCGAAGCGGCCGCGCCGCGCCCAACCCGCCCGCGCAACTGGTGCAACTGGCTCAGGCCAAAACGCTCGGCGTGCTCGATCACCATCAGCGAGGCGTTGGCCACGTCCACCCCGACCTCGATCACCGTGGTGCTCACCAGAACGCCCATATGGCCACCGGTAAAACGCGCCATCACAGCTTTTTTTTCGGCCACAGGCATGCGCGAGTGCAGCAGACCAATCTCGACGTCCGGCAGGGCCGCGCTCAACTGCGCGTAGGTCTCGGTGGCGTTGCGCAGATCCAGCGCCTCGCTCTCTTCGATCAGCGGGCAGACCCAGTAGATTTGCCGCCCCTGGACCAACTGCGCGCGGATGCGCTCAATGACCTCGTCGCGGCGTGAATCATTGACCAGCTTGGTCACCACCGGCGTGCGCCCAGGTGGCAATTCATCCAGGGTGGAGACTTCCAGATCGCCGTAGTAACTCATGGCCAGCGTGCGCGGAATCGGGGTGGCTGTCATCATGAGCAGGTGGGGTTCGAGCAAGCCATCGCCATCGTCGTCCGGCGCGGTGTGCTTGCTGCGCAGGGCCAGGCGCTGCGCCACACCAAAGCGGTGCTGCTCGTCGATCACAGCCAGCGCCAGGCGCTTGAACTGCACCTTGGCCTGAATCACCGCGTGGGTGCCCACCACCAGCGCCGCCTCGCCACTGGCGATCAGGGCCAGCATCTCGCGCCGCTCTTTGGTCTTCTGGCTGCCCGTCAGCCAGGCGGTTTTCACCCCCAGCGGCTCCAACCAGTCCACCAGCTTGGCAAAATGCTGCTGCGCCAGAATCTCGGTCGGGGCCATCAGGGCGCACTGGTGCCCCGCGTCCATGCAAATGGCCGCCGCCAGTGCCGCGACCACCGTCTTGCCCGAGCCCACATCGCCTTGCAGCAACCGGTGCATGGGCACCGGGCGCGCCAAGTCACAGGCAATTTCTTCGCTGACGCGGCGCTGGGCCGTCGTCAGATCAAACGGCAAGGCCGCCAGCAGACGCTCATGCAGAGGCAAACCGGGTCTGCCCGATGGCCGGTCCAGAGCTGCAGGCACCCCCTTGAGCGCCGGTGCCCGCAAGCGAGCCCGTTCGCGTTTGGCCTGCAACTGCGAGAGTTGCTGCGCCAGCAACTCCTCGAACTTGAGCCGCTGCCAGGCCGGGTGGCTGTGGTCTTGCAGGGTGGCCAGTGCCACATCCGGCGTTGGATGATGCAAAAACAATAGCGCACTGTGCAGACTCCACGAGGGCTGCAAGCCAATCTGATATAAATTCTCTGGCAGAATGGTTTCTGACAATTCGGCCCGGGCCAAAGCGCCCTGCACCGCCCGGCGCAAATACGACTGCGGCAACCCGGCCACCGTGGGGTAAACCGGGGTCAACGCCAACGGCAATTCGCCACCGGCCGCCTGAAACGCCGGGTGCATCATTTGCCGCCCCAGAAAACCACCGCGCACTTCGCCGCGGATGCGCAGCCGCTTGCCTTCGGCGAGCGCCTTTTGCTGCGACGGGTAAAAGCTGAAGAAACGCAGAGAGCAGGTGTCCGAGCCGTCGTCCACCGTCACCAGCAACTGGCGGCGCGGCCGCAGCACAACCTCACAGGCCGTGACCGTGGCCTCAATCTGCACCACATCGCCGTCCCGCGTGTCGGCCAATAGCGTGAGGCGGGTTTCATCCTCGTAGCGCAGCGGCAGGTGCAACGCCAGGTCAATGTCACGCACCAGGCCAAGCTTGTGCAAAGCCTTTTGCGGGCCCGACAGGGCCGGTTTTGTTGGTTGGGCAGTGGCGGCTGGCATGCAGCGATTTTGCCTGTTGCTTCGGGCTTGTCCAGACCGCAGCGCAACCCAGTCTGGACGACGCTTACAGCAAACTGGCCGCAATATTGATGGTCAGCGCCAGCACGGCGGTATTGAAGAAGAAGGACAGCACACAGTGGAGCAATCCCGTGCGCCGCATGGCACGGCTGCTCAGCGACACGTCAGCCGTTTGTCCGGACGTGCCAATCACACCGGCGAAATACAGAAAGTCGCCATAGTCCGGCGCTTCCTGGCCCGGAAAATCAAGCCCGGTCGGCTGTCCACGGCTGACATTGAGGTAATAGTCGTGGGCGTAATGCAGCGCAAACATGACATGGGTGAACAGCCAGGACATGACGATGGTGAGCGCGGTCAGGGCAATGTGGCCCATGCGCACCCCACCCGTAAGGTTCTTGACCACCGAGAGTTCATCAACAATGGCCAACAGACTGGCAATCACCGACATCACGACCAGCAACAGGACGGTCTTGCGCCCATCGTCCTGACCAACGGAGCGCCGACGTATTTTTTCGCTGGACGAGCGTGCCATCATCACGCCGGCCAGCAGCAGATACAGCCCCACGCCGACATTCCAGCTCAGCAGAGAGCGTGTGGTGTGGCGCAGTTCCGCCCCCCATGGCAAGGCGGCATACATGACCAAACCCGCCACCAGCGCCAGCAACAGGCGTGACCGCGCATGAATCAGGCGCAGGATGGTGTGTTTGCGCCAGCTCATGGGCTCAGGCTGTCACCAGCATCGCCACTACCGTGGCCGCCATCGCCGCTGTGGCCAGCCAGCCCAGCCAGCGCAGGCGGGGCCCGATCACGTGCGGGCCCATGGTGTCGGTGCGACTGGCCAGCAGCATCATGACCACCATGATGGGAACGGCAATGACCCCGTTGAGCACCGCCGACCAAAACAGTTCCTTGACCGGGTCCATGGGCGTAAAGCACAAGACGACGCCACCGATCGTGGCTGCAGCAATCACGCCGTAAAACCCCCGACCCTCGCCCCTGTCCAGGCGCAGGCTCAGGCTGCCCTGCCAGCCCGCCGCCTCGGCCACTGCGTAGCCTGCGGACCCCGCAAGCACCGGGACTGCGAGCAGCCCGGTGCCAATGATGCCCAGACTGAAGAGCAAGAAGGTCAGCTCCCCGGCCAGCGGACGCAAGGCCTCGGCCGCCTGGGCTGACGTTTCAATGTCACGCACCCCGGCTGCATGCAAAGTAGCCGCTGTGCTCAAAATGATGAAGAAAGCGATGACGTTGGAAAAAGTCATGCCCACCAAAGTATCAAGCTTGATGCGGCGCAAATGCTGGCGGACCTGCCTTGGGGTATGCGGTTTTCCCGGACCCGCGTTGACGTCCTCCATCTCCTGCGCCGCCTGCCAGAAAAACAGATAGGGGCTGATGGTGGTGCCAAAAACCGCCACCACCATCAAGAGCGTCTCGTGTCCAGCGGACAATTGCGGGTGCAGGATCTCGCGCAGGACCTGCCCCCAGTCCACATGCGCGGTAAAGACCACGGCTACGTAGGACAGCAGGGCCAGCGTCAGCCACTTGAGCCAGCGCACATAAGTGGAATAGCTGATAAATACCTGAAGTACCAGACACAGCAAGCCAAAAGTGACCGCATAAACATGTGCGGACCCACCCACCAGCAGACGCAGCGCCTCGGCCATCGCGGCGATATCGGCCGCCACATTGAGCGTATTGGCCACCAGCAGCATACCCACCACGGCCAGCAGCACACCGCGCGGAAAACGCGCCTTGATGTTGGCCGCCAGGCCGTGTCCGGTCACATGGCCAATGCGCGCGCTGATGGTCTGGATCGCCACCATCAGCGGCAGCGTGATGACCACCGTCCACAGCATCGAAAAGCCGAACTGGGCTCCGGCCTGCGAGTAGGTCGCGATCCCGCTGGGGTCGTCGTCCGCGGCGCCGGTGATCAGTCCCGGCCCGAGCCGGTGCGCGCCCATCCTGACACCAAATTTTTTGACTTGCTTAAGCACGGTTGCAGTGATGCGGTTCTAACCCGCACGGTCCTTTCTGATCCACCAGACAATCACGCCGATAACGCCCAGACCCAGCAACAACCACCCCTCAATATGACGGATATTGCCCAGTGCGAGCTCGGCCGCCTGACCGAACACCCAACCCAACCCGGCCACAGCAAAGGCCCACATGAGCGCCCCCAGCGCATTGAACAGGGCAAAACGCCAAGCAGCAATGCTTGAGGTGCCCATGAGCAGTGGCCCGGCTATGCGCAGTCCGTAGGCAAACCGGACGCCCACAATCACACCATCGCGGTAGCGCTCGGTGAGACCATGGAGCCGATCGGTCTGGCGCGCCAACTTGGGCCAGCGCGCGAGTATAGCGGGGCCATGGCGCCGTCCCAGCCAGAAATAGCTCTGGTCGCCGACAAAACCAGCCAGCGATGCAATGGCGAGCACCGCATAGGGGTTGAGAAAACCGCGGTGCGCGGCAAAACCGGCCAGAAGGAGCACGGTTTCGCCTTCGAGCAGGCAGCCGATGGCCAGCACCCAGTACCCATGCGTTTCAATCAGTGTTGCCAGTGTCATGCCGTACCTGCCTGGAGCGGGGTCGCCCTGCGTTCGCGGATCGTACACCGGCACTGCGCGTTCAGCGCAAGCAAGCGTGAGAAAATCCCCGTCTTTGACTTCCTTGGTACGGGTCTGTTCAACCCTCAAGCACTATGCCTACATTTTTTCCGGGCGCCGCGCGCCCCTTCACCCTGAGCGACTTTGACTTCTCGCTCCCCCCCGAACTGATCGCCCAGCACCCGGCGCCCGAGCGCAGCGGCTCACGCCTGCTCGACGGCACGGGTACCCAGCCGGTTGACCGGATTTTTCATGAGTTGCCCTCACTGCTCAAACCCGGGGATTTGCTGGTATTCAACGACACCAAGGTCATCAAGGCCCGCCTGTTCGGCGAAAAAGCCACCGGCGGCAAGTTGGAACTCTTGATTGAGCGGGTGCTGGGCGGCAACCAGGTGGCTGCGCACATGCGCGTGAGCAAGAAGCCCGAAGTGGGCGCCACCGTGGCGCTGGTGGGAGCACACGGCAGCGCCGACAACCTGCGCGCCACGCTCTTGGGGCGCTGGCCTGACGCAAGCGGCCCGTTGTTTCGCTTTGTGCTCTCCAATGACACCGGGGACGACCCCCACACCCTGATGGAGCGCCACGGCCATGTGCCGCTGCCGCCCTACATCACGCACGCCGACTCCAGCGAGGACGCAGCCCGCTACCAGACCGTGTTTGCGAAGAATCCCGGCGCGGTGGCGGCACCCACCGCCGCCCTGCATTTTGACGAGGCCTTGCTTGCCGCCATCGCGGCGCAAGGGGTGGAGGTTGCCCATGTCACCCTGCACGTGGGGGCTGGCACGTTTCAGCCGATCAAGACCGAAAACCTGGCCGAGCACCAGATGCACAGCGAGTGGTACGACGTGCCGGCAAGCACCCAGCGCGCCCTTGCCGAGTGCCGCGCCCGGGGCGGGCGGGTCGTTGCGGTGGGCACCACCACCGTGCGCACGCTCGAATCCTGGGCTCAAACCGGCCAGGCCAGCGGTGACACGCAGATATTCATCACGCCGGGCTTTAAGTTCAAACTGATCGACATGCTGATCACCAACTTTCACCTGCCCAAGTCCAGCCTGATGATGCTGGTCAGCGCCTTTGCCGGTTACGGGCACATCATGACGCTGTACCGCCACGCGATTGCACAACACTACCGTTTTTTCAGCTATGGCGACGCCATGCTGCTCTCCAGAGAACACCCAACCCATGCTTAAGTTTGACCTGCTCCAGAGCGACCCACACTCGCACGCCCGGCGCGGCGCGCTCACGCTCAACCACGGCGTGGTGCAAACGCCGATCTTCATGCCCGTGGGCACCTACGGCACGGTCAAGGGCGTCACGCCCCAATCCCTGGAGGACATGGGCGCACAAATCATTCTGGGCAATACCTTTCACCTGTGGATGCGCCCCGGGCTGGACGTGATGCAAAGCTTTGGCGGTCTGCATCAGTTTGAGCAATGGAACAAACCCATCCTCACCGATTCGGGCGGCTTTCAGGTCTGGAGCCTGGGCGAGATGCGCAAAATTGCGGAAGAAGGCGTGAAGTTTTCCTCGCCGGTGAACGGCGACAAGCTGTTTCTGACGCCTGAGATCTCGATGCAGATCCAGACCACGCTCAACAGCGATATCGTGATGCAGTTTGACGAGTGCACGCCCTATATCTCCGTCGAGCCCAAAACCAAAGGCCAGCTCACCACCGAGCTTGAAGCCCGCAGTTCGATGGAGCTGAGCCTGCGCTGGGCCAAACGCTGCCAGGCCGAGTTTGCCCGGCTGGAGAACCCCAACGCCCTCTTTGGCATTGTGCAGGGTGGCATGTTCGAGCACCTGCGCCAGGAGTCGCTGGAGCAACTCGTGGCCATGGATTTCCCCGGCTACGCCATCGGCGGCGTCAGTGTGGGCGAGCCCAAGGACGAGATGCTGCGCATCATGGCGCACACGCCGCACCGCCTGCCCGCGCACAAGCCGCGCTACCTGATGGGCGTGGGCACGCCCGAAGACCTGGTCGAGGGCGTGGCCCAGGGCGTGGACATGTTCGACTGCGTCATGCCCACCCGCAACGCCCGCAACGGCACCTTCTTCACCCGTTTTGGCGACCTGAAAATCCGCAACGCCCGCCACAAAACCGATCAGCGGCCACTGGACGAGACCTGCACCTGCTACGCCTGCGCTGGCAATGCCGGCGTGTCGTACGCGCAGGGCGGACGCGGCGGCTTCTCACGCGCTTATCTGCACCACCTGGACCGTTGCGGCGAAATGCTCGGCCCCATGCTGGCCAGCATCCATAACCTGCACTACTACCTGAACCTGATGCGCGAGGTGCGCGGGGCGCTGGAGGCGGGTGGCTTTGGCGACTTTGTGAACCGCTTCAAGGCGGAGCGCGCCCGCGGAGTGTGACCGCGGCAAACGGGGTAGATGTCTGCGAGAACGCTATACTAAATATAGCTAACTATCGTTATTGGACGAGGGCTAACCCCGGCTTTTTCTCACAAACATTGCCGAACCGGGAATCACGACGTCGGAGCCGTTTTGCCTGCAATGAAACGGGCGTTTTCTTTCTTGAGAAGCGCAATCAAACCCTCCTCAGGCAAGGGCTTGCTGAACCAGTAACCCTGAAAATGGTCGCAACCCACAAGGTGCAGGCATTCGAGCTGGGTACGCGACTCGACCCCTTCGGCGATGACCGACAGGTTCAGGCGGTGGCCCAGATCGATGATGGCCCGCACGATCGCCAGGTCGGCCTGCGTGCCCGGCAGATCGTCCACGAACGACTTGTCAATCTTGAGCTCATCGATCGGAAACCGCTTGAGGTAACTCAGCGAGGAGTAGCCTGTCCCGAAATCATCAATCGACAGTTTCACGCCCAGCGCCTTGAGTTCATCCATTTTGGTCTGTCCGACCGACAGGTCGTCCATCAAGATGCTTTCCGTGAGTTCGACCACCACTCTGGAGGCGTCCAGATTGCTGTCCTTGAGAATCTGGCGCAGGGTGCCACACAGGTCGCCAAGGAAAAACTGGGGTTTGGATGCATTAACGGCCACCTGCAGCTCGCCCAATCCGTCACGGCTCCAGCGGGCGGCGTCCTGGCAGGCGCGCTCCATGACCCACTGCCCAATGCCATCGATCACCCCAAGCTCCTCGGCCAGAGGGATGAACTTCAGTGGCCCGAGCAAACCCTGGTCGGGATGTTGCCAGCGCACCAGCGCCTCGACACCCAGAATGCGCCCGCTTGCGATATCGACCTTGGGTTGGTAGTGCAAAAGCAGCTCACCACGCTGGGCGGCACCCCGAAGTTGGGAGCCCAGCGTCATGCGCTGCAGCGACTTGGCGTTGAGTTCAGGCGAAGCGAACATGTAATGCGTCGCTCCGTTCTGGCGCGCGTGGGTCGCAGCCAGATCGGCGCTCTTGCGCAGGGATGCTGCCGTCAGCCCATCACCCGGGGCCAGGGCCACCCCGATCCAGGCCGTCGGCACGATCTCGTGCAAACCCACGGGGACGGGTTCGGACACCATTGTGAGCAGGTGTCTGGCCAGGCCGTCGGCGGTCTCGGCGTCTGGCACGCCTTCAAGCGCCAGCGCAAAGTGCTCATCACCCACCCGGGCCACGCGCGGCGCCAGATCAACACCGGTGCTTGTGGAGGACATGAAATGATCGGCCTCTGCGAAGCGCTTGAGACGGCGTGCCAGTTTTTTAGCCAGATCGTCAGCGGCCGCTTGGTTAATGTTCTCTTGTATCTCACGGCATTCAGGCACCACGACGCTCAACAGCGCCACCATGCCGCCGACCAGATCGCGGCTTTCGACCATCCGCTCCACACCCCGATCAAACAGCTTGACGGTGGGCAGTCCCGTAGCCCGGTCGTAGTTGAGCAAACGGCTGTGGTACTGGCGAAACGCCAGTGTGTTGCGCACGCGCAGCACCAGTTCACTGGCATCGACCGGTTTGGACAGAAAATCGGTGGCGCCTAGCCGAAGGGCACGAAGCTTTGAATCGGTGCCTGTTGAAGCTGTGAGCACAATGACTGGCGTGTAACGCAGATCCTTATCGGCCCGGATGGCTTCAAGCAATTCAAACCCGGACATCTGCGGCATCATCAAATCGAGCAGCAGTACGCCTGGCTCTTCCCGCCGGAGCAGCTCCAGCGCCTGGCGCGGATCATTGGCGACCACAAAGTTGCCGTAGCCTTCGTCCTCGAGCAGTGCCTGAATCAGGTCGGTCATCAAGGGCTCGTCGTCCACCATCATGACCTTCGCGTCAAGCAATGGCGAACGCCCGGGCGTCGTGAAGGGCTCGCCTGGCGTACCCGGGCGGGTTGCAGCCCAATCTTCGTGCTTCATGAAACTCTCTCCTCGCCTTTGTATTCTGGCACGTTGGCGCCCAGCAGGATCCCGCGCTCGATCCGGTGCAACTCCCTCAGCGCTGAACCTGCAGCCTGGGCGTCGCCTGCTTTTGTCGCCTCCTCCAGTGCTTTGGCGGGCTCAAAGAGCACATCAAAGCCCATACTGCCGCCCGCGCCCTTGAGCCAGTGCGCCAGCGCCGCCAACTCCTGCATGTTGCCACTCTCCACCAAAGCATCCATTTCAGCCATTTTCGGGGGCAACTGCGCCACAAACCGCGCCACGATCCGGCCCAGTTTGGGGTGCCCGGCCAACCGCGACAGGATCACGGGCACAGCCGCATCCTCGATAGGTATCTCAGACAGGGGCAATGGCGCGGCCGGATCAGCCCTGGCCTGCTCCTGTACCTGCTGACCGCCCAGGCGTGCGGCCAGATCGGCAAGCAGGGCATCCACATCGATGGGTTTGGTGAGGAATCCACTGAACCCCGCCTCTTCAAGCTCCCGCTCGAAGCCCTTCATGGCATTGGCCGTCAAGGCCACGATCGGTAGTGCACAACCCTGCGCGCGCAACTGGCGCGTGGCGGTTTGCCCATCCATCACTGGCATTTGCATGTCCATCAGCACCAGGTCAAACGATTCGGCCGCAATCTTGTCCACGGCCACCTGTCCGTTCTCGGCCTCGCTGACCTGCAGGCCCACCTCTTCGAGCAGCACGCGCACCAGTTGGCGGTTTTCCGTGCCGTCGTCCACTACCAGCACCCGCCGGGGTGGAAACTGCCAGACCACCACCGCCGCTGGCAGCTGCACCTGCGCGGTTTGACGCAGCACCTCGGGCGCAAGCAGCGGCACCGTGCCAGAGTCGTCTGCAGCCAGCCACAATGTAAACGTCGTGCCATTTCCGTTCTCACTGTGGGCGGTGATATCGCCCCCCATGGCCCGTGCAAAACCTCGGCTGATGGTCAGGCCCAGCCCGGTACCACCAAAACGGCGCGTTGTTGAGGACTCGGCTTGCACAAAAGGTTCAAACACCGATTCGAGCTTGTCCGCAGCAATGCCAATGCCACTGTCCTTCACGTCAATGACGTAGCGGGGCAGCCCATTGACCATCTGGAGCCTGTGGATCAATCGGATGGTGCCGTGCTCGGTGAACTTGATGGCGTTGCCCACCAGATTGGTGAGAATCTGGCGCAAACGCACCGGGTCGCCTTCAATGGTTTCCGGTAACGCCTGGGCGAACTCGATCTCCAGCGCAAGTCCCTTGGCCTGTGCCCGCTCCATCAAGGTCTGAACCACCTGCTGCGCCACCAAATGCGGTGCAACGGGGACCAGCTCGGCTTCGAGCCTGCCGGCCTCGACTTTGGACAAATCCAGAATGTCATTGATCAGATTGAGCAAATGCCGCCCGCTGGAGTGAATGATGTCAAGCTGCTTGGCCGCATCGGCTGCATTGCGCAGACCACCCCGGCGCAGCACCTCAGTGAAGCCCAGGATGGCGTTCATGGGGGTGCGAATCTCGTGGCTCATGTTGGCCAGAAACTGGCTCTTGGCCTCATTGGCCGCGTCCGCCTGGTCCTTGGCGACCTGCAGCGCCACGCCGCGCTGTTCAAGCTCGGTCACATCCTGGAAACTCACGACCACGGCCTGCAACCCGTCGCGCTCATCAAGAATGGGGGAGCAATTGGCGCGCAACGAATAGCCGACGCCAGTGCTGCTGGTCACGTTCAGGTGCATGTCGCGCTGGGCCTGCTTGCTCACCAAGGCCACTTCCCAAGGCAGGGTCTCGCGCTCCAGCACGCCCCCGTCGGAACTGCGCCAGCCAAACTCCGAGGGAGAACGCCCGATCAGCTTGTGCTCCTGAACCCCAAGCATGAGGCTGGTGGACTTGTTGGCCAGCACAATCAGCCCGCCACGGTCGATTACCACCAGTCCCTCGGTCAGGGTATCGTAGGCGGCGCGCACTCTCTGGGGCACCGCGCGCGAGGGGTCAAGCTCGCGCAGCATGCGTTTGAGGTACAGCAAAAACGCCAGCACGCAAACCACAAAAACGAACCCCGAAAGCTTCAAGCCCGGATCCTGTAGCTGGCCACGCCAGCCTTGCAGACGCAACGGCGTAAAGCGCAGCTCGACAGTACCCCACTCAATGCCTTCCTGCCACACCGGCACCACGATCTGCGAATCGGTCGAGGCGAGCCCATTGCCAGCCTGCCACTGGCTGCTGTGACCGTTCACGTCAATCAACAGAGAACCACCATGGGAGCGCACGCCGATGGATAACAGCCCGGGGTTGCGCTCGCGCAGGAACTCCAGTGTTTCTTGCAACGCCTGAGGCTGGGATTCATCGAGCAGGCCCGAGATCGTGATGGCGATGGTCTCCGACAGGGCAGCGCGGTGCTGACGAGTGGCCGTCTCGGCGTCGGGGACCAGACCAAGATAGGTGGCCGCCAGCACCACAGAGACGGTGAGCGCAGCCAGGCCCAGCGCCAAATGCATGCGGGTGGACAGACGCCAGGATGATGGCCGCAACTTCACGAGCGCTCCTCCTGAGAAGGCTGCATGCTGTCGGGCGTGCGCCTTGCCGATTCGGCGACCTGGCCTGGGCGTGCGCCTTCGTCAAACAGGCGTTCAACCTCGGTATCGTCACGTTGGCGGCGGTCTTTGCGTTCGGCCTTGCGTTCACGTTTTTTGGTTCGGGCAGCAGCCAGCACCGGCAGCGGGTCGATCATCTGCCAGGCGGGTAATGCCGAAAGCATGGAGCTCATCAACACGCCACCACGCACCAGCCACACCACGTACCCAATCGACAAACCACTGGTCAGCGCAACCGTGGACCCGAGTACTACCCGCCGGTTTTCGCTCTGCTCCAGCATGCGGCGTTCGATCTCCTCGAACCGTCGCGCGATTTGGTCACCCCGCATTAGTTGGGTCAGCTGCGAAAGCGTGATCTGTTGAAACTGCGAGTCCAGCACGGGTGCCAGAAGCGCATCGGCCCGAGCAAACAGTCGCGCGGGTTCTGCGATGGACGCAACGGGCGCGCTGCGGGAGTCAGCTGACGACAAAGCCAGTGTGACGGCCGTCGGCTGCACATCAAGCACCGGCACAGTGTTTGACAATTGCCCCAGCTCTGTTGGCAGGGGTGCCAGCTTCTCAATCAGGATTGCTTTGGGCTTAGCCTGTACGTCGGCCGCGGGGGGCTCCGCAGAAGGCCCGGCTGGCGGGACTGAAACCGGCGGAGTTGCAACAAGATCCAACCCGGCCACCGCCGCTGTGGCCGCGCTGGAGACGTTTTCCAACGCGCCAAAGCCGTCGGTGTAGCTGGCCTGGACAGTGAACGCTTTTCCGACATCGCCTTGGCCCAGCGCGTAGCTCGTGCCGGTAACGCCAGTGCTCACGCCGTTGGCGTACCAGCTGTAGGTGATGGGTCCCAGGCCGTCGATGTCAGCCAGGGTGTTGCTAGCGACGAGGCTCTGGCCTTGCTCGGGCGTGCCGCTGATGCTCACACTGCCCGTGGGCGCGTCGTTGACATTGGCCACGGCCGCTGTGGCCGCGCTGGAGACGTTTTCCAACGCGCCAAAGCCGTCGGTGTAGCTGGCCTGGACAGTGAACGCTTTTCCGACATCGCCTTGG